>NC_003197.2:3643087-4857450 GCF_000006945.2 Salmonella enterica subsp. enterica serovar Typhimurium str. LT2
AAAGCGCATTAATCAATGCGTAAGCAACGAAAAGCACGACTCTCAAATCGGTACTCCTTGTATGCTAAATACATCCGCACGTCAAATCCCGCAGATGCGTTCAGTGCAAAAACAGCGCTTTTTTATGCATAAATTATTCTGTCGCCACCAGTCTGGGGGTGATAAACACCACTAATTCGCGTCGCTCGTCCTCTTTACCGTCATGGCGGAAGAGCTGACCAAGCCAGGGAATATCCCCCAACAGCGGCACGCTATCGCTACCCGATTTATTTTTTCGCGAAAAAATACCGCCCAGCGCCAGCGTCTCGCCGCTTTTTACCTCTACCTGCGTTTCAATTTCCTGTTTATCTATCGCCAGCACTTCGCCGTCAGCCTGTTGTAGTACCTGACCGGGAACATTCTGGCTGATATGTAACTTCAGGCGGATGCGCCCTTTTTGCAAAACGGTGGGCGTCACCTCCATTCCCAGTACCGCTTCTTTAAATTCCACGGAGGTCGCGCCGCTTTCGCCGCTGGAAACCTGATAAGGAATTTCGCTGCCTTGCTTGATACTGGCTGGCTGTAGATGCGAAGCCAGCAGCCGGGGGCTGGCGATAATATCCAACAGCTGCTTTTGTTCCAGCGCTGACAGCTCCAGATCCAGCAAGCGTCCGTTAATGCGCCCGATGTTAAACCCGACGCGTGAGGTGGCGGCGGCGACAGATAAATCACTGGAAAGCGTCGTCACGTCACCCACCGAGCCCGCTTGCGTCGCGTCAGCCAGCGTCCACTTTACGCCCAGTTCCCGTAGACTCTTTTCGTTAATGGTAACGATATGCGCCGCCAGCTCCACCTGCGCCACCGGCAGATCCATTTGCGATACCCATTTTTCCAGCTCCGCCAAGGCCGCGCGGTTATCGCGCAACAGCAGGCGGTTGGTGCGCTTATCTACCATGATGGTTCCCTTCGCGCTCAGGAGTTTCTCGCCCGCTTTCGCCAGTTCGCCGGCATCGGCGTATTGCAGGCTAATGCTGCGGTTTTCCAGCGGTAAATTAGCCTGAAACCTTAACCGCTCGGCATCCTGCCGCGCACTGTGTTCTTTCTGCCAGGCCTGTGAATGAACATGGAGAATATTCCCCTCCTGACGTAGCACCAGCCCCGCGCTATTGACCACCGTCTGTAGCGCCTGTTTCCACGGCACATCCGTCAGATGTAGCGATAATGTCCCGCTGACGTCCGGCGACACCACCAGATTCTGCCGCTCCTGCTCGGCTAAAGTCTGCAAAACCTGCACCACAGGGACGTCATCAACCACCAGCGTCACTTTCGCCGCTTTTCCCGCCTGCGCGGCGGGCATCAAGGCTATCAGTATTATGGCTATCCATCGCTTCATTGTCCGCTCCCTGACGTAGCCACCGCCACTGCGGCGGCGCACAATTTTTACCGGTCGTTAACGTTAAGGTTTCCGCCGTCAGGCGGACAATCGTCCAACCGTTTTCCAGCGTCTGCCCTTCTTCCACTCGTCGCCATTTTTGCTGACTGTCTTTAAGAATGCCTGTCCATCGCTCGCCTTTACGCACCGCGCCCTGATACCGCCACTGCGAGAGTTCCGCTATCCGGCAGCGATCTTCCGGCGGGCGGAAGGGATCGCGCATTCCTGTCAACATCAGCAAACAAAAACAGAGCAATACACTGCGGCTAGCCTTCATTCGCCAGGCGCTCCAGTTGCAGCGTCATCAATAATTCCGCCCCCTCTTTACGCAATGAAAACCGACTTACGCTCATCTCGCTTTCGGCCAACCGGACAAACAGCGACGGCACCGCATCCCAGGACGTTTTCAGCGCCATTTCTCCCCCCTGCGCCGATGGCTGCCAGTGCAGCAAACGCAGGGGAGGCGCCTGGAAATCTAACGGCGAAAAAGGACGCGGATTTTCCACTGTGCGCCCGAAAAGCGGTTCAGCCGCGACGCTCAGACGGCGCAGATGACGCCACTGTTGCCGGGCGGCCTCGCGCTGCTGGCTTAACCGCGTTTGTTGCGTATCCAACGTTTTCCAGCCGGGATAGCCCACAGATAACGCAACCGTCAGCGTCAGGCACAGCACGCCTGCACACCAATAAAAAACCCGACCACGGCGCGACATCCCGTACCAGATATCAAAGAGCGCGTTCACGGGCGGCGCTCCTCGTTAACTGATAATGGAACTGCCAGCGCCCTTGCGCATCCTGCCGCGTGGCGCCCGTGCGGTTTAGCGGAAAACTGACATAGTGACGAAGTGATGTCTCAAGCGTGAGCAGGGCGTCAAACGTTCTCGCCAGCCCTTCCAGCTCTAGCGTCTCTTGCTGATAATTGAGGCTTGTCAGCCATGCCTGCTCTGGCAACAGGTTGGCAAGGTCAGTCAAGATAGATTGCCAGGCTTGCGTCAGTTCACGCTGCGCCTGACGTTGTAATCGCGCCTGTTGCTGCCGCTGACGCTGCTGCAACTGCGGTATGTTCGCCGCAAGCGCCGTCGTGCGTCCGTTTTCCGTCGTCAGTAGCAGCTCGTTAATCCTCCCCTCCTGCCAAAAAACCAACCGGGCGATCGTCGCGAGGCTTGCTATCAGCAGCAGGGACGCGCCCCATACCACGCACCACAGCCGCAGACGCGCTACGTAATGTTGGCGCCGCCAGGGGAGCAAATTGACAGAATGCGCCATCAGCGTATCTCCCCCATGGCTAAACCCAGCGCAATCGCAAAGCGATAACCGTCCGGCGGAACCGGCGGTTGGCGGACGGTAACGGCGTGCCAGGGGTCGAATTCGCCTTCGGCGCATAACGAAATATGTTCCGGCACGACGGATAACGTCGCGGCAAGGTCATGCAGCGTCATCGCCTCTCGCGCCGATTTACGTCCCCACGCATAGCGCGTCGCCCACAGCCACTGGCTCTCATCGCGCCAGACCAGACATTGCCGCCCCGAAGGTATAAACGGCAGCAAGCGCTGTAACGCGCAGGCATCGGGCGTTACAGCAGCGATGCGCACATTGAGCGTTTGCGCCAGCGTTAACAGCTCTGAAATTTCTTTGCTTTGCACGGCGGTAACGTTGAACGCAGGGCTTAGCGCATCGTCCTGAAAGTCGAAACGCAATAAGTCCGGATCCATATCCAGCTCACGCGCCATCGTTTGTGAAAGCCATGCGACTTGCTCACGTTCCCGCAGACGCATCGGCGGATGTGGAAAAGCGCGTTGCAATGTCCGATTTGCGGGAAAAGAGAGATAAATACGGTGACGTAGCGGCAGCTCGCGGCTCCAGGGTCGCAGTACGTGAGCCAGCGATTGCGGGTCAGGAATCGTACCCTCTGCCGTGGAGGCGTTCATCAGCGGCAGTCGCCACCAACGTTGCAGAGACCAGCCCGATGCGCCGTGAATAACGGCGATGGCCAGCGCTTCATGCTGCTGAATATGCAATCCTATTTGCCAGGTTTTAAAAGCCATAACGGTCGATCTCCTTATCACCCGTCGCGTTAACGGGTATATCAATGCGTCTGGCTTGCCTTTATACTACCGCGCGTTTGTTTATAAACTGCCCAAATGACACTAAATGGGAAATCTCCAGTGAAGTTCGTAAAGTATTTATTGATCCTTGCAGTATGTTGCATCCTGCTGGGAGCAGGCTCGATTTATGGCCTTTATCGCTATATTGAGCCACAGCTACCTGACGTCGCGACATTGAAAGATGTGCGTTTGCAAATTCCGATGCAGGTTTACAGCGCGGATGGCGAACTTATCGCGCAATATGGCGAAAAACGTCGTATTCCCGTTACGCTCGATCAAATTCCGCCGGAAATGATCAACGCCTTTATCGCCACCGAAGATAGCCGCTTTTATGAGCATCACGGCATTGACCCGGTAGGTATTTTCCGTGCGGCCAGCGTCGCGCTCTTCTCCGGTCACGCATCGCAGGGAGCAAGTACCATTACCCAGCAACTGGCGCGAAACTTCTTCCTTAGCCCCGAACGCACGCTGATGCGCAAGATCAAGGAAGCGTTTCTGGCGATTCGTATTGAGCAGTTGCTGAATAAAAATGAGATCCTCGAACTCTATCTGAACAAGATCTATCTCGGCTACCGCGCCTATGGCGTTGGCGCGGCGGCACAGGTCTACTTTGGTAAGACGGTCGACCAGCTTAGTCTAAGCGAAATGGCGGTTATCGCCGGGCTACCGAAAGCGCCTTCTACCTTTAACCCGCTCTACTCGATGGATCGGGCGATAGCGCGCCGTAACGTAGTGCTTTCGCGAATGTTAAGCGAGGGATATATCACTCAGGCGCAGTACGATCAGGCCCGTAGCGAACCTATCGACGCAAATTATCACGCGCCGGAAATCGCCTTCTCCGCGCCTTATCTGTCGGAAATGGTGCGCCAGGAAATGTATAACCGTTATGGCGAAAGCGCTTACGAAGATGGTTATCGTATTTACACGACCATCACCCGCAAAGTGCAGCAGGCCGCGCAACAGGCGGTGCGTAATAACGTGCTGGACTATGACATGCGCCACGGTTATCGCGGCCCGGCGAATGTGCTATGGAAAGTGGGCGAAACAGCGTGGGACAGTAAAAAAATTACCGATACGTTGAAAGCGTTGCCGACCTACGGACCGCTGCTTCCCGCCGTGGTCACCAGCGCTAATCCGCAAGAGGCGACCGCTGCGCTTGCCGACGGTACGTCCGTTTCGCTACATATGGAAGGAATGCGTTGGGCGCGGCCTTACCGCTCGGATACGCAGCAGGGGCCGACGCCGCGTAAAGTTACCGATGTCGTCCAGACAGGTCAGCAAATCTGGGTTCGTCAGGTGGATAACGACTGGTGGCTGGCGCAGGTACCGGAAGTGAACTCCGCGCTGGTTTCGCTTAACCCGCAAACAGGCGCGGTACTGGCGCTGGTCGGCGGTTTCGATTTTAATCAGAGTAAATTTAACCGCGCGACGCAAGCTTTGCGTCAGGTGGGGTCGAACATCAAACCGTTCCTCTACACCGCCGCAATGGATAAAGGGCTGACGCTCGCCAGTATGCTCAACGATGTGCCGATTTCCCGCTGGGACGCCGGGGCAGGTTCAGACTGGCGTCCGAAAAACTCCCCGCCGCAGTACGCCGGACCGATTCGTTTACGCCAGGGGCTGGGGCAGTCGAAAAACGTGGTGATGGTACGCGCCATGCGCGCCATGGGCGTCGACTATGCGGCGGAGTATTTGCAACGCTTCGGCTTCCCGGCGCAGAATATCGTGCATACCGAATCGCTGGCGCTGGGCTCCGCCTCCTTCACGCCGATGCAGGTTGCGCGCGGTTATGCGGTGATGGCGAACGGCGGTTTCCTGATCGACCCGTATTTCATCAGCAAGATTGAGAACGATCAGGGCGGCGTGATCTTCGAAGCGAAACCGAAAATCGCCTGCCCGGAGTGCGATATCCCGGTCATTTACGGCAATACGCAGAAATCTGACGTGCTGGAAAACACCAATGTGGAAGAGGTCGCGGTTTCGCAAGAGCAGCAAAACAGCGCCGTACCGATGCCTGAGCTGGAACAGGCAAACCAGGCGCTGGTCGCGCAAAACGGCACGCAGGAATACGCGCCGCATGTGATCAATACGCCGCTGGCGTTTCTGATCAAAAGCGCGCTGAACACCAATATCTTTGGCGAACCCGGCTGGATGGGTACCGGCTGGCGTGCGGCGCGCGACCTTAAACGTCGCGATATCGGCGGCAAAACCGGTACGACCAACAGCTCGAAAGACGCATGGTTCTCCGGCTATGGTCCTGGCGTCGTCACTTCCGTATGGATCGGCTTTGACGATCACCGCCGTGATTTAGGCCGCACCACCGCTTCCGGCGCGATCAAAGATCAAATCTCCGGCTATGAGGGCGGCGCGAAGAGCGCGCAACCTGCATGGGACGCCTATATGAAAGCCGTGCTGGAAGGCGTGCCGGAACAGCCGCTAACGCCGCCGCCGGGCATCGTCACGGTGAATATCGACCGCAGTACCGGACAACTGGCGAGCGGCGGTAACAGCCGTGAAGAGTATTTCATCGAAGGCACGCAGCCGACACAACAGGCGGTACACGAGGTGGGAACCACCATTATTGATAATGGTGAAACACACGAACTGTTCTGATCAAAAAAGGCGCTCCGGCGCCTTTTTTATTGTGTTTAGCGGATGACGGCGAACGGGGAGACAAACTTTCCGTTGGCTTGATCAACGCCGCGCCATCAGGCAATTCGGCCCTGCGCTTTCAACCACTCGCGTACCAGAAACAGCGCGCTGACGTTGCGGGCCTCGTTAAAATCGGGGTCTTCCAGCAGATCCATTAAATGCGCCAGCGGCCAGCGTACCTGCGGCAATGGCTCAGGCTCGTCGCCTTCCAGCGACTCCGGATAGAGATCTTCCGCCACCACGATATTCATTTTGCTGGAAAAATAAGAGGGCGCCATGCTGAGTTTTTTTAAGAAGGTCAGGTTATGCGCGCCAAACCCGACCTCTTCTTTGAGCTCCCGGTTCGCCGCTTCAAAAACGGTCTCGCCCGGGTCGATCAATCCTTTCGAGAAGCCCAGCTCATAGGATTCGGTTCCCACCGCATACTCACGAATAAGAATCAGATGCTCATCAACGATCGGCACAATCATTACCGCCTCACGGGTTGATGGTCGCATACGTTCATACACGCGACGCACGCCGTTGCTGAACTCCAGATCCACGCTTTCTACGTTAAACAGTCGGGATTGTGCGACGGTTTCCACTTTCAGAATGGTGGGTTTTTGTAATGATTTGCTCATTGTGAGAATCTTTGCAGTGTAATCTGTGGTCATTGTGCGACATACCGCACGGTTTCGGCAATGCGAATTGCCGTTTATTTACATTTATGTAACGTAATAAAAATTAATTCTTATTTCAAATTAAAAGTCAATAGGTTGAAATAACTCCAGGAATTTGCTGATATTCCGTTTTTGGTGGTATTGCTATGATTTGCCTTCACTGGGATGCGCTTTACAATGCTCAAGTTCAACTCCACGCTTGCCGATAGCCAACCACAGAAAAATGTTTATTGGACAGGGTGCGACTGACCACGCCTGACAGACTTAGTAAGATGGGGAAAGCATGAGCACCATTCTGATTTTTATAGCTGCTTTGCTGGCCTGCTCTCTACTGGCAATATGGCGGTTCCGGGTAAAGTCCAGACGAGGGAGCTTACCGTGGATCAGCGCCTTTCAGGACGCGCAAACGCGTAAACTGTTGCCCGAAGAGCGCAGCGCGGTAGAAAACTATCTCGATAACCTTAGCCAGATCCAGCAAGTTCCGGGGCCGACAGGCGCCAGTGCTGCGCCCATCTCGCTGACGCTGAACGCGGAAAGCAACAGTGTCGTGATACTAACCCACTCCATCACCCGCTACGGCATTACCACTGACGATCCTAATAAATGGCGCTACTACCTCGACTCCGTCGAAGTCCATCTGCCGCCTTTCTGGGAACAGTACATCAATGATGAAAACAACGTTGAGCTGATCCTCACGGATACGCTGCCGCTGGTGATCTCTTTAAACGGCCATACGCTGCAAGAGTATATGCAAGAGTCGCGCGGCTACGCGCTACAGAATACCGCCTCTACGCAGGCGTCGATTCGCGGCGAAGAGAGCGAGCAGATTGAGCTGTTGAATATCCGTCAGGAGACCCACGAAGAATATGCGCTCAGCCGCCCGGCTGGCTTGCGCGAAGCGTTGTTAATCGTCGCCTCCTTTTTGTTATTCTTTTTCTGCCTGATAACGCCAGACGTTTTTGTACCGTGGATGATAGGCGGCGCGATCCTGCTGCTGGCAGCCGGACTTTGGGGGCTTTTTGCGCCGCCGTCGAAAAGCGCGCTGCGGGAAATTCACTGTCTGCGGGGAACGCCCCGCCGCTGGGGACTGTTTGGGGAGAATAATCAGGAGCAGATTAACAATATTTCGCTGGGCATCATCGACCTTATTTACCCTGCCCACTGGCAACCCTACATTACGCAGGATCTTGGGCAACAAACGGATATTGATATTTACCTTGATCGCCATGTCGCGCGCCAGGGCCGGTTTTTATCCCTGCATGATGAAGTGAAAAACTTCCCGTTGCAGCACTGGTTACGCAGCACTGTTATTGCTATCGGTTCGCTGCTGGTGTTGTTTATGCTGCTGTTCTGGATCCCGCTGGATATGCCAATCAAGTTCACGCTATCGTGGATGAAAGGCGCGCAAACCATTGAAGCGACAACGGTAAAACAGCTTGAAAAAGCTGGCGTGCGGGTGGGCGATACGCTGCACCTGAGCGGTAAAGGAATGTGTAATATTCATTCCGGCGCGACCTGGAGCGGCCAGTCTAACTCACCGTTTATGCCGTTCGATTGCTCGCAAATCATCTGGAATGACGCGCCTGCGCTACCGCTGCCGGAATCAGACCTGGTGAATAAAGCGATGGCGCTAAGCCAGGCGGTAAATCGTCAGCTCCATCCAAAACCCGAAGACGACTCGCGCGTAAGCGCATCTTTACGCTCCGCGATCCAAAAATCGGGCATGGTATTATTAGATGACTTTGGCGATATTGTTCTGAAAACCGCTGATTTGTGCGCGGCGGAAGACGAGTGCGTGCGTCTGAAAAATGCGCTGGTTAATCTCGGTAACAGTAAGGACTGGAACGCGCTGGTGAAACGCGCGAACGCCGGCAAACTGGACGGCGTCAACGTGCTGCTACGCCCCGTAAGCGCAGAGTCGCTGGAAAATCTGGTCACGACCTCAACGGCGCCGTTTATTTCTCGCGAGACCGCGCGTGCCGCCCAGTCGCTGAATAGCCCCGCTCCCGGCGGATTCCTGATCGCCAGCGATGAAGGCAGCGAACTGGTTGATCAGACCTGGCCGTCAACGCCGCTGTATGACTATCCCGCGCAGGAACAGTGGAGCGCCTTCCAGCGTCTGGCGCAAACGCTCATGCAGACGCCATTTAGCGCCGAGGGCATTGTCACCAGCGTGTATACCGATGCCAACGGCACGCAGCATATCAGCCTGCATCGTATCCCCGATAAATCCGGCTGGTGGCGTTACCTCGGCACCACGCTGCTGATGCTGGCAATGATAGTGAGCGCGGTCTACAACGGCATTCAGGCGTTCAGGCGTTATCAACGCCACCGTACCCGTATGGCGGACATCCAGGAATACTATGAAAGCTGCCTCAATCCCAGGTTAACCGTCTCTCCGGAAAATCTCATCTGATAGCGCCGCCGTGCGACAGGGTATGCTACCCTGTCGCGCAAATTGCGTTACCCTGGAGTTCCCCATGCATATTGATATTGACTGGCAAAACGTGGATACCGTTTTGCTGGATATGGACGGCACGCTGCTCGATCTCGCGTTCGATAACTATTTCTGGCAAAAGCTGGTACCGGAAACCTACGGCGCGCAGCAGGGTATTTCGCCGCAGGACGCGCAGGAATATATTCGCCAGCAGTATCATGCCGTACAGCATACGCTAAACTGGTACTGTCTGGATTACTGGAGCGAGCGTCTGGGTCTGGATATTTGCGCCATGACGACGGCGCAAGGGCCGCGCGCCGTTTTGCGCGACGATACCGTACCGTTTCTGAATGCGTTAAAAGCCAGCGGAAAACGTCGGATTCTGCTCACCAATGCGCATCCACATAACCTGGCGGTGAAGCTGGAGCATACCGGTCTGGCCTCACACCTTGATTTATTACTTTCCACCCACACATTTGGTTATCCCAAAGAGGATCAGCGGTTATGGCGCGCTGTCACTGAGGAAACGGGAATAAGCGCAGAGAAAACGCTGTTTATCGATGACAGCGAACCGATTCTCGACGCCGCCGCCCGGTTTGGTATTCGCTACTGTCTTGGCGTGACGAATCCTGATTCCGGCCTGGCGGAAAAGCACTATACGCGCCATCCGTCCCTGAACGACTACCGCCGTCTGATCCCCTCGCTGATGTGAAGGAGACGCCATGAAAGAAAAGTCCTCCGTTGAGGTCAGACTGGATAAATGGCTGTGGGCCGCGCGTTTTTATAAAACCCGCGCGATGGCCCGCGAGATGATTGAAGGCGGTAAGGTGCATTACAACGGCCAGCGCAGTAAGCCGAGCAAAATCGTCGAGCTGAACGCAACCCTTACCCTGCGTCAGGGAAATGACGAACGGACGGTGATCGTTAAAGCCATCACCGAACAGCGCCGTCCGGCCAGCGAAGCCGTCGCTCTGTATGAAGAGACGGCGGAAAGCGTGGAAAAACGCGAAAAAATGGCGCAGGCGCGCAAGCTTAACGCCCTGACCATGCCGCATCCGGACAGGCGACCGGACAAGAAAGAGCGCCGCGACCTGTTACGATTTAAACACGGCGACAGCGAATAACTGTCACCCGCAAGAGAGATGATTATGCCGCAACATGACCAATTACATCGTTATCTGTTTGAAAACTTTGCCGTTCGCGGCGAGCTGGTAACCGTTTCGGAAACCTTGCAACAGATCCTCGACAATCATAACTATCCGCAGCCGGTGAAAACCGTACTGGCCGAACTGCTGGTCGCCACTAGCCTACTGACCGCGACGCTGAAGTTTGCTGGTGACATTACGGTACAGCTCCAGGGCGACGGGCCGTTAAGCCTGGCGGTGATCAATGGCAATAATCAGCAGCAGATGCGCGGCGTAGCTCGCGTTCAGGGCGATATCCCTGACAATGCGGATCTCAAAACGCTGGTTGGCAACGGCTATCTGGTGATCACCATTACGCCGGAAGAGGGTGAACGCTATCAGGGCGTGGTGGGTCTGGAAGGCGATACTCTGGCGGCGTGCCTGGAAGATTACTTCCTGCGCTCCGAGCAGTTGCCGACGCGCCTGTTTATCCGTACCGGCGATGTCGACGGTAAACCGGCGGCAGGTGGAATGTTGCTTCAGGTGATGCCGGCACAGAACGCGCAGGCGGAGGATTTCGACCATCTGGCTATGTTGACGGAAACCATTAAAAGCGAAGAGCTGCTGACGTTACCGGCAAATGACGTGCTGTGGCGTTTGTATCACGAAGAAGAAGTCACGCTCTACGATCCGCAAAATGTTGAATTCAAATGCACCTGTTCACGCGAACGTTGCGCGGGCGCGCTGAAAACATTGCCGGATGAAGAAGTGGACAGCATTCTGGCGGAAGAAGGCGAAATCGATATGCACTGCGATTACTGCGGCAATCATTACCTGTTCAATGCGATGGATATCGCGGAGATCCGTAACAACGCCTCTCCTGCCGATCCACAGGTTCATTAATCGCCTTTCAGTCGACAACATCATTGCCTGATGGCGCTCGCTTATCTGGCCTACAGCATCCCGCTCCGTAGGCCGGATAAGGCATTTATGCCGCCATCCGGCAAAAAGCTTACTCGTTGTAGTAATCCACATCCAACCGCTGACCATCAACAATGATATCGCGCCAGGCTTTGGGGGCTGAGTCTAACCGATGCCCGGCAATCGCGTGCAACAGTTGCGTCTTAGAAAACCCGTCCGGCAGTCGGGCGAACGCTTTCTGCGTCCATTTCCCCTCTTTTAAGCCGTAGACCTGGCTCTCGGCAACAATAAAGTTATACAGCACCTGCTCAGGCTGACCGTCGCCGTTAAGATCCTGACTCACCAGCACGCAGGCATCCGGTTCAAGGCAGGAATCGTCCGAATAACTCTGCTCTTTGACAAACGCCCAAAATGCGGCATCCGGCTTCTGGCTACCGGGCGCAATCATCACCACCCGCGCTAAATCGTCCGCCGTCGGAGAGACCTTATTTCTCTGCAAAAACGTCATCAGTTCACGATTGCGCTTTCTGTTCTGCGTAAACGCCTCGTCATCCCGCAACGATTTCAGCGCTTCCTGGCCAGGTTTGCCGCTGTGATCCAGCATATACAGGCTGATCTGATCCGCAGTAATTTTACCACTATGGTAACGCGCCATATGGCTGTTGACGCTAATACGCCAGACATCAAGTACAGGCGAGGCCAGCAACAGCAATATCACCAGCGTCAACAAAGAGACGCTCAGTATCACCTTGCCTTGCCACTCACCAGGGTCGCGTCCGCGGCGTAACAGACCGATCAGATAACCGAAGGACCATACCAGCAAGACAGACACCGTCAGCGCACCATACAGACGATCCGGCGTCCAACCGTATTGCTGAATGCGTACCCATAACGCCCAGCCCGCCAGCAGCATATATATCGGGGCAACGCACAGCGAGGCGCTAATCATGCCGCGTAGTACGCGCGGATAGGGTAATACGCGCTTTTGCGGTTCGTTGACAATCGCCACGAGGAGCAGCAGCATCAGCGTCAGCGTGGATAGCAGCCCCGCAGCGGAAACACGCGCAGAAATCGCCTCCAGTCCGGTAAAGGGTAACGTCACAATAAACAGCAATGCCAGCAGCGACACCACTGGCAGTAAACCCGTCGCGATCAGCGTCAGCAGCTTTTGCACCGCCGCCACAAGGCGCGACTGCGTGCGGGCGAGAATGACCGCCAGCGCCGTAATCAGGCCGATGGTCACATAAATAAAGGCTTCAGTTTCAAAGAAAAGGGTGCTGAAAAAGCGGATGCCCACCAGCCTGAATAGCGCGCTCCAGAGCAGAAGCACCAGCCAGAACAGTCCGTTAGCGACCAGGACGATAAACAATGTCAGTACGTTATGCCATAACCGCAGATAAAACTGGGGATAACGCGCCGAACCGGTTTGCGAATGTAACTGATATTGCATCCAGGGTAAGACCAGCATCGCCATCAACACAAGCCGGAGACCATACAGCCAGAGGAGCTCGGCCAGGCGCCATTTCTCCACCGTCTCAACCTGCCATTTCAGCCAGCCGCTCATTGCCAGCACGACCACAAAGATCAGCCCCAGCCAGCCCCACAGCGCGCGCTGTTTAAAAGAGACCACGGTAAGCAATAGCATTGACGACAACGCTATCGTCGCAGGCATACCATAGAACAGCCAGTCGCTATTTTGTGGTACCAGCCAGGCCATCAGCAGGTAGCACAAGACGCCCTGCAGCAAACCGGTGAGCAACATCCCCCAGCGAGTAGTATGTGAAAGCGCTACACTTTCCATGTCGTTATCCAGAATGATGAGAAAGCCGCATTATTGCACCATCTGTTCACCGCCAGGCGTCGTCATGCATAATTCAGAAAAAAACGCAGAGAGGTGAATCGATATTGTTAATGTTGGTGTTACGTAACTTTCTTACATGAATGCGATTACAGTCACATTATGTCGGTCAAAAACACTTCCTTTTAACGTTTTCAGAACATTTTCCACAACAAAAGTAGGTTTCCTGCCATAATAACCGCCGCTGCGTGACAGGAGTCACAGTGTTTTTCGTCAATCGTGATTTTGTCCAGATACGTAAATCTATGAGCCTTGTCGCGGTTAACCAACCTCAAAAAACCTTACTATTTTCGGTAATATATATTGGCTAAGGAGCAGTGATATGCGCGTTAACAATTTAACCCCGCAAGATCTCAAGGCTTATGGTATCAACGACGTCCAGGATATCGTTTACAATCCCAGCTACGACACCCTTTATCAGGAAGAACTTAATCCTGGTCTGGAAGGCTATGAGCGTGGCGTGTTAACTAACCTGGGCGCTGTTGCCGTTGATACCGGTATTTTTACCGGTCGTTCGCCTAAGGATAAGTATATTGTTCGCGACGACACCACGCGTGATACGCTGTGGTGGTCCGATAAGGGTAAAGGTAAAAACGATAATAAGCCGCTTTCCCAGGAAACCTGGCAACACCTGAAAGGTCTGGTGACGCATCAGCTTTCTGGTAAACGCTTATTCATTGTTGATGCGTTCTGCGGCGCAAATGCCGATACGCGTCTTTCCGTGCGCTTTATTACGGAAGTCGCCTGGCAGGCCCACTTCGTTAAAAATATGTTCATTCGCCCAACGGACGAAGAGCTGGTAGGCTTCAAACCTGACTTTATTGTCATGAACGGCGCGAAGTGCACCAACCCGCAGTGGAAAGAGCAAGGGCTGAACTCGGAAAACTTCGTGGCGTTCAACCTGACTGAACGTATTCAGCTTATTGGCGGCACCTGGTACGGCGGCGAAATGAAAAAAGGGATGTTCTCGGTAATGAACTACCTGCTGCCGCTCAAAGGTATCGCCTCAATGCACTGTTCCGCCAACGTGGGTGAAAAAGGCGATGTCGCGGTCTTCTTCGGCCTTTCCGGTACCGGAAAAACCACTCTCTCCACCGACCCGAAACGTCGTCTGATTGGCGATGATGAGCACGGTTGGGATGACGACGGCGTGTTCAATTTTGAAGGCGGCTGCTACGCCAAAACCATCAAACTGTCGAAAGAAGCGGAGCCAGAAATTTATCATGCGATTCGCCGTGATGCGCTGCTGGAAAACGTCACCGTGCGCGAAGACGGCACCGTTGATTTCGACGATGGTTCCAAAACCGAAAACACCCGCGTCTCTTACCCGATCTATCATATCGATAACATCGTTAAGCCCGTGTCCAAAGCAGGTCACGCCACCAAGGTTATCTTCCTGACGGCGGACGCCTTCGGCGTGTTGCCGCCGGTTTCCCGTTTAACCGCTAACCAGACGCAGTACCACTTCCTGTCAGGTTTCACCGCTAAACTGGCCGGCACCGAACGCGGCGTCACCGAACCGACCCCCACCTTCTCCGCCTGCTTCGGCGCCGCGTTCCTGACGCTGCACCCAACGCAGTATGCTGAGGTGCTGGTGAAACGTATGCAGGCAGCAGGCGCGCAGGCTTATCTGGTTAACACCGGCTGGAATGGCACCGGCAAACGTATCTCCATCAAAGATACGCGCGCAATTATCGACGCCATTCTGAACGGTTCTCTTGATAACGCGGAAACCTTCCGTCTGCCGCTGTTCGATCTGGCGATCCCGACTGAACTGCCAGGCGTGGATACCCACATTCTCGACCCGCGTAACACCTACGCGTCGCCGGAACAATGGCAGGAAAAAGCCACCGCGCTGGCGAAACTGTTCATTGAGAACTTCGAGAAGTATACGGATACCCCGGCAGGCGAAGCGCTGGTTAGCGCCGGACCGAAGCTGTAAGGAACAGGCCGGATGGCGGCTTTGAACGGCGTCATCCGGCGTTGAGAAGAAAGGGAGGGTAATACCTCCCTTTCTTATGCCTCTTTTGTCGTCCCCTGGACGCGAGCCACAGGAACCGGTAGCCAGGCGCGAATCGACAATCCGCCACGCTCGCTGGTGCCAATCTCCAGCATCCCGTTATGGTTATCGATAATGCGCTGCACAATCGCCAGCCCCAGCCCTGTGCCGCTGGTGCTACGGGCGCTGTCGCCACGCACAAAAGGCTGGAACAGATGTTTACGCTGCTCCGGCTTAATGCCCGGCCCGTCATCTTCTACCTGAAACCAGGCGCGATGCGACTCGGTGCCGCTGCTGACCTTAATCCAGCCGTTGCCATAGCGGGCAGCATTGACCACCATATTCGCCACCGCGCGCTTAATCGAGAGCGGGTGCATTTTCACCTGGATGCTGCCTGCCTGAAGCGCAGTGTTAATCTCACGCTCATAGCCGCTTTCCGCCGCAATCACCTCGCCCAGCACGGAATTGAGATCCGCCATCTCCATTGGCATTTCCTGACCGGTACGCAGATAGTCAATAAACTGTTCGATAATGGCGTTACACTCTTCGATGTCTTTATTGATCGACTCCGCGAGATAACCGTCTTCCTCGCCCATCATCTCCGTCGCCAGACGAATACGGGTCAACGGCGTGCGCAAGTCGTGGCTGACGCCCGCCATCAATAGCGTACGGTCATCGGCCAATTGCTTCACGCCGGCTGCCATATGGTTAAACGCCCGGGTCACAGAGCGCACTTCAGAGGCGCCATATTCACGCAGCGGCGGCGGAATAATTCCCTTCCCTACCTGCAAGGCGGCATGTTCAAGATCCACTAACGGTCGATTCTGTATACGAATAAACAGCCACGCGCCGCCTATCGCCAGGAGCATGATCGCCAGCGTGTAACGGAAAAGCGGAGAAAAATCGCCCTGATGAATCTCGGTCAGCGGCACGCGCACCCAGATATTGGGCGACAGCCAGGTTTTGAGCCACACGACGGGCGAGCTTTTGTTGACCTCAACGCGCACTTCCGTCGGGCCGCCTAATTGCTGCGCCATCTGGTGGCTTAAGAATTCGTAGTGTTGCGCCCAACGCAACCCGGCCTCTTCGGCGGCTTCGTTGGTGTAGAGAGAGATCCCCAGCTCGCGATAGATTTCCCGGCGAAACGCAGGCGGCACGACTAACTGCGTGCCGTCCTCCAGTTGCAGCTTATCGGTCATCAGCATACGGACTTCGTAAGCCAGAACCTTATTAAACTGCTGGAGGCTCGGCAAAATCGCGAAGTTCAGCACCACCAGGTAGGTCGTCACCAGGCTGACGAACAGCAAGGTGACGATGAGCAACAGCGTGCGGGCAAATGAACTTCGCGGTGAGAAGCGCATTCGCCTCATGCTTTAGAACCGTCCGGTACAAAGACGTAGCCCAGGCCCCAGACGGTCTGAATATAACGCGGATGTGCCGGATCTTCTTCCACCATACGGCGCAGGCGGGAGATCTGGACGTCGATGGAGCGTTCCATCGCGGAATACTCGCGGCCACGGGCCAGATTCATCAGCTTATCGCGAGAGAGCGGCTCGCGCGGATGGCTGACTAACGCTTTCAGTACCGCAAACTCCCCGCTGGTCAGCGGCATCGGTTCATCTTCACGGAACATCTCGCGCGTACCGAGGTTCAGTTTAAACTTACCGAACGCGATAACGGCCTCTTCCTGCGACGGCGCGCCGGGCAGTTCGTTTGCCTGACGACGTAACACGGCGCGAATACGCGCCAACAGCTCGCGCGGGTTAAACGGTTTAGGAATGTAGTCATCGGCGCCGATTTCCAGCCCGACGATACGGTCAACCTCTTCACCCTTCGCCGTGACCATAATGATCGGCATTGGATTACTTTGACTACGCAGGCGACGACAAATCGACAGACCATCTTCACCTGGCAGCATTAAATCCAGTACCATGAGATGGAAAGATTCACGGGTCAGCAGACGATCCATCTGCTCAGCGTTAGCGACGCTTCGAACCTGGAAGCCCTGCTCGGTCAGATAACGTTCCAGTAGCGCCCGCAGACGCATATCGTCATCAACCACCAGAATCTTATAATTCTCTTGCATTGTCTGTACTCCCAAAGGTTCGCAACAAATGTAAGTGTGTATTCTTAAAAAAGCTCACGTGAGTCACCAGCAAATTCTGGTATGAATTTCAGGCTAAATTGTTACAAAGCATATTTAACAGCAGCTTAAATATACAATTAATCGGCAACCCCATTATTTATTCTGTCGGGACGATCACGTTATACCCCGTGTGCGCAATATCGACAGCAAAGGTAAATCAACGAGATGAAAACGCCCCTGATCACCCGCGAAGGGTACGAAACACTCAAACAAGAGCTCAATTATCTCTGGCGTGAAGAGCGCCCGGAGGTCACCAAAAAAGTGACCTGGGCTGCGAGTCTGGGCGACCGCAGCGAGAATGCCGACTATCAGTATAATAAAAAGCGCCTGCGTGAGATCGACAGACGCGTCAGATATCTGACCAAATGCATGGAAAATCTCAAAATCGTGGATTATTCCCCGCAGCAGGAGGGCAAAGTCTTCTTCGGCGCCTGGGTGGAAATTGAAAATGATGACGGCGATAGGCTGAAGTTCCGCATTGTCGGCTACGATGAAATTTTCGGACGTAAGGATTACATCTCTATCGACTCGCCGATGGCGCGGGCGCTACTGAAAAAAGAAGTGGGCGATCTGGCGGTGGTCAACACCCCTGTCGGCGAAGCAAACTGGTACGTCAATGCGATCGAATACGTCAAATAAGACAAGAAGAATCCTAAGCCCCCGCTGATGGCTGGCATTTTTGCCAGCCAATCCGTATAACTATCCCCTGATTTTTATCCTGAAGACGAAGCTAACCCATGATGAATGATTCTTTCTGCCGCATTATTGCGGGTGAAATCCAGGCAAATGCCGGACAGGTTGAAGCTGCCGTTCGCCTGCTTGACGAAGGGAACACCGTGCCGTTTATCGCACGTTATCGTAAAGAAATCACCGGCGGTCTGGATGACACGCAGTTGCGTAACCTGGAAACGCGTCTGGGCTATCTGCGTGAGCTGGAAGACAGGCGTCAGGCCATCCTCAAGTCCATTTCCGAACAAGGCAAACTGACCGATGAGCTGGCTGGCGCCATCAACGCTACGTTAAGTAAGACCGAGCTCGAAGACCTCTACCTGCCCTATAAACCTAAACGCCGCACCCGTGGACAAATCGCCATTGAAGCCGGCCTTGAGCCGCTGGCCGATCTGCTCTGGAACGAGCCGTCCCACGATCCTGACGTGGAAGCGGCAAAGTACATTGATGGCGACAAAGGCGTGGCGGACACGAAAGCCGCGCTCGACGGCGCACGCTACATTCTGATGGAGCGCTTTGCCGAAGACGCCGCATTGCTGGCGAAAGTACGTGATTACCTGTGGAAGAACGCCCATCTGGTCGCCACCGTCGTGAGCGGCAAAGAGGAAGAAGGGGCAAAATTCCGCGACTATTTCGACCATCATGAGCCCATTGCTAACGTCCCGTCTCACCGTGCGCTGGCCATGTTCCGTGGTCGTAACGAAGGCATTCTGCAACTTTCGCTCAATGCCGACCCACAGTTTGATGAGCCGCCGAAAGAGAGCTACTGCGAGCAAATCATCATGGACCATCTCGGCCTGCGGCTAAATAACGCCCCGGCGGATAGCTGGCGCAAAGGCGTAGTGAGCTGGACGTGGCGTATCAAAGTCTTAATGCACCTCGAAACCGAACTGATGGGCACCGTGCGCGAACGTGCGGAAGACGAAGCGATTAACGTGTTTGCGCGTAACCTGCACGACCTGCTGATGGCAGCCCCCGCAGGCCTGCGCGCCACGATGGGCCTTGATCCTGGCCTGCGTACCGGCGTAAAAGTCGCTGTCGTTGACGGCACCGGCAAGCTGGTGGCGACGGATACCATTTATCCGCATACCGGTCAGGCGGCCAAAGCGGCTACCGTGATCGCCGCGCTGTGCGAAAAATACCACGTCGAACTGGTCGCGATTGGCAACGGTACGGCCTCGCGTGAAACCGAACGCTTCTATCTCGACGTACAAAAACAGTTCCCGAACGTGACGGCGCAGAAAGTGATCGTCAGCGAAGCGGGGGCGTCCGTGTATTCCGCTTCTGAGCTGGCGGCGCAGGAGTTTCCGGATCTCGACGTCTCCCTGCGCGGCGCGGTCTCTATCGCGCGTCGTCTACAGGATCCGCTGGCGGAACTGGTGAAAATCGATCCGAAATCCATCGGCGTCGGCCAATATCAACACGATGTCAGCCAGACCCAGTTGGCCCGTAAACTGGATGCGGTGGTCGAAGACTGCGTAAACGCCGTCGGCGTCGATTTGAATACCGCCTCCGTGCCGCTGCTGACCCGCGTCGCGGGCTTAACGCGCATGATGGCGCAAAACATCGTCGCCTGGCGCGATGAGAACGGTCAGTTCCAGAACCGCCAGCAACTGTTGAAGGTGAGCCGTCTGGGGCCGAAAGCGTTTGAGCAGTGCGCGGGCTTCCTGCGTATTAACCACGGCGATAACCCGCTGGATGCGTCCACCGTCCACCCGGAAGCCTATCCGGTTGTCGAACGCATTCTGGCGGCGACGCAGCAAGCGCTAAAAGATCTGATGGGCAACAGCAACGAATTGCGCCACCTCAAGGCCGCTGATTTTACCGACGATAAATTCGGCGTGCCGACCGTGAGCGATATCATCAAAGAGCTGGAAAAACCGGGCCGCGACCCGCGTCCTGAATTTAAAACCGCGCAATTCGCCGATGGCGTTGAAACCATGAACGACCTGCTACCGGGGATGATTCTGGAAGGGGCGGTCACTAACGTCACCAATTTCGGCGCGTTTGTCGATATCGGCGTTCATCAGGATGGCCTGGTCCACATCTCTTCCCTGTCGACTAAGTTCGTCGACGATCCACACACCGTGGTAAAAGCTGGCGACATCGTGAAGGTGAAAGTGCTGGAAGTGGATCTGCAACGTAAGCGTATTGCGCTGACGATGCGTCTGGACGAACAGCCCGGCGAAACCGCCGCTCGCCGCGGCGGCGGCGCCGATCGCGCTCAGGGCAACCGCCCGGCATCAAAAGCGGCGAAACCGCGCGGTCGTGACGCCCAGCCAGCCGGTAACAGCGCCATGATGGACGCGCTGGCAGCCGCAATGGGAAAAAAACGCTAATCGGGTAATACGCAGGCCGGGTTACTTCTTATCCGGCCTGCGATTTTGCAATACGTCCAACCCTTTCTTTTTTAATTAACAATTAAATCTTACCCATTAGAATCTGTTAATTAATTTCCTTCTGCTATCCGCACTATTAATTATCACTTTATTAACAGATGAAACCTTAATTAAACATTAAAAACGGTGAATATTTGCACATTAGAGGTATTTGCAAAAAGACAAATAAATGTTGAGCCATATCAACATCGGCGCAAATTATCGCTTATTTGTACATTCCGTCACATTTTAATCGTTGAAGATAGAAACCATTCTCATTATCATTGTGTTGTTGATTATTTACTCTTTCCTTCGTTGGCTAAACATCGGGTCTCCTGCCGCCCCCCTGAGCGCCGCATGAGGTATACATCCAGTTAGTAAGAAACAAGTAGGTCGTATGCAATTCACTCCTGACACTGCGTGGAAAATCACCGGCTTTGCGCGTGAAATCAGCCCGGCGTATCGTCAAAAACTGCTTTCGCTCGGCATGTTGCCCGGCTCTTCATTTAATGTCGTCCGCGTCGCGCCCTTAGGCGATCCGATCCATATCGAAACACGACGCGTGAGTCTGGTTTTGCGTAAAAAGGATTTGGCGTTAATAGAAGTGGAAGCGGTTTCCTGTTAATACAGTGAGTCTATAAAAATGAAAAAATTAACCATTGGTTTAATTGGTAATCCTAATTCCGGCAAGACCACCTTATTTAACCAACTCACCGGCGCGCGTCAGCGCGTGGGGAACTGGGCGGGCGTCACCGTCGAGCGTAAAGAGGGCCAGTTCGCGACAACTGACCACCAGGTCACGCTGGTAGATTTACCCGGCACCTATTCTCTGACGACCATCTCGTCACAAACCTCTCTCGACGAACAGATCGCCTGCCACTACATCCTGAGCGGCGACGCCGACCTGTTGATAAACGTTGTGGACGCCTCCAATCTGGAGCGCAACCTCTATTTGACGCTGCAACTGCTGGAGCTGGGTATTCCCTGTATTGTCGCGCTCAACATGCTGGATATCGCCGAAAAACAGCAGGTTCGTATTGATGTCGACGCTCTGTCCACGCGTCTGGGTTGCCCTGTCGTACCGCTGGTATCGACTCGCGGTCGCGGTATCGAGGCGCTGAAACTGGCCATTGATCGTCACAACGCTAACGACAACGTCGAACTGGTGCATTATGCTCAGCCGCTGCTGCGCGAAGCGGATTTCCTGGCCGACGCGATGGCCCAGGAGATGCCTTTACAACAGCGCCGCTGGCTGGGTCTGCAAATGCTGGAGGGCGATATCTACAGCCGGGCTTACGCAGGCGAGGCGGCGCAAAACCTGGATACCTCCCTGGCCCGTCTGAAGGACGAAATGGACGACCCGGCGCTGCATATCGCCGACGCCCGTTACCAGTGTATCGCCGCTATTTGCGACGTGGTCAGCAATACCCTGACAGCCGAACCCAGCCGCTTCACCAGGGCGGTCGATAAAATTATCCTGAACCGCTTCCTCGGCTTACCGATTTTTTTGTTCGTGATGTACCTGATGTTCCTGCTCGCCATTAACATCGGCGGCGCGTTGCAACCCCTGTTTGATGCCGGTTCCGTCGCCATCTTTATTCATGGCATTCAATGGATTGGCTACACGCTGCACTTCCCGGATTGGTTAACCATCTTCCTGGCGCAAGGTCTTGGCGGCGGGATCAATACCGTCCTGCCGCTGGTGCCGCAAATCGGGATGATGTACCTGTTCCTCTCCTTCCTTGAAGACTCCGGTTATATGGCGCGCGCGGCCTTCGTCATGGATCGCCTGATGCAGGCGCTGGGACTACCGGGTAAATCCTTCGTGCCGCTGATTGTCGGCTTCGGCTGTAATGTACCTTCCGTGATGGGCGCCCGCACGCTTGACGCTCCGCGCGAACGCCTGATGACCATCATGATGGCGCCGTTTATGTCCTGTGGCGCGCGCCTGGCGATTTTCGCCGTCTTTGCCGCCGCCTTCTTCGGGCAAAACGGCGCGCTGGCGGTCTTCTCGCTGTACGTGCTGGGTATTGTCATGGCGGTATTAACCGGCCTGATGCTGAAGCATACCATTATGCGCGGCGAAGCTTCTCCGTTTGTGATGGAGCTGCCGGTTTACCACGTCCCGCATATCAAGAGCCTGATCATCCAGACCTGGCAACGCCTGAAAGGTTTTGTACTACGCGCCGGTAAAGTCATTATCATCGTGAGTATTTTCCTGAGCGCGTTTAACAGTTTCTCGCTGAGCGGCAAAATCGTCGATAACATTAATGACTCCGCCCTCGCCTCTGTAAGCCGGGTCATCACGCCAGTCTTTAAACCGATCGGCGTCCATGAGGATAACTGGCAAGCGACCGTGGGTCTGTTTACGGGCGCCATGGCGAAAGAAGTTGTCGTCGGTACGCTGAACACGCTCTACACCGCCGAAAATATTCAGGACGAAGCGTTTAATCCTGCCGACTTTCACCTCGGCGATGAACTGCTGGGCGCGGTTGACGATACCTGGCAAAGCCTGAAAGACACCTTTAGCCTGAGCGTACTGGCTAATCCGATCGAAGCAAGTAAAGGCGACGGCGAAATGGCGACCGGCGCGATGGGCGTGATGGATCAAAAATTCGGCAGCGCCGCGGCGGCGTACAGTTACCTGATTTTCGTCCTGCTTTACGTACCGTGTATCTCGGTAATGGGCGCTATCGCCCGCGAGTCCAGCCGCGGCTGGATGGGCTTCTCCATCCTGTGGGGGCTGAATATCGCCTATTCGCTCGCCACGCTGTTCTACCAGGTTACCAGCTTCAGTCAACACCCGACATACAGCCTGATCTGTATTCTGGCAGTGATCGTCTTTAACGTTGTGGTGTTAAGCCTGTTACGCCGCGCCCGCAGCCGTGTAGACATTGAACTGCTGGCAACCCGCAAAAACGTCAGTTCCTGTTGTTCGGGCACTGCGGGCAATTGTCACTAAGGGATGTAAAAAATGGCTTCATTGATACAGGTTCGCGATCTACTGGCGCTGCGGGGGCGTATGGAGGCAACGCAAATCAGCCATACGCTGCACGCTCCGCAGCCCATGATCGACGCCATGCTGAATCAACTGGAGATCATGGGTAAAGCGGTACGTATCCCGGAAGAACCGGACGGCTGCCTTTCAGGCAGCTGTAAAAGTTGTCCGGAAGGTAAAGCCTGCCTGCGCGAATGGTGGGCCTTGCGTTAACCTTCGTCGGGTAGCGACGTAACGCGTCTTATCCGGCCTTTATCCCGCGTTATGTTGCCCGGTACGCGTCACGCTGCCGGGCAATTTTGCGTCATGCCTTCCACAAAGATGAAAGCGTTACCGCCGTGCGCATTTATCTCCCCACGCGCCTCGCAAGCGCACTAATCCTCTACTGCAATCAGCCCGGTCTGCGCGTAGTGTCACGCCATTGAACTTCACCGATGACGGATCGATATGGCGACCTCAACAACATCCACGCCGCATGACGCGGTATTCAAACAGTTTTTATGCCACCCCGATACTGCACGGGATTTTTTGGAAATCCATCTCCCGTCGACATTACGTCAAATCTGTAATCTGAATACGTTACGGCTGGAGTCCGGTAGCTTTATTGAAGAGGATTTACGCCCCCATTATTCCGATATTCTTTGGTCGCTGGAAACAAGTGAAGGTGAAGGTTACATTTACGTGGTTATTGAACATCAGAGTACGCCGGACGCGCATATGGCATTTCGGCTGATGCGTTACGCAATGGCTGCAATGCAACGGCACCTGGAGGCCGGGCATAAGACGTTGCCGTTAGTGGTGCCAATGCTGTTTTATCACGGAAACCGCAGCCCGTATCCGTTCTCATTATGCTGGCTGGATGAATTTGCCGACCCGGTGATGGCGCGTAAGCTATACGCCACCGCCTTTCCTCTGGTCGATATTACGGTCGTGCCGGACGACGAGATTATGCGACACCGACGGGTCGCGCTGCTGGAACTCATACAAAAACACATCCGCCAGCGTGATCTGATGGGGCTTGTCGAACAGCTGGTCGCCCTGCTGGTTAAGGGATACGCTAATGACACCCAGCTTCAAAGTTTGTTTAATTACATGATGCACACTGGCGACGCCGCGCGCTTCAATACGTTTATCCGCCAGGTGGCTATGCGTATCCCACAGCATAAGGAGAAGATCATGACTATCGCAGACAGATTACGTCAGGAAGGACATCGTAACGGGTTACAGCAAGGCAAGCAGGAAGGCCAACGGCTCGCCGCATTGCGCATTGCCCGCTCCATGCTAAACGATGGTTTCGATCGCGATACCGTGCTTAGGGTTACCGGGCTGGCGCCTGCCGATCTGGCGTCTGAAAACCATTAATCTGGCAGAATGGTCCGGGCCCGGCAACGCCCTGGTTACAGCGATGATTTTAGCGTCATCAGCGCCTGACAAAACGCCGCCGGATGCGAGATAAACGGCGCATGGGCCGCCTTCGCCATTATCTGTGATGTACTGTGCGGCCATAACGTATCGAGCAAAGGCACGATTTTACGCGGCACCAGACCGTCCAGATAACCATACAAACGCAAAAACGGCATGTTCACATTTTTAAGCGCTTCTCGTAGATCGACCGTTTTTAAGATTTCCAGTCCGCCATTGAGCACCTCTACATCCGGCATAGGCTGCGCCAGCACCACGCTTTTTAAGGTGCGGGCATCCTGACGCGCCGTCTCCGTCCCTAACGTTTGCAGCGCCAGAAAACGCTCCACCGTGCGCTGAAAATCGTCGCTAAGCTGCTGCTGGAATCCGCCGAGGATTTCTGGTTTTATTCCCGGCCACCCCTCACGCGCGCTAAAGCATGGCGAAGAGGCGACAGTCACCAGCGCCTGGACGCGTTCAGGGTGGGTGAGCGCCATCTGACTCGCCACCAGGCCACCCAGGCTCCAGCCAAGCCAGATAGCCTGGTCCGGCGCGTTTTTCGCTACCTGCGCCGTCATCTCTTCAAGCGTCATGGCGCCAAACCCCGAGCTGCGACCATAGCCCGGCAAGTCGACCAGATGCAGCGTAAAATGCGAGCCGAGTTCCTCGCGAATGCAATGCCATACCTCCGCGTTCAATCCCCATCCGTGCAGCAGCACAAGATGACAATTTCCCTCGCCGTAGGTCTGCCACCAGATGTCATTCATCAGTTACTGTTCTCTTTTGTCTAACAAGGATGCACCTATGCTAACAGTACCGGGATTATGCTGGCTATGCCGAATGCCGTTGGCGTTAAGCCACTGGGGGATTTGTTCCGTATGCGCGCGCGCTGTTCGTCAGCGCGTCAGCCTGTGTCCGCAATGCGGATTACCTGCCGCGCATCCTTCGCTCCCCTGCGGTCGCTGCCTGCAAAAACCTCCGCCCTGGCAGCGTCTGGTGAGCGTCAGTGACTATACACCGCCCTTGAGTTTACTGGTGCATCAGCTTAAATTTACCCGCCGCAGCGAAATTGCCGCCGCACTGGCGCGTCTACTGTTGCAGGAAGTCCTCATGGCGCGCCGCAGCACTGGCTTGCAGCTTCCCGACAGAATCGTCAGCGTTCCGCTCTGGTCGCGCCGACACTGGCGGCGGGGATTTAACCAAAGCGATCTGTTATGCCAACCGTTAGCGCACTGGCTGGGCTGCGCGTGGGACAGCCAGACCATCACGCGGGTACGGGCGACCGCAACACAACATCATCTCAGCGCCAGGTTACGTAAGCGCAATTTGAAAAACGCGTTTCGCCTTGAATTGCCGGTACAGGGTCTCCATATGGTTATTGTGGATGATGTCGTCACTACCGGAAGTACCGTCGCGGAAATCGCGCAACTGCTTTTGCGCAACGGCGCAGCGACTGTCCAGGTATGGTGCCTGTGTCGAACCTTGTAGAGCCTCGATGATGGGCGTATTATAACCAACTAAAATAGTCAACTATTAGGCCATTACTATGATCCGTATTTCCGATGCTGCACAAGCGCACTTTGCCAAACTGCTGGCAAATCAGGAAGAAGGGACGCAAATCCGCGTATTTGTCATTAATCCCGGCACTCCTAACGCAGAGTGCGGCGTTTCTTATTGTCCGCCCGACGCCGTAGAAGCCACCGATACTGCACTGAAATTTGACCTGTTGACCGCTTATGTCGACGAGCTGAGCGCGCCCTATCTGGAAGACGCGGAAATTGATTTCGTGACCGACCAGCTAGGTTCTCAACTCACATTGAAAGCGCCAAACGCGAAGATGCGCAAAGTGGCCGATGACGCGCCGCTGATGGAGCGCGTGGAATATGCTCTGCAATCGCAGATTAACCCGCAGTTGGCGGGCCACGGCGGTCGCGTCTCGCTGATGGAAATTACCGATGAAGGCTATGCAATTCTGCAGTTTGGCGGCGGTTGTAACGGTTGCTCGATGGTTGACGTCACGCTGAAAGAAGGGATCGAGAAACAGTTGCTGAATGAATTCCCGGAACTGAAAGGGGTTCGCGATCTGACCGAACACCAGCGCGGCGAGCACTCATACTACTAAGATTTTCCCCGCATCCATGCCCGATGGCGCTTGCGCCTGTCGGGCCTTGTCAGCCCCACCGTAGGCCGAATAAGGCGTCTACGCCGCCATCCGGCGCTATCAACCACATCTCATAACAATGGCCCTTCTTCTTTCGCCGATAACATGACCTGTGTCTCATAATTTAAATTTTGCCTGCCAGGGTCATTTTCAACACCCATATGTTACCCGTATCATTCTTATGGGCACCTAACATCCATATAACATCTGACTACGCTCATTCGTTTCAACGGTAATCAGTATTGGTGCTATTGCGACTCTGTTCCCGTCGGGAACAACAGGAATTTGTCGTCGAAACAATGACGTTACCCATAACAAAGTAAAGGCCAGGTAAATCATGCCATTAGTCATCGTTGCTATCGGTGTTATCTTGTTACTTCTTCTGATGATCCGCTTCAAAATGAACGGATTTATCGCCCTTGTCCTGGTAGCGCTCGCTGTCGGGTTGATGCAGGGAATGCCTCTGGATAAAGTCATCGGCTCCATCAAAGCCGGTGTCGGTGGTACGCTTGGCAGTCTGGCCCTGATTATGGGGTTCGGCGCCATGCTGGGCAAAATGCTTGCCGACTGCGGCGGCGCTCAACGTATCGCCACTACCCTGATCGCGAAATTTGGTAAAAAGCATATTCAGTGGGCCGTAGTGTTAACCGGCTTTACCGTCGGCTTCGCTCTGTTCTATGAAGTGGGCTTCGTTCTGATGCTGCCGCTGGTATTCACCATTGCCGCAGCGGCGAATATCCCGCTACTGTACGTCGGCGTGCCGATGGCCGCGGCGCTCTCCGTCACACACGGCTTCCTGCCGCCGCACCCGGGTCCAACCGCAATCGCCACGATTTTCCATGCCGATATGGGTAAGACGCTGCTGTTTGGTACGATTCTGGCGATCCCGACCGTGATCCTTGCCGGACCGGTTTACGCCCGTTTCCTGAAAGGCATCGATAAGCCGATCCCAGAAGGCCTGTACAGCGCGAAAACTTTTACGGAAGAAGAGATGCCGGGCTTTGGCGTCAGCGTCTGGACGTCGCTGGTTCCGGTTATTCTGATGGCGATGCGTGCGATTGCCGAGATGATTCTGCCAAAAGGCCACGCTTTCCTGCCCGTTGCCGAGTTCCTGGGCGACCCGGTAATGGCTACGTTAATTGCCGTACTGATTGCGATGTTCACCTTTGGCCTGAACCGCGGGCGTTCCATGGATCAGATTAACGATACGCTGGTCTCTTCCATCAAAATTATCGCCATGATGCTGCTGATCATCGGCGGCGGCGGCGCATTCAAGCAGGTGCTGGTCGATAGCGGCGTGGATAAATACATCGCTTCAATGATGCATGAAACCAATGTCTCTCCGCTGTTGATGGCGTGGTCTATCGCGGCGGTTCTGCGTATCGCGCTGGGCTCTGCGACTGTCGCGGCGATTACCGCAGGCGGCATTGCGGCGCCGCTGATCGCCACTACCGGCGTTAGCCCTGAACTGATGGTTATCGCGGTCGGTTCCGGGAGCGTGATTTTCTCTCACGTCAACGACCCGGGCTTCTGGCTGTTCAAAGAGTATTTCAATTTGACTATCGGCGAGACCATTAAATCCTGGTCGATGCTGGAAACGATCATCTCCGTCTGCGGCCTGATCGGCTGTCTGCTGTTGGGTATGGTGGTTTAAGCGAGGCGGCTTGTAGGCCGGATAAGGCAGCAATGTGCGCCAGGATTGCCTGATGGCGCTGCGCTTATCAGGCCTACGTGCTCTCAACATAATAAAGCCGGGGAAATCCCCGGCTTTATTATTTCTTCTTCGCGGCCGCTTTTCGGCGTTTATCCAAATCCTTAATCAGCTTGTTTACGCCCTCATCGGCAAACATCTGCTCCAGCGTGGCAGTGAGCTTCCGTCGCCAGTTTTTATACTGATCGCTGGTGCCCGGTACGTTAACCGGATCGGCCATATCCAGCCAGTCCTCCGGCTGAAGCCCCAACAGACCGCTGTTACTGTCGGCTATGTAGCGCTGAAGCCCGCGATTTAGCGTTGGCGTCATCGACATTAACGATGCCTTATGCCCGGCGCGTTTTGGCAGACAACCATATTTATGCAGCGCGTCCAATAGCCCCTGTTTCGCCCGCTCGCGATCCTCATACAGCCCGCGCAGAATCACTTCATCCGGATAAAGCCCCAAAGCTTTACCCAACGTCAGGTCACCGCATTCCCAATAGCCGCGCAGCGTGGGGAGATCGTGCGTCGAGGCGACAGCCATCGATTGTTGCGGATATGCGCCCGGCGCGCGGAAGTTTTTCTCAAGGTCATTTTCAAACCACAGCACTTTATAAGAATAGACCCCGCTATCGCGCAGCTTGCCGACAATCTCAACTGGCACCGTCCCCAGATCTTCGCCTATCACCATACAGCGGTGACGTTGGCTCTCCAGCGCCAGAATAGAAAGCAAATCATCTACCGGATAATGGACGTAAGCCCCCTGATCCGCTGTTTCGCCATACGGTATCCACCACAGGCGCAGCAACGACATGACATGGTCAATGCGCAACGCGCCGCAGTTTTGCATATTGGCGCGCAGCAGGTCGATAAAGGGCTCATACGCCCGGGCGACAATGATATGCGGGTCCATCGGCGGCAGCCCCCAGTTCTGACCGAGCGGGCCGAGGATATCCGGCGGCGCGCCGACAGATGCTTTCAGGCAGTACAGCTCCCGGTCGCACCAGGTTTCCGCGCCGCCTTCCGCTACGCCAACCGCCAGATCGCGGTACAGACCAATCGGTAGTTTAAAACTCTGGCAGGTATCCCAGCAGGCGGCGAATTGGCGCCAGGCCAGCCACTGAAGCCAGAGGTAAAACTCCACCTCTTCGCGGTGCGCTTCACAGAATTGTTTTACCGCGGGATACTCTACCGACTGGTACGCCTCCGGCCAGGCTGGCCAGCCCCAGCGCTGCTCATCCTCTTTTACCTGATACGCATGCAGCGCGTCGAATGCCGCCTGCCAGTAAAGGCTCTCGCCTTCGCGGGCGATAAAGTGACGAAACTCCGCCATTTGCGCATCGTCGCGAGCGGCAAACCGCGTCCACGCCATCCGCAGCGCCGTGATTTTCAGCGCGGTAACGGTAGCGTAATCCACCCATTGCGCATCGCGCGCCTGTCGCAGCTTTTGCTGTGTGGCGGGCATTTGCCACCATGCCTGCGCCTCTTCGCTCAGGCGGAAATCTTCGACGGCGTTGACGTCGATATATATCACGTTCAGCCAGCGACGAGACGAGGGGCTGTAGGGACTGGCGCTCTCCGGATTCGCCGGATAAAGCGCGTGGATCGGATTCAGGCCGATAAACGCGCCGCCGCGTGTCGCCACGTCGACCAGCATCGACTTCAAATCGCCGAAATCGCCAATACCCCAGTTTTTTTCTGAACGCAGAGTATAAAGCTGGACGCAGGCCCCCCACAGTTTTTTCCCTTCCAGCAGCGCCTGCGGCTCATAGCATCGCGGCGGGGCGACGATAATACGGCAGTGCGTACGCTGTTCATCCTGGGTCAACGTCAGGGTGTGGTAGCCCTCCGGCAATGTAGCCGGAAGGTTAAGTTTTTTACCGCCCGTCACGCGCCCTTTGTAATGCACGCCCTCTTCCGTAGTCAGCAGCCAGGCAAACTCACCGCGCCCCTCTACCGGCAACGCCATTTTTTTACCCGCGGTATAAACCTTCACATTCGGCACGACCGCCTGTGGTCCTGTTGTCGTGCCGTGCATCGCCGCCAGCAAACGTCTCTTGGTTTCAGCGCCAATAGACTGCGGTTTGCCATGAGCATTGATGTAACTGGGGCTGATCCCCGCCGCCAGCGCGGCACTATCGAGACGTTTATTTTCCATCGCGCTCCCTTAGCGTTTTGCCTGCCAGATACGGGCCTGATAATCGCGAATAGAGCGATCGGAACTGAACATACCGCAGCGCGCGGTATTGAGGATCGCGGCGCGCGTCCACGCTTCCTGGTCACGATACAGCGCATCCACCTGCTTTTGCGCCTCGACATAAGCGGCGAAGTCCGCCATGACCAGGTACGGATCGCCCCCCTGTTTGCCGAGGCTATGCAGCATCTGGTCAAAGGCATGTTTATCGCCATCGCTGTATTGACCGCTTTCCAGCTCTTTTAGCACCGCATCCAGCACTTTGTCTTTTTTACGCCATTTCACCGGATCGTAGCCTTTGGCTTTGAGCGCCTTGACCTCTTCCACAGTATGGCCAAAGATAAAGATATTCTCTTCACCCACCTTCTCAGCGATTTCAACGTTAGCGCCGTCCAGCGTTCCCACAGTCAACGCCCCGTTCAGCGCCAGTTTCATGTTGCCGGTGCCGGACGCCTCTTTCCCGGCGGTAGAAATTTGCTCGGAAATATCCGCCGCCGGAATGAGCATTTCCGCCGCCGAGACGCAGTAATCCGGCAGGAAAACCACCTTCAGCTTATCACCCACCGCCGGGTCGTTATTAATGGCTTCCGCAACCTTATTGATAGCAAAAATGATGTTCTTCGCCAGGTAATAGCCCGGCGCCGCCTTCGCGCCAAACAGGAATACGCGCGGTACGCGATCAGCCTGCGGGTTTTCGCGGATCTCTTTGTACAGCGCCAGAATATGCAACAGATTCAGATGCTGACGCTTGTACTCGTGCAGGCGTTTGATCTGAATATCAAAAATCGCGTTGCTTGAAATCTCAATCCCGGTACGGGCCTTGATGAATTTCACCAGCCGTTCTTTGTTCGCCCGTTTGATGTCGCGATACTGCTGACGGAATTTGGCGTCGTCAGCGTATTTTTCGAGGTTGATCAACTGGTCGAGATCGTTAGCCCACTCTTTTTTCAGCGTTTTATCCAGCAACGCCGCAAGCTGCGGATTGCACTGTTTAATCCAGCGACGCGGTGTAATGCCGTTGGTGACATTGTGGAATTTGTTCGGCCAAAGCTGGTGATATTCCGGGAACAGATCTTTCACCACCAGATCGGAGTGCAGCGCCGCCACACCGTTCACCGCAAAGCCGCTGACCACGCACATATTGGCCATGCGCACCTGACGGTCATGCACTACCGCCAGTTTTGCCCATACCTGCTTATCGCCAGGCCAGGTGTTATCGACCAGCGTCTTAAAGCGATCGTTAATCTGCTTGATAATCTGCATATGACGCGGCAACAGCGCTTTCACCAGCTTCTCATCCCAGCACTCCAGCGCTTCTGGCATCAGGGTGTGGTTGGTGTAGGCGAAGGTTTTGCTGGTGATAGCCCAGGCGTCATCCCAGCTCAGTTGGTGCTCGTCAATCAGCACGCGCAGCAGTTCCGGAATGGCGATGGTCGGGTGAGTATCGTTCAATTGAATGACCTCGTAATCCGCCAGCTCATGCAGTTTGCGTCCGGCCAGATGATGGCGACGCAGAATATCCGCTACCGAGCAGGCGCACTGGAAGTATTGCTGCATCAGGCGCAGTTTTTTGCCCGCCGTGTGGTTATCGTTGGGATAAAGCACCTTCGTCAGTTTTTCCGCATCGATACCCTGCTGTTCCGCCCGCAGGAAAGCGCCGTCGTTGAATTTGGTCAGATCAAACGGATGCGCGTGGGTCGCCTGCCACAAACGCAGCGGTTGCGCGACGCCGTTACGATAGCCTAACACCGGCAGATCCCAGGCCTGGCCTGTAATCACAAAACCTGGCTCCCAGCGCCCTTCTTTGGTGACTTTACCGCCGATCCCAACCTGGACGTCCAGCGCCTCGTTGTGGCGGAACCACGGATAGCTGCCGCGATGCCAGTCATCCGGCGCTTCCATCTGCTTGCCCTCAACAAATGACTGACGGAACAGCCCATACTGGTAGTTCAGACCATAGCCCGTAGCGGACTGCCCGACGGTGGCCATCGAATCGAGGAAGCAGGCGGCCAGACGTCCCAGACCACCGTTGCCGAGCGCCGGATCGACTTCCTCTTCCAGCAGATCGGTCAGATTAATATCGTGCGCTTTCAGTACATCGCTAACGTCCTGGTACCATCCCAGATTTAACAGGTTATTTCCCGTCAGGCGGCCAATCAAAAATTCCATCGAAATGTAGTTCACATGACGCTGGCCTTTCGTCGGCTGCGCTACCGGTTGCGCGCTCAGTAATTCCGCCAGCGCGCCGCTAACGGCCTGCCACCACTGACGAGGCGTCATGTCGGACGCCGACAGTAAACCGAAACGCTGCCACTGACGCGTCAGGGCGGCCTGGAATTGATCTTTATTGAAGGTTGGCTGTGACATAGGAAATCCGTCCTCGGGTAATAAAACAACGTTATCGCTAGTTTGCCAGGCTCGATGTTGACCTTCCTCCTCCCGGCAATGATTAGGGAGGGAGGAGGAGCGGGGATGAGCATAAAAGTGTGATCGCCGCCACTTACCCCTGTATAAACGCGCCGATTCCTGTCAACGACACCCAGTGTTACGCATAATCAAATGAATAAACAGAAATAACAGTAAATCGCGAAGGGGTATTTTCGAAGATTATATGAACGCCGAAATAGTTTCTTACCTGAAATATTCAGCAGCAGGAGGTTCACTAACTTAACATAATTAATTAAACGCCTGGTATCGCCATTGTGTTAAATCCGGATGATGTCCAGGACATTATTTACAATAACGGAAATATGACCTCAGCCCAGCTCTGACGCTCGTTTCAACCGCGCCGAATACTTTTTTAATACCGTTATTTAGAATTGTGACAGAGTGCAAATTCAGACACATAAAAAGTCTGCTTAGCTTGCATTAAAATGCTTTCTGGCCGACCTTATATCTATTAATTACGAAGCGCAAAAAAAATCGCAGTTCCCCCCATTTCCCACAGTGAAGTGATTGCTATGTTGATTCCGTCTAAATTAAGTCGTCCGGTTCGTCTCGACCATACCGTGGTTCGTGAGCGGCTGTTGGCTAAACTTTCCGGCGCGAACAATTTCAGGCTCGCCCTGGTAACCAGTCCTGCTGGCTATGGGAAAACCACGCTTGTCTCACAGTGGGCGGCGGGCAAAAATGAATTAGGCTGGTACTCTCTCGACGAAGGCGATAACCAGCAAGAGCGATTCGCCAGTTACTTAATTGCCGCTATCCAACAGGCCACTGGCGGACACTGCTCGACCAGCGAAGCGATGGCGCAAAAACGTCAGTACGCCAGCCTGACGTCTCTCTTCGCACAGCTCTTTATTGAACTGGCGCAGTGGCATCGCCCGCTTTATCTGGTGATTGACGACTACCATTTGATTACCAATCCGGTGATTCACGACGCGATGCGCTTTTTCTTACGGCATCAGCCGGAAAATTTCACCCTGGTGGTATTATCGCGTAATTTGCCGCAACTGGGCATCGCTAACCTGCGCGTGCGCGATCAGCTGTTGGAAATCGGCAGCCAGCAGTTGGCTTTTAACCATCAGGAAGCAAAGCAATTTTTTGACCGTCGTCTTTCGTCGCCCATTGAAGCCGCTGAGAGCAGCCGCATGTGCGACGATGTGGCAGGTTGGGCCACTGCGCTACAGTTGATCGCCCTCTCCGCGCGCCAGAACCATACCTCTGCGCATCACTCCGCCCGCCGTCTTGCCGGGATTAATGCCAGCCACCTTTCTGATTATCTGGTGGACGAAGTACTGGATAACGTGGATGTCAGCACCCGACATTTTTTACTTAAAAGCGCGATCTTACGCTCAATGAATGACGCGTTGATTGTGCGCGTGACCGGCGAAGAAAACGGCCAGATGCGGCTGGAGGAGATTGAGCGCCAGGGGTTATTCCTGCAACGCATGGACGACACGGGCGAATGGTTCAGCTATCACCCGTTGTTTGGTAGCTTTCTGCGCCAGCGTTGCCAGTGGGAACTGGCGGCGGAACTGCCGGAGATCCACCGTGCGGCCGCGGAAAGCTGGATGGAACAAGGTTTTCCCAGCGAAGCTATACATCATGCGCTGGCGGCGGGTGACGCGCAAATGCTGCGCGATATCCTGCTTAACCATGCGTGGGGGCTGTTTAATCACAGTGAACTGGCGCTGCTGGAAGAGTCATTAAAAGCGCTGCCGTGGGAAAGCCTGCTGGAAAATCCGCGGCTGGTGTTGTTACAGGCCTGGCTGATGCAAAGCCAACACCGCTACAGCGAAGTGAATACGCTGCTGGCGCGCGCCGAGCAAGAGATCAAAGGGGTCATGGACGGCACACTGCATGCTGAATTTAACGCGCTGCGCGCCCAGGTCGCCATCAACGACGGCAATCCGGAAGAGGCTGAGCGGCTGGCGAAACTGGCGCTGGATGAGCTTCCTCTCGCCTGGTTTTATAGCCGTATTGTCGCGACCTCCGTTCACGGTGAAGTGCTGCACTGTAAAGGCGATCTCAGCCAGTCTTTATCGCTGATGCAGCAAACCGAACAAATGGCGCGTCATCATGACGTCTGGCATTACGCGCTGTGGAGCTTAATTCAACAAAGCGAAATTCAGTTCGCCCAGGGATTCCTGCAGGCCGCATGGGAAACGCAGGAGAGAGCCTTCCAGTTGATCAAAGAGCAACATCTGGAACAACTGCCGATGCATGAGTTTCTGGTACGTATCCGCGCGCAATTGCTGTGGGCGTGGGCGCGCCTTGACGAAGCGGAGGCCTCGGCGCGCAGCGGTATCGCTGTGCTGTCCACCTTCCAGCCGCAACAACAGTTGCAGTGCCTGACGTTACTGGTGCAGTGCTCGCTGGCGCGCGGCGATCTGGATAATGCCCGTAGTCAGCTTAACCGACTGGAAAATTTATTAGGCAATGGCCGTTATCACTGCGACTGGATCTCTAACGCCGATAAGGTGCGTGTCATTTACTGGCAGTTAACCGGCGACAAAAAATCCGCCGCCAACTGGTTACGTCATACGCCCAAACCGGCGTTTGCCAATAACCATTTTCTGCAAGGGCAATGGCGGAATATCGCCCGCGCGCAGATCCTGCTGGGCGAATTCGAGCCTGCGGAAATCGTGCTGGAAGAGTTAAATGAGAATGCCCGTAGCCTGCGCTTAATGAGCGATTTAAACTGCAATCTGCTGTTACTCAATCAGCTTTACTGGCAATCCGGGCGGAAAAACGACGCCCAGCGCGTATTGCTTGATGCCTTACAGCTCGCCAACCGCACCGGATTTATCAGCCATTTTGTGATTGAAGGCGAAGCCATGGCGCAACAATTGCGTCAGCTTATCCAGCTCAATACGCTGCCGGAGATGGAGCAGCATCGCGCGCAGCGCATCCTGCGAGAGATTAACCAACATCACCGACATAAATTCGCCCATTTTGACGAAGGCTTCGTCGAGCGCCTGCTTAACCATCCGGATGTCCCGGAGCTTATTCGCACCAGCCCGCTCACCCAGCGTGAATGGCAGGTGTTAGGGCTTATCTATTCCGGTTACAGCAACGAACAGATTGCCGGCGAACTGGCGGTGGCCGCGACCACCATTAAGACGCATATCCGCAACCTCTACCAGAAACTCGGCGTCGCGCACCGTCAGGACGCGGTACAGCACGCGCAGCAGTTGCTGAAGATGATGGGGTACGGGGTTTGAGGCAAAACAGGCAACGTCCTGGTGTGTAAATTTGTTTAATCATAAAACCTGAAAGCACCGGTTAACATATGGGCAAAAACGGCGCTTTTAAAATAAATCGGCATGCGTTCCTGTTCGTTCAAATCGCAGGCATTCATCCGTTATCTTATAAATAAGAATCCAGTCAGGCTCAATATGGGCATCCCGGTATCCGCTATATGAACCTTGTAACGGGTGATCTTTATAAATGGCAGGAAGGGGAAAAGGGTGGTGAATCAGAAGCGTCATAAGTGTTTTAAGTTTGCCGACATCCTTATGACGCTTTTGTGCCCGTTTTACATCTTTCTGGAACTGTCCCGAATATTCAATTTCCCTTTGCCCCATAGTCAGATCCCTAACTGGTCAAACAAATCATCAGCATCTTTGGCTTTATGAATATCAACGCCAGCTTCGCTATTTTCTATCGTTCGGGACGTTAACTCATTGGGTATGCGCAAATCAAAAGGCAATGCCTTTTCACGCGCAACTTTAGTCAGTGTAATCCGTATCAAATCAGAAATGGTTAACCCCATTTCAGCCAGGACATCTGCCGCCTGGTCCTTCAGCGTTTCGTCGATACGGGCACGAACAAGCGCATTTGCAGCCATCGATTAGTCTCCTGTACTGTGTCTCTATACAGTTCAAATTGTAGCTCAACTGAGACACACATACAAACCGGGCCCGGATGTTTGCCTTGCAATGCTCGTAAAGATGACTTAGTCGCTTACCCGGACAAGATAGCCACTTTCGGTTGCTTCACAGGAAAATCTGACCGGCAAAAACCGTTCCACCACCGCAATATTGGTAAGCAAGTGAGCGGAGGCCCGTGCCACGGTAAACGCGCCCTCGCCCGCCAGCGCCAGCGGTAAAATCAGCTGGTCGGCCAGATGCTCTCCCACCGCCGCCGGGCTTGCGAGATAGCGCCGCGCTTCATGCGCAACCTGGTTAGCTACCGCTTCCGCGCTGGTGCCTTTTACGCCGAACGCGGCGAACAGTTCGGTCAGTTGTTCGCTTTGAATCATCAGCGACAGCGCGTTGCCCGGCCCGCAGCCGCCTTCCAGCGCAACGACGTTTTTCTCCGCCTGCGGGAAGTGGGCTTCCAGCGTTGCGACTTCACGTTCGCCAACGTGGTAAGGAACCGCCGCCAGCAAAGCTTCAGCGGTGGTGCGCAGCGTCTCGCCGCGCGATATCAGCGTCAGACCGCGTAAAGACGCTGCCGGTTCGACGACCGTTGCCGCCGCGCCGCCGCCTGCCGGATAAAAGCCGTGTTTTATCAGCGTGGTGCGCTGGCTGATGCCCATCCTCGCCAACAGCGGTTCCCAGACGCGGCAGATAAAATCAGCGCTGGGCGCGGCCTGATTATGCGTCCCGCCGTGAACCTCCACGCGGGATGAACCGTCAGCAAACCACAGCGCGGGCAGGACGGTTTGCAGCACCAGCATACAACTGCCCGCGCTGCCAATCGCAAAACGGTACTCGCCGCCGCGAATCGGCCCCGGCGTAAAACGCAACTGTTGCGAGCCCAGCTCGTCGCCGTTCACCTGCGCGCCGCAGATTTCCGTTGCCGCTCGCACCGCCGTTAAATGCTGGCGTAGCAGCCCCGGTTTAGCGCGCCCGGCGCGGATGCCGCTCATTTCAAACGGCTGGCCGGTTATCATTGATAAACTCAGCGCCGAGCGCAAAATCTGCCCGCCGCCCTCTCCCTGTGCGCCATCCAGCGCGATGATCCTTGCCATTTTCTATCCTTTAACGCACACCACCTGCCGCAGGGCGTACATGATTTCAACCAGGTCGGACTGCGCCGCCATCACCGCATCAATATCTTTATACGCCATTGGGATCTCGTCGATCACGTCCGCATCTTTACGGCATTCGACATGCGCGGTGGCACGAATTTGATCGTCAACGCTAAACAGTTTCTTCGCTTTCGTTCGGCTCATCACACGTCCGGCGCCGTGGCTGCACGAACAGAACGACTCTTCGTTACCCAGCCCGCGCACGATAAAGCTTTTCGCCCCCATCGAACCGGGAATGATACCGAACTCACCGCGCCGCGCCGAAACAGCCCCTTTACGCGTCACATAGATCTCTTCGCCAAAGTGCTGCTCTTTTTGCACATAGTTATGGTGGCAGTTGATCTCGTCCATATCGAGGGCGCTCGGTTTTTCCACGCAGCGCTGGAGCGCCGCCAGCGCGTTTTCCATCATCGCCTCGCGGTTCAGGCTGGCGAATTGTTGTGCCCAGTGTACCGCTTTCAGGTAATCGTCAAAATATTCGCTTCCTTCATTAAAATACGCCAGATCGCGGGACGGCAGCGTTTCTAACTGCTCCTGCATTTCTTGCTGCGCCAGGCCGATAAAATAGGTGCCGATGGCGTTACCGATCCCGCGCGAACCGGAGTGCAGCATGATCCATACCCGATCGGTTTCATCCAGACAGATCTCAATAAAGTGGTTACCGGTTCCCAACGTTCCCAGGTGCTTATAGTTATTGGTATTCAAAAAGCGCGGATATTTTTGCGTTAACCACTGATATCCCGCTTCCAGTTGCGCCCATTTTTCATTAACGTTGGCGGGCGGGTTTCCCCATGCGCCCACATCGCGATGCCCGCGTCCGGTGGTACGCCCGTGAGGCACAGCGGCCTCTATGGCGCTACGCAGATCCGCCAGATTTTCCGGCAGATCGGCCGCCGTTAAGCTGGTACGCAGCGCGTTCATTCCACAACCGATATCCACGCCCACCGCCGCCGGAATAATCGCCCCTTTCGTCGGGATCACGCTACCGATGGTCGATCCTTTCCCCAAATGCACATCCGGCATAACGGCAATATGTTTGAAAATAAACGGCATTTTCGCCGTATTGATCAGCTGCTGACGGGCATCGTCTTCTACCGGTACGCCTTTGGTCCACATTTTTACCGGTGCGTTCTGGGTGGTCATTAATTCGTAATTCATCATTTTTTTCTCGTTTTAATCATTAGGGTGGCGACAAGTTTATGTGAATACACCGCTCTACCATTGAGCTACAGCGCCGGGCTCTGACGGGTCTCGAACCCGCAACAAATGTAGATCCACAGGCATTCGCCAAAATAGGGTGGCACGACAAGTTAAGGTGAATCACCCGCTCTACCGTTGAGCTACAGGGCTAAGCCCCGGCAGGGTTCGAACCTGCGTCTGGCCATACAAGGTGTAGATCCACCAGCATTTGTGCCTTCAGCGTTGCGCGACAAATTCATAGCCGGGATGATACGCATCGGGAAAGATGTAATCCCGGCCAGCATTCGCGCCGCGCTGAATACTCTTTACAACGTCACGGCTTCAATCTCTTCCAGCCAGTGCGCGCTGCCATAGTGACCGTTAACAAAGTTATCTATCACCGTAAACACCTCGTCGCTGAAGCCGCCGACGTTCAAAATATCGCTTCGTTCCGCCGCCTGGGTGGTGCCGTAAGGCAGCAGATCGATACACACCAGGCGCGCCTGCGGGTTGCGCTGAATACTCTTTACAACGTCACGGCTTCAATCTCTTCCAGCCAGTGCGCGCTGCCATAGTGACCGTTAACAAAGTTATCTATCACCGTAAACACCTCGTCGCTGAAGCCGCCGACGTTCAAAATATCGCTTCGTTCCGCCGCCTGGGTGGTGCCGTAAGGCAGCAGATCGATACACACCAGGCGCGCCTGCGGGTTGCGCTTTTTCAGTTCGATCCAGCATTCCATGGTGGCCGTTGAGCCATGGCGCGATTTATCAACCCACGATTCGTTATCCGACACCATAATCACCAGATCCACCCGCGCCCGCTCGTTCAACAACCTACGCAGCGGCGCGGAGCAGTTGGTGCCGCCGCCGCCAACCGCCGCCAGCTTTTGCGCGTTGTGCATGACCGACTGGCGCGCATCAAGCCGCACGTCGACCACATCGCATTCAAACGGCAGCACGCGGGCCTGCGGATGATTACGCAGCACGGCGGCGGCGATCAGCCCGGCAACGTCCACGCAGCGGATCTTACTGGTCTCCCCCTTGCGATAGCCGGTTATCGACGACTTCATCGACCCCGACACGTCCGGGCAGACCACCACATTGCCGCGAAACGGCGGAATGTTCTCCAGCGCGTACTCCATCGCCTGCGCTAAAGCCTCGCGAATAACCTGCGGCACGCCGCTTTGCAGATTGCTCCACGCCGACAGCAACTGATAAGGATAAACCCAGGACTGGCGCACCTGCGCCCTGTCCGCCAGCCGCTGCGCCACGCTGGCGGCAAGCGTTGCATTCTCAAACACGTCATGACGCGCCAGCGTATTCAAATTCATCCGTAACGTTTGCCAACTCATCCGCTGCGCCAGTTGCGCCCACTGTTCGCGACTCAGCGGCGCGTTGGTCAGTAGTAAAAACGACACATCGGGTAAGGCCGCGCCCATGTCGCCTTCACGAAACGCCAGCAGCGCGCGCGTTTTTTCCGGCAGCTGCGCCTTATCGCACGGCTTACCAATCAGCCAGGCGAAGAAGGCTTCCTGCCACGCCGCCTGCGGCCGTGGGTGCACCATTTTGACGATATCCGCCAGCGACGGCGCATTGCCCACCGATGCCTGCAATAAGCGCTCTTCGCTGGCGTTCTGCAACCAACGCTGCACCAGCTTCTTTGGCCGCGTCCCCAGCGAGCGCCGCCCGGTCACGCCGCTGCGCAACATTTGCACAAAGTTACGCAGCATCCGGCCATTGTTGATCACCCGCGTAAATACTACCGGCAGCAGCGCCGAACCACGCGCCGCCAGAATGGCGGTCAACAGCGCGGGCATATCCTTCATCATCCCGCGTTCGCGGCCATAAATCGCCAGTTGCGCTAAAAACAGATCGTCGAGATCTTTCGCCGTCGCCAGAACATCATTTAGCTGCGCCTGGCCGCTGGCATAAAAAGTCTCGTTCATGCAGCCGGTCATCACCATTTGCGCCAGTTTATGGCGCGGGGTGAAGGCAAAGGCCGCTGCGCCTTGCTGATTGCTGGCGTTGGCCAGCGGCGCGTCCCTTAACAGCGAACGGAACAAAAGTGGATTAGCCATTTGTTTTTCCCATTTCCGTTATTCTCCATGCCATGGTTATTGCAACCAGCGTGCCAGAAAATAAATTATTTTTTAATCTATTGATTTTTAATTGATTTATTTCTTTAGCGTTCAAGTGAAAGAAAAATGCCTGCACGGTAGTCATTAAAAAGCGATAAAATTATCTCGTCTTTTAGAAGGAAATCTAAGATGCGAAAAACGGTGGCCTTTGGTTTTGTCGGTACGGTACTCGACTATGCAGGACGCGGCAGTCAACGTTGGGAAAAATGGCGCCCTACTTTGTGTCTGTGCCAGCAGGAGACGCTGGTCGTTCACCGCCTGGAACTGCTGTACGATGCCCGCTCTCGCTCGCTGTTTGAAGGATTAAAGAAGGATATCGCCAGCGTCTCGCCGGAAACGGAAGTCGTCGGCGTAGAAATCGCGATCCGCAACCCGTGGGACTTCGAAGAGGTTTACGCCTGCCTGCACGATTTCGCCCGCAGCCATACCTTTCATCCCGAAGATGAAGACTATCTGATTCACATCACCACCGGCACCCACGTCGCGCAGATCTGCTGGTTCCTGCTGGCGGAGGCGCGCTATCTTCCGGCGCGATTAGCGCAGACCTCGCCGCCGCGCAAAAAAGATAAACCGCATAGCACGGGCGACGTGACGATTATTGACCTCGACCTCAGCCGCTACAATGATATCGCCACCCGCTTCGCCCAGGAGCGGGAGGAGACGCTCAACTTCCTGAAGTCCGGCATTGCAACCCGCAACCCGTGTTTCAACCGGATGATTGAGCAAATTGAGCGCGTCGCGATACGCTCCCGTTCGCCAATCCTGCTCAATGGCCCGACCGGCGCGGGCAAGTCGTTTCTCGCCCGTCGCATCTATGAACTAAAACTGGCCCGCCACCAGTTCAGCGGCCCGTTTGTCGAAGTGAACTGCGCCACCCTGCGCGGCGACACGGCGATGTCGGCGCTGTTCGGCCACGTTAAGGGGGCGTTTACCGGCGCGAGAGAGGAGCGTGCAGGGCTGCTGCGCAGCGCCGACGGCGGCATGTTGTTTCTTGACGAAGTGGGAGAACTGGGCGCGGATGAACAGGCCATGTTGCTGAAAGCCATTGAAGAAAAACGCTTTTACCCTTTCGGCAGCGACCAGCAGGTCAGCAGCGATTTCCAGTTGATTGCCGGCACGGTGCGCGACCTGCGCCAGCGGGTGGCGGAGGGGACATTCCGCGAAGACCTGTACGCGCGTATTAATCTCTGGACCTTCGAACTACCGGGCCTGCGTCAGCGCCAGGAAGATATTGAGCCAAACCTTGACTACGAACTGGAACGCCACGCGGCGCTAACCGGCGACAGCGTGCGTTTTAATACCGAAGCGCGCCGCGCCTGGCTGAGCTTCGCCACCTCGCCGCAGGCCGCCTGGCGCGGTAACTTCCGCGAACTCTCCGCCAGCGTCACCCGCATGGCGACGCTGGCGGACAACGGGCGAATCACGGTCGAAACGGTAGACGATGAAATCGCGCGTTTGCGCTATAGCTGGAATGACCATCGCCCCTCCGCGCTCGACGGACTGCCGGGCATTGACGCAACGGCGCTGGATCTGTTTGACCGTATGCAACTGGAAAACGTCGTTGCGGTCTGCCGCCAGGCGAAAACCCTTTCCGACGCCGGGCGGCAGCTATTCAACGTTTCCCGTCAGGGGAAAGCCACGGTGAATGACGCTGACCGGCTGCGTAAGTACCTGGCGCGTTTTGGGCTGACGTGGGACGTTTTACAGAATTAACACAGCTCCAGTTGAATATGGTTCTCCGTCAACACCTGCATCACGCCCGGCGGCGGCAGGGTATCGGTGTAGACCGCATCGACCATACTAATGCTGCCCATGTTTACCATCGCGTTACGGCCAAATTTAGAGTGATCCACCACCAGCATCACGTGGCGCGAATTTTCGATAATCGCGCGCTTGGTGCGTACCTCATGGTAGTCAAATTCCAGCAACGAGCCGTCGCTATCAATACCGCTAATACCGAGAATGCCGAAATCGAGACGGAACTGGGCGATAAAGTCCTGCGTCGCTTCGCCAATAATGCCGCCGTCGCGGCTACGGAGTTCACCGCCGGCGAGGATAATACGAAAATCCTCTTTCGCCATTAGCGTGTTCGCTACGTTCAAATTGTTGGTCACGATCCGCAAATTACTGTGCCCTAACAGGGCGTGCGCTACGGCTTCCGGCGTCGTGCCGATATCAATAAACAGCGTTGAACCATTGGGGATCTGGGCCGCGACTTTGCGAGCGATGCGCTCTTTTTCTTCCGTTTGCGTCGCCTTACGATCGTGCCACGGCGTGTTCACCGAGCTGGAGGGCAACGCCGCGCCGCCGTGGTGGCGCAAAATCATATTCTGTTCCGCCAGATCGTTAAGATCCCGACGAATGGTTTGCGGGCTGACAGAAAAATGCTCCACCAGCTCTTCCGTACTGACGTACCCCTGTTTTTTTACCAGTTCAATGATCGCGTCATGCCGTTGTGTTTGTTTCATGAATAATCTCTGAAAGTAACCAACCTTGCGCCGGATAGCGGCATTCGCCCTACCCGGCCTGGAAAAATATCTCGACCACAGGCCGGATACGCCTCACGTTCGTTTTCGCGCATTCAGCGTATCAACAAAGGCCATCGCTAAACCGACGATAAGCCCGGCGATGTGCGCGCCGTTCGCCATAGACATGCCAAACCAGTCAAACCAACCAGCGACTATCCACAATAATGCAAAAATAATTAAGCCGCGCTGGAGGTAAATTCCGCTTTGCGGATCGCGCTCTCCACGCAGCCACACGTAACCCATCAGCGCATAGACGACGCCAGACAGTCCGCCAAACCACGGGCCGCTAAATTTCTGCTGTACATAGCCGCTTAGCAGCGCGCTTATCACCGTAATGACGATTAATTTACCGCTGCCCAGGCGCTTCTCTACCGCCCCGCCGAGATACCACCACCACAGCAGGTTAAAAAGAATATGCATCAGTGAGAAGTGCATAAAGATATGGGTGAAGTAGCGCCAGACTTCAAATTTTAAAACCGGATCGAACGGCCACGCCAGCCACACCATCACCGTCTGATCGCCGATGAGACTCATCGCGATATAGACCAGCACGCAGGCGAGCATCACGATCCAGGTAACAGGGCCGGCTCGTTCACGCAGCGTGGCGAGAAAGGGAAAACGGCGATAGCGTAGCCCGCTGTTAGTCTGCCCGGACTGCCAGCTAGCCGCCAGATAACGCGGATCGCCGGGATTTTCTATAAACCGCGCCAGCTCGCCCCGCACACGTTCGGCCTGCGATTCATCTGCCAACCAGATATCGCTTTGATTATGTTGCTGAATAGTAAGAATGACGCCCTGGGTGGCCATGTAATCAACAAATGCCTGCGCCACGCGAGGATTCGCAAAGGAAGTAATCATCAACATTATTGCTGTCGCTTAGTCCATACAAAAGAAGACAGTATATATACCCTTCTCGTCGGAGGCTGCATCTTTATGGGATTACGCGCCATTCGCGACATCGGCAGGGAAACGGCGATGCCAGGCCTCAAACCCGCCGTCAATGCTGTAAACCGCATCATAGCCTTGCTGGAGCAGATACTGCGCGGCGCCTTTACTACTGTTGCCGTGATAGCACATTACCATCACGGCGGTATCGAAACCATGCTCACGCATAAACGCGCCCAGCGTATCGTTAGTCAAGTGAAACGCCTGCGGCGCATGACCCATGGCATAACTTTGCGGATCGCGAATATCGACCAGCACCGCCGCGCCCTGGTGCAGTTTCTGATACGCCTCTTCTACAGTGATACATTCAAATTGTTCCATGAATCGCTCTTTCATTATTGCCGGTGAAGCCAATTAAGGCATTTTATCGCCCAGTGTACGTTGACGGAGTAGCTTAGCGCCATAATGTTATACATATCACTCTAAAATGTTTTTTCGATGTTACCAATAGCGCGTTTCTTTGCTATTATGTTCGATAACGAACATTTTTGAACTTTAACGAAAGTGCAAGAGGGCAGCATGGAAACCAAAGATCTGATCGTGATAGGCGGGGGCATTAACGGTGCAGGCATCGCGGCTGATGCCGCCGGGCGCGGTTTGTCCGTACTCATGCTGGAAGCGCAGGATTTGGCCTGCGCAACCTCTTCCGCCAGTTCGAAACTTATCCACGGCGGCTTACGCTACCTTGAGCACTACGAGTTCCGTCTGGTCAGCGAAGCGCTGGCAGAACGTGAAGTGCTGTTGAAAATGGCGCCGCACATCGCCTTCCCGATGCGTTTTCGTCTGCCGCACCGCCCGCATTTACGTCCGGCCTGGATGATCCGTATCGGTCTGTTTATGTACGATCACCTCGGCAAACGTACCAGTTTACCCGGTTCCACCGGTGTGCGGTTTGGCGCAGATTCGGTGCTCAAACCGGAAATCGTGCGCGGATTCGAATATTCCGACTGCTGGGTAGACGATGCGCGTCTGGTGCTGGCTAACGCACAGATGGTGGTGCGTAAAGGCGGCGAAGTCCTTACCCGTACTCGCGCAACCGCCGCTCGTCGGGAAAATGGCCTGTGGATTGTCGAAGCGGAAGATATCGACACCGGTAAAAAATATGTCTGGCAGGCGCGCGGACTGGTTAACGCCACCGGACCGTGGGTCAAACAGTTCTTCGACGAAGGGATGCACCTGCCGTCGCCATATGGCATCCGCCTGATCAAAGGCAGCCATATCGTCGTGCCGCGCGTCCATAATCAGAAGCAGGCGTATATTCTGCAAAACGAAGATAAGCGTATCGTCTTTGTCATTCCGTGGATGGAAGAGTTTTCGATCATTGGCACGACCGATGTCGAATATAAAGGCGATCCGAAAGCGGTAAAAATTGAAGAGAGCGAAATTAATTACCTGTTGAAGGTTTATAACGCGCACTTCCAGAAACAACTGGGGCGCGATGACATCGTCTGGACGTACTCCGGCGTCCGTCCGCTGTGCGATGATGAGTCCGACTCACCGCAGGCGATCACTCGCGATTATACCCTTGATATTCATGATGAAAACGGCAAAGCGCCGCTGCTTTCCGTGTTTGGCGGTAAGCTCACGACCTACCGTAAGCTGGCTGAACACGCGATGGAAAAACTGGCGTCTTATTATCCAGGCATCGGGCCGGCATGGACCAAAACGTGCGTACTGCCCGGCGGCGACATCGACGGCAGCCGCGAAGATTACGCGGCGAAGCTGCGTCGTCGTTATCCGTTCCTGACGGAATCGCTGGCGCGCCACTATTCGCGCACTTACGGCAGCAACACGGAGTGGATTCTCGGCGAAGCCACGTCGCTGCTTGATTTAGGCGAAGATTTCGGTCATGAGTTTTACGAGGCGGAACTCAAGTACCTGGTGGATCACGAATGGGTGCGCCGTACTGAAGACGCTATCTGGCGTCGCACCAAAGAAGGCATGTGGCTGACCGCCGAACAGCAGTCCCGCATCACCCAGTGGCTGGCGGCGTATGTTGAGAAACACCAACTTTCAATGGCGTCGTAATAAAATCCGGGGCGGTTTATACCGCCCTTTTCGCCACATACCGCATTCACTCGCCGGGTTTTGTACAGCCGGGCATATGATTAGTGATACGGTAGCGATCGACACTTATTTGGGTAATAAAGAAGGGTTTTGCCCGCGCTTCGCTATTCCAGAGAGTTTTCCCCGTTTTACACCAGCTTTTATGAGAAAAGTTGGCATAATGAACCACACTCTCCTCCCCCAGCACGCTTTCAAAATGCGCGCGTTTATCACCGTCGGCCACGCTAAAGTCAGCATAAAAAAGATTGCTGTCCAGGTTAAACGTCATCTCTATTTCACTGGCGGACGATGGAAAGAACACAGGCAGCCAGGTCCAGATACCGGATTGCTCGGGTATGGCGGCATAATCAGGAAAATAGCTTACCTGGCGATCATCGCAGGCGGTCAGCACAGCGATGATGATTAATGCTGCACCACACCGGAGGACCTGATTAATCAGCTCAGCAACAATATCTTTATGCCACGAAGTGGATTCACGCCGTGCAATACGAATATCAGCGCCGCTGGCCGGGTCTATGCCAACCCGTTCCACATATAATTTAACCTCTTCCATTTAGTCCCTTTATTTCGCGGCCGGATACAGCGGCACATATCCCACATCCTGCACCAACTGTTGTCCCTGCGGGCTTAGAAACCAGTCCACCAGCTTTTGTGTTTCCGCTGTGGGGTGTTCACGGGTGACCATATAAACATCAACCGTGTACGGGTAACTGCCGTTACGAATATTTTCAACCGTCGGCGCAACATCGTTTATCGCCAGTAATTTAATCTCTTTATTGCTGTGCATCTGCGTAGCGTAATAACGAAAGGTATAGCCAATGGCGTTGTGCGTATTGCGATACTCAGCCACGATATCCACCATATCCCCCATCGCGGTTGCCACTGATGTTGTTTGCGCTGGCATCAGCTTCGTTTCTTTCATTACCTTCGCCAGCATCGCCGTTTGGCTGCCAGAGTTTTCCGGTCGCTGCCAGGGCTTAATGTCGATTGCCTCTCCGCCCACCTCATTCCAGTGGGTGATTCTTCCGCTAAAAATGCCGCGAATTTGTACATCACTCAACGATGACACGGGATTGTTTTGGTTGACGATAAACACAAACGCTTCACGTGCAAAGGGGGTGTAAACCAGTTTTACGCCACTGGCCTCGGCCAATTGCTTTTGAGCAGTGGAAGGCTGGGCGACAAAAATAAGATCGGCATTACCGTTAAGGATATTTTGATAGGCTTCAATGGTTCCCTGGTTTTCAAGGTAGTCTTCAGGGCAGATATCATCCGGAAAGCGCGTAAGCGCATAAAAAGCCGAGGCGTATAACGGCAAGCCAGCCGTTGCGCCATCGAGCCGCGGCCAATTTTGAGTGAGCAAAAGTGTCGGTTCATCGCGCAGCCCGGTTAGCTTGTTGCCCCATGTGTGCGCCTGATAATCGCGGAAATAAAGATATTCACTGCTCTCGGGAGCGGGATACTTCACGGCATAAAGATGTGACTGGTATACGGCACAGCTCCCGAAAAACAGCAGGCAAATCACCAGCAGGTTACGACAAGTGTAGCCCGCACCGCCGCGTAGCACTCCCCAACGCGCACCGCCATACCCTAATGCAAAACAGAGCTGCGAGCCAACCGGGATGAGCAACACTGCCCATACCCAGCCGTTGAAAAAGGATATTACGCGGGGTACTAACCAAAGCGTTTGCACCACCTGGGCGATGGGCTTACACCCTATCGCGCGAATATTAAGATCGGTGAGAAACATCAGGATGACCCACCCCATCAGCACCACCAGAGCGGGCATAAGCAGGCAGCAATCACGCCATTCTGGATTTACCTCTGATGCATTTCCCTTTCCCCATATCCGGCCACAAAGAAAAATTAACCCTGCGCCCAGAAGCGCTACCGGGATAATGGTCGCCTCCTCAATAGATCGCGCGACGGGGATACTATTTTCAAGAACGCTAATGTACGCCCACATTCCCCCCACGATAATCGTAATAATGTTCACCAGCAGCGGCACGCCGATAAACGCCATTATGATTGACAAAAAAAGCCAATTAGCATTTTTCATTTTTCTATCCGCTAATCCCTGCGATAACGGAAGTATAAACCCGGTAGTCCTGAGCCCACCCATGCATTTTTCTGAAATCGCGACGTTAAAACATTCACGATAGCGGCAGACAGAAGTTGAAAGTTCCGGCTGCCGTTTTTTATTTACAGGCTCACATTAACCTGCAAGATCGATCTTTTTCCGCGCCTGCCCAACAGCATCGGCGGCCCGCAATGCCGCCTGCACAGCCTCCGGCGTAATGGTAAACGGCTCGTTGTGTATCGTTTCCCCAGTTTGACAAGACGCCCTGGCAACGGCCAGCAGTTCATCATCGCTAACGCCAGCCAGACCAATATCCGCCAGCGTGGTGGGCAAGCCTATATCTTCACAAAATTGATAAACCTCCTCGATAAGCTCAGGCGCTCTATCGGTGAGCATAAGCATTGCCAGCGTGCCAAACGCAACCTTTTCCCCATGCCAGTATTTGTGCGTGGCGGGCAGTACTGTCAGACCGTTATGAATGGCGTGCGCCGCCGCCAGCCCACCGCTTTCAAAACCAAGCCCGGATAATAGCGTATTCGCTTCGATAACATGTTCGAGCGCCGGAGTAACCTGATGTTGTTCACAGGCAAGTTTCGCCAGGCGTCCATAGCGCATTAAGGTGGTGTAGCAAAAGCGCGCCAGCTCAAATGCGGTCATCGGTCCTGGCCTGGTGGTCATATTGCCGGCCCCTTTGATGCGGCAATCTTCCGCTTCAAACCAGGTTGCCAGCGCATCGCCTATCCCGGAAACCAAAAAGCGTACCGGCGCGGCAGCAATAATACTGCTGTCCACCAGCACAAGCGTCGGGTTACGTGGAATCATCAGGTAGCGTTTGAATTTCCCTTCTGGCGTATAGATAACAACCAGTGAACTGCACGGCGCATCCGTTGAGGCCAGAGTAGGAACCACGGCAATAGGCAGCCGCAGGCTGGCGCCGGTTGCTTTTGCCGTATCCAGGGTTTTCCCGCCCCCCATACCAACAATCACATCGGCGCCAATTTCCTGCGCGCGTGCGGAGATGCGAGCAATTTCCTCATCACAGCACTCGCTACTGAACACTTCGATATCAAATTCAATCACCCCGTGCAGTGCTGTTGCAACTGTATCCCGGTAGGTGTTGTGAACAACAGGATCCTGCAAAATCAGCGCCTTATGACCGAGTGCGGCCAATTCCTGCGGGAGATGCGTTGTCAACGCTCCTTTACCCTGAACATATCGTGACGGAAAGATCGCGGTAGTAACCATTGTTTCTCCTTAAAAAGCATTAAAGTTCAATATACAGAACACAAATTCCACATAAAGAATTTAATGCTGTTTACTCTGAACGCACAATGACCAGGTGAGAGCATAATCTTATCCTGTGAGGCAGCGCACAATTTTGGCGATGTATTAGACCGATGAGCAGTTTCCATTGGGTTATCCGCTCTTTCTCACCTTATCTCCGTTCATTTTTGAAGCAAATCACAAAATATAACCTTCCTTAGAGTATGGAATTGACGCTGTATGAATACGTCGGCATAGTGTCAATATACAGAACAGAAGTTCCATATACAGAACACATTTTTGATACTAAAGGGATGCAATGATGAGCATTGAAATAGAGAAACCGACCACACGAGGGCGCTGGCTGCATATTATTCCAGCCACGATCCTCGTTTATATCGTGGCCTATATGGACAGGACCAATATCGCCATTGGGATCGCAGGCGGCATGGATGAAGATTTAGGCATGACGGCTTCTTTTGCCGGTCTGGTAGCCGGGATCTTCTTTATTGGTTATATCTTCCTGCAAATTCCCGGCGGTCAGATAGCCGAGCGGCTAAGCGCCAAAAAGTTAATTGCCTGGACAATCGTCGCCTGGGGTGGCTTTGCCCTGCTGACCGGTTTTGTTCAGACACCGACGCAGTTGTTGATTATTCGCTTTGTGCTCGGCGTGGCGGAAGGTGCTGTGTATCCCGCCATTCTGGCGCTGATTGGCCACTGGTTCCCAAATGAGGAGCGCGCCAGGGCTATCGCCTATTTCCAGATGAACCTGGCCGTCGCTTCTATTATTACCGGGCCGCTTTCCGGCTGGCTTATTGAAACCTACGGCTGGCGGGAGATGTTTATCATCGAAGGCTTGCTCTCTCTGGGACTGCTCTTTGTCTGGCTACCTTTGGTTTCCGATCACCCGCATCAGGCAAAGTGGCTGGATCCGAAAGAGCGCGCCTGGATCGAACAAAAATTGCTGGCCGATCGCGCGTTGAGTATTGGCGGAGAACAAAGCAGCATTCGCGGCGTATTAAAAAGCATCAACCTGTGGAAGCTTGTCGGTATCTATTTCTTCGTACAGGTCGGCTTCTATGGCTTCGCGCTATGGATGCCAAATCTGATTAAACACCTGACCGGCAGCGGCATGACCATCGTTGGGGTACTCACTGCGGCGCCTTACGTTCTGTGCATCATCGGTCAGTATTACATCGCCAAATGGTGTGATAAAACGATGAATCGCCGCCTTTACACGGCTATTCCTCTGCTGGGTTTCGCGGTCTGCCTCGCCCTCTCCTTATTACTGAAAGATAACGTCTGGCTCGCCTACGGCATGATGGTTATTTGCGGGTTCTTCCTGCAAGCCTATGCCGGTCCATTCTGGACGCTGCCGCCATTACTCTTCGCCCCCAACGTTCTGGGCGGCGTGCGCGGCACGATCAACGCCCTGGGCAACATCGGCGGCTTTATCGGTCCGTACCTCGTCGGGCTGTTAACGGTGACGTTCTCGCAAACAGCAGGAATGACCGTACTGGTTGCCGCCCTGCTTATCGCCGTTGGACTGCTTTTCAGCTTACCTTCTGTTACCGCTCGTCCTGCAGGTAGCAGCAACACCCCTAACACCTCGACGCCGGGTGCGTCACTTAAACAGGAAGGAATCGCCAAATGAGCCAAAAATGTCAACATGCTCGCGACCTGTGGTCGCAGCTCGACGCCCTGCGTCTTGGAATGAATTACAGCAAAGAAGATGTCAATAAACTGCAGGTCCTGGTGGATGATTGCTATGGTGAAAGTCATCCGGGCAGTTTCCATCTTAACCAACTGGGCGATGAAGCCGTGCTGGGTGTTCATGAAAGCGGCGGTCGCGCGGTCCGTCACCATGTGACGGATATCTGCGACGGCTGGGGTCAGGGCCACGATGGGATGAACTACATCCTGGCATCTCGCGAAGCCATTGCCAACATGGTCGAAATTCATGCCTCAGTGGTGCCTTATGATGCCGGTATTCTGATCTCAAGCTGCGATAAATCTATCCCGGCGCATCTGATTGCCGCCGCACGCCTGAACCTGCCGCTACTGCATATTCCCGGCGGTTCTATGCGTCCGGCACCGAATATGAGTACTTCTGACCTCGGTGGGATCACTGCTAAGTTGAGGAAAGGCGAAATCGGCATTCAGCAAGTGGAAGCCATGCAGCAATGCGGTTGCCCCACCGCCGGAGCCTGCCAGTTTATGGGAACGGCCAGTACCATGCAGTGCATGTCGGAGGCCTTGGGGCTGGCCCTGCCAGGCAGCGCTTTGCTGCCATCGACCCTGGCGGAAATTCGCCGCGTTGCCAGAACTGCAGGCCACCAGGCGCTGTATCTGGCGGAGAAAAATATCACCACCCATAAGATCCTGACTCCTGCGGCGTTTGAAAATGCTATCAAAGTCCATGCTGCTATTGGTGGCAGCACCAATGCGATGATCCACCTTCCGGCCATCGCTCATGAACTTGGATGGGAGCTGAAGCCCGAACTGTTTGATCGGATCAATAACGAAATCCCTTATCTGACCAATATTCAGCCCAGCGGTGAATACGTTACCGAAATGATGTGGTTCGCTGGCGGCGTGCCAATGGTGCAATGGTATCTGCGCGATTATCTGGATCTTGATGTGCTTACCGTGACTGGCCGTACGCTCGGCGACAACCTGGAAATGCTCCATCAATCCGGCTTCTTTACCCGCAACCACGGTTACCTCAACAATTACAAAGTCAGTCCGGAGGAGGTGATCCGTAAACCAGAAAATGCCACCAAAAAAGGGTCGATTGCGGTACTGAAAGGCAACATCGCGCCTGAAGGAGCGGTCATTAAATACGCGGCCTGTGCGCCGGATATGCACCACCATACCGGTCCTGCTCGGGTCTTTAACTCCGAAGAAGACGCTCAGCAGGCCATCATCCATAACCATATCGAACCCGGCGACGTCATTTTCATTCGCTACGAAGGCGCAAAAGGCTCTGGCGCACCGGAAATGCTGATGACTACCGATGCCATAGTGTATGACAAACGCCTCGACGGAAAAGTCGCATTGATTACCGACGGTCGTTTCTCTGGAGCGACCAGCGGGCCATGTGTCGGACACGTCTCGCCAGAAGCCGCTGATGGGGGGCCGATTGCCCTGGTGGAAGATGGTGATTTAATCGAAATGGATGTGAAAGGCCGCAAGCTCAATATTGTAGGGATCGACGGGATGCCTAAAACAGAAGAGGAAATACGCCGCTGTCTTGAAGAGCGTCGAGCAAGCTGGAAGAAACCTGATTATTCAAACCGTCGCGGCGTCTTTAAACAGTTCACCGCTAATGCAACATCATTAATGGCCGGAGCCTGGCTTAAATAATATCCCTGGCGGGCTACGGCTCGCCTGTTTTAAGGATCAATACATGACTCAGATTACGAAATTTCACGGCGTATTTCCGCCAGTTCCGACCATTGTTAATGCGCAGGGAGAGTTAGATAAAGTCGGCATGGCAACCTTGCTGGATCATCTTATTGCAAGCAAGGTCAATGGCGTATTACTGCTGGGCAGTGGAGGGGAATTTTGCCATATGACCAATGCGCTGCGTCTGGAAACCGCAGAGTTTTGCGTCCGTCATATTAACCGCCGTATTCCAGTACTATTAGGTATTAGCAGCACCAGCACGCAGGAAGTGATTGAGTATGGTCAGCATGCCGACCGACTCGAAGTCGATGCCGTGCTGGTACTCAATCCCTACTATGCCAGATTGACCGATGAGTATATTTATCATCATTTCAAAACCGTGGCTAATAACATAAAAAGCCCGGTGATTCTCTACAACTTTCCAGCATTGACGGGACAGGACCTTAGCGTTGATTTAATTACCCGGCTGGCGCAAGATCACCCCAATATTATCGGCATTAAGGATACCGTTGATAATATCAGCCATATTCGTGAAATCATCAATAATGTCAGGCCAGTGCGTCCGGACTTCGTTATTTTCTCCGGCTATGATGAATATATGATGGATACGCTTATCTTAGGCGGCAACGGCGGGATCCCAGCGACAGCGAACTTTGCGCCACAGCTAACCTGCGGGATCTACCGCGCGTGGTGTGAAAAAGAGTATGAGACCATGTTCGGATTACAGCGCAGGCTGTCCGCGCTTTCCACTATTTACAGCCTGGATTCACCTTTCTTCGGGATAATCAAAAAGGCAATTCAGCTTAGCGGAGTCGATATTTCAACTCATGTAATGCCCCCCGTTTTGCCGGCAAATGAAGAACATATTTCGAATTTGAAGCAGATCTTACAGCGTGCGGGACTTTAAGCGATGACGAAAGCGGGCTTCTTGCCCGCTATGTCTTTTTATTTCAGCACATCAGACGCGTCAGGCTACGGCTGGCATCCATCATCAGCGTAGCAAGCGACTCGCGTTTATCATCGGGGATCTGGAACGTAACGCCGGATACGCTCAGGGCGGCGATCACTTTCCCCTGCGTATTGAATACCGGCACCGCAATGCAGCGCACGCCAAGGGAGTCTTCTTCGTTATCATAACCCCAGCCGCGACGGCGAATTCCTGCTAACTCCTGCTTAAGGATATTCACATCCGTGATCGTCGTATCCGTAAAACGCGTTAATATCTGATCTGGAGGCAGCAACTCCTCCAGCTCTTCCCCGCTAAGCCATGCAATCAGCACCTTTCCCAGCCCTGAGCTATGTAATGAGAGGCGCTTGCCCTCCCAGCTTCGAATCACAATAGCCTGTGGGCTTTCGACTTTCAGAAGGTAAATAGGGGCATCGCCCTCCAGAACGCCAAGATGGCAGGTCAGGCCGGTGTTATCGCGAATCTCTTCAAGAATCGGTAACGCGATTTTTTTAATATCGTACTGTTCCGCCGCTTTATTACCTAATTCATACAGGCGTAGCCCCAGATAATACTTGTCTTTTTCCTGGCGTAATAACCCATGCTCCACCATGCCGTTGAGCAAAGATGAGGTACTGCTTTTCGCAATCCCTGAATTTTGATGGATCTGGGTAAACGTTGCGCCATCGCACTCCAGAAGGTAAGCAAATACGCGCATAATTTTATCGAGAGCCGGAATAGATGTCGTAATCTTTTTCATATTATTATCAATTAATTATGGATTTTTCTGCTAATACTATACACCAGTACTCGACCCTTTTTCCATGACAGAGACCAAGTGCCGCTAACAGATTCAGCAGACGAATATCGGCATACCCCCCGAATATACCACGATAAAAAACGGGGCCGTTTGGCCCCGTTCTCAAGCGTTAAACCGCTACAACCGCACCGGATCAATATGCCAGATATTTTCGGCATACTCTTTGATGGTTCTGTCCGATGAGAAGTAGCCCATATTGGCAATGTTGAGCATCGCTTTCGTCGTCCATTCTTCCGGGCGACGATACAACTCATCCACCTTATCCTGGCAGTCCACGTAGCTGCGGTAGTCCGCCAGCACCTGATAGTGATCGCCAAAGTTAATCAGCGAATCTACCAGATCGCGGTAACGGCCTGGCTCTTCCGGATTAAAGACGCCGCTACCAATCTGCGTCAGTACCTGATGTAGCTCTTCATCTTTTTCATAATAGTCGCGAGGCTTATAACCCTGCCTGCGCAACGCTTCCACCTCTTCGGCAGTATTACCGAAGATAAAGATATTCTCCTCGCCGATATGCTCCTGCATCTCTACGTTCGCGCCATCCAGCGTACCAATGGTGAGCGCGCCGTTCAGGGCAAATTTCATATTACTGGTGCCGGAAGCTTCTGTCCCTGCCAGCGAAATCTGCTCAGACAGGTCGGCAGCGGGAATGATCACCTGCGCCAGGCTGACGCTGTAGTTCGGGATAAACACTACTTTCAGCTTGTCGCCAATCTGCGGATCGTTGTTAATCACTTTCGCCACGTCGTTGATCAGATGAATAATGTGTTTTGCCATGTAATAGGCGGAAGCCGCCTTACCGGCAAAAATATTCACCCGCGGCACCCAGTCGGCCTCCGGATTTTCTTTAATGCGGTTATAGCGGGTAATGACATGCAGTACATTCATCAACTGCCGCTTGTATTCGTGAATACGCTTAATCTGCACGTCGAATAACGCTTTAGGGTTCACCACCACATTCAGTTGTTGCGCTATCACTACCGCCAGCCGTTTTTTATTTTCCAGCTTCGCCTGACGCACCGCATGATTGACCAGCGGATAATCACAATGCTGCTTCAGCTCGCTGAGCTGGCTAAGATCGGTACGCCAGGTACGACCAATATTCTCATCCAGCACGTCAGAAAGCGGCGGGTTTGCCAGCGCCAGCCAGCGGCGCGGCGTAACGCCGTTAGTGACGTTACAAAAACGGGTCGGGAAAATCTTCGCAAAATCCGCGAACAGCGACTGCACCATCAGGTTGGAATGGAGTTCAGAAACGCCGTTGACTTTATGGCTGACCACCACCGCCAGCCAGGCCATCCGTACCCGGCGACCGTTCGACTCATCAATAATCGACGCGCGTCCAAGCAGGCTGGTATCGTTGGGATATTGCTCCTGCACCGTTTTCAGGAAATAGTCGTTAATCTCGAAGATAATCTGCAGGTGACGGGGCAGAATTTTCCCCAGCATATCGACAGGCCAGGTCTCCAGCGCCTCGCTCATCAACGTATGGTTGGTATAAGAGAAGACCTGACAGCACACCTCAAACGCGTCGTCCCAGCTAAATTTATGTTCATCAATCAGCAGGCGCATCAGCTCAGGAATTGACAGCACCGGATGCGTATCATTGAGGTGAATGGCGATTTTATCCGCCAGATTCTCATAGGTTTTATGCAGTTGATAATGACGGTGCAGGATATCCTGTACCGTCGCCGAGACCAGAAAATACTCCTGGCGCAGGCGTAGCTCTCGTCCGGAATAGGTGGAATCGTCCGGATAGAGCACCCGTGAAACGTTCTCAGAGTGGTTTTTATCTTCCACCGCCGCAAAGTAGTCGCCCTGGTTGAATTTACCGAGGTTGATTTCACTACTGGCCTGCGCATTCCACAGCCGCAGTGTGTTAGTGGCGTCGGTGTCGTAACCGGGGATGATCTGATCATACGCGACGGCCAGAATCTCTTCCGTCTCAATCCAGCGCGCTTTTTTACCTTCCTGCTGAATGCGCCCGCCAAAAAGCACCTTATAGCGCGTATTGTGGCGCTTGAACTCCCACGGGTTGCCATATTCCAGCCAGTAATCCGGAGACTCTTTTTGCCGCCCGTCGACAATATTCTGCTTAAACATGCCGTAATCGTAGCGAATGCCGTACCCGCGGCCCGGTAATCCTAGCGTCGCCAGCGAGTCCAGGAAGCAAGCCGCCAGCCGTCCTAAGCCGCCGTTGCCAAGCCCTGGGTCATTCTCTTCATCGATCAGCTCTTCGAGATCTAAGCCCATGGCCTCCAGCGCGCCTTTAACGTCGTCATAAATGCCCAACGAGAGCAGCGCGTTAGAGAGAGTACGACCAATCAAAAACTCCATCGACAGGTAATAAACCTGCCGGGTTTCCTGCGATAATTGGGCTCGATTAGAACGCAGCCAGCGCTCCACCAGACGATCGCGCACCGCGAACAACGTGGCGTTCAGCCATTCGTGTTTATTGGCAATGACCGGGTCTTTACCAATCGTAAACATCAGCTTATAGGCAATAGAATGCTTAAGCGCCTCAACGCTGAGAGTGGGCGATGCATAAGTAAACGGAGCATTCATATAAATGATTCCTGGATGACTATTTCAAGCGATAGTACAGCTCGCGGTATGATTTCGCGGCAACTTGCCAGCTAAAATCCATCGCCATCGCCTGCCGTTGTACAAACCGCCAAAGCGAAGGCCGTGACCACAACACAAAAGCACGCCGAATCGCGCGTAGCAACGACCAGGCATTACTGTCTTCAAAGACAAAACCGCTGGCGATACCGTCCGCCAGATTTTCCAGCGAACTGTCGGAGACCGTATCGGCCAACCCCCCGGTACGCCGCACCAGAGGCAGCGTGCCATACTTTAAGCCATATAACTGCGTTAAGCCGCACGGTTCGAAACGACTGGGCACCAGAATAACGTCCGCGCCGCCCATAATGCGATGCGAGAAAGCTTCGTGATAGCCGATCTGTACGCCAACCTGCCCTGGGTGTTCCGCCGCCGCCGCGAGGAACCCTTCCTGAAGCACCGGATCGCCCGCGCCGAGTAGCGCCAACTGCCCGCCCTGCTCCAGCAGCCCCGGTAACGCCTCCAGCACCAGATCCAGACCTTTCTGGTTGGTCAGACGGCTTACCACGGCGAACAGCGGCACTTTGTCGTTAACCTTCAACCCCATCGCAATTTGTAGCTGACGTTTGTTTTCCGCCTTCTCTTCCAGGGTATCGCGCGTGTAGCGCGACGCCAGCAGCAGATCGGATTCCGGGTTCCAGATCTTCTCATCCACGCCGTTCAGTATGCCGGACAAGCGCCCTTCCAGATGACGCTGACGCAGCAGGCCTTCCATACCATAAGCAAACTGCGGTTCAGTAATTTCACGCGCATAGGTCGGGCTCACCGCCGTTATATGGTCGGCATAGTACAAACCGGCCTTCAAAAAGGAGAGTTGTCCGTTGAACTCCAGCCCATGCATATTAAAGAATGACCACGGCAGTTCGATGTCATCCATATGCTTTGCATAAAACATGCCTTGATAGGCCAGGTTGTGTACGGTAAAGACCGATTTCGCCGGCCGCCCGCGCGCCGCCAGATAGGCGGGCGCCAGCCCGGCGTGCCAGTCATGGGCGTGCACCACGTCGGGGCGCCAGAATGGATCAAGTCCGCAGGCCATTTCACAGCCGACCCACCCTAACAGGGCAAAGCGCAGCACGTTATCGGTATAGGCATATAAATTCGTATCGTGATAGGGACTGCCTGGACGCTCGTACAGATGCGGCGCGTCGATCAGATAAATGCCCACGCCGTTATAATGCCCGAACAGCAGCGATATCTTACCTGCGAAAGTATCGCGGCGGCTCACCACATGCGCGTCGGGTATCCCCCGACGGATATCGGGAAACCCTGGAAGCAGAACGCGAACATCAACACCATCCGCAATTTGTGCCGCAGGCAACGCGCCTATCACATCCGCCAGCCCCCCAGTCTTCAGCAGGGGGAACATCTCTGAACATACATGTAAAACCTGCATTATCGCTCCTGTTTGACCTGCAGTTTGCGCAGCATTTCACGCGTGACCAGTACAATACCTTCTTCTGAACGGTAGAAACGACGAGCGTCCTCTTCCGCATTTTCACCAATCACCATGCCTTCCGGGATAATACAGGCACGGTCAATAACACAGCGACGTAAACGGCAGGAGCGCCCTACCCAAACCTCAGGTAACAACACTGCCGAATCAATATTACAAAAAGAATTTATTCTCACCCGTGGGAAGAGCACAGATTGCACCACCACCGAACCGGAGATAATGCAGCCGCCGGAGACCAGCGAGTTCAGCGTCATACCGTGGCTACCGGAGCGGTCCTGCACGAATTTCGCAGGCGGTAGCGATTCCATATGCGTACGGATAGGCCAGTTCTGGTCATACATATCCAGCTCCGGCGTCACCGAGGCTAAATCCAGGTTCGCCTTCCAGTAAGCTTCCAGCGTACCTACATCGCGCCAGTACGGTTCGGCTTGTGGATCGGACTGCACGCAGGAGAGCGGGAAAGGATGCGCGTAAGCCATACCTTCGCGGGTGATTTTGGGGATAATGTCTTTACCGAAATCGTGGCTGGAAGCGTCATCTTTATCGTCTGCCGCCAGCAATTCATACAGGTAATCGGCGTCAAAAACGTAAATGCCCATACTGGCCAGCGATTTGCTGGCGTCACCAGGCATTGCGGGGGGATTCGCCGGTTTTTCGACAAAATCAATAATCTTGTCGCTTTCATCGACCGCCATCACGCCGAACGCCGTCGCTTCTTTGATCGGCACCGGCATACAGGCCACCGTGCAACGCGCGCCCTTTTCAACGTGATCGATCAACATACGCGAGTAGTCCTGCTTGTAGATATGATCGCCTGCCAGGATGACGACATATTCCGCTTTATAGCGACGAATAATATCCAGGTTCTGGGTCACCGCGTCTGCCGTGCCGCGATACCAGTTTTCGCCCTTCATACGCTGTTGGGCTGGCAGCAGATCGACAAATTCGTTCATCTCTTCGCTAAACAGTGACCAGCCGCGCTGAATATGCTGCACCAGCGTATGGGACTGATACTGAGTGATCACGCCGATACGGCGAATCCCGGAGTTCAGACAATTAGATAAGGCGAAATCGATGATGCGGAACTTCCCACCAAAGTGGACGGCTGGTTTGGCGCGTTTGTTCGTTAAATCTTTTAGACGCGTGCCGCGGCCGCCGGCCAGGATTAGGGCAACAGATTTCAATGGCAGCTGGCGCGCCAACATTACACGATCGTTCTTCTCTAAACTCACCATGATTAACTCCTTTTTTATCCTCTCTGGAACACACACAGTCCATGCGCAGGTCCCTGCCAGACCGCCGTTATCACCGGATTATCCTCTCCAGCGAATGGGGGAACGGCGCGCCATTCCCCTTCGGGTAAAACTATATCTGTCACCTCAAGCGTGGCATTTATCGCAATCAGAAAACGGTCCGACAACAGAATTTGCATCAGCTTAGGCCCGTTTTGCCACTCATCCGCACTCAAGGGTTGCGCGTTTTTATTCAGCCAACGCACGTTGCCATCGCCTTCTTCCCACCAGCTATTGCCGGTTAAAGCCGGTATCTGCTGACGCAAACGAATCAGCGCGGCGGTAAACGTGGTTAACCCACGATTTGCCTGCTGCCAGTCCAGCCAGGTTAAGGCATTATCCTGACAGTAGGCGTTATTGTTGCCATGCTGGCTATGGCCGTGTTCATCGCCTGCCAGCAGCATCGGCGTTCCCTGAGAGAGCAGTAGCGTCGCCAGCAGGGCATGAATGCTGTCGCGCCGCCGCTCCATTAAATCAAGCGGACCGCCTAATCCTTCTTTACCATGATTGTCGCTGTAATTGCTGTTGGTGCCGTCGCGATTTTCCTCACCGTTCGCCTCATTGTGTTTCTGATTGAAACAGACGCAGTCCCGGAGCGTAAAACCGTCATGCGCCGTGAGCAGATTGACAGAGGCGCCGGGCGCGCGGCCATTGCGTTTAAACACATCGCTGGAAGCGGCGAAACGACAGGCAAACTCCCCGGTCGTCAGGTTACGCGGCAACCAGAATCGGCGGGCCGCATCGCGAAAATGATCGTTCCACTCGGCAAACGGTGGCGGAAAATTCCCGACCTGATAGCCGCCCTCGCCAATATCCCACGGTTCAGCAATCAGCTTGACCGTTGATAACACAGGACACGCTTTAATCGCGGCAAACAGCGGCGCATCCTGGCGAAACGTCGGCGTGCGCCCCATGACGGACGCCAAATCAAAACGAAAACCATCGACATGACAGGTTTCCACCCAATAGCGCAAACACTCGCACGCGTATTCCACCACGCCGGGATGGCTTAAATTGAGCGTGTTGCCGCACCCCGTCCAGTTGTGATAATCGCCATCGTCCCTTATCCAATAATAGCTACGGTTATCAATTCCGCGCAGGGAGAAGGTTGGACCGTCCAGATCCAGCTCGGCGCTATGGTTTAATACGATGTCCAGAATGACCTCAATCCCCGCACGATGCAGCGCTTTCACCGCATCGCGAAACTCGTCCAGCGCCGTCTCGGGCGAACTGGCCCAGGCGGGATGCAGCGCGAACATCGCCATCGGGTTATAACCCCAATAATTGGTCAGCCCCATACGTTGCAGGCGCGGCTCGCTGGCAAACTGCGCCACCGGCAACAGTTCCAGCGCCGTAATGCCAAGCTGTTTGAAGTACGCCACCATGACCGGATGACCGAGCGCTTTATAGGTACCGCGTATCTCCTGGGGGAGCTCCGGATGCAGGTAGGTAAGCCCTTTGACATGCGCTTCATAGATGACCGTTTTTCCCCACGGCGTGCGCGGCGCGGCGTCATCTTCCCAGTCATAATGGTCGCTGATTACCACGCTTTTCGGCGCCACCGCCGCGTTATCGCGGTAGTCCGGTTCATCGTGTCCGCCGTGCAACAGCGGATGATCTTTTAGTTCGCCCTCGACCCGGCGCGCATAAGGATCAAGCAGTAACTTCGCCGGATTAAACCGATGCCCCTGCGCTGGCTGCCACGGGCCATGTACGCGATAGCCATAGCGCAAACCTGGCCTGGCGCCGGCCAGATAACCATGCCAGACATCGCCGCGACGTCCTGGCAGGTCATAGCGACGCTCATTCCCTCGGGAATCAAAAACGCACAGCTCTACGCGCTCCGCATGGGCGGAAAAGAGCGTGAAATTCACGCCATGACCGTCATACGTTGCGCCATGCGGCGTTGCTTCGCCGATCGCAAGCTGCGTCATTCCCCCTCCCGCATCAGCCAGATCGTCGCCAACGGCGGTAACGTCAGGTTAAGAGAGTGCTGACGGCCATGGCTTTCGATCTCATCGCTGTGCACCACGCCGCCATTGCCGGTGTTGCTACCGTGATAATGCATCGAATCAGTATTGAGAATTTCACGCCAGCGTCCCGGCTGGTTGATGCCAAAGCGGTAGTCGTGGCGAGGAACGGGCGTAAAGTTGCTGGCGACGATGATCTCGTTACCGGCTTTATCACGGCGTACAAAAATCAGTACCGAGCGTTCATTGTCATCGACCACCAGCCACTCAAAGCCGTAAGCATCAAAATCCAGCTCATGCAACGCTTTATGGTGGCGATAGGTGTGGTTGAGATCGCGCACCAGACGCTGAACCCCGTGGTGCCAGTTATCGCCCCCCTCCAGCAGGTGCCAGTCGAGGCTGGCGTCATGGTTCCACTCGCGTCCCTGGGCAAACTCATTCCCCATAAACAGCAGTTTCTTGCCGGGGAAGGCCCACATCCAACCATAATAGGCGCGCAGGTTGGCGAATTTTTGCCACGCATCGCCCGGCATACGATCGAGAATGGATTTCTTGCCGTGAACCACCTCATCGTGCGACAGCGGCAGAACAAAGTTTTCGGTATGGTTGTACAACATACCAAAGGTCAGCTTGTCGTGATGATACTGGCGGTACACCGGGTCCAGCTTCATGTAGTCCAGCGTGTCGTGCATCCAGCCCAGATTCCACTTGTACCAGAACCCCAGCCCACCCGTTTCCGGTGGACGCGTCACGCCAGAGAAGTCTGTCGACTCTTCCGCCATGCTGACCGCGCCGGGCACCTGCTCGCCAATAATGCGGTTGGTATTACGCAGAAACTCAATGGCTTCCAGGTTTTCACGACCGCCGAACTCGTTCGGTATCCACTCGCCCTCTTTGCGGCTGTAGTCGCGGTAGATCATAGAGGCCACCGCATCGACACGCAGCGCATCAATCCCAAAACGCTCCATCCAGTACAGGGCGTTACCCACCAGATAATTACTGACTTCACGACGACCATAGTTGTAGATCAGCGTATTCCAGTCCTGGTGATAGCCCTCGCGCGGGTCGCTGTGCTCATAGAGGTGGGTGCCGTCAAACTCCGCGAGGCTAAATTCATCGGACGGGAAATGGCCCGGCACCCAGTCGAGAATGACGTTAAGGCCCGCCGCATGGGCCGCATTGATGAAATAACGGAAGTCGTCTCGCGTACCAAAGCGGCGGGTCGGCGCGTAGAGGCCGGTCGGCTGGTAGCCCCAACTGCCGTCAAACGGATGTTCGTTGACCGGCAAGAGTTCAAGGTGAGTAAAGCCCATCCATTTGGCGTAAGGCACAAGCTGATCCGCCAGCTCACGATAGCTCAGCCAGAAATTGTTATCCGTATGGCGGCGCCATGAACCTAAATGCACCTCATAAATCGAGATCGGCGCATCAAACTGATTGGCTTTTTGTCGTTCTTCGCCTGGCGTCACTTTCTCCGGCAGTCCGCAAATCATCGACGCCGTTTCCGGACGCATCTGCGCCTCAAAAGCATAGGGATCGGCTTTAATGCGCAGATTACCGTTCGCATCAAGCAGCTCGAATTTATACAGTTGTCCATTATGCGCGCCGGGGATAAACAGCTCCCAAATACCGCTCTCTTTGCGCAGACGCATCGGGTGGCGACGCCCATCCCAATAGTTGAATTGCCCGACAACCGAAACGCGACGAGCATTAGGCGCCCAGACGGAGAAACGGGTGCCGGTGACGCCATCCATCGTATCGGCGTGCGCGCCCAGCGTTTCATAAGGACGCAGGTGGGTGCCTTCCGACAATAGCCAGGCATCCATTTCCTGTATTAATGGACCAAAACGGTAAGGATCGTCGATGAGGTTCTGCTGTCCGTGCCAGGTCACGGCGAGCTGATAGCGAAAGAAATTTTTACGTCGGGGTAAAACGCCGCAGAAAAAACCGCGAGCGTCGAGACATTCCAGTTTGCCGACTTTACGTCCGGTTTTGGGCTCAATCACCCATACGTCGGTGGCGTCAGGTAAGAGGGCGCGGACTTCTAGTCCGGCTTGGGTCTGGTGCATTCCGAGTACGGAAAAAGGGTCCGCAAAATGTCCTGCAATTAGCGCATTAATCACGTCTCTATCGATACGACTGGACATGGTTTGTCATCCTGTTTTGTGGCGTCACTCCATCTCACTGAATTCAACATCAGGTAGTGACACTTCTTTGACCTGAACGGCGCAGCACACTGTGCATCCTATCTGCGTCGTCCTACCTTCAGGTTAGGCTTAATACCCGTGGGATTAAGCTACCCTTAAAGAATAGCCAATGCTCTGCTTAACTCCTGATAAAAATGAAACATCTGCGTTTACTCCTGTATTACGCAAAAAAAGGGTGACGATGCACCCCTGGTTTAACACAAATTTCCCCGCCGGATGGCGGCGCTGACGCGCCTTATCCGGCCTACAGAACCACACGCAGGCCCGATAAGCGCTGCAATAGCCACTACGCCAACTGGCGCAGCATTCGACGCAGCGGCTCGGCGGCGCCCCATAACAACTGGTCGCCTACGGTAAACGCCGACAAGAACTCTGGCCCCATGTTCAGCTTACGCAGACGACCAACCGGCGTAGTCAACGTGCCGGTCACCGCCGCCGGGGTTAATTCGCGCATAGTGATATCACGATCGTTCGGCACCACTTTCGCCCACGGATTATGTGCCGCCAGCAGTTCTTCCACCGTCGGAATGGATACCTCTTTTTTCAGCTTGATGGTGAACGCCTGGCTGTGACAGCGCAGCGCGCCGACGCGCACACACAAACCATCAACCGGAATCACAGAGGCAGTATTGAGAATCTTGTTGGTTTCCGCCTGGCCTTTCCACTCTTCGCGGCTCTGGCCGTTATCGAGCTGTTTGTCGATCCAGGGGATCAGGCTTCCCGCCAGCGGTACGCCAAAGTTATCAACCGGCAGCTCGCCGCTGCGGGTCAATGCCGTAACTTTGCGTTCAATATCAAGAATTGCGGAAGACGGCGTCGCCAGTTCATCGGCGACATGGCCATACAACTGACCCATCTGGGTTAACAGCTCGCGCATATGGCGCGCGCCGCCGCCGGAGGCGGCCTGATAGGTCGCGACGGATACCCAGTCAACGAGATTATGGGCAAAGAGACCGCCCAGCGACATCAACATCAGGCTAACGGTACAGTTACCGCCCACAAAGGTCTTCACGCCATTGTTCAGGCCGTCGGTAATCACGTCCTGGTTGACCGGGTCGAGAATAATAATGGCATCATCTTTCATGCGCAGCGTAGAAGCCGCATCAATCCAGTAACCCTGCCATCCGCTTTCGCGCAGCTTTGGATAAATTTCGTTGGTATAATCGCCGCCCTGGCAGGTCACGATGATATCGAGCGCTTTTAGCGCATCCAGATCAAAAGCGTCCTGTAGCGTGCCGGTGGAGGTGTCGCCGAAGGTGGGCGCCGCCTGTCCAAACTGGGAGGTAGAAAAGAAAACAGGGCGAATAGCGTCGAAATCGCGCTCCTCTACCATGCGTTGCATGAGAACAGAGCCGACCATTCCGCGCCAGCCGATAAAACCAACATTTTTCATAGCGTTTTTTTCCTGCAAAGAGATGTGCTGTGTATGCGCGCCAGTATCCTGTGGCGCATCCTTCACCATACAAAAAGCAGCCAAAGTCGCAAGTGAAATTAATCAATGATAGCGAAGCCATCAGTAATGCGACTTATCCTGCCTTACCGCGCAAGCAGAAAGTCCAGTGGCGATTATCAGGGAATTTGCGTTAGGAAGGGAATCATTTCCGTCGCTGTTTTATTGATCCTAATTATGGATCAGCGTAGAAATTTGCCTGCTTTTATGCGCGTACTGAAACATGGCGAGGCAAAATGTCGTTGGGCGATTGCCATGCACACCTCAATAAAAAAACCGGGTAGCGATTACGCCTTACCCGGCTTACGGTGTCGATATGTGCCCGTTTCCAGGCCCGGTAAGCACCGCGCCACCGGGCAACAAGACTCAGCTCAGCAGTTGGAAAGCAATCATCCCGACAATCGCGCCGACCGTACCGAGGATAGTTTCCATCATCGTCCAGGTTTTTAACGTCTGCGCTTCGGTCGCGCCGGTAAATTTACCGAACAGCCAGAAGCCAGCGTCGTTAACATGAGAAACCACAATTGAACCGCCGGCGATACAGATAGAGAGCGCAGCCATCTGCGCGCCGGAGAAATTCAGTTGCTCTATGACCGGCATCACCAGACCGACCGCGGTTAAACACGCCACGGTCGCGGAACCCTGAATGATGCGCACTGCCGCCGCCAGCACAAAGCAGGTAATGGCAATCGGCAGTCCCATACCGGTTAACGCTTCGCCCAGCGCCGGGCCGACGCCGGAGTCAACCAGTACCTGTTTGAACACCCCGCCTGCGCCAATCACCAGCAGGATAATGCCCGCCGGTTGCAGCGCGTGGCCACAGATTTCCATCACTTTGTCTTTCGGCATCCCCTGACGCATCGCCAGGCCATAAATCGCTACCAGACAAGCGACCAGAATCGCAGTGAAGGGGTGACCGATAAACTCAAACCATTCGTAAGCGGTGGAACCTTCCGGCACAAAACGCGCGGCGATCGTTTTCAGCCCTACCAGCACCAACGGCAGCAGGATCAGCGACAGGCTGAAGCCGAAAGAAGGCATTTTGCCTTCGCCCAGATGCGGCTCGGTAATGTCTTCCGGTACATGCAGTTCAACGTAACGGCTGATGAAATTGCCCCACAGCGGCCCGGCGATAATCATGCCCGGAATGGCTGCGCACAGGCCAATCAGGATCATCCAGCCAAAGTCAGCGTGCATTTGGGATGCCAGCAGCATCGGCGCAGGTCCCGGCAGCAGGAACGCTGCGGCAGCCGCCACGCCCGCAAACAGCGGAATGACCAGCTTCACCAGGTTCGTTCCGGTGTGGCGCGCCATTGAGAACGCCACGCTTATCAGCAGCACAATCGCCACTTCAAAGAACAGCGGTAGCGCGCAAATCAGACCGGCCAGGCCAATGGCATAATGCGCGCGGCTATGACCGAAAGATTTCAGCATCTTGACGGCAATCTGATCGACCGCGCCGGTCTCGTGCAGAATCTTGCCGAACATCGCCCCCAGCGCGACCACAATCGCCAGGAATCCCAGCGTGCCGCCCATCCCTTTTTCCATGGTCGCGGCGATTTTATCAAGCGGCATCCCTGAAAAAAGCCCCGCGCCCATCGAGACGACCATTAACGCGACGAAGGCGTGCATACGCGCCTTCATCACCAAAAACAGCAGCAGTAAGACGGAACCGACGGCGGTTAAAACCAGTGTTAATGTACTCACAGCGTACTGCCTTTATTGATGACCTCAATGGTGCTCGCCACGACGCCTTCCAGCGGCTGGTCGATATCCACCACCAGAACATCGCGTTCGTCGGCACCCGGCTCTTGCAGCGTTTCAAACTGCGTCACCAGCATTTGGGTTTTGAAGAAATGACCTTTGCGCGCTTTCAGACGGCTTTCAATGACGTCGAAATCACCTTTCAGGTAGATAAAGGAGAGGTTCGGGTTTCCCTCGCGCAGCAGGTCGCGATAGTGTTTTTTCAGTGCGGAGCAGACGATCAGCGAGATTTTATTGGTACGCTGCATCGCGAAAGCGGCGTCGTTCAGCGCCTGTAACCACGGTTTGCGGTCATCATCATTCAACGGCTCGCCGGAAGCCATTTTTTCAATATTGCAGCGCGGATGCAGAAAATCGCCGTCCAGAAACGCGGCATGAAGCTGATGCGCCACGGCGCTTGCGACAGCGGATTTACCGCTGCCTGATACGCCCATCAGAACGTAAACGTGGTGATCATGATTAGTCGTGCTCAAAGCGGGCCCCCACTCTACAAGTTGCAAAATTTGTTACGGGTAACTGTTATCGGTAACATTGTCCAACCGCACCATTCACGACGCAATGACCATTCGTGCCAAAAGTGAATAAGTGTGAGCTACTTCAAAGTTGTCAGACTAAATAGATCCGCCCGGTGACAAGGTGAAACCTAAATCTAACATTTTCGGCGTGACCGTTTCGCCGCGAATGCGGGCCAACAGACGTTCCGCGCCAATGCTGCCCATTCGCTCGCGTGGCGTCAGGACGCTTGCCAGACGCGGTTCCATCACCTGGCCGATGTCATGACCGTGGAACCCGGCGATCGCCATGTCGTCCGGGATTTTTAGCCCCAGGCGCTGGCATTCGAAGGCCGCCCCCACCGCCAGGTCATCGTTGGTGCAAAAAATACCGTCAAGCTGTGGGTATTCGCGTCGCGCCTGGCGCATGAGTTCGATACCGGAAGAGTAGGATGAAGATTGCTCCATCATCACACTGTAAGGAACCAGCCCTGCGTCCCGCATCGCCTGTTCATAGCCCTTCTGCTTGATGATAGTACGTTCGTCGAGGCGCGCCCCCAGATAGGCGATATGACGATGACCACGCGCGATAATCGCGGCGGTCATCTGACGGGCGGCCTCGAAGTTATCAAAACCGACGGCAATATCGAGACACGGCGACTGGCTGTCCATCAGTTCCACCACCGGAATCCCGGCGACTTCGATCATTTTTAAGGTGCGCGGCGTATGGGTACGCTCAGTGAGGATCAGGCCGTCGATATTCCAGGAGAGCATCGATTCCAGGCGCTCCTGCTCCATCTCCGGTTTATAGCCGTAGTGCGCCAGCATGGTTTGATAACCATGCGCGTCGGTGACAGCCTCAATGCCGCGTAACACTTCCGCAAAGACCTGGTTGGTTAAAGACGGCAGCAGAACGCCAATGGCGCGACTGGTGGCGTTGGAAAGAATGTCAGGCGCGCGATTAGGAATGTACCCGAGCTCATCAAGCGCAGCCGCAATTTTACCCCGCAGCGCGACGGAGACCTGCTCCGGATTACGCAAAAAACGGCTGACCGTCATTTTGGTCACGCCCACACGGTCGGCCACATCCTGAAGTACGGGTCTTTTCTTTTTCATCGTCCTGAAAGGTATAAAAGGGATAGATTTGCCCAGTTTACCACGGACATGCGGAATTAATGACAAACGATGAAAAGCCGGATGGCAACGCTTTCGCGTCTTATCCGGCCTACAAAAGGTTACAGCACGTTAAACTGGCGGCAAGTCAAACAGCAACACTTCACTGTCGCTGTCGGCATGAATCGAGATTGCCTGCTCATCCCAAATCGCCAGGCCGTCGCTGGTGGTGGCTTTGGTGCCGTTAATGGTCACGTTACCTTTTACCACCTGGATCCAGACGCGGCGCTCAGCGGCAATCTGATGCACCGACTGCTCATCTTTGAGCAGCGCCCAGCGGTACAGCTCCATATCCTGGTGGACCTTCAGCGAACCATCGCGAGCATCTGGCGAAAGCACCAGTTGCTTGCCCTGCGCGGCGTCGAAGCGGCGCTGTTCGTAGCGCGGCGTGATGCCGGTTTCTTGCGGAATGATCCAGATCTGGTACAGCCGCAGACGATCCGTTTTGCTCGGGTTGTACTCGGAGTGGCGAACGCCGGTCCCGGCGCTCATAATCTGGAATTCACCGGCCGGAACCTGTTCTTTATTGCCCATACTGTCCTGGTGTTCTACGGCGCCTTCCAGTACATAGGTCAAAATTTCCATGTCTTTATGCGGATGCGTGCCGAAACCCTGGCCTGCGTCGATCACATCGTCGTTAATCACACGCAGCGCCGAGAACCCCATAAAGTTCGGATCGTAATAATCGGCAAAAGAAAAGGTATGCCAGGAGTCAAGCCAGCCATGATTCGCATGACCGCGGTCGTTTGCTTTGCGTAAGTAGATCATTGTGTTCACCCCCAGATGTTTTCGATGGAATAAGTGTGGACTCATTCCGTCCGGGATCATAGAGGGTGAAAATTGACTCCTCTGTTCAAAAAATATGAATAAGCGCAGAGGAGTCTGTAAGGGCTATTTAGCCAGGGTTATCGTCGCAGGCGTTGCCTGTTCGAAGGCACGTTCGAGGATTTCCAGGTTGGTAAGAACTTCAGATTCCTTGACGTAATTAGGCGTACCGACGGTCAACGTCTGGTACAGCGCATCATAGACGCGACCATAGTCACCCGTTTCCGGTTTCACCTCTTCTTTCACCGTAACGCCGTCGTCATTGACATACTCCAGCACGCCGACGGATTCGTCAGCGGCGAAACCGGGTTCACCAGGCATAATGTTCGCTTTCAGGCTGGTTTCTTGTTGATCGATACCGTATTTCACAAACGAACCTTTGGTGCCGTGAACAATAAACTTCGGATAGTCGATTTTCACCAGATGGCTGGTTTTCACAATGGCTTTCAGGTCACCGTAGAACAATTGCGCTTCAAAGGTGTCATCCGGATTCGCTTTATTACGCAGGCTACGAATGTCATACGCGACATGATCCGGGCGGCCAAATAGCGAAATAATTTGATCCATAGTGTGGACGCCAAGTCCGTAGAAAGCGCCATCCTGCGGCAGGCCCGGTTTGGTTTCCGCCACGGGTCGGTAGTAGTCAAAATGGCTTTCAACTTCGACAATCTTGCCCAGTTTCCCGCTCTCAATCGCTTTTTTAGCAGTGAGAAAACAGGAATCAAAACGCCGATTCTGATACGGCGTGACGGTCAGTCCTTTGCTTCGCGCCAGGTCGAACAACACTTTTGCCTCCGCCAGCGTCGGCGTGAAAGGTTTCTCAACCAGCACATTTTTACCCGCTTCCAGCGCGCGTTTAGCGTATTCGAAATGGCTGTCAGCATGCGTACAGACGATCACCAGTTTTACCTGCGGATCGCCCAACACCTCATCCAGATCGCTGGTGAAGTGAATATGCGAATACTGCGGCGCCTGCTCTTCCGGTTTAGCGTGACGACGGAAAATATGCGCGACATGCCAGGTATCTTTCCGATTCAGAACATAGGGGAGATGGTAACGGGTGGTACTTTTGCCGAATCCAATAAATGCGCAGTGTAAGGTCATGAGACGATCCTTTTGAAGATGATTGTCTACACCATAGCGTAAAGCGTGAGGAGACTGAATGTTGGATTCTTTGCCGGATGCGGCGTTGCCTTTTTGGGCCTACAAAAGCAGATGCCTCAAGATCGGCCGTCGGCGTCGCGGTCAGTTTGTTCACGGCAAGCGCGCAGGGCCCGGAGCGTACTAAATGTACGTGAGGAGCACGAGCACTTCCCGGGGACAAAATGACAAGTAAGCCAGGCTGAAACAAAACCCAAAAAAAAAGCCAGCAAAAGCTGGCCAAAATAATACTGGAAGCAATGTGAGCAATGTCGTGCTTTCAGGTTCTCCGTAGGGGTTCCCCTGAATGCAAGGCAATAATAATCATTCTCATTCGCAGTTGTCTACTTCTTTTTGCAAAAAAAATGCGGTTGACGGAATTTTCTTTCTCAGCGAGTGTAAATACACAATTAACCCTGCAGGAGATAAGGAATGAGTGAAATAGTGATACGCCACGCTGAACCGAAAGATTACGATGCCATTCGTCAGATCCACGCCCAGCCGGAGGTGTACCACAACATGCTACAGGTTCCTCATCCTTCCCTCGAAATGTGGCAGGCGCGGCTAACCGAGCAAGCCGGGGTTAAACAACTGGTTGCCTGCATTGACGATATTGTCGTTGGCCATCTTTCTATTCAGGTCACCCAACGTCCTCGCCGCAGCCACGTGGCCGATTTTGGCATCTGCGTGGATGCCCGGTGGCACAATCGCGGCATTGCCAGCGCGCTGATCCGCACGATGATCGACATGTGCGACAACTGGCTGCGCGTTGACCGTATTGAGTTAACGGTGTTTGTTGATAACGAGCCCGCCGTGGCGGTGTATAAGAAGTACGGCTTTGAAATCGAAGGCACCGGTAAGAAATACGGCCTGCGCAACGGTGAGTACGTTGATGCGTACTTTATGGCGCGCGTGAAATAACGCTTCCCCGCCCCACCCTGTGGGGCGAAACGTCACAAACCTTCACAACATTCCAGTTATTGCAACCTACTTCCCCTATATCAAAACAATAACCATCTGAATTTCATGGTTATTACCACTTTAAGCTTTATCACCGTTTTTTCCGTAATTTTAGCAATATTAATATTACATTTTTGTTTTTTTTTGGTTTCTGCCATCACTTTATGGTGACAATCACAACAATATACTCCTCCCGGGACTAATTTAACCACGGTGAGGTAAAAAATGAAATTTGAACGCCATCATAGAATATTGAAGGAACTCAGTATTTCGGGAGTTGTAAAAGTTTCAAATCTGGCGAAAAGTCTCAAGGTAACAAAGGAAACTATTCGTTCAGATCTCAATGAACTTGCCGGACAGGGATATCTTACTCGCTGTCATGGTGGTGCATTTATTACCCTTGATTCTCTTGATAACGTCGCAAAAAATGAAATTGCTTATGTGCTGGAAAAATATGAATCAGCGCAGAAAATAAAAAAAGGTCTCTCTGCCATGAAAAATAATGTATGTGTTATTGGCTCGTTCAATGTTGATATTATCAGTTATCTACCGAGATTACCCTCAACGGGAGAATCATTGCTGGCCGATAAATTTATTTTTTCACCCGGCGGTAAGGGATGTAATCAGGCATTAGCAGCAAGCTATGCCGATTCTGATGTGCATTTTATTACTAAAGTCGGCTCAGATCATTTTAGTGATTACGCCATTAATTTTATAAACTCATCAAAAATCCATAAAAGTGTTATCTACCAGACCAAAGAAACACAAACAGGTACAGCAACCATCATGGTGAATGGAGATACCGGAGATAACGTCATCGCTATCTACCCTGGCGCCAACATGACAATTTCCCCTGATGAAATCACCATTCAGAAAGAAGCCATTGTTCATTCAGATATTGTTCTTGTCCAACTGGAGACGAATTACGAAGCGCTGCAGCAAACAATTCGTCTCGCACAAAAAAATGACATACCGGTCATCATCAATCCAGCGCCGTACAATGACATGGTTAACACCATCATTGATAACATTGATTATATTACGCCAAATGAAACGGAAGCAGGCCTGCTGGCCAATATGGCGGTTAATGATATCGAATCAGCCAAATGCGCGGCCAAAATTATTCATCAGAAAGGCGTCAAAAATACCATTATTACATTAGGTAGCAAAGGTTCGCTTGCTTATGATGGCACACAATTCATCTATTCCCCGGCATTTCCGGCAGTTGTAAAAAATACGGCGGGAGCGGGTGACGCTTTCAATGGTGCCCTCGCATCTGGTCTTGCAAAAGGAAAGTCACTGGCATCCGCATTGTGCTACGCCAGCGCATTTGCCTCACTTGCGGTTGAAACGCCTAATGCCTCTGATATGCCGGAAAACGACTCCGTTCTTCATCGTATTCAGGGTTCACATTACAAACAAACTATCTCTACTCACTAAATCAAGGAGCAGACTATGAACAATACGCAGAAAAAACTAAAGGTGCTCTTTATTGGAGAATCCTGGCATATTCATATGATTCATTCAAAAGGTTATGACAGTTTCACCTCCAGTAAATATGAAGAAGGCGCTACATGGTTACTGGAATGCTTGAGGAAAGGCGGCGTTGATATTGATTACATGCCTGCCCACACGGTACAAATTGCCTTTCCAGAGAGTATTGACGAATTAAACCGTTACGATGTTATTGTTATTAGCGACATTGGTAGTAATACCTTCCTGTTGCAAAACGAGACATTTTATCAGCTAAAAATAAAACCAAACGCTCTGGAGTCCATTAAAGAGTACGTCAAAAATGGCGGTGGACTACTCATGATTGGTGGCTATCTGTCGTTCATGGGTATTGAGGCAAAAGCCAATTATAAGAACACCGTTCTTGCTGAGGTTCTGCCAGTTATTATGCTTGATGGCGATGACCGGGTAGAAAAGCCCGAGGGTATCTGTGCTGAGGCTGTCTCACCTGAACATCCTGTTGTTAACGGGTTCTCAGATTATCCGGTATTTCTTGGATATAACCAGGCCGTCGCCAGAGACGATGCCGATGTCGTATTAACAATAAATAATGACCCATTGTTAGTGTTCGGTGAATACCAACAGGGTAAAACCGCCTGCTTTATGAGTGACTGCTCCCCACACTGGGGAACCCAGCAGTTTATGTCATGGCCGTTTTATACCGACCTGTGGGTCAACACGCTTCAATTCATCGCCAGAAAATAAAAAACAATGGAGTAACGAAAGTTACTCCTTTTATAAAATATAAGGATTGATGTATGAACAAGAATAAGTACTCAACCCCCTTACTGATGCTTGCCACCATCTTAGCCGGTATGCTTTCCCCGATGCAGTCTGCCGTTAATGGGCAGTTAGGACATTGGTTACAAGACGGTAATGCTTGCGCAGTAATCTCGTTTGCCAGCGGTCTGGTCGTCATGTTTTTTATTATTATTGCGCGCAAAGAAACACGCCAGCAATTCGCCTCAATCCCTACTCTGATTAAAAAGAGAAAAATCCCGCTATGGAATTGGTTTGCAGGATTATGCGGGGCGATGGTCGTATTTTCTGAAGGCGCATCCGCCAGCGCGCTGGGCGTTGCCACCTTTCAAACGGCATTAATTTCCGCCCTGCTCCTTTCCGGACTGCTGTGCGACCGTTTTGGCATCGGTGTGGAGGAGAAGAAATATTTTACGCCATGGCGCATTACTGGCGCATTGTTCGCCGTTATCGCCACCATTTTTGTCGTGTCGCCACAGTGGCACTCAACCTCGTTTATCCTGCTCGCTATCCTCCCCTTTTTGGCAGGGTTACTCGCTGGCTGGCAGCCTGCGGGGAATGCGAAAGTCGCCGAGGCAACGGGCTCCATGCTGGTGTCCATTACATGGAACTTCATCGTCGGCTTTTGTGTCCTGGGCGCGGCGCTGGCGATACGTATCGCATTAGGCCATGTCACCATCCAGTTACCCGATACATGGTGGATGTATCTCGGTGGTCCGCTGGGTCTGCTGTCCATCGGGCTAATGGCGATTCTGGTGAGAGGCTTAGGGCTATTGATGCTGGGCGTAGCGTCAACAGCAGGCCAACTGCTTGGCTCAGTGCTAATTGATGAATTGATCCCTTCATTAGGCAATACGGTCTACCTGGTCACCATCATCGGTACGCTGTTCGCGTTAGTCGGTGCGATTGTGACCACCATCCCTGAATACAGAGCATCCAAAATGGCGCAAAGAATAGAGGTGTCAGAATGAAAGGTTTCCTGCAAACCGTAACAGGCCCGGTGGCGCATACGGATATGGGGCTGACGCTACCGCATGAACATCTGTTTAACGATCTGTCTTCGGTCGTAGACGAGCCACATTATGCTTTTTCACAGCAACTGGTGGGAAAGAAAGTCAGTGCTGACCTGCAGTGGGGACTGAAACACGACCCATACTGCTGCGCCGATAACATGGACCGCAAAGAGATTGATGATGTTATCTTCGAAATCAATAACTTTATGTCTTTGGGCGGCAGGACGATTGTCGACGCCACCGGATCAGAATCCATTGGACGGGACGCCTCAGCGCTGCGAGAAGTTGCCTTAAAAACGGGTTTGAATATCGTTGCGTCATCCGGACCTTATCTGGAGAAATTTGAAAGTACCCGGATCCATAAACCTGTTGAGCTGTTAGCCTCACTCATTGATAAAGAACTGAATCAGGGTATTGGCGAGACGGATATTCGCGCTGGCATGATCGGTGAAATCGGCGTATCCCCCGCGTTTACCCAAGCGGAGCGTAACAGCCTGCGGGCAGCGTCTCTGGCACAATGTAACAACCCCCACACGGCAATGAATATCCATATGCCGGGGTGGCTGCGGCTGGGGGATGAGGTGCTGGATATCGTGCTGGAAGAAATGAACGTCTCTCCGGCAAAAGTCTCGCTGGCGCATTCGGACCCTTCAGGAAAAGATGTCGTCTATCAACGTAAAATGCTCGACCGTGGCGTATGGCTTGAATTTGACATGATTGGTCTGGACATCACCTTCCCAAAAGAAGGTGTCGCGCCGGGCGTTCAGGAGACCGCAGATGCAGTAGCGAATCTGATTGCACTGGGTTACGCCGACCAAATCGTTTTAAGCCATGATGTTTTTCTCAAACAGATGTGGGCGAAAAATGGCGGAAATGGCTGGGGGTTTGTCCCGAATGTCTTCCTCGCCTATCTGGCTGCTCGCGGAGTAGACAACGATACTCTGCGCAAGCTTTGTATTGATAATCCAGCCCGATTACTCACGGCATAATCTGCAAATAGCCCGGTGTCTGACACCGGGCCTGGAATTAAAAATCAGTATCCCGCCGTTAAATCATCCACCGAACGCGGGTCGGAAGCGCCATACAGTTCACCATCCGGTCCAACCATAATACTTTGGGTGCTGCCCATCGCTTCTTTCAGCGCCACTTTCTGCCCTTTCTGTTCCAGCAACTTTAGCGTATCGGGGCTGAAGCCCTTTTCTACCCGCAGTTCGTCCGGCAACCATTGATGATGGAAACGCGGCGCGTTGGTCGCTTCGGCGACGTTCATGCCAAAATCAATGCTATTCACTACCATTTGCAGCACAGTAGTGATGATTCGACTCCCGCCAGGGCTGCCGGTCACCAGCCAGGTTTTGCCCTCTTTAACGACGATAGTGGGCGACATCGACGACAGCGGACGCTTCTTCGGACCGACCGCGTTAGCATCGCCGCCCACCAGGCCATAAACATTAGGTACACCGGGTTTAGCAGAAAAATCATCCATTTGATTATTCAGCAGAATACCGGTATTTCCCGCCACAATTCCTGTGCCGAAGGTGGTGTTCAGGGTATAGGTCACCGCCACAGCATTGCCGTCTTTATCCACCACCGAGAAGTGGGTGGTCTGGTTGCTTTCATACGGGGCGAGCTTGCCCGGTTTTATCTGGCTGGAAGGTTTGGCCTTGTTGATATCAATTTGATCGGCCAGCGTTTTCGCATAGGCTTTGTGGGTCAGCGCCTGCCACGGCACTTTCACAAAGTCCGGATCGCCCAGATACTCTGAGCGGTCAGCGTAGGCGTATTTTTCCGCTTCCGCCATGATTTGCATGGCATCGGCGCTGCCAAAGCCGTACTTCTTCATGTCGAAATTTTCAAGAATATTAAGGATCTGTACGATGTGAATACCGCCCGAGGATGGCGGCGGCATGGAGAAGACCTGATACCCGCGATAGTCACCGCTGATTGGCGTACGCTCAACGGCTTTATAGTTGGCTAAATCCTCTTTGGTCATCAGACCGCCGTTCTTCTGCATTTCTCCGGCTATTTGGTCAGCAATCGCCCCTTTATAAAACGCATCCGGGCCGTTTTCGGCAATCATTTCCAGGCTTTTCGCCAGATTCTTCTGGACCAGCTTATCGCCTTTTTTCAGCGGCTCGCCGTCTTTCCAGAAAATGGCTTTGCTGTTCTCATGGTTGAGGATCACTTCGCTGCCGTAAGTTTTTAAGTCGTTGGCCAGCGCATCGTTAACCACAAAACCCTCTTCCGCCAGCTTCATCGCCGGACGCACCACTTTATTCAGCGGCATCGTGCCGTATTTCTCCAGCGCCAGCGAGAACCCCGCCACGGTACCCGGCGTACCGGATGCCAGATGCGACGTCAGCGACTTTTTCGCATCGGCGTTACCCTGATCGTCGAGGAACATATCACGGGTCGCGCCAGCAGGCGCCATTTCACGAAAATCGATCGCCGTGGTAGCGCCATCTTTAGTGCGCAGCAGCATAAATCCCCCGCCGCCCAGATTTCCGGCTTGCGGATGCGTGACAGCCAGCGCATAGCCCACGGCGACGGCGGCATCCACGGCATTACCGCCCTGCTTTAAGATATCCACGCCAACCTGCGTCGCCATTGCATCCACCGAGGCCACCATCCCTTGCGTCGCCCGCACAGGATGAAAGACATCTTCTTCAACACCATAGGAGACTGGCGGCGCGACGGGAGGATTGGCCACCGCGCTAAACGTCCCCCCGGCCAGCAGAGCGGCGATCGCCACCCAGCGCATAAACGTTGGTTTCATCGTTGTTTTTCTCCAGATAAATGGGTGTATGTCCCGTTTAATCCTGGCCCACAACGCTTAAAAAATCATCATCATGGCGAAATAGAGGTACACTTAAAAAGAGGCCTCATCGGGAGGAGACGACAATGAAACGCTTACTACTTATTACGGCTTTGTTACCCTTTGCTGTATTGGCCCAGCCAATTAACACTATGAATAATCCTAATCAGCCAGGTTATCAGATCCCCAGCCAGCAGCGTATGCAGACGCAGATGCAAACGCAGCAGATTCAGCAGCAGGGTATGTTGAAACAACAGATGCAAACGCAGGCGCGCAGCCAGCAGCAAAATCTACAGTCGCAGTTGAATGCCAATACGCAGCGGGTTCAGCAGGGACAGCCGGGCAACGGTATGCTCGGTCAGCAAACGCTGCCCAATACGCAGGGCGGAATGCTCAGCGGCAGTGGAAATCCGGACCGGATGCTAAACCATTCCCAGCCAATGTTGCAGCAGGACAGCGGGACGCCGCAGCCTGACATCCCGCTGAAAACCATCAGCCCTTAAAACTGACGGCCCTTAAAACTGAAAGTGAGGGCCGATGTCATCAATGCGATCGGTGCAGATACAATCCACGCCCCAGCGCAGCAGCTCTGCCGCCCGCTGGGGCTGATTGACGGTATACACCAGAATCCGCAGACCCGCGGCTTTAATCTCTTGCACTCGCGTCTCATCGAGTAATTTATGGTTGAGATGGAGGGAAACACAGCCCAGACGGGTCGTCAGTTCACGCCAGTCTTCACGCCATTTATCCAGCAGTAACCCGCGCGGCAGTTCAGGTGCTGCCGCCTGCGCCGCTTCCAGCGCCTCTATCTCAAAGGAAGAAAGCAGCGGCGGCGTCATCCCGGCCCACAGTTCGCGGGCGGCCAACGCCACGACGCGTCCTGTTAGCCTTCCGCTCCCCGTTGTCGGTTTGATCTCAATATTTGCCATCATGCCGTGTTTACGGCAGCGCTCCGCCACCTGCGAGAGCAGCGGCAGCGGCTCGCCTTTAAATTCGCCGCTAAACCAACCGCCAGCGTCCACACGCAATAAATCCTGCCAGTTCAACTCGCCCGCCACGCCCCAACCATTGCTGGTGCGCTCCAGGTTATCGTCATGCAGCAGGAAAATTTCGCCGTCTTTCGACAGCTTGGCATCAAACTCAATCATGGTGTGCCCGTATCGCGCGCCCACGTCAATCGCCGCCAGAGTGTTTTCCGGCGCCAGTTTACCGCCGCCGCGATGGGCGACAATGTGGGGATAAGGCCAGTTACTCATACACGTTGTCCTGTTTCGCCATCAAAAAGATGTCGCTGATGTTCCGGCAGATGCAGCCATAGCGTACTGCCCGCCGCCGGGCGCTGCTGATGCGCCAACCGCACCACCAGTTTCTGATCGCCCCAGCGCCCATGCGCCAGATTATCCGCGCCCAGAATCTCCAGCGTATCTACCGTTAGCGGCACGCCGCCTTCCGCCTGCGAGCTTAACGCAATATGCTCCGGTCGGATACCCAGCGTCATGTTACGTCCGGCATGACCCCGATAGTCCGCACCTATCGGTAACGCCAGACCGCCAGGCAATTCGAAACGGTCGCCGGAAGCGCTGATAACGCCATCCAACAGGTTCATCGCCGGGCTGCCGATAAAGCTCGCCACGAAGCGACTGGCCGGTTTTTCATATACCTCTACCGGCGTGCCAATCTGTTCTGCGACGCCTTTATTCATCACCATCACCCGCTGGGCCAGCGTCATCGCCTCTACCTGATCGTGAGTAACATAGAGCGAGGTGGTACGAAGACGACGATGCAGATGTTGTAACTCCAGACGCATCTGCACGCGCAGCTTGGCGTCGAGGTTAGAGAGCGGTTCGTCGAATAAAAAGACTGCCGGCTCGCGGACGATCGCGCGCCCCATTGCCACGCGCTGCCGTTGACCGCCGGAAAGCTCGCGTGGACGGCGTTTAAGCAGGCCGTCCAGCTCCAGAATGCGCGCCGCCTCCCGCACACGTTCTTCAATATGCGCTTTGCTCATACCACGAATTTTTAGTCCCCACGCCATGTTCTCCTCTACGCTCATATGGGGATAGAGAGCATAGTTCTGAAATACCATCGCGATGCCGCGATCTTTGGGCTCCATCTCGGTGACCCGTTTGCGATCAATCCAGATATCGCCGCTGGTCACGCGTTCCAGACCAGCCACCATCCGCAACAACGTTGATTTGCCGCAGCCGGACGGCCCGACCATCACGATAAATTCGCCATCCGCCACGTCCAGCGTCAGCGGTTGAATGACCTGGGTTTTGCCGTCCCAGCTTTTGGTTACTGCCTGTAGTTTTAAACCAGCCATTTTATTTCTCACTATCGACCAGGCCACGCACAAACGCGCGCTGCATGGCTAACACAATTACGACCGGAGGGATAAGGGTGAGCAGCATTGCCGCCATCACCTGGTTCCATTGCGTGGTACCTTCGCCGGTGGCGATCATCCCTTTGATACCCGCTACGGCAGTGCCAAGATTCACGTCGGTGATAATCAACAGCGGCCACAGATACTGGTTCCAGCCGTAGATAAAGGTGATGACGAATAACGCCGCCAGGTTGGTTTTTGACAGCGGCAACACGATGTCGCGGAAAAAGCGCATCGGCGACGCGCCGTCAATACGGGCCGCCTCCACCAGTTCATCCGGAAGCGTCATGAAGAACTGACGAAACAGGAAAGTGGCGGTAGCGGACGCCATCAGCGGTAGCGTCAGACCAGCATAGCTGTCGAGCATTTTCAGGTTGGCGATCACTTCTACCGTCGGGAAGATACGCACTTCAACCGGCAGCATCAGGGTGATAAAAATCATCCAGAAGAACAGGTTACGCAGGGGAAAACGAAACCAGACGATGGCGAATGCGGAAAGCATAGATACCGTGATTTTGCCTACCGTAATGCTGAACGCCATAATGAAACTGTTAAGCATCATCAGCCAGAATGGCGCGCTATTAACACCGACGCCGTTGACCCAAATAGTTTTGATATTCTCCAGTAACTGCGTGCCGGGAAGCAGCGTCATCGGCGTCTCAAACACCGCACGGTCGTCCAGCGTCGCCGCGACAAACGCGACATACAGCGGAAACAAAATGACCGCGATCCCCAGAATCAGCATGGTATGGCTGAATATTGTCAGCCCGCGACGATTCTCTATCATTGGTAACGCACCTTACTTTCCACATAGCGGAACTGCACCACCGTCAGAATGATGACGAGGAACATCAACACTACCGACTGCGCGGCGGACGCCGAGAGATCCAGGCCGGTAAACCCTTCGCGATAAATCTTATAAATCAGCGTCGTAGTGGCTTGTACCGGCCCGCCGGCGGTCGCGGCGTCGATCACCGGGAAGGTGTCGAAAAAGGCGTACACCAGGTTGACCACCAGCAGGAAGAAACTGACCGGCGCAATAAGCGGCAAAGAAAGCCGGAAGAAACGACGAATCGGCCCGGCGCCGTCAATGGCCGCCGCTTCCACCAGCGAGCGGGGAATGGATTGCAGCGCGGCAAAGAAGAATAAAAAGTTGTAACTAATCTGCTTCCAGACTGACGCAAATACCACCAGGAACATCGCCTGACCGCTGTTTTGCGCGTGGTTCCAGTCATAGCCGAATTCGCCAAGGAAATGGGTGATTAATCCCCGCCCCGGGTTAAACAGGAAAATCCACAATACGGCGGCGACGGCGGGCGCGACGGCATAAGGCAGCAGCATCAGCGTCTGATAAAAACGGCTGCCGCGCACCACGTAATCCACCAGGGCGGCGAAAAACAGCGAGACCAGCAGGCCGCTAAACGTGACCAGCGCGCTGAATTTAATCGTCGTCCAGAAGGCGTCGAGATAATAACTGTCGTGAAAAAGCGCGACGAAATTCTCCAGCCCGACAAATTGGCTGGAAAAACCAAACGGATCGACGCTTTGCAGCGAATACCACAGCGCTTCGCCCGCAGGCCAGATAAAGAAAATAACGGTGATAACCAACTGCGGGGCAACCAGTAAATACGGCAGCCAGCGCGAGCGGAACACCGGACGGGATGATGACATGAAGGTTCTTTTCCTGGAAGGTGCCGGATGGCGGTGCATGCACCTTATCCGGCACTTATACACTTAAGATTTGCTCGCTTTCTCAAAACGACGCAGCAACTGATTCCCGCGATCCACTGCGGTATCCAACGCCTGTTGTGGGGTTTTCTTCCCGGTCCAGACGCTTTCCAGCTCTTCGTCCACGATGGTACGAATCTGCGGCATATTGCCCAGACGCAAGCCTTTGGTGAAGGGTAACGGCGGCTTATTCAACATCTGGCGAGTGGCGATATCCGCACCGGGGTTTTTATCGTAATAACCCTGCTCGCGGGTCAGCTCGTAGGCGGCGGTGGTAATCGGCAGGTAGCCGGTTTTTTGATGCCATTCAGCAGCGTTTTCCGGTTTTGCCAGGAAGTCGAGGAATTTGGCGACGCCGGTATAGGTTTCTTTATCTTTACCCTGCATGACCCATAGGCTGGCTCCGCCGATAATGGCGTTTTGCGGCGCGCCCTTGATATCAGCGTCGTACGGCATCATACCCACGCCATAGTTAAATTTGGCATACTGGCGGATATTGGCGAGCGAGCCGGAGGACGCGGTTGTCATCGCGCAGTCACCGTTATAAAACTTCTCGGTAGACTCGTCCTTACGCCCAACATAGCTAAAATCGCCTTTCTTATTCATCTCTTCCAGCAGCGCGATATGTTTCACCTGCTCTGGCTTATTAAACTCCAGCACCGCATCTGTACCGTCAAAGCCATTGTTTTTACTGGCGAAGGGGAGACCGTTCCAGGCGCTGAAGTTTTCCAGTTGGATCCAGCCTTGCCAGCCGCTGGCGTAACCGCATTTCATGCCTGCCGCTCTCAATTTCGCGGTATAGTCAGCCAGCTCCTGCCAGGTTTTCGGCGGCTGCTCCGGATCTAAACCGGCTTTCTTAAAGGCGTCTTTGTTGTAGTACAGTACCGGCGTGGAGCTGTTAAAGGGCTGGGAGAGCAGATGCCCGCTTTTAGCATCGGTGTAGTAGCCTGCAACGGTCGGTACAAACTGGGACTCGTCAAAGTTAATACCGGCGTCTTTAAACACTTCATAAACCGGCTTAATGGCTTTCGAGGCCATCATGGTCGCCGTCCCAACCTCATAAACCTGCAATATTGCCGGCGCGTTGCCGGTACGGAATGCCGCGATCCCGGCGCTCAGGTTCTGTTCATAGTTCCCCTTATAGACCGGAACGATTTTGTAATCCGGATTGGCCTGGTTGAAACGTTGCGCCAGTGAATCAACTTCTTTGCCTAACTCCCCTTCCATTGAATGCCAGAATGGAATAGTGGTGACGGCCAACGCCTGACCCGTAAATGCCAGACTCAGCGCCAGTCCTAAAGCTGTATGTCGTAACGATATCATCGGTTATCTCTCTTTTTGTGCCGGGATGCGCGATATCACGCGTTTTATGTTCGCGGGGGTAACATGACATGCTCGAATGACAGAAAAATAACTTTTTTATTACAAAAAAAAGATAGTAAGGCGACAGAGAGATGGCAAGGCAGCGAAAGCGCCGGAAAAGAAAAGTGGGAGCTACGGCACGGATAGGTACGACATTATTCTCGGGGGCGGCGCACATGCCGTAACCCAACCAGGCGGAGCGTCGCCGGGATTAACGTCTCAGGCACGTAAGCGAACGGCAATTTGCTCCAGCGTAAGCCGCCCTGCCGCCGCATCGACTGTCATATCGACAAAATCCGGATTCGCAGCGAGTGAGATCCCGTTACGCTTTAAAAACAGCAGCGTAATAAATAAGGCGGTACGTTTGTTACCATCATTGAAGATATGCCCACGGGATATAGCGAGCAAATGCATTGCCGCCAGCAGCCACACGTCGGTCACCCCTTCATATTCGATTTGCTTGAGTACCCGGTACATTAGCGCTTCCGCGCGGCCAGGATCAGGCATGCCTGTTACACCAGGCGTAACGCGGAGAAGCCTGTCGTGAAACTGAATTATCTCTTCCGCTGAGATAAGTTGTAGGGTCATTTATCCGCCAGCTCCCTGAGCTCATTGCCATGAACCGCCATAATGGCAGCAAACTCATCATCCATTCGCGCCGTCTGATAACGCTCAAACTCCTCGGCGCTGATGATCACTGCGGACTTATGCCCACGACGCGTGATGGTAACAGGCCCCCCCGTCACCGCACTTTCCAGGACTTCGGCCAGATTTTGCCGCGCTTCGCTATAGTTAACCGTACGCATAAACATCTCCCCAGTTGTACATGTTTATTGTACAACAAACATGTACAAAAAAAGAGCCATCAGGCTCTTTTGAAAAATTTTACCGCTTGCCGTTACCGGGGGCGGCGCACGCGCTTCCCCCCTGGCACAGTCTAACCGCCCAGATAGGCGCTGCGCACCGCTTCGTTCGCCAGCAGTGCATCACCGGTATCGGATAGCACCACGTGGCCGTTTTCCAGCACATAACCGCGGTCGGCGAGCTTCAGCGCCTGGTTGGCGTTCTGCTCGACAAGGAAGATGGTCATACCCTGCTCGCGCAACTGCTCAATGGTGTCGAAGATCTGCTGGATGATGATCGGCGCCAGCCCCAGCGACGGTTCATCCAGCAGCAATAGCCTCGGCTGGCTCATCAGCGCGCGGCCAATCGCCAGCATCTGCTGTTCGCCGCCGGACATGGTGCCCGCTCGCTGGATACGGCGCTCATGCAGGCGCGGAAACAGCTCGTACACCCATTTGATACGCTCCTGAAACCGATCGCGCTCGGCAAAAAAACCGCCCATCGCCAGGTTCTCTTCTACCGTCATCCGCGAGAAGACGCGCCGCCCTTCCGGCACTATCGCCACCGCTTCACGCATGATTTTCGCCGTCTGCCAGTCGGTTATGTCTTTACCGTCAAACACCACCCGTCCGCTGGAGGCGCGCGGATCGCCGCACAAGGTGCCAAGCAGCGTCGTTTTCCCCGCGCCGTTAGCGCCAATCAGGGTAACGATTTCCCCCTGGTTGATGTGCAGACTGACGTCGTGCAGCGCCTGAATCTTGCCGTAGTGGGCGCTGACTTTTTCAAACGTTAACATCGTTTTTTCCATCTTATGCCTCACCCAGATAAGCGCGGATGACGTCCGGGTTGTTGCGGATCTCTTCCGGCGTGCCGTTCGCCAGCGGCGTGCCCTGGTTCACCACGTAAATGCGATCGGAAATGCCCATCACCAGCTTCATATCGTGTTCAATCAGCAAGATAGTGGTGTTGTGATGGTTACGTAGTTCGGCAATCAGCTCATCCAGCTCTTTGGTCTCTTTCGGGTTAAGGCCAGCCGCCGGTTCGTCGAGCATCAGAATTTCTGGCTGCGTCACCATGCAGCGGGCAATCTCCAGCCGGCGCTGGTCGCCGTAGGCCAGATTACTGGCCTGGCGGTTGGCATGTTCCAGCAGGCCAATACGCTCAAGCCAGGTCGCCGCGCGGTCCAGCGCTTCGCTTTGCGCGCGGCGGAAAGCGGGCGTTTTCAACAGGCCGGAAAAGAGGCCCGTTTTCAGTTGCTGGTGCTGCGCCACCAGCAGATTTTCAATCACCGTCATTTCGCGAAACAGGCGCACATGCTGGAAAGTGCGTACCACGCCCATGCGGGCGATCTGCTGGCCCGGCAATCCTTCCAGATGCCGCTCGCGCAACGTGATCGTACCGCCTGTCGGCTTATAAAAACCGGTCAGGCAGTTAAACACCGTCGTTTTACCCGCGCCGTTAGGGCCAATCAGCGACACAATTTCCCGCTCACGCAATTCCAGCGATACATTGTTGACCGCCAGCAAACCGCCAAAGCGCATCATCAGGCCGTTAACCGCTAATAATGGCTGACTCATGCCTGCTCTCCTTTCGCCTGACCACTTTTCAGCTTCAACTGCGGACGCGTCATCGGCAGCAATCCCTGCGGGCGCCAGATCATCATCAACACCATCAAACCGCCGAGCATCAACATGCTGTATTCGTTGAAGTCGCGCATCAACTCGCGCGACACCACCAGCAGAACCGCCGCCAGGATCACCGCAAACTGCGAGCCCATTCCGCCCAGCACCACAATCGCCAGCACGAAGGCGGATTCGGCGAAAGTGAAGGATTCCGGGCTGACAAAGCCCTGGCGGGCGGCAAACAACGTCCCGGCGAAACCGGCAAACGCGGCGCTGATAGTAAAAGCGGTCAGCTTGATGCGCGTCGGGCTTAAACCTAATGAGCGACAGGCGATCTCATCTTCACGCAACGCTTCCCACGCCCGGCCCAGCGGCATACGCAGCAGGCGGTTAATGACAAACAGCGACAGGACCACCAGCAACAGGGCCACCAGATAGAGGAAAATGACCCGGTCGGATGGGTCGTACTTCACGCCAAAGAAATTGCTGAAGGTATCCCAGCCGCCTTCGCGGGTGCTGCGGCTAAACTCCAGACCAAACAGCGTCGGTTTCGGGATCTGGCTGATGCCGTTCGGGCCGCCGGTAATTTCAGTGTTGTTGAGCAGCAGGATACGGACGATTTCGCCGAAGCCGAGCGTCACAATCGCCAGATAGTCGCCGCGCAGACGCAGTACCGGGAAGCCGAGCAGGAAACCAGCAGCGGCGGAGACCAGTCCCGCCAGCGGCAGGCAGGTCCAGAAACCCAAACCATAATAGTGGTTGAGCAGCGCAAAGGTATAAGCGCCGATGGCGTAAAAGCCGCCGTAGCCCAATACCAGCAGACCGGACAGCCCCACCACCACGTTCAGCCCCAGACCGAGGATGATATAAATCATGGTCATGGTGGCGATATCGACGCTACCGCGCGACACCATAAACGGCCATGCCACGGCGATAACCAGCAGCGCCATCAGAAACAGCTTTTGCTTAACGGTAGAGCCATCGATCGCCGGCAGAATAAACTTCGGTCCGGAGACGTGCTTCACCGCTTTCTGGAACATCGGACGCAGCAACTGAAAGAAAAAAACCACTGCCGTACCGATAAAGATCCACTGCCAGCGGATGTCGGCGGCGGTATCCACCACCAGTTTGGTGCCGTCCAGCTCCAGTTGTACGCCCATGAAGACGCCAGCCAGAACGAAGAACATCGCCGCAGAGAACAGAGCCATCGCAATATGCATCGGTTTCATACTTTCTCTACCTCCGGACGCCCCAGGATACCGGTCGGCATCACCAGCAGTACCAGAATCAGCAGAGCGAACGATACGACATCTTTATATTCGGTACTTAAATATGCAGACGAGAGCGCTTCGGCGACGCCCAAAATCAGACCGCCGATCATCGCGCCCGGAATGCTGCCAATCCCGCCCAGCACCGCCGCGGTGAACGCTTTCATCCCGGCCATAAAACCGATGTAGGGGTTAATTACGCCATAGAACTGACCGAGCAGCACGCCCGCCACCGCCGCCATTGCCGCGCCGATAACAAACGTTAGCGCAATGACGCGGTCGGTATTAATGCCGAGCAGGCTGGCCATTTTCAGATCCTCCGCGCAGGCGCGGCAGGCGCGGCCCATCCGGGAGTAGCGAATGAAAATGGTGAGCGCCAGCATAGCCAGAAAGGTGACTATCCAGATAACCGCCTGCATGGTGGTGATGGACGCGGAAAAGTTTTCGCTGCTGCCCACAATCCACTGGCCGTTAAACAGGCTGGGTAACGCCACGTCGCGCGAACCTTCCGTCAGGCTGACGTAGTTTTGCAGGAAGATGGACATCCCGATGGCGGAAATCAGGGCAATCAGGCGCTTGGAGTTGCGCACGGGCCGGTAAGCGACTCGCTCGATACTCCAGCCGTAGGCGCTGGCAATAATAATCGCACCGATAAATCCAGCGGCCACCAGGAGCCAACTGGTGTCTATTCCCATCATCATTAGCGCGGCGATGATCATAAAAGAGACGTAGCTGCCGATCATATACACCTCGCCATGAGCGAAGTTGATCATGCCGATAATGCCGTACACCATCGTATAACCGATAGCAATCAGCGCGTAGGTGCTCCCCAGCGTGACGCCGTTAAACATCTGCTGCAAGAAATAGAGAAACTGCTCGGACATAAGGTAACCTTTTTAAACCCGCCCGGCGTGCGGGCGGTGGGATAACTTATCTTCTGGCATTACTTCGCGACGGTTGACGAGCCGTCGGCGTGCCACTGGAAGACGCCAAATTCAAATCCCTTAAGATCGCCTTTTTCATCCCATTTCAGCGGCCCAATAACGGTATCAGCCCCGTTAGCTTTAAGATCTTTCACCAGATCCAGCGGAGCATGGCTGGCGCTACGCGTCATTGCGGTCGCCAGTGACTGGACGGCGGCGTAGGTGATCCAGACGTACGGACCGCTGGGATCTTTCTTGTCGGCTTTCAGCGCTTCGACAATCGCTTTATTCGCCGGGTCCTGGTCATAACGTTTTGGCATCGTCACCAACATGCCTTCCGCCGCACCGCCCGCAATATTGGACAGCGACGCGTTACCTACGCCTTCCGGCCCCATAAATTGCGTTTTCAGGCCATTAGCCCGCGCCTGGCGTAGCATCTGCCCCATTTCCGGGTAGTAGCCGCCGTAATACACAAAGTCGATATTCTCTTTTTGCAAGCGGGCAATCAGGGCGGAGAAATCTTTTTCGCCAGCGGTAATACCATCAAAAAAGACAATATTGGCATTGCCCTGCTTCAGGCCATCCTGCACGGAGCGCGCCAGTCCTTCGCCGTATTGCTGTTTATCGTGAATGATAGCGATGCGCTGCGGTTTCACCGTTTCCAGGATGTATTTCGCGGCTGTTGGCCCCTGGGAGGAGTCCAGGCCGGCGGTACGCATAATGTACTGATAGCCGCGCTGGGTCAGCTCCGGGTTAGTCGCCCCCGGGGAGATCATCAGAATACCTTCATCTTCATAGATATCGGATGCTGGCTGAGTAGAAGAAGAACACAAGTGACCAATAACGTACTGAATACCGTCGTTAACGATTTTGTTGGCCACCGCCACCGCCTGTTTTGGATCGCAGGCATCATCGTACTCTACGCCGACCAGCTTATCGCCTTTAATCCCGCCTTTCGCGTTGATGTCTTTAATGGCCTGGCGCGCGCCGTTAAATTCCATATCGCCCCATTGCGCTACCGGGCCGGACATCGCCCCGACTATGGCGACTTTAATATCATCTGCCATTGCCCCCTGCGAGACTGCTAATGCAACAATCCCTGCGATTATTGTTTTCGCTTTCCGTTTCATGTGCCTGTATCCCCATTCGTGATGTTATATGTTTTGTTTTTTGCTGGTTAAAAAGCAGACTGTACTTTTTATAAATGGTGCGCTTTTTACTGACTCATTAATGAGTTAGCGCAGCATTTAAAGCATAATAAGATTAAAATCTCTATTTTTCAGTCTATTAAGAAAAGATAATATTCTGCTTTTCGCTATAGATAAACAAAAAAAAGCATGCTTGTCAGCATAAAATAACGGCATATTAAGCGGAATAATTCACTAGCATTCAGGGAATTATGCTGCCTGTTTTCCATTCTCTAATGCTTCAAACTGTAATTATCGTTGTTAAAAAATTAATAACCTGGTAAATGACACAAAAAAGAGAAAGCATCTGGCCTGCCTGTTTCGGTACACTGATCGCATCTTTTGAAATCGGGACAAGCCGTCGATGAAGCTGACCATTCTTCGTTTAGAACACTTTAGCGCTCAGGATCAGATCGATCTGGGCAAAATCTGGCCGGAATATTCCGCCTCCTCATTAAGCGTAGATGAAACGCACCGGATTTATGCCGCGCGGTTTAATGAGCGTTTGTTGGGCGCCGTAAGAGTGACGCTGAGCGGAACGCAGGGCGCGCTGGATTCCTTACGCGTGCGTGAAATCACCCGTCGCCGCGGCGTCGGGCAATACCTGGTAGAAGAAGTCATCCGCGATAATCCCAACGTCTCGTCGTGGTGGATGGCGGATGTCGGTGTTGAAGACCGCAGCGTGATGGCCGCGTTTATGCAGGCGTTAGGTTTTACCGCCCAGCATGACGGCTGGGAGAAGCGCTAAAAGAAAGCCGGATGGCGCTGACGCTTATCCGGCCTACATGCCGGGAGAAAAGATAAAAACCACCTCGCAATTTTCCAAGAATTTCGCGTTGCAGGCAGGCGGCAAGTTATGAAATCCCCGGGAGCTTACATAAGTAAGTGACCGGGGTTGAATAACGTAGCCAACGCACCTGCAGCGCGAAAGGCGCCAGAAAATCACTTAGCGTCTGTCGCCGTACCATTCGCATGCCAGTCAAACACGCCGAACTCAAATCCTTTCAGATCGCCTTTCTCATCCCACGACAGCGGTCCCATTACGGTGTCGACCGTGGCGCCTTTCAGGTATTTGGCGATTTCCGCCGGATCGTCGGAGTGGTTCAGGCCCGCCTGCAACGATTGCAGCGCGGCGTAGGTGGTCCACACGAATGCGCCGCTAGGATCTTGTTTCTTGGCTTTGATGGCATCCACAATCGGTTTGTTCGCCGGGACCTGGTCGTAGTTCTTCGGTTTGGTGACCAGTAAGCCTTCCGCTGACTCTCCGGCGATGTTAGACAGCGACACGTTCGCCACCCCTTCCGGCCCCATAAACTGGGTTTTCAGCCCTGCGGCGCGGGACTGGCGCAAAATCTGCCCCATTTCCGGGTGATAACCGCCGTAGTAGACAAAGTCGATATTCTCTTTCTTCAGGCGCGCAACCAGAGTGGAGAAATCTTTTTCGCCAGCGGTGATGCCGTCAAAGAATACGACGTTAACGCCGCCTTTCTTCAGACCGTCCTGCACCGCGCGCGCCAGCCCTTCGCCGTACTGCTGCTTATCGTGGATAATCGCGATGCGCTGCGGTTTTACCTTCTCCAGAATATACTTTGCCGCCGTTGGCCCCTGGTCAGAGTCCAGACCGGTGGTGCGCAAAACCAGCTTATAGCCGCGCGCGGTCAGCTCCGGCGCGGTCGCCGCCGGGGTTATCATCAGGATGCCTTCGTCTTCGTAGATATCAGACGCTGGCTGTGTGGAAGAGGAACATAAGTGACCGATAACATACTTGATGCCGTCGTTCACCACTTTGTTAGCGACAGCTACCGCCTGTTTCGGGTCGCAGGCGTCGTCATATTTCACCGCGACGAGCTTATCGCCTTTAATACCGCCTTTCGCATTGATATCGGCAATTGCCTGCTCCGCACCGGTAAATTCCTGGTCGCCATACTGCGCCACCGGACCGGACATCGCGCCGACAACCGCGACTTTAATGTCGTCGGCGAATGCCATATGGCTTAATGACAGGGCGATACATCCTGCCAATAACGTTTTACCCTTCATATTCATCCTGATAATCCCCATTATTCTGGTTGTTACGTGTGTTGTGGTGTTATTGTTCAGCACTTTATTTCGATTATTGGCTAGCTACCCGTGCTTTAGCAGCATACTCTGCTAAAACATACCCGATTTTTATTATTTTGGAATAGCTAAATTTACATCCAGATAACAGATTTGTGTCGGTGGGGGAGAGGAAGGGTCCGTAGGCCCGATAAGCGAAGCGCCATCGGGCAAACGTATTGCCGGATGGCAGCGTAAACGCCTTATCCAGCCTACAAAAAACAAAACCCCCGAATTCACATTCGAGGGTTCATTGGCAATTCGCGAAGATTACGCTTCGATCGCAGCGCGAAGCTTTTTCATGGCGTTCTTTTCAAGCTGGCGCACACGCTCAGCGGAGACGCCGTAACGATCGGCCAGCTCCTGCAACGTAGACTTATTGTCTTCGTCCAGCCAGCGAGCGCGGATAATATCCTGGCTACGCTCGTCGAGCCCCTGCATCGCGTCGGTCAGTCGGTTGGCGGCCTGCTCTTCCCAGTTATCGTCTTCAATGCCGTCGGCAAAGTTAGACGATTTATCCTGCAGATACAGCACCGGCGCCATTGGCTGGCTGTCGGACTCATCGTCCGAAGACATGTCAAACGTCATGTCCTGCGCCGCCATACGCGACTCCATCTCACGCACGTCTTTACTGGAAACACCCAGTTCGCGCGCCACCATTTCAACCTCATCCTGATTAAACCAGCCCAGACGCTGCTTGGTTTTACGCAGATTAAAGAACAGCTTACGCTGCGCTTTCGTGGTTGCAACTTTAACGATACGCCAGTTACGCAGCACGTATTCGTGAATTTCTGCTTTAATCCAGTGTACGGCGAAAGAAACCAGGCGCACGCCTACTTCCGGGTTAAAACGACGTACGGCTTTCATCAGGCCGATGTTGCCTTCCTGGATCAAATCCGCCTGCGGCAGACCATAGCCCGCATAGTTACGAGCAATATGAACAACAAAGCGCAGGTGAGACAGGATCAGCGTTTTAGCTGCTTCCAGATCGCCCTGGTAATGCAGCCTTTCAGCCAATGCCCGCTCCTCGTCAGCCGATAACATCGGCCACGCGTTCGCCGCCCGGATATAAGATTCCAGGTTGCCAACAGGGGCTAAAGCTAAATTTTGCATTTCTTTGGTCATTCAAATCCTCTCAATCAGTATTGCCTGGCACCGTCAGCGAGCAACAACCGTGCCAAAGCCGATGAGCAACGAGAATATCACCCACTCTTTTATCAGACAGTGATTTTATCCACAAGTTCAATGTAACACTGTGCATAATTTGCACAAATCTTGTGACATAAAGATGACGCGCGGGGAAGAGACAACAGGGACTCTTTCCCTGCGAACGGAAGCCCATTGCAGGGAAAGATTATACCACGATTTTATCAATCGGGAGTAAAGTGACGTAAATGTTGCACCGTGGCCAGCCAGGCGGCGATCCAGCCAATCATGGAACAGACCAGCAGCAGCAACAGGCACTCATCGAACGATAAGCCATTGAGATCAAACTTCGTGCCGAAGACCTGCGCCACTTCAGTCACCGCCGATGATAAACGCATCACCAAAATTTCAGACAATATCAGTGACAGAAACGCGCCGGAAAAACCGAGCAACGCGCCGCCATAGAGGAACGGACGCAGGATAAAGCCATCGGTCGCGCCAATCAGCTTTTGCACGTTAATGGTGTCGCGACGGGCAAAAATGCTCAGGCGCACGCTGTTGCCGATAACGAGGAAGACCGCCGCGACCATCAGCACGCCGATCATCGCCGATACGCGGCCCACCAGCCCGGTGAGCGCCGCCAGGCGCGCAAACCAGCTATCATCCATGCGGACTTCGTCAATGCCGTTAATCTGCGAGATACGGTCGCGCAGCGTATTAAGCGAGGCGGTACTTTGAAAGTCCAGCTTGGGGATCACCACCGCCACCGCCGGTAGCGGGTTCTCTTCCAGCATATCCAGCGCGCCGCCAAAACCCGACCAGTTGCGGAATTCTCCCAGCGCGTCCTCACGGGACAGGTAGTTGACCTTCTCAACGCCCTGCTCGGCCTGAAGCTGCCCAACAACCCGCGCCGCCGCGTCATCATCCAGCGTTTTTTGCAGATAAACGGTGATCTGCGGCGACGGATAATACTGAGTCGCCGCCTGGTTGACGTTCTTATAGACCATGTAACAGACGCTGGGCAGCGTCAGGGAGATGGCGATCACCATCACCGTCAGAAACGTCGCCAGCGGTTTGCTTTTCAGATCTTGCAGCGCGCCGTGCCAGGCATAGCGCACCTGCTCATTAAAGACGTTCGTTTTACGTGAGTTCGGTTTCGGCGTCGGCTTCTGGCGTCCTGGCGCGTTGCGCCCGCCGCCTGTTCCGCCGCGAGACTTACGCAGTCGATCCAGCCGTCCGCCGAACTGCCTGATTTGGTTAATCGCGTCGCGCCTATTCATTGGCCAGGCCTCCATGCAGATGTCCATCGCTCAGGACGAGCTGCCTATAGGAACGACGGGAGATAAGTCCAATATCGTGCGTAGCCATCAGTACCGTCACCCCTACGCGGTTAAACTCTTCAAACAGACGTAAAATCCCTTCCGACAACGCGTCGTCCAAGTTCCCGGTCGGTTCATCCGCCAGCAATACCGCTGGCTTATTGACCACCGCGCGGGCGATGCCCACGCGCTGCTGTTCGCCTCCGGAGAGTTGAATCGGGAAGTTTCTCGCTTTGTCCAGTAGTCCAACCTTATCCAGCGCCGCCGACACACGACGACGGATATCATCGCCGCTGGCGCCGGCAATGATTAACGGTATCGCCACATTGTCATAGACCGTGCGATCCATCAGCAGATGGTGATCCTGGAAAATCATCCCAATCTGGCGGCGCAAAAACGGCACTTCGCGGTTTTTCAAGCGCGTAATATCATGCCCGCTGAAGAAGATTTTGCCGGCGCTGGGCCGCTCAATCCCACAGATTAGCTTCAGCAGGGTACTTTTCCCCGCGCCGGAGTGGCCGGTCAGAAACGCCATCTCGCCTGGCCGCATATGGAATGTCACTCCCTGCAGCGCTTGTCTCCCGCCGAGATAGGCCTTGCTGACATGTTCAAAGCGAATCATTGTTAATCCTCTCGGGCAAAAAGTGCCTCAATAAAATCGTCCGCCTTAAACGGACGCAAATCCTCGATACGTTCGCCCACGCCAATGTAACGGATAGGAATGCCAAACTGGTCAGCTACCGAGAAAATCACCCCGCCTTTCGCCGTACCGTCCAGCTTGGTCAGGGTAATACCGGTTAAGCCTACCGCTTCATGGAACAGTTTGGCCTGGCTTACCGCGTTCTGTCCGGTGCTGGCGTCAATGGTCAGCATAACTTCATGTGGCGCTTCTTCGTCCAGCTTTTTCATGACGCGAACGATTTTTTTCAGCTCTTCCATCAGGTGCGACTTGTTCTGCAGACGCCCTGCCGTATCGGCAATTAACACATCCACATTACGCGCCTTCGCGGCCTGGATAGCGTCAAAAATCACCGAGGCGGAGTCCGCGCCGGTATGCTGGGCGATAACCGGAATATTGTTACGCTGTCCCCAGACCTGTAGCTGTTCGACCGCCGCCGCGCGGAAAGTATCCCCCGCCGCCAGCATCACTGATTTACCCTGCTGCTCAAACTGGCGCGCCAGTTTACCGATAGTGGTGGTTTTACCCACGCCGTTCACGCCAACCATCAGAATAACAAAAGGCGTTTTACCTTCAATATTAAGCGGTTCGTCTACCTTCGCCAGAATCTCGCCCATCTCGTCTTTCAACAGACCATACAGCGCCTCGGCATCTTTAAGCTGTTTGCGGCTGGCGCCTTCCGTCAGATTAGCGATAATCTTACGCGTGGTTTCCACCCCGACATCAGCGATGAGCAACTGCTCTTCCAGCTCCTCGAACAAATCATCGTCGATTTTCTTGCCGCGGAACAGACTGATAAATCCGGAACCGAGATTTTCTTTGGTTTTCAGCAGACTGCGTTTCAGGCGGGCAAAGAAACCTTCTTTAGTCGGTTTTTCCTGTTCCTGAACGATCGCTTCCACCGGCGCGTCTTCTTCCGCCGGCGGAACAACCATCACCGCCTCTTCCGCCGCCTGAGCGGCCAGCGCCTGCGCTTCCAGCTCTTCGTCGGTGAATTTCGCCGCGTTTTCGCCCTCTTCTTCTACCGCGGCAATGACCTCTACGGTTTCCGCTTCGGCCTGCCACTCTTCCGGCGAGATAGCCTCGTCTTTGACCTCTTCCGGCAGCGGCAATTCCTCGCGTTCCACTGCGATCTGCGGCGCTGCCGTCTCAATGGCCGCCGCGGGCTCCGGCTCTACCGGCTGCGGTTTTTCGCTCTCCTGAACTTTCTCAGTAACGTCCACCACCTCTTCCGCAAAGGCTTCTGTTTCTGCTTTGCTGTGCGCGGGCGTTTGCGCGTCTACGTCTGCCGCCGTTTCAACAGGGGGCTCAACCGGTCGTTGTTCCTCAACAATCTGCTGTTCTTCGGTCTGTTCCTGCTTCTGCTCTTTATCACCGAAGCCCAACCAGGAAAAGAAGCCACGTTTTTTCTGTTTTGCCATCTGCGACTACACCCCTCGCGGCGCTATATACATGGAAGCTAAAAAAATGATGAAATAGTCTATCACTTAACTTAATTCACATCACCGCCTGGAATAACTTGCAACAGGCGGTTCGAGCAAGAGAAATGAAAAAACCGACTCACTCTGGCAGCGGCCAAATCCGCATTATTGGCGGGCAATGGCGTGGCCGTAAATTACCGGTTCCGGACAGCCCGGGTCTGCGTCCCACCACCGATCGCGTGCGCGAAACGTTATTTAACTGGCTGGCTCCGGTAATGGTAGACGCCCATTGTCTGGATTGCTTTGCCGGCAGCGGCGCGCTGGGTCTGGAAGCGCTATCACGTTATGCGGCCCAGGCAACGTTACTGGAAATGGATCGCGCCGTATCGCAGCAGTTGCAAAAAAATCTGGCGACGCTGAAAGCCAACAATGCTCGCGTCGTCAATACCAATACTCTGACCTTCCTCAGCCAGCCGGGGACGCCGCATCACGTCGTCTTTGTCGACCCGCCGTTTCGTAAAGGGCTGCTGGAAGAGACGTTACAATTGCTGGAAACCCAGGGATGGCTGGCCGACGACGCGCTAATCTACGTAGAAAGCGAGGTGGAAAACGGTCTGCCGCCCGTTCCGGCGAACTGGGCATTGTATCGAGAAAAGGTGGCCGGACAGGTCGCTTATCGTCTGTATCAGCGCGACGCGCAAGGAGAAAATGATGTTGATTAATCTGGGCCGCTTATTAATGCTCTTCGTGTGGGCATTTTTGATTCTTAATCTGGTGCATCCCTTCCCGCGCCCGCTCAATATCTTCGTCAACGTGGCGTTGGTGTTCATGGCGCTGATGCACGGTATGCAACTGGCGCTGCTGAAATCAACGATACCGAAAGCGGGTCCGCAGATGACGACGGGAGAGAAAATCCGCATTTTCCTGTTCGGCGTGTTTGAGCTGCTGGTCTGGCAGAAGAAGTTTAAGAACAAAAAATAACGTTTGCTGCCGGATGACGGTTTATTCGTTATCCGGGGTACGGCTAACAAACCCGACGAACCGCGTTCCCTTATAGCTCAGCGTACCTTGATCGCCCACCGTCAAAGCGTGGTACTGCTGCGCTTGTAAACGGAACGTTTTTTCCAGACCGCCATTGAGCGGCTTAAAACTGACCTCATAGCGCATACTGGTTCCCGCCGGGATCACTTCCTGCTGGCGAGAGCGTCGGTCATTAACCGGCTTCTCCCGTTTATTGCTGACCACGACCTGCTTTTGCTGTAACGGCGCCGCCTCATTAGCGGCTTTTTCCCGCCGTTGCTGAACGAAGCGGAACGACGCGGCAACTACGATTAATGCAATGATTATAATGAAGAAAAGCGGTGGCTTACTCATACTGTTAACCTGTCAGAAAATGCGGAAATAAGCATACCCTGCCCGTTATAGTGTTGTCATCTGACCGTCACGGCCTCTACACTGAATAATAGAGCCGCAAGCATACCGTTTGCGAAAAAATAACGAATTCAAGGAATTAAGATGCTTTGGTCGTTTATCGCTGTCTGCCTGTCCGCATGGCTGTATGTGGACGCCTCCTATCGCGGGCCAGCCTGGCAACGCTGGGTTTTTAAGCCCGTCACGTTATTACTGTTGCTGTTACTGGCCTGGCAAGCGCCGATGTTTGACGCCATCAGTTATCTTGTGTTGGCCGGACTGTGCGCCTCGCTGGTCGGCGATGCGTTAACGCTCTTACCGCGTCAACGCCTGCTGTACGCCGTCGGGGCATTTTTCTTATCGCATCTGCTCTACACCATTTACTTTGCCAGCCAAATGACGTTGTCGTTCTTCTGGCCGCTGCCGCTGGCGTTACTGATAGTCGGCGCGTTGCTTATCGCCGTTATCTGGACGCGACTGGAGGAGCTACGCTGGCCGGTATGTACTTTTATCGCCATGACGCTGGTCATGGTCTGGCTGGCGGGCGAACTGTGGTTCTTCCGCCCAACGGCGCCAGCCCTTTCGGCCTTTACCGGCGCGACGCTGCTGTTCATCGGCAATATCGTCTGGCTGGGTAGCCATTACCGCCGCCGTTTCCGGGCGGATAACGCGATTGCCGCCGCCTGCTACTTTGCAGGACACTTCCTGATTGTTCGCTCGCTGTACCTGTAAATAATAGCGCTTGACTCTGGAGTCGACTCCAGAGTGTATCCTCCGGTTAATGAGAAAATTATCATCAACCGGAGGACGTTATGTCGACCCCTGATACCGATGGCAAAAAAGTCCCGCCCTTTACCTCCTTCAGATTAGCCCCGGCAATACAGAAGGCCGATAGCTGCTGCTGCGAAGAACATTGCGCGTCCAGCGCGCCTGTTTCTACTGCCATGGCAGGCACGCGCTATACCTGGAAAATCTCCGGCATGGACTGCGCCGCCTGCGCCCGAAAAGTGGAGAATGCGGTACGCCAAATTCGCGGCGTCAACCAGGCGCAAGTGCTGTTCGCCACCGAAAAGTTAGTGGTCGATGCCGACGCCGACCTTCGCGCGCAAATTGAACACGCCGTACAGAAGGCGGGTTATACCTTGCGTAGTGAAGATTCGCGCGACGCCGCACCTGAATCTCGTCTTAAAGAGAACCTGCCGCTTATTACGCTGATCATTATGATGGCGATAAGCTGGGGGCTGGAGCAATTTAACCACCCGTTCGGCCAACTGGCCTTTATCGCCACCACCCTGGTCGGTCTGTATCCTATTGCCCGCCAGGCGCTGCGACTGATGAAAAGCGGCAGTTGGTTCGCTATTGAAACGCTGATGAGCGTCGCCGCCATTGGCGCGCTGTTTATTGGCGCGACGGCGGAGGCGGCAATGGTATTGCTGCTGTTCCTCATCGGCGAGCGCCTGGAAGGATGGGCCGCCAGCCGCGCCCGTAAAGGCGTCAGCGCGTTAATGGCGCTTAAACCGGAAACGGCGACCCGTCTGCGCGACGGCGTACGGGAAGAGGTCGCTATTAATACCCTGCGACCGGGCGATATTATCGAAGTCGCCGCCGGGGGGCGTTTACCCGCCGACGGTAAACTGGTTTCCGGTTTCGCCAGCTTTGATGAAAGCGCGCTCACCGGCGAGTCTATCCCGGTGGAGCGCGCAACGGGCGACAAAGTCCCGGCAGGCGCGACCAGCGTTGACCGTCTCGTCACCCTGGAGGTGCTATCTGAACCTGGCGCCAGCGCGATTGACCGTATCCTGACGCTGATTGAAGAGGCGGAAGAGCGCCGTGCGCCCATTGAGCGGTTTATTGACCGTTTCAGCCGCATCTATACGCCAGTCATTATGGTCATCGCGCTGCTGGTGACGCTTATTCCGCCGCTGATGTTCGATGGCGGCTGGCAGGAGTGGATTTATAAAGGGCTGACGCTGCTGCTCATCGGTTGCCCGTGCGCGCTGGTGATCTCCACGCCCGCGGCCATTACCTCCGGGCTGGCGGCGGCGGCACGGCGCGGCGCATTGATTAAAGGCGGCGCAGCGCTGGAGCAACTGGGCCGTATCACGCAGGTCGCCTTTGATAAAACCGGTACGTTGACCATTGGTAAACCACGGGTGACGGCGATTCATCCGGCAAGCGGTATCAGCGAAGCTGAACTGTTGGCGCTGGCGGCAGCCGTAGAACAAGGCGCTACGCACCCGCTGGCACAGGCTATTGTCCGCGAAGCGCAGACACGCGATCTGGCGATCCCGACGGCGGAATCGCAGCGAACGCTGGCTGGCACCGGGATTGAAGCGCAGGTTAACGGCGAACGTATTCTGATTTGCGCGGCGGGAAAACAGCCTGCGGCAGCGTTTGCCGGGCAAATTAGCGAACTGGAAAACGCCGGGCAGACGGTGGTTCTGGTGCTGCGTAACGAGACCGTTGTTGGCGTCCTCGCCCTCCAGGATACGTTGCGTGACGATGCGCGCGACGCCATCCGCGATCTGCATCAGTTAGGCGTTAACGGCGTGATTCTGACTGGCGATAACCCACGGGCGGCGGCAGCGATTGCCGGCGAGCTGGATCTGGCGTTTAAAGCCGGGCTACTGCCGGAAGACAAGGTGCGGGCAGTCACCGCCCTTAACCAACAAGCGCCGCTGGCCATGGTGGGCGACGGCATTAACGATGCGCCCGCGATGAAAGCCGCCAGTATCGGAATTGCTATGGGCAGCGGTACTGACGTCGCGCTGGAAACGGCTGACGCCGCCCTTACTCATAACCGTCTGCGCGGGTTAGCGCAGATGATTACGCTGGCGCGCGCTACCCACGCGAATATCCGGCAGAACATCACCATTGCGCTGGGGCTGAAAGCTATTTTCCTGGTGACGACGCTACTGGGTTTTACCGGGCTATGGCTGGCAATCCTGGCGGATACGGGAGCCACGGTATTGGTGACCGCCAACGCGCTACGTTTGCTGCGTAAAAACTAATCTTCTCCCGCCCGGCGGCGTCGTGTCGCCGGGTTATCCCGCGATATTCCTTTCTTTGTTCATATTATTCACGCGAAAATTATTTATTTTCTATTACTTATCAAACCATTAATCAGAAATAGCGTGATTTGATGTAAGGTTAATTTTTATCCAACCGATATTGATCATACCGTCTACAAAATAAGGAATGTTAGGCACTATGAAAAATATCAAAGTCATCACCGGCGTTATCGCGACGCTGGGCATATTTAGCGCCTTATTGCTGGTGACAGGAATACTGTTTTATTCCGCCGTCAGCAGCGATCGGCTGAATTTCCAGAATGCGAGCGCACTGAGTTACCAACAACAGGAACTGGGCGGCAGTTTTCAGACATTGATCGAAACCCGCGTCACCATTAACCGCGTGGCGATACGCATGTTAAAAAATCAGCGCGATCCCGCCTCACTGGACGCCATGAACACGCTGTTAACCAACGCTGGCGCGTCGCTCAACGAAGCGGAAAAACATTTCAACAACTACGTGAACTCCGAAGCGATCGCGGGCAAAGATCCGGCGTTGGATGCCCAGGCCGAAGCCAGCTTTAAGCAGATGTATGACGTTTTGCAGCAGTCTATCCACTATCTTAAAGCCGATAATTACGCCGCCTATGGCAACCTTGACGCGCAAAAAGCGCAGGATGACATGGAGCAGGTATATGACCAGTGGCTCTCTCAAAATGCGCAATTAATAAAATTAGCCAGCGATCAGAATCAGAGCAGCTTTACCCAGATGCAATGGACGCTGGGGATAATTCTACTTATCGTACTCATCGTGCTGGCGTTTATCTGGCTGGGGCTGCAACGCGTTCTACTCCGCCCGCTGCAACGGATTATGGCGCACATTCAAACGATCGCCGACGGCGATCTTACCCATGAGATAGAGGCTGAAGGACGCAGTGAAATGGGCCAACTGGCCGCCGGTCTCAAAACGATGCAGCAGTCGTTAATCCGTACCGTCAGCGCGGTGCGCGATAACGCAGACTCTATCTATACTGGCGCAGGCGAAATTTCCGCCGGCAGCAGCGACCTCTCTTCCCGTACCGAACAGCAGGCCTCGGCGCTGGAGGAGACCGCCGCCAGCATGGAACAGTTAACCGCCACGGTACGGCAAAACACCGATAACGCACGACAGGCGACGGGTCTGGCGAAAACCGCATCAGAAACCGCGCGTAAAGGAGGACGCGTGGTGGATAACGTAGTGAGCACCATGAACGATATCGCCGAAAGCTCGGAAAAAATTGTGGACATCACCAGCGTGATTGACGGTATCGCCTTCCAGACTAATATCCTGGCGCTGAACGCCGCGGTAGAAGCCGCCCGCGCCGGCGAACAGGGGCGAGGATTCGCGGTCGTGGCCGGAGAGGTACGCACGTTGGCCAGCCGTAGCGCGCAGGCCGCCAAAGAGATCAAAGTACTGATTGAAAACTCCGTGTCGCGCATTGATACCGGCTCTACGCAGGTACGCGAAGCGGGAGAAACCATGAAAGAGATCGTCAACGCCGTGACCCGCGTGACCGATATTATGGGCGAAATCGCCTCTGCCTCCGATGAGCAAAGCAAAGGCATTGAGCAGGTGGCGCAGGCGGTATCGGAAATGGACAGCGTGACGCAGCAAAACGCCTCGCTGGTAGAAGAATCCGCAGCAGCGGCGGCGGCGCTGGAAGATCAGGCTAACGAACTTCGTCAGGCGGTCGCCGCGTTCCGCATCCAGAAACAGCCTCGTCGGGAGGCGTCGCCAACGACGTTAAGCAAAGGTTTAACGCCACAGCCCGCCGCAGAACAGGCGAACTGGGAAAGCTTCTAATCAGAATAGTATCTGCCGTGCAGTTAATGCGCTTTACGCAATAAATAACGGTACGGCAGACCCTCCGTCTCTTGCGCCAGCAAATCGTGTTCCATAAAGGTACAGAACCCCGGAATATCACGCGTCGTCGCCGGATCGTCGGCGATAATCAGCAATGTTTCGCCAGTTTGCATGTTGCGCACCGTTTTGCGCACCATCATTACCGGTTCAGGGCAACGCAGCCCCAGGGCGTCAAGCGTATGGTCAGGGGAGGAAAACAGATCGCTCATCTTCGTCTCAATGGTAGAAAAACGGCGATATTTTACGCCCATCTTCGTCAGTAAGCCAGGCAGGTTAACGATTGCGTGAAAATTAGCCATTGCAATGCCAGCGCAAAACAGTATTATGCGGCGGTTCTTTATTGGGTTCCCTCACCCCATCCAACAAAAAGGTCACAATATGACTCCGTTTACACAATCACAGCGCATAAAAGCGTTGTTCTGGCTATCGCTATTCCATTTACTGGTGATCATTTCCAGTAACTATCTGGTGCAGCTCCCCATCACTATTTTTGGTTTCCACACGACCTGGGGCGCGTTTAGTTTTCCTTTTATTTTTCTCGCCACCGATCTTACCGTGCGTATTTTTGGCGCACCGCTGGCGCGCCGCATTATCTTCGCCGTCATGATCCCTGCGCTGCTGGTGTCATATGTGGTGTCATCGCTGTTCTATATGGGCGCCTGGCAAGGTTTCGCCGCGCTGGCGAACTTTAATCTGTTTGTCGCCCGTATCGCCGCCGCCAGCTTTATGGCCTACGCGCTGGGACAGATCCTTGATGTCCATGTGTTTAACCGCCTGCGCCAAAATCGTCGCTGGTGGCTGGCGCCGACCGCTTCAACGCTGTTTGGCAATATCAGCGATACCCTTGCCTTTTTCTTCATTGCGTTCTGGCGAAGCCCCGATGCCTTTATGGCCGGGCACTGGATGGAAATTGCGCTGGTGGATTATTGCTTTAAGGTGCTCATCAGCATTATTTTCTTCCTGCCGATGTACGGCGTTCTACTGAATATGTTGCTGAAAAAGCTGGCAGATAAATCTGAAATTTCCCCATTACCGGCAAGTTAAAGGTTCGTTTTCCGAGTTGTGATAAGATGAGCGAATGAGCCGTTATGGCCGTTTATCGAAAGGAAGAAGTCAATGCGCAATTTGGTTAAATATGCCGGTATTGGCCTGCTGGTTATGGGGCTTGCGGCCTGTGATAACAACGATACAAAAGCGTCGGCAGAAAGCGCCGCCGCGGAAAGCCAGGCATCCGGTCAGCCCATCAGCCTGATGGATGGCAAACTCAGTTTCTCGCTGCCGGCGGATATGACCGATCAAAGCGGTAAGCTGGGCACCCAGGCGAATAATATGCACGTTTATTCTGACCCGACGGGCCAGAAAGCGGTGATTGTTATCGTCGGCGATAATACCGATGAAGCGTTGCCGGTGCTGGCAAACCGCCTGCTTGAGCAACAGCGTAGCCGCGACCCGCAGCTTCAGGTCGTCACCAATAAGTCTATTGAGCTCAAAGGCCATACGTTGCAACAACTGGACAGCATTATCTCCGCGAAGGGCCAGACGGCGTATTCTTCCATCGTGCTGGGCAAAGTGGATAACCAATTGCTGACGATTCAGGTCACGCTGCCTGCGGACAATCAGCAAAAAGCGCAAACCACGGCTGAAAACATCATCAATACGTTGGTTATTAAGTAACCTTTACGACGATGATGCGGCCTCCGGCAGTGCAGACGGAGGCCGTTTTTTTAAGCGCCAGGTCAGCAATAGCGCCATCGCTACCAGCCCGGCCGCCGCCAGATAAATCACCGGCACGCCCGCCCAGGTCATCACCAGCCCTGCCAGCGGCCCGGTAACCCCCAAAGACATATCCATAAAGACGGTATAGGTCGCCAGCGCCGCACCCTGGTTCTGCGGCGGCACGGCTTTGACGGCCACCACGCCCAGCGCCGGAAAGACCAGAGAAAAACCCATCCCCGTGAGTAAAACGCCGATTTTTGCCATCCACGGCATGGCTGCCGTTCCCACCAGTAACAGACCAATAATCTCCACGCCAAAGCAGATCATGGCGACATTCAACCCGCCTAAACGATTGATGCCGTTAGGGAACAGCAAACGCGTGCCGACAAACGCGACGCTAAATAACGTGAGCGCAAAAGCGGCGCCATCCCAGCCTTTAGCATCATAAAATAAGGTAATAAACGTCGCGATGACGCCAAACCCTGCCGAGGCCAGCGCCAACGCCATACCATACAGCCAGACACGCCCCAGCACCGCGCGAAACGGTAGCGGCTTGCCTTTGTTCGCCTTCACCGACGGACGTGGAAGGGCTAACAGTACCGCCAACAGCGCCACGCCCATCACCGTTAGCGCCAGTCCCTGTAACCCGCCCCAGGCATAACACAGCACGCCCAGCGGCGCGCCCATCGCCATTGCGCCGTAGGTGACGATACCGTTCCAGGAGATGACCCGACCAATATGCAACGACCCGACGACGCCGACGCCCCACAGTGTCGAACCGGTGCCGGCAAAACTTTGCCCAATCCCTAAAATCACGCGACCCAGCCCCAGTAGCAACAAACTGATCATCGGCCAGGCGCTGGCGATATCCGCCAGCAGGTAGCCGAGTCCGCTTAAAAAACAGCCGCATAAGCCAAAGACAACGATTTTTTTCGGCCCTAATACATCCGCATACCGCCCGGCATGGGGACGGCTTAACAGAGTGGCGAAGTATTGCAGGCTGATAATAAGCCCCGCCCAGAACGCGCTGAATCCCATCGCATCATGCACATAGCCGGGCAAGACGGCGAGCGGCAGGCCGATGGTCAGGTAGCTGGCAAAGTTAAACATCACAATGGAGACAATACGCAGATTGAGGCGCAATCCGTTTAGCGCCGGTTCAGCGACGGGTTCGGGCATGAGTATCACCGCATTTTTACAACATGTTTTCTTTTCTATCATGGCGCGCGGTGAAAATCAGTAGTGAGATTCAGATTATCGGTATCAGGGCAGCCGCTACACTTAGAAAAAAACACAACAAGGAAAACTTCATGGCAACCGCTCAACCCGACAAAACGGGTATGCATATTCTGCTGAAACTGGCCTCCCTGGTTATTATTCTCGCCGGGATTCATGCCGCGGCGGATATTATTGTACAACTCTTGCTGGCGCTCTTTTTCGCCATTGTTCTTAATCCATTAGTGACCTGGTTTATTCGTCGGGGCGTGAAGCGACCGCTGGCGATTACTATCGTGGTGGTCGTCATGCTGATCGTGCTTACCGCGCTGGTGGGTGTGCTTGCCGCATCGCTTAATGAATTTATCGCTATGCTGCCTAAATACAGCAAGGAGCTGACGCGTAAGGTCTTACACCTTCAGGAGTTAATGCCCTTCCTGAATTTACATATGTCTCCGGAACGTATGCTCCGCGGGATGGATTCCGATAAAATCATGCTCTTCACCACAACATTAATGACCGGCGTATCGGGCGCGATGGCAAGCATTGTGCTGCTGGTGATGACCGTGGTTTTTATGCTGTTTGAGGTGCGTCACGTGCCTTATAAATTACGTTTCGCGCTAAACAATCCACAAATCCATATTGCCGGCCTGCACCGCGCCCTGAAAGGCGTCTCGCATTATCTGGCGCTGAAAACGCTGCTCAGTTTATGGACGGGCGCGATTATCTGGCTGGGACTGGCGTTAATGGGTATTCAGTTTGCGCTAATGTGGGGCGTACTGGCCTTTTTGCTCAATTACGTTCCTAATATCGGCTCGGTGATTTCCGCCGTTCCCCCCATGATTCAGGCGCTGTTATTTAACGGTTTTTACGAGTGCGTACTGGTCGGCGCGCTCTTTTTGGTGGTCCATATGGTGATTGGCAACATTATGGAGCCACGCATGATGGGCCATCGTCTGGGAATGTCCACGCTGGTGGTATTTCTTTCGTTATTGGTCTGGGGATGGCTATTAGGCCCGGTCGGGATGCTCTTGTCCGTTCCTTTGACCAGCGTCTGCAAAATCTGGATGGAAACCACTAAAGGCGGCAGCAAACTGGCGATCTTACTGGGGCCAGGCCGACCGAAAAGCCGTTTACCGGGATGAGGCGACAGATGCTACAATCTCCTCTTCTTCATAGGCAACGTTGGTCCTGATATGTACCAGGTCGTTCTGGGAAAAGTGTCAACATTAAGCGCAGGTCAATTGCCCGACGCGTTAATCGCTCAGGCGCCGCAGGGCGTTCGCCGGGCAAGCTGGCTGGCCGGGCGCGTGCTGCTTTCCCGTGCGCTCTCGCCGCTACCGGAGATGGTGTATGGCGAACAGGGTAAACCGGCTTTTTCCGCCGGAGCGCCGCTGTGGTTTAACCTCAGTCATAGCGGCGACACTATTGCTCTGTTGCTTAGCGACGAAGGTGAAGTCGGCTGCGATATTGAAGTGATCCGCCCGCGCGATAACTGGCGTTCGCTGGCAAATGCGGTATTCAGCCTCGGCGAACATGCTGAAATGGAAGCGGAACGTCCGGAGCAACAACTGGCGGCATTCTGGCGTATCTGGACGCGTAAAGAAGCCATCGTAAAACAACGCGGCGGCAGCGCCTGGCAAATCGTCAGCGTGGACAGCACGTTGCCCTCTGCCTTGTCGGTCAGCCAGTGTCAGCTCGATACGCTCAGTCTGGCAGTCTGTACCCCCACACCGTTTACGCTGACGCCGCAGACGATAACGAAAGCGCTATGACACATTAATTTTTCCCTCTGGCGGCGGACGTGTGTTACAAAATGCGGAGCTTCCCATGCGCCGACGCGCCATACCAAAAGGTTTAAGTCAGATGCAACGTGTCACCATCACCCTCGATGACGATTTACTGGAAACGCTGGACAGCCTGAGCCAGCGACGCGGCTATAACAATCGCTCCGAAGCGATCCGTGATATTCTGCGCGGCGCTCTGGCGCAGGAGGCCACTCAGGAACACGGCACACAGGGTTTCGCGGTACTTTCATATGTTTATGAACATGAGAAACGGGATTTAGCCAGCCGCATCGTCTCCACCCAGCATCATCATCATGATTTATCCGTCGCCACGCTGCACGTCCATATCAACCACGATGACTGTCTGGAGATCGCCGTTCTGAAGGGCGATATGGGCGACGTACAGCATTTTGCCGATGATGTTATCGCCCAGCGCGGCGTGCGCCACGGCCACTTGCAGTGTTTGCCGAAAGAAGACTAACGCCGGGGGCGCTTCGCTTGCCCGGCCTACGTTCGCACGTCTGTCGTTTGTAGGCCGGATGAGGCGCAGCCGCCATCCGGCAATAATGTTTACGCCATTGTGCCAATCGTTTTTCTGAAGCGTAACAGCGCTATCAGGAAGAACACGCCGCCTATCGCCAGCAGGGTCAGGAACTGCGGCCAGACGATACTCAAACCTGCGCCGCGATAAAGAATAGCCTGGGCAAGGCTGACAAAATGCGTCGTCGGCATGGTCAGCATAATATCCTGCACCGCCTGCGGCATACTTTCGCGCGGCGTGGAACCGCCGGAGAGCATTTGTAGCGGCAACAGCACCAGAATCATTAATAACCCCAGCTGCGGCATCGAACGGGCGATGGTGCCCATAAAAATCCCAATTGAAGTGGTGGCGAACAGGCTCAGCGCCACGCCCAACATAAACAATGGGATCGATCCTTCAATCGGTACGCCAAGTACGCCTTTCACCATCAGCATCAAAGACAAACCGGAAACCACCAGCACGACCAGCCCCATCGACCACACTTTCGCCATCATGATCTCAAAGGGCGTGACCGGCATCACTAACAGATGCTCTACCGTGCCGTGTTCTCGCTCGCGGATCAGCGCCGACCCGGTCAGCACTATCGCCAGCATGGTAATGTTGTTGATAATCGCCATCACGCCGCCAAACCACGCCGGGTCGAGATTCGGGTTAAAGCGCATCCGAATCTCCAGCGACACCGGCTGAACGTTATCTCCCCGCGCGCGCGCCACAAAGCTGTTGACCTCGCCGCTAATAATATTCTGGATATAACTGTTGCCGGTAAACGCCTGGCTCATGCGCGTCGCATCGACGTTAACCTGAATATCAGGCTGACGTCCGGCCAGCACATCACGCTGGAAATTCGGCGGAATATTGACCGCAAAGGTATAGCGTCCGGCATCCAGTCCGGCATCCATTTCCGTTGCCGTAATCATCTCCGGCGGCAGAAACCACGGGCGGTAAAAACTATTCACAATACGGTTCGACAACTGCGACTGATCCATATCGGCGATGGCGATAGGGGCAAGATGCAACGAACCGGGCAGGACGGTAGCAGAGGAGTAAACCGAAATCGTAAAGGCGAAGACGATCAGCGCCAGCATCGCTTTGTCGCCCAGCAGACTGCGCAGTTCTTTGACGCCGAGGTTATAAATATTACGTAATCCGCGCATTACCCCTCCTGTTTTTTCAGCAGCAGAATGCTCAGACCCATCACCACCGGGACGGCAATCAGTAACGGCATAAATAACGGCCAGAGATCGGACAGATCCAACGCTTTGGAAAACGTCCCGCGCGCGATCGTCAGAAAATGACTGGTCGGGTAGATCTCGCCGATCCATCTTCCCGGTCCTTCCAGCGAAGCCACCGGATCGATCATGCCGGAAAATTGTGTTGCCGGAATGAGGGTAATAATCGACGTCCCAAAAATAGCGGCGATTTGGCTCTTCATAAACGTGGAGATCAGCAGCCCCAGACCGGTGGCGATGATGACATAAAGCAGCGCCGCGAGGGTAAGCGTGAGAAAGCTGCCTTTCAGCGGCACGCCGAACACAAAGACCGACAGCGCGCACAGTAGCAAGAAGTTCAGCATACCCAGCGCGATATACGGCAGTTGTTTACCCAGCAAAAATTCGCTGCGCGTCGTCGGCGTTACGTACAGATTAATCATCGACCCCAGCTCTTTCTCCCGCACCACGCTCAGGGCGCTAAGCATTGACGGGATCATCATGAGCAGCAGCGGAATGACCGCCGGAACGATAGCGGGCAGACTTTTCACATCCGGGTTATAGCGATAGCGCGTTTCAATATTGAGCAGCCCGACCTGTTTAACCGGGTTCGGCTGACGACTTGCCGCCTCCTGCAGCCAGCTTTGGTGCATCGCCTGAACGTACCCCTTCACCGTCTCGGCGCGGCTGGGCATGGCGCCATCCACCCAGACGCCAATCTGCGCTGGCGTACCGCGAGCAATATCGCGGCCAAAATTAGGCGGGATCTCAATGGCAACCGCCAGCTCTCCCGAACGCATCCGCCGGTCAAGCTCGTCATAGCTGGCGAGCGGCGGCTGTTCGATAAAATAGCGGGATCCCGCCAGATTGAGCGACCATGCCTGACTACTGACGGTCTGGTCACGATCGAGGACGGCAAAACGCAGGTTCTCCACGTCCATACTGATGCCATAGCCCATAATCAGCATCAGAATTACCGTTCCCAGCAGCGCCAGCGTCGAGCGTACCGGATCGCGGCGTAGCTCCAGCGCTTCGCGGCGACTGTAGCTGAACAAACGCCGGAAGCTCAATCCCTGCCGCGACGGTTTACCTGACGCGGCGGGCGTCTGGGATGGCGGTATTGGGGTTTCAGGCGCCGCTCCCGCAGCTTCCTGTAGCCAGGAAATAAACGCCGCCTCCAGATTGGCCGCGCCCCGCTGTTGCACCAATTCCTGCGGCGTACCGCTGGCGAGCACTTTACCGGCGTGCATCAATGACATTCGGTCGCAACGTTCCGCTTCGTTCATAAAATGGGTCGAGATAAAAATCGTCACCTTATCCTGACGCGAAAGATCGACCATAAGCTGCCAGAACATATCCCTGGCGACCGGATCAACGCCGGACGTTGGCTCATCAAGAATCAGCATTTCCGGGCGATGGATCACCGCTACCGCCAGCGATAAACGCTGGCGGATACCGAGCGGCAACGAAGCGGGGAGCGTATCTTCCACCTCCGTTAGCATAAAGCGTTCGATCATCTGCGCGACGCGCGCCGGGATCTCCGCTGGCGGAATATGAAACAGGCGGGCATGAAGTTCCAGATTCTGCCGCACGGTGAGTTCGTTATAGAGCGAAAAAGCCTGCGACATATACCCGACCCGGCGACGGGTGTCGATGTCGTTCGGGTCTACCGGCTGGCCAAATAGCCAGGCCTGGCCTTCGCTGGCGGGAAGCAGACCGGTCAGCATTTTCATGGTGGTCGATTTGCCGCAACCGTTTGAACCGAGGAAGCCAAAAATCTCGCCGCGCGGAATACGGAAATTAACATGGTCAACCGCGACGAACTTACCGAAGCGCATGGTCAGATCTTTCGCCTCAATGGCAATCTCTTCCTGCTCAGCGTGATACGGCGGGATCACCACCGGCTTATGCGCCTGGCGCTGCGCTTCTGGCAACAGGGCGATAAACGCCTGTTCCAGCGTCGCGCTATGGGTTTTTGCCCGCAGTTGCTGCGCGCTGCCGGTTGCCAGTATCTCGCCCGCATTCATCGCCACCAGCCAGTCAAAACGCTCCGCCTCTTCCATATAGGCCGTTGCGACCAACACGCTCATATTGGTCTGGCGCTGGCGGATACTGTCGATTAAGTCCCAGAACTGAGCGCGGGAGAGCGGGTCCACGCCGGTGGTAGGCTCATCAAGAATCAGCAATTCCGGGTCATAAATCAGAGCACAGCACAACCCCAGCTTTTGTTTCATCCCACCGGACAGCTTCCCGGCAGGACGGTCACGAAACGGCGCCAGGCCGGTGCTGTTCAGCAGCTCGGTAATACGCGCTTCGCGTTCAGCTTTGTCATGACCAAAGAGACGAGCGAAAAAATCGACGTTCTCATAAACCGATAACGTGTGATAAAGGTTTTTCCCCAGCCCCTGCGGCATCCAGGCGATGCGCGGACAGACGTCGCGGCGATGTTTCGCATCGCGCATATCGCCGCCCAGGACGATAACGTTCCCTTGCTCAATCACCCGCGCGCCAGAAATCAGCGACAGCAGGCTCGACTTACCCACCCCGTCCGGACCAATCAGCCCGACCATACTACGGGCGGGAATGTCCAGCGTGATATTGTTCAGCGCGACCGTTTTTCCGTAATGCTGGCTCACCCCCTCAAGCTGCGCCACGGGAGGAACAGGCACCAGCGTCAGCGACGTCATTGCGACAGCCTCACGCTTAGAGCGTCAGGCCAGGGCACGCGCTCATCCAGACGAACCCAGGCCATTCCCGGCAAACCGGTTTTGACATATTCCAGATGCTGTCGCAGCAGCTCTGGCGGAATACGCGCTTTGACGCGGAACATCAGCTTCAGCCGTTCATCGTGGGTTTCCACGGTTTTGGGCGTGAACTGCGCCACGCTGGCGACAAAACTGATCGTCGCCGGAATACGCAGATCCGGCGCGGCGTCCAGCACCAGTCGCGCTTCGCCGCCGATCTTCAACAACCCAGCCTGTTCGGTCGGCAGGAAAAATGTCATATAAACGTCGCTGAGATCGACCATGTTCAACACCCGGCCGCCAGCCGATAACACTTCGCCCGGCTCCGCAACGCGGTACTGCACGCGTCCATCGCGCGGCGCTTTTAATTCGCTGTCGTCGATGTCGGCGACAATACGCCGCTCGGTCGCCTGCGCCGCTTCCACGCGCGTTTGCGCCTGGATAATACTGGTACGCGCCGCCTCAATCGCCGCTTTTGCCGCAGATACCTGCGCTTTGGCGGTCTCCAGGGCGGCGCGCGCGCTTTCCGCCGCCGCGCGATCGTCATCTAACTGTTGTACAGATACCGCGCCACGCTGCGACAGCGAACGGGAACGCACGTGACGTTTAGAGACGGAGTCCAGCTCAGCTTCCCGCTGTTTGACGACCGACTGCGCGGCGCGCATTTCACTCTGGCGTTGCTCCAGCAAGGCACGGGCGGCGGCAACCGCGCTTTCGGCCTCTTTAATCTGCGCAATCGCCTCCAGCCGCTGCTCCTGCAGCACGCGGGTATCCATTTTCGCCAGCACCTCGCCCTGACGAACGAACTGCCCTTCCGAAACGAGGATGGTATCAATACGCCCGGCAATCTTAGTGGCAATATCCACTTCGGTGGCTTCAATTCTGCCGTTGCTGGCGGCAAACCCCTCCGGTATTCCCGCAGGGCGCAGCATCCACCAGGCTATCGCGGCCACCGCCACAAGAATCCCCGCTCCCCACCACACCAGATGACGCTTCATTTTGTCCATAATCGACCCGCCGTAATCCCTGTTGTCTAACCATGCGTGTCACAAAGTCCGCCGGGCGTGCGCTCAGCGGGGGTTTCCATTCGGGATAAGAATGAAAAAAGAAAAGGGGCCAGACGACGAACAGACGCCGATGAAGCGCTCGCCGTCAAAGGGAGTGAATGATGTAGGTACCCGGAAAAGAGGGAGTAATGTTGTCATCATCAGCGTTCCTGGCCGTAAATGAAACACGCATACTCATAACTGCTATAAATCGATACTAACACCTCTGTCCGGGATGTCTATTCGCTTATTGTTTGTAATGGTACTTAGCGTTTTGCCGCCAAATCCTGCGCACAGGCCCAGGCGCTCGACCAGGCCCACTGGAAGTTATAGCCGCCCAACCAGCCGGTGACGTCCATCACTTCGCCAATAAAATAGAGACCCGGCACGCGGCGCGCTTCCATAGTCCGCGATGATAGTTCGTTTGTATCCACGCCGCCCAGCGTCACTTCCGCTGTCCGATAGCCTTCGGTGCCGTTAGGCTGCACTTGCCAGGCCGTAAGCGTGTCAACCAACGCCTGCTGGTCACGAACGTTCAACTGCCTGAGCGATACATCCGGGATCTGCCCCAACTGTTGTAAACACTCCACCAACCGTTTCGGCAGATGCATCGCCAGCGTGTTCTTCAGACTCTGGTTCGGGTGCGCGTTACGCTGTTCATTGAGAACGTCTTCCAGCGAGAGATCCGGCAATAAGTTAATGCTCACTAACTCGCCCGGTTGCCAGTAGCTGGAAATCTGTAAAACGGCGGGGCCGGACAGCCCACGATGGGTAAAAAGTAGGTTTTCCCGAAATACCGTGCCATTGCGGGCGGTAATCACGCAGGGCACAGAGACGCCAGACAGCGTCTGGAGCTGTTCTAACAGCGGCTTATGTAGCGTAAAGGGCACCAGCCCGGCGCGCGTCGGCAACACTCTGAGACCAAACTGTTCGGCGATTTTATAGCCAAACGGCGATGCGCCAAGCCCCGGCATCGACAGGCCGCCGCTGGCAATCACCAGCTTTTGCGTAGTCACCGTCTCGCCGTTCAACGCCAGTATGAAACCCGACTCATCACGCTCGACGCTCAATACCTCGCTACGCAGGCGCATCGTTACGCCGCCTTTGTCGCACTCGGCAACCAGCATATCGACAATGCGTTGGGCGGAATCATCGCAAAAAAGCTGTCCCAGCGTTTTCTCATGCCAGGCTATCCCATACCTGTCGACCAGATCGATAAAATCCCACTGGGTATAGCGGGCTAACGCTGATTTACAAAAATGGGGGTTCTGGCTCAAATACGCAGCAGGCTCAACATAAAGATTAGTAAAGTTGCAGCGCCCACCGCCGGACATGAGGATTTTACGTCCTGGCTTCTTGCCATTATCGATGAGCAGCACGCGGCTACCCGCCTGTCCTGCCTGCGCGGCGCAAAACATGCCCGCTGCGCCAGCGCCTATAATAACGGCATCAAACCTTTCCACGTCGCCTTCCTCTCTCAAATTCGGGCGGGAATTGTAAAGTTTCCTCAGTGGTCGCACCAGCGCGAAAAGCGCCTGAAAATGGTATTTATCTGAAATATATAAGATAATTCTTTAGTGATATCAAACAAAGCACGAAGTACATCAAAAAAAGTCTATATTTCACTTTGCCCGCGCCGCCAAAGTCACTGATAATGCGCCGCGTTCATGTCCTCAAAATGGCGTAACGTCCTATGCTACATTTGTTTGCTGGCCTGGATTTACATACCGGGCTTTTATTATTGCTTGCTCTGGCTTTTGTGCTGTTCTACGAAGCGATTAACGGCTTCCATGACACAGCCAATGCAGTCGCAACCGTGATTTACACCCGTGCGATGCGTTCGCAGCTGGCGGTTGTCATGGCGGCGGTGTTTAACTTTTTTGGCGTTTTGCTGGGGGGTCTCAGCGTGGCGTATGCCATTGTGCATATGCTACCGACGGATCTCCTGCTCAACATGGGTTCCGCGCACGGCCTCGCTATGGTCTTTTCCATGTTGCTGGCGGCGATTATCTGGAACCTCGGTACCTGGTATTTCGGGTTGCCGGCGTCCAGTTCCCACACGCTGATTGGCGCCATTATCGGCATCGGTTTAACCAATGCGATGATGACCGGCACGTCAGTGGTGGATGCGCTTAACATCCCGAAAGTTATCAATATTTTCGGTTCACTCATTATCTCCCCTATTGTCGGTCTGGTATTCGCCGGCGGTCTGATTTTCTTGCTGCGCCGCTACTGGAGCGGTACTAAGAAACGCGCCCGTATCCACCTGACGCCAGCCGAACGTGAAAAGAAAGACGGCAAGAAAAAGCCGCCGTTCTGGACGCGTATCGCGCTGATCCTCTCCGCTATCGGCGTGGCGTTTTCGCATGGCGCGAACGATGGTCAGAAAGGCATTGGCCTGGTCATGCTGGTGCTGATTGGCGTCGCGCCTGCGGGTTTCGTGGTCAATATGAATGCCTCCAGCTACGAAATCACCCGTACGCGCGATGCTATCAACAATGTCGAAACGTACTTTGAGCAGCGTCCTGACCTGCTGAAAGCCGTCACCGGCGTTGACCAACTGATTCCCTCTCCGGAACCGGGCGCGACTGAACCGACTGAATTCCACTGCCATCCGGCTAACACCATTAACGCGCTTAACCGTGCGAAAGGGATGCTGGCAAACGTGGAAAGCTACGACAAGTTAAGCGTTGAACAGCGTAGTCAGTTGCGTCGCATTATGCTGTGCATTTCCGACACGACCGACAAAGTCGTGAAATTGCCTGGCGTAAGCAGCGATGACCAGCGCCTGCTGAAAAAGCTGAAGACCGATATGTTAAGCACCATTGAGTATGCGCCAGTGTGGATCATTATGGCAGTGGCGTTGGCGCTGGGTATTGGTACGATGATCGGCTGGCGTCGCGTGGCGACCACTATCGGCGAGAAAATTGGTAAAAAAGGCATGACGTATGCGCAGGGAATGTCGGCGCAGATGACGGCGGCAGTCTCTATCGGTCTTGCCAGCTACACCGGTATGCCAGTTTCTACCACTCACGTACTCTCCTCTTCAGTGGCGGGAACCATGGTCGTTGATGGCGGCGGGTTGCAGCGTAAAACCGTGACCAGCATTCTGATGGCCTGGGTATTTACGTTACCGGCGGCGATTATTCTTTCCGGCGTGCTGTACTGGCTTTCCCTGAAGATTATTTAAGCCAAATGGGCCGGATAGCGCTGTCGCTAATCCGGCCTGTCAGGATGAAACGACACAGGCCTGATAGGCCGCTATAAGCGGCGTCATCCGGAGGCTTATCTAATACGAGCGGGTCAGGAAACTGGCCCGCTTTTTTTATTCAGTGCCAAATCATGAGCGCAATCAAGCTCACCACCACCAAACCGCATAACGCGCTGGTCAGCAGAAACTGGCGGCGCACGCGTTCACAACGGCGAATAAATTCTTCATCATGATGATCGCGATAGCGCTGAGCGTAGATATACCATACCAGGCGCACCTGTTTGTTGGGCTGACCATGCGTGGTAAAGAAGCCGCCGCCATCGACATATTGATAGAGCAAAGGATCGCAACCACGAAGTACCACTAACAGTGCGCGTAGCGATGAGAAATAGCGCGCCATATTAACAATGCAAACGACACATAAAGCCCAGAATAGTGAGACGGTGCTTATCATATCTCCTCCCCGGCGACCCGCCCACGGAGTTCCTCTCCGGGACTACCGCTCCCCGATACCCTGCCAGACAATCAGTGAAAGAGTACTACGAAAGCCGTCCATATTAGCGCTCCGCATTCGAACGGCTCTTATACACATTGTAGGAGATCAGTTAATTTTTTTACCAGAAGGTTAATCACTATCAATGCAATTCCCTAGAAATTTTGTTTAACTAACTGGCAAGCAAGGCAGATTGACGGATTATCCTGGTCGCTATAATGTAAGGATAGTTATGGTAAACGGCTGAGCTAGCCCCGCGCATAGAGTTCGCAGGACGCGGGTGACGCGGCGGCATAAGAAACGCCAGTAGCTCAATGGTCATCGACAACTTATGGAAGGAGTAACACTATGGCTTATAAACACATTCTTATCGCAGTTGATCTCTCCCCGGAAAGTAAAGTTCTGGTTGAAAAAGCGGTCTCTATGGCGCGCCCCTACAACGCGAAAATCTCCCTCATCCACGTTGATGTGAACTATTCTGACCTGTACACCGGTCTGATTGACGTCAATCTGGGCGATATGCAGAAACGTATCTCCGAAGAAACCCACCACGCGCTGACCGAGCTGTCTACCAACGCTGGCTACCCTATCACTGAAACCCTGAGCGGTAGCGGCGATTTGGGCCAGGTGCTGGTTGATGCCATCAAGAAATACGATATGGATCTGGTCGTTTGCGGTCATCACCAGGACTTCTGGAGCAAACTGATGTCTTCTGCGCGCCAGCTGATCAACACCGTTCACGTTGACATGCTGATTGTGCCGCTGCGCGACGAAGAAGAGTAATACTTGCCGTGCCGGCTGGCGGCTAAGACCGCGTCTGGTCTATAGTCAATCAGGTTGGCCTGAACCATCAGGCAAATTCCGGCTATCAACAACAACGCCCGCTTATGTGGGCGTTTTGTTTATCCCCCCTTCTTCGCAGTACTCAGTACATCATTCCATCACACCAAACATAATTAGTGTGATCCACTAATTAGTTTGCGTATCATTTGTATAATAACCTATTGATCAGGCTAATAACCGCAGTCTATATCAGGGTAAGTCTTTTCGGCGCGTTTTGATATACGCGCTCATACGTTTCGGGATGGCATTAAAAGGCGAAGGAATATGAATACAACTGCACCTACGGGCTTGCTGCAGCAACCTCGTCCATTCTTCATGATCTTTTTTGTAGAATTATGGGAACGATTTGGCTATTACGGCGTCCAGGGCATCCTGGCGGTCTTTTTCGTTAAACAATTGGGTTTTTCTCAGGAACAGGCCTTTATTACCTTTGGCGCTTTTGCAGCACTGGTTTATGGCCTGATCTCCATCGGCGGCTATGTTGGCGACCATCTGTTAGGGACTAAACGCACCCTGGTCCTGGGCGCAATTGTGCTGGCGATTGGCTATTTTATGACCGGCATGTCGCTATTAAATCCCGATCTGATTTTTATCGCACTGGGTACGATTGCCGTGGGCAACGGGTTATTTAAAGCCAATCCCGCCAGCCTGCTCTCTAAATGCTATCAGCCTAAAGATCCCCGGCTGGATGGCGCTTTCACCCTGTTTTATATGTCGATTAACATCGGTTCTTTGTTATCGCTATCGCTGGCGCCGGTGATTGCCGATAAATTTGGCTATGCGGTGACCTATAATCTGTGCGGCGCTGGTTTAATTGTTGCGCTTCTGGTGTACTTCGCCTGCCGTGGCATGGTGAAAAATATCGGTTCTGAACCGGATCATAAACCGCTACGTTTTCGCAATTTGCTGCTGGTACTACTCGGCACCGTCGTCATGATTTTCCTCTGCGCCTGGCTGATGCACAACGTTAAGATTGCCAATCTGGTGCTCATCGTCCTTTCTATCGTCGTCACTATTTTCTTCTTTCGCGAAGCGTTTCGTCTGGATAAAACCGGCCGCAATAAAATGTTCGTGGCGTTTATTCTGATGATTGAAGCCGTGCTGTTTTACATTCTGTATGCGCAGATGCCTACCTCGCTGAACTTCTTTGCGATTAATAACGTGCATCATGAAATTCTTGGATTCGCCATTAACCCGGTGAGTTTTCAGGCGCTGAACCCATTCTGGGTGGTCGTCGCCAGTCCGGTACTGGCAGCGATTTACACCCGGCTGGGTAGCAAAGGCAAAGATCTGACTATGCCGATGAAGTTTACGCTCGGCATGTTCCTCTGCGCGCTGGGTTTTCTGACCGCCGCCGCCGGGATGTGGTTTGCCGATGCGCAAGGATTGACGTCGCCGTGGTTTATCGTGCTGGTGTATCTGTTCCAGAGTCTGGGCGAGTTGTTGATTAGCGCGCTGGGGCTGGCAATGGTCGCCGCTCTGGTGCCGCAGCATCTGATGGGCTTTATTCTGGGAATGTGGTTCCTGACCCAGGCCGCCGCCTTCCTGCTCGGCGGTTATGTGGCGACCTTCACTGCCGTACCGGAAAACATCACCGATCCGTTGCAGACGCTGCCCATTTATACCGGCGTCTTTAGCAAAATTGGTCTGGTAACGCTGGCGGTCACCGTGGTGATGGCCATTATGGTGCCGTGGTTAAACCGAATGATTAATACGCCAGGTACCGAACAGTAATACTCAGTGCCGGATGCGGCTTACGCCTTATCCAGCCTACAAATAATTGAGAATCGTAGGCCCGATAAGCGTAGCTCCATCGGGCAATCCGTTACTCCGTCAGAGGGGTTCCGGCATAAATATCAAACCGATGCCCTTTGGTGACGATGGCGTTGGGCGTCGCGACATCCGCCAGCGGCGGCGCATAATCGGGACGTTTAACCACCACGCGTTTGGTCGCCAACTGACGCGCCGGTTCCAGCAGTCCGTCGGCGTCTAAATCCGGCCCCACCAACGACTGAAACACCCGCATCTCTTTCTTCACCAGCGCGCTTTTCTGCCGGTGAGGAAACATCGGATCGAGGTAGACCACCTGCGGGCGCGGCGTGATATCGGTCAACGCCGTCAGGCTGGAAGCATGAATCAACTGCAAACGCTCCTGAAGCCAGCCGCCAATGTCCGCATCGGCGTAGCCGCGCGTCAGACCGTCATCGAGCAGCGCGGCAACCACCGGGTTACGCTCCAGCATCCGCACGCGGCAACCGACGGACGCCAGCACAAACGCATCGCGCCCCAGTCCGGCCGTGGCATCAACCACATCCGGCAGGTAATCGCCTTTGATACCGACGGCTTTCGCCACCGCTTCGCCGCGCCCGCCGCCGAACTTGCGCCGGTGCGCCATCGCGCCGCCGACAAAATCGACGAAAATACCGCCGAGCTTCGGTTCGTCGCGCTTGCGCAGCTCCAGATGTTGCGGCGTCATCACCAGCGCCATCGGGTTGTCTTCGTCATGCTCCAGTCCCCAGCGGGCAGCCAGAACAGATAAGGCGCCGTCTGTGGCGCCCGTTTCATCCATTAAGCAGATTTGCACGTAAAATCAGCCTTTAATCCCGTAATGCTCCAGCATCGCGTCCAGTTGTGGTTCACGGCCACGGAAGCGTTTAAAGAGTTCCATCGGCTCTTCAGAACCACCGCGAGTCAGGATGTTATCAAGGAACGACTGACCGGTCTCACGGTTGAAAATGCCTTCCTCCTCAAAGCGGGAATAAGCGTCCGCCGCCAGTACGTCGGCCCACAGATAGCTGTAGTAGCCTGCCGCATAGCCGCCAGCAAAGATATGGCTGAACGCATGTGGAAAGCGACCCCATGTCGGTGACGGCACCACGGCGACCTGTTTTTTAATTTCAAAGAGCGTCTCAAGAATTTTCGCTCCTTGCTGTGGATTAAATTCCGCATGCAGACGGAAATCAAACAGACCGAACTCCAGCTGACGCAGAATAAACAGCGCCGCCTGATAGTTTTTCGCCGCCAGCATTTTATCCAGCAGTTCCTTCGGCAGCGGTTCGCCGGTCTCATAGTGGCCGGAGATAAACGCCAGCGCTTCCGGCTCCCAGCACCAGTTTTCCATAAACTGACTTGGCAGTTCGACCGCGTCCCACGGCACGCCGCTGATACCGGAGACCCCGGCGGTCTCAATGCGGGTCAGCATATGATGCAGGCCATGACCAAACTCGTGGAACAGGGTGATCACTTCGTCATGGGTAAACAGAGCGGGTTTACCGTTCACCGGACGGTTGAAATTACAGGTCAGATAAGCGACCGGCTTTTGCAATGTGCCGTCCGCTTTACGCATCTGGCCGACACAGTCGTCCATCCACGCCCCGCCGCGTTTGTGTTCGCGCGCGTACAGGTCAAGGTAGAAGCTGCCGCGCAGCTCGTTATTTTCGTCATACAGTTCAAAGAAACGCACTTCCGGGTGCCAGACATCAACGTCAGTACGCTCTTTGGCAGTGATGCCGTAAATACGTTTCACCACTTCAAACAGGCCATTCACGGCTTTGTTTTCCGGGAAGTACGGACGTAGCTGCTCATCGCTGATGCTGTACAGGTGCTGTTTTTGCTTTTCACTGTAGTACGCGATATCCCACGGTTGCAGCTCCTCAACGCCAAATTCGGCTTTGGCGAAGGCGCGCAGCTGGGCCAGCTCTTTTTCCCCCTGCGGACGGGCGCGTTTCGCCAAATCGGTTAAGAAATCGAGCACCTGCTGCGGATTTTCCGCCATTTTGGTGGCCAGCGATTCATGGGCATAATTTTCGAAGCCCAGCAGTTGCGCCAGTTCATGGCGCAGCGCAAGAATTTCTTCCATCACCGGGCTGTTATCCCACTTACCGGCGTTCGGCCCCTGATCGGAGGCGCGAGTGGAATAGGCGCGATACATCTCTTCGCGCAACGCCTGGTTGTCGCAGTAGGTCATGACCGGCAGATAGCTCGGGATATCCAGGGTCAGCAGGTAACCTTCCTGCTCTTTGGCTTCCGCCTGGGCTTTAGCTGCCGCCAGAGCGCTTTCCGGCATTCCCGCCAGCTCGGCTTCATCGGTGATGAGCTTCGTCCAGCCCATAGTGGCATCGAGCACATTATTGCTGTACTGGTTGCCCAGCTCAGACAGGCGAGTGGCGATTTCGCCGTAACGCTGCTGTTTCTCTTTCGGCAGGCCGATGCCGGACAGTTCAAAATCACGCAGCGCGTTATCAACCGCTTTCTTCTGCGCGGTATTCAGAGTGGCGTAATGATCGCCGTCGCGCAGGTCGCGGTACGCGTTGTACAACCCTTCATGCTGGCCAACCCAGGTGCTGTATTCCGACAGCAGCGGCAGCGTCTGTTCGTAGGCTTCACGCAGCTCCGGACTATTTTTCACCGAGTTTAAGTGGCTAATTGGCGAGAAAATACGCCCCAGAACATCGTCGGCTTCCGCCAACGGCTGGCAGAGGTTTTCCCAGCTATACGGCGCGCCATGCGCCACAACGCCTTCTACCGCCGCCCGGCAATCGGCCAACGCTTTGGTGACCGCAGGCACCACATGCTCCGGTTTAATTGCAGAAAAAGGCGGCAGTGAAAAAGACGTTAGTAATGGATTGGTCATATGCGCAGTCCTGTAGAAGAAGGTGAGTGGAGCGCGCTTTTGGCGCTCTCGCGATGAGATCTAGAATGGGGGATAGTAAGGGGAATTTCAATGATGGACAGCGTACAGACGTGGGTATCGCTGCAATAAGCCGCCCCTTTAACATCATCCCGGCTTACGTTTTATAAGCCGGGTGACAACGTCAGCGCGTTTTTCTCGCCATCTCGTAAGCAGCGGACAGATCCAGACGCTGCCAGAACTGTTGATCCTCGGTCTCGCCCGACAACGGATATCCTGCCGGTAACGCCGTCTCTTCCATTAACGCCTGACGCTGCGCTGGCGACAGGTTCGGCAGCGCTGTCTGTAGCAGAACATCGGCGCCTTTTGGTATTTTCAACGGCTGATGCTCGCCTTTCTGTTGCGGCAGGTTATAAGTCATGGTGAAGCGGTAGAAGGTATGCATGGCCGGATCGCGGTACGGATCGTCTTTTCCGGTCGATGCCGCGCATTCGACAATCGTCGTACCGCACTCTTTCACCAGCGCCTCACGCAGTTGAGCGCGAGCTTCGTTGAATAACGTACGGTAATACGGATCGTTAAGATAATGCGCGACATTACGCTGCGCGACCATCCGCGCGCCCATCACATCCAGCGGATAGTGTACGCCAAGGACCAGGCGAGAATAGCCATAACGCGCGCCACGAATCACCAGCGCATCAAAGCGTTCCGGGATCATTTCCGCCATCAACAGCGCATCCGTATAACCGGTATTCGTGTGTCCGCTGGGGAAAGCACCGCCACCTGCGGTATAAGGATGACCATCTTTTACCACCACATCATCCGGCGTCAAATGGATAGTATTACCCGGCACCTGGTAAGGACGCGGGTAATGAAAATATTTTTTCGCCGCGCCGGTGCTGACTTCCGAGGCTTTAATCAACGCCGCCGCTTTGCCCAACTCACCTTTATCATAAGCGGCGAGAAATGCCCGCCCCAGCCGCGGCCCCATTGCGTCGCTCAGGAAATAGAGATACTCCACGCTTTCCGCATCCGCCAGCGCCTGGTGACGGGTATTAACATCGGCATCGTGATTAATCGCCGTCACCGTCGCCAGATTGTCTTTCAATACTGCTTCCGGCAATGTATTGAAGGCGGAAAGTAGGGTAATCCCCATCTGTTGATTCTCAGTAGTATGAAAATCATAACCGCTAGCCTGTAACCAGGCATTATCCGCCTGGATGGAATTCTGTCGCATCTGAGCCAGGGCGTCGCGAGTCAACGCGGCGGTATCGCCTTGTAATGCCTTACGCAACTGTGTCAGCCATTGAGCCTCAAGGTCATTAAAGGCGACGCTCGCCGAGTCGGGCGTCACGCTTTTCGCTATCGACTCCGCCTGGGACAGGGGAATATCTTTCGCCAGTGCCGGCATCGCCAGCGCCAGAGATGACGCCAGTACAGTAATGTGTAGTTTCATTATGGTTCCTTTCATTAAAAATAACGCCAGGTCAAAACTACTACCTTGCCCACAGGCGATGCTGGCCTGCGCAGTTGACGGTTTGATGATACGAACACGTCTTGCAATACTTTCACAACGCGCGAAACAACATGGCGGTACTGGGGTAATCTCTACGGATCTGCGGTAAACTATCGGCTAACTTGTTTACTTCCCGGAATATCTGCATCCATGCTCAGTTATCGTCACAGCTTTCACGCTGGCAACCACGCCGACGTCCTTAAACATACCGTTCAGAGCCTGATCATCGAGTCGCTAAAAGAGAAAGAAAAACCGTTTCTCTATCTGGACACGCACGCGGGCGCGGGGCGTTATCAGTTGGGCAGCGAACATGCTGAACGTACCGGAGAGTATCTGGAAGGCATCGCCCGTATCTGGCAGCAGGACGATCTGCCCGCCGAACTGGAACCGTATATTAGCGTCGTAAAACATTTCAACCGCAGCGGGCAGTTACGCTACTATCCGGGCTCTCCGTTAATCGCCCGCCAGTTGCTGCGTGAGCAGGACAGTCTGCAACTCACGGAATTGCATCCCAGCGACTTCCCACTGTTGCGCGCGGAGTTTCAAAAAGACAACCGCGCCCGCGTGGAACGCGCTGACGGCTATCAGCAACTGAAAGCCAAATTGCCGCCGGTTTCCCGCCGCGGTCTGATCCTCATTGACCCGCCTTATGAAATGAAAACCGACTACCAGGCGGTAGTCAGCGGCATCAGCGAGGGTTATAAACGTTTCGCCACCGGGACATACGCGCTATGGTATCCGGTGGTGCTCCGCCAGCAAATTAAGCGCATGATTCATGAGCTGGAGGCCACCGGCATCCGTAAAATCCTGCAAATTGAGCTGGCGATCCGCCCGGACAGCGATCAGCGCGGGATGACGGCGTCCGGTATGATCGTGGTTAACCCGCCGTGGAAACTGGAGCAGCAGATGAACAACGTGCTACCGTGGCTGCACAGCAGGTTGGCGCCAAACGGTCACGGACACACTTCGGTAAGCTGGATCGTGCCGGAGTAATCACAGCCATCGGTGGAACCTTTCACCTTCAGGTATACAATCGCGAATATTTTGGCGGGTAGCGCAGAATCTATCCGTCCGACAACGAACATAAAGGAGCGGTCATGACCAAACACTATGATTACATCGCTATCGGCGGCGGCAGCGGCGGTATCGCCTCGATTAACCGCGCCGCTATGTACGGCCAGAAATGCGCGCTCATCGAAGCCAAAGAGCTGGGCGGCACCTGTGTTAACGTGGGCTGCGTGCCGAAGAAAGTGATGTGGCATGCCGCGCAGATTCGTGAAGCGATTCATCTGTATGGCCCGGACTACGGTTTTGACACCACGATTAATCAGTTCGACTGGAGCAAGCTGATTGCCAGCCGTACCGCGTATATTGACCGCATCCATACTTCATACGACAACGTGCTGGGCAAAAATAACGTGGATGTGATTAAAGGCTTTGCCCGCTTTGTCGATGCCAAAACCATTGAAGTGAACGGCGAAACCATCACCGCCGACCATATTTTGATCGCTACCGGCGGCCGTCCGAGCCATCCTGAGATTCCAGGCGTGGAATACGGCATTGATTCCGACGGTTTCTTTGCGCTATCTGCCTTGCCGGAGCGCGTCGCGGTGGTAGGCGCAGGTTATATCGCCGTTGAACTGGCTGGCGTTATCAACGCGCTGGGGGCGAAAACGCATCTGTTTGTCCGTAAACATGCGCCGCTGCGCAGTTTTGACCCGATGATTAGCGAAACGCTGGTTGAGGTGATGAACGCCGAAGGCCCGCAACTGCATACTCACGCCGTGCCGAAAGCGGTGGTGAAAAACGCCGACGGCAGTCTGACTCTGGAACTGGAAGATGGCCGCAGTGAAACCGTTGATTGCCTGATCTGGGCCATTGGTCGCGAACCGTCGACCGACAATATTAATCTGGCGGCAGCGGGCGTGAAAACCAATGAAAAAGGTTACATCATTGTCGATAAATTCCAGAATACCAACGTTGAAGGCATTTACGCCGTTGGCGACAATACTGGCGCGGTAGAACTAACGCCAGTCGCCGTCGCCGCCGGTCGCCGTCTCTCCGAGCGCCTGTTTAACAACAAGCCGGAAGAGCATCTGGACTACAGCAACATCCCGACCGTGGTCTTTAGCCATCCGCCTATCGGCACCGTCGGGTTAAGCGAGCCGCAGGCGCGCGAGCAGTACGGCGACGAGCAGGTGAAAGTCTATAAATCATCGTTTACCGCTATGTATACCGCGGTAACGACACACCGCCAGCCGTGCCGTATGAAGCTGGTCTGCGTCGGGCCGGAAGAAAAAATTGTGGGTATCCACGGTATCGGCTTCGGCATGGATGAAATGTTGCAGGGCTTCGCAGTGGCGCTGAAGATGGGCGCTACCAAGAAAGACTTCGATAATACCGTCGCTATTCACCCGACCGCATCGGAAGAGTTTGTGACCATGCGTTAATATCTTGTGCGCCCATCTTCAAGGGTGGGCGCACAAGCCTGCATGATTAATACGTACTGAAATAACTCTGGATCAGTTCCGGATTACGCGTCTGAGTTAATGCCGTCATCAGCAAGACTCGCGCCTTCGCCGGGTTGAGCGAGTCAGACACCAGCCCTGGCTGCCCTTTATCCAACGGTACGACGCCGTTTCCGGTGCGGGAAGCGCGCACCACGATAATCCCGGCTTTCTCCGCTTTTTTAATCCCCGCGTCGCTGCGTACCGAGACCGAACCTGCGCCGGTTCCGGCATAAATAATACCGTCCGCGTGATGGGCGATCGCCGCATCATACATATATTCCGGGTCGTCCTGATAGCCGTAAATAATCACCACATTGGGTAATTTTTTGATATTACGTACGTCAAAAACAGATCGCAGGGTATGAATTTTTTCCACCCGCGTTTCGAACTGTGGCTGACCATTAACGATGACCCCCAGATAGCCCTCTTCCGGCGCTTTAAAGGTATCCAGAGTCGTGGCATTAGTTTTCGTCACAAAGCGCGCCGAACCAATACGATCGTTTAAAACCACCATCACACCGCGTCCCTTCGCATTCGGGTCAGCAGCCACCGTGACCGCTTCCAGCAGGTTCATTGCGCCATCGGCGCTGATTGCCGACGCGGGCCGCATTGCAGCGGTAAACACCACCGGTTTGTCGCTTTTCACGGTCAAATTAAGAAAGTAGGCGGTTTCATCGAGCGTGTCAGTGCCATGAGTAATAACCACACCGTCAACATCGTCCCGCGCCAATAACGCATTCACCTTCTGTGAAAGTTTCAGGATGATATCGCTGGTCATATTTTCGCTACCAATATTCGCCACCTGCTCGCCGTCAACGCGAGCGATATTATTCATTTCCGGCACGGCATTTATTAATGTTTGCACGCCAAGTTCACCAGATTTATATCCGGCGGTTTGCGTATTATTGGCTGCCGTCCCGGCGATAGTACCACCTGTCGCGAGAATAACAATATGCGGTAGTGACGTTGTGCTAAATACACAGTGGCTGATGAGCAGCAACACGGTGGCCATGAAAACTCTAATTTTCATTTTCTTCCTCTGAATTAAAAATAATAAGTGGCGTGTGCTATAAAAACATGAATAACAATCAGGCCAGAACCATTTTTCCTATTAACAGCCCGACAATGACCGAGACAATCACGTTAACTAATCCCGGACGCATAAAACTATGGTTAAGCACATATTTGCCAATACGCGTCGTACCGGTATCGTCAAACGCCAGCGCCGCCAGACACTGCCCCGCCACCGGAATAAAGAAATAGCCGTTAACGGCAGGCCAGGAGCCGATTAATGCATAAGCGGGCAACCCTAACGCCAGCCCCAGCGGCAACAGAATTAACGTCGTTGCCGCCTGGCTGCTGACCATAGCGGACACAAAAAACATCATAATGGCGATAAGCCAGGTATGCTGTTGCAATAGAGTTTGCACTTCTGCCTTAATCAACGCGATATGACCATTCACGAACGTCTCACTCATCCAGGCCAGGCCGAAGGCGCAGACAATCGCCAGCGCGCCCGCCCGAAATACCGTACCGCTGATAATTTGATCGACCTGCGGTCGGCATAACAACACAATCAGGCAGGCAAAAGAGAGCATCGTAATCTGGATAGCGGCGGACATCGAAAGCGGTTGTAGCCCTTTCGCTGTTTCCACCATGGGCCGCAGCGCCGGAATCAGTCCTAACAGAACGATAACGATCGCACTGGTCAGAAATAACGCCACCGACAATTTGGCGCGCGAAGTGACCACCGTATTTTTACTTTCTTTCTGCGCAGGTTTAATTAACCCTTCAGCAAGCCGACGTTGATATTCCGGATCGTCTTTTAACTCTTTTCCTTTATTAAAGGTCGCTATTGCCCCCATCGCTACGCCGATTAACGTGGCGGGCACGCAAATCATCATAATGGTTGAAATAGAGACGCCCAACGGCGCCATTAAACCAATCATCGCCGCCATGGCGGCAGATATAGGACTGGCGGTGATCGCCTGTTGCGATGCGATAACGGAAATAGATAAAGGACGTTCCGGTCGAATACCTGAATCCCGTGCGACTTCAGAAATAACCGGTAGCAAGCTATAAACGACATGCCCCGTTCCTGACATAAAAGTGAAGATATAACAGATAAACGGCGCTAATAACGTAATGTAACGCGGGTGGCGACGCAGAATTTTTTCCGCCAGTTTGACCAGTAAATCCAGCCCGCCGGAGGCCTGTAAAGAAGCGGCCGCCAGGACAACAGAAAGAATAATCAGAATAACATCAATCGGTGGCGTAGAAGGCGTCAGGCCAAAAATAAAAACCATCACGCCGACGCCTAACCCGCCGACCATCCCTAAAAATACGCCGCCGATCCTGGCGCCTATCATCAGGGCCACAAGGATAAAACATAATTCCGTCCAAAACATACTTCCTCCTGGGTTATCTGGAGTGAGTGTCGCTTTACATTGAGGGACGTAACCTATTGTGCAAACGGTTTACCAAAACCAAATGCGCCGTAATGAGATAACACCTGCGCCGCCGATTTCCCGCCCTGCCGCATGGCGCGTAACACGCTTTCTTTATCGGGTTCCGCCATACCCGATTGCAAAATGGAAAGCAAAAAACCGGTTAAGAAGGCGTCGCCTGCGCCCAGCGTATCGACAGGTTCGATATAAGCAGGTTGCCACTCCAGATAATCCGCGCCGGAAAAATAATAAACTTTTTCATGCCCGCAGGTGGCAATAATATGCCGACAGCCATAACGATAAAGTTTATTGAGTTTTACTTTGATTTCATCTGGCGATAACCCGCTACAGGAGATAAATCCGTAATCTACCCACGGGCATACCTTTTCAAAATAGTCGTCTGTACCGCGCCCGGAAAAATCAAAAGAGAGTAAGACGGTTTGTTGTTTAATTTTCTCCAGTTCCGATTCCAGGTGGCCGTTAATACTGGAATGGACTAAGGTAAATTGTGATATATAGCGAAGATCGTCGTCAGACAGACTAAAAGGATGTTCCCGCAATACGCCGTTTTTGTTGCTGGCGACAAATTGCCGATCGCCATGCGAGAGACGGATACAGGCATACCCATTTTCGCCGGTATAATGGCGGCTGTGAGAGATGTCTATCTGTAGCTGGTGTAATACATCCTGTACGTGCTGCGCGGCGTCGTCATTGCCAAACGCCCCCATAAACGCGCTGGGGATGTCTGCTAATTTCGCATAGACAGCAAAATTTAATGCATTACCGCCGGGGTACATGATGCCGGAATGCAGGTATTTATCGACAACGTTGTCGCCAATACCCAATACGCTGATGCTCATCATTATTCCTTGTTTGTCTTTACAATAAAAAGCGTCCCTGCTTTTTTATCCATCCTGATGTAATTAATATTCCACTTTCCACATATAGCGGCGCGTCGTTAACGGATGCTGACGCGCCTCAGCTAACGCCCGATTGTAAACGGGATAAACGTTATTAAAGAGAGAGTGGTTAAAGTAATCAATAACCGTGGTTTTAATGGTCGATAGCCCCAGTTCTTTCGCATCGACAACTTCAATCCGGCGGCCATATTTTTTCAGGAAGTTTAACGCGCGTTCATCCACCGCCCGCGTATTGCCCTCGGAAAACTGGAAGAAGAAAGGCGTATTCGCATCGGTAATTTCAAACGGCCCGTGGAAAAACTCACCGCTATGAATACAGGCGGAATGTATCCATTGCATTTCCATAAAGATGCAGATGCTCTGTAGGTAGGCTGCGCCATAGCCCGCGCCGCTGGCGACGGTATAAATGACTTTATCGTCTTTATATTCCTGCGCGAACGCCTGCGCACGCTCCGCTACCTGCTCGCAAGCGCGCCAGACGATACGGTTGATTTTGCTGACGCCATCCTGAAAATCGTCGTAGTGCGCATACCCTTCCGTCTGCTGGAGCAGTTCGACCGCACTCAGCAGGCCTTTCATCGTTTTCTCTCCGGCAATATCTTTACCGTCGCCAAACGTGTACGTTTCCACATAGTCGCAATGCGCCACCAACGGTGAATCCATTATCCAGGTTAAACCAATGACCGGCGCGCCGTGCTGACGGGCGATTTCAGCCGCTTTAATTGTCTCTGGCGTATTACCTTTGTGGGAGGCGACAACCACAACGGCATTTTCTCCCAGCGCTACCGGCGGGTTGTTAATAAATTCTCCGCTGTTATACAGACCGACAGTCAACGCTTTCGCTTCTTTTTCTAAAAATGCTTTCGCCGGATAGAACGCCGCATAAGAACCGCCGCACGCCACGTAATAGACGTGTTTAACGCCTCCTTTCTCTGCCTGGCTGGTCACAATATTGCTAACTGTCTCTTTCATACCCATCATGCTTTCCTCTGGTTCCATCAATGATACAGGCGAGGATTCGCCATAAATGACTCATAATGTATTATTATTTTTATATGACATTTAAAGACATTTGATCAAGATGGAAACCAAAAAAAATCGGGATCCGCGATCTGGATCCCGATTCAGCCTGCTCTTCGTTAGCGTAATGCTGACATCATACGGTAAACCGTATTTTATCGCCGACAATCAACTGTTGCGAAACGCAGGAGAGTTCTCCTTTGTTATCAATCATTTCACTTTTTATCAGGATCAGCGGATAACCCTCGTTGACGCCAAGATAATGGGCGACTTCAAAGCTGGCATAAACCAGTTCGATCATCTTACGGGAGTGGGTAAACCATAAATGGTATTTCTCGCGTAAGCATTCATACAAAGAGTGATTATTAAGATCTTCGTCCAGCAAAAACGCAAAACGTGGGGGAAGATGTACGGTTTCCAGCGATACCGCCACATCGTCGGCATAGCGGATACGTTCAATGACGACCGCTTTTTCGCCATCGTTCATATTCAGTAACGCTTTTGTCTCATCGTCTACCGATTCAAAAACGGATTTGATGGTGCGTGACCCCGGGCGACGTCCCTGGGACTGGCATAACTCGCTGAAACTCATGATGCCGGTCATGCTGCGCTGAAATTTCTCACCAGAGACAAAGGTGCCTTTGCCGGAGACACGGGTCAGCAAATTTTCACGCGTCAGCGCATCCAGCGCCTTACGGACCGTGACCCTGCTCACCTGCCAGCGCACGCTCAGTTCATTTTCCGTCGGGATCTGCTGGCCTGGTTTATACTCTCCACGCGCAATAGCCTCTTTTAAGGCGGCTTCAAGCTGCTTATAAAGCGGTTTGGCGCTTTTACTGTCGGGTTGCTCGATCATTTGTATCCATTTGTATTATCATGATGCCATAGCTTGTATTATAACTATTTACGTTACCTTTGCTTGTGAATCCACGCCATGCGGTGACGTAGTGATACCGCTATGAAACGAATGTTCTGATTTTAGGTCTGGGGCGGGCGTCATGAAAATAGGATTTTCGCAATACTATTCAGTAAGTTATGAAGTGTTTTTCTTGAGAGACAAATTGCAAAATGTGATCTATCGCACACTTTGCCACTCAGGTATCGAAGCGAATGTCTACGCTTAATAGACAGCCGGGCAACACCCGTATCTTTTACGACGCAAGCCGGAGGTCCTTGTCATTATGCTCAACCAGAAATTAAACCCCACGCCTTCTGAAGATCTGACTATTGATGTCGATCTGCTTTATGAAACAGACCCGTGCGAGTTAAAGCTGGATGAAATGATCGAGGCGGAACCGGAGCCGGAGATGATCGAGGGGCTTCCCGCCTCTGACGCCCTGACCCCTGCCGATCGGTATCTCGAACTGTTCGAGCATGTACAGTCAACAAAACTGTTTCCAGACAGTAAAACGTTCCCGGACTGCGCGCCGAAGATGGACCCGCTTGATATCCTGATCCGCTACCGTAAGGTCAGACGCCACCGTGATTTTGACTTACGCCGCTTCGTCGAGAACCATTTCTGGCTACCGGAAACCTTATCCAGCGAGTATGTCTCTAATCCCGAAAACTCGCTCAAAGAACATATTGACCAGCTTTGGCCGATACTGACGCGCGAACCGCAGGATCATATTCCGTGGTCTTCGCTGCTGGCGCTGCCGCAATCCTATATCGTGCCGGGAGGCCGTTTTAGCGAAACCTATTATTGGGACTCTTATTTTACCATGCTGGGTCTGGCGGAAAGCGGGCGCGAAGACTTACTTAAATGTATGGCGGATAATTTCGCCTGGATGATTGAAAACTATGGCCATATTCCCAACGGCAACCGGACCTATTATCTGAGCCGTTCGCAGCCGCCGGTTTTTGCCCTGATGGTTGAACTGTTCGAAGAAGATGGCGTGCGCGGCGCGCGGCGTTATCTCGACCATCTCAAAATGGAATACGCCTTCTGGATGGACGGCGCCGAATCGCTGGCGCTCAACCAGGCTTATCGCCACGTTGTGCGGATGCCGGACGGTTCCCTGCTGAACCGCTACTGGGACGATCGCGACACGCCGCGCGACGAGTCGTGGCTGGAAGATGTCGAAACTGCAAAACACTCCGGTCGTCCGCCCAATGAAGTCTACCGGGATTTGCGCGCCGGGGCGGCGTCCGGCTGGGACTATTCTTCACGCTGGCTACGCGATGCGGGCCGGCTTGCCAGCATACGTACGACCCAGTTTATCCCTATCGATTTGAACGCTTTTCTGTATAAACTGGAGAGCGCTATCGCCAATATTTCAGCACTGAAAGGCGAACGTGACACCGAGGCGCTATTTCGCCAGAAAGCCAGCGATCGACGCGCCGCCGTGAACCATTATCTGTGGGATGATGAAAACGGCTGTTATCGGGACTATGACTGGCGACGCGAAGAAATGGCGCTCTTTTCCGCCGCCAGTATCGTGCCGCTGTATGTCGGTATGGCGAACCACGAGCAGGCCGACCGTCTGGCAAATGTGGTACGCAGCCGTCTGTTAACGCCCGGCGGGATTATGGCGACCGAATACGAAACCGGCGAACAGTGGGATAAACCGAACGGCTGGGCACCGCTGCAATGGATGGCGATTCAGGGCTTCAAACGGTATGGCGACGATATGCTGGGCGATGAAATCGCCCATAACTGGTTAAAAACAGTGAACCATTTTTATCAGGAGCACCATAAACTGATCGAGAAATACCATATTTCCGGCGGTACGCCCCGCGAAGGCGGCGGGGGCGAGTATCCGCTACAGGACGGGTTCGGCTGGACCAATGGCGTGGTGCGCCGCCTGATTGGCCTTTACGGAGAGCCTTAACCTGCTCCGGCCTCAGTGAATCGCATCATAAATGGCTGACTGAATTTTCAGCCATTTTTTATTGTCTGCGCTGGGCCGGGCCTGAGCGCGCAATCGGGCCTGCTCCGTATCGTGCTGCTGGCGCGTCACAACAGCCGGAACGGTGCAAAACGTTTGCAAATAGGTTTTATGCATCGCGGTCAGCGGCGCGCCGCTCGACATGTCATGACTTAACGTTGTGATAAATCGTCGGCAGGGTTTGACCTCATCCATCAGCGCGGGATAACGCAACAACAGTTGCAGCACCTCGGTATGTCCTGCCGCAAACGCCTGCTCCGTCCACGCGAGCTGCCAGTTCATTCCGCCCTGGAGGAACAGCGCCGTCACCCGCGTATCATTGCGCTCTATCGCCGCCCGCATGGTAAACGCATCCCAGGTAATCCCCATATGATTGAGCGTTTCCCGCGCGGAAGGCGCCTCGCGCGGCGGTTCATCCTGCGCCATTGCGGGAGCTTGCCCGTTATCGGAGCCTGGCGACGACGAACTAAATAGCCAGAACGCGCCCGCCAGTATCGCCAGCGTCATGACGCCAACCGCGCCCCACAAAGCGCCGGAAATAAGTTGCTCACGCTCTTCAGGCGTACGCGGAGGCCGCTTACGCGGTGGTTCTATGCTCTCGCTAATCTCATGCTTATCTCCCCCGGCCTGCCGATCTTTAAGCCGCGCGGTTTCCCAGAACTGGCGCAATTCACGTTCATCCGCCAGCAGAAACGAAGCGGGATTCACGCGGGTACGTTTTTCGGCATAGGCGCGCTGGATGGGCCGAACGATTTGCTGATACTGAACGTTTAGCAGCATAAGCTGCGCTGAGGTAAGCGGCTGCCTGGCGATAACCTCGTTTCGCGCAAGGCGGCAATCATCCAGAAACATACGCAGAGTGGTGCGCGACTCGGCGAACAGCGTTAACGCTGAGGCATCATTAAAAATTCTGACGTAATGACGGGCAAACAATTTTTTATCGACCACCATAAGCGCCAGTTCGCTGAACAACATGCCCTCCAGCGCATGTTGATCTTCTCCCTGTTTTAACCACTGGCGCAAACGGTCCGGGCCGAAATGTTGCTTGAGGTAGTGATTCAGCGACGCCCGATCCGGCCATGCGCGCGCAATAAGCGCTTTTAACGTCAGTTCTATCGCCCGAAGCTGACGCTGCGCCTCAAGATGCGCCTCCTGGTCGGGTTCTTCCAGCTCAGTTTGATACGTCAGTAGCGGCTGCTGCTGACGTAGATGCTCCAGCGAGGTGACAAAACGCAACGCGGCAAGGAGTTGATTTTCGCTCACCTCTTGCCCGCTGTCATACTGGGGAACATGCTGCTGAAGGTGACGCAGTTGCAGCATAAACTGGCTCAACTGCGCGTCATTTATCCGCAATTTTTTCGCCACCGCGCCCCAACCGCCCAGGTTAAGACGCGCCTGCTCAAGTTGTTCCATGAACCACCGGGGCTCTTTTCCCTCTGTGGTATGAATACCCAGCAGCAGCAGGATTTCTATTGATGCCTGGCGGATAATCCCCAGGCTATGTTCAAAAGGCGCGCGTGTCGCCTGCGAAGCGCTATTCGTCATTATCTTCCCTAAAAAGACGATCCCGCGACGAGATCTTCGTTTTCTTTTAATTATGTTTTTTCATAGATATAACAGATTTAGCCACATTTCAGTGACTTAATCTTAATGATTGCAAATTTATAAGAAGATCGGTTACTAACCAAAAACATCAGTTTTTCATTCTGTCAACGCGGCGTGACGCTGAACGGCATAGACCTTTTCCCTGCCTGCGTTTGGCCGTCTGACCGCTAGCCACGCGTGCAGCACACTTTATAATCGCGCTTTTTATGAGAAAGATGCCATGCCGCACATTTCATCTCGCTTTAGCTCCGCCTGCATCGCGTTTATTAAACAGTGGCAGGGTCTGTCGCTGGAAAAGTATCGCGATCGGCAGGGTAACTGGGTGATTGGTTACGGGCATATGTTGACGCCGGATGAGACGCTGACGTTCATTACGCCCGACCAGGCGGAGGCATTCTTGCTGGATGACCTCAATAGCTGCGATATTCTGCTACAGAATTGCTTGCCGGAACTTAACGATCGGTTTCAACGCGAAACGCTTATTGCGCTGATGTTCAGCATCGGACATCAGCGTTTTTTATCATTAATCAATACGGGTGATATTTCACAGCCAGAAATAAGCGGACTGCGAATTTAACGTCGTTAATTCGATTCATTTAACATCATGGCGGCCTGGGTACGATTTTTTACATCCAGCCGCCGGTAAAGCGACTCCAGATGCGCTTTAACCGTCCCGGTACTAATATTTAACGCCCGCCCAATTTGTTTATTTGATTCTCCTGCGGCAAGCATCTGTAAAATTTCCCGCTGGCGGGCGCTTAACGCTTTTATATCACGGGACTCCAGCTCCGTTGAATTTAACCAATCCCCCGGTAAAAACATCATCCCGCGAGCGACAGCATTGAGCGCAAGGACAAAGGTTTCAGCATCAGAATCGCGTGGCACCACGGCCTGAACGTTAAATTGCATGACTTCATGCAGCCACTTTTGACTGCCATCCATCGCCGTGATAATAATCTTCACCTCCGGAAATTGCTGCGCGGTTCTTTGTAACACCTCGCGGCAAAACTCAGCATCCAGGCCGCTATCCAGCATGACCAGCGCATCCGGCGCGCTTTCTATTTTTTGCCAGAGTTCTTCTGCCTGACCGACACTCTGGATACTTATTCCTGGAATGTGCTGCTGCAAACTGATTTTCATTCCATGAATAAATATTGACTGCCTGTCAAACATGATTACCTGCATTACTTTTCTCCACCTGGGTAAGATAATAGTCTCAAGATGAGGAAGGGTATTACCCGTAGGGTAAAATAAGAAGTCGCCATTTGGTATAGGCCATTTTACCGATAGTCATTGGTTGAGGAAGGGAAAGGTTATGAATATTTACAGCTTCAACATCGGGATTACAGAATTCGCTAAAATTAGCCTTTTAAAGTAAGGAATATCTTATTAGCGCGAACAGCTAAGGCTAATTTGAATATTAATTTAATGAAGAGTACGCCTGGCGCGTCACAAAGGAAATATCTGCTTTTCGCCTGATGTGTTACAAAAAATAAAGTAGCACATTTTGTTAAAAAATAGCCAATCCGCCTGAAAACCGCGACGATGGGTCAATGACAATACCGTGTATGTACATGCATTTCTCTGCCCCACTGCACCCGCTGTTATCGGCGTGTTTTACCGCCCTCGCCCCGTTTATCGGCTTTTTGGCGCTAAAATGCCTGGCCGGAAGGCGATAAATCCGCCGCGCAACGCGATCAGACGTATTCGTCACGCGAGCAATGATTGCGAAAGGGCTTATTAGGTGCTAGAAAATCAATAAAACCAGCCGCTTCAGCGTCACTGTTTCAATAAGAACAATAATAGAGCCTGATGATGGATAAAATATATGCAATGAAATTGTTTGTACGCGTGGCGGAACGGGAAAGTTTTTCCCGTGCAGCAGAGGATATCGGCCTTCCCAAAGGCAGCGTCTCACGGCAAATACAAGCGTTAGAACATCAACTGGGCATCCGCCTGCTCCACCGCACCACCCGGCGGGTACAGCTTACTCAGGACGGAATGGTTTACTACGAACGGGCAAAAGATCTGTTGAGTAACCTGGATGAACTGGAGGGTCTTTTCCAGCCTGATCCCGCCAGTATCAGTGGCAAAATACGGGTAGATATACCGCCATGTCTCGCAAACAGCCTCATCATGCCGCGCCTGCCCACTTTTTTGCATCAGTATCCCGGCATTGCGCTGGAACTTTGTAGTAGCGATCGACAGGTCGATTTACTACGGGAAGATTTCGACTGCGTGGTGCGCACAGAGCCGCTACATGCGCCAGGGATACTGACGCGCCCACTTGGCAAACTGAGGAGGGTGAACTGCGCCAGCCCACAATACCTGGCACGCTTTGGGTATCCAGAAAACCTTGACGATCTCGCCTCACATGCGATGGTGCATTATTCATTGACCCCGGGAGTCTCTTCACCGGGTTTTGCCTTTGAAACTCCCCACGGTATGCAGTGGGTAAAAACCGGCGGAATGCTAACGGTAAACAGTACAGAGACCTGGCATACGGCCTGTCTGGCAGGATTAGGAATCATTCAGACGCCGCGCATTGCTGTACGGGAGGCGTTACGCGCCGGAACGCTCATTGAAATTTTACCGCAATATCGCGCCGCTCCACTGCCGGTGACGCTGCATTATCCCCATCGCCGTAATCTTTCCCGCCGGGTACACCTGTTTATGGTATGGCTGACGGAAACCATTAAAGAGGCCGCAGAGTAGCCGCATTTTCAGCATCCACCGGGGAGAAGCTATACTGACATATTCTATTAATGATGAAGGACTACCGACCTGATGACGCAGGAAAATGACGTAAAACGCCCTATTCAGGAACTGGAGCACGACCCGATACAAAAAATAGAAACGCAGCCGCATGACGCCCCGGAAAAAAACGAAAAGGCAAATCAGGCGTTGCATTCCGTCACCACCCTGATGCAAAAAATTCAGCGTCAACCAATGGTGGCCCACCTCATTCGCGCGACCGAACGTTTTAACGATCGACTGGGTAATCAGTTTGGCGCGGCTATCACCTACTTTTCGTTTCTGTCGATGATCCCGATAATGATGGTGTCCTTTGCCGCGGCAGGTTTTATCCTCGCCTCGCACCCTAATCTACTGGAAGATATTTTCAGCAAGATATTGATGAATGTGAGCGATCCTACGCTGGCGTCCACGCTTAAAAATACGATTAATACGGCGGTTCAACAGCGTACCACGGTAGGGCTGGTCGGACTGGGTATCGCGCTCTATTCCGGCGTTAACTGGATGGGCAACCTGCGGGAAGCGATTCGCGCCCAGTCACGGGACGTCTGGGAGCGCAAGCCGCAGGATCAGGAGAAAATCTGGCTCAAATATCTGCGCGATTTTATCTCGCTGATTGGATTATTAATCGCTTTAATCATTACGCTGTCCATTACTTCCATCGCCGGTTCCGCCCAGCAGATGATCATCTCCGCCTTGTATCTCGACAGCATCGAATGGTTAAAACCGGCCTGGCATTTGATCGGTCTGGCCATCTCTATTTTTGCCAACTATCTGCTTTTCTTCTGGATTTTCTGGCGACTGCCTCGCCATCGTCCCCGTAAAAAAGCGTTGATTCGCGGGACATTTATTGCCGCTATCGGTTTTGAGGTGATTAAAATCATTATGACTTATACGCTGCCGTCACTGGTGAAATCGCCTTCCGGCGCGGCGTTTGGCTCCGTACTCGGTCTGATGGCCTTCTTCTACTTTTTTGCCCGCCTGACGTTATTCTGCGCGGCCTGGATAGCCACCGCCGAATACAAGGACGACCCGCGAATGCCGGGTAAAACGCAACGCTAGTCTGCGGCTTGCTGCCGAATGGCACGCACGGCGTCGTCATTCGGCCTACTGATGTGTAGACCCAGGCCGGGCAAGCAAAGCGTACCCGGCGGTACAATCAGGCACGTCCTTCCGCCTCATCTCATTGTTTCAGCATATAAATCCAGTAATTAACTTTTATTTAACCAGAAACCAGTTTTATCCACCAATTCTAAAATTATGTGAAGCATTTCATAGACGCAAAATGGCTGGCTTAAACATTATCCCCTTTTTGCGCTTTTTTTGACCATTTTTAGCTTTTGTTACACATTGAAATATAACTTTTGCTGTGCGTAATATGGCTATTCGTTCGCTAAAAATAAGAAAATAGTATGCAAGCAACCGCCACAACACTCGACCATGAGCAGGAACATGTTCCGGTAAACTCACGCAATAAAGTCGTTATTGCCTCGCTTATCGGCACCGCGATTGAGTTCTTCGACTTCTATATTTACGCCACCGCAGCGGTGATCGTGTTCCCCCTTATCTTCTTCCCCCAGGGCGATCCCACTGCGGCAACGCTACAATCGCTCGCCACCTTCGCTATCGCGTTTGTGGCGCGTCCGATTGGCTCTGCGCTATTCGGTCACTTCGGCGACCGGGTAGGCCGCAAAGTCACGCTGGTGGCTTCGCTGCTGACGATGGGGATCTCCACGGTCATTATCGGTCTGTTACCGGGCTACGCGACGATAGGTATTTTCGCGCCGCTGCTGCTGGCGCTGGCGCGTTTCGGTCAGGGACTGGGGCTGGGCGGCGAATGGGGCGGCGCAGCGTTATTAGCGACGGAGAATGCGCCGCCGCGCAAACGCGCGCTGTATGGCTCCTTCCCGCAGTTGGGCGCGCCGATCGGCTTCTTTTTTGCCAATGGCACCTTCCTGTTGCTCTCCTGGCTGCTGACCGACGAGCAGTTTATGAGCTGGGGCTGGCGCGTGCCGTTTATCTTCTCGGCGGTGCTGGTGATTATCGGCCTGTATGTGCGCGTGTCGCTGCATGAAACGCCGGTGTTTGCGAAAGTCGCCGCAGCGAAAAAACAGGTAAAAATACCGCTGGGCACGTTGCTGACGAAGCATGTCCGCGTAACCGTTCTCGGCACGTTTATTATGCTGGCGACCTACACGCTGTTCTATATCATGACCGTCTATTCCATGACTTACAGCACGGCCGCCGCGCCGGTGGGGCTTGGCTTGCCGCGCAATGAAATACTGTGGATGCTGATGATGGCGGTGATTGGTTTCGGCGTGATGGTGCCCATCGCCGGCCTGCTGGCGGACGCATTTGGCCGTCGGAAAAGCATGGTCATCATTACCACGCTCATCATTCTCTTCGCGTTGTTCGCCTTTACCCCGCTGCTGGGTTCAGGCAATCCAGCGCTGGTATTCGTGTTCCTGTTGTTAGGCCTGAGCCTGATGGGGCTGACCTTCGGCCCAATGGGAGCGCTGCTGCCGGAGCTATTTCCGACGGAAGTGCGCTATACCGGCGCATCGTTTTCCTACAATGTCTCATCGATTCTGGGCGCTTCCGTCGCGCCGTATATTGCCGCATGGCTGCAAAGCCACTACGGGCTGGCGGCGGTAGGGGTTTACCTGGCGTCAATGGCGGCGCTGACGCTGATTGCACTGCTGTTAACCCATGAGACGCGTCATCAGGCGTTGTAATAGGGCGCCGGATGGCATCATCCGGCGCTACGTTTCACGTTACTGCTTCATCTGCGTTAAAATCGTCCGGCACTGATTGGCTTCGCCTTCAGAGGGCGAAATTAGCGCCAATAGCGCGGCGGCGGGCGTTACCAACGTCGCCAGCGCTGCCGCAACCGCGCCGCGCGCAATCAGCGGGCCGGGCTTGACGCCCGCCTGCGGATTTTTAAATGTCCCGCGCACGTACAGCGGCGATCGCAGCGTAATAATACGAATCCCCTTACTTTCCGGATCAATGGTTAAATCGAGCTGTTCAGAGGCGAAGCTCGCCGTACCGGTCACGTTAATCAACGCATTTTCTGTATCAAAAGCAAAAATTTGCGGTCGCGCCACGCCGTTCGTAATATTGAGATTCGCCGCCGCGCAGTTAACCCGCACTTCGTCATCGCCAAAAATCTGCCCGACAATATAGTTGCCGACGTTCAGCCCCACGATTTCCATCAGGTTGCGGCTAATCAATCCATCATTCATCAATAACTTCAGATTGCCGTTACTGTTGCCAAGCAGCGCGGCGACCGAGTTGCCCGTCCCGCGAATATCCGCATCGCCGTTCAGCTCGCCCAGCGTTTTCTGCATCAGCTCCACATCCGGCATCAGTTCTTTAAGCTTCAGCCGACGCGCCTGTATATCCGCCCGCCCCTGCATTGGCTTTTTATCCCCTTCCAGATGGATGTTGGAGACAATACTGCCGCCTGCCAGACCAAACTTCAGCGGCTGTAGACGTAAGTCGGCGTTTTTCAGGATGATATGGGTCGAAAGATCGCTAATCGGTAGACTGCCGCCATGTTCAATACGTCGGCCTTTAAACCGGACATCGGCGTCCATAACGTCCCATTTGTCGGTTTCAAAGCGATCGTAAGGCAACACTTTATCCGCCGGCTGAACATTCTTCTCGCCTTTGCGCTGTTCAGACCGTTTCGACTGCTCAGCGTCTTTCCCGGAATCCACGCCAATCAGCGGCCCAAGATCGGCCAGGCGTAACTGGCGCGATTCGACATCGCCTTCCAGTTTAGGGCGCGGTTTACCGGTGGTATAAGTGAGGGAGCCGTGGATATCACTGTCGCCAATGCGCCCGTTAAAACCGCGATAATCAAATACTGATGACTTTTCGGCGTCAATTTTCGCCACCAATCGCCCATCGGTCTCAAACGGCGGCGTATCCGGCAGCAGCACGCCGGTTAAATCATATAAATCGCCCAGTGAATCGCCAGAGAATTTAAGCCGCAGATCGACGCCGCCCATTTTCATCGGTTCGTTCACCACGCCGCTAAAAGCCACCCGCGTATTACCAGAGCGGAAATCGGCCTGCACAGGAAAAGGCGTACTTTCGCTGCGTAGCGCCAGCATACCGCCTATTTTCCCCGTACCGGTCAACGGTTCCCCGTTATAACGCCCCTGCGCCTTCAGGCCGAAGACATAGTCGCCCACGGTGGATTTGTCTGCTTTGCCTTTCGTTCCCGTCACTTCGCTGAACGGCAACGGTTTGCCTAACGGATCGATCAGAATAGTGATATCCGCCTTGCTGACCTTATCATCGATCGCGATTCGCCCCTGGTCGAAGAGAATATTATCCAGCCGGAAGGACCAGGCGGAAGGTTTAGCATTGGGGTCCGTATTCTTGTCTTGCGCGAGGTTAAAGGTCCAGTTATTGGTTTTCTCGGACAGACGAATAAGACGCGCGTCGGGTTTCACCAGTTTGATCCACGGCAGCCAGACGGTTTTGGTCAGGAGCGCCAGTGGGGCAAGCGTCGCCTCAACGCGTGGCAGATGCACCATCGTGACTTCCGGAATATCTGGCGGATTGCCGAGAATGACGTCTTCCGCGTGAACATGCGGCCACGGTACCCAGCTTCGCCAGCCGGTCTCCTGTTTTTGGCGTTCCCACACCACGCCTAAATCGCCGCGAATAGCGAAAGGCCGGTTCAATTCGGTAGAGACTTTCTGGTTGATGGTCGGTTTGAGGCGGTTCCAGTCAAATGTTGCGATCAACAAAATCACTATGGCGATCAACAACAAGAAAGTCCCTGTGATGGCGGCGGTTATTTTGCCTGCTTTAGTCATGTGTTATTTCCTCACTTCTTCCCTTGCCTGTCCTAAAGATAGTTCAGCCAGACGAAAAAGGAGGATGACCGCGCCTCGTAATACCACGTATTACGGGAACAGTCTGGCGTTACAGGGTCAGAATCACCTCTTCGAGCGATATCAGCGGCACGGGTCGAGAAAGAAAATAGCCCTGGGCGGCAAAGGCGGGCGAACGCTGCACATCACGCCACTCTTCCAGCGTCTCCACGCCCTCGACAATAACGCCGCGGCAGTAGCGGTTCATCAGTTGCAGCAGCAGAGTGAACAGGTTGCGTCCCTCCGGGGACTGACGCAGCATGACGAACAGCTCGCGCGCCACTTTAATGTAGTCATAACGCACTTCGCTCAGCGCTGAAAAATTGGCCATACCGGTACCAAAATCATCCAGCCACAGCGGGCCGAACTCACACATCGAGGCGAAAGAGGAGTCTTTCGGCAAACGAATATGTTCCACCAGTTCGAAACGCAGCCAGGGTAAGCGCTCCATCGCTGCCAGAATGTCCGGCTGTCGTCGCATGGCAATCAGCGTAGGGCCGTCGACATTGACCGATGCCAATAAGTGATGGCGAGTGAAAAAATCCGCTTTTTGTTCGAGCTGATGAAGTTGTTCTTTCACTACGTCAATGCGGTGTCGAACCGCTAACTCCGCGAAATAACGATCCGGGGCAATACGTCTGGAAGGGTTATCAGGATGGGTGACGACAGTGAGAAGTTCAACCGCCATCAGACGGCCATCCGTCTGGTATATCGGCTGGTAAGTATAGGCACGCTCGCATTGCAGCCAATAGCGCCGTTCCTGCAAATTCTCTATACCTGCATCAGGAACGCGTAGCTGCTGGATAACCTGCTTTATCATCTCAGTTGTCCTGTTAATGGGAGTGTGACTGTCCGGACTCGTCAAAGGTTATCGGCGTTCAGGCAGAGAACTTTACCCTCGGTCCCTGGCAAAATAAAAACAGCCCCCGAAACTTGTCAAAAATACGCACTTGCTCAAAAAAATAATGGACCGATGTTTTAATATTATTGACCACTAAACATCCACAGCGCACACTAACGCTAATTTTTACAGATCAGGTTCACGACTATGTCTAAAAAGATTGCCGTGATTGGCGAATGCATGATTGAGCTGTCGCAGAAAGGCGCTGATGTTCAGCGCGGCTTCGGCGGCGACACGCTGAATACCTCCGTTTATATTGCCCGTCAGGTCGATTCTGCCGCTCTGGCCGTTCACTATGTGACGGCGCTGGGTACCGACAGTTTCAGCCAACAGATGCTGGAGGCGTGGCAGCATGAAAATGTGGATACCTCGCTAACGCAGCGGATGGAAAATCGCCTGCCAGGCCTCTATTACATCGAAACCGATGACACTGGCGAGCGTACCTTCTACTACTGGCGTAACGAAGCGGCAGCGAAATTCTGGCTGGAGAGCGAGCAGTCAGCGGCTATCTGCGAGACGCTGGCGACCTTCGATTATCTCTACCTGAGCGGCATTAGCCTCGCGATTTTAAGCCCGACCAGCCGTGATAAGCTGCTGTCTTTATTGCGTGAATGCCGGGCCAACGGCGGGAAAGTCATTTTTGATAATAACTATCGCCCGCGTTTATGGACAAGTCGCGAAGAAACGCAGCAGGTCTATCAAAAGATGCTGGAATGTACTGATATCGCCTTCCTGACACTGGACGATGAAGACGCGCTATGGGGTCAGCAACCAGTGGAAGAGGTCATTGCCCGCACCCATGCGGCAGGCGTGCAGGAAGTGGTGGTAAAACGCGGGGCGGACTCTTGCCTGGTCTCGATTCAGGGCGAGGCGCTCATTGACGTTCCGGCAGTGAAACTGCCGAAAGAGAAAGTGATAGACACCACTGCCGCAGGCGACTCCTTCAGCGCCGGTTATCTGGCCGTTCGTTTGACGGGCGGCAGCGCGACGGATGCCGCGAAGCGCGGACACCTGACGGCCAGCACGGTGATTCAGTACCGTGGGGCCATTATTCCGCACGACGCGATGCCGCAGTAAGTCATTCGCTCTTGCCCGGTGGCGCTGCGCTTACCGGGCCGACAGGCGGCAGCTTACTGTGCCGCCGGTGTCTCCGTCACTTCCGGATGCGCCTCATCTGCTTCAACAGCGGCGGCAGTAGTCGGGACCATGATTTCATCCCACGTCGCCTTTAACGCCTTCATATTAAATTCCGGCTCGCCTTGCGGTTGCAGCAAAATTAATGCCATCTCCTGCGATAGCTGCTGACGTAAATTCTGATTGAGCATATCAACGGTCAGGCTGTTGAGGAAATTCTGGCGCAGCTTCTGATACTGCTCCGGCGCGATATCCACCACTTGATTCTGCAGCGAGCGCATACGCTGTCCAGTCAAAATGTCAGTATCGGTACGCGCGTAGGTCGCGAACAGCTTTTGCAATTCGAGATTTTTCTGCGCCACCAGCGCAGTAAACTCCTCTTCCGACAAACCTTTGTCGCGTACTTTCGCCAGTTCATTCGCCACCAGGCTCAAATTGGTATTGAGCTTATCATTAGGTGATTCAATGTTGATGGCGCACTGCGCGCGCAGAAACAGAACCCGGCAGTCAAACCCCAGACCAATATCTTTCGCGTTATTTTTAGTAAGCTCTTGCTGGATATGCCAGAACAGCGCTTCGCGCGCCAGATCCGCCTGCCAGTAGCGCAACAGCGCCGCCGACTCGCGAATCGGTTGCCACGGCGTATCCCACATAATGGAGAGACGATCCTGGCGCACCGCATCGGTCATAATGCTCACTGATTCCGCCCGCAGCGGCGAAAGCGTCGGCACCGGGGCGGGCGTTTCGCGTTTACCTTTCAGCGTACCGAACGTTTTATTGATCTGCTCGGCGACGGAGCGCGCATCAATGTTGCCGACAACAATCAGCGTCATGGCATCCGGGGTGTACCATTTTTCATAGAAAGCCTGAATTTTGGCTGCGTCTACCGGCTGCTTTAACGGTTCCGCGGGATCGTGCCCCAATAACGCCGACCCTTTCAGCCGATAACGCCACCAGCCCTCTTTAGTATCTGCTGGCCACGTCGCAACCATATCTTCGCTGCTTAACGCATGATTCACCGTCTCTGGCGTAATGGTTAATTTACCGGAGACGTTAGCCAGATAGGTCAGCGCTTCTTTCAGCAGATCGTTACGGTTATTGGGTAAACTGAGGTTATAGAGCGTGGAATCATAAGAAACAATAACGGGCGGCATGGGACGTTTCGGATCAAACCCTTGCTGCCATAAAGAACGTGCCTGTGCGGCATCCAGACCACCGCTTTGCGTCAGCGCGATACGGGGAATCGCATGGCTGAACCCGCTCTGTTGCGTACTTTCGGTGAGCGAACCGGTATTAACCTGGAGACGAACTTCAATACGATCGCTGGGGCGCTGAGGCGTAGCCAACACTTGCCACTGTAACCCATTAGCCAGCGTCCCCTGTTGCCATGCCGGATCGGGCTGGAGCGCATCTGCCTGCACATAGCCGGCAGAGGCCAACATCAACAGACTGCCCGCTAAGAGTCGAATTTTTGTGCCCTGCATGTGAACCCCTGATCAACAATCCTGGTAATAAAAAGACAGCCCCGGCAGGGATGCCTGAATATGACGTAAAAACACTTCGTGTTAGACCGCGAGAACCTAAAAATGTCACGGAAGAAGTGAAATAATCCCTAAGCATCATGCTGTATGCTTTGGGCGCAGGGGTCAATTATGCGCAAACACCCGCAGTCCTGGAAGGGACTACGGGCATAAGTGGCGAGATTAGGAGGAAATTTCGTGCGTTTTGCCATCCGGCGCACGATTATTAAGCACATCGTCCAGCTTTTGGTGATCTAACTCTTTCACCCATTTGGCAACCACCACCGTCGCCACGCCGTTACCCACCAGGTTAGTCAGCGCGCGCGCTTCGGACATAAAGCGGTCGATACCGAGGATTAACGCCAGTCCCGCAACCGGTAAATGGCCTACGGCGGAGATAGTGGCCGCCAGCACAATAAAGCCGCTTCCGGTCACGCCCGCGGCGCCTTTTGACGATAGCAGCAGCACGACCAGCAGCGTTATCTGGTGGAAGATATCCATATGGCTGTTGGTCGCCTGGGCGATAAACACCGCCGCCATCGTCAGGTAGATAGAGGTGCCATCGAGGTTGAACGAATACCCCGTCGGGATCACCAGCCCTACAACCGACTTACGGCACCCCAGTTTTTCCATCTTATCGAGCATACGCGGCAACGCTGACTCGGAAGAGGAGGTGCCGAGCACAATGAGTAATTCTTCCCGGATATAGCGAATAAATTTAAAAATGCTAAAGCCCGTTACCCGTGCAATCGTCCCCAGCACCACCACCACGAAGAGAATACAGGTGATATAGAAGCAGATAATGAGCTGCCCCAGTTGCACCAGAGAACCGACGCCGTATTTACCGATGGTGAAGGCCATCGCGCCGAATGCGCCAATCGGCGCCAGGCGCATGATCATATTGATGATGCCGAAAATGACCTGCGAAAAACTCTCAATCACATTGAAAATGAGCTGGCCTTTGCTGCCCAAACGGTGCAGCGCAAAACCAAACAACACCGCAAACAGTAAGACCTGCAGAATGTTGCCGCTGGCAAACGCGCCGATCACGCTACCCGGTATGACATCCATCAGGAAGGCAATAATGCCCTGCTCCTTGGCTTGTGCGGCATAAACGGCCACCGCCTGCGCATCCAGCGTTGCCGGATCGACGTTCATCCCGGCGCCAGGCTGCACAACGTTGACGATGATAAGACCGATAATCAGCGCAATCGTACTGACAATTTCAAAGTAAAGCAGCGCGACCGCGCCGGTACGGCCCACCGCTTTCATGCTTTCCATGCCTGCGATGCCCGTCACGACAGTACAGAAAATGACAGGAGCGATGATCATCTTAATGAGCTTAACGAACGCGTCGCCAAGCGGTTTCATTTGTGCGCCCAGTTCAGGATAGTAATGGCCAAGGAGAATACCAATGGCGATTGCTGTCAGGACCTGAAAATAAAGACTTTTGAACAGAGAGGTTTTCATAGGGTGTCCTTGAAGTAAAAACCACAGGTCTTGTAAGGTTATGAGTAACCTGCGGCCTTAAAATAACACCCACACAACATGACAGAAATGCGCCAGGATCATAATTGAAACAAAAATGTTAAAAAGTTTGAGCTGGCTCGCACAAGCGCGACCTTTTTTAACTTTTGTAATCAGGATTTTCGTGCGACAGATACCGTTCTTCAAAGATATCCGCGGGAACGGGCCGAGCAAACAGGAAGCCTTGCGCGACGTTGACTCCCGCCTGTTCCAGCCACGCGCGTTGCGCCTCGTTCTCCACGCCCTCGGCAATCAATTGTAAATTAAGACTGCGGGCCATCAGGATAATCGCCGTCACCATACTGTGATCATCCGGTAACCCATCGACAAACATTTTATCAATTTTAAGGATATCGACCGGTAGCGACTTCATATGCTGTAACTGGCGCAGCCCCGCGTAACCCATGCCAAAATCATCCAGTGCGATACGCACGCCAGCATTACGTAACGGACGTAAGATAGCGACGGCAGCGTGTGGATCGTCGATACGGCGGCTTTCAGTGACCTCAAGAATCAGCGTACCCGGTTGAATACGATAGCGGTTTAACAATTCCAGCAGATCCGACACCATGCCAGGGTGCATGAGCTGTAACGCGGAAAGATTGACGGAGAGCGGCAATGTCACGCCGCGCTCCTGCCAGGCGGCAAGCTGGCGACAGGACTCTTCCAGCACCCAATAGCCCACCGTGACCATCAGGCCGCAGGATTCAATGCGCTCAATCAGCCCCTCCGGTAATTCCCAGCTACCGTCCGGCTGCTGCATACGTAACAAGGCTTCGGCGCTTAATACGTTGCCGCTGCGCATTTCGACCTGCGGCTGCAGCCAAATGGCAAACTGATGGTTATCCAGCGCGGTAAGGATATCGCTCTCTTCGGTAAGGCGCTGTTGAGCGGCCTCCATCTGCGCCGGGTCAAAGAACTGGATCTGATTTTTACCTTTTCGGCGCGCGGTAAACGCGGCGGAGACGGCGCGACCATAGAGCGCTTCGGCGGTCAGATCGCCATAATACATCGCAATGCCAATACTGCAGCTTGGGCGCAGTTGAATACCCTGGATGGGCAGTCGTTCATTAATGATAGTGAGTATTTGCTGACCTAATGTGATGGCGTGCCACGGCTCTTTAACGCCGTGGGCGATAATGGCAAAGTCATACCCGCTGACCTGCGTAAGCACCATGCGCGGCGCCAGCACCGACTTCAGCTTCTCAACCAGCGTCAGTAATAGAATCTCCCGCTGCGTTTCTTGCAGCACGCCTGCCGTGTCACGCAACGTTTCGCACGTCACGATGATAAGCGCGGTGGTCTGTTGGCGGGTGATAACCTGTTCCAGCAATGCCATTAAAAAGGCTTTATTGGGCAGCTCGGAAACCGGAAAACGCATCGCGTTGTCCGTTTGCTCCTCGCGTTGACGCTGCATAAGCTGCTGGTTGAGGTTATAGCTGCGCACCAGCATCCCAATTTCATCATCCTGATGCAGACGCGGCAACGCCAGCTGATGTCCGATCAGCTCCTGCTGCGGAATGTCGTTCAGCTCGCGGGCGATTTTGCGCAGCGGATGCACAATCAGGCGGTTTACGCACCAGGCGATGGCCACCGTCAGGATCAGCGATAAAAGTAAGTAAATGGTCACTAACGTAGAGAGCGCGCTCATGACGAACTTGTACATACGGTACGAATCCGCCTGCAATACAAGGTAGGCCAGCGGTTGCGGATTGGCAGGACGCTCCAACGAATAAACCGGCAAAGAAATTTGTACCGGCAGTTCGAAGAGACGCGTCACCATAACCGGGACGGGGCGTTCAGGAATGAAGCGCTTACGCAACGCCTGGAACTGATTCGGCAATACCACATCGGCGCGACTCACCACGCCCGCAGGTTTAATACTTTCCAGAATGGTTTCCGCGCCGGGGAGATCCGCTTTTAAAATCGCGGAAGAAAGAGGTTCCCGAACAGATCGCGCGATGCTTTCCAGTTGCGTAGCCGTGTTGTAGCGGTTCTGCTGTACCAGATGGAACAACAAAACGGTGCAAAAGACAAAAACAAACATCATGACAACGGCCGCAACCATTGCCATCTGTTTAATTGTTAACGAGCGGCTGACGCGCAAATTGACTCTCCCTGGATATCCCGGACTGCCGCCTGAGTATACCCGATTGCAGCGGCATTAAGAGAGGCTGTATCTGAAAAGGACTTTTCTGAATAACGGTTAATGATAGCGTCTGATGGCGCTGCGCTTCTCAGGCCTACGACGCCTGTCAATTCGTAGGCCTGACGCAATGATTACCAGTCAGCGTAAGGCACCAGAGGCTGCGGCGGTAAATCCATATCCCCCTGCCAGCCCGCCGCGGAATAACGAACATACAGCAGCAGATGACTGGGGGTATAGTCTTTCGCCTGCTGAATATCGACAGCCGTACCCACAAACCAGTTGGCAGTGACCCGGCGTTCAATGAGCGCCCGCGCGGTATAGCCAAATCCCTGGCTGCTGCCGCCGCCGTTGGTCTGGTCACGCGCATCCTCCTGATAATCTGCCGGGATCAAATTCATCAGCGGATAACGCGGCATGGTACGGTTGCGGGAGTGCGACCAGGATACCGAGCCGCCTAACTCCCACGACCAGTTTTCCGTACGCTGCCGCCACATCACCGGCACCGCAAACGACAGGTATTCCTGCGGGCTATAATAACCGCCCTGACCCAGTGAATAACCGCTCAGATCTTTGTCGTAATGCCAGATCATGTTATTCAGCCCGACGGTAACACGGCGGTTATTCTCGTTAATCACCTTATAGTAATAACCGGTCATCCAGCGCACGCGCCAGTTATCTTCTACATTTTTACCGCTCAACTGGTCGCCGCTGAGCGACGCCCAGACACCGTTTGCTTCGCCTTTATCATAGCTGAGACTGACGCCGCCGCCGTTGGCCCGCACGCCGCCCCATTTGGTGCCGGTATTGCTGCTGGCATCCTTTTGCCCGCCAAACGCCAGCAGCGAGCTGGAGATCGGGCGACGATGCGCGTTCAGGGTATAACCCAACGGCCCGATATCGTCGCTATAGCTGACGCCGCCAACCACATCAACGACATTAAAGCCCATCGGCGTCGTGCCGATATCCCAGCGCCAGGTCTCATTCTGCCAGCCGACCGCCACGCTCGCGCCCGTATCGGCCTGGCTACGATGTCCGCTGCATTTCTCCAGCGTACAGGTACCCCAGTTATTATCGTATTTTCCATCCGCATCCGTAGAGAAGCGGCCAACATCCATATTCACCATATCAGTACGAAAGAACGCCCGTCCGTCCGACCAGGGCGCATCCACCTGAAGCATCGTGGTATGCGCCTTCAGATCGGAGTAACCGCCAGTCCCGCTCGACCCCCAATAATCGTGCGCCAACGTGACATTGAGATCCTGCTGACGGTACAACTCCGCCGCATCGCTACGCACGCCGCGTTTTAGCCAGTCGTCTTTTTCATCATTGCGCGTCAGGCGGGTAAAGGTATCGTTATCCTGGGGACGAACCGGCGTAATCGCCGCGGCGACCATTGCGTCTTTGTAGGTCTCCAGCGCCCGCTGCGGCTCGCCCGTTTGCGCCTGAAAAGCGGCGGCGTCACGCAATACCATCGCGCTTTCCATTGATGGCGGCTGTGCTTTTGCCTGCGGCGTAATGCGGTTGAAGGTCCGCGCCGCCGCCGTGATATCGCCAAGCTGGAGCTGCGCCAGCGCGACGCGGCGCTGCATGTTAATAGAGGTGATTTGCGACGCAGGCAGCGCCGCCAGCTGAGCGCGCGCCGCAGCGTTATCGCCCTGTGCGATGTCGATTTCCACCCGCCCCAGCATGGCATCGACATTACCCGGTTCCCGCGCCAGAACGGCGTCATAAGCGGCGCGGGCCGCCGCATTATCGCCACGCTGCTGCGCCCAGTCCGCCAACGTTAACGCAATGCGCGTAGAGGGCGGCTGCTGACGTAACAACGCTTCCGCTTCGCGTTCTTTGCCGCTATCGCGCAAGCGGTTAGCGCTTTCCAGCACCTGGTTACTTTGCAATCGGCCCGCCAGTTCCTGAATATTGCTGTTCCACTGGCTGGTCGGCAGGGTATTGAGATGCGCCAGCGCCGCCCGGTCCCGATCGCTGCCGGAAAGATAAAGCCCATAAGCATAGACCTGTTCCGGATCGTTTGGCTTCTGCTGCGCCAGAGAGCGCATTTGCGCATCGGCCTGAGCGTGCTGCCCGGCCTGCCACAGATCGCGTGACAGTCGGTACGTCACCCACACGCTCCCCGGATCTAATGCCAGCCGACGACGGTGCAGTTCTGCGGCCTGCGCCCATTTGCCCTCGCTTTCCAGCGTTTCCGCCTGCTGCGCCAGACGGTCATTTTCCAGACTGCGTTCGATATCGTCGATACTGCGCCGCTGGCTGGCGGAAAGAGAAGCGATAAACGCGGCGGCTTTTTGCGGCGACTGCTGGCGATAAAGATTCGCCAGCCCGCGTACAGCATTGGTATTACCGCTATCCATACGCAGCGTCTGCTGATAATAACGTTCGGCGGCGGCATTATCTTTGCGCGCCATCGCCACATCCCCCAGCCCCAGTACCGCGTAGCTGTCGGTGTTATCCACTGCTCGCGCCTGCTGATAGAAACGCTCCGCCTGGGCCAGATTATTCGCTTTTAAGGCCGCGTCGCCCTGCTGAATTAACAGCCAGTAGCGATTGACCTTCAGCAGACTCTCCCACTTATCGCGGCTGCTGCTGTGCGGCGCCATCGCCAGCGCCTTTTCAAACTGCGCGACGGCGCGGGCGCGATCGCCACGCTGTGAGTATGCCTGCCCCAGCGCGCCGACCGCCTCGCTGTCGTCCTGCCGGGCGCTCACCGCCTGCTGCAATTGCGCAATGGCCTTACCGCCTTCTCCGGCATTAACCGCCGCGATGCCCTGCGAGCGCGCACGGAACGCCGGATCGGCTAACTGTTTTTGCTGCTCGCTAAGCTGGGCGCGGGCGGCAGACACGCTATCGCCTTCGCTAAACTGCGTCAGATAGTCTTGCAACGCTTTTACGCTGGCGTCGCTAACCGGGAGATCTTTTATCTGCTGGTACCAGATGGCGGAGGCCGCGCTGCGTCCCGTACTGGATTTCGCCATCTGTTTAAGCACCGCGAATCCCTCATCGCGCCGCCCGCTGGCGAACAACAGTTGCGCCAGCGCATTTTGCAGAGCGTTATTACCCGGACTGACGGCATTGATTTTCTGTAGCTGGTTAATCGCTTCGTGACGGCGGGCGGGCAATTTCGCCACGGTCGTCCAGTATTCGACCGCCAGTTCGCCCTCCGGCGGATAACCTTTAAACAGCTTGTCGTAGCTGGCGATCGCTTGTTCAGTATGGCCGGTCGTCGCCAGTAAACGCGCCTCCTGCAAAGACTGGCGTCCTTGCGGCGTGGAGAGCAGCATCGCGGTGCGGGAAGATTGATACGCCGTCGACTCCGGCGCCAGTTGCGCCAGCCGGTCAAGTAGCTTCTGTGCCCCGTCGCTATCCCCCTGGCGCAACAGATAGCGGAAACGGGCGGCGATAACCTGTGGATCATTGGGGTCGATCAGCTCCAGGCGATAGAGCGACTGACGGACTAAGTCCTCACGGTGCGTGGCCTCGCCCAGCCGAACCTGCTCCAGCAACTGTTGCTGCGCGGAGGTCGCTGCGCCGGCAAGCGGTGTTAGCGCCATACCAAGCGATAAACCCAACAATGCCCGAGAAACGCCCCTTTTGCCAGGTAAGGCGTTTCGACCGCCAGCCGGCAAAAAAGCGTGCATGAGACTTAACGTGAACTTACGCATTCCTGGCCCCAGTCAGGTAATAATTCACCTTTGACGGTGAAGCGAAAACGGTGCTGATCCCAGCCTTGTCCAAAGAGAGTCAGCACATAGTTGTAATAGGCATCGCTGCCAGGAAAATGGTCTGCGACCCGCTGTCGCTGCACGGCCTGGGCGTCGCGATTTTGCAGGAAAGGCAGTAAGGCGGCGGAAAACCCGACCGGCCCCGTCCCTTGCGCATTCCCGCTGACGACATCCACTTTCTCCGGTGGAACGCCGTTTTTCATCGTTAACGTCGCCATCGGTTTAAATCGCGCCAGTAAACGCGCTTTTTGCGGATCGCCATCATGCATCATTCCCGCCCATAAATAGACGCGAATCGCATCGTAGCTACTGATCAGCGTCTTTTCCGCTTTCAACTGCCAGCCTTGCTTGCTTTCATAACGCACCCAGTCCGGCGAGAAACCTTTCGGCGCGGTTTCCAGCAAAAGCCGCAAATTGGTTTCCCGTAACGTCGACCACGGCGCGCCAAAACGGCTAAAGTATTGCGCCAACTGCGGCGGCAGATAGCTTGGGTTAAAACGCCAGCTATTCGCCTCGGCAAAGCCGATTTTGCCAGGTAGCAGCATTGAGCCCAGCCCCGGCACATTCAGGACCTCTTCGCGGGCGATGCGTTTTAGCAACGCCGTGCCCACCTCGGTATAACGCGTCTCTTTCCACAGACGACCGGCCTCCAGCAGCGACCATGCCATCCAGATATCGCCGTCGGACGCGGAGTTGCTGTCCAGCACCGACCAGGTGTCGGGATCTTTTTGCCCCCACAGCCAGGCGGGCAGATATTCACGCAACGATCCCTGCGCCAGATTGTTTTGCGTCCAGTTAAACAGTTGCGCGAACGCCGGTCGATCGTTCGCTGCCAGGGCAAAGAACATGGCGTAGCTTTGCCCTTCGGAGGTGGTAATTTTTCGCGCATCGCCCGGATCGATAACGCGTCCCTGCTGGCTAATGTAATCTTTCTTGAACTGTTCCCACGCAGGCCAGCTACAGGCTGCCTGCGCATTTATTGCCGTCAGCATGACGAGCATCGTTATCCATCCGCGCAGCATAGTCATCATGCGTTACTCATGGTCAGGGTCGAGACGACGGCGACTGAGAATACGTAGCAGACGCCACAATACCCACGCCAGTAATACCACACTGAGGGCCGCCAGTACCGCCAGCAGCACCGGGTGATTCGCCAGCGCATACCACAGCCGCTCAAACCACGGCAGATGTCCGACGTAATAGATATCGCCAACGCGCAGACTGTGAACGCCGGACTCGCGGATCACCGCCACGGAACCAAACATCGCGGCGCGTTTACCGCTGTCGTTCACGGCGTCGTTCAGTAGCTGGTAACCGCGCGGGCTGTCAGCCAGCAGAGCAATCACGCTGCGCTGATCGTTAAACGGCGACTGGAAGCCCACCACCGCCGCCATCGGGCCGCTGGCGGTGACGGTGGACTGCGCATCCGCCGCGCGATCGGCCTCATCCGGCATAATCGACGGGAAAGCGGTCTGCCGCATCGGGGTTTTTACCCAGCTTTGTGTCGCCTGCACCAACAGATCGATACGCTTATCGTCTTTTAGCTTGCCCGGAATAGCGCTAATAATCAGCAGATCGGCGTCTTTGTCGGCTATCTGAGCGCTATCATCGGTGATTGTCAGATTAATTGCCGGGAAACCGGTCTGTCCGCCAATGGCGCCGACCGTATTCAGCAGCGTTTCCATTTGCGCTTCGGTTGGGGTCTTCGGCATCACCGCCAGCGTGTCAGACAGGTCGGCCATCCGGCTGAACGGGAAACCCGCATTGGCGAACGCGCGTAAATCCGGCATCGCGATAAAGTGGTAATATTTCGAAAAATCGATAGTGGAGTCATCCCCTATCACCACATGATTCGGTACCGGCTGGAAGGTAATACAGTTGTCCACCGACCCGCCCGGCATCGGATTCATATAGCGGAAGTCAAAACGTAGTTGGTTCATCGCCCCCAGTTTGAGCGCCGGAATAGACACATCCGTTTTACCATCCAGCAGTCCCTGAAGTACCGGCAGGCGCAACAGGAGTCGATTAGTTTCCTGCGTGCTGTTAAGGCTAAAGGCTTGCAGGAACTGGTTATTCAGACTGATATCCAGCCGTGAACTGTCTTTGGTCGGCGGCGAGGTATAACGGTAGTTGAGATCCATATCAATACCGTTGCTACGCAGCAAATAGAGGTCCGGCGGCAGATTCAAAGAAACGTTGATGGGCGCCGGCTCCAGCCCACTCGACTGGAGCTGCTCTTCATAGGTTTTCAGCTCGCCAAAAGTGACCGGGCGATCGGTACGCACCCAGTTCGGCGCATCATACGGTTTGCGCGCCAGCAGCGGTTTTACATCGTTGACCACCACGCTGGAACCACGGAAGAGAATATTCCCTTGTGCGATACCTTTTGCCGCCTGCAACAGGTCTTTATCATCTCGACCAAACACAACCAGCAACTTCACATACGGATTATCCGGATGGCTCATCATCTCGATAACCGGCGCGTTAACCGCAGGATGATCGCGCAGGAAATCGGGGCGTCGATCGTTGGTGGCGAACACGATCGCATTGCGATCCGGCAGGTGATTATACAACACCGGGAAGCGCTGACCGCGCCAGCCCGCCCGCGATCCAAACCAGGACGCGACAATAGAAGCCGCCTGCTGCTGCGCCAGATCCGGCATATCAGCAAACACTATCGGCAACGTCACTGGACGGTTATCCCGCGGATCGAAAAACGGCACCGGGAAGTGGGACAGATCGTTATTCACCGCCAGCATGTTATAGGTCAGATCCAGGGCGCTATTTCGCCCGATGTCTAACCACAGAGTACTGCTGGCCGGGTTTTCACACACGTCGCGATAGTGGCCGACAAACTCCAGCCGCACCCGGTTAAAGTCGGTGATAAATAGCGGATTGATAGGTACCTGCGCCAGCGTCTTTTTCCCCAACTGCTCTTTTGTCACCGGCAGTACGCCCATCAGTTCATCATTGAGATAAACCTTGAGCTGCGACTGAACCGGCAGGAGCGACGGCGAGGGCGTATATTCCAGATTCAGCACCGCTTTCGACGCCACTTCATCGCTGCGCATACCAAATTCAATGCCGCCGTTAGGGTTAACGCCACGCAGCGCCATACTACCCGGCGGCGGCGCGATTTGCGCAAAGGTCAGCTTGACCTCGCGCGAAGGCGCGGTCTGCGCCACGACGGGCGCCTCAGTTGCGGGCGACGGCGCAGGCTCGGTGGGTTCAGCATTTATCAATGGCGGCGTAGCAGGCGCCGCCGCCGTCATGAAAGCAGGAAACGCGCTTAATCCTATTACCGCCGCACACATCCAGGACAATTTTCTTTTCATCGCATTATCATCATTGTTGAGCCTGAGCCATAACCCGATCCGACGGCTGTATCGCCGCTTGCCGCTCCGGGCGACGCGGAATAAACGATACAATCCAGGCAATTAACGCCGTCAACGATCGGAAAATTACTTTTACTGAAGGCGGCGCGAATTCCGCGAGGTGGCGATATCCGCGGAAGCCCAGCTTCAGAATATCCAGCAAGCTTTCCAGCGGTTTATCTTCCGGGAAGCTATCTTGCCAAAGCGCCCACGTATCGGCGCGCGCGAAGGTACACTGCACAAAATCAATATGTTGTTTGGTGGTGAGCGGCATCAGTTGTAGCCCGACCTCATTGCCCGTTACGCGCACCACCTGCGTTGGAAAGACATATTCCTGCTGCCCGCGTTTAAGCAACAGATTCACTTTCTGCCCTTCCAGCACCTGCGCCTGACCGTTGATCTTGATGCCTAACCCGCCGTCGGAGAAGTCATGTACGGTACAGGAGAACAAATGTCCATCTTCGCGGGCGATGGCCCCCGGCATGGCAATCTCGACCCGATGCGCGCGCCTGACCTGTTTACTCTCTACCGAAACCGCAACCGCGCCGCCGAGAATGACCAGGTTATAGAAGACCCACACCAGGCTAACGATGACGGTCAGCGTTTCATTTTCCGGCCCGTAATAGTATCGCCATACGCCCGCCGCCACGCCGAGCAGGTTAAGCAAGACAAGGAAGATATACGGACGCGAGATTACCCAGTCGACGTACTTCTCTTCCACCAGCCCGCCTTTCGCCGTGACGTTAAATTTCCCTTTGTGCGGATTGATCAACGCGACCAGAGTCGGCGGTGCGATATACCATGCCAGTACCGTTTCATAGATTTCACTCCAGAAAGAGTGACGATACTTGCCCTGAATCTTCGAGTTAGTCAGGCTGGCGTGGACCATGTGCGGTATCACAAATAGCGCAATCATCAACGCAGGCGCATAAATGATATAGGCGTGCAGCAGCAGAAAAGCCAGCGGCGCGGTCAGAAAGATCAGGCGCGGAATGCCGGACAAGAAATGGAACATCGCGTTGAGGTAGCACAGCCGCTGCGCCAGTTTTAAGCCTTTACCAAACAGAGGGTTATCGAGGCGGAAAATTTGCACCATACCCCGCGCCCAACGAATACGCTGCCCGATATGCGCCGACAGGCTTTCCGTCGCCAGCCCCGCCGCCTGCGGAATGCGCATATACGCTGAGGTATAACCTCGCCGGTGCAGCCGGAGCGAAGTATGCGCATCTTCCGTCACCGTCTCAACGGCGATACCGCCAATCTCATCCAGCGGCTTACGGCGAATCACCGCGCACGATCCGCAAAAGAAAGTGGCGTCCCACATATCGTTACCGTCCTGCACCAGTCCGTAAAACAGCGTGCCTTCGTTAGGCGTTTTACGAAAACGTCCCAGGTTGCGCTCAAACGGGTCCGGGGAGAAGAAATGATGCGGCGTCTGCATCATCGCCAGCTGTTTTTCTTTCAGGAACCAGCCCATTGTCATTTGCAGAAACGAGCGTGTCGGCACATGGTCGCAATCGAAGATCGCCACAAACTCGCCTTTCGCGTGTTTTAGCGCATTGTTGATGTTGCCGGCTTTGGCGTGTTCATGCGTGGTGCGGGCAATGTAATGCACGCCAACATGTCGGGCAAAATGACGAAATGATTCACGCCCGCCGTCATCAAGGATCCAGATATTCAGCTTGTCCTTCGGCCAGTCAATGCCAAGCGAAGCGTAAATGGTATTTTTGACCACATTAAGGTCTTCGTTATAGGTCGGTACAAAAATATCCACCGTCGGCCACTGCGACATTTCTTTCGGCAACGGCACCGGTTGACGATTTAACGGCCACACCACCTGGAAGTACCCCAGCACCAGCACAATCCAGGCGTAGGTTTCCGCAAACAGCAGAATCAGCCCGCACACCAGACTGACCGGGTCGTCCCAATTTAGCGTCGAGGTATAGCGCCACCAGATATAACGACAGGAGACCGTTAACGACAGCACGATGAGCATCAGCGCGGAAAAGCGTCCCGGCATACGTCGTACCAACAGCGCAACGCCCCACAGCAACAGCAGAAAGATAAATTGCGATAGCGGGTTAAATGGCTGCGTAATACAGATCAGCGCCAGTATCAGTGAAAAGGTCACGATAACGCCCAGAATAAAACGCCGGGCGCCGTTGCTAAGATGTCCCAGCTCTTTTTCCTTTTCCAGGTGCGTTGTCTTTTGGCGCACCCGTTCCGGTAAGGTATCCATCCATTGATGGTAACGTCCACGAACGTCCTTCAGGCGCGCAAATGACCGCCAGCGCGGTTCATGACGTTCTTTAGTCGACGAGATCATCACCAGCCAGAGGGTCTGAATGAGGTAACGGGCCGGGTCCAGCGGGCGCGGGCGTGCGGCGTTAATATGCGGATAAAGCGCTTTATGCCCGTCGCGAATACGCTGCCAGCGCGGATGCTCAAGCGGAAACACTATCCACGCCAGAATCGTCCACAGGCAGCCGAGCGCTGCGCTAAACGGCGACGCGCCGTGGCGGCGGTAACCCTGATAGCGCTCGCTCAAACGCGCGCTAACCGGCGGGATAAGCAGCCACCGGGAAAGGGCGCTCATCGCAGGCTCCCGGCGGACGTTTTGTCGCCCGCATCATGCAGCAGGCACCAGTTCGCCAGCGTTAACACCTCTTCGGCGGCTAACGAATCGCTGCGATATTCGCCTAACGGCTGTTTCGACGCCATGCACTCCGCCATCGCCTCATCGCGATGGATCACAATGGGCAGCAACCGGCGCTGGCTTTGCAGCCAGACCTGGTACAGATCGTCCTGTAACTGACTGCCAATGCGTAAGTCATTGATCAGAATATGCGCTCCGGCAGGCAACGCCTGCTGATGAAGGCGAATATGGCAGTTAGCGTCAACCCGGGCTATCGCCAGCGTATGGTCGCAGAGGCTCACCAGTTGCCGTGTCAGCGGTGACGCGCCGTAGGGCAAGTCCAGTAAAATCCAGCTATAACGCCCGCTCGCTTTCAGCGCCTGGATAGCCGATCCGATCTCTCCCAGCGTCTCCTGCCAGGACTGCGGATTTTCCCGCTCTTGCGCGGTGAGCTGTCCAAACGGCAGTAGATCAAGCTGTGAGGTATAACGTAATCCGGCATCGCGCCAGTCCTGGCCGTCCAGCAACGATCGCGCCCAACCGCCCTGATGGACGAAGTCGACGTTAAACGACATGCGCAGCAGGTTATCGGGGCTGGCGTCAATCACCAGGACATTTTCCCCTAAGATTTGTAACGCCCAGGCGAGTGCTGCGGTGAGAGATGTGGTTCCCACCCCGCCGCGCACGCCCTGCAGTCCCAGAATCGCCATTCATGGCTTCCTTAATGAATGTGGTTGCGCAAATTCAGCCAGGAGCGGCCATCTTTTAATCGCCGCCGCCAACTGTTCGCGTTGGGAAATATCGGTATAATCTATTTCGGGTAGTGAAAACGCCTGGCTTAATGCCAGAAAATCATTTTGAAAAGTGTAGCCCAACGTTGGATCGGACTGAGCGCCAGGTTCATTGTTATACATTCTGGTTGCTCCTTTTTAAATATTTCTCACTGGCAGCATTACGCCCCGTCGTCAATACGGGAGAACGCGCATTTTTCATCTTTCCGTGACATCATTTATAATGTGTAAAAATGCAAAGCGCAGAGTTACAGGGCATCCTGCCGGGCAAATTGATTCACATGCTAAATCTGATGCGTTTTAATTTCAATGTTAGGTTTATTTCTGTGCTTTCGCTAGTAAACTGATAAACAGTTAAAATAGTGACATGAGGGACACTGTGGACCCCGTATTTTCTCTCGGCATCTCATCATTATGGGATGAACTGCGCCATATGCCAACCGGCGGCGTCTGGTGGGTTAACGCCGATCGCCAGCAAGATGCCATCAGTCTGGTGAATCAAACGATTGCGTCACAAACGGAGAATGCAAATGTCGCCGTCATCGGCATGGAAGGCGATCCTGGCAAAGTAATCAAATTAGATGAATCTCACGGTCCGGAGAAAATCCGCTTATTTACCATGCCGGCTTCAGAAAAAGGGCTATACTCTTTGCCCCACGATTTGCTTTGTTCTGTTAACCCGACGCATTACTTTTTCATTCTTATTTGTGCAAATAACACGTGGCGGAATATAACGTCAGAAAGCCTGCATAAATGGCTGGAAAAAATGAATAAATGGACTCGTTTTCATCACTGTTCATTGTTGGTTATTAACCCTTGTAATAATAGCGATAAACAGTCCTCGTTGTTGATGGGCGAGTATCGCTCACTTTTTGGCCTCGCCAGTTTACGTTTTCAGGGCGACCAACATTTGTTCGATATTGCCTTCTGGTGTAACGAAAAAGGCGTCAGCGCCCGACAGCAGTTATTGCTGTGTCAGCAGGACGAACGCTGGACGCTATCCCATCAGGAGGAGACGGCAATTCAGCCGCGTAGCGACGAAAAACGCATTCTTAGCCACGTCGCCGTCCTTGAAGGCGCGCCGCCGCTCTCGGAACACTGGACGCTTTTCGACAATAACGAAGCGCTATTCAACGACGCGCGCACGGCGCAGGCCGCGACAATTATTTTTTCGCTTACACAGAACAACCAAATCGAGCCGCTTGCTCGTCGCATTCATACTTTGCGGCGCCAGCGGGGAAGCGCGCTGAAAATTGTCGTGCGCGAAAATATCGCCAGTTTGCGCGCCACCGATGAGCGCCTGCTGCTGGGCTGCGGCGCGAATATGATCATTCCCTGGAACGCCCCGCTTTCACGCTGCCTGACGCTTATTGAAAGCGTGCAGGGGCAGCAGTTCAGCCGTTACGTACCGGAAGACATCACCACGCTACTGTCGATGACGCAGCCGTTGAAACTGCGCGGTTTTCAGCCGTGGGATACCTTCTGCGATGCCATCCATACGATGATGAGCAACACCCTGCTCCCCGCCGACGGGAAAGGCGTTCTGGTCGCGCTGCGCCCGGTGCCGGGCATTCGGGTTGAGCAGGCGTTAACATTATGTCGGCCAAACCGAACCGGCGATATTATGACCATCGGCGGCAACCGTCTGGTGCTGTTTTTATCATTCTGCCGGGTCAACGATCTGGATACCGCGTTAAACCATATTTTCCCTTTGCCGACGGGCGATATTTTCTCTAATCGTATGGTCTGGTTCGAAGATAAACAAATCAGCGCCGAGCTGGTGCAGATGCGCTTATTGTCGCCGGAACTGTGGGGAACGCCGCTACCGCTGGCAAAACGCGCCGACCCGGTAATAAATGCCGAACACGATGGCCGCATCTGGCGTCGTATTCCTGAACCCCTGCGATTGCTCGACGACACCGCGGAGCGTGCATCATGATGACCATCAGCGATATCGTGCAAATTATTCTTTTTTGCGCGCTGATTTTCTTTCCGCTGGGGTATCTGGCGCGCCATTCGCTACGCCGTATCAGTGATACGACCCGGCTGCTATTTGCCAAACCTCGTTATGTAAAACCAGCCGGAACTCTGCGCCGCGCTACGAAAGTCAAGGCAGACAAAAAATGACTCAGCATACTCAAACTCCTTCAATGCCTTCTCCGCTCTGGCAATACTGGCGCGGTCTTTCCGGCTGGAACTTCTATTTTCTGGTCAAGTTTGGCCTGCTGTGGGCAGGCTATCTGAATTTTCATCCTTTACTGAATTTGGTATTCATGGCGTTTCTGCTCATGCCAATACCAAAGTATCGCCTTCACCGGTTGCGCCACTGGATTGCCATTCCCGTCGGCTTCGCGCTGTTCTGGCATGATACCTGGCTGCCCGGCCCGCAAAGCATTATGAGCCAGGGGACGCAGGTGGCGGAATTCAGCTCCGGTTATCTGCTCGATCTGATCGCCCGTTTTATTAACTGGCAAATGATCGGCGCCATCTTCGTACTGCTGGTTGCCTGGCTATTTTTATCACAGTGGATTCGGGTCACGGTGTTTGTGGTCGCCATCATGGTATGGCTGAATGTACTGACATTAACCGGCCCGGTTTTTACGCTGTGGCCGGCAGGCCAGCCAACCGATACGGTGACGACAACTGGCGGTAACGCGGCCGCTACCGTCGCGACAGCGGGCGATAAGCCGGTCATCGGCGATATGCCTGCGCAAACCGCGCCGCCGACGACCGCGAATCTGAACGCCTGGTTGAACACCTTCTATGCCGCGGAAGAAAAGCGGAAAACGACGTTCCCGGCGCAACTTCCGCCTGATGCGCAGCCGTTCGACCTATTGGTCATCAATATCTGTTCGCTCTCCTGGTCGGATGTCGAAGCGGCAGGCCTGATGTCACATCCGCTATGGTCGCACTTTGACATTTTGTTTAAACACTTTAATTCCGGTACGTCTTACAGCGGCCCGGCGGCCATTCGTCTGCTGCGCGCCAGCTGTGGTCAACCTTCGCATACCCGACTTTATCAACCAGCCAATAACGAATGTTATCTGTTTGATAATCTGGCGAAACTGGGCTTTACTCAGCATCTGATGATGGATCATAACGGTGAATTTGGCGGCTTCCTGAAAGAAGTTCGCGAAAACGGCGGTATGCAGAGCGAACTGATGAACCAGTCCGGCCTGCCAACCGCCCTGCTGTCATTCGACGGCTCGCCGGTATATGACGATCTGGCGGTCCTGAACCGCTGGTTGACAGGGGAAGAACGTGAAGCCAATTCCCGCTCCGCGACTTTCTTTAACCTGCTGCCGCTGCACGATGGCAACCACTTCCCCGGCGTCAGCAAAACGGCGGATTATAAAATCCGCGCGCAGAAACTGTTCGATGAACTGGACGCCTTCTTTACCGAACTGGAGAAATCCGGGCGTAAGGTGATGGTAGTCGTCGTACCGGAGCACGGCGGCGCGCTGAAGGGCGACAGAATGCAGATCTCAGGCCTGCGCGATATTCCCAGCCCCTCCATCACCAACGTCCCGGCGGGCGTGAAATTTTTTGGCATGAAAGCCCCGCATGAGGGCGCGCCGATTGATATTAATCAGCCGAGCAGCTACCTGGCGATTTCCGAACTGGTCGTACGCGCCGTGGACGGTAAGCTCTTTACCGAAGACAGTGTGAACTGGAACAAGCTGACCAGCAATCTGCCGCAAACCGCGCCGGTTTCAGAAAACGCTAATGCGGTGGTGATTCAGTACCAGGGTAAGCCCTACGTTCGTCTGAATGGCGGCGACTGGGTGCCTTACCCGCAGTAAACCGAAAAAGGCCGCAAGGTTTCCCCTGCGGCCTGGTTCGGGCGCATGTTGCCATTACGGCGGACAGACGCTCAAAACGCGTTACTTCCTGTCACGTAGCCAGTTGACGATCACACTGGCGATAATGCCAGCAATGATCGGCGCTGCCAGATCGTGCCAGAAGACCACGCCCAACTGCGTAAGCGTCATATAGCCGCCTTGTTGCAATGGCAACCGTTCGCGGCTATCCTTAAAGTGTTTGGGTTCAAGTTAGCCCCCGTCAGGTTGCCAGGTTTATACCAGTCAACGTGCGGGGGTTTTCTCTATCCAGCAACCTATGCCGCCGGGGATCAAACCCCCGCAACATTGCGCCTCACCGGGTAAACCCGGCTTGCTGCTGATATTACGGCAAAATCCCCGTCCCGGCACGGCGCTAACGTGCAATCTGCGTGACGCTTCGCAGACGATTACTTTTATTTGCCAGAATACATTCAGCATTTCTGAGGCTGGCAGTCAGCCGCTCAATTCTGTAAATTATGCCTCCTCGCGGCCAGTCCCGGTGATACCGAAACCCTCGTTCAGCATCCTGCGTCTATGACATATTCGCCTGTTGCGCCAGAGGAATGGCTAAAAGCAGGTATTACCGACGAACTTATCCGTCTTTCAGCGGGACCTGAAGATCCCGACGATATTATTCATGACCTTGAACGCGCCAGCAGAAAAGCAGCATTCTGACGATTGCTCGGCGAACCGCTGTCACCGGTTTGCCGCATCGGGTATCAAGGCACTATAGCCTGGTTATAGGCAGCATTCTTTATGAGAGAGCTGCGTATATTTTGGGCAGGGGGCTCTATGCAGGACGACACATTACCATTAAATAACAGTAACGCTACGACCACACCGCTTTCAACGAGATTACCGTTTACAAAATATGATTTTGGCTGGGTGCTCTTGTGTATCGGAATGGCGATCGGCGCCGGTACCGTCTTAATGCCAGTGCAAATCGGTCTCAAGGGGATCTGGGTATTTATTACCGCTTTTATCATCGCCTATCCCGCTACCTATATTGTGCAGGATATTTATCTAAAAACGTTATCTGAAAGCGAAACCTGTGACGATTATACGGATATTATCAGTCACTATCTTGGCAAAAACTGGGGCATTTTTCTCGGTGTAATCTATTTTCTTATGATTATCCACGGGGTGTTTATTTATTCCCTGTCGGTGGTGTTTGATAGCGCCTCCTATATCAAAACCTTCGGCCTTACTGAGGCCGATCTTTCGCAGTCTATTATCTATAAAGTCGCGATTTTCGCCGTGCTGGTGGCGATTGCCTCCGGCGGGGAAAAGTTATTATTTAAAATTTCCGGCCCGATGGTGGTGGTAAAAGTCGGGATCATTCTGATATTCGGTTTCGCGATGATCCCACACTGGAATCTTGATAATATTTCCGCCTTTCCCGCCGCATCGGTTTTCTTTCGCGACGTACTGCTCACTATCCCATTTTGCTTCTTTTCTGCGGTCTTCATTCAGGTGCTAAACCCAATGAACATCGCCTATCGTAAGCGCGAACCTGACCGTGTGCTGGCCACCCGGATGGCGATTCGCACGCATCGCATTAGCTATATTACGCTGATTGCCATTATTCTCTTTTTCTCGTTCTCGTTTACCTTTTCGATTAGTCATGAAGAGGCGGTATCAGCATTCGAGCAGAATATTTCCGCCCTTGCGCTGGCAGCTCAGGTAATCCCTGGCCATATCATCCACATTACCTCTACCATCCTCAATATTTTTGCCGTACTTACCGCGTTCTTTGGTATTTATTTAGGTTTTCACGAAGCGCTTAAAGGTATTGTACTGAATGTATTGAGTCGTATTATGGATGTCAAAAACGTCAACCCACTGTTACTGACATCTGGAATCTGTGTCTTTATCGTGGTTACTCTGGTTATTTGGGTTTCGTTTCGCGTCTCAGTATTGGTCTTTTTCCAGTTAGGCAGTCCGCTTTATGGCATTGTCGCGTGTATTATTCCCTTTTTCCTGATTTATAAAGTAGCGCAACTGGAAAAATTACGCGGCCTGAAAACCTGGCTTATTCTGTTATATGGAATATTGTTGTGCCTGTCGCCGTTATTAAAATTGATTGAATAAGTCGTACCGGAGAGCCATGCCCGGTGGCGCTACGCTTACCAGGCCTACAGGTACGGTGTAGGCTTGATAAGGCGCAGCCGCCATCCGGCATAAAACGCAATTAACTCAGCGGTTTCTGCGGATTTTCATCCTGATCGACGGCAAAGCAGGCCACCAACTGGCCGTCGTACTCTTTAAGCTGCGGCTGTAACTGCGTACAGGGTCCGAAGCGACGGCTGCAGCGGGCGTTGAAGGCGCAGCCCGGCGGCGGGTTCAGCGGGCTCGGCAACTCGCCGGTCAGCTTAATCCGCTCACGGCGATCGTCCGGATTCAGCCGTGGCGTGGCGGAGAGCAACGCCTGGGTATAGGGATGACGTGGATTGTTAAAAATCTGCTCTTTGGTCCCTTTCTCCACGCAGCGGCCTAAGTACATGACCATCACTTCATCGGCGATGTGTTCCACCACCGACAGGTCGTGCGAGATAAAGACATAAGACAGCCCCATATCCTGTTGCAAATCCATCATCAGGTTCAGCACCTGGGCGCGCACCGACACGTCGAGCGCGGAGACCGGTTCGTCGGCAATCACTACGTCCGGATCAAGCATCAGACCGCGGGCGATAGCGATACGCTGACGCTGGCCGCCGGAGAACATATGCGGATAGCGGTCGTAGTGCTCGGTTTTCAGCCCCACCTTCGCCATCATCGCCAGCGCTTTTTCACGACGCTGCGCTTTACTCAGGCTGGTATTGATCAGCAACGGCTCTTCCAGAATTTGCCCCACTTTCTTGCGTGGATTCAGGGAACCGTAGGGGTTCTGAAACACAATCTGAATTTTCTGCCGCCGCAGTTTCTGCGCGTGCGGATCGTGTTTAAGCAGATCCTGCCCCTGGTAATAAAGCTCGCCGCCGGTTGGCGTTTCAATCATCGTCAGCAGGCGACCCAGTGTGGATTTTCCACAACCGGACTCCCCCACTACGGCCAGCGTTTTACCGCGTTCGAGATTAAACGACACGCCGTCCAGCGCTTTTACCAGCCGTTCCGGAGAAAAGATCCCCTTCTTCACCGGATAGTGTTTTTTCAGGTCGATAGCCCGCAACAGCGGCTGTTGCAAGGTGGCCTCATGCGTACTCATAGTGTGGGCCTCCCGGCATCATCGAGTGGGTAATGACATTTTGACTGACGTCCATCGTCCAGTTGGTTGAGAGCAGGTTCTTCCGCACGACATCTGTCCGTGGCGTAGGGGCAGCGCGGGTTAAGCAGACAGCCCGTCGGTCGGTCATATTTCCCCGGCACCACGCCCGGCAGCGACGCCAGGCGCGCTTTGTCCTGAGCAAACTCTGGTAACGCGCGTAGCAGTGCCTGGGTGTAGGGATGACGCGGCGCGCGGAAAATATCCTGCGCAGCGCCGGTTTCGACGACCTGCCCGGCGTACATGACGATAATTTTGTGCGCCGCTTCCGCCACCAGCGCCAGGTCATGGGTAATCAGCACCAGCGCCATGTTCTCTTTTTGCTGCAACTCCAGCAGCAGCTCAATGATTTGCGCCTGAATGGTCACATCCAGCGCCGTGGTCGGTTCATCGGCAATTAACAGCTTTGGTCGACAGGCTATGGCCATCGCAATCATCACACGCTGACTCATGCCGCCAGAAAGCTGGTGCGGATAGACATCCAGACGAGAAGCCGGATCGGGAATACCCACCTGGTTCAACAGGTCAATCGCTCGCTGACGACGGGTTTTCTTGTTCCCGCCCTGATGTACCTTGATGGCTTCCATAATCTGAAAGCCAACGGTATAGCAAGGATTGAGGCTGGTCATCGGGTCCTGGAAAATCATCGCCACTTCAGCGCCCACCAGGTTGCGACGTTCCTTCTCGGAAATGCGCTTCAGATCCTGTCCGTTAAAGAGCAGGTTTTCCGCCATCACGCGGCCTGGGTAATCGATAAGCCCCATAATTGCCAGCGAGCTGACGGATTTGCCGGAACCAGACTCGCCGACAATCCCGACCACCTCACCCTGCTTCACGCTGTAGCTAATGCGGTCGACGGCTTTGAACGGTGTCCCTTCGTCGCCGAAGTGCACCGATAATTGATCTACATTTAATAACGCCATCTCGAACCTCTTACTGCTTCAGTTTGGGATCGAGCGCGTCACGCAGACCGTCACCCATCAGGTTAAATGCCAGTACCGTCAGCAGAATCGCCAGCCCCGGGAAGGTCACGACCCACCAGGCGCTTTGCGCGAACTGCAGAACGTCAGAGAGCATGGTGCCCCATTCCGGCGTAGGCGGCTGTGCGCCCATGCCAAGAAAGCCGAGGGCAGCCATATCGAGAATGGCGTTAGAGAAGCCCAGTGACGCCTGAACGATCAGCGGCGCAAGGCAGTTCGGGAAAATATTGACGAACATCTGACGCATCGCGCCTGCGCCCGCCACGCGGGAGGCAGTCACATAATCGCGGTTCACCTCTACCAGAACCGCCGCGCGGGTTAAGCGGACATAGTGCGGCAGCGCCACAAACGTCAACGCCAGCGCAGCGTTGCCGATGGAGGGGCCGAAGATCGCCACCAGCACCAGCGCCAGCAGCAGGCTCGGCAGGGCCAGCATAATATCGACCACGCGCATGATGATGTTATCGACCAGACCGCCGAAGTAGCCCGCGACCAGGCCGAGAATAATCCCCATTACCAGCGACAGGACGACCACCAGACAGCCGACCAGCAGTGACAAACGCGCGCCATACATCAGGCGCGAGAGGACATCGCGACCAACATCATCCGTTCCCAGAATATGCGCCCAACTGCCGCCTTCCTGCCAGACCGGCGGCGCCAGCAGCGCATCGCGGAACTGCTCTGCCGGGTTGTACGGCGCAATAAAGTTGGCAAACACCGCAATCAGGATCACGATGAGAACATACGCCAGCCCGACGACCGCGCCTTTATTGCGTTTGAAATAGTGCCAGAACTCCCGCAATGGCGTCATGGGCGCCGGTGCGGCATTAACATTATTTTCAGTAACCTGTGACATGATGGCCCCTTACTTCTTATGCCGAATACGCGGGTTCACCACGCCGTACAGCAGGTCTACCAGCAGGTTGACGAGAATAATCATCGTCGCTACCAGTAACACGCCGCCCTGCACTACCGGATAATCGCGGCGTTGCAGCGCATCGATCAGCCAGCGCCCCAGACCGGGCCACGAGAAGATAGTTTCTGTCAGAATCGCGCCTGCCAGCAGCGTCCCGACCTGCAGGCCGATCACGGTGACGACTGGCAGCATGGCGTTACGCAGAGCATGGACGATAATGACGCGCATCCTGGTCAACCCTTTGGCGCGTGCGGTACGGATGTAATCCTCCCCCAGCACTTCCAGCATCGACGAACGGGTCATACGCACAATGACGGCCAGCGGGATTGTGCCGAGCACCATCGCAGGCAGGATCATATGCGCCAGCGCATCAATAAAGTTACCCTCTTCGCCCCAGATAGCGGTGTCGATCAGCATAAAGCCCGTCAACGGATTGGTATCATCAAGGAACACCATATCGCTCACGCGCCCGGAAACCGGCGTCAGGTTCCAGTGGACGGAGACCAGCATGATCAGCATCATGCCCCACCAGAAGATAGGCATAGAGTAACCGGTCAGCGCCAGGCCAACGGCAGTGTGATCGAAGATAGAACCGCGCTTCACTGCGGCCAGCACGCCCACCGGAATCCCCACGGCGACGGCAAAAATCATGGCGCAGACGCCAAGTTCCAGCGTCGCTTTAAAGCGAGGCACAAACTCGTCCCATACAGGGATTCGGCTTTTCAGCGAGATGCCTAAATCGCCATGCATCACCCCCCAGATATAATGGAGGTACTGCTGCCACATCGGTTTATCAAGACCGAGTTCAGCCAGCAGTTGAGCATGACGCTCAGGGGAAATACCTCGCTCACCCGCCATGATCATCACCGGATCGCCGGGGATCATGTGGACAAAGGCAAAGGTGAGAAGGGTAATACCGATAAACGTCGGGATAACGAGTCCCAAACGTCGGAGAATGAACTGCAACATAACCCGAATTCTCTCTCATGACCCACGGCCTGGAACCGTGAGTCTGTATTGCTCACAAATCTTATCCCACGCAAACTGCATCGCGGATAAAGCATTACGCCGGATGGCGCTGCGCTTATCCGGCCTACACAACACCGGGGCGCAGCGCTCTTTTAATTATTCGACAGAGACGTTTTCGAAGTGATGTTTGCCTAATGGATCAACCACATAGCCTTTAACTTCTTTACGCACTGGCTCATAAACCGTGGAGTGAGCGATGATCAGCGCTGGCGCCTGGTCATGCATCACAACCTGGGCCTGTTTATAGAGCTCAATACGCTTGTTGTGGTCATCGGTCGCACGCGCAGGCTGAATCAGGTCTTCAAACGGCTTATAACACCATTTTGAATAGTTGGAGCCTTGCTGGGCGGCATCGCAGCTGAACAGCGTGGCGAAGAAGTTATCCGGATCGCCATTATCGCCGGTCCAGCCCATCATCACCGTCTGGTGCTCGCCATCTTTAGCGCGCTTGAGGTATTCGCCCCATTCATAGGTGACAATTTTGGCCTGAACGCCAATCTTCGCCCAATCCGCCTGGATCATTTCCGCCATACGACGCGCATTCGGGTTATAGGGACGCTGTACCGGCATCGCCCACAGATCGATGGTGAAGCCTTTTTCCAGACCGGCTTCTTTCAGCAGCGCCTTCGCTTTTTCCGGATCGTAGCCATAGTCTTTAATATCGTCGTTGTAGCCCCACATTGTCGGCGGGATCAGGTTTTTCGCCGCAACGCCCGCGCCCTGATAAACGGCTTTGATGATGGCCTCTTTATTCACGGCATAGGTCAACGCCTGGCGAACTTTGACATCATCCAGCGGTTTTTTCTGCACGTTATAGGAGAGATAACCCACGTTCAGACCGGCCTGCTCCATCAGGTTGATGTTTTTATCTTCTTTCATGCGCGCAATATCCGCCGGGTTCGGATACGGCATCACCTGACATTCGTTCTTCTGCAGTTTGGCGTAACGCACAGAGGCGTCAGGCGTGATGGAGAAGACCAGACGGTCAATCTGCGGCTTCGTGCCCCAGTAGCCGTCAAAGGCTTTGTAGAGAATGCGGGAGTCTTTCTGATATTGCACCAGTTGGAACGGGCCAGTGCCGACCGGGTTCAGATCCACTTTTTCCGGCGTACCGGCTTTCAGCATGTTGTCAGCATATTCTTTGGAAAGAATAGAGGCAAAGTCCATGGCTAAATCGGCAAGGAACGGCGCTTCCGGACGCGTCAGCACAAACTGCACCGTGTGATCGTCGACCTTCTTCACTTCGCTAATCAGATCCGGCAGCCCCATGCCTTCAAAGTATTCATAGCTGCCGCCAGACACTTTATGGTACGGGTTCTGCTCGTTTTTCTGCCGGTCAAAAGAGAACACGACATCATCGGCGTTCAGCTCGCGCGTGGGTTTGAAATCCTTGCTGGATTGCCATTTCACCCCTTTACGTAGGTGGAACGTATAGGTTTTACCGTCTTCGCTGATATCCCACTTCTCAGCAAGACCCGGGATCACTTCCGTGGTGCCGGTTTTGAATTCAACCAGACGGTTATAGATAGGTACGGAGCTGGCATCATAGGTGGTGCCAGACGTAAAGAGCTGTGGGTTAAAGCCTTCCGGCGAGCCTTCTGAACAATAAACCAGGGTTTTGGCCTGCACGCTTGCTGCAACGGTCATGGCCACCAGGCTCAAACCAAGCTTCAGCATCCCTGACTTCTTCAAGGAAATACTCATTCTTCTGCTCCAATTGTGATGTATGTTGTTTTGCCCTTTGCAAAGGCTTTTACCGCCCGGCCTTTTTTGTTTTTTACCTGGTCAGGTCAGTAGTGAGAGGTGGGGATTCCGTTCGCATAATCGACTGAGTTGCAGTGCGGATTCTCCATAAAATGCCCCTCATTCCCTACAATCTGTCAATAGAATGTCAAAACGTCAATACAGGTAACCAGCTTTTACAACAACGGTGAGAATTAACAAACAAAGATTAAAAAAAGTTCAGAAGGGTATTTTCAGCAGGGAAATTTGTGCTATGGCCAGAAAGGCAGAGTTATTCACTTAATATTTTGCAACAGTTAGTGATTAACAATTAGACATTAATTGAAAAATTTCTTTCGATATGTTGATTATCTGAGCGATTAATACCACTAACGCTAAAACGCACAGGCGAAAATGCTGAGGTTATCCATAAGCCGTGTGCAAAAAAGAGTTATACGGACGTTGAAAAACACCATCGAATATGTCACAAAATTGTAAATAAGTAGGCCGTCGTGCGGCCTACCGCGATCACAAAAACTAACTTTTGACCCTGGCCTGCGTGCGCTTTTCGCTCCAGTTAAACAACGAGTTCACCAGAATCGCCGTCAACGTCCCCGCTGCCATGCCGTTGCCAAAGACCATCTGTACGCCCGCCGGGAAATTCTGATACAGGCCGGGTACCAGTATAGGTAGCATTCCCATGGCCAGCCCCATCGCCAGCGCGTAGGTTTTACCCGGCGTATGCAGTGGCTCACGCGCAATCATATCAATACCGATAACCCCGATAATGCTGAAGACAATCACCGCCGTACCGCACACCACCGAACCTGGCAGACAGGTCGCCAGACGTACCAGCGGCGCGAATATGGCAATCAGGATTAACAATCCTCCGGCAGCCGCAGTCACGAAACGCGATTTCACATTAGTGGTGCGTACCACCCCAATATTTTCGCCGGAGGTGATAATTAAGGAGGTGCCAAAAATCCCCCCCAGCAGCGACATTACCGCATCACCACGAATGGTGCGTGGAATCGCCTGCTGCACATTTTGCGTGGAATTGACTATTTCCGCGGTCGCAATCGTTTGCCCGGTTGCTTCAGCCATAGAGATGACCGCGTAAATCAGTAACGGCAGCGAGGCGGAGAGATCAAAAATCGGCCAGCCGAACGGCAAAAGCTGTGGGAAACTAAACAGCGGCCCGTGACTCACACCGCTAAAATCGGTGCTGCCCAGCGCCATTCCCAGCAACGTTCCCGCTAAAAGGCCGAACATCACCGCCAGCTGGCGCAAAATACCGCTAAACGCCAGCGCGAAAATCAGCGTTATCAGGATAGTCCCCAGCGATAAAATGATACTGGTTGGATGAGCGAAGTCGGCGCTCCCTGGCTGGCCAATGATCAATCCGCCGTACAGGCGAATAAGGTTAATCGACACCATTAGCAGCATGATGCCAATGATAAAAGGGGGAAAATGGTGCAGGCAGCGGCGGAAAATCGGCAACGCGATAAAGTAGAACAGCGAGGTCAGAATTACGGCGCCAATCGCGGTCTGGATATTGGTCTGTAAAGCGATCGCAACGAAAATCGCAATCGGCGCGCCCCCCGGTACCATAATAAACGGCAAACGCGCGCCCACCCCTTTCACACCCAGGCTTTGCAAAATAGCGCCCAGACCGCACATCAGAAAGGTCGCGCTAAGTACCGAGGCGGTCACCGTATCGGTAAAGTGGAGCGCTTTGGCGATCAGAAAGACGGAGGTAATGGGGGTGGCGGCAACGACCAGCACATGCTGAAGCGCCAAAAGTAAGGTGGTTTGCCAGGGTAATGCATCGTTATCCGGCGTAGTAAGGCCAGGTTGCGGCATGATTAACTCCCATAAAACATCAAAAAAATAACCGCCAGCGCGGGCTGGCGGTCTGTATTATTTCAACCAACTAATGGCATCAGCGGCATAGCGATGCGCACGGAAGGCGCTGTTCTGTTTTCCAGGAATAATGCCTTTACTGAGGTGCTCCGGATATTCATTAAAGAACGGAATGATATATTCCCATACCGTTTCGCCTTCCGGGGTGACTTCAAACAGGCGGCCAAACGCCGATTCACAGATAAAGGTGTTGCCGTTCGCCAGCCGCTGCGCGCTCCCCATATACGGCGAGAAAAACGCCGGCGGGAAGATATCGCGATACTGCCAGGTAATCGCTTTGGTCTGCGGATCGAACTCCAGCACCGTGGAATGCGGCGAGGTGACGCCGGGACGCAGGTTGCCGTTATCGAAAACCAGAATCGACCCGTTCTCCATCTCAACCGGCGTGTGCTGCTGCGCTACGACTTCCGGCCCTGCATGCCAGATAACCTTCCCGCTCTCTTTATCCACGGCAATGACGCCGGAAGTGGTACGCAGGCTCATCAGCACCAAGCCATCACGGGTGACGGACAGGCCGTTAATCATCGGCCAGTGGCGGCGGTCGAAAATATCATGAATCGGGAAATCTTCCGGATTCAAATGCTCCCAGGCGCGCCATTCCCAGACCACTTCACCGTCGCGATTGACCTCTTTGACGACGTCGCTCTGAATGATGCCGTCCGGCGCATCGCGGCGCGGGTCGCCGCCGGTAACACGGGCGGCGATATCGGCAGGCAACGGCGACGCGGCGGTATACAGCAGATTACCGTTCGCCAACCATTGCGCATCATGGTGATGGTAAATATCTTCGTAATGCCAGACGATTTCGTTATCCGGCGTCACTTCGTAGAAGTCGCCGCCGTGCCAGAGATCCCACGCCGGATAGAGGTTCGCTGAAGTGCGGTGGCTGCCGTTATAACCCAGATTACCGTTCGGCAGCAGCACCGCATCACGCCCGGCGCGAACCGGAAGCTGCCACTGATGCGCGACTTCGCCCTGCTCGTCCACCAGGTAAACCCGCCCTTCGGCGGTTTGCGGCGCAAAAAGCGTATAGCCGCCAAAGCTCTTCGCCTTATCAGCGTAGATAAGGCCCGCCAGACGGCGTCCAAGGGTGAAAGTCGAATCCTGAGTTAAGTGTGCCACATCGCCTCCTGAGGAATAAATTTGCGCCAAAATACCCCATTAAAACGTTTTAATGAAGGGTTTTTTACGATCCTCACTGAAAAAAAGCAAACGTTACCGTCTGGTAAATATGCTACCCTGTGCGCAAATTTTCGCAGGTCAGGAAGCAGATGGCTGTTCAAAATAAAAAACGCGCAAAGTTGATTGATGTTGCCCGCCATGCAGGCGTGTCGCCAGGGACAGTATCCAATGCATTGCACAACACTCGCTTTGTCGAGCCGCAGACGCGACGGCGTATTGAAGAGGCCATTGCTGCGCTCAACTACACGCCGAATATTCGCGCTCGCCAGTTACGAACCGGCAAAACCAATACCATTGCTTTGCTCTCTTCGGTGCCGCTGGCGATTGCCTCCGGCGCATCACGACTGGGATTTATGATGGAGGTGGCGTTAACGTCCGCGATGATGGCGCTGGAAAAGCAGCATGCGCTGATTCTGGTGCCGCCGGGGGCAAATCCACTGGATGCCGTCAGCTTTGACGCGGCGATCCTGATTGAGCCGGCGGAGAACGACCCGCAGCTCCAGGCGCTGGCGCAAGCGGGCATTCCCTGCGTCACCATTGGCCGCACGCCGGGGACCGACACGCCTGTGCCGTGGGTTGAGCTGCACTCGGCGGCAACAGCACAGCTTCTGCTAACGCATCTGGAGACCTCCGGCGCCAGCAAATGTGCGTTATTTGTCGGTAACACTCGGCGAACATCAGTTCTGGAGAGCGAAGCGGCTTACCAGCGCTGGTGCGCGGGGCGCCAGGCCCCCGTCGTCTACTCTCTCAATGAAAGCGAGGGTGAAAATGCCGGCTACCAGGCCGCGCAGCAGCTATTACAGGCGCATCCCGACGTTGACGGCGTGCTGGTGCTGATCGATACCTTTGCCAGCGGCGCGGTACGCGCTTTCCAGGAACAGGCAGTCGCTATCCCGGAGCGGATGCGCGTGGTCACCCGCTATGATGGTATCCGCGCGCGCGAATCGCTGCCGCCGCTGACGGCTGTGAACATGCATCTTGATGAGGTGGCGCGACAGGCAATCACGCTCCTGTTTGCCGTTTTGTCGGGTGAGAAGATCAGCTACAGCGACGGGATCATGCCTGAACTGGTGGTGAGAGCGTCAACCTGCCGGTGATAGAGGATGACTCGCCACTACGTGGCTCGCCCTGCGGGCCGTTGCTGACGCAACGTTCTCTCGCTTCGCTCGAGTCGAACCTCTTGCCCCCGGAGGTTCTCATCCTCGTCAGACTTCAGATACAAAAAAACCCTGCTCATTGAGCAGGGTTTCTGAATTTGGTCGGTGATAGAGGATTCGAACCTCCGACCCCTTCGTCCCGAACGAAGTGCGCTACCAGGCTGCGCCAATCACCGAATGCGGGCGCATCTTACTGCTCAGGCGCACGCCCGTCAATCCCTTAGTCGCAAAATACAATTCAATCGGCGAGAAAGTCGGCAGACAACCTACTTCGCGGCGACTTTCTGCACATCGGGAATATGGCACCAGTTGTTGTTCTGGTTAATGCCGCCATTCGGCGATGTATACCCCAGGCAGCCCATTATCGTATCGTATAGCTCCACATGACGACGCGGCACTTTGATCTCCGCCTGCTGTTTCAGGTGAGCGAACATCTGCGCATGTTGCGGACTGGCAAGATATTTATCCGACATCCATACCAGCATCGGAACACGGAATTGCTCCGGCGGCGCCATATTGCGCGGCGTACCGTGCAAATGTTCGCGTTCGTTAATCGACTCGCCGTGGTCAGCCGCGTAGAACACAATCGCTTTTTTATCACGTAGCTGATCGAACACACTGGTAATAAAGTGATCCACATAGGTCACGGAGTTATCGTAAGAGTTGATCATCTGCGCTTTCGTGCAGCCGCTATCGACCCCAATACATTCGGGCTTCCACTGAGCGTAGCTGCGCGGATAACGCTGCGTATAGTTAAAATGCGATCCCTTGGTATGCAGGATAATCAGATGCTTACCCTCCGGATTCTGGGCAAGCGAGTTCTGCATCTCATCAATCAACAGCATGTCATCCACCGTTTTACCGCGGTTACGCGGCTCGGCGCCAATCTGCTCGCGGTAAGAGATATTATCCGCCATGGTATTGCTATAGAACCACATCTCGCTCTGCATGGCGTACAGATCGGAACTGAATCCGAGCTGTTTGAGTACGGCAAAAACATTCTGCTCTTTTAAGGTACGCTGCGGGTTATTATCCGCCCCGCCTTCCCGTACAAACATACAGCGTAAAGAAAGCTTCGTCGCGGTATCGCAGGAATAGCCGCGGAACGCCGCCAGATTTTTTTCCTGCGCCAGCTTCGGCGTGGTATTACGCTCGTAGCCGAAAATCCCCATGTGATCCCAACGGGTCGTCTCACCGATAATGAAAACGACGTAGGTGTCATCCCCATCTTTCGGCGCAACATAGGTAAATTTCCTGGCCGGGTTTATTAACGAATTATTGTCCGACGACTCATCTACCTGCGCCCAGGCATACAGCCCTAACGCAGATAACCAGTTTGAGGGCAGGTAGGAGTTCGCCACCACGCCGCCATAGCTGGGTAAGTCGATGCCTGTCGCCCGTTCAACCTTTTTTTGCTGTATATCCAGCAGGCGAATAGGCGCCCACACCATTACGCCTGCGAGTACCACTACAGCGGCGCTGCGAAAACGCTGCCCCGGCGTACGTAGCTGGCGCAACAACGTGTAGCGACAGTGGTTACTCCAGATAAAGATGAGCGGAAGCACGCTCACGGCAATCAGCCACAATACAAAGTGCAGCCCCACCACCTCTTTCGAGAGATCGATATCGGTGGTCATAACAGACGCAATAATGCCGTAGCCAATCACCACGTTCAGGAAGGTCATGTAATAACTGGCGCCAGCGGAAAACAGCACCACCAGCGTGGCCAGCACACGCCAGACGCGTCGGCCAAACAGTGAAAGAAGACGAAGTAAGAAGAAAGTGACCAGCACCGTGGCGCCCAGTTCGACAACTGCGGAGAGGCCTTTCCAAATGGTAAATTCTTGTGCATAACTGCCGAAACGGCGGTAAAACACGGCGCAATTCATAAACAGACCGATATAGAGCGCAAGCAAGAAACTAAGTTTCTGTTGCGTCATCGATTTAATGTATCTCATGCAAACAAACCCTGGGAATCGGGATAAAAACGACCTGTACAACGATTCTTTAATCAAACAGGTAAATATGCGGCTAACGCAGATGTAAGAAAGTCTACAAGCACGGTTAAGTAGACCACAAGCAGAGGGGAAAGTGGCAACGGAGAGTGTGATCGGAGAAGATTTTTACAAAAAATCACTAAAAATGGAAAAGGGCCAGCGAACTGGCCCTCAGTGATTATTCGTATGTGACGCTAAAATTCACCGTCGCATTCGCTGTGCCAACGGTGGCATCCGGCTTAACAGGCACATAGCTGGCGATATAGTTCAGCTTGTTCGTACCATCAAACCAGACAGTGTGTTCGACAGGCGTAGAGTCGGTACTGGAGGGGTATTGTTGCTCCCCACCAGATGTTTTAATTTTTAACGCCACGCCCGTCGCGCCGCCGCTATCCAGGGCAAAAAGCGAGGGGTCAGTCGGGTCCGGAGAACCGTCCATCGTAACGCTGGCCTTTGTGGCATACGCGCAATCTTTTAAGCCGATGCTAAAGTTTTTCTGGTTCAGCTCTTTACCCACTTTTACCGGGCGCTGAAGCACCACGGTCTCCATATTGACGTCGATACTGTCGTTTTCCAGTTCACAGGTAGCCGCCTTAATAGTAATGGTAAAGTGGATATCACCAGCAGAACCGATATTCGACGGTGCCGCCATCGCGGAAGCGGTAAGCAGTAAACACGCTGGCATCAAAGCATGAAGGTTTTTCATCCTGCTTACTCCACATCAATACGCATGGTGGCAATTCCCTCGAAATCCCCGGCGGCCGGCAATTTGCCGGTGGTACTGATAGGGTAAGCCGAAATGGTCGTTGAGGCGGTACGGTGCGTGTCGTCAACAAGACCCGATACGCTCAGCTCCTGATTAACACTGGCGTCATTTGGCACCAAAATTTTACCGTTAGCGCCCTCAATGACGGCACCGATATCCGGGTTGCCCATGTCGATGGCATTCGAATCATTAGCGTTTGGCATTCCCTCAATACGCAGGAAGATCTTTACGCCATCGGAAATATTGGTGCATTTAAACTGCAGCTCTTTGGTGAATTTCGTGGCGTTCTTTGCAACTTGTCCTTTGCGATCTTTAAAATCAGTGGCCTTAAATTCCCCAAACGGAATTTCCAGCGTGCTGCCGCTGGAGAGTTCACAGCCCTGAGGTACCGTAATTGAACCACTGATATATACAGACGACGCAGGTATACTGCCATATACACTGGGTTTCTTTGTCACAAAAAGGTCCATTATTTTGGTGCTAGGTATAATACTTTCACCCACAAACGGATGGAGAATATAGAGCGATAAGTGACCTTTGCCACCGGATGTCCATATTGCATCTTTACTACTTGCATTTTGCGAACACTGAGAGCGGTTGTTTGTCAGGTTACCTACATTCTCAAACGGTGTGTTAACGTATTCTCCTCGTCCCCCCGAAATCAGTACATCGCTCGCAATGGCAATATTATTATTGATCTGGTAATAGGAGCGACTCTCTATATTCGTAACAAAGGCCAGAGGAACCACAGCCTTAAATAAGGTGTCATTTATAAGAGAGGTATCATCAGGGCATTCACAGGACATCGCATAGGTTCCACCTAAATTCCAGCTATCGAAATCTACGAAGGTCGCACCCGTTGTGTTCTTTGACGTATCTGAAACTGTTTTATTTATGGTGGCACTGAAGATATGTGTTCCACCTTCAGGAGTACATGGTCCAAAATCTGCCGCTGCCAGCGCCTGCCCCGAAAACAGCACCGACCCGCCCAACAGGCCCGTAAACATTATCAACTTTTTCAACATAATCGTTTCCTTCCCTGTTACCGGCAGACGGCATTCGCCATCACCACGCCGGTATTATCCTGTTGTTCCGGCAGCGTAAACGCCACGCGGCATTGCTGTGCCTGGTCTTTACCCCAGTTCACCTGAAGGGCACCTTTCTCCGGCATCCCGCTGATATAAAGCTGACCGTCTTCACCCACAATGCTGCTGGACTCTTTTGTGGTATCCAGCAGCGTGGCGGTAGCACCAAACGGCACCGCTTTGCCATTGGCCTGCGTCAGATTCATCAGCACACGATAGCCCACTCGGGTATCGAAGCGGGCACGAACAATCGCGCCGCGTGTCGGCACTACGTTGACGGAGGCGGTATCCAGGTCAACCTGGTTGTTCAGGCTGTCGCTTCGCAGTGAGACTTCCGTTTCACGGTACGGAGTAAGGTAAGGTACGACCGCATTACCCATCCAGTCCACTTCCACACCACCGTTGTTGATCACGTGCGCGCCGCGCGCGCCCGGCGCGGAGATAATGGCCATGGATTCACCCAGCGGTTGAGAAAGAGTGATACCTTCGCTATGGGCTATCACACCGCCGCGCAAACCGTAGTTCACCTGCTGGCCGTCACGGTTGTAGTTGTAACCCAGGCTGGCGCTACCCACGCCGCCCTGGTAATCCAGGTTCACGCTGCCGCTGTTACCCACGCCGTTGCTGCCGTAGCCTTCCTGCACACTATAGTTCAGGTTGTGGTCTTCCAGCGCGGTGCCGCTCACCCCTAACTGCTGGTTGGTTCGGCCATGCTGATCGGTCGTGAGGTGGTAGTTACTCCACACGCGTCCCAGTGGAATCGACATGGAGAATGACAGTAAACGATCGCTCTCATCCCACTCCGGGCTTTTCGTCCAGGTGTAAGCAACGCTGTAGTTCACGCGGCCAATACGGCCGTTATAACCGGCATTCAGCGAACGCTGTTTACCTTCATCGTTCCAGTAGTCCTGCTGCGTGACGTTAAAATAGACCGAGCCCCAGGCGCCCAGTTGCTGCGTCACGTTGCCCTGAATCTGACTACGTTTGTGGTACTGGCTATAAGAGCTGTCCGCATCGCTGCGCACATCCGTCGCTTCCTGGAAGGTGTAATAGCCGCTGGTCGAATACTTGTAACCCAGCAGACGGAAATCTGTACCGCTGTTAAAGCTCTTGGAGTAGAGGAAACGATAAGACTGACCTTCCGAATTCTCCTCATTTGCCAGCTTGCTTTTTGCCTGGGTTACATCGATGGAGATCGCGCCGATATAACCGAAGTTTTTACCTAATCCTCCCGCCAGCGAGTAATAGTCGTCAGAGAAGATCGCACCACCGTAAACGGTAAAGCCATACGGCAGGCCGTACATGGCATCAAGCTGCCCGAATTTCGGCTCGGCGCTGTTATAGTTCCCGGCACGGTATTCCCCGGCGGAAAGGCTGTATTTGAGATGGCCTTCACGCTGGAGGAGCGCCACCGAGGAGAACGGCTGAACGAACTTCTGCTCACTGCCGTCCGATTCTTTAATGGTGACCGTCAGGTCGCCGCTGTTTGAGGTTGGATACAGGTCGTTAATTTCAAACGCACCCGGCTGAACAAACGTACGGTAAATAACGTAGTTGTTCTGCTCAACGGTAACTTCGGCGTTACTTTTGGCAATACCCCGGATGACGGGCGCAAACCCGCGCTGGCTGTCAGGCAGCATCTCTTCGTCGGAAGTTAACTGCACACCGCGCATCTGAACGCTGTCAAAAATATCACCGGCAGTGGAGGTATCCCCCAACGTCAGCTGTGATTTCAGCGGTACAATGGCACGGCTTAAGGATGTGCCAATGTTATCCCATGTGTTGTTACCGTCGTTTCGCGTCCAGGTGCTATAGTTACGTAACCGCCATGCCCCCAGGTTCATACCGCTGCGCAGATTCAGATAGTAGCTGTCGCTGTTGTAGCTGGTTTCACTGTCGTGTGCGTCATAGCTGGCGTTGCTGCCGGAAAAGTTATAATCCACCAGCAGGGCATTCACCCCTTCGTCCCACTGCGATTCTGGCACCGTACCGCGCGCTGTCTGCTTCATCGCAGCCTGCGGGAAGCTCATGATCAGGGTCTGGTCTGCAAAGTCGAAATGGCTGGCGGCCTGGGGAATAATGTCGTCAAAAGCAACACAGGCTTCAGGCGGGGCCATTTTCAGCGCCGGGAAGCTATCAATACGCACGCCCATATCTTCAAGCTGCACGCGGCTTAAGCACGGCACCAGGGATTCACCCATTTTTGCGCGCTGCGCCTCTGTCGCTGCCTTAAACTCCAGGGTGCGAGACTCCATTTTTTTTTCGTTGACCACCACCGAGACGCGGTATTTACCTGGCAGGTGTTCAGCTTTATTGGATTCATACATTGAAAGGTCAACGTGCTGATCAATACCCGGCACATCCTCCAGAAAGCGCGGGTTAAATGTTCCCGCATACGCGGGGAGCGTACCCGCTATCATCAGCGCAAGCGCAGACTGCGTGAAACGCGAGGTCTTATTGCCCAGAGGAAGATGCGTCCATGTCATAGTAATAATCCTTTAAAACGTGTTAGTTAACGCGCTGTGTCAACATGTCGCCAGCAGTGCCAAAGTCATTAATAATGTTGTATTTAACTTCGCTTACCTTGCCGGTGCCGGCTGGCAGTTCAATATTCAATGAGCCTTTTGCCGGAACCATTCCCGTTTTTTCAATATCACGGCCGTTGGCATAAAATTTATTAAACGTCAGGTTAAAGGCAGATGGGTTTTCCACTTTGATCTGGTTAGCCCCTGCGCTGGTGAACTGCAGTTTGTTCCAGCCGTCCATGCTATTGCCTTTCAGGCCCGCCGGGCGATAGAACAGTTTTAAGCGGGTACGTACGGCGATCTGCAGTACGTTTTTAGCTTCCGCGTCTTCACTTTTGGCAGGAATAGCTTTTACGTTAATCCAATAAACGGACTCGCGATCCTGCGGTAACGTGTTCGTCGTATTAACAATACGTAAAACGTTATTTTTAGTCGGGCTTAATTTAAATAACGGTGGAGTGATGATAAAGGGCGTCTTTTTATTACCGTTAGCATCATCAATCCATGACTGAATGAGAAATTCATCCGTGGTGCTTTTATTATTTACCGTAAGAGAAGCTTCCTTTCTACTACCGTCATAAATAACACGCGTGCTGCTTAATGCCACGCCTCCGGCAAAACTGTTTTGAGCAATCAACGCCAGCACCAGTGCTGTGCAAGATATCAAACGTGAGCGGTTCATGATTCTCTTCCTGAGCCTCCGCTGGAAAAAATGGCAACGGGATTTCCGTTGCCATTATGATTGTCTGTATTAACGAAAATTCGATTATTCGTAGGACAGGTTGAAGTCCACTTCTGCGTTACCGTAACCAGTGGTTACAGTATCTTTTGTTGCAACGTAGTTAGCGGTGTAGTACAGCACGGTCTGACCAGCAGCCAACGTAGTGGTGGATTTACCGGTGTTCATTTCAACAAGCTTGTTAGCGTTGTCGTAGATACCGATGCCCACGCCAGTTGCCGCACCTGCTTCAGTGTTAACAGAAACCAGTGTCGCATCGTCTGTATCACCAACGCCATTGAAGCTTACGTTAACTTTGGTATTAGAGGTGATGTCACAGTCTTCCAGTTTGATCTGGAAAGGCTTAGAAGAAGACTTGTCGCCAATGGCTTTGAAGATATTTTTCTTAACCTGACCCAGCACAACTTCCTGGTTCTGGGAGTCAGTAGAAACGACGCATGGCGCGTCAACGATTTCACCGGTGAATTTAATGGTGCCGTCACCAGATTCAGCAGCGAAAGCAGAAGTGGAAACTACAGCGAGAGCAGACAGAGCAAAAACAACCTTTTTCATTAAAAACTCCATTTATGACGGTAGATAACAGAACGCATCCTTAGGATTATCTGCATTCTGTGAGGAAATGGAGTGTATAGAGGTGGGTATTGGATACTATAATTAGTATATATAAAAATAATTGTTAGTTAATCTTAAAAAGAATAGAAATCAATATATTACAAATGGAATGTACATAAATGTAATTTTTTATTAAGAATAAATTAATATAATTAATATATTATTTCTTCCTATTCATAAATAAGTTAAATGTCTTCCTTATTTATTAGACGTTTTTTTAACTACAATTGATTAGGTATTTGTGCTAAATAAAAAAAAGGGCACCAAATGGGTGCGCTGTACGCTTGGTGTTGCATGTGTTACGCAGACGCTTCGCTAACCCCCTCCCGCTGCGGCTGGCGAATAGTGGTGGAAAGTGCCAGCGAGATAATTAACAGCGCAAAGATAACGCAGAAGGTTAGCACCCTACTTCCGCCACAAGAGCTGTTATCACTGCGTTTCGATTATAATTTTTAAGTTAAAACCTGGCGCTCACCCCCAAGGTATACAAATAATCGCTATCCGTAGCGCTATTTTCCGCCTGGGAAAACGCCGCATACGCCGCCAGGTGCGGGTTAAGTAACACGTCCGCGCCTACGGTGACATCCAGCCAGTTTCCCGCCTGATTTCCTGCGGTCATACGACTCAACCCGGACTGCGCTTTCCAGATATTCTCCCCAAACTGTTGGTTATAGCTGATTTGCGCCCAGGGACGGACATCGCCGAACTGCGAGTTTACCCGCCAGCCTAACGTACTGACGCTGGCGTGCCATAACGGATCGGTAAACGCTAATGTCGTCGCGCTATCGCCATATTCGTTATACATTGATGACGTCGAACCGTCGTAATGCAGCGCCGCGACCGGCCCAGTGGTCACGCGTCGGGAAAGCGGAAAATTCCAGCCCATACTGATACCGCTGGTCGCATCAAGCGGGGTTTCATCCGCCAGGCTAAGCACCGGCCCCACCGTATTTTGCGTAGACTGAATACGTTCGGCCAGTATGTCGTTGTAATTCGGTTGGTGATCGCTGTCCCAGGTATAGCGTTCCGTCGTATGCCCCGGAGCCGCTTCAGCGATATATTCTTGTTGCCAGGCATATGTGGTATTGATAAAAAACGAGCAGGCCATAAGGCCCGCCAGACAACGCAATGTCCGGCGACCACGGCGTTTTCTTACAATCATCAACGCGACTCCAGAGTAGAGCCGAATTCGGCGATATTATTGTCATTGAATGAAGGATGTCGGGCATCAGCCCTGTATTAACTATTGTCCTTTTAGCGGGCCCGTCAAGGCGGGTTGAAGGAAATTTTCGCGGTAACCACAATAACGAGGAAGTCTATGCAGCGTTGCGACTGGGTCAGCCAGGACCCCCTTTATATTGCCTATCATGATAACGAGTGGGGCGTACCGGAAACTGACAGCAGAAAGCTGTTTGAAATGATCTGTCTTGAAGGTCAACAGGCCGGTTTATCCTGGATCACCGTGCTTAAAAAGAGGGAGAACTACCGCGCCTGTTTTCATCAGTTTGATCCGGTACGCATCGCAGCTATGCAGGAGGAGGATGTCGAACACCTGCTGCAGAACACGGGCATCATACGACATCGCGGTAAAATTCAGGCCATTATCAGTAACGCCCGCGCCTGGCTTGCGATGGAGCAAAACGGCGAGTCTTTCGCCGATTTTGTCTGGTCATTCGTTGATGGCCAGCCGCAGATCACCCAGGCGGCCAGCCTGGATGAGATCCCTACCTCAACACCTGCGTCCGATGCGCTTGCTAAGGCATTGAAAAAACGCGGTTTCAAGTTTGTCGGTACGACTATCTGTTACTCCTTTATGCAGGCGTGCGGACTGGTCAATGACCATATTACCGGCTGTTTTTGCCATCCGGGAGAAAAACATGATTCGCAAATCCCAGAGTGAAGACATGGCGTCTATTCTGGCGCTGTGGATGAAAAGTACCATTTATGCCCATCCCTTTATCGAAGAACGTTACTGGCACGAGAGCGAAGCAATTGTACGCGACGTCTATTTACCCGCCGCGCAAACCTGGGTATGGGAGGAAAATGGACAACTGAAAGGCTTCGTCAGCGTACTGGAAGCCCGTTTTGTCGGGGCGCTGTTTGTCGCCCCCGACGCGTTAAGACACGGCATTGGCAAAGCGCTTCTGGAATATGTCCAGCAACGTTTTCCTCTGCTGAGCCTTGAGGTTTACCAGAAAAATCAATCCGCCGTAAACTTCTACCATGCGCTTGGTTTTCGTATTGAAGATAGCGCCTGGCAGGAGGATACCGCCCACCCCACCTGGATTATGAGTTGGCAGGCGGATCAAACGCCGTAAGCGGTAGCGCCGGGCCGGTATATTTCTCAAACCAGACCAGCGCGGTGTTGCCCGCACAACCGTTCCCCAGCCGGGAACTGGGAAGATCTTTTGTCAGGACGTTTACCGCACCGTTTTTGCATATGCCGCCTGCGGTAGGTTCAGGGTCCGGCCATGCGCCTTCGTGAATACAGATCACGCCAGGCCGAATTCCGTCGGTAACGACCGCGCCCGCCAGAACCTGCCCGCGATGATTCCAGACGCGTACCGTATCGCCATCGACGATTCCGCGCGTTGTCGCATCCTGCGGATGAATCGTCACCGGTTCGCGTCCGGCCACCGCATACCGCTCCCGTAACGAACTGTAGTTAAGCTGGCTATGCAGACGGTGCGCCGGATGCGCGGAAAGTAGCTGAACCTGCCCCGCATCGGCGTTCCCGTGCCACTCATCCGGCGCCAGCCACATCGGATGACCGGGACAATCCGCATAACCATAGCTGGCAATGCGCGCAGAATAGATTTCGATTTTGCCGCTGGCCGTTTTTAGCGGATGGTTATCAGGATCGCGGCGAAAATCCGCGAAGCGCACAAACTGCGCGTTGGCGGGATTTTCCGGCATCTCCAGTAAACGGTTAGCCTGCCAGAATGCGGCAAACGGCGGCAGCGTCACCCCCTGGCTGGCGCCACGCTGGGCGGCAATATTGTAGAAAGTCTCCAGCCACGCCAGCTCGCTTTTTCCTTCGGTGAACCGAGCGTAACCGCCGGCTTCCCACCGTTCGCTCAGTTCAGCAAAAACGTCAAAATCATTCCGCGCCTCCCACCGGGGCGACACGACCTGCTTCATCGGCGCCAAATGCTGATTGCTATAGTCGCCGGTCATGGTTAAATCGTTACGCTCATAGCTAGTGGTCGCAGGCAGAACAATATCCGCGTGTTTCGCGGCGGCCGTCCAGAAACATTCCGAGATAACGACCAGTTCCGGTTTTTGCCACGCGCGAATCAGACGGTTGGTATCCTGATGATGGGTAAAGTTCGCGCCGCCCGCCCACCAGATAAAACGAATATCCGGGAAGCGGCGATCCATCCCATTGTGTTGGTAAAACCCACCGGGGTTTTCCAGCGCCTCGACAATACGCGCCACCGGTATTTTATCTACCGCATCGACCCCGCCAGGGATGCTTCCCTGCATCGAGGCTAACACGGCGGCGCGGCGCGTCGGGTTTCCGCCGTTAGCAAAATGATAAGAAAAACCAAACCCGCCGCCAGGCGTACCAATTTGCCCCAGCATTGCGGCCAGCGTAACGATCATCCAGTGCTTTTGCTCGCCGAACTGCTGACGCTGCATTCCCCAGCCAGCCATCAACATGGTGGTGTTATGATGAAATATTTCTGCCAGTTCGCGGATTTTCACCGCAGAAACGCCGCAAATTTCCGCCGCCCATTCCGCTGTTTTGGCCGTACCGTCGGTCGTGCCCAAAAGATAGTCGGCGAAGCGGTCATAACCCGTTGTGCAGCGGGCAAGGAACGCTTCATCCTGCCAACCGTTTTCCACCAGCGTATGGGCGATCCCCAACATTAACGCCACATCGGTGCCCATATGCGGGGCGATCCACTCCATCTTATCGCCAAAAAAGTCGACGCTTTCCGATCGCATCGGATCGATGCAGATCAGGCGCTTGCCGCTTTGTCGCAACGCCGCAAAATAGTCGAGCCCCTGTTCATCCGAGGCATTCCAGGCAATTTTCAGAGTATTCAGCGGGTTCGCGCTCCAGAGCACCACCACCTCGCTGTGTTCCAGCACCACCGGCCAGCTAGTCTGCTGCTGGTAAACCTCGTTGCCACCCACCACATAAGGCATGATAGCCTGCGCCGCGCCGGTGGAATAATCGCCAAGATGGCCGGTATACCCTCCCGCCAGCGCCATGTAACGCTGCAATAGTGTAGCCGCTTTATGCAATACGCCGTTCGAACGCCAACCGTAGGAGCCGGCGAAGATGGACGATGGCCCATAACTTTCGCGAATACGTTTGTGCTGAGCGTGGATCAGATCCAGCGCGTCATCCCAACTTACGCGAACAAACTCATCCTGCCCGCGTATGCCTTGCGGCTTATCGGGAGAAGCCAGGAACCCTTTACGCACCATCGGGAAGCGAACCCGCGTTTTACTGTGCACCTGGTCATGCACAACGGTTTGCAGGGAGTTTTGGTGTGCCGTCGGGAGTTCGCCATACGAGGCAAAAATGCGTTCTCCGTCGGTTTCAACGCGGACTGGCCCCCAGTGTGCGGCGGTCAATACCGAGTGACGCGATGGTGCGTGGGTCAATGTTCGCTCCTGAATTATTGGGATTATTTATTTTGCCGATCAATGTTACTTACAAATTTCAGAGTTTTCCCTGGAATTTTCTTCATGTGCAGACGTCATAATCAACCGCCACGGTCGCTGTGGTAAAAATAAAAAAGTGATAAGGATTTAAGATGAAAAAACGTGTATTTGTGATTGCTGCCATCGTGAGCGGCGCCCTGGCAGTATCTGGCTGCACAACAAACCCTTACACCGGCGAACGCGAAGCAGGTAAATCCGGCATTGGCGCGGGTATTGGATCGCTGGTCGGCGCAGGCATCGGCGCACTCTCCTCCTCCAAAAAAGATCGCGGTAAAGGCGCGCTGATTGGCGCGGCGGCTGGCGCGGCGCTGGGCGGCGGCGTGGGTTACTACATGGACGTACAGGAAGCGAAACTGCGTGACAAAATGCGGGGCACAGGCGTTAGCGTGACGCGAAGCGGCGATAATATCATTCTGAATATGCCGAATAATGTCACCTTCGACAGCAGCAGCGCGACGCTGAAACCGGCAGGCGCTAACACGCTGACCGGCGTGGCGATGGTGCTGAAAGAGTATCCCAAGACCGCCGTCAATGTGGTGGGCTACACCGACAGCACCGGTAGCCACGATCTGAATATGCGTCTGTCGCAACAGCGTGCTGACTCCGTCGCCAGTTCGCTGATCACCCAGGGCGTTGACGCCAGCCGTATCCGTACCAGCGGAATGGGTCCGGCGAACCCGATCGCCAGCAACAGTACGGCAGAAGGTAAAGCGCAAAACCGCCGCGTCGAAATTACCTTGAGTCCATTGCAGTAAACTACCGTACCGGGTAAGGCGGCATGCTTTACCCGGCCTGCATTATTCCCTCGCCAGACCGGATACACCTCGCATTATTCGGTATTCATTCACCATTTACCACGATACGGCTGCCGACAACGGGAAAATCGGCTGGTCGATTATTGCTAAGCGGGTTAATAATAAGCCTGTTCCGGTTGGCGCATGCCGCGCTTACCTTTTGATTTACGGAGAGTCGCATGAAGCCGTCCATCATTCTCTACAAAACCCTGCCTGATGATTTGCTGCATCGCCTGGAGGCGCATTTTACCGTCACCCAGGTACCGAACCTGCATCCGGAAACGGTAGCGCAACACGCGCAGGCATTTGCCAGCGCGCAAGGCCTTCTGGGCGCCAGCGAAACCGTTAACCGCGCGCTGCTGGAAAAAATGCCGGCGCTACGCGCGGCGTCAACCATCTCGGTGGGATACGATAATGTCGAGGTGGACGCCCTTACTGCCCGCAAAATAGTCCTGATGCACACGCCTGCCGTTTTGACGGAAACCGTTGCCGATACGGTGATGGCATTGATGCTGGCCACTGCCCGCCGCGTGGTGGACGTCGCAGAACGGGTTAAGGCGGGTGAATGGACAGAAAGCATTGGCCCGGCGTGGTTTGGCGTCGATGTCCATCACAAAACGCTCGGTATCGTTGGGATGGGGCGTATCGGGATGGCGCTGGCGCAGCGAGCGCACTTTGGGTTTACCATGCCGGTTCTCTATCACGCCCGTCGGCGGCATCAGGAGGCGGAAGACCGGTTTAACGCCCGCTACTGCGATCTGGATACGTTGTTGCAGGAGGCTGATTTTGTCTGCGTGATCCTGCCGCTAACGGCAGAAACGCGACATCTGTTTGGCGCAACACAGTTTGCCAGAATGAAATCGTCCGCCATTTTTATTAATGCCGGACGCGGCCCGGTGGTCGATGAAAACGCGCTGATTGCCGCGCTGCAAAACGGTGAAATATATGCGGCAGGTCTAGATGTCTTTGAACAGGAACCGCTATCTGTGGATTCGCCCCTGCTGAACATGTCTAATGTCGTCGCGGTGCCGCATATTGGCTCGGCAACGCATGAGACGCGCTACAACATGATGGCCTGTGCGGTGGATAATTTGATTGATGCGCTGCAGGGAAAAATAGAGAAGAACTGCGTCAATCCGCAAGCGGCGGGATAACGCTACAGGCCCGATAAGCGCTGGCTTGCGCTTATCGGGCAGACTGTCATTACTGGGTCGCGTTTACCGCCGCCGTCCAGGCCTGATTAAACGCCTGATGCTGCGAGGCCAACGGCCCAATCAACGCATTATATTGGCTGGCCTGCTGTGAGGTCGGGAACTGAATGCCGTTCGCGACAAAGCTCACCTGCTCGCCCTGTTGCGCAATATAATCGCCCACTTGTACCAACTGCTGCGTAAAGATCTGCGCCGCCGGGATCAGCGGCTGCAAAGCATCTGCCGGCACGGTGACTACTTTTTTGTAGACCTGATCAAACACAGGTTTCAGGTCATCGGCCTGCTTTAACGCGCCATGCGCGGCATCAGCCTGCAGTTTTGCATTCTGCAACTGTTGCGCCAGCACGCCTAACGAACCATTTGCCTGCCGCAGCGGCTCGCGTTGCGTCATATAATCCTGCGGAACGCGGATGGCGTTAACGCTATCGACCACCGGGCGCAGACCGGAATCCATCGCCTGGTTTACCTGCTGCGAGTAGCCATACAGTATCGCGTAATCAGACACGAACGGACCAAACTGTTTTTTCTGATCGGCCGTCAGCGTTGGTAAACGCTCTCCGCTACGCATTGCTGTATTCTGCAGGAAATCGACAAACGCTTTGCGCTGATCGCCTTCTTTATCAAAACACCCGCTCAGGCTAAACACCATTAATAACGCCACAACAGGCGCAAACCAGCGAGAGCAGGACTTACCTGTCGCCATTGTTAATACTCCTTTCACCCAAAAATGCGCACAACGACACCTGCGTGCCTGACGGCTTACAAGGATAGTCCAGGTCAGGCTTGCAGGATACCCTTTCCACGCGATCTTGTAGCGGAAAATTATGTTTATCTGCATCAATGCTTAATTTGTTATTTTATTGTTAATTTTTGACCTGACACTGCGATAAAAAACGCGGCAAGAAAGCTTTCCAGCGGGGAGTGTAATATTTTTTTAATCTTTACAATTATTTTCTGAAAGACGGATATACCTTCCTGGATCAAATTGTTAGCGTCCTAAAAGTCGCGTAGCGTAAGGCATCGAAACGAATCGATAGCGCTTCCTGGCGGCGCGTCGCCCCCCACCCGCAAGTTTCCCGACTATTCTTAAGAGGCTTCGATGCATTTCACGATCCCGCTGTGTGATTTACAGGAGTTCTCAATGGAATATAAAGATCCGATGTTTGAGCTGCTGAGCAGCCTGGAACAAATTGTTTTTAAAGATGAAACGCGAAAGATCACCCTGACGCAAAAACCCAATCCTTTTACCGAATTTGAACAGTTACGGAGAGGAACGGGACTAAAAACAGATGAATTCGCCAGAGCGCTGGGCGTAACGGTTGCCATGGTTCAGGAATGGGAATCGAAACGCGAAAAACCCACGCCAGCAGAGCTTAAATTAATGCGCCTGATACAGGCGAACCCACGCTTAAGTAAGCAATTGATGGAGTAATTTTTACCCCTTTCTGTTTTTAACGGTCCTGCGTAAGGACCGTTTTCCCCGCCCGATTACTGGCCTGGAGAAATAAAGTAAAATAAAAGTTGCATCGCCCGCCATTACATGAGTTAATGTGCTCAACGGTTTGACGTACAGACCATTAAAGCAGTTTAGTAAGGCAAGTCCCTTCAAGAGTTATCCATTAGATACCCCTCGTAGTGCGCATTTCCTTAACGCTTAAAAAATCTGTAAAGCACGCCATAACGCCGAAAGGCACACTTATTTTTTAAAAGGTAATACACTATGTCCGGTAAAATGACTGGTATCGTAAAATGGTTCAACGCTGATAAAGGCTTCGGCTTTATTACTCCTGATGACGGTTCTAAAGACGTGTTCGTACACTTCTCCGCTATTCAGAACGATGGTTACAAATCTCTGGACGAAGGTCAGAAAGTTTCCTTCACCATCGAAAGCGGCGCTAAGGGCCCGGCAGCTGGCAACGTAACCAGCCTGTAAGCTTAAAAAGCTCAGCATTTTGAATCCCTGCCTGATGGCGGGGATTTTTTTTATTCCAATTCCCCCCTCTCCCCCAGCATAACTTTGCATTACTTTACCCTGCGTCCCTTTGACCTTTCCCTTAGGGGAACCCCTATAGTAGGCAGGGAGATTGTTCACAAGGAATTGAAGTTATGTCGAAATCATCATGGTTATTACTTTTGGGTTTATGCGCCAGCGGCTCCGCGCTTGCGGCATCCTCAGAATCCGCTTTTCTGGCGCAACATGGGCTGGCGGGAAAAACGGTTGAGCAGATCGTGGATACGATTGATCAGACGCCGCAGAGCCGTCCTTTGCCTTACTCCGCGTCGATTACCAGTACCGAACTCAAATTATCTGACGGAGAGCAGATTTATACGCTGCCGTTAGGCGACAAATTCTATCTCTCTTTTGCGCCCTATGAATGGCGGACACACCCCTGTTTTAACCACAGCCTTTCCGGCTGTCAGGGAGAAATGCCGAATAAACCGTTCACTGTAAAAGTGACAGACAGTAAAGGCGCTGTCATCGTACAAAAAGAGATGCAAAGCTATCGAAACGGATTTATCGGTGTTTGGCTACCGCGCAATATGGAAGGGACGCTGGAAGTAAGCTACAACGGTAAAACGGCGTCACATGCCATTGCCACCAGTGATGACAGCCAGACCTGTCTGACGGAATTACCATTACGTTAAAAAAATGCCCGATAACATAATGGGTTATCGGGCCTATAAAACGCCAACAAGATAAAATTAACAGAGTGCCTTGAGAATGCATAACGCCACAAGAATGGCAGAGGTGGGCTCACTTTGTACTGACCCCAAAAACCTGGACAGATTAACCGAGGCATCAGCGAAAGAGTCCATTTAATACATGGGCTCTTTTTTGTTTCTGGCTATAACTAAATAACATTGTCCGCAATCGAATTATCCATTCCGTTGCTTTCTTGCATCACGCGGATTCCTGTCTCATCAATATTTTGTTCGTCGTATTCTTCCTGAATTTAACCTTAGACATTCTATCAAATTATCGCTTATAGCGATTTGAACATAACAGTCTTTGCATTCTATTGAGGGAGCCTAAGGAACAATGTTCGCTGCTGAGTTTGTGATGATTTGAAACCATGGTGAATGTAGAAATTTTTGGCTTCTTCGGTAAGTGCATGAACCATGATTGCACGTACACCAATATTCTCGGCAACCCGATAGCAACGAAGCACTGCATCATGAAGTAAATCAGCACCAAGCCCTTTTCCATGGAATGAGAGATCGACAGCAAGACGGGCAAGTATAATGACAGGGATGGGATCTGGCATGTTACGCCGAAGGTTGCCTGTCGCTTCTGTATGGTTGACGCTACCGGTGGCCAGAGAGTAAAAACCGGCTACTTGCTTCGTGTCTTTCTTGCACACCACAAATGTTCTGGCCGCTCCGAGAGCCTGGTTTTTGAGGCCCTTTTGCTTCAACCAGTCATCGAGCACAGCTTCACCGCTGACGAACTCAGCTACCTGATGAAAAGCGGACAAAGGTTCTGGTGCTGTTACACGTCCCACTGAGGTTTCCTTGCCAGCAGTTTTTCGATAACGGGATCATCTGCGACCGGTGCATCAAGCAGATTGATGAACTCCTCATATTGCTCATCGTTAAAGTTAAATACACGGCGGTCAAGGATCACTTTCTCGGCAGCCTGGCAGGCCGTTTCCAGAATGAAATCTGTACGTGACTTGTGAAGGATTTCCGCAGCTGCATCAATGAGCGCCCGCTGCGATTCCTTAGCTCTAAGGTTAAGTTGAACATCTGATTTCATGAGACACCCCTTGTATAGCATTTGCTTTACAAGAATAGCACAACCACCATGTATAGCAAACGGTATACATCAAGTCGTCGTTTTTCATTTTTTGAATACTGATGTTCGCTTTGTGCCAGAAGCGGAAATTGCTCATTGTAGCGGTTTACTGAGTTCAACAAGGCAAAAGAACAATGCTGCCTTTCTGCAGGCTGACTATTATTTCGCCAAACATTTCCTCATCAGAGCATTTTGTAATGTCACTCCACGGCAAATAGGAAAGCCTCGCTCCACTATATGAAAGCCGTGTCGTAGAAAGAACACTTCCGCAGCCTTACTTACATTTGAAGTAAGTTCACTAATTCCACGCTGTCTGGCTTCCTCATGAATGCAATTCATCAGTAGTGTCCCTACCCCCTGTCTTGAATAGGTTCCTGATACAAAGAAATGATCAATGTATCCATTTGGTTGAACATCTGCATATCCAGCTATTTCACCATCCAGCTCTACAACAAAAGGTTGTAATTCCTTAATGTGATTGGCCCATCGCTCCAGGTCGATATCTGCTGGGGCCCAAGCATCAATTTGTTCACGTGTGTAGTAGTGTGATGCGATCGTATGTACAGATGAGAAAAAAACTCTGAATAACGATATTTCATCCCCATTACTGAACCTTCTGATTTTCATAAAACCTCATTGTGAGAGTTACTTGTAGAACAATACTAATTTTTGTGAAATAGGGCGTCCGTTCCTCGCTCATAGCAGACATTTGCGTGACCGTATCCACCAACGTTCAGGTTTCCTGATAGCATCCCTGTACAGACCTTGTTAATTTCTGCCTGGATAGCTCTTTAGGCGCTATTCAACCGGGCTGAGTCCGTTAAATTTAAGGCTAATTCGTCGGGTATTGTAGTATCGTATGTAATCCTCAATAGCTATCTTAAGTTCATCAATATCCTTAAATTTACTGGTGTAAAAACTTTCTGATTTTAAAGTCCCGAAAAAACATTCTGCACAGGCATTATCAAGGCAGTTGCCTTTGCGGGACATACTTTGGATGATGCCAAACTCTCGTAACTGATACTGGTACCATCAATGACGGTATTGCCAGCCCTGATCTGAATGAAGAACCGGATTGGTACCCGCATCAAGTCTGGCAGTACCGCCAGCGTTAATGTATTCCTGAAATAATTCTTGCCAATCAATAGAGATAACCGCGTCTATGAGTTACAGAATTATTAGCGAATCAACTAATACTATTTATGTTATAAAAAAACCTGCCCGAGAGCAGGTTTTTGTTTATTTAACTGAACGCTTATTGAAGTAACGAAATATCCGCAACCTGCAGGAACAGTTCGCGTAGTTTCGACAACAGCGTCAGGCGGTTGATACGGATATCTTTCTCTTCCGCGTTAACCATGACATTTTCGAAGAATTCATCCACCGGAGCGCGCAGAGCAGCCAGCTCAATCAACGCTTCCTGATAACGACCATCGGCAAAGTACGGCTGAAGCTTATCACGCAGCACAACCAGATGTCTGGCCAACTCAATTTCCGCCGCTTCTTTCAGTACGGAGGCGTGGACGATATCGTTCAGCGGCTCAGTGGCTTTCGCCAGGATGTTGGAGACGCGCTTGTTCGCCGCCGCCAGCGCAGAGGCTTCTTCCAGGGTGCGGAAATGAGACACCGCCTTCATGCGGGCATCAAAATCTGCCGGACGGGTCGGACGACGCGCCAGTACCGCCTGGATAGTGTCGACGGTGTAACCTTCATCCTGATACCAGGCGCGGAAGCGACCCAGCATAAAATCGATCACATCATCGACTACGTTGGCATTGGTCAGCTTGTCGCCATACAGACGCACCGCTTCTTCGGTCAGCGTTTGCAGATCAAGAGCGAGGTTCTTCTCAACGATGATGCGCAGCACGCCCAGCGCGGCACGACGCAGCGCAAACGGGTCTTTGTCGCCTTTCGGATGCTGACCAATACCGAAGATACCCGCCAGAGTATCCATCTTATCGGCGATCGCCAGCGCGCAGGCCACCGGGTTAGACGGCAGGTCATCACCGGCAAAGCGTGGCTGATACTGTTCGTTCAGCGCCACGGCCACATCTTCCGCTTCACCATCATGGCGCGCGTAGTGCATCCCCATCACGCCCTGGGTGTCGGTGAACTCGAAGACCATGTTGGTCATCAGGTCGCACTTGGAGAGCAGGCCCGCACGAGTGGCGTGGTTGACGTCAGCGCCAATCTGACCGGCAATCCAGCCCGCCAGCGCCTGAATACGGTCGGTCTTGTCGCGCAGCGTGCCCAGCTGTTGCTGGAACAGCACGGTTTGTAGACGCGGCAGATGGTCTTCCAGACGTTTTTTACGGTCGGTATTGAAGAAGAATTCAGCATCTGCCAGACGCGGACGCACCACTTTCTCGTTACCGGAGATAATCTGGGTCGGATCTTTCGACTCGATGTTGGCGACGAAGATAAAGTTCGGCAGCAGCTTGCCCGCGTTGTCATAAACCGGGAAATACTTCTGGTCGCCCTTCATGGTGTACACCAGCGCTTCGGCAGGCACGGCGAGGAATTTCTCTTCGAATTTCGCCGTCAATACCACCGGCCATTCCACCAGCGAAGCTACTTCTTCCAGCAGGCTTTCGCTCAGGTCGGCATTACCGCCAATCTTACGTGCTGCTTCTTCAGCGTCCGCTTTGATTTTGGCTTTACGCGCTTCGTAGTCGGCAATGACTTTACCGCGCTCCAGCAGAATTTGCGGGTACTGGTCAGCATTGTCGATAGTGAACTCCGGCTCACCCATAAAGCGGTGGCCGCGAATGACGCGGTCAGACTGAATACCCAGAATAGTCGCCGGAATGACCTTATCGCCCAACAGCAGGGTCACGGTGTGCACCGGACGCACGAAGTGTACGTCAGACGCGCCCCAGCGCATCAGTTTCGGGATCGGTAGTTTCGCCAGCGAGGTGGCTACCATGTTCGGCACCAGCGCTTCGGTACTTTCGCCCTTCACGTGGGCACGATACAGCAGCCATTCGCCTTTGTCGGTCTTCAGACGCTCGGCCTGATCAACGGTGATCCCGCAGCCGCGCGCCCAGCCTTCTGCCGCTTTGCTCGGTTTGCCTTCGGCGTCAAACGCCTGAGCAATCGCCGGACCACGTTTTTCGACTTCGCGATCGGGCTGAGATTCAGCAAGATTCGCCACTTTCAGCGCCAGACGGCGCGGGGCGGCAAACCATTCAACGTTACCGTGCGCGAGGCCGGCGTTATCCAGCTCCGCAGTGAAGTTCGCAGCAAAGGACTCAGCCAAACTGCGCAGTGCTTTTGGTGGCAGCTCTTCAGTGCCGATTTCCACCAGAAAAGTTTTCTCAGACATGGCCGCCTCTTACTTGTCTTTGTTGCACATCGGGAAGCCGAGGGCTTCACGGGAAGCATAATAAGCCTCTGCCACTGCTTTGGTCAGGGTGCGAATACGCAAAATGTAGCGCTGACGTTCGGTGACGGAGATAGCTTTACGCGCATCCAGCAGGTTGAAGCTATGGGCGGCTTTCAGAATACGCTCGTAGGCCGGCAGCGGCAGCGGGTTTTCCAGCGCCAGCAGCTGCTGGGCTTCTTTTTCATACTGCTCGAAGCAGGTGAATAAGAAATCCACATCGGCGTATTCAAAGTTATAGGTGGACTGCTCCACTTCGTTTTGATGGAACACGTCGCCGTAGGTGGTTTTACCCAGCGGGCCATCGCTCCAGACCAGGTCGTAAACGCTGTCCACGCCCTGGATATACATCGCCAGACGTTCCAGACCGTAGGTGATTTCACCGGTCACCGGCTTGCACTCCAGGCCGCCGACCTGCTGGAAGTAGGTGAACTGCGTCACTTCCATGCCATTCAGCCACACTTCCCAGCCGAGTCCCCAGGCGCCCAGCGTCGGGTTCTCCCAGTTATCTTCCACGAAACGGATATCGTGAATGGTCGGGTCCATACCCAGCTCTTTCAGAGAACCGAGATACAGCTCCTGAATGTTGTCCGGAGACGGCTTAATCACTACCTGGAACTGATAGTAGTGCTGTAAGCGGTTCGGGTTTTCGCCGTAGCGGCCATCGGTCGGACGACGAGAAGGCTGCACATAGGCAGTCGCCATCGGCTCTGGCCCCAGCGCGCGCAGGCAGGTCATTGGATGAGAAGTTCCCGCGCCGACTTCCATGTCCAATGGTTGAACAATGGTGCAGCCCTGGCGAGCCCAGTAATCCTGTAAGGTCAGGATCAAGCCCTGGAAGGTCCTGGTATCAAACTTTTGCATATTATTTCGTGCTGGATACGTGTGGATTTAAAGGAAGGAGCCAGTATACCCGCTGGATGCGAGATATACAGTATGAAACCGGTTTGTTTAGCGAAAATTGCCGGATTTCGCGGCATCACACCTCACCAGGCGCGGCTTTTACCGCATAGAAAGATGTAAAAACTGCCCATCTGCATCAAAAGAGCAGACAAAACTCTCTTTACGGAAAGTATTACCACGCATCTCATAGCTCCCCTGAAACTGTTCGAAACCGGTAACAGCAATTTTCTGTGCGCCAGTATTGTAACGCTGCGCCGCCTGAGCTTTACACAATGCTTCCATATCCAGCGTGCGTGTTGGGCTCACTTTACTCTGCTGGGCTTTTTGCGTCGGTGGAGGTGTCGCTGTGCATCCCACCAGAGCGATGGCTATCATCACAGAACAGAAATACTTCATTATCATTTTTATTACCGTCTGGTTTGCTGGTCAGTCTTATTATTAAGGTTTGTGGGTAGCAGACACATTGTGCGAATCTCCTTACGCCATCACAAGATGTAGCGTAGAAAGTCGGATTTTTCCAGTGAGCCACCGCGCTGGAACTCTATTGAAACGGAAGCTGAGGAACTGATGCAGCCTAAAATTAACTGGATTGATAACCTGCGAGGGATCGCCTGTTTAATGGTAGTGATGATCCATACTACAACGTGGTACATCACCAACGCCCACAGCGTCAGCCCGCTAAACTGGGATATTGCGAATGTCCTGAATTCGGCTTCGCGCGTTAGCGTTCCCCTGTTTTTTATGATTTCAGGCTATCTTTTTTTTGGCGAGCGCTGCGCGCAACCGCGGCATTTTTTACGTATCGCCCTGTGCCTTATCTTTTACAGCGTTGTCGCCCTGGCTTACATTTCACTTTTTACTTCGATCAACGTCGAGCTTTCGCTAAAAAATGTGCTGCAAAAACCCGTGTTTTACCACCTGTGGTTTTTCTTTGCGATTACGGTGATCTACCTGGTATCGCCATTAATCCAGGTAAAAAACGTGAGCGGCAAAATGCTCCTGATGCTGATGGTGATCATTGGTATTATTGCTAACCCAAATACTGTGCCGCAAAAAATCGGCGGCGTTGAATGGTTGCCCATCAATCTGTATATCAGCGGCGACACGTTCTACTACATTCTCTACGGTATCCTGGGCCGCGCCATTGGAATGATGGAGACGCAAAAGTCATCGCTGACGCTTATCTGCACTGCCCTGTTCATCATCGCGGTATTTGTTATTTCTCGCGGCACATTGCATGAATTACGCTGGCGCGGAAATTTTGCCGATACCTGGTATCTGTATTGCGGTCCCATGGTGTTTATTTGCGCCGTCTCACTGTTCACGGTAGTTAAAAATAAGCTGAATGCGCGGACGTTACCTGGACTGGGGCTTATCTCCCGCCACTCGTTGGGCATTTATGGTTTCCACGCACTGATTATCCATGCGCTACGTACTAATGGTCTGGAGTTAAAACGTTGGCCGCCGTTAGACATCGTGTGGGTTTTTGCCGCGACGGTGACAGGAAGCCTGCTACTTTCCATGCTGTTACAGCGTATTGATAAACGGAAATGGGTTAGCTAAACGACAATGATGGCTCCGGCCATCATTCATCATCACTGTAGGAAGCGTAAAGATCGGTTCCATATATACTGACCCCCAGCGCCACCAGACACAGTATTTTCAGCGCGCCCGCCAGCGCCAGGTTAAATACGCCGACCGCGACCATGCCGATGCCAAGCAACAGCAAAGATTTGCAACGAGAAAGCAAGCGGCCATTTCCCGTGTGTTCCTGGCGAATTAAGACTGGAAAACCACACATGACGATTGCCGCAAAAAAATATCCCTTTTCGCTTAATGTATGACAGCCTGGCCACAGTCCCACCAGGTATACCACTGCACCGACAACTAACATTCCCAGGCCGAATATCCGTTTCCTGCGCGCAACGTGATCGTCCATCTCACTCTCCTTGTGGTTGTGTGAGACACATTAAGCGAAGAAATAGCGATGAAAAAGGCGCCTGCTCAGCAATAATATAAAAATCAGAAAACACACATACTTACTTCGATATAATTCAATAGAATTAATATTTACGGGAAATGCCTTTCAGCCAAAACTGAAAGGCATTCTGACTTATGACATCAACGGCAACAGCTGCTGATAAAGTCGACGGAAGGTTTCACGACGTTGTTGATAAACCGCATGACGCTGCGCATCAGGATAATGCGCCTGCTCCAGCGGCAACTGCGGCAATACATCGGCGAGCGGGGTCTGTTTATTCACCGCAATTTGCGCCAGACGCGCCGCGCCCAGCGCTGGCCCTACATCGCCGCCAGTACGATAATCAAGCTGTAGCCCGCTAATATCAGATAGCATCTGACGCCAGTATTCGCTGCGCGCCCCGCCGCCGATAAGCGTCACGCTGGCGGGTTTGACGCCGCAGGCGTGAACCACATCCATACCGTCCGCCAAAGCATATCCCACGCCCTCCAGTACCGCCCGCGCCAGTTCCGCCGGGCCATGCTGATGGGTTAAACCAAAGAAAACGCCTTTTGCCTGCGGATTATTATGCGGCGTGCGCTCGCCGGACAGGTACGGCAAAAACCAGATCGAATCGGCATGCTCATCCGCCTGCTGTGCGGCGGCAATCAGCGCCGGGACGTTCTCCTGCCCGGTGAGTTTAGCCGCCCAGTCCAGACAAGAGGCGGCGCTCAACATCACAGACATTAAATGCCAGCGTTCCGGCAGCGCATGGCAAAAACTGTGTACTGCGCTCTCCGGTTTACTCAGAAAGCCGTCGCTGACGGCAAAATAGACGCCCGATGTTCCGAGTGAGAGCATCGCCTGTCCGGCATCGATCATTCCTACGCCGACCGCGCCAGCCGCATTGTCGCCGCCGCCCGCCACCACAGGTACTGCTGGCATTCCCCATGCGCTGGCCACCTCCGGCAGCAACGTTCCGGTAATGTCACTACCTTCAAATAACGCTGGCATCTGCTGTCGGGTTAAATGACAGGCGTTGAGCATAACGTCGCTCCAGTCGCGCTTTTTCACGTCCAGCCACATCGTTCCCGCCGCATCCGACATATCGCTGGCAAAGACGCCTGTCATTCGCAGCCGCAGAAAATCTTTCGGCAGCAGAACCTTGTCTATCTGGTAGAAAATATCCGGTTCGTGGCGCTGCACCCAGACTAATTTGGGCGCGGTAAAACCGGGCATCATCAGATTACCGGTTATCGCACGCGACTGCGGCACCTGTTTTTCCAGCCAGGCGCACTCTTCGCTACAGCGTCCGTCATTCCATAAAATCGCTGGTCGCAGAACCTGCTGACGGCTATCAAGCAATGTCGCGCCATGCATTTGTCCGGCGATGCCCAACGCCCGGACGCCACTTAACGACTGTTGCCGACCTAAACCTTTAACCGCACGATCCGTCGCCTGCCACCACTGCTCTGGTTCCTGTTCCGACCATAAGGGATGCGGACGCGATACGGTCAGTTTTTCAGTATGCGTAGCCAGCACATCGCCCTGCTCATTCAACAGGATAGCTTTTACACCCGATGTACCAAGATCGATCCCGATATACATAGTGTGGGTTCCTTTACTGAAAGCGCCCGGCAGCGCTACGCTTACCGGGCTAATCACGACTACAGGCCGGGCTAACGCGGAGTCGCCCGGTAGATAGGGTTATTTATCAAACAGATAACGGTTAACCAGATTTTCTAACAGCTCCTGATGACCGCTTTGATGTACTGGCGCCAGATTATGCTGCTCCGCATACTGCGCCAGTTCGCCTAAGGAGAGTTGTCCTTTCAGAATCTGCTGACCCAGCTCGCCATTCCAGCCGGCATAGCGCTTCGCCACGCGTTTATCCAGCTCGCCGTCTTCAACCATACGCGCGGCGATTTTCAGCGACAACGCCATCGTATCCATCGCGCCGATATGACCGTAGAACAGATCGTATTTATCGGTGCTCTGGCGACGAACTTTGGCGTCGAAGTTGAGACCGCCCGTCGTGAATCCGCCCGCTTTCAGGATTTCGTACATCACCAGCGCGTTCTCTTCAACGCTAATCGGGAACTGATCGGTATCCCAGCCCAGTTGCGCATCGCCGCGGTTGGCGTCAACGGAGCCAAAAATACCCAGCGCGATAGCGGTTGCGATTTCATGGTGGAACGAATGGCCCGCCAGCGTCGCGTGGTTCGCCTCAATGTTCACTTTGATCTCTTTTTCCAGGCCGAACTGTTTGAGGAAGCCATAGACCGTTGCAACGTCATAATCATACTGATGTTTTGTCGGTTCCTGCGGTTTCGGTTCAATCAGCAGTGTGCCCTGGAAACCCATTTTATGTTTGTGCTCGACCACCATTTGCATAAAGCGGCCAATCTGTTCGCGTTCCTGGCGCAGATCGGTATTCAGCAACGTTTCATAACCTTCGCGCCCGCCCCACAGGACGTAATTTTCGCCGCCCAGTTTATGCGTGGCGTTCATTGCCGTAACCACTTGCGTCGCTGCCCAGCTAAAGACTTCCGGATCCGGGTTAGTGGCGGCGCCTGCGCCATAGCGCGGGTTGGTAAAGCAGTTCGCCGTTCCCCACAGCAGTTTTACGCCGCTCTGCTCCTGTTTCGCCGCCAGCACATCCACCATCTGCGCGAAGTTGTTTTTATATTCTTTCAACGACGCGCCTTCCGGCGACACATCCACGTCATGGAAGCAGTAAAAAGGCACATTCAGTTTGTGGAAAAATTCAAACGCCACATCCGCTTTGCGTTTCGCCAGCTCCAGCGCTTCGCCCGGTTGCTGCCACGGACGATTAAACGCGCCTACACCAAACATATCCGCGCCGTTCCAGCAGAAGGTATGCCAGTAACAGGCCGCGAAACGCAGGTGATCTTCCATACGTTTACCTAAAACCAGCTCGTCGGGATTGTAATGACGAAATGCCAGCGGGTTAGTCGATTGAGGGCCTTCATAGCGAACACGATCGAGTTGGTCAAAATAAGCCTGCATAGTGAGCTCCATAATCAGATAAGACGGCAAGTAAACGACATAACGTCATACTGGAATTTCCTGATTTATTGCTCAATTACGTTATTTCACACCGCTATTAAGAGAATCCCCAAATGTGCTCTGGCTCTCAAAAAAACGCTGAAAACCACAGAAGAAAAAAGCGATCGCGATCGAATCCTGGCAAATAAACAAAAAACCGTAATATATAGATAAGAAATGACAATTGTCATCCGCCGTTTGCTGTGATGAATTTCGCATAACGTTTCAGGCGCAAAATAATTTGTCATCATTCGCCAGACCGTTATGTCAGCCGTTTTGATAGTATCCATGAGTCCAGGTTCACTTTTGCAGGATATATCCTCATGTTTGATAAACGTCACCGTATCACTCTGTTATTTAACGCGAATAAAGCCTATGACCGTCAGGTAGTGGAGGGGGTGGGTGAATATTTACAAGCCTCGCAATCCGAATGGGATATATTTATTGAGGAAGATTTCCGTGCCCGTATCGATAACATTAAAGAGTGGTTAGGCGACGGCGTTATTGCCGATTACGATGATGACGATATCGCGCAATTATTGGCCGATGTCGACGTACCCATTGTCGGGGTCGGCGGTTCTTACCATCTTGCTGAAAATTATCCTGCCGTTCATTACATCGCCACCGATAATCATGCGCTCGTTGAAAGCGCTTTCCTGCATTTAAAAGAAAAAGGCGTTAACCGCTTCGCGTTTTACGGTTTGCCCAACTCCAGCCGCAAACATTGGGCGGCGGAACGGGAATACGCCTTTCGCCAGCTGGTCGCCGAGGAAAAATACCGCGGCGTAGTCTATCAGGGGCTGGAAACCGCGCCGGAAAACTGGCAGCACGCGCAAAATCGCCTCGCCGACTGGCTTCAGACGCTGCCGCCGCAAACCGGCATCATTGCCGTAACGGATGCCCGCGCCCGTCACGTATTGCAGGCCTGCGAACACCTGCATATTCCGGTGCCGGAAAAACTTTGCGTTATCGGTATTGATAACGAAGAGTTAACCCGTTACCTGTCGCGCGTCGCGCTTTCCTCCGTCGCGCAGGGGGCGCGGCAAATGGGCTATCAGGCGGCGAAGCTGCTGCACCGTTTGCTGGCGCGTGAAGAGATGCCTTTACAGCGCATTCTGGTGCCGCCGGTGCGCGTCATTGCGCGCCGCTCGACAGACTATCGCTCCCTGACCGATCCGGCGGTTATCCAGGCGATGCACTTTATTCGTAACCATGCCTGTAAGGGCATTAAAGTCGAGCAGGTGCTGGACGCGGTTGGGATTTCACGTTCAAACCTGGAAAAACGTTTTAAGGAAGAAGTTGGCGAGACGATACATGCGCTGATCCACGCCGAAAAGCTGGAAAAAGCGCGTAGTTTGTTGATTTCTACCACGTTGGCGATAAACGAAATTTCGCAAATGTGCGGCTACCCGTCGCTGCAATATTTCTATTCGGTGTTTAAAAAGGAGTACGTCACTACGCCGAAGGAGTATCGCGACCAGCATAGTGAAGCGTTGTTGTAGTTTATCCAGCCTACAGATGCCTTGTAAGCCGGATAGCGTAGCGCCATCCGGCACACAGAATTACATATGCGCGGCGATCAGACGCTGGTTGTCCTGGTACATCGCGAACAAGTAGTTGTTATAGCGCGACCCCTGGGTAGAGTAACCCTTCAGCTTATGAATCATCGCCGTGGCGGTGACTTCCTGATCCGCCTTACGCAGTTGGGCGCGCGACTTGCGGAAAGAAGAATAAGCCGGATGCGTGTTCAGGTTGGCGACATACGCGCTCACCGACTCCTCAACCGACGCGAATTGCGAGTAACCTTTCACCTTACCCGGCGTATTGGTACAACGCCCTTTCGTGCACTTCATGCCGAACAGGTTATTGTTGCTACGCGCCAGTTTAGAGGTTCCCCAGCCGCTTTCCGCCGCCGCCATCGTCGCCACCATGCTGGTTGGGATAATGTCGACGCGCTCCAGCAACGTATTCCACGGAATACGACGCGTGTTGCCGGACCAGCTCACTTTATAGCGCTTCGCGATATCTTTCATACGCGCGCGTTCAGACGGCGACCAGCGGTTCTGGTACTGTTTTGAGATCAGCCAATTACGGTCCGCGGTAATCGCGGCATTTTGGCTGGTGATGTAAGGCATAACGGTCCGGAGAAACGCTTTTTTTCTGGGGGTTCCGGAAGGGTATTTTCGCAAATCAGGAAGTGAACTGCTCTTTGCACTATTGCGAGAATACTCTTGTTTACTGCTAACCTGTTTATAACTTGTCTCAGTTATGTGGGACTTTTGACTCGTTTGTGTTGCGTGCGTCTTTGCCAGCACCTCACCCGAAAATGCGATGGTGAGTAACATAAGAATCATTGCCCCATATCGTCGCATGGGAGTCAATATCATTAGGTCTCCTGGTCGGATTGATACATTCCAACACCTTTTATTTTTCACGAAGTTGAGGTTTGAACCCCAAATTCTAGCAAAAATAGGCTTAAAAAGCACCTCAGGGAATAGTCTTAATCCGAAACTATGTCAAGTATTAACGATAACAGGCAGCAATAATGCCAATAAAATGTGGTGCTTATCGCAAATAGAGGCGTTTTTTTGCGCCTCGTCGCTCACCCTCGCGTCTCCTCCTGCGCGACTCTCTGCTGAGGAGGAGTTCATTCGCCTAAAAACCAGGCAAGCTGATGAATATTGCCCACAAAGGATAGCGTGATGAAACTTGCCGCCTTCGCTCTGACGCTGATACCCGGTATCGCGATCGCCTCATCATGGACCTCACCCGGTTTTCCGACGTTCTCGACGCAGGAAACCGGGCGCTTTACCAGCCATGCTGCATTAACAAAAGGTACACGCGCGTTAACGCTCCATATTGACCAGCAGTGCTGGCAGCCCTCCGGCGCCATAAAACTCAACCAAATGTTGTCGTTAAAACCCTGCGAAGGCGCGCCGCCGCAATGGCGTTTGTTTAAAGATGGCGACTATACGATAACGGTAGATACCCGCTCCGGTACGCCGACCCTGTTGTTATCGATAAAAACTGAACCTGAACGCACCGCGCAGCTCGCCTACCAGTGTCCCGTCTGGGATGGGTCGCCGCTCACGCTGGATGTTCGCCAAACCTTTCCGGAAGGGACGGTAGTGCGCGATTATTACAGTGGTCAAACCGATACCGTCCAAAACGGGCAAATCACGCTGCAACCTGCCGACAGCCACGGGCTTTTATTGCTGGAACGCGCGGAAACCCATGCGCCGGCGCCTTTTAACTGGCGCAACGCCACCGTTTATTTTGTGCTTACGGATCGCTTTCGCAATGGCGATCCAACCAACGACCACAGCTATAGTCGCCATAAGGATGGTATGCAAGAGATTGGCACTTTCCACGGCGGCGATTTGCGCGGGTTGACGAGTCAACTGGACTATCTACAGCAATTAGGCGTGAACGCCTTGTGGATAAGCTCGCCGTTTGAACAGATCCACGGCTGGGTCGGCGGCGGGACAAAAGGCGATTTTCCTCATTACGCCTATCACGGCTATTACACTCAAGACTGGACGACGCTGGATGCCAATATGGGCAGCGAAGCCGATCTCCGCGCGCTGGTCGACGGCGCGCACCAGCGCGGCATCCGTATTTTATTTGACGTAGTAATGAATCATGCCGGTTACGCCACGCTGGCGGATATGCAGGAGTATCAGTTCGGCGCGCTCTATTTATCCGGCGCGGAACGGCAAAAAATTCTCGGCGATCGCTGGACAAACTGGCGACCCGCCGCCGGACAAAGCTGGCACAGCTTTAACGACTACATCAACTTCAGCGACAGCGCCGCCTGGGAAAAATGGTGGGGGAAAAAGTGGATTCGTACCGATATTGGCGACTACGACAGTCCGGGATTTGACGATTTAACCCTGTCGCTGGCCTTCCTGCCGGATATAAAAACGGAATCTACCACGCCTTCCGGTCTACCCGCGTTCTATGCCAACAAACCCGATACTAAAGCAAAGTTCATTGAGGGCTATACGCCACGGGATTATCTGACTCACTGGTTAAGCCAGTGGGTACATGATTACGGCATTGACGGGTTCCGGGTCGATACTGCCAAAAACGTTGAGCTTCCTGCCTGGCAACAGCTAAAAACCCAGGCCAGCGCGGCGTTACGTGAATGGAAGCAGGCCAATCCGGACAAAGCGCTGGATAATAGCCCGTTCTGGATGACTGGCGAAGCGTGGGGCCACGGCGTCATGAAAAGTGATTATTATCGCTATGGTTTCGACGCGATGATCAATTTTGATTATCAGGAGCAGGCGGCGAAAGCGGTCGATTGCCTGGCGGAAATGGGGCCAGTCTGGCAGCAGATGACGGATAAAATGCAGGATTTCAACGTATTAAGTTACCTCTCCTCGCATGATACGCGCCTTTTCCGTGAGGGCGGTGATAAGGCGGCGGAACTGCTGCTGCTTTCGCCAGGCGCGGTGCAGATCTTTTACGGCGATGAATCCGCTCGTCCCTTCGGCCCCACCGGCTCCGACCCGCTGCAAGGCACCCGTTCAGATATGAACTGGCAGGACGTGAGCGGAAAGTCAGCCGCAGCCGTCGCGCACTGGCAGCGTATTAGCCAGTTCCGCGCCAGACATCCCGCCATCGGCGCAGGCCAACAAACCACGCTGACGCTAAAACACGGGTACGGTTTTGTACGCCAGTACGGCGACGATACGGTGATGGTCGTCTGGGCGGGCCGCCGCTAATCGTGGCGCTACCGGTCTCCTCGCGTACCGGTAGCCCCTTCAAAACAAAAAACTAACCTGATAAAAATTTGTAGCATAAAACATCAACACCACCGCCTGACCCCCATTTGCGCCCCGCCATTTGTAGCGTTATGGTTATCCACTTTGACAGACAGTTCGATAGATCACCCGTTATGACATTTTCACTTTTCGGCGATAAATTTACCCGCCATTCAGGCATTACCCGCCTGATGGAGGATCTCAACGACGGCTTACGCACGCCAGGCGCCATCATGCTTGGCGGCGGTAACCCGGCACACATCCCTGCAATGCAGGATTATTTCCAGACGCTACTGACAGATATGGTAGAAAGCGGCAAAGCCGCTGATGCGCTTTGTAATTATGACGGTCCCCAGGGAAAAACGGCGCTACTGAATGCACTGGCCGTACTGCTACGTGAAACGCTGGGATGGGATATCGAACCACAGAATATTGCGCTGACAAATGGCAGTCAGAGCGCGTTTTTCTACTTATTTAATCTCTTCGCCGGACGTCGCGCCGACGGCAGTACGAAAAAGGTACTATTCCCGCTTGCGCCGGAATACATCGGCTATGCAGATTCCGGTCTGGAAGACGACCTCTTCGTTTCGGCGCGGCCGAATATTGAACTGCTGCCGGAAGGCCAGTTTAAGTATCACGTCGATTTTGAGCATCTGCACATCGGCGAAGAAACGGGGATGATTTGCGTCTCGCGCCCAACCAACCCAACCGGTAACGTTATCACCGACGAAGAGCTGATGAAGCTGGACAGACTGGCGAATCAGCACAACATCCCACTGGTGATTGATAACGCTTACGGTGTACCGTTTCCGGGCATTATCTTTAGCGAGGCGCGCCCGCTGTGGAACCCCAATATTATCCTATGCATGAGCCTCTCGAAGCTGGGGCTGCCCGGTTCCCGCTGCGGGATTATCATCGCCAATGATAAGACGATTACCGCCATTGCCAACATGAACGGCATCATCAGCCTTGCGCCCGGGGGCATGGGCCCGGCGATGATGTGCGAAATGATTAAGCGTAACGATCTGCTGCGGCTGTCGGAAACGGTTATCAAACCTTTCTACTATCAGCGCGTTCAACAGACGATCGCGATCATTCGTCGCTATTTATCCGAAGAACGCTGCCTGATTCATAAACCAGAAGGCGCAATATTTTTGTGGCTGTGGTTTAAAGATCTGCCGATTACCACCGAGTTACTCTATCAACGCTTGAAAGCGCGCGGCGTGCTGATGGTGCCGGGCCACTATTTCTTTCCCGGACTGGATAAACCCTGGCCGCACACACACCAGTGTATGCGGATGAACTACGTGCCTGAACCGGACAAAATCGAGGCGGGCGTAAAAATTCTGGCAGAAGAGATAGAACGCGCCTGGCGTGAAGGCTGACGGTTATTCCGGCCATCATGCAGGCCGGAACGACGTTCAGAAAGGTTGAGAATAGAGGCGCTGGCGCTGCACGTGTGCTGCGTCAACGCACTGTAACGCACTGGTCGGGCAGGCTTCCACGCACGCCGGCCCCGCTTCCCGATGCCAGCAAAGATCGCATTTAATCGCCTGCGCGCCTGACGCGGACGCCACCACAGTCATCGCGCCAAACGGGCAAGCCAGCATACAGCTTTTACAACCAATGCAGCGCGATGACGTCACGAAGATATGCCCCCGATCACGGCGAATCGCCTGTACCGGGCAGACATTTGCGCACGGCGCGTCCTCACACTGATGGCAGACCGTGGCCGTGGTGAAGCTATCCTCTTTTATCACCCGGATACGCGGCACAAAGTCCGCCGTCGTCACCGCCGCGCTATTCTGCTGTTCCTGGTGCGACACCACGCAGGCGACCTCGCAGGTACGACACCCGATACACGCCGACGCATCCGCCATAATAAACCGGTTCATTGTTCTCCCCCTGCGTTAAAACGCCAGAATGCCAGAGAGCCATTCCCCGCCGCTTTGATCCCACTACGCAAACGGACAAATTTTGTCAGATGCCTGATAAAACCTGGCGAGCTGTCTTATTCGCGAACGGTAAATCCCAGCTCGTTAGAGATAGCCTGTGCGGTTTCACGCAACGGTTTGAGCAGATTTTTCTCGCCGATCTGTTTTAGCCGTGACGTCGACAGTGAAATAGAAATGGCGTAAGGCACTCGATGGTGAATATCAAACACAGGCACAGCAATACAGGAAACGCCTAGTTCATTTTCTTCGCGATCCATCGCCATGCTGGTTTCACGAATTTGCGCCAGCTCATCGTACATTGCTGGTAAATCGGTAATGGTATTACGAGTCAGCGGCTGGATCTGATCTTTATGGCTTTCCCAGTAAGACGCCACATAATCCGGCTGACCAAACGCCATATAAATTTTCCCCATCGCCGAGCAGTACAGCGGCATATGCTGGCCAATGTAGGCACGCGTGCGCAGCATACCGGTGGTCGGTTCCAGCTTATAAATCAGGATAGCGTGGTCATCTTCACGGCTGGAAAAATTCACCGTCTCGCCGGTGGTCAGGTTGAGCGCCTCAAGGTGCGGTGCCGCAACGTGGATGATATTCAGCGATGACAGGGCTTTTTGGCCGACGGCAATAAACTTTGTCGTCAGACGGTAGCTCCCGGCCGCCGGCGCTGGCGTCACATATCCGCAGGATTGAAGCCCCTGCAACAAACGATGGACGGTACTCTTGTTCAGCCCCGCCAGCTCCGACAGGTGCGCCAGCGGGCAACCGTTCGGGTAGTTACTCAAAATTTCTATCAACATCAGGCCACGAAACAGGCTCTGACTCCCCGCAGGCTTCTCTTTATCGTTGTTCTGGCTCATCAGAAAACTCTCTCCTTTCTTGGGCGATCAGATGGTAGCTCAAAGTGTGTTGCAGTTCACGATATCAGCATAAAAAACATAACCCGATGATTTTAATCATTTTTAAAAACCTTCTCTGGCGTTGCCATGTCAATTTTTGATCTATATATTTGGAACTAGATTTCGCATTATGAAATTTATAGACAAAAAAACATACTAAAATTTCTAACAATCGACCAGGAGAACAGGGATGAAAGTAACTTTCGAAGAGTTAAAAGGGGCCTTCTACCGCGTCTTGCGGTCGCGGAATATTGCGGAAGATACCGCCGACGAGTGCGCGGAAATGTTCGCTCGCACCACCGAGTCCGGTGTCTATTCCCACGGCGTGAACCGCTTTCCTCGCTTCATCCAGCAACTGGATAACGGCGACATTATTCCTGATGCTAAACCGCAGCGGGTTACCAGCCTCGGCGCCATCGAACAGTGGGATGCTCAGCGCGCTATCGGCAACCTGACGGCGAAAAAGATGATGGACCGGGCCATCGAGCTGGCTTCCGATCATGGTATTGGCCTGGTGGCGTTACGTAATGCTAACCACTGGATGCGCGGCGGCAGCTACGGCTGGCAGGCGGCGGAAAAAGGCTATATCGGCATTTGCTGGACCAACTCCATCGCCGTCATGCCGCCGTGGGGGGCGAAAGAGTGCCGTATCGGTACCAATCCGCTGATCGTCGCCATCCCGTCTACGCCGATCACGATGGTAGATATGTCGATGTCGATGTTCTCCTACGGAATGTTAGAAGTTAACCGTCTGGCGGGCCGCGAACTGCCGGTGGACGGCGGTTTCGACGATAACGGTCAGTTGACCAAAGAACCGGGCGTTATCGAGAAAAATCGCCGCATTTTACCGATGGGTTACTGGAAAGGATCTGGTCTGTCGATTGTGCTGGACATGATTGCCACCCTGCTTTCCAACGGCTCTTCCGTTGCCGAAGTGACCCAGGAAAACAGCGATGAATATGGCGTCTCGCAGATTTTCATCGCCATAGAAGTGGATAAGCTGATCGATGGCGCAACCCGCGACGCCAAACTGCAGCGGATTATGGATTTCATCACCACCGCTGAACGCGCCGACGACAACGTCGCGATTCGGCTGCCCGGCCACGAATTTACCAAACTGCTGGATGACAACCGCCGTCACGGTATCACCATTGACGACAGCGTCTGGGCTAAAATTCAGGCGCTGTAAGGAGCCACATCATGATTTTTGGACATATCGCGCAGCCTGATCCGTGCCGGTTACCGTCGGCCATAGAGCAGGCGCTCGATTTCCTGCGTAATACGGACTTTCGCACGCTGGAACCTGGCGTAGTGGAAATCGACGGCAAAAATATCTTCGCGCAGATTATCGATATGACCACCCGCGATGCTGCTGAAAATCGTCCGGAAGTCCATCGCCGCTATCTGGATATTCAGTTTCTGGCATGGGGTGAAGAGAAAATTGGGGTTGCCATTGATACCGGTAATAATCAAATCAGCGAGTCATTATTAGAACAGCGCGATATTATTTTTTATCACGACAGTGAACATGAATCATTCATTGAAATGATACCGGGAAGTTATGCCCTGTTTTTCCCGCAGGATGTTCATCGTCCAGGTTGTAATAAAAGCATTGCTACGCCGATACGGAAAATAGTCGTAAAAGTCGCCATAGACGTTTTATAAAATAGAGTTTACTGGAGCACAAAATGAAAAATAATACCGGTTATATTATCGGTGCGTACCCTTGTGCACCCTCATTTCACCAGAAGAGTGAAGAGGAAGAGACGGAATTCTGGCGGCAACTCTCTGATACTCCGGATATCCGGGGGCTGGAGCAGCCTTGTCTTGAACATCTTCACCCGCTCGGCGACGAGTGGTTATTGCGCCATACACCAGGGAACTGGCAAATCGTGGTCACCGCGATAATGGAAACCATGCGCCGCCGTAGCGAAAACGGCGGTTTTGGATTAGCGTCCAGTGACGAGGAACAGCGTAAAGCCTGCGTGGAATACTACCGTCATCTTTATCAGAAGATCAATAAAATCAATGGGAACAATACCGGCAAAGTCATAGCCCTTGAGCTTCATGCCGCCCCGCTGGCGGGCAATCCGAACGTGGCGCAGGCAACCGACGCCTTTGCGCGCTCATTAAAAGAGATTGCCAACTGGGACTGGTCCTGCGACCTGGTGCTTGAACACTGCGACGCGATGACCGGCCCCGCACCGCGCAAAGGATTCTTACCGTTGGTAAACGTACTGGAAACTATTGCCGACTATGACATAAGCGTCTGCATTAACTGGGCGCGCTCGGCTATTGAAGGGCGGGATACCTCTCTACCGCTGATCCACACGCAGCAGGCCAAACAGGCTGGAAAACTCGGGGCACTGATGTTCTCCGGTACAACGCTGGATGGAGAATACGGCGAATGGCAGGACCTCCATGCTCCGTTTGCACCTTTCTGTCCACAAAGTCTGATGACGGAGAAACATGTTAAAGAACTGATTACCGCCGCCGCTCCCGAACTGTTGCAGTTTACCGGTATTAAATTGTTGGAAATCAATGCCAGTGCCGATATTAATCACCGCATAAATATATTACGCGATGGTATTAACATGATGAAAAAGGCCACACGCCGCTAACCTGAATTAAACATCATCACCTTAATTCTCGGCCTGCAACTCAACGTTGCGCCGACCTAATATAAACCAAACATAAGAAATTAAGTTCCACTATTCAGCATCGAAAGAAATAAGTTTCTATAACCTGATGGAGTCGTTATGAAGCGGGTACTTGAGGGCATACTTGCGGTATTAATTGCCGTACTTTCCTGCATTGTATTTATTAACGTTATTTTACGTTACGGTTTTGAGAGCAGTATTTTGTCGGTAGATGAACTATCACGTTATCTATTTGTATGGCTGACGTTTATTGGCGCCATCGTTGCATTTATGGATAACGCTCACGTTCAGGTCACTTTTGTGGTGGAAAAACTTTCGCCAGCGAATCAGCGTCGTCTCTCGCTGCTGACGCATTCGCTGATTTTATTGTTATGCATCGCATTAGGCTGGGGCAGCCTGCAAAAAGCGTTGCAGGACTGGAGCGATCACTCGCCAATCCTCGGTTTACCGATCGGCCTGATGTATATCGCCTGTCTGCCCACAAGCGTTGCCATCGCGTTAATCGAGCTGCGTCGGCTTTATCACTTAATAACGCGTAACGATTCCTTTCAACAACCACAGCAAGGAGCCTAATCATGGCCGTGGTGATATTTCTCTGCTGCCTGCTCGGCGGGATCGCGATAGGTTTACCCATCGCCTGGTCGCTGCTGCTTTGCGGCGCTGCTCTGATGGCATACCTGGATATGTTTGACGTGCAGATTATGGCGCAAACCCTGGTTAACGGCGCGGACAGTTTCTCCCTACTGGCCATTCCCTTTTTTGTTTTGGCCGGTGAAATCATGAACGCGGGCGGCCTGTCAAAGCGAATTGTCGACCTGCCGATGAAGCTGGTCGGCCATAAGCCCGGCGGCCTGGGCTACGTGGGCGTTATTGCGGCAATGATTATGGCCAGCCTTTCCGGCTCTGCGGTAGCAGATACCGCTGCGGTCGCCGCGCTGCTGGTGCCGATGATGCGCTCCGCAAACTACCCGATCAACCGCTCCGTTGGGTTAATCGCTTCCGGCGGGATCATTGCGCCAATTATTCCCCCCTCGATTCCTTTTATTATCTTCGGCGTTTCCAGCGGCTTGTCGATCAGCAAGCTGTTTATGGCCGGGATCGCACCGGGCATCATGATGGGCGCGGCGCTTATGCTCACCTGGTGGTGGCAGGCCGGGCGATTAAATCTCCCTTCTCAGCCTAAAGCAACACCGCGTGAAATCTGGCAATCATTGGTTTCAGGTATCTGGGCGCTGTTTTTACCGGTGATTATCATCGGCGGCTTCCGTTCCGGACTTTTCACGCCAACGGAGGCAGGGGCGGTCGCCGCGTTTTACGCCCTCTTTGTCGCCGTGGTTATCTATCGGGAATTAACGTTTTCCAGTCTCTACCACGTGCTGGTCAATGCCGCCAAAACGACGTCAGTCGTCATGTTTCTGGTGGCTGCGGCCCAGGTATCCGCCTGGCTGATTACGATCGCGGAATTACCCATGATGGTGTCAGATTTGCTGCAGCCGCTGGTCGACTCTCCGCGACTCTTATTTATCGTCATTATGATCTCAATTATGGTCGTCGGTATGGTGATGGATTTGACGCCAACGGTGTTAATTCTTACCCCTGTATTATTGCCATTAGTTAAAGAAGCCAATATTGACCCGATTTATTTCGGCGTCATGTTCATTATTAACTGCTCTATTGGATTAATCACACCGCCCGTTGGCAACGTCCTCAACGTTATTTCCGGGGTAGCAAAATTGAAATTTGATGACGCGGTAAGAGGCGTATTCCCTTACGTTGTCGTCCTGATGTCGCTGCTGGTTTTATTTATTTTTATTCCCGAGCTAATTATCACACCGCTTAAATGGATTAATTAAAGGATAATATTATGAAATTACACGTTATTGCTCGTTCATTATTGATAGCTGGTCTGACGGTTTTCAGCGTGTCGTCTCTGGCGGCGCAATCTTTACGTTTTGGTTATGAAACACCGCAAACTGACTCCCAACATATTGCCGCGAAAAAATTTAACGAACTATTAAAAGAAAAAACTAACGGCGAATTAACGCTAAAACTCTTTCCTGACAGCACATTAGGTAACGCCCAGGCAATGATCAGCGGGGTGCGCGGCGGAACCATTGATATGGAAATGTCCGGTTCGAACAATTTCACCGGCCTGGCCCCTGTATTCAACTTACTTGATGTCCCCTTCCTGTTTCGCGATACCGCGCATGCGCATAAAACGCTCGACGGCAAAGTCGGCGATGAACTGAAAAAATCACTCGATTCAAAAGGGTTAAAAGTGCTGGCCTACTGGGAAAACGGCTGGCGCGACGTCACCAACTCCCGCGCGCCGGTAAAAACGCCGGGCGATTTGAAAGGCTTAAAAATCCGCACTAACAACAGCCCAATGAATATCGCGGCCTTTAAAATCTTCGGCGCGAACCCTATTCCGATGCCATTCTCCGAAGTCTATACCGGCCTCGAAACCCGTACGATTGATGCCCAGGAACACCCTATCAACGTCGTGTGGTCAGCGAAATTCTATGAGGTACAGAAATACCTCTCCCTCACTCATCACGCCTATTCGCCTCTGCTGCTGGTGATCAATAAAGCCAAATTCGACGCTTTAAGCCCGCAGTTCCAGGAGGCACTGCTGAGTTCCGCCAAAGAAGCGGGTGACTATCAGCGCAAACTGGTCGCCGAAGATCAGCAAAAAATTATCGATGGCATGAAAGAAGCCGAAGTTGAAGTCCTGACCGATATCGACCGTAAAGCCTTCAGCGATGCGCTGGGCAGCCAGGTGCGCGATATGTTCCTGAAAGACAACCCGCAGGGCGCCGATCTCCTGAAAGCCGTGGACGAGGTGCAATAAGTCATGAGCAACTACTGGCTGGGGTTAGATTGTGGTGGGAGTTGGCTAAAAGCCGGGTTGTACGATGGCGCAGGCCGGGAAGTAGCGGTGCAACGCCTGCCGCTGCACGCTTTAAGCCCGCAGCCAGGCTGGGTTGAACGCGATATGACCGAGCTGTGGCAACAGTGCGCCTCGGTCATCAGCAAACTGCTGGCGCACACGGGGGTGAGCGGCTCACAAATCCGCGGTCTGGGTATTTCCGCTCAGGGTAAGGGCCTGTTCCTGTTAGATAAAAGCGATCGGCCATTAGGTAAAGCGATACTCTCTTCCGACCGTCGCGCCATGGAAATTGTCCAGCGCTGGCAAAAAGAAGCGGTTCCGCAAAAACTCTACCCGCTGACCCGGCAAACCCTGTGGACCGGGCATCCAGTCTCCCTTTTACGCTGGGTAAAAGAGAATGAGCCGCAGCGCTACGCGCAGATAGGCTGCGTCATGATGACGCATGACTATCTGCGCTGGTGCTTAACCGGCGTGAAAGGCTGTGAGGAGAGCAACATCTCCGAGTCCAACCTCTACAACATGGCGACGGGCCAGTACGACCCGCGTCTGACCGAGTGGCTGGGCATCAGTGAAATCGACAGCGCGCTGTCCCCCGTGGTGGGTTCAGCCGAAATATGCGGGGAGATCACCGCTCAGGCAGCCGCCATCACCGGTCTGGCGGCGGGTACCCCCGTCGTCGGCGGCCTGTTTGATGTGGTTTCCACCGCCCTTTGCGCCGGTATTGAGGATGAATCGACCCTCAATGCGGTGATGGGCACCTGGGCCGTCACCAGCGGCATCGCTCACGGCCTGCGCGACCATGAGGCCCACCCTTACGTCTATGGCCGCTACGTCAATGACGGGCAGTATATCGTTCACGAAGCCAGCCCGACCTCCTCCGGCAACCTTGAATGGTTTACCGCCCAGTGGGGCGACCTCTCTTTTGACGAGATCAATCAGGCGGTCGCCAGCCTGCCGAAAGCCGGTAGCGACCTTTTTTTTCTGCCGTTTCTCTACGGCAGCAATGCCGGACTGGAGATGACCTGCGGTTTTTACGGCATGCAGGCGCTGCACAACCGCGCGCACCTGCTACAGGCGCTCTATGAAGGCGTGGTCTTCAGCCATATGACCCACCTCAACCGCATGCGTGAACGCTTTACCGAGGTTTGCGCCCTGCGCGTTACCGGCGGCCCGGCCCACTCCGACGTCTGGATGCAGATGCTGGCGGACGTCAGCGGTTTACGCATTGAGCTGCCGCAGGTGGAGGAGACCGGCTGCTTCGGCGCGGCGCTGGCTGCCCGCGTCGGCACCGGCGTATATCGCGATTTCCGCGAGGCCCAACGCGACCTGCAGCACCCGGTGCGCACGCTGCTGCCGGACATGACCGCGCACGCCCTCTACCAGCGCAAATACCGCCAATACCAGGATTTGATTGAAGCACTACAGGGCTATCACGCCCGTATTAAGGAGCACGCATTATGAGCCGACCATTACTGCAACTGGCGCTCGACCACACCAGTCTGGAAGCAGCCCAACGCGATGTCGCCCTGCTACAGGATCATGTCGATATCGTTGAGGCCGGAACCATCCTTTGTTTAACCGAAGGCCTTAGCGCGGTGAAAGCCCTGCGAGCGCAGTGCCCGGAAAAAATCATCGTCGCCGACTGGAAAGTGGCCGATGCCGGTGAAACCCTGGCGCAGCAGGCTTTTGGCGCTGGCGCTAACTGGATGACTATCATCTGCGCCGCGCCGCTCGCGACCGTCGAGAAAGGCCATGCCGTCGCGCAATCCTGCGGCGGTGAAATTCAAATGGAGCTGTTCGGCAACTGGACGCTGGACGACGCCCGAGACTGGTATCGCACCGGCGTGCGTCAGGCGATTTATCATCGCGGACGCGATGCGCAGGCCAGCGGGCAACAGTGGGGAGAAGCGGACCTGGCACGCATGAAGGCGTTGTCCGACATCGGCCTTGAACTATCGATTACCGGCGGCATTACCCCAGCGGATCTGCCGCTGTTCCGCGACATTAACGTTAAGGCATTTATCGCCGGACGTGCGCTGGCAGGTGCCGCCCATCCGGCGCAGGTCGCCGCCGAATTCCACGCCCAAATTGACGCCATTTGGGGAGAAAAGCATGCGTAATCATCCATTAGGTATTTACGAGAAAGCACTGGCGAAAGACCTCAGTTGGCCAGAGCGGCTGGTGCTGGCAAAAAGCTGCGGTTTTGATTTTGTCGAGATGTCGGTGGATGAAACCGACGAACGCCTTTCTCGCCTGGAGTGGACGCCAGCCCAACGCGCATCGCTGGTGAACGCGATGCTGGAAAGCGGCGTCGCTATCCCGTCAATGTGTCTCTCCGCCCATCGCCGTTTCCCTTTTGGCAGCCGCGACGAAGCGGTACGCCAGCGGGCGCGTGAAATCATGACCAAAGCCATTCGCCTGGCGCGCGACCTGGGGATCCGCACCATCCAGTTGGCAGGTTACGACGTCTATTACGAAGAGCACGACGAAGGCACCCAGCAACGTTTCGCCGAAGGGCTGGCGTGGGCGGTGGAACAGGCCGCAGCGGCGCAGGTGATGCTGGCGGTGGAGATCATGGATACCGCGTTTATGAACTCCATCAGCAAGTGGAAAAAGTGGGACGAGATGCTTTCGTCACCGTGGTTCACCGTTTATCCAGACGTCGGCAACCTCAGCGCCTGGGGGAACGACGTGACCGCCGAGCTGAAGCTGGGTATTGACCGTATCGCCGCTATCCACCTGAAAGACACGCTGCCGGTGACCGGTGACAGCCCCGGCCAGTTCCGCGACGTGCCGTTTGGCGAAGGATGCGTTGATTTTGTCGGCATCTTCAAAACGCTGCATGAGCTGAATTATCGCGGTTCATTTCTGATTGAGATGTGGACAGAGAAAGCCAGCGAGCCGGTGCTGGAAATTATCCAGGCCCGACGCTGGATTGAATCACGGATGCAGGAAGGAGGTTTCACATGTTAGAGCAACTGAAAGCCGAGGTGCTGGCGGCCAACCTGGCCCTCCCGGCGCACGGGCTGGTCACCTTTACCTGGGGCAACGTCAGCGCGGTCGATGAGACGCGCAAACTGATGGTCATCAAGCCTTCCGGCGTTGAATATGAGGTGATGACCGCCGACGATATGGTGGTGGTAGAGATCGCCAGCGGTAAGGTCGTTGAAGGCCATAAAAAACCGTCGTCCGATACCGCGACCCATCTGGCGCTCTATCGCCGCTATCCGCAGATCGGTGGGATCGTGCATACCCATTCCCGCCATGCGACGATCTGGTCGCAGGCCGGGCTCGATCTGCCCGCCTGGGGCACCACCCACGCCGACTATTTCTATGGCGCGATCCCCTGTACCCGGCTGATGACCGTTGAGGAAATTAACGGCGAGTACGAGTATCAGACCGGCGAGGTGATTATTAAAACCTTTGAAGAGCGCGGTCTCGATCCGGCGCAAATCCCGGCGGTATTGGTTCATTCGCACGGCCCGTTTGCCTGGGGTAAAAATGCCGCCGATGCCGTCCACAACGCCGTGGTGCTTGAGGAGTGTGCCTATATGGGGCTGTTCTCGCGCCAGCTGGCCCCGCAGCTACCGGATATGCAGCCTGAACTGCTCGATAAACACTATCTGCGTAAACACGGCGCGAATGCCTATTACGGGCAGTAATGCCGGCAGCCACAGCCTGTGTCAGATGGCGGCTGCGCCTTATCCGACCTACAAGATTTGCAATATCAATACGTTGTGATGAACTCTTGTAGGCCCGATAAGCAAAGCGCCATCGGGCATTCAGTTTGCAACCGCTTTGTCAGAGGGCCAAAGATTATACTCAAGAATTAACGTGTTCCTTACTGTAGCGCCGCTTCCAGGCGGTAGGCGTCAGGCCGGTGTGCTTGCGGAAGATCTGGCGAAAGTAACCAACGTCATTAAAACCGCACCGTTCCGCCACCTCTTTTAACGAACGCGCGTCGCTAATCAGCAACTTTTCCGCCTCGCGCACCCGCTGGCGGTGGATGGCTTCCGTTAGCGTAAGGTGAAATACCCGCCGATAAACGCGTCCCAGATAATCCACATTGCAATGCAGTTCTTTCGCCAGAACCGCGCTGGAAAGCGGCAGGTGATAGTGCGTTCGAATCAGCTGCTGCGCTTTCCAGGCCAGCGACACGCCAGCGGCCTCGGCGTTTTCATTCTGCCGGGCGTCAACGGTGAGCTGCTGCAAAATCAGCAGCACGATGAACTCCAGCGCCGGGCTGCGCTGGTGCTTTTCCTGCTCGTTCATAAACTGGCGAAAAAGCGCAATCAGCGCCTGCGGATCGGCAACCTGGGTATGCTGCGGCACGGAAAGATGCGTCAGCCAGCGCGGGTCGCTGTCCGGCGCTTTGACCTCAAAATGGAGCCAGTAAAATTTAAGATCGGCGGGAAACTCCTCAACGCCAATATGGCGGCGATGCGGCCAAAGCAACAGGCTTTCCCCGGCTTCGACACAGAAAACACATTCTTCTTCCTGAATTTTCAGGCAGCCTTTTTCCACAAATATAATTTCCCACGATTGCAGACGCCTGGCTGGATGACGCCCAATACCGCGAGAAATAAATAATCCGCCGTTTTGGACTTTAATCGGTAATGTTATGGATAATTCGAGCATTAATATGTCATTTCCCGCTCATTCAGCACCGTATTTCATATTAGCTTTTGATTATTAACTAAAAATAGTCATTTCACTCGATCCATCTCACATTTTTAAATGCGGGTCGGAATCGTCATCTTTTTTTACTCTTTTATCGCCTTGTCGCTCACCGCTATCTGGGCAAAATGAATCAGGTCATAACGCGAAAATAAAAATTACTGCCATAAAATACCCCGTCAGCGAGGAATATCTATGACCTCTACAGCCTTAAGGAGCACGAAATGAACGTACTGGAAGTCGATCTGCATAAACTGACGGTCAGCGATCCGTTCCTCGGACAGTATCAACAACTGGTTCGCGATGTGGTTATTCCTTACCAGTGGGATGCGTTAAACGATCGTATTCCAGAGGCTGAACCCAGCCATGCCATTGAAAATTTCCGCATTGCCGCAGGCCAGCAGACGGGCGACTTTTACGGCATGGTCTTTCAGGACAGCGACGTGGCGAAATGGCTGGAAGCGGTTGCCTGGTCACTGTGCCAGAAGCCCGATCCAGCGCTTGAGAAAACCGCCGATGAGGTGATTGAACTGGTGGCCGCCGCGCAGTGTGACGATGGCTATCTCAATACGTACTTTACGGCAAAAGCCCCGCAAGAACGCTGGAGCAACCTGGCGGAGTGCCATGAGCTTTATTGCGCCGGGCATCTGATTGAAGCGGGCGTCGCCTTCTTTCAGGCCACCGGCAAGCGTCGGCTGCTAGACGTCGTTTGTCGCCTGGCCGATCATATCGACAGCACTTTCGGCCCTGGCGAAAATCAGCTGCACGGCTATCCGGGCCACCCGGAAATTGAGCTGGCGCTGATGCGTCTGTATGAGGTAACAGAGCAGCCGCGCTATATGACGCTGGCAAGCTACTTTATCGGGCAGCGCGGCGCCCAACCGCACTTCTACGACGAAGAGTACGAAAAACGCGGCCAAACCTCTTACTGGCATACCTACGGCCCGGCGTGGATGGTCAAAGACAAAGCCTACAGCCAGGCGCATCTGCCAATTTCGCAGCAGCAGACGGCAATCGGCCACGCGGTACGTTTTGTCTATCTGATGACTGGCGTGGCGCATCTCGCTCGCCTGAGCAACGATGAAGGCAAACGCCAGGACTGCCTGCGTCTGTGGAAAAATATGGCGCAGCGTCAGCTGTATATCACCGGAGGCATCGGTTCCCAGAGCAGCGGCGAAGCCTTTAGCAGCGATTACGATTTACCGAATGATTCGGTCTATGCGGAAAGTTGCGCTTCAATCGGCCTGATGATGTTCGCCCGCCGGATGCTGGAAATGGAAGCCGATAGCCAGTACGCCGACGTGATGGAGCGCGCGCTGTACAACACCGTCCTCGGTGGTATGGCGCTGGATGGCAAGCATTTCTTCTACGTCAACCCGCTGGAAGTGCATCCAAAATCGTTAAAATTCAACCATATTTACGATCACGTTAAGCCCATCCGCCGGCGCTGGTTTGGCTGCGCCTGCTGCCCGCCGAACATCGCCCGCGTGCTCACCTCCCTTGGTCACTACATCTACACGCCGCGTGCGGATGCGCTGTACATCAATATGTACGTGGGTAACAGCATGGAAATACCGGTTGAAAATGGCGCGCTCAAACTGCGAATCAGCGGGAACTACCCGTGGCATGAGCAGGTGAAGATCGCCATCGACTCTGTGCAGCCGGTACGTCACACGCTGGCGCTACGTCTGCCGGACTGGTGCCCTGAGGCAAAAGTGACGCTCAACGGGCTGGATGTGGAGCAGGATATTCGCAAAGGTTATCTGCATATCCGTCGAACCTGGCAGGAGGGCGATACGATAACCCTGACGCTGCCGATGCCGGTTCGCCGCGTGTATGGCAATCCGCTGGCGCGTCACGTCGCCGGTAAGGTTGCCATTCAGCGCGGGCCGCTGGTCTATTGCCTTGAGCAGGCCGATAACGGCGAAGAGCTGCATAATCTGTGGCTACCGAAAGAGAGTGAGTTCCGGGTCTTTGAGGGCAAAGGGCTTTTTGCGCATAAGATGCTGATTCAGGCTGAAGGCGAGAAGCAAAGCGCCCCAGATGCGCAGCATCAGGCGTTGTGGCACTACGATAACGCGCCGTCATCGCGCCAGCCGCAGACGCTAACCTTCATTCCGTGGTTTAGCTGGGCCAACCGTGGCGAGGGCGAAATGCGGATTTGGGTTAACGAGCGGTAATACTGTGCCGGATGGCGGCTGCGCCTTATCCGGCCTACAATATTTGCAATATCAGTATATTGCGATAAATTCTTGTAGGCCCGATAAGCGAAGCGCCATCGGGCATTACCTCTTGCGTCAGAACAGCCCCAGAGGCTTATCGGAATAGCTCACCAGCAGGCACTTGGTTTGCTGGTAGTGTTCCAGCATCATCTTATGCGTTTCGCGCCCGATGCCCGACTGCTTATAGCCGCCGAACGCAGCATGTGCCGGATAGGCGTGATAGCAGTTGGTCCATACGCGCCCGGCCTGAATGCCGCGCCCCATCTTATAGGCCAGATTGCCGTTGCGGCTCCAGACGCCGGCGCCGAGGCCATACTGCGTATCGTTAGCGATTTCCAGCGCCTCCTCCATGGTTTTAAAGGTGGTTACCGCCAGCACTGGGCCAAAGATCTCCTCCTGAAAGACGCGCATATTGTTCTTACCAAACAGAATGGTAGGCTCAAGGTAATAGCCCTCTTTAAGTTCGCCATCCAGCTCCTTGCGTCGCCCACCGGTCAGAATATCGGCCCCCTCTTTTTTACCGATATCGATATAATTGAGGATAGTCTCAAGCTGGCCGTGGGAGACCTGCGCCCCCATCTGTGTACCGCTATCTAGCGGGTTCCCGCTGCGAATGCTCTCCACCCGGCGAATAGCGCGTTCCATAAAGCGCTCATAGATGGACTCCTGGACCAGCGCACGGCTTGGACAGGTACACACCTCGCCCTGGTTAAAGGCAAACAGGGCAAATCCCTCCAGCGCTTTATCAAAGAACGCATCTTCCTCATCCATCACGTCAGCAAAGAAGATATTGGGCGATTTACCGCCTAACTCCAGCGTCACCGGAATAATGTTCTGCGTGGCGTACTGCATGATCTGTTGACCCACTTCCGTCGAACCGGTAAACGCCACCTTCGCGATACGTTTCGAGGTCGCCAGATATTCGCCAATCTCGCCGCCCGCGCCGTTCACGACGTTGACGACGCCCGGCGGTAACAGATCGCCAATGATTTCCATCAACAGCAAAACGGAAAGCGGCGTCAGGCGTGCCGGTTTAAGCACCACGCAGTTACCCGCCGCCAGCGCTGGCGCCATTTTCCAGCTTGCCATCAACAACGGAAAGTTCCACGGGATTATCTGCCCCACGACGCCAAGCGGTTCGTGAAAATGGTAGGCCACGGTTTCGCTATCAACTTCGCTAATCCCGCCCTCCTGCGCACGTATACAGGAGGCGAAATAGCGGAAATGATCGATCGCCAGCGGTACGTCGGCGGCGCTGGTTTCACGAATCGGTTTACCGTTATCCCAGGTTTCCGCTGTCGCCAACAGTTCGAGGTTTTGTTCCATCCGATCGGCGATCTTAAACAAGATAGCGGCACGGTCTTGTACTGACGTATGCGCCCACTTATCTTTCGCCTTATGCGCGGCGTCGAGCGCTAAATCGATATCTTTTTTACCGGAGGAAGCGACTTCACATAGCGGCTGGCCGGTCACTGGCGTCAGGTTTTGATAATATTCGCCGTCGGCGGGCGCAACCCAGTCACCACCAATAAAATTGTCATAGCGGGCTTTTAACTTCAGTGGGTACCCGTATTCACCTGGCTGAATACGTGTTGAAGGGGGATTGTTCGTCATGACCAACTCCTTATTGTAAAGGTACTCCACAAGGGTAGACGGTGCTGGTGAATTTTTCGCCAATGATTTCCCGCTTTACGACAGCAATCACGAATTACTTTCCTTTACGTTTCTCCGTCTGGTTTTAGCCATACTAAACAGGTGCCTGTTTAACGTACGGAGAACACTATGCAGCAATATATCGGTATTGATGTGGGAGGAACTCACGTCAAATATGGCGTGATTAACAGTGACGGCGAAGAATTAACCCATCATCAATTCGATACGCCAGAGGACGCCTCCACGTTTACCCGCAAATGGCAGGATGTGGTGGCGCGTTGCCAACAGGACTATGACATTGCGGCAATCGGGGTCAGTTTCCCTGGCCATATTAATCCCCATAACGGTCATGCGGCAAAAGCGGGCGCGCTGGCTTACCTGGATGACGTCAACCTGATGGAGTTGTTCAGCGGGCTGACCGATCTGCCGCTGGTCGTGGAGAACGACGCGAACTGTGCGGCGCTGGGCGAAATGTGGCGAGGTGCCGGGCAGCATTATGAAAACATGGTCTGCATTACCATTGGAACCGGCATTGGCGGCGGTATTATCGTCGGACGAGAACTGTATCGCGGCGCGCATTTTCACGCCGGTGAATTCGGCGTCATGCCGGTCGGGAACAATGGCGAAAGTATGCATAAAATCGCGTCAACCAGCGGATTAATGGCGTCGTGCCGCCAGGCGCTGGCGCTGCCTGCCGAAGAGATGCCGCCTGCGGATGTGATCTTCGAACGAATGGCGACCGATGTTCATCTGCGTGAGGCGGTCAATGACTGGGCGCGTTATCTTTCACGCGGCGTTTACAGCGTGATCTCTATGTTTGATCCGGGCGTGGTGCTGATCGGCGGAGGAATAAGCGAACAGGAAAAGCTCTACCCGCTCCTGACGCGGCATCTTGAAACGTTTGAAATGTGGGAGGCGCTCCAGGTGCCGATTCAGCCCTGCCAACTGGGAAATCAGGCGGGCAGGCTGGGCGCCGTCTGGCTGGCGCAGCAAAAGCTCGACCGAGGCTAACGTGTTACGCCTTATCCGGCCTGCATTGTCTACGCAGGCCCGGTAAGCGTCCGCGCCACCGGGCAAAGGCGTTACATCGCCGTGCGATAAAGTTCCACAATCTCATCGTGAGTCGCCTGAATAAGGCGCAAAGAATACGGGTGAAATTATCCTGATAACAGGTTCACGCTGGCTATTTTAAGAAGCCAGAAAAATAAAAAGCACATCTGGTTCATTTCCTGATGTGCTTTTTATAAAGCAACGCAATAATTGTATTGCTTCATTTGTTATTTAATTTAACCATTTCATTCTTTTTGCGGAAATAATAACGCATCACGTAATAAATGATCATTCCCACGACGTCGTGTAAATCCAATCCGGTCAAAATATTCAAGGATCTGAATGGCCAGTTTCCGCCCTACATTCAGCCTGTCGCGAAAATCCGCCGCACAGGTTGATCCTCTCTCTTGATCCAGCTCGCGGATCATATTGGCGAAAGCGACAATCCGATCGTTACGATAGTACCGATCTTTTACGATCGCGGTAATGATGCCTTGCTGTGCCGCCTGCCGCAGCACCAGCCGCATCAATTGTTCTTCCGTTCCGGTCTCTTTCGCCAGATCGCGTACCCACCAGGGTTCATCGCCAAATAGCGGTTCGACTTTTTGCCAGACGGCCTGCTGCTCATCGCTAAATCCCGCTTTATGATCCGGCAGATGCAACCAACCGTGATGGCTATGAATCAGGCCGTCGTCGCGCATCCGCTCGATCAGCATCAGAACCAGCGCTTCATCCTCCATCGGCAGGGCCATGCGGCGTAAACGCTCGCGTCCCGGCCCCGGTTCATCGCGGTGCTGTTCGTGGTAGGTCGCCAGCGTATCAAGAATCTTACGCTGCCAGCGGGCGGCGACGGGCGCGCTTAACAAATTGTCTCCAGCCTGGATAAAACCATGTTGCTCAATAAGCTGACGCATACCGAGAGGATTAAGCTGACGCGCCCAACCGAAATCCGGCAGGTTGACGGCGCCGCGTTCCAGATGAATGGCCAACGCCGCGCTATCGTCCTGCGCGGCGGCAAGCGTTGAAAGCCAGTGCAAATAATCTGGCTTACGTTTACCGCGACGCGGCGCCTTAAGCGTCACCACGCGTGCGCCGGCAAGGGTGGCACGTGCGGAAATATCACGCAGCACCAGTCTGTCATTATCGGCCAGCCACAACGGCGTATCAAAGATCAGCTCGGCCAGCCCGCCTTCCAGCAAAGAGACGCGACCGGTCACATGGCTGGCAGCATGGTGAATATGTAGCGGTTGCCATTGGGAAAGCGGCGCATGAAGCGCCAGAGAAACGATCACCCGGGAAAAAGCCTCCCCCACCGGCGCATCGGAAAGCAGCCAGTCGCCGCGGTTAAGCTGCTCCTTCTCCGCATCGCCCGCAATATTGAGCGCAATACGTTGCCCGGCATACGCATGGTCAGTGGGCTGATTTTGCGCGTGTAGACTTCGTACGCGCATCGGCGTATTAACGCCGGTCAACCATAGCGTATCGCCCACGTTTACCTCTCCGCTCAGCGCCGTTCCGGTCACCACCAGTCCCGCCCCTTTCACCGTAAACGCACGGTCGATAGCCAGGCGGAAGCGATGCTGCGCGGCGTGCGAACGTGCAGGAAGCTGCTGTAAATGAGCGCGAAGTTCTGCAATACCGCGTCCTTCATTGGCGGCGGTGACAAATAAAACGGTATCGGCGAAGCCATAGTTGTCGAGCGCCGCCAGTACCTCTTCACGTACTTCACCGATACGCGCCTCGTCCACGCGATCGGCTTTGGTCAGCGCGACGGTGAGCTGGAGATTACCCGTCAGTTGTAGGATCTGTAAATGCTCGCGCGTTTGCGCCATGACGCCGTCATCACAGGCGACCACCAGCAAAGCGTGATCGATACCGCCTACGCCCGCCAGCATGTTAGAGAGGAATTTTTCATGCCCAGGCACATCGATAAAGCCCAGCACACGACCATCCGGCTGCGGCCAATAGGCGTAGCCCAGATCGATAGTCATCCCGCGTTTTTTCTCTTCCGGCAGGCGATCGGCATTGACCCCGGTAATCGCCTGGAGCAACGTCGTTTTACCGTGGTCTACGTGTCCGGCAGTTGCAATAATCATTTCAGCATCATCTCCATAAACCGGCTTTCGTCTTCAAGACAGCGCATATCCAGCCATAAACGGCCATCATAAATTCGGCCAATGACCGGTACAGGCAGCATGCGCCAGCGGGCCGCCAGCGCCTCCAGCCGACTACCGCGCCCGTCGTGCGGGGTAAAGGTCATGGCGGCGCTGGGAAGGCGGTCTACCGGTAATGAACCGCTGCCGATTTGCGACAGGCAGGGTTTAACCTCCAGCGCAAATTCATCGCCGTAACGTGCCGCCAGCCGCGCCTGTAACCGCTGCGCTTGTTCGCGAATCGACGCTTCGCTGCGGGTTAACAGACGCAGCGTGGGTAATTTCTCCGCCAACGCTTCCGGGTGCAGATACAGACGTAACGTTGCCTCCAGCGCCGCCAGCGTCATTTTATCCGCACGCAGGGCGCGTTTCAGCGGATGGCTTTGCAGTTGGGCAATCATCGCTTTTTTGCCGACGATGATCCCGGCCTGCGGCCCGCCCAGCAACTTATCGCCGGAGAAGCTTACCAGGCTGACGCCTGCGGCAATGAGCTGCTGCGGCATCGGCTCTTTGGGTAAGCCATATTGACTTAAATCCACCAGCGAACCGCTGCCCAGATCCGCCACCACCGGAATATCCAGCTCTCGCCCGATTTCCGCCAGTTCCGCTTCCTCTACCGTTTTGGTAAAGCCCTCAATGCTGTAATTACTGGTATGCACCTTCATCAACAGCCCGGTATTTTCATTTACCGCCTGACGGTAATCTTTCGCGTGCGTCCGGTTGGTGGTGCCTACTTCATGCAGCGTACAGCCCGCCTGGCGCATAACATCCGGAATACGAAACGCGCCGCCGATTTCGACCAGCTCGCCACGCGAAACCACCACCTCTTTGCCGCTGGCGGTCGCTGCCAGCATCAGCAATACCGCCGCCGCATTGTTATTGACGATACAGGCGTCCTCCGCCCCGGTGATACGGCATAACAGCGTCGCCAATGCCCGGTCGCGATGCCCCCGCCCGGCGCCATCCAAATCGTATTCCAGCGTCACCGGCGCGCGCATCGCCTGCGTTACCGCCTCAATCGCTTCTTGCGCCTGCAATGCGCGGCCAAGATTGGTGTGCAACACCGTCCCCGTCAGGTTAATCACCGGGCGCAGCGCGCTTTGCGCCGCATTTTCCAGCCGGAGTTTCGCCTCTTGCGCCCAGTCTGCGTACCAGTCGGGAAGCGTTTGCGTATTCCGGATGACGTCGCGCGCGTCGTCAAGCATCCGCCTAAGCAGATCAACCACCTGGGTATGGCCATACCGATCGCGCAGAGAAAGAAAGGCGCTATCGTGCAATAAACGATCGATAGCAGGAAGCTGGCTGTAGAGTGTACGCGTTTCGCTTGTCATGAAAATGCCTGGCTGTTGGTGGCCCTCTCCTGGCGGGAGAGGGATATCGACATAAGGGGGATTGTAACGTGAGTTTGCTCAGGCGGACATAATGCGCGTCAAGCCTTTGGCGCTTCGGTGCGGGCAAAACTTTCGCGTTGAAAAAGCGTTTCGACCAGTTTGACCAGGTGGGGGCGGCTAACACACCAGCCAGGCGCGACCCGGCGGAAGTTGAGATAGCCTACCGCACAGGCAATCGCGATAGTCGCCAGATTGACCGTATCCGTTTTTAGCGTCCCGTCGCTCAGATAACTTTCGAGCATATCCAGGCTGCGGTTGATTTTTTCCCGCTGGCGCAGCAGTTCCGTTTCCGATTGTTGCGCCGTCGGGCGCGCCTGTTCGCGTACAGACACCAACGCTGCATCCATAATGCCGTCAGCCAACGCTTCAAGCTGGCGAACTTTAAGCGCTGCCATCGGGTCACGCGGGAGCATCGCTGGCGCGATATCCAGCAGTTCAATATATTCCGCGATGATCGGCGAATCGAACCAGTACTCCCCTTTCTCCGTCACCAGCGCTGGCACCTTACCCAGAGGGTTGTATTGCGCCACGCCGTTATCCGCCTCGTAAGGTAGTTCATTAATAAATTCGAAGGTAATACCCTTTTCGAGCAGCAGAACAGAGATTTTGCGCACAAAAGGGCTGGTGTAGCTACCGATGAGTTTCATGCCGTGTCCTTTTTGCCAACCAGTAAAAATCATAGTATGGCTCAAATAAGACGAAAAGAGACACAAAAGGAGGTTGCTGAATGACATAACGTGAGAGGACTCGCGACAAAATGTTTGTCGGATCGTATTGACGTTACCCGGGCTTAAAATTTCTTGTGAAGAGGATCACAAAAATTCAACAAAGCACCAAAATAAAAATGTGAAATATCTCACATAAAATGGCCTTTTAAGGGCTAAAAATTAGATTCGTTGTTTTTTTACACAGCCACTTTGTGATCAATATCACATCAATTACCTCTCTACCCCCTATATTTATGTGACGCAAATCACATAAATTGTCCCTGTCTGGACAGTTGAACGATTCAGTGCCAGATTGCGCAGTATCTACACTACAGGGTCCGGCTACCTCTGCCGCTACATTAACAAACCTCGGGCTTTCAGCCTGCGCGACAGCAACATAAGAAGGGGTGTTTTTATGTCATCCGATATTAAGATCAAAGTGCAAAGCTTTGGTCGATTCCTCAGCAATATGGTGATGCCTAATATCGGCGCGTTTATCGCGTGGGGTATTATCACCGCATTATTTATTCCAACAGGGTGGTTGCCTAACGAAACGCTGGCGAAACTGGTTGGTCCGATGATCACCTACCTGCTGCCGCTGCTCATCGGTTATACCGGCGGTCGTCTGGTTGGCGGCGAACGCGGCGGCGTAGTGGGCGCTATCACTACCATGGGCGTTATTGTCGGCGCGGATATGCCGATGTTCCTCGGCTCGATGATCGCCGGTCCATTAGGCGGCTACTGCATTAAGAAATTCGACAGTTGGGTAGACGGTAAGATCAAATCCGGTTTTGAGATGCTGGTGAACAACTTCTCCGCTGGCATTATCGGTATGATCCTCGCCATCCTGGCGTTCCTCGGTATTGGTCCGGCGGTTGAAGTCCTGTCCAAAATTCTGGCGGCGGGCGTTAACTTCATGGTGGCGCACGATATGCTGCCGCTGGCGTCCATTTTTGTTGAACCGGCGAAAATCCTGTTCCTCAATAACGCGATTAACCACGGCATCTTCTCACCGCTGGGTATCCAGCAGTCCCATGAAATGGGTAAATCCATCTTCTTCCTGATTGAAGCTAACCCGGGTCCGGGGATGGGCGTCCTGCTGGCGTACATGTTCTTCGGTCGCGGCAGCGCTAAACAGTCTGCGGGCGGCGCGGCCATCATCCACTTCCTGGGCGGTATCCACGAAATTTACTTCCCGTACGTGCTGATGAACCCACGCCTGATTCTGGCCGTTATCCTTGGCGGTATGACCGGCGTATTCACCCTGACCATCCTGAACGGCGGTCTGGTCTCTCCGGCGTCTCCGGGTTCCATTCTGGCGGTACTGGCGATGACGCCAAAAGGCGCTTACTTCGCTAACATCGCTGCCATCGTGGCGGCAATGGCGGTCTCCTTCGTGGTTTCTGCAATTCTGCTGAAAACCAGCAAAGTGAAAGAAGAAGATGACATTGAAGCGGCCACCCGTCGTATGCATGACATGAAAGCGGAATCTAAAGGCGCCTCTCCGCTGGCGGCTGGCGACGTGACCAACGACCTGAGCCATGTGCGTAAAATCATCGTGGCTTGCGATGCCGGTATGGGTTCCAGCGCGATGGGCGCAGGGGTACTGCGTAAGAAAGTACAGGATGCAGGCCTGAGCCAGATCTCCGTCACCAACAGCGCCATTAACAATCTGCCGCCGGATGTAGATCTGGTCATTACTCACCGTGACCTGACCGAGCGCGCGATGCGTCAGGTACCGCAGGCGCAGCATATTTCGCTGACCAACTTCCTGGATAGCGGCCTGTACACCAGCCTGACCGAACGTCTGGTTGCCGCACAGCGCCACAATACTAATGAAGAGAAAGTACGCGACCATCTGAAAGACAGCTTTGAGGAGGGTGATAACAACCTGTTCAAGCTGGGCGCGGAGAATATCTTCCTGGGCCGTAAAGCCGCTAACAAAGAAGAGGCGATTCGCTTTGCCGGTGAACAACTGGTGAAAGGCGGCTATGTTGAGCCGGAATACGTCGAAGCGATGCTGGACCGCGAAAAGCTGACGCCGACTTACCTCGGTGAATCCATCGCAGTTCCGCACGGCACGGTGGAAGCTAAAGATCGCGTGCTGAAAACCGGCGTGGTGTTCTGCCAGTATCCGGAAGGCGTACGCTTCGGTGAAGAAGAAGACGATATTGCCCGTCTGGTCATTGGTATCGCCGCACGTAACAATGAGCACATCCAGGTCATCACTAGCCTGACCAACGCGCTGGATGATGAATCCGTGATCGAACGTCTGGCGCACACCACCAGCGTGGATGAAGTGCTGGAACTGCTGGCAGGTAAAAAAGCTTAACAGTTAAGCATCCCCAAAATAGTTCGAGCTGCAGGAAGGCGGCAACGCAGTGAATCCCCAGGAGCGTACATAAGTACGTGACTGGGGTGAGCGAGGAGAGCCAACGCATCTGCAGTTCGAAATATGAAGGCGATATCCTCTCCCTTGTGGAGAGGGTTAGGTTGAGGGAAAAGCCTCACCCCAGCCCTCTCGGGTAAAAACATTAATGAAGGTTAATACTATGAAAGCATTACATTTTGGCGCAGGTAATATCGGTCGTGGCTTTATCGGCAAATTGCTGGCTGACGCGGGGATACAACTGACGTTTGCGGATGTAAACCAGGTCGTACTCGATGCCCTGAATGCCCGTCATAGCTATCAGGTTCATGTTGTGGGTGAAAATGAGCAGGTGGATACCGTTTCCGGCGTCAACGCTGTCAGCAGCATCGGCGATGATGTTGTCGACCTGATTGCCCACGTTGATTTAATCACCACTGCCGTGGGCCCGGTGGTGCTTGAGCGTATCGCTCCGGCTATCGCTAAAGGGCTGGTAAAACGTAAGGCGCAGGGCGTGGATGCCCCGCTGAATATCATCGCCTGTGAAAATATGGTGCGCGGCACCACGCAGCTGAAAGGCCACGTAATGAACGCGCTGGCGGATGGCGATAAAGCCTGGGTTGAACAGCACGTCGGTTTTGTCGATTCCGCCGTTGACCGTATTGTGCCGCCATCTGCTTCTGCGACCAACGATCCGCTGGAAGTGACGGTAGAAACGTTCAGCGAGTGGATTGTCGATAAAACCCAGTTTAAAGGCGCGTTGCCAAACATTCCGGGGATGGAGTTAACGGATAACCTGATGGCATTTGTCGAACGTAAACTCTTCACGCTGAACACAGGTCATGCTATAACCGCGTACCTCGGCAAATTAGCCGGTCATCAAACCATTCGCGACGCTATTCTCGATGAGAGTATTCGCGCGGTGGTGAAAGGCGCGATGGAAGAAAGCGGCGCGGTGCTGATCAAACGCTACGGTTTTGATGCCGACAAACATGCGGCATACATTCAGAAAATCCTCGGTCGTTTTGAAAACCCGTATCTGAAAGATGACGTCGAACGCGTAGGTCGTCAGCCGCTACGCAAACTCAGCGCGGGCGACCGTCTGATCAAACCGCTGCTTGGCACCCTGGAATATGGTCTGCCGCATGTAAATCTGGTCAAAGGGATCGCGGCGGCGATGCATTTCCGTAGTGATGAAGATCCGCAGGCGCAGGAGTTGGCGGCTCTGATTACCGAAAAAGGCCCGCAGGCCGCGCTGGCGCAAATTTCCGGGCTGGATGCCAATAGCGATGTGGTGGCGGAGGCGGTTAACGCATATAACGCGACCAAATGACGCAGAATCCGGCGCAGGTTAGCCTGCGCCCAAATAACAGATTGTCAGATATGCAGGCAATAATGGAACAAACCCAGGCCTTTGAAAATCGTGTGCTTGAGCGTCTGAATGCTGGCAAAACCGTACGGAGCTTCCTGATTACCGCCGTCGAGTTATTGACCGAGGCGGTGAATATTCTGGTGCTTCAGGTGTTTCGCAAAGACGACTATGCCGTGAAATACGCTGTGGAACCGTTGCTGGACGGCGACGGGCCGCTGGGCGATCTTTCGGTACGTCTGAAACTTATCTATGGCCTGGGCGTACTCAGCCGCACCGAATATGAAGATGCGGAGCTGTTAATGGCGCTGCGCGAAGAGCTGAATCACGATGGCAATGAGTACGCCTTTACCGACGATGAAATCCTCGGGCCGTTTGGCGAACTGCACTGCGTCATGGCGCTACCGCCGCCGCCGCATTTTGATACGTCCGACGCGGCGCTATACGCCATGCAAATTCAGCGCTACCAGCAGGCGGTGCGTTCGACGATGGTCCTCTCTCTGACCGAGCTGATTTCTAAAATCAGCTTAAAAAAGGCCTTTCAAAAGTAAATCCCGCCGTTAACCTCTTTCTTCTTCTTTTGGTCGGTACAGCCGCCGGTAATATTCCAGACGCTGCAAATAAATGGGCGCGCTCTCCGACGGCACCTCGGAAGGAACATAATCACGCGGCGGCGTTTTATTCAGGTATTCACGGAACGCCTGGCTGGACGCCATAAAATCGACGGCTTTATCAATAAGAAGTGGTACGTTCTCACCTATTTTTGCCATGATAGATCCTCCATGTGGGACCCGCGTCTGACTCCCGCGGTCGCTTATTTGAGTTTAGGATCAATTTAGCGTTGTCATTGAGGAAAATGTGCTTAATCGCTTTTCTTGCCGACAAAAGGGCGCTTCATCTTTTCTTTCGACAAAAAGGATTTTATTCTCAACGAGATAATTAAATAATGAGCAGTGTAATACTTGCCATAATTGATTATCTTTACGTCATGAGTTGTGAAGAATCACTCACTGCGCGCATACTATAAGGTATCTATCCCATTTCTATCAGAAGCTATCCCATGAAAGAAGTTGAAAAAAACGAAATTAAACGCCTGAGCGATCGTCTTGACGCTATTCGCCACCAGCAGGCAGGTCTCTCTCTGGTTGAATCCGCCGATAAATACGCGGAGCTGGAAAAAGAAAAAGAGACGCTAGAAGCAGAAATTATCCGTCTGCGCGAAGTACACAGCCAGAAACTGAGTAAAGAAGCGCAGAAGCTGATGAACCTGCCGTTTCGCCGCGCGATCACTAAAAAAGAGCAGGCCGACATGGGCAAGTTGAAGAAAAGCGTGCGTGGCCTGATTGTTGTCCACCCGATGACGGCGCTGGGCCGGGAAATGGGGCTCAAAGAGATGACAGGTTTCGCGAAGAGCGAGTTCTAAACCTTCCGCATCCCAGGCTCTCAGGACACCCGTTGTACGGAGGATGTCTTGAGAGCATCGGGCTATATTCCGAATTTTTCATGGAACTATTTACACCGCTTATATACAAGTTCATTTTTAACGGTAGTCCCTGCTTTTTCAGGATGAAAAATTCCACTATCATGCCTGTTTGTATTTATACAATGAATTTTTTTCATCCCCTTTTCTTATATCCCGCAGAATATGATTGACCCGCAAAATTAAATAACATTATCATCCCTGAAAAAAAATCCCCATACATAAACATTATAATTATATTTTTATAAAGCATTGCTATGAGCAATTGATAAATAACGTCGGGTTTTTGCGCGCTTCTATAGAAGCGACGAATGTTTTCATTCTAACCATACGTTAATGAGTTATTGGCAATACTCGCTGAATGATGAGCTAGTTGTATAAATAACAGGTTAACTATTTATATTATATAAATTATTAACAAGGATATTTCATATGCACAAAAATGGAAAATTTATCCCCCTGCTTGCGTTGGGATTCACATTCTTTTTATCTGGTTGTGATTACTTCGCAGATAAACACCTTGTTGAAGAAATGAAAGAACAACAAAAAGAACAAGAAACAAAGATAAACCTGTTAGAAAAACAACAAAAAGAACAAGAAGCAAAGATAAATCTGTTAGAAAAACAACAAGCTACGATTATCAACACAACCAAAAAGGTCACCGAAGTCGTTGGCCGCGTTGAACGCAAACAACGGCTATTCGACTATACAGAACTGGACCCATCACAAACGCACTATTTTATTATTAACAACGGCAATATCGGATTAGCCGGGCGTATTCTATCTATTGAGCCAATAGATAATGGAAGTGTTATTCATCTTGATTTAGTTAACTTACTCAGCATTCCGGTATCAAACCTTGCGTTTAATATGACATGGGGTACGAAAAAACCTTCCGAGGCAAAAGATCTGCCTCGCTGGAAACAACTCCTGCTCAACACGAAAATGGACTCGACAATCGAACTCTTACCGGGAGCATGGACAAACGTCACGCTAACATTAAAAGGCGTATCGCCCAATAATCTTAAGTATCTAAAAATAGGTATTGACATGGAGAATGTCATATTCGACAGCATACAACCTATTAACGATACAAAAAAGAAGCCAAAAAAATAATAGCCATTGATACAATTATTTTAGAAAAGGAAATTACTCATTCATGAATAGAATATTTAAAGTCCTCTGGAATGCCGCTACGGGAACATTTGTTGTCACCAGCGAAACCGCAAAAAGCCGCGGCAAAAAAAACGGCCGCAGAAAGCTGGCAGTTTCCGCACTCATCGGTCTTAGCAGCATTATGGTTTCTGCGGATGCACTGGCCAACGCAGGAAACGATACAGGCGACGGCGTTACTCCAACGGGTACCCAGACTGGAGGAAAAGGGTGGATTGCAATTGGTACCGATGCCACAGCCAATACTTACACCAACGTTGATGGCGCAAGCGCCGCAATGGGTTATAAAGCCTCCGCGATGGGGAAATGGAGTACCGCCATTGGTTCCTACAGCCAGTCCACCGGCGACTCTTCGTTAGCGCTTGGCGTAAAATCGGTTTCAGCCGGTGACCGGGCCATTGCAATGGGCGCCTCATCCTCAGCCAGTGGAAGTTATTCAATGGCAATGGGCGTGTATGCCAATTCGAGCGGCGCAAAATCGGTTGCGTTAGGTTATAAATCTGTCGCGAGCGGAGCAACTTCCTCTGCATTAGGTTATCAAGCTACTGCGAGCGGCGACGACAGCGCTGCTTTTGGTAATGGCGCAAAAGCGATAGGCACCAACTCAGTTGCCCTTGGCTCGGGCTCTGTCGCCCAGGAAGACAATTCCGTCGCCGTGGGTAACAGCACCACTCAGCGGCAGATAACCTACGTTGCTAAAGGCGACATCAATTCCACCAGTACCGATGCCGTTACAGGTGCGCAAATTTATTCTTTAAGTCAATCCGTCGCCGACCGACTCGGCGGAGGGGCTTCCGTTAATAGTGATGGTACAGTGAATGCGCCCCTCTACGAGGTAGGCACAGGCATCTACAATAACGTAGGTAGTGCATTAAGCGCACTTAACACGTCTATCACTAACACAGAGGCCTCTGTCGCAGGATTAGCCGAAGACGCGCTGTTGTGGGATGAAAGCATCAGCGCCTTTAGCGCTAGCCACACGGGAAACGCCAGCAAAATCACCAATCTGGCGGCGGGTACCCTGGCTGCGGACAGCACCGATGCCGTTAACGGCTCTCAGTTGTTTGATACAAATGAGAAAGTGGATAAGAACACTGCTGATATCGCCACCAATACCGGCAGCATCAACCAAAACACTGCCGATATTACCGCTAATACCGACAGCATTAACCAGAACACAACCGATATCGCCGCCAATACGACCAGCATCAATCAGAACACCACTGATATCGCCACCAACACCACCAATATCAACAGTCTGAGCGACTCCGTCACCACGCTCACCGATGATGCACTGCTTTGGGATGCAGCCTCTGGCGCATTCAGCGCTAAGCACAACGGAAGCGACAGCAAAATCACCAATCTGGCGGCGGGTACCCTGGCCGCTGACAGCACCGACGCCGTTAACGGCTCCCAGTTGTTTGATACAAATGAGAAAGTGGATCAGAACACCGCTGATATCACCACCAATACCAACAGCATCAATCAGAACACCACTGATATTGCCACCAACACCACCAATATCAACAACCTGAGCGATTCCATCACCACGCTCACCGATGATGCCCTGTTGTGGGATGCAGCCTCTGGCGCATTCAGCGCTAACCACAACGGAAGCGCCAGCAAGATCACAAATCTGGCGGCGGGCACCCTGGCCGCGGACAGCACCGATGCGGTGAACGGCTCCCAGTTGTTTGCCACCAACGAAAATGTGTCTCAGAACACCGCTGATATCACCACCAATACCAACAGCATCAATCAGAACACCACTGATATTGCCACCAACACCACCAGTATCAACAACCTGAGCGATTCCATCACCACGCTCACCGATGATGCCCTGTTATGGGATGCAGCCTCTGGCACATTCAGCGCCAGCCGTAGCGGAAGCGCCAGCAAGATCACCAATCTGGCGGCGGGCACCCTGGCCGCGGACAGTACAGACGCGGTGAACGGCTCCCAGTTGTATGAAACCAACCAGAAGGTGGATCAAAACACCTCTGCTATCGCAGATATTAATACGTCCATCACCAATCTTAGCTCTGACAACCTGAGCTGGAATGAAACAACGAGTTCGTTCTCTGCCAGCCACGGAAGTAGTACGACAAACAAAATCACCAACGTTGCTGCCGGAGAGCTGTCTGAAGAAAGTACCGACGCGGTTAACGGATCGCAGTTGTTCGAAACCAATGAAAAAGTGGATCAGAACACGACCGATATCGCCGCCAATACCACCAACATCACTCAGAACAGCACCGCGATTGAGAACCTGAATACTTCTGTCTCCGACATTAATACGTCCATTACCGGCCTCACTGATAACGCTCTGTTATGGGACGAAGACACCGGCGCTTTCAGCGCAAACCACGGTGGAAGCACCAGTAAAATAACCAATGTCGCCGCCGGGGCGCTTTCTGAGGACAGTACAGACGCGGTAAACGGATCACAGTTGTATGAAACCAACCAGAAGGTGGATCAAAACACCTCTGCTATCGCGGATATCAATACGTCCATCACCAACCTTGGTACCGATGCACTGAGCTGGGATGACGAAGAGGGTGCGTTCAGCGCCAGCCACGGTACCAGCGGTACCAATAAGATAACCAATGTAGCAGCAGGTGAAATCGCCAGTGACAGTACTGACGCCGTTAATGGCTCTCAGCTCTATGAAACTAACATGCTGATTTCTCAGTATAATGAATCTATTAGCCAACTAGCCGGCGATACCAGCGAAACCTATATCACGGAAAATGGTACCGGCGTGAAATACATCCGTACGAATGATAACGGGCTTGAAGGCCAGGATGCATACGCAACGGGTAACGGCGCAACGGCAGTAGGTTACGACGCCGTCGCCTCTGGCGCTGGCAGTCTGGCTCTTGGCCAAAACAGCAGCAGCAGCATTGAGGGCAGTATCGCTTTGGGCAGTGGCTCCACCTCTAACCGCGCTATTACAACCGGTATACGAGAAACGAGCGCAACAAGCGATGGCGTGGTGATTGGCTACAATACAACAGACAGAGAGTTGCTGGGCGCGTTGTCATTGGGGACGGATGGAGAAAGCTATCGTCAAATTACCAACGTTGCTGACGGCTCTGAAGCGCAAGATGCGGTAACAGTTCGTCAGTTACAAAATGCCATTGGTGCGGTCACTACTACACCGACCAAGTACTACCACGCAAACTCAACGGAAGAAGATTCACTGGCTGTCGGAACTGACTCACTGGCAATGGGTGCGAAGACCATCGTCAATGCTGATGCAGGTATTGGTATTGGTCTGAATACACTGGTGATGGCTGATGCCATCAACGGGATTGCTATCGGTTCTAACGCACGCGCCAATCATGCAAACAGTATTGCAATGGGTAATGGTTCTCAGACCACTCGCGGCGCACAGACTGACTACACCGCCTACAACATGGACACACCGCAGAACTCTGTCGGTGAGTTCTCTGTCGGCAGTGAAGACGGCCAACGTCAGATCACTAACGTCGCGGCGGGTTCGGCAGATACCGATGCCGTTAACGTTGGTCAATTGAAAGTAACGGACGCGCAGGTTTCCAGGAATACCCAGAGCATTACTAACCTGAATACTCAGGTATCGAATCTGGATACCCGCGTCACCAATATCGAAAACGGCATTGGCGATATCGTCACTACCGGTAGCACCAAGTACTTCAAGACCAACACCGATGGCGCAGATGCAAATGCCCAGGGTGCGGACAGCGTCGCGATTGGCTCTGGCTCTATTGCTGCCGCTGAAAACAGCGTGGCGTTAGGCACAAATTCCGTCGCAGATGAAGCTAATACTGTGTCTGTCGGCTCTTCTACTCAACAACGCCGTATTACCAACGTTGCCGCAGGGGTGAACAACACTGACGCGGTTAATGTGGCGCAACTGAAAGCCTCAGAAGCAGGCTCCGTGCGTTATGAAACCAATGCAGATGGCTCGGTTAACTACAGTGTGCTCAACCTGGGAGACGGGAGTGGCGGCACCACTCGGATCGGCAATGTTTCTGCGGCGGTGAATGATACGGATGCGGTGAACTATGCGCAATTGAAACGCAGCGTCGAAGAAGCAAACACTTATACCGACCAAAAAATGGGTGAAATGAACAGCAAAATCAAAGGCGTAGAAAACAAGATGAGCGGCGGTATCGCCTCAGCGATGGCGATGGCCGGTCTGCCACAAGCCTACGCCCCGGGCGCCAACATGACCTCGATTGCTGGCGGTACGTTTAATGGTGAAAGTGCCGTCGCCATTGGTGTCTCCATGGTAAGTGAAAGCGGGGGCTGGGTGTATAAATTGCAAGGAACCAGCAACAGCCAGGGCGATTACTCTGCGGCCATTGGCGCGGGCTTCCAGTGGTAATGAAGTAACAACACTCCCGACATCAAAGGCAATGGCATAATGCCATTGCCTTTTCACTTCCCTTTGCTGTCCTCTCCCCTCAATTGGCCCTACCAATTTTAGCCAGTTACCACAGCCTACTCACATTTCATTAAATTAACTCTACAATACCGTTGCCAATAAATAACATCTGGTTAACTATTTGTTGTCATTATCCATACACAACAATATTGGCAGGACCACTTTTACACATAATGTGACCCCAACGAGATGAGCAAAGATTCATCCCATTATGCGTGTGGTTCTCAGGAGACCTGCAATGAACCTCTGGCAACAAAACTATGACCCGGCGGGTAATATCTGGCTTTCCAGCCTGATCGCATCGCTCCCAATCCTGTTCTTCTTTTTCGCCCTGATTAAACTCAAGCTGAAAGGCTATGTTGCCGCTTCGTGGACGGTGGTTATCGCGCTCGCCGTCGCGCTGCTGTTCTATAAAATGCCGGTCGATCACGCGCTGGCATCGGTCGTGTATGGCTTCTTCTACGGGCTATGGCCGATAGCCTGGATAATCATCGCCGCGGTCTTTGTCTATAAAATTTCGGTCAAGACCGGGCAGTTTGACATTATTCGCTCGTCAATTCTGTCGATTACCCCCGACCAGCGTCTGCAAATGCTGATTGTCGGCTTCTGCTTCGGCGCGTTCCTTGAAGGCGCGGCAGGTTTCGGCGCGCCGGTGGCGATAACCGCCGCGCTGCTGGTGGGTCTGGGCTTTAATCCGCTGTATGCGGCAGGGCTGTGCCTGATTGTAAACACCGCGCCAGTCGCCTTTGGCGCGATGGGGATCCCGATTCTGGTTGCCGGACAGGTCACGGGCCTGGACAGCTTTGAAATCGGTCAGATGGTCGGTCGTCAGCTACCGTTCCTGACCATTATCGTCCTGTTCTGGATTATGGCGATTATGGACGGCTGGCGCGGCGTGAAAGAAACCTGGCCTGCGGTGATGGTCGCTGGCGGCTCGTTTGCTATCGCCCAGTATCTCAGCTCCAACTTTATCGGGCCGGAACTGCCGGACATCATCTCTTCACTGGTGTCTCTGGTGTGTCTGACGCTGTTCCTCAAACGCTGGCAGCCGGTACGCATCTTCCGCTTCGGCGATATGGGCGCGTCGCAGGTCGATCAGACGCTGGCCCGCACCCGCTATACGACAGGGCAAATTGTTCGCGCCTGGTCGCCGTTTCTGTTCCTGACCGCCACGGTCACTCTCTGGAGCGTACCGCCGTTTAAAGCGTTGTTTGCCCCCGGCGGCGCGCTGTATGACTGGGTAATTAACGTTCCGGTACCGTATCTCGATAAACTGGTCGCCCGTATGCCGCCGGTCGTACACGAAGCGACCGCTTACGCGGCGGTGTATAAATTTGACTGGTTCTCCGCCACCGGCACGGCGATCCTGTTTGCCGCGCTGTTGTCTATCGTCTGGCTGAAAATGAAACCCTCAGCCGCAATCCAGACCTTTGGCAGCACGCTGAAAGAGCTGGCGTTGCCGATTTACTCCATCGGCATGGTGCTGGCGTTCGCGTTTATCTCGAACTATTCCGGGCTTTCTTCCACGCTGGCGTTAGCGCTGGCGCACACCGGCAGCGCCTTCACGTTCTTCTCGCCGTTCCTCGGCTGGCTGGGGGTATTCCTGACCGGCTCGGATACCTCATCTAACGCGCTGTTTGCCTCTCTACAGGCTACCGCGGCGCAGCAAATCGGCGTCTCTGATGTGCTGATGGTGGCGGCGAATACCACTGGAGGCGTAACCGGGAAGATGATCTCGCCGCAGTCTATCGCCATCGCCTGCGCGGCGGTGGGGCTGGTAGGGAAAGAGTCCGATCTGTTCCGTTTTACCGTCAAACACAGCCTGATCTTCACCTGTATGGTGGGCGTGATCACTACGCTTCAGGCCTATGTTTTAACCTGGATGATTCCGTGATTGTGATGCCAAAACGCCTGTCAGACGAGATTGCCTCTCGCGTGCGGGCGCTGATTGAAGAACAAAACCTGGAAGCGGGCATGAAATTGCCCGCCGAGCGCCAGTTGGCTCTACAGCTTGGCGTATCACGCAACTCTTTACGCGAAGCGCTGGCGAAGCTGGTCAGTGAAGGCGTGCTGGTGAGTCGTCGCGGCGGCGGGACATTTGTCCGCTGGCAGCACGAAACCTGGTCTGAACAGAATATCGTGCAACCGCTGAAAATGCTGATGGCGAACGATCCGGACTACAGTTTCGACATTCTGGAAGCCCGCCACGCCATTGAAGCCAGTACGGCCTGGCACGCCGCCATGCGTGCCACCGCTGCCGACAAAGAGAAAATCAGACTCTGCTTTGATGCGACGCTCAGCGAAGACCCGGATCTCGCCTCCCAGGCCGACGTGCGCTTTCATCTGGCGATCGCGGAAGCCTCGCACAATGTGGTGCTGTTGCAAACCATGCGCGGTTTCTTCGACGTCCTGCAATCCTCCGTCAAACAGAGTCGCCAGCGTATGTATCTCGTTCCGCCCGTATTCTCAAAGCTGACGGAACAACACCAGGCAGTGATGGACGCCATTCTGGACGGTAACGCCGAGGGCGCGCGTAAAGCGATGATGGCGCACCTCAGTTTTGTCCACACCACGATTAAACGATTTGATGAAGACCAGGCCCGCCAGGCGCGTATTACCCGCCTGCCCGGCGACCATAATGAGATGACCAGGGAGAATAAATCATGATTATTTCAGCAGCCAGCGATTATCGCGCCGCAGCTCAGCGCACGTTGCCTCCTTTCCTCTTCCACTACATCGACGGCGGCGCGTATGCGGAATATACCCTGCGCCGAAATGTGGAAGACCTGTCGCAAGTCGCTCTGCGCCAGCGCGTGCTGAAAAATATGTCCGATTTAAGCCTGGAAACGACCCTGTTTAACGAAACGTTGTCGATGCCGGTGGCATTAGCGCCGGTAGGCCTGTGCGGCATGTACGCCCGTCGCGGCGAAGTACAGGCCGCCGCCGCCGCAGACGCAAAGGGCATTCCGTTCACCCTTTCCACCGTCTCCGTCTGTCCGATTGAAGAAGTTGCACCAACCATTAAGCGCCCGATGTGGTTCCAGCTTTATGTACTGCGTGACCGGGGCTTTATGCGCAACGCGCTGGAACGTGCAAAAGCGGCGGGCTGCTCCACGCTGGTCTTTACCGTGGATATGCCAACGCCGGGCGCGCGCTACCGTGACGCCCACTCCGGGATGAGCGGCCCAAACGCGGCCATGCGCCGTTACTGGCAGGCGGTGATGCACCCTAAATGGGCGTGGGATGTCGGCCTGAACGGTCGCCCGCATGATTTAGGCAATATTTCCGCCTATCTGGGTAAACCGACCGGCCTTGAGGACTATATCGGCTGGCTGGCAAATAACTTCGATCCGTCCATCTCCTGGAAAGATCTGGAGTGGATACGCGAATTCTGGGACGGCCCAATGGTGATCAAAGGGATCCTCGATCCAGAAGATGCCCGCGATGCGGTACGTTTCGGCGCTGACGGTATCGTGGTGTCGAATCACGGCGGCCGCCAGCTCGATGGCGTGCTCTCTTCCGCCCGCGCCCTGCCCGCCATTGCCGATGCGGTGAAAGGCGATATCGCCATTCTGGCGGATAGCGGGATCCGTAACGGGCTGGATGTCGTGCGTATGATTGCGTTGGGGGCCGATACCGTACTGCTGGGTCGGGCCTATCTCTACGCGCTGGCGACGGCAGGAAAAGCGGGTGTCGCCAACCTGCTGGACCTGATTGAGAAAGAGATGAAGGTCGCCATGACCCTGACCGGCGCGAAATCCATTAGCGAAATCAGTGGCGATTCACTGGTGCAGGAACTGGGGAAAAGTTTGCCCGCCGCGCTGGCGCCAATGAGCAAAGGCGATGCCGCCTGAACGCCTGGCGCGTGAGAGCCCGGTAAATTTCTGCTATTCTGCCCCCGCATTTAAGGGGGCATCATGCTTAACATCGTACTCTTCGAACCAGAAATCCCGCCGAATACCGGCAACATCATTCGTCTTTGCGCCAATACCGGCTTTCGTCTGCACATCATCGAACCGATGGGGTTTACCTGGGATGATAAGCGCTTACGCCGCGCAGGGCTGGACTATCACGAATTCGCCGCGGTTCAGCGCCATCACGATTATGCCGCCTTTGTCGCCGCCGAAAATCCGCAGCGCCTGTTTGCGTTGACGACAAAGGGCACGCCCGCCCATAGCGCCGTAAGCTATCAGGATGGCGATTATTTGATGTTTGGCCCGGAAACGCGCGGCCTGCCCGCCAGCATTCTCGATGCGTTGCCTAAAGAGCAGAAGATTCGCATTCCGATGATGCCGGATAGCCGTAGCATGAACCTGTCGAATGCGGTGTCGGTGGTGGTGTATGAAGCGTGGCGCCAGTTAGGATATCCCGGCGCGGTATTGCGGTCGTAATATATTCAATGCCGGATGGCGGCTAACGCCTGATCCGGCCTGGCCGATCCCGATGGCATGTTCCCGTTTATGCGGACTCTCGCCCAATCAAATGAAAGCCAATATCCACAATAGCTTCTGCGCACGGTTTCTGTTCAATACGATCGGCCAACAGCGTAGCGGCGCGCTGGCCAATGGCGCGTCTGTCAACGCTTACGGTAGTAATTGATGGTCGATTGCTGGCGGCAAAATCAAGGTCGCCAAAACCAATAACCGCTAAATCATGCGGGATGCGCAAACCACGGCTTTCCGCCTCCATCATCGCCCCCTGTGCCAGGGTATCAGAACTGCAAACAATGACATCAAACGTCCCTTCGTCAAAAAGCTGGCTTAAACCGCTGCGCCCCAGCGAAAGCGATGCCGGAAGGGGGACATCTACCTGCGGTACGGCATGAATAGCGTGGCGTTGAAGAACACTACATAACCCCTGCTTACGTTGCGCGGCTCGGCGATCGGCAGTCCACAACAAGCCGGGACGACGATAGCCCTTACTCAGAAGATACTCCCCCGTCGCCTGCCCGACTTTTTCATGGGAAAAACCGACCAGCATATCAAGCGGCGTGGGCGTTAAGTCCCAAATTTCCACCACCGGAATAGCCGCGTTCAGGATGACCTTTTTCAGTTCTATCGTGTGATGGATCCCGGTAAGCACCACGCCATCGGGGCGGCGGGAAAGCAGTGTCGCCACCAACTCCGCTTCCGTTTGTTCGGTATATCCCGCCACGCACAGCAATATGTGATATCCGCGTCGGGCCAGTTCATCGCTCAGCGACTGGATGGTATCGACAAACATGTTGTTGTTAATTTGCGGCACGACGACAGCGATTAATTTACTCCGTCGCGACGCCAGACCACCGGCTAACGCGTTGGGTATGTAGCCTGTGACGCGAACCGCCTGCATGACTTTCTCAACCGTTTTGGGGCGAACCAGTTGTGGCGAATTCAATGCCCGGCTGACTGTCATCGGAGACAGCCCGGCGCTACGTGCTACATCTTCCAGCGTCGGCGCACGAGGTGATTTGGTTCTCTTCACGTCTGATGCCCCTGCAAAGATTGGCTGATTTATCCGCGCATTATTCATCATGCCTGCGGCTATTGCCAGCTTCGCATCAGGAAAGGCCGTAAATACAGTAGCTTATCAAGCTCAGTCATTACAAAATGATAGCGCCATCATTTTGTATTATGCATTTCCCCAGATATTTTTGGATCGTGATCCATTTTGCAATAAATCCTGCTTTTTATACGACATATGTGATCAAATGTTCAAATCAACATCAACTTTCTGGATCCTGCGTTCGCTTAATAATAAAAATGTTAGCGCAATCATTTTGTGATTATCAGGAGAAAAAAAATGGCTTTAAGCGCGAATTCCGACGCCGTAACGTATGCAAAAGCGGCGAATACCAGAACCGCGGCAGAAACCGGCGATCGTATCGAATGGGTGAAGCTATCACTGGCTTTTCTACCGCTGGCGACGCCAGTGAGTGACGCGAAGGTACTGACCGGGCGCCAGAAACCTTTGACCGAAGTGGCAATCATCATTGCCGAAATCCGCAGTCGCGACGGCTTTGAGGGCGTTGGTTTTAGCTACTCCAAACGTGCTGGCGGCCAGGGTATTTATGCTCACGCCAAAGAGATAGCCGATAATCTACTGGGCGAAGATCCCAATGATATCGACAAAATATACACCAAGCTGCTGTGGGCCGGAGCCTCGGTGGGGCGTAGCGGGATGGCGGTACAGGCTATCTCCCCTATCGATATCGCCTTATGGGATATGAAGGCTAAACGTGCCGGTCTGCCACTGGCAAAACTGTTGGGCGCGCACCGCGACTCCGTTCAGTGTTACAACACCTCAGGGGGGTTCTTGCATACACCGCTCGATCAAGTGCTGAAAAATGTGGTGATTTCCCGCGAAAATGGCATTGGCGGTATTAAGTTGAAAGTCGGACAACCCAACTGCGCTGAGGATATTCGCCGCTTAACCGCAGTACGTGAAGCGCTTGGGGATGAGTTCCCGTTAATGGTTGACGCTAACCAGCAGTGGGATCGCGAAACGGCTATCCGCATGGGGCGTAAAATGGAACAGTTCAACCTTATCTGGATTGAAGAACCATTAGATGCTTACGACATCGAAGGCCATGCCCAGCTTGCTGCCGCGCTGGATACGCCTATCGCCACCGGGGAAATGCTGACCAGTTTCCGGGAACACGAGCAGTTGATTCTGGGCAATGCCAGCGATTTCGTTCAGCCAGATGCGCCGCGTGTCGGCGGTATCTCTCCGTTCCTGAAGATTATGGATCTGGCGGCGAAACACGGGCGTAAGCTGGCGCCGCACTTTGCGATGGAAGTACACCTGCACCTTTCCGCAGCGTATCCCCTGGAGCCGTGGCTGGAACATTTCGAGTGGCTGAACCCATTATTCAACGAGCAACTTGAGCTGCGCGATGGCCGCATGTGGATTTCCGATCGTCATGGTCTGGGTTTCACGCTCAGTGAACAAGCGCGCCGCTGGACACAATTAACATGTGAATTTGGCAAACGCCCTTAACCCGACTGGCGGGAATCCGTCCCGCCTCTCTTACCTTACAGGATGCATTCTGCCCTTATCTGAGGAGTAGATAATGAACACAATAATAAAGCGCACAAAAGTGCGTCATACCATTCTTATATTTTTATTTCTTGCTACCGTATTTAATTATGCGGATCGCGCAACTCTATCCGTAGTTGCCCCAATAATGAGTAAAGAATTAGGTTTTGATCCGGAAGCGATGGGCCTGGCCTTCTCCTCATTTGGTATTGCCTATGTCATTATGCAACTACCCGGCGGTTGGCTATTAGACCGCTACGGTTCACGACTGGTTTACGGTTGCGCATTGATTGGCTGGTCGTTAGTAACCATGTTTCAGGGAACGATCTATCTGTATGGCAGCCCATTAATTGTACTGGTTATTCTACGTCTGCTGATGGGCGCGATTGAAGCGCCTGCCTTTCCGGCGAACAGTCGTTTAAGCGTACAATGGTTTCCCAATAATGAAAGAGGCTTCGTTACTTCAGTTTATCAGGCTGCGCAATATATCTCGCTGGGCATTATCACCCCGCTAATGACGATCATTCTGCATAATTTAAGCTGGCATTTTGTCTTCTATTATATTGGCGCTATTGGCGTGATGCTCGGTATATTCTGGTTAATGAAAGTCAAAGATCCGATGCACCATCCAAAAGTTAATCAAGCGGAAATTGACTATATTCGTAGCGGTGGTGGCGAGCCCTCTCTGGGCTGTAAAAAGGAGCCGCAGAAAATAACGTTCGCGCAGATTAAAACCGTCTGTGTTAACCGGATGATGATCGGTGTTTATATCGGGCAATTCTGCGTCACCTCTATCACCTGGTTCTTCCTGACCTGGTTCCCGACCTATCTGTACCAGGCGAAAGGCATGTCGATTCTGAAAGTCGGTTTTGTGGCCAGTATTCCAGCCATTGCCGGTTTTATTGGCGGCCTGCTCGGCGGCGTGTTCTCCGACTGGCTACTCAAACGCGGCTATAGCCTTACCGTCGCGCGGAAATTGCCTGTTATCTGCGGTATGTTGCTCTCTTGCGTAATTGTGATCGCCAACTACACCTCTTCAGAATTTGTGGTCATTGCGGCGATGAGTCTGGCCTTTTTTGCCAAAGGGTTTGGTAACCTGGGCTGGTGCGTACTCAGCGACACCTCGCCGAAGGAAGTTCTGGGTATTGCTGGCGGCGTATTTAACATGTGCGGCAATATGGCAAGCATCGTTACGCCACTGGTCATCGGCGTGATTCTTGCCAATACTCAGTCGTTCGACTTTGCCATTTTATACGTTGGCTCGATGGGACTTATTGGTCTCATTTCATATCTGTTTATCGTCGGCCCGCTGGATCGCATCACGCTGACATCATCCGCAGCCTGATTGTCCACATTGCGAATTCTTCGCTCCGCTGTTCCGGGATTGCACTCCATCGGAACAGCGTTTTTTAGTTGTACCGCGCAATTCAGATGCCGTCGCCATACTCAAACGTATGGTGTATCCCGTTGAAATGCTGGTCCATATCCATCGACGGCTTATCGCTGCCCGGCTTGCCGACAATACGCGCCGGAACGCCTGCGGCGGTAGTGTGCGGCGGGACAGGCTGTAAAACGACGGAACCTGCGCCAATTTTCGCGCCGCGCCCCACCTCGATATTGCCGAGAATTTTCGCGCCCGCGCCAATCATCACGCCTTCGCGGATTTTAGGATGACGATCGCCGCTCGTTTTCCCGGTACCGCCCAGGGTGACGGATTGCAAGATCGACACATCATCTTCAATAACCGCCGTCTCCCCCACCACAATACCGGTGGCATGGTCGAGCATAATCCCGCGGCCAATTTTCGCTGCCGGGTGAATATCCACCTGAAACGAGACCGAAACCTGATTTTGCAGGAAGATAGCCAGCGCGCGGCGACCTTTATTCCACAACCAGTGACCAATGCGGTAGGCCTGTAGCGCATGAAAGCCTTTCAGATATAACAGCGGCGTGGAGTATTTATCCACCGCCGGATCGCGAGTGCGCACGGCCTGAATATCGCAGGCTGCCGACGCGATCATTTCCGGGTCGGCGGCATAGGCTTCTTCAACTACTTCACGGATAGCGATAGCGGGCATGATGGGCGAAGCCAGTTTATTTGCCAGCATATAGCTCAGCGCACTGCCCAGATTTTCATGCTTGAGTAGCGTGGCGTGATAAAAACTGGCCAACATAGGCTCACAGTCAGCTAAAGCGCGGGCTTCAGCTTTAATATTCTTCCAGACGATTTCCAGTTCTTCACACGGCATGGCTTACTCCAGACGGGCAGAAAACGACCAACCCGTTCTGTGCGGGTTGGGTCGTTTATGCAAACAGTTCCTTACGGCTAGTGGCGACTCAGCTCTTCCTTGCGGGCGCGACCTAATAACGTTAATGCTGCCTCGCGCGCGTTTTTTCCGCAATACAATACTTGATAAATTTCCTCGGTTATTGGCATTTCAACACCAAAACGGTGCGCCAATTCACGAACTTCTTTCGTATTGCGATAGCCTTCGACCACCTGGCCAATCTTATCCTGCGCGCCTTTAACGTCCATGCCCTGGCCAAGCATCATGCCAAAACGACGGTTGCGCGACTGGTTGTCGGTACAGGTCAGCACCAGATCGCCTAAACCCGCCATCCCCATAAAGGTGGCGGGATCGGCACCAAGCGCTGCGCCAAGCCGCGACATTTCGGTCAGTCCACGCGTGATTAGCGCCGTGCGGGCGTTCGCGCCGAAGCCGATGCCGTCAGACATCCCCGCGCCAATCGCAATCACATTTTTCACCGCGCCGCCAAGCTGCACGCCGATAAAATCCGCATTGATATAGACGCGAAAACTTTTTCCGCAGTGCAACAGTTGCTGGAGATCGTCGGCAAAGGTCTCATCGGTTGAGGCCAGCGAGATTGCCGTCGGCAAACCCGCCGCCAGCTCTTTAGCGAACGTCGGACCGGAAATCACCGCCAGCGGGATTTGATCGCCTAACGCCTCGCGAGCGACATCCTGCAACAGGCGCCCCGTTTCCGCTTCCAGGCCTTTGGTCGCCCATACCAGACGCGCATCCGGACGCATCAGCGGTTTAATCTGCCGCAGCACGTCGCTGAAAACATGGCTTGGCACCACCACCAGAATGTTACGACTGGCCGCCAGCGCGGTTGCTAAGTCGCTTTCCAGGTGTAACGTATCGGGAAAAGGCACATCGGGAAGGAACGCGACGTTGCAGCGATCGTGCTCCAGGGTCGCGATATGTTTTGGGTCGTGGCCCCACAGGACAACCTGGTGGCCGTTTCTCGCCAGAGTGATGGCAAGAGCGGTGCCGTACGAGCCGGCACCGATGACTGTCATTGACGCATTACTTTGGTTCATCAGGCATCCTGATGTTCTTCAGTACCTTCGCCAGCCTGCTGCTGCAAATAGTTCATGAACAGCGCATCAAAGTTGACCGGCGCAAGGTTCAGTTGCGGGAACGTACCGCGTGAAACCAGGCTGGTGATGCACTCGCGAGCATACGGGAACAGAATGTTCGGGCAGTATGCGCCCAGGCAATGCGCCATCTGAGTACCTTCAATACCGCTGATGGAGAAAATACCGGCCTGCTGAACTTCGCACAGGAACGCGGTTTCTTCCCCCAGGGAAGCCGTTACGGTAACACGCAGCACAACTTCATAAACGTCATCCGCCAGTTGGGAAGATGCCGTATCAAGATCCAGTTTAACCTCTGGCTGCCAATCTTTCTGGAAAACATGCGGTGCGTTTGGCGCTTCGAAAGAAACATCCTTGGTATAGATACGTTGGATCTGGAAAGCCATTTCAGTGTTATTTTGTTCTGACATGTGTAAAACCCTTTAGTGTTGTCCTTAAATACTTGAGTACGCCTTAACGCAACAGCGGATCCAGTCCACCACGCGCATCCAGCGCATACAAGTCGTCACAACCGCCAATGTGCTGTGCATCAATAAAAATTTGCGGAACCGTCGTTCGGCCACTACGTTTGATCATCTCTTCACGCTTCACGGCGTCGCCGTCAATCGCAATTTCCTGGAAACTCACGCCCTTGCTGTTTAACAGCGCCTTTGCACGATGGCAAAACGGGCAGGTTGCTTTGGTGTAGATTTCAATATTGGCCATGACTTCGCTCCTGTTTTTTTACCCGATGGATTTCATGTCGACGCAAGGGCAAGTCATTCCCCTTGCGTCATGAAAACGACGGGTAATCACTTACCGCGCACCAGAGGCAGATTCTCGCCGCTCCAGCCTGCTACGCCTTCTTTCAACACAAAGACCTTTTCAAAGCCGGCTTTTGTCAGCGCGTTAGCGGATTCCTGGCACTGCATACCAGAACCGTCGACCACGATAATCGGCTTGTCTTTGTGCTTTTCCAGTTCGCCAACATTGTTGGCTTTGATTTCGCTCGGCAGCAAATTGGTCGCGCCAGCGATATGGCCTTTACGGAAATCGTCACGTTGACGTAAATCCACAACAACGGCGTCCTCTTTGTTGATAAGGCGCGTGGCTTCGCCGCGTGTAATCACCTTAACTTTTGAAGTCAGACCTTTGAACGTGGTAAATAAAACCGCCACCAGTAACGCAATCCAGGCGATACTCAGTATGGGATGACGGCCAACAAATTGCATAATTTCTTGCATGGGGGGTAACAACTCCCGACGTAGTGATTAAAAAACCAGGAAAGGAGTATACCTGTGCAGTGGCGCAAATACAGCCAGAGCGTGCACTGGAATGCATTTTTGCGGGGCGCTACGAAAAAAAATCACGCTATTACTTGCCTTCTCACGCCAGCGCGATCCCTTTCTTTGATCTTCTGAGGCTATTTTATCGATTCAGCTGTAGTAAAATTACGCAATTATTTTGTCTATTGAGTATGAGGTTGTCGCAATGTCGGTTTCTAAAAAACCTATGGTACTGGTGATTCTGGATGGCTACGGCTACCGTGAAGAACAGCAGGATAACGCTATCTTAAACGCCAAAACCCCGGTGATGGATGCTCTGTGGGCAAAACGTCCGCATACCCTGATCGACGCATCCGGTCTGGAAGTGGGTCTGCCTGACCGCCAGATGGGCAACTCCGAAGTGGGCCACGTTAACCTGGGCGCAGGCCGCATCGTTTATCAGGACCTGACGCGTCTGGACGTTGAAATTAAAGAACGTACTTTCTTTGCTAACCCAGTCCTGACCAATGCGGTAGACCAGGCGAAAAACGCCGGTAAAGCGGTTCATATTATGGGTCTGCTGTCCGCGGGCGGCGTCCACAGCCACGAAGATCACATTATGGCGATGGTGGAGCTGGCCGCAGAGCGCGGCGCAGAAAAAATCTATCTGCACGCCTTCCTCGACGGTCGCGACACGCCGCCGCGCAGCGCTGAAGCCTCGCTGAAAAAATTCGAAGACAAATTCGCCGCGCTGGGCAAAGGCCGCGTGGCGTCTATCGTCGGTCGTTACTACGCTATGGACCGCGACAACCGTTGGGATCGCGTGGAAAAAGCGTATGATCTGATGACCCTGGCGCAGGGCGAATTCCAGGCAGATACCGCTGTGGCTGGCCTGCAGGCCGCTTACGCTCGTGATGAAAACGATGAGTTTGTCAAAGCGACCGTTATCCGCGCCGAGGGCCAGGCTGATGCGGCGATGGAAGACGGCGACACGCTGATTTTCATGAACTTCCGCGCTGACCGCGCGCGCGAAATTACCCGCGCTTTCGTTAATGCTGATTTCGACGGCTTTGCGCGTAAGAAAGTGGTTAATCTGAACTTCGTGATGCTGACCGAATACGCCGCCGACATCAAAACTGCCGTTGCCTACCCACCAGCGTCGCTGGCGAATACCTTTGGCGAATGGATGGCGAAAAACGACAAAACTCAGCTGCGTATTTCCGAAACGGAAAAATATGCGCACGTAACCTTTTTCTTTAACGGCGGCGTAGAAGAACCGTTTGCTGGTGAAGAGCGCATTCTGATCAACTCCCCGAAAGTGGCCACTTATGACCTGCAACCGGAAATGAGCTCTGCAGAATTGACTGAAAAATTGGTCGCGGCGATCGAAAGCGGTAAGTACGACACCATCATTTGTAACTATCCAAACGGCGATATGGTCGGTCATACCGGCGTGATGGAAGCCGCCATCAAAGCGGTGGAAGCGCTGGATAACTGCATTGAACAGGTAACAAAAGCGGTTGAGTCCGTTGGTGGACAACTGTTGATTACCGCGGACCACGGCAACGCGGAGCAGATGCGCGATCCGGCGACCGGTCAGGCGCATACCGCCCACACCAACCTGCCGGTGCCGCTGATTTATGTCGGCGAGAAAAACGTGAAGGCGGTCGAAGGCGGCAAACTTTCAGACATTGCGCCTACCATGCTGTCGCTGATGGGGATGGAAATCCCGCAAGAGATGACTGGTAAGCCGCTGTTCATCGTGGAATAATCCCTCCCCATGAGGGGAAAGGCGATTAACACCATTCAACAGGCCGTGAAACCAAGAACGTTTTCAGTCAGGCCTTTGTTCTACGCCAGCGTACTTAGCGCTGGCGTATTGTTGTGCGCCTTTTCCGCCCACGCGGATGACCGTGATCAACTCAAATCTATTCAGGCCGATATCGCCGCGAAAGAACGCGACGTACGCCAGCAGCAGCAACAACGCGCCAGCCTCCTGGCACAACTTAAAGCCCAGGAAGAGGCCATCTCAGCCGCAGCACGTAAGCTGCGCGAAACGCAAAGCACCCTGGATCAGTTAAACGCGCAAATTGATGAGATGAACGCCTCAATTGCCAAACTGGAGCAGCAAAAAGCCAGCCAGGAGCGTAATCTTGCCGCGCAGTTGGACGCCGCTTTCCGCCAGGGCGAACACACCGGCATTCAGCTTATTCTTAGCGGAGAAGAAAGCCAGCGTGGGCAACGCCTGCAGGCCTACTTCGGCTATCTGAACCAGGCGCGCCAGGAGACTATCGCCGAGCTGAAACAGACTCGCGAACAGGTCGCCACGCAAAAAGCCGAGCTGGAAGAGAAGCAAAGCCAACAACAAACGTTGCTGTATGAGCAGCGCGCCCAGCAGGCGAAGCTGGAACAGGCGCGTAATGAACGTAAGAAAACGCTTGCCGGACTGGAGTCGTCTATTCAGCAAGGCCAGCAACAGTTAAGCGAACTACGCGCCAACGAATCACGCCTACGCAACAGTATCGCGCGGGCGGAAGCGGCGGCCAAAGCGCGAGCGGAGCGTGAAGCCCGCGAAGCGCAGGCGGTACGCGATAAGCAGCAGGAAGCCTCGCGTAAAGGCAGCACCTATAAGCCGACGGAAAGCGAGCGCTCGCTAATGTCCCGCACCGGCGGTCTGGGCGCGCCTCGCGGTCAGGCATACTGGCCGGTACGCGGCCCGATCTTGCATCGCTATGGCGAACGGCTGCAGGGTGAGCTACGTTGGAAGGGGATGGTGATCGGCGCGTCGGAAGGCACCGAGGTCAAAGCCATCGCCGACGGCAGGGTGATTCTGGCGGACTGGCTACAAGGCTATGGCCTGGTGGTGGTCGTAGAGCATGGTAAAGGCGATATGAGCCTTTACGGCTATAACCAGAGCGCGCTGGTCAGCGTAGGCGCGCAGGTGCGCGCCGGACAACCTATCGCCCTTGTGGGCAGTAGCGGCGGTCAGGGCAGACCCTCGCTTTATTTCGAAATTCGTCGCCAGGGTCAGGCCGTCAATCCACAGCCGTGGTTGGGAAGATAAGTTTTGCCTCAGTTTCGTCGCTCCATTCTCACGCTGGCCACTTTGCTGGCGTTTGCACATCCCGTTTTCGCTGGCAAGCTCGCCATCGTGATTGATGATTTTGGCTATCGCCCGCACACGGAAAACCAGGTTCTGGCGCTGCCGCCAAACATCTCCGTCGCTGTACTGCCCAACGCGCCGCACGCGCGCGAAATGGCAACTAAAGCGCACAATAGCGGGCATGAGGTGTTAATCCATCTGCCGATGGCGCCGCTAAGCAAACAGCCGCTGGAGAAGGATACGCTGCGACCAGATATGAGCAGCGATGAGATCGAGCGCATTATCCGCGAGGCGGTAAACAACGTGCCGTATGCCGTCGGGCTTAATAACCACATGGGCAGCGCAATGACTTCCAGCCTGTTCGGTATGCAAAAAGTTATGCAGGCGCTGGAACATTACAATCTCTATTTTCTCGACAGCATGACGATTGGCAATAGCCAGGCGATGCGCGCGGCATCCGGTACGGGTGTGAAAGTGATCAAGCGCAAAGTGTTCCTCGACGATACGCAAAACGAGGCGGATATCCGTCGTCAGTTTAATCGCGCTATCGAACTGGCCCGTCGCAACGGTTCCGCTATCGCGATTGGTCATCCACATCCCGCAACGGTTCGCGTGCTGCAACAGATGGTTTATCGCCTGCCGGCGGATATCACCCTGGTACGTCCAGGCAGCCTGCTCAACGAACCGCAGGTAGATACGTCCCGACCTGGTGTGACGCCGCAGAAAATTGACGCGCCGCGCAATCCCTTCCGCGGCGTAAAGATGTGCAAGCCGAAAAAACCGCTGCAACCGGTCTACGCTACGCGCTTTTTCAGCGTCATCGGCGAGAGCATTACGCAAAGTTCCGTGGTTACCTGGTTTCAGCACCAGTGGCAAGGCTGGGGGAAAATCGCCGCGCCTAAAAACGTGAGCGCTAAGACAGATTGAGCGCCTTACGGGCCATACGACGGTGCGACAAGGTTTTGTCGCGCCATTGCCACAGCCGGAAGGACCAGAGCAGCGTCTGATAAGCTGCTTTCGCGCTGCGGACGTTAGCCATCATCCGTCTATACATGCCAGAAGTAAAAATTTCGGCAATCATACGCTGGCGGGTCAAAATATCAGGCTCTTTACGTACCGCATGACAAACGCGTAACGCTTCCCAGGTAATTTGCTGGCGAAATTCCGGGTAAATCGGAATACGACGGGCATAATCACGATTGAGCTTTTCTAATAATCGCGTAATTTTAATATAATGCCGCTGATAATTAAGATTTTTATTGCCTTGTCTTTGCAAACGGCTTACCGAATTATCATGCAGGAAATATTTATATAATGATTGTTCGGTATAACGTACGCGCGTGGCATTAAACATAACTTCCGTCGACCATAATATGTCCTGATGATGTAGTCCGGGAACGAAAGTAATATTGTTATCGGTAATTAACGCACGTCGATAAACGCCCATCCAGACAACATGCGTCCAGCGCCGCGAGGCCAACGCCATACGCAACCAATCCGGTCCGCTTAATACCCCGGTGGAACGCAGACGATCGGTCGGAATAGATTGCCAGGCGTGCCCGGTTTTTCGGACGCACCAGTCCGCATTACACTGCGCAACGTCCAGATCATCGTTAAGCGCCATAGTCATCAGCGTTTCATACATCTTCGGGTAGACCTGGTCATCCGCATCGACAAAGGCGACATAATCGCCGGTCGCCGCTTGCAGGCCAAGATTACGGGCGACAGATGCGCCAGCATTGGCCTGATGAAGCAGTCGAACATGTGGGTAATGTTCCGCGTAATGTTTTGCTATCTCAACGGAATGATCCGTCGATCCATCATTCACAATAATAATTTCCAGCGCCGACCACGTTTGCGCGATTAACGACGCCATGCAAGCATTAAAATCCGCTCCCGCATTATATAACGGGACAATGATACTCACTTTGGTTTTACTATTTTTCATAACGATTACCAGAAAAACCTTAATTTACCCTGCCTTTATACTGTGGCTCTATTAAGAAACTATTAAGCCGCCATAATTAATTTTTACAGTAAAAAGCAAGCACAAAACTCAGAGTAGAGCGTGACGTTAGCGAGTAAAATAAGAGTAAAGCGCAATTACGAATGCTTGATGTCTATGACAATTCTTTACGGCTTTCCAGATTTTCCCTAACAAAAAAGGTTGGCGAATGACACCAACCTTTTACGATGAAACGTATATCAGACCCGATAAAATTATCGGGTCTCTATACCCTTCATACTTCAAGTTGCTTATGTGTTGGCTACGGATTACTCGGCCCATCCATGGGCCTCGCCCTGACGGGCCGTCGCAAGCGACGTTCAAATCTGCTCCCGGCAGATTTGTCGTTCACCCCAGTCATATAGTTATCTATGCTCCTGGGGACTCACTCCCTTGCCGCCTTTAAGCAACTCGAATTATTTTGGGTATATACATATTAATCCCAGCTCAGAATAACTTTTCCTGACTGGCCTGAACGCATGGCATCAAAACCTTTCTGGAAATCATCAATAGAGAAACGATGGGTGATAATCGGTGACAGATCCAGACCGGACTGGATCAGCGCCGCCATTTTGTACCACGTTTCGAACATCTCACGACCATAAATACCTTTAATGAACAAGCCCTTAAAGATAACTTTTGTCCAGTCGATAGACATATCTGATGGCGGAATCCCCAGCATCGCAATACGACCGCCGTGATTCATGGTGTCCAGCATGGTACGAAACGCCGGCGGCGCGCCGGACATCTCCAGACCCACATCGAACCCTTCGGTCATTCCCAGCTCCGCCATAACGTCGTTCAGGCTCTCTTTCGCGACGTTGACCGCGCGGGTGACGCCCATTTTACGCGCCAGCTCCAGACGGTATTCATTGACGTCAGTAATCACCACATGACGCGCGCCGACATGTTTCGCCACCGCGGCGGCCATTACGCCGATTGGCCCCGCCCCCGATACCAGTACATCTTCGCCGACCAGATCGAAAGACAGCGCCGTATGCACCGCATTACCAAACGGGTCGAAAATAGAGGCTAAATCATCAGAAATGTTATCCGGGATTTTAAACGCATTGAACGCCGGGATGACCAGGTATTCCGCAAAGCAGCCGGGACGGTTGACGCCCACGCCGGTGGTGTTGCGACACAGGTGAGTGCGACCGCCGCGGCAGTTGCGGCAATGACCGCAGGTGATGTGACCTTCGCCGGAGACGCGATCGCCGATTTTAAAGCCTTTCACTTCCTGACCGATGCCGACCACTTCGCCGACATATTCATGCCCCACGACCATCGGAACCGGGATGGTTTTTTGCGACCAGTCATCCCAGTTATAGATGTGAACGTCAGTACCGCAGATGGCTGTTTTACGGATTTTAATCAGCAAATCGTTATGGCCGACTTCCGGTTCCGGAACGTCGGTCATCCAGATGCCCTCTTCCGCTTTCAGTTTGGATAACGCTTTCATCTTACATCCTCAGGCAATCACGCCCAGTTGTTTACCAATACGCGTGAACGCGTCTACCGCACGCGTAATTTGCTCAGGCGTATGCGCCGCAGACATCTGGGTACGAATACGCGCCTGACCTTTTGGTACGACCGGATAGAAGAAACCGGTAACGTAAATGCCCTCTTTTTGCAGTTCGCGGGCAAATTTCTGCGCGACAACCGCATCTCCCAGCATTACCGGGATGATGGCGTGATCCGCGCCTGCCAGCGTAAATCCCGCGGCAGACATCTGCTCACGGAACTGCCGGGCGTTCGCCCACAAGCGATCGCGCAGTTCTGCGCCCGCTTCCACCATCTCCAACACTTTAATAGAAGCCGCCACGATTGCCGGCGCCAGGGAGTTGGAGAACAGATATGGGCGGGAACGCTGACGCAACCACTCAACGACCTCTTTACGCGCCGCGGTATAACCGCCGGATGCGCCGCCTAACGCTTTGCCCAGCGTACCGGTAATAATATCTACGCGGCCCATTACGTCGCAGTATTCATGGGAACCGCGACCGTTTTCGCCGACAAAGCCTACCGCGTGAGAATCATCAACCATCACCAGCGCATCGTATTTATCGGCCAGATCACAGACGCCTTTCAGATTGGCGATGACGCCATCCATTGAGAACACCCCATCGGTGGCGATCAGGACATGACGCGCGCCGGCCTCACGCGCCTCTTTCAGCCGCGCTTCCAGCTCTGCCATATCGTTGTTGGCATAGCGATAGCGCTTCGCTTTACACAAACGCACGCCGTCAATGATAGACGCGTGGTTCAGCGCGTCGGAAATAATAGCGTCTTCCGCGCCCAGCAACGTCTCAAACAAGCCGCCGTTAGCGTCGAAACAGGAGGAATACAGAATCGCATCTTCCATGCCGAGGAAGCTTGCCAGCTTTTGTTCCAGCGCTTTGTGGCTGTCCTGGGTGCCGCAGATAAAACGCACGGACGCCATACCGAAACCGTGGCTGTCCATGCCCGCTTTTGCGGCATTAATCAGCTCAGGGTGATTAGCCAGCCCGAGATAGTTATTGGCGCAAAAGTTAATAACGTGGCTTCCATCCGCCACGGTGATATCCGCCTGCTGCGCAGACGTAATAATGCGCTCTTCTTTAAACAATCCTTCCGCCCGGGCGGTTTCCAGATCGTTGGTTAACTGTTTGTAAAAATCCCCACGCATTGCGATTCTCCAGACTGGGCAAATTTCAGCACATATTACCCAAAGCGATACGTTGATACGAGATGACGCGTCATCACTTCTTTAAAATGCAGCATAAATCACGCGTATCCTCACGGGTTATCAGTGAATGGATGAATAGTGTTATGATAAGAGCATTCATGTCTGAGACAGTCTCTGACACCATAATTCAAAGGTTACAGTTATGATCATCGTTACCGGCGGCGCGGGCTTTATCGGCAGCAATATCGTTAAGGCCCTGAATGATAAAGGTATCACCGATATTCTGGTGGTGGATAACCTGAAAGACGGCACCAAGTTTGTAAACCTGGTGGATCTGAACATTGCTGACTATATGGATAAGGAAGATTTCCTGATCCAGATTATGTCCGGAGAAGAGCTCGGCGATATCGAAGCTATTTTCCATGAAGGCGCCTGCTCTTCCACCACCGAGTGGGACGGCAAGTATATGATGGATAATAACTATCAATACTCCAAAGAGCTGCTGCACTATTGTCTTGAGCGCGAAATCCCGTTCCTCTACGCCTCTTCTGCCGCCACCTATGGCGGTCGCACGTCTGATTTCATCGAATCGCGCGAATACGAAAAACCGCTTAACGTTTATGGCTATTCTAAATTCCTGTTTGATGAATATGTGCGCCAGATCCTGCCAGAAGCGAACTCGCAGATTGTCGGTTTCCGCTATTTCAACGTCTATGGACCACGTGAAGGCCATAAAGGCAGCATGGCAAGCGTGGCATTTCATCTGAATACACAGTTAAACAACGGCGAAAGCCCGAAACTGTTTGAAGGCAGCGAAAACTTCAAGCGCGACTTCGTTTACGTGGGCGATGTGGCCGCCGTTAACCTGTGGTTCCTGGAAAGCGGCAAGTCCGGCATCTTTAACCTGGGCACAGGCCGTGCGGAATCTTTCCAGGCCGTCGCCGACGCGACGCTGGCATACCATAAAAAAGGTAGCATTGAATACATTCCGTTCCCGGATAAGCTGAAAGGTCGCTATCAGGCGTTTACGCAGGCGGATTTAACCAATCTGCGCAACGCGGGCTACGACAAACCCTTTAAGACCGTCGCCGAAGGCGTCACGGAGTATATGGCCTGGCTGAACCGCGACGCGTAAGTATGAAAATTTTGGTCATTGGCCCGTCCTGGGTGGGCGACATGATGATGTCGCAAAGTCTCTATCGCACGCTTAAAGCACGCTATCCCCAGGCGATAATCGACGTGATGGCGCCAGCCTGGTGTCGTCCGTTATTATCGCGTATGCCGGAAGTTAACGAGGCGATACCCATGCCGTTGGGCCACGGCGCGCTGGAAATCGGCGAGCGCCGCAGATTGGGCCATAGCCTGCGAGAGAAGCGCTACGATCGCGCCTGGGTGTTGCCAAATTCGTTTAAATCGGCGCTGATTCCTTTCTTTGCCAATATCCCGCACCGTACCGGCTGGCGCGGCGAAATGCGCTATGGCCTGCTGAACGATGCGCGCGTCCTTGATAAAGACGCCTGGCCACTGATGGTGGAGCGCTACGTGGCGCTGGCTTATGACAAGGGCGTGATGCGCGCGGCGAAAGATCTGCCCCAGCCGCTACTCTGGCCACAGCTCCAAGTTAGCGAGGGTGAAAAGTCGCTGATGTGCAGCGACTTTTCACTATCTTCTGAACGTCCTCTGATCGGCTTTTGCCCCGGCGCAGAATTTGGCCCGGCAAAACGTTGGCCGCACTATCACTACGCCGAACTGGCAAAGCAGCTCATTAACGAAGGGTATCAGGTCGTGCTGTTTGGCTCGGCAAAAGACCATGAAGCCGGAAATGAGATCCTGGCGGCGCTGAATAGCGAGCAGCAGGCATGGTGTCGCAACCTGGCGGGGGAAACCCAGCTGGAACAGGCCGTCATTCTGATAGCCGCCTGTAAAGCCATCGTCACTAACGATTCCGGGCTGATGCACGTCGCGGCGGCGCTCGACCGCCCTCTGGTCGCCTTGTATGGCCCAAGTAGCCCGGATTTCACGCCGCCGCTGTCTCATAAGGCCCGGGTGATTCGTCTCATTACGGGTTATCACAAAGTGCGTAAAGGTGATACGGCGCAAGGCTATCACCAGAGCCTGATCGATATCACGCCGCAGCGGGTTCTGGAAGAGCTTCATTCGCTGTTGTCGGAAGAGGGCGTTTAATGCGGGTTTTGATCGTTAAAACATCATCGATGGGCGACGTATTACATACCCTGCCTGCGCTTACCGACGCGCAACAGGCGATTCCGGGGATTCAATTTGATTGGGCTGTCGAAGAAGGGTTTGCACAAATTCCGTCCTGGCACAGTGCTGTCGATCGCGTGATTCCCGTCGCTATTCGCCGTTGGCGCAAGGCCTGGTTTTCCGCGCCCATCAAAGCGGAACGCACAGCCTTTCGTCGGGCGGTATGCGCAAACCAATACGACGCTGTGATTGATGCGCAGGGGCTGGTAAAAAGCGCGGCGCTGGTGACGCGTCTGGCGCATGGGATAAAGCACGGTATGGACTGGAGTACCGCCCGCGAACCGCTGGCCAGCCTGTTCTATAACCGTAAACACCATATCGCAAAGCAACAACATGCGGTTGAACGGACGCGCGAGCTGTTCGCCAAAAGCCTGGGATACGATAAACCGCAGTCGCAGGGCGATTATGCCATCGCAAAACATTTTCTGCATTGCCAGCAGGCGGTTAGCGATCCGTATGCGGTGTTTTTACATGCCACGACCCGCGATGATAAACACTGGCCGGAAGCAAACTGGCGCGAGCTTATCGGCCTGGTGGGCAACACCGGATTACGGATAAAGCTTCCCTGGGGCGCGCCTCATGAGGAGGCCCGGGCTAAACGACTGGCCGAAGGCTTTGACTATGTGGATGTGTTACCGCGCATGAGCCTGGAGGAGGTCGCCAGAGTGCTGGCTGGCGCAAAATTTGTCGTATCGGTTGATACCGGCCTGAGCCATCTCACCGCCGCGCTCGACAGACCGAATATTACGCTATATGGCCCAACGGACCCTGGGTTAATTGGAGGTTATGGGAAGAACCAAATGGCATGCTGCTCACCAGAACAGAACCTGGCGAATTTAGATGCCACAAGCGTATTTGGAAAGATTCATTAAAGAGACTCTGTCTCATCCCAAACCTATTGTGGAGAAAAGATGCTAACCACATCATTAACGTTAAATAAAGAGAAATGGAAGCCGATCTGGAATAAAGCGCTGGTTTTTCTTTTTGTTGCCACGTATTTTCTGGATGGTATTACGCGTTATAAACATTTGATAATCATACTTATGGTTATCACCGCGATTTATCAGGTCTCACGCTCACCGAAAAGTTTCCCCCCTCTTTTCAAAAATAGCGTATTTTATAGCGTAGCAGTATTATCATTAATCCTTGTTTATTCCATACTCATATCGCCAGATATGAAAGAAAGTTTCAAGGAATTTGAAAATACGGTACTGGAGGGCTTCTTATTATATACTTTATTAATTCCCGTACTATTAAAAGATGAAACAAAAGAAACGGTTGCGAAAATAGTACTTTTCTCCTTTTTAACAAGTTTAGGACTTCGCTGCCTTGCAGAGAGTATTCTGTATATCGAGGACTATAATAAAGGGATTATGCCATTCATAAGCTATGCGCATCGACATATGTCCGATTCCATGGTTTTCTTATTTCCAGCATTATTGAATATTTGGCTGTTTAGAAAAAATGCAATTAAGTTGGTTTTTTTGGTGCTTAGCGCCATCTACCTTTTCTTTATCCTGGGAACCCTATCGCGAGGGGCATGGTTGGCGGTGCTTATAGTAGGTGTTCTGTGGGCAATACTGAACCGCCAATGGAAGTTAATAGGAGTTGGTGCCATTTTATTAGCCATTATCGGCGCTTTGGTTATCACTCAACATAATAACAAACCAGACCCAGAACATTTACTGTATAAATTACAGCAGACAGATAGCTCATATCGTTATACTAACGGAACCCAGGGCACCGCGTGGATACTGATTCAGGAAAACCCGATCAAGGGCTACGGCTATGGTAATGATGTGTATGATGGTGTTTATAATAAACGCGTTGTCGATTATCCAACGTGGACCTTTAAAGAATCTATCGGTCCGCATAATACCATTCTGTACATCTGGTTTAGTGCAGGCATATTGGGTCTGGCGAGCCTGGTCTATTTATATGGCGCTATCATCAGGGAAACAGCCAGCTCTACCCTCAGGAAAGTAGAGATAAGCCCCTACAATGCTCATCTCTTGCTATTTTTATCTTTCGTCGGTTTTTATATCGTTCGTGGCAATTTTGAACAGGTCGATATTGCTCAAATTGGTATCATTACCGGTTTTCTGCTGGCGCTAAGAAATAGATAAAAAAACGCGCTGATACTTATTACGGTATCAGCGCGTTTTCCATCATCAGGACTCAATCACTTATCAAACCAGTTTTTCATTTGTTCCTCGAAACGCTGCGCTACATTTTCCCAACTGTATTTTGAAAACACCAGGGATTTTGCTTTTTCGGCAATCTGGTGGCGTTCCTTATCAGCAAGCGCACGGTTAATATCATTAATTATACTGTCGCTCGACATAGGTTCTGCGAGGTGATAGCCCGTTATGCCATCTAACACAAATTCGCTAATCCCCCCTTTTTTGCTGGCAAGAACCGCTTTTCCTGCTGCCATCGCTTCTACAGCCACCATGCAAAATGCTTCTTCAACCTGAGATGGCACAATAACCAGATCGGCTATATGATAGAAGTTATGCATCTGGTCAGGAGATTGCCCCCCAGCCATAATACAATCCGTTCCAATCTCTTTTGCGGCGTCCAGTACTTTCTTTTGATACTCTGCTTTTTCACCCTTGCGGCTTGCATAAGGGTCGCCAACAACGACAAGTTTAATATTACTTCTTAAGGTACGTAATTGTTTGAACGCCTGCAAAAGCAACAGGATGCCTTTATCAGGCGAAATTCTCCCGGCATACAAGAGAACGGTGGCATCTTCCGCAATATTTAATTGCTGACGAAGATTATCTTGTGGGTTTCTTTTATAAGTCTCAGCACAAAAACCATTAGGCACAATACTAACAGCAGCGGCGGGCAATCTTTCTTCATAAAACGCTTTAAGAAACTGACTGGGCACGATAATTTTTGCATCATTATCAGGAAGTTCTGGTTCAAATGCATTATGCATGTGCATAACCAGTTTTGCATTCGGATTGCGCTCTCTGATCTGCCGATACAGTTTCATACTATTATGAATAACAATGACGCTATCTTCCTGGGTAGTCACTTTATCTCTAATATTAAGGATGCGCTGGGAATAGGGTAGTGGGTCGAGACGAGTCCATTTCTGAAAAAGACGCTTATAAACTTTACTAAACCCGATGTAATGAATATCACAGTTATCGTTTATTTTATTATATTCAGGATAGCCAGCATTCTTTATACAAGCAATAGCATTCGGTATTGATAGTCGTTTTGCAACCTGGTAAATCCAGGTTTCTACCGCAGCCGCACCACGAGGAGGAATTGAAAATATAGGAGTAACAGTAAATATGATTTTTTTAATCATAATAGCTATAATCCAGAATAGTTAACTTTATAGAAAAAGAAATGTTATAAAAAAAAGAAATGCGTGCCGAAGCAACGAAAAATAATGATTTATCTAGTGTCTAGACAATTTTATCGTAATATATTTCATCCTCAAGCTCCGAGGCTGTAATATATGGAATAATATCGTAATGAATTGCAGTATCATCTGATAAATTAAAGATATTTAAATCACTCACATTTTTTCTCATAAAAGTAAAAAATGGCAGTATTTTAAACAGATCTTTACTAAGCTCAGATGGCATAGGGCTGGTAGATTCGTCATAGAAACGTGGGCAACTCCCTGTTAAGTCAAGCCCAGAACATATAATACGGCCATACTTGAGGGAATAGGCAACCTGAATAGCGGTATAAGCAATAGTATGGCAAGAGCAATACCCGATGCTGATATCCTTGCAAAATCCAGCCAGTCGCCCTCTTTTCGAAAGAGGAACTGAAATAAGTAATGCTTTATGAACCCGCTTGAGGATATTAAATTTAATTTTCTTTAAAAAGCCCCCTTTTTCTCGGCGATAAAAGGAGCGAATAATTAAACAGTTTTCTTCAATATATTTTTGATCATCCACTGAAGCCTGTTCGTACACATCAAGATTGACGATAGTAAACTGACTGTTACGGCTAAAGTTATAAAAATCTTCGCGCCGACGATGGAGGAAGCGAATATCCGTCAGAAGGTACAAAAATGGCTTGACGTTATTGTTTAGCAAATATTGAACAGAACCATTGACTGCAATGACATCTTTCATTCGTAACAAGGACAGCGGCGTCTTTCTGGACGTAGGACCAGAAAGAAAAATAATACAATCTTCAGCCGTTCTTTTCGCAATAAGTTGCAGAACATCGGCGTGAGTTATGAAGTTAACGCTGCCCATAAAAAACTCGTATGTTTATCATGCAACCTATAAATAAATGTTATATTCAATAACTAATATTACATCTCAAATTCTCTCAAGTATGTCATAACGCTGCAGCAAATAAAAGTCAGTCAGCCCCTTAAATTAAACCAAACGTGCTACATTGATCAGCGTTTTTCCTTACCCTTAATACGACGCAAGAAATTTCGGAGTTTTTTCTTATAAATCAATAAGTAAAATCCGATATCTCTCACATTATTTTTGATACCATAATGTCTTTCTAAATCAATACGATCCTTTGCTTTTCGTTGTCTGGAAGGTCTTTTTCCGGACAAATCGATAATTCTGATCTCATTGCCTTGCAGGATAAAGTTACCTTTATGGGGATCGCCCGAAACCATACCATGCTGATGCAGAGAATATATCGACTGTTTGATTTTCCCTCTCACCTCGTCAGAAATTTCTGGCATATCAACAAGTTCAATACCTTCAATATACTCAATTATCATCACGTATGTTTTTACATAGCGTAATGTTTTAATTTCCGCCAGCAGGTAAAAATCATTAAGCGCCGCAAACCCTTCACGCCGCACACGATCTGTCTGATGAAAAAGCTTTTCGTAGTAATCTCCTTTTACTAACGATTTGAAAAAGCGTTCAGTATTTTTTACTTTTGGACTAAATACTTTGAGAATATATTTTCCGTAGTCTGTATTAATCAATACAACTTTTGTATCTTCTATATTACGGAAGACTTTAATAACCTGATGATTATAAGATAGAAAATCTTTGAATATCTCAATGTATTTTTCACCGTCTTTTTTGACAAAGACGGTATAGTTTTTAATCTTTTTTTCAATAATCATAATGGAGATTTAGGGAGGGGAATTATTTGTGGAAAAGTTTACGATAAAGATATGCGCTTCCAGCCAGAAGGCCTTTAAAATAATGACCTTGCACGAGAAGATGTTTATATCGCTTCTTAAATTCGACTATGGTACGCGCATCTTTTGCGGGAAAATCTTTCCAGGGCGAGTTCAGTCGTGCATTTTTATAATAGATAACTGAAGGATAATTTGCCCAGGCATGCCATGGTTTTGTAGCGCCCGTATAATGAATTAAAATAGTATTATCATTAATTATATTGCTATATTTTTTATGTGACTTATCTTTCAACTCACTTTTAATAGTATAAATAGTATTATACGGTCGCGGTAGAAAAATGACTTTATCCTGTAGGAGAATATTCAAAACATCCTGATCGGGATATTTAAAAGAGTCAGCCTCTTTACCTGCCAAAAGTAAAAATGCCTTTTTGGTTAAGGCATTCTCTTTCCATAATTTCAGGTTAACAAAAACCACGCCGGAGTTAAAATAACCACCTTGTAAATTAAAAGCGCTTAATCTCTCATTTACCTTATTCTGGATGGAATCAACATCTTTTACGACCGCAGCGATCTTCTCTGTCAGATCAAGCTGTAAAAGATCTTGCAAAGATCCTTTGCATACAACATCGGCATCCAAATAAAGTAAGGTATTTACCTTCTTGCTGAGATAATCGAAAGCAAATAAACGAAAATACATTGCTCTCGACCATACTTTAGTTTGAGGCAATACCTCAAGGCTTTCTACTTTAATAAGATAAAGAGAAATTTTTATGTGATGCTGTACGGCTAAACGCTCTATATATTTTACAAAACACGGGGAGTATGAGTCACAAATAATGTGAAAAGCGAGCGGGATATTATTGTTTAATACAACTGAAGCGATTGATACCCCCACACCATCAAGATAGTTTTCATCAACGCCATAAGAAATGTTTAATACGTTATCATCATTATTATTACTTTCATCAAAAACTTTATATTCAGCTATTTCTATCTCAGGAAATGAATCCATTACATCACCTATGGGTTTTATTCAAGAAGTTTACGTTTAAAGTAGGCTATATAATAATTTATACCCGAAGTATAATGCTTCTGATTAAACATATGCTTTGCCGCATAACGTAACTGATGGCTAGTCACTGGATTTAAAAGTGCACAATGAGACCATGGTGAGTTGCTCTTAGCCTGTAAAAAATATTGTGACACGGGGTAAGCCCCCCAACTATGCCAGGGCTTCGTTGGTCCGATATAATGAACAAATACAGTCTCAGCATCAACTGGATTAATAACTGAATCTTTTAATTCATAGTTAAGACTAAATTGTGTATTAAATTTTTTATCAACAAAACGCGCTTTATTCACTAAAAATATATTTAATACATCCTGATCAAGGTGCGTTATGCGCTGTACTACCTCTGGATCTTTTAGCATTTCAATCGCTTTCTTAGAGATATTTTCTGCAGTCCAAAGAGGTATGTTAATTAAAATAAAACCGGCATTAAAATAGCCAGAAACCAGCCCAGGCGTTGCCAGGCTAACCGAGCGCTTAGTCCACCATTCCAACTCGCCTTCAGCAACGACAGCCGCAATCTCATTTTCAGCAAAATTAAGATCAATAAGTTCCTGAATACTCCCCTTACATGCAATATCTGCATCCAGATAAAGTACTCTATCTGTTTTATCTGAAAAATAATCGGCGATAATGAATCTAAAGTATGTTGCATAGGTCCAGTTTTTGGTACTGGGTAGCGATTTTAAGCGCTCACAGTCGATTAGGTAAACAACAATCTGCGTAGCGTACTGTTTTGCTAATGCCTCAAATCGCTGCTGGTCTTCAGAGTCAAAGAAATCGGTAAAAACATGGAAAGCTAACGCCTTCTCTGGATTAGCGAGGAGAACCGATGCAATAGAGACACCACAGCCAAAAAGAAAGTTTTTATCAATCCCATAAGCTATATTAAATTTATCAGCATCACTATGTTGTGCATAGTTATAATCTAAAGTCTGTTGAATGACTTCTTCTTCAAAATATTTTCTGCTCATAGTGATCACTTTTGTAATTTCGAGAATATTGCATTATTAAAATTTTTAAAATATAGCACATCGTAAAATCTCTCAATCGTGCCGGGAATAATATCATGCTGATATTTTACTTCACCAGAAATAACGCGATTAAGGTGTCCTACAAAATCATCTATAGCACCCGGAGTGTAAAGCTCACCATTCAAACCGGGTTTAATCATATCGCGCGGACCAGACATACAATCAGAACTAATACACGGAATTCCATATGACATTGCTTCCAGCAGGGTCATAGGAAATCCCTCAAATGCAGAGGTAAGTAGTAACGCGGTGACATTTTTTATTTTTTGCTGTACGACTTGCCACGGCGCGCTTTGCCAACCATACCAGATCACACGCTGCTCAATACCAAGCTCCCGACTATAGGCCTGGCACTTTTCAAAATCTGAGCCATCACCAATAATATGTAGCTGCCATTCCCCTGTCGTACGAGCTAAGCCATCAAATAAATCTTTAACTCTTTTCTGCCCTTCAAATTTAAGACGCCCTACATAGAGAAATACAGCGGGTTTATCGCGCTCAGGCGGCGGCACAATGACTGTTTTAATAGAGACAGGATTATAAACGACGCTAATATCTTGCGCTGAGATACCCCGTGCCATGATCTGTTCTTTAATACCACTACTGATGGCCAGATGATAATCCGCGTACGTTATACATTCTGCATGTTTTTTATGGTCGAGCGAAAAATGCGGCCACGAGAAAATAGTAAAATGTTTACCACTTTTCTTTCGTGCTTTATTGGCATAAAGACATGAGATGACATCAATACATATCACAATATCCGGTGACGTTTCTTTCAGCCACTGACTAAAATTATAAACATGCTTAGCTCGACGAAGAAAACTTAATTTTATATTTGAGAATGATTGCGCATATTTAATCTCTTTTAGCCATGCTTTATCCATTTTGTCATTACGACAAAAGAAAAACATTTCACAGTTGATCTTCGGAGAGCTATTTTCAAACGTATGGATAACGTTGCTAATAACGGTTTCCATCCCTCCAAAACCGGATACCGCTTCGCCAATAAAAGCTATTTTCATATATACCCCAGAGTTAAAACCTTAATCTAAAGACTTTAGATATTAAATAGCAAAAATAGTAATATAACCCTATAGAGTAATTTTTACCTGACATCTCTCTTTTTGCTTTAAGGCGTAGTCAATATCTTTATTATTTTCGATAATGGAATATATTGCCACACCTGCTGGCATTATAAAACCATGATCAAAGCAAAGAGCAATGTCCAGTCTTCTTCCAAAAAAATCATCATGTTGAATTATGTTTTTTTGGTTTGAAATATAACTTTTAATGTTAGACATTCTGTCTATCCTTGTCTCACTCATAAATTACTCACTGAGTGCATAATTATTATAATTACAGATTTTTTCTTATTGTCCTTTCTTTAATTCGAGCGGCTTTAACATCTGCCTGATGAATCAACCCCGATTCTTTTTGCAAAATCTCTCGCAGGGGGAGAGAGAAATACTCACGCATAAACCGGAATATATCTCGCTGAGTCAGGCCAATATTCATTGAAGAAAAATAAAGCCCAATTAAATCTTTGTCACGCCAGCGAAGGGGAACGTGCTGGCGTATCTGCGCGCGATGCAGGTCAATTACGGAGATTTTTAAATCCTCTTCGCGACCAGTGAAAGGTAAATGCAGAAGAAAGTGGCAAATATAACAGTCGCGATGGTTAATTCCCCCGGCGTGCATTTTACGTACCATAGTCGCAACACGCTTAATGATCATCCACTTCACCTGCGCGTCCGGTGGATTAACAGCCCAGTCAGCACAGTAGTCTTCAAGGCTAATGGTGGGCGTTAAATCTTCGGTGATAATAAATGATGTTCTGGTTAGCGGGTTTACGCCTTTTTCACCAAAACCAACGCCGTGCATCGTATCAACGCCCAGCTCATGTAGACGATGAATGGCGTGCCATTCTCTGTCAGCGCCCAGAACAGGCATACGTAACGAAATCAGGTTCTTCACAATTTCTTTCAGCGAAGTACCTTTATGCCACTTCAGGAAGTAGCTTTTACCGTCCAGCTCAAACCGCAATGTTCGACGCGTCTCCAGCTCTCTGAACACTTCGCCCTGTAACGTTTTTACTTCCTCAAAAGCATCTTTACCGCGCCATAGTGTGGTTAACGGCGCTTTCAGCTCAACCATCTAAATCACCTGTAATAATATCCGCGGCCTTCTCCGGTAAGCTGTATAAATCCTGGGTATCAGCATAATACCGCGCATTTTCAGCCCAGGCGTTGCGTAAGGAAGGCTGTGTCAGCGCTTTGAGTAAAACCTCATTTAGCGCATCCTGGCGGAATGGTTCAGTCATCGCTTCGCCACAGTTTGCATCCACAATATAATGTGCATAACCGCACACCGCGGTTGTCAGCACCGGCAAACCAGCAGTAATGGCTTCCAGCAAAACAATACCAGCAGCTTCCTGATAGGCTGGATGCAGTAAAAGGTCGGCTGCCGCCATTAACTCCGCGATATCATTACGTCCGGAGAAAAAATGCACATTCGTGCCGACGCCGCTTCTTTCAGCCAGTGCTGCAAACTTCTTCGGCTTATCCTGCCCGACAACATAGAGCACCGTATTTTGCCGTAAAGATTCGGGTAGCGATGCCAGCGCTTCAATAGAGCGATCCACACCTTTACGGGTAAAGTCAGACCCTACTTGCAACAGTAATTTTTGCTGTTCTGAGATACCATTTTTCTGACGATAAATTTGACGACTGTTTGGGATCTGTTGGCTATATTTTCTGTCCGGGTAAATCCCCGGAGGAAGAATATGGAAACGCTCCGCTTCAGTCTGATAATGTTTTTGGAAGTCAGCAATCTGCTTATTCGTCAGCATTAATAGTTGCGTCGGCTTGCCGTGTTCAAACGTGGCGCGTTCAAAAGCAGCATAATGCCGATAGCGTGATGTCAGGCGATAGAAAAATCCTTTTTCCTGTGCGACTTTTTCGGCGTAACACACGTCTGCGGCGTAATACACATCAAGGCCCGGCATCTTATTGAATCCAACCACCCGATCGACAGGGTGGTCGCGCAAATGGTGTTGCACCCAGGCATAATATTCTGCGTTACGACCGTGGTTCGTCCGGGATTTAACCGGCACGCGGATTAATTCAAAGTTATCCGGGCATTCCCCTTCCCATGACTGAGTATAAACACGAACCTGATGCCCTCGCGCCGCCACGGTTTGGGCAATGCGCATAAAATCACGCTGCAGACCGCCAAAAGGAAAATATTTATATAAGCAAAAGGCAACTCTCATAGCAGGCTGTCCAAATCTATGGTGCGTGCCTCATGCGGCAGCATTTTTTCCGTCGCGGCGATAACATCTTCAGCCGGAATAACGGAAAGGTATTTTTTATTACGATCAAGCTCATGCCGTTCAGGCATCGGCTGATAATTTCCTGCCCAAAACTGAATGATGTCGTCGGTCCAGGGACGCCAGAATACATGATCCGTCGCGCCAAAAAGACAAATGACCGGCGTTTTGACTGCTGCGGCAATATGACCGGGGGCCGAATCAACGCCGATAAAGAGATCCGCATGGTCAATCAACGCACCCAATTCAGGAAAGCGAGTTTTACCCGCCAGACCAGTAACCGGTTTTGTCTCACAGCCGCGTGCAATAGCATCCACGCAGGCCATCTCGTCTGCGGCCGGGCCTGACGTCAGTACAACTTGATAACCGCGGCGCTGCACGGCATCAATAACCTGCGAGAATTTATCATTATCCCAGCACTTAAATAGCTGCCGTGCCGTAGGCTGAATAACAACATATTGTCGGGTCACACCAAGTTGTTTGAGCTGTTGTCGCATGTTTTCCCAATGTTCCGGGCGATAGCTCATGGTGGTTTCCGTGACATACTGTTTTAGCGCTAACGGCTTTAGCGCGGATAATGTGCGCTCAACAGCATGTTCTCCCGCATAAGGTACTAAATGCGTAAAGCTCTTTTTCCATAGAGCAGACTGACGATTACCGAAATCCTGCGAGATTTTTATTTTTGCGTTTAAAAAACGCACAATAAGCGCCACGCTCCACTGATCGGTGAGATTGACGACCAGATCATACGAGTTAGCACGCAATTTTTTGATTAGCGATAGCGCGTTTTTGATCTTCTCTTTTGTTCCTGCGCCTTTGTTACTGATGCCGTAGAGTGCATTAATCTCCGGATTTTCCGACAATATCGGTATGGTGTTCTGGTAAAGAAGCACATCGATTTTTGCATCGGGATAATTCTGCTTCAGCGTGCTGATGACAGGGGTGGTAAGTAACATGTCTCCATGAAAACGCATTTTTATAATCAGAATTCTTCGAAATGGCTTTTCCACAAGCGACTCTTTGGTTGAAATTGTCCGGATAAATAAGCAGAAAAAAGCACGCTACCGCCCCAGGCTTCACAGCAACCCGATGGCTAATACCGCACTCATTTTAGATGCGCTAGTGTAACACTTCTTTCGCAGCAATCCGATACGAATAATTTTTATACACAATCATTTTTTTAATCATAAATTCAAAGAGATAATAATTTATCCCCCTCTTGTGAATGGTCATTCCCATTGTCTGGGGCGACAAGGGCGGCAAATTTCAATGGATTGCGTAAAAATGCAAAAATAATGGGGTTCAGCGCCTGGAATCCTCGCTTCTGAGCCAATTTGGCGCAAAAATGGGAAAAGTAATGGTAAAGCCCAGGCTAAATACATAGAATCCCCAGCACATCCATAAGTCAGCTATTTACTATGCTCGAATTGCTTTACACCGCTCTTCTCTACCTTATTCAGCCTCTGATCTGGATACGGCTTTGGGTGCGTGGACGTAAAGCGCCGGCCTATCGTAAGCGCTGGGGTGAACGCTACGGATTCTACCGCCGTCCGTTGAAACCGGGCGGAATCATGCTGCATTCCGTCTCGGTGGGCGAAACTCTGGCGGCCATCCCATTGGTCCGCGCTCTACGTCATCGCTATCCCGATCTGCCTATTACCGTAACGACCATGACGCCGACCGGCTCGGAGCGCGTCCAGTCCGCCTTTGGCAACGATGTTCAGCACGTTTACTTGCCTTATGATTTGCCCGATGCGCTCAATCGTTTCCTCAATAAGATTGATCCTAAGCTGGTATTGATCATGGAGACTGAGCTCTGGCCAAATCTGATTGCTGCGCTGCACAAACGTCATATTCCCCTGGTTATCGCTAATGCGCGGCTTTCCGCCCGCTCCGCCGCGGGTTATGCGAAGCTTGGCAAGTTTGTCCGTACGCTCTTGCGCCGTATCACCCTGATTGCCGCGCAAAACGAAGAAGATGGCGAACGCTTTGTGGCATTGGGCGCGAAGAACAATCAGGTCACGGTCACCGGCAGTCTGAAATTTGATATTTCAGTTACGCCGCAGCTGGCGGCTAAAGCCGTTACGCTACGCCGCCAGTGGGCGCCGCACCGTCCGGTCTGGATTGCCACCAGCACCCACGATGGCGAAGAGAGTATCGTTATCGCCGCTCACCAGGCGTTATTACATCAATTCCCGAATTTATTACTGATTCTGGTGCCCCGCCATCCGGAGCGTTTCCCGGATGCTATCAATCTTGTGCGTCAGGCAGGGTTAAGCTACATCACTCGTTCTTCGGGCGAAGTACCGTCCGCCAGCACCCAGGTCGTGGTAGGCGATACCATGGGCGAATTAATGTTGCTCTATGGCATTGCCGATCTCGCCTTTGTTGGTGGTTCGCTGGTTGAACGCGGCGGTCATAACCCGCTGGAGGCCGCCGCTCATGCGATTCCGGTACTGATGGGTCCGCATACCTTTAACTTTAAAGATATTTGCGCCCGTCTGGATCAGGCGAGCGGACTTATCACGATTACCGATGCGGCTACGCTGGCAAAAGAAGTTTCCTCTTTACTGACCGACGCTGATTATCGTAATTTCTACGGACGTCACGCAGTTGAAGTGCTGTATCAAAATCAGGGCGCGCTCCAGCGTCTGCTGCAACTGCTGGAACCTTATCTGCCACCGAAAACGCATTGAGGACTGTCATGCAAAAACGGGCGATTTATCCAGGTACGTTTGATCCGATTACTAACGGTCATCTCGATATTGTGACGCGCGCAACGCAGATGTTCGACCATGTCATTCTGGCTATCGCCGCCAGCCCCAGCAAGAAACCCATGTTCACCCTGGACGAACGTGTGGCGCTGGCGCAAAAAGCGACCGCACACCTGGGTAACGTAGAGGTGGTAGGCTTTAGCGACCTGATGGCCAATTTCGCCCGCGACAGACAGGCGAATATCCTGATTCGTGGTCTGCGCGCGGTGGCGGATTTTGAATATGAAATGCAGTTGGCGCATATGAATCGCCATCTGATGCCGCAACTGGAAAGCGTTTTCCTGATGCCGTCCAAAGAGTGGTCGTTTATTTCATCGTCGCTGGTCAAAGAAGTGGCGCGCCATCAGGGCGATGTGACCCACTTTCTGCCGGACAATGTGCATCAGGCGCTAATGGATAAGTTGAAATAAGTTTCCTACCTTGCCGGGCCTGGCATTTTACTTCTGACAGTGACGGCAATAGAACGTCGCGCGCTGTGCGTGTTTCGTTGCGACTATCGGCGTACCGCATACCCGACACGGCTCGCCTTTGCGCCCGTACACCTGCAACTCCTGGGCAAAATAGCCCGGCTTCCCATCGCTTTGCAGAAAATCCTTCAGCGTTGTCCCGCCTTGTTCAATAGAGCGCAGCAAAACGGCTTTAATCACCCGCGCCAGCAGGTCGCACTCCTCTGTCGAGAGTGACGACGCCAGGCGGTCAGGGTGAATACCAGCGGCAAACAGCGACTCGCTGGCGTAGATATTCCCCACGCCGACCACCAGCTTGTTATCCATCAGCCAGGGTTTAATCGCCGTCTTCTTCTTCGCGCATTTCTGCTGCAAATATTCGCCATTAAACTCATCGCTTAGCGGCTCCGGTCCCAGATGCGCCAGTACGTTATGCCCTTCCAGCTCTTTGGTCCATAACCAGGCGCCAAAGCGGCGAGGATCGGTATAACGTAGAATTTTGCCGTTGCTCATCACCAAATCGACATGGTCGTGCTTTTCCGCCGGCAGCGCTTCCGGCAGTATCCGCAAGCTTCCCGACATCCCCAGGTGAATAATTATCCAGCCGTCAGGCAGCTCCAGCAGTAGATATTTAGCACGACGCTGAACGCTAAGGACGGGTGTATCGCTCAGACGATAAATTTCATCTGAAACCGGCCAGCGCAGACGGCCGTTACGGATATGGGCGTGCAGGATAGTAGCGCCAACTAAATGGGGTTCAATACCCCGGCGGCTGGTTTCAACTTCGGGTAATTCAGGCATAACGTCTCCGGCTGTGTGGCAGGTCTCATTAATATGGGGACGGCCAGAAAACAAAAAACCCCGCCGAAGCGAGGTTTTTGTTACATCAAAGCGAGAATTATTTGATTTTCGCTTCTTTGTAGATCACGTGCTGACGGACAACTGGATCGAATTTTTTCAGTTCCAGTTTTTCCGGTTTAGTACGTTTGTTCTTCGTAGTGGTATAGAAGTGACCAGTACCAGCAGAAGAAACCAGCTTGATTTTCTCACGAATACCTTTAGCCATGATTTATTTCCTCTTAGTACTTAGTACTTTTCGCCACGGGCACGCAGTTCAGACAGAACTGTTTCGATGCCTTTTTTATCGATGATACGCATACCTTTAGCAGATACACGCAGGGTGACAAAACGCTTCTCGCTCTCAACCCAGAAACGGTGAGAGTGCAGGTTAGGCAGGAAACGGCGTTTAGTCGCGTTCAGTGCGTGGGAACGGTTGTTACCGGTCACCGGACGCTTGCCAGTAACTTGGCAGACTCGGGACATGTCTATTCTCCAAAAATCAAATTAGCTCGAGCTTCGTATGGGGTATCGGCGCCTCGTCAGGCTTTACAGCCTGGTCATCGCGCAGTTCTATTGAACTCTCGATTGCCAGGCCCAAATGCCAAACCCGAGATTCTCAAAGGTGGCGTAGTATACGCTGACCCGGCGATATGCTCAAGTCCCGAACAGACAAAGATCCCGATGGATCGCGCAAAGAATCTTAAATCCAGCCGCGTTCGGCAAAAGAAACGTACTCTCCGCGCCCAATTATCAGGTGATCGAGCACCCGGATATCCATAAACTGGCAACACTTTATCACGCGCTCAGTGATAAGTTTATCTGCTTTACTTGGCTCTGCGCAGCCTGAAGGGTGGTTATGCGCCAGAATGACCGCTGAAGCATTGAGTTTAATCGCTTCCCGAACAATCTCACGCGGATGCACCTCTACGTGGTTAAGCGTGCCGGAAAACAGGCGGCTGTGCTGAAGCACCCGGTGCTGGGCATCGAGGAAGATCACCAGAAAGATCTCACGCTCTTCGCCCGTCAGTTGGCTTTGCAGAAATTCCCGCGTCATTTCCGGACTCAGCAACGCACTTTCCTCATTCATGCGCACGCTGTAATAGCGCCTTGCCAGCTCAGCAATGCCTTTCAACTGCGCGAATTTCGCCAGGCCGATGCCGTTTACGCCGCGAAACTGCGCAAAGTCCGCCGACAGCAGGCCATACAGCGACCCAAAGTGCTGCAATATCTCTTTTGCCAACGTCATAACATCTTTTCCCGGCGTGCCGGTACGTAAAAAAAGCGCCAGCAGCTCCACGTCGCTGAGGGAAGCAATGCCGGATCTGAGCATTTTTTCACGCGGCAATAATTCGTCCAACGTATCCATACGCGCACCTCCTTTTTTAAGGAAGCGGCATAGTGGCACAGCCTTTGGGAGAGATCGACGCCCCGATTTTGTTCTTGCGTAGCGCCTCGCAAAGTGGAGCGCAGGCAAAGACACGACGCCGTAGAGATTGTGATAAAATAGCCGCCTTTCAAAGTCACCCAACAGGAAAGACATGATGAGCCTGGCCGGTAAAAAAATTGTTCTCGGCGTTAGCGGCGGTATCGCTGCGTATAAAACGCCGGAGCTGGTGCGCCGTTTACGTGAGCACGGCGCTGACGTGCGCGTGGCAATGACCGAGGCGGCAAAAGCCTTTATTACCCCCCTGAGCTTACAGGCAGTGTCGGGCTATCCCGTATCCGACAGTCTGCTTGACCCTGCCGCTGAAGCCGCGATGGGGCATATCGAGTTGGGGAAATGGGCCGACCTGGTGATTCTTGCCCCCGCGACCGCCGACCTGATCGCCCGTGTAGCATCGGGTATGGCTAATGATTTAGTCTCCACCATTTGCCTGGCGACGCCAGCCCCGGTGGCCGTGCTTCCGGCCATGAACCAACAGATGTACCGCGCTGCCGCCACGCAACATAATCTGGAGGTGCTCGCCTCTCGCGGCCTGTTCATTTGGGGGCCGGATAGCGGCAGTCAGGCGTGCGGCGACGTAGGCCCAGGCCGAATGCTGGACCCATTAGTTATCGTTGATAAGGCCGCCGCGCATTTCGCTGCCGTCAACGATTTGCGACATCTTAATATCATGATTACGGCAGGTCCGACGCGCGAACCGCTCGACCCGGTGCGTTATATTTCCAACCACAGCTCCGGTAAAATGGGCTTCGCTATTGCGGCGGCCGCAGCGCGTCGCGGCGCAAATGTCACGCTGGTCTCCGGTCCCGTTTCGTTACCGACGCCGCCTTTTGTAAAACGGGTTGATGTCATAACCGCGCTGGACATGGAAGCCGCTGTTCAGGCCGCCGTTCAACAGCAGCACATTTTCATTAGCTGCGCCGCCGTGGCTGACTATCGCGCAGAGACTATCGCCAGTGAAAAAATCAAAAAACAGGCGGCGCAAGGTGATGAATTACTAATAAAAATGGTCAAAAACCCGGACATTGTCGCCGGGGTGGCCGCACTCAGTGACAATCGACCCTACGTTGTTGGGTTTGCCGCGGAAACGAATAATGTGGAAGAATACGCCCGGCAAAAACGTATCCGTAAGAACCTTGACCTGATTTGTGCAAATGATGTTTCTCTTTCAAATCAGGGATTTAATAGCGATAAAAACGCTTTACACCTTTTCTGGCAGGATGGAGATAAAGTCTTACCGCTTGAGCGGAAAGAACTCCTGGGCCAATTATTACTCGACGAGATCGTGACCCGTTATGATGAAAAAAATCGACGTTAAGATTCTGGACCCGCGTGTTGGTCAGCAGTTTCCGCTGCCGACTTATGCTACTTCTGGTTCTGCCGGGCTTGACCTGCGCGCCTGTCTCGACGACGCCGTAGAACTGGCGCCTGGCGCAACGACGTTGGTACCTACCGGACTGGCCATTCATATCGCCGATCCATCACTGGCGGCAGTCATGTTGCCGCGTTCGGGCCTGGGCCATAAACATGGTATCGTGCTGGGCAACCTGGTCGGGCTGATTGATTCCGATTATCAGGGGCAACTGATGGTTTCGATCTGGAACCGTGGTCAGGACAGTTTTACCATTGAACCGGGCGAACGTATCGCGCAAATGGTGTTTGTTCCGGTCGTTCAGGCCGAATTTAATCTGGTGGAAGCATTTGACGCCACCGAACGTGGCGAGGGCGGCTTCGGTCATTCTGGCCGTAAGTAAATTTTACGCATCCCCATAACGTCATAATACTGCCGCAAGCGCTGAGTTTGCGGTTATAGCGTGGGTGCTCGCCTGGCAAGTGCTTATTTTCAGGGGTATTTTGTAACATGGCAGAAAAACAAACTGCGAAAAGGAATCGTCGCGAAGAAATACTTCAGTCACTGGCGCTGATGCTTGAATCCAGCGATGGAAGCCAACGCATCACGACGGCAAAACTGGCGGCCTCGGTCGGCGTTTCAGAAGCGGCGCTATACCGCCATTTTCCCAGCAAGACCCGCATGTTCGATAGCCTGATTGAGTTTATCGAAGATAGTCTGATTACCCGTATCAATCTGATTTTAAAAGATGAAAAAAACACCAGCACGCGTTTGCGCCTGATTGTGTTGCTGATTCTGGGTTTTGGCGAACGCAACCCTGGCCTGACGCGCATTCTTACCGGGCACGCGCTGATGTTTGAACAGGATCGCCTGCAGGGGCGCATTAATCAGCTTTTTGAACGCATCGAAGCGCAGCTCCGCCAGGTGCTACGAGAAAAAAGAATGCGTGAAGGCGAAGGCTACACGACGGATGAAAATCTGCTGGCAAGCCAACTGTTAGCCTTCTGTGAAGGTATGCTTTCACGGTTCGTGCGTAGCGAATTTAAATACCGCCCAACGGACGATTTCGACGCCCGCTGGCCGCTCATTGCCGCTCAGCTACAGTAACGCTGACTGGATAGTGGCTCACGCCTTATCCAGGCGACAGAAACATAGGCCCGGTAAAGCGCCACCGGGCAATTCGCTTACACGCCAAATTCTTCCCGGTATGCTCGCACAGCCGCCAGATGCTCAGCCATATCAGGTTTTTCTTCCAGATAGGCAATCAGGTCTTTCAGCGTAATGATGGAGATAACCTTACAACCATAGTCGCGCTCCACTTCCTGAATCGCGGAAATCTCGCCGCGGCCACGTTCCTGACGATCCAGCGAAATCAGTACGCCAGCCAGCGTAGCCCCGTGCGCCTGAATAATCTCCATTGACTCGCGAATCGCCGTACCTGCGGTAATCACGTCATCCACCAGCATCACGCGGCCCTGTAGCGCGCTGCCCACCAGGCTCCCGCCTTCACCATGATCTTTTGCCTCTTTGCGGTTAAAGCAGTACGGCAGGTCTTTATCGTGATGTTCCGCCAGCGCAACCGCCGTCGTCGTCGCGATCGGAATACCTTTGTACGCGGGGCCAAACAGCAGATCAAATTCAATACCGGAATCCACCAGCGCTTCGGCATAAAAACGGCCTAACAACGCCAGGTCGCGCCCGGTATTAAACAGCCCGGCGTTGAAGAAATAGGGGCTTTTGCGCCCGGATTTCAGCGTAAACTCGCCAAACTTTAGTACCTGCTTGTTAAGCGCAAACTCAATAAACTGGCGCTGATACGGTTTCATGGATTCGCTCCTTTTCTTACTTTCATCATTTACGAAATTTACGGACAAAAAAAAGGCGACTTTTCAGTCGCCTTAAAATCAATTTTCTAACGCCGCCTTCTGCGTCGCCACAATGGATTCAATTCCCCCTCGGGCCAGCGCCAACAAAGTGAGAAGTTCTTCATGGCTGAACGGCTCGCCTTCCGCGGTACCCTGTACTTCAATAATACGGCCGTCTTCAGTCATCACGACGTTCATGTCGGTTTCTGCTGCGGAATCTTCAACATATTCCAGATCGCAGATCGCTTCGCCGTTAACGATGCCTACGGAAACCGCCGCCACCATGCCTTTCATCGGATTGGTTTTCAGCTTACCGTTGGCAACCAATTTATTCAGCGCATCCGCCAACGCCACGCAGGCACCGGTAATAGACGCTGTACGCGTACCGCCATCGGCCTGGATTACATCGCAGTCCAGCGTAATGGTAAATTCGCCGAGCGTTTTCAGATCGACCGCCGCACGCAGCGCACGCGCGATCAAACGCTGAATTTCCATAGTACGGCCGCCCTGCTTACCCTTTGCCGCTTCGCGCGCGTTACGGGTATGGGTAGCGCGAGGCAACATGCCATACTCTGCGGTGATCCACCCCTGGCCTTGTCCTTTCAGAAAACGTGGAACGCCCTCTTCAATGGAGGCAGTGCACAACACTTTAGTATCTCCAAATTCGACCAGTACCGAGCCTTCAGCGTGTTTTGTATAGTTACGGGTCAGGGTTACGGGACGCACCTGATTAGCGCTACGGCCTGCTGGACGCATATTGAGATCTCCGGCTTAAAACGAATGTGGCTGCGCATTATACGGACTTCCGATGGTTATTCCTATCCTGACAAGGCCTGGATAGCTATAATCCCCTCATCTCTCCTTTAAAAACGGGAACATCTATGATCCGCAGTATGACCGCCTACGCCCGGCGTGAAATCAAGGGTGAATGGGGTAGCGCGACCTGGGAAATGCGCTCGGTAAACCAGCGTTATCTGGAAACTTACTTTCGTCTGCCGGAACAGTTCCGTAGTCTTGAACCCGTCGTGCGCGAACGCATTCGTACACGCCTGACGCGCGGCAAAGTCGAATGTATGCTGCGTTTTGAACCCGATGCCAGCGCGCAAGGCGAGCTTATTCTGAATGAAAAGCTAGCGAAACAATTAGTTAGCGCCGCAAACTGGGTCAAAATGCAGAGCGACGAAGGGGAAATCAATCCGGTTGATATTTTGCGCTGGCCAGGTGTCATGGCGGCGCAAGAGCAGGATCTGGACGCGATTGCCGCAGAAATTTTAGCCGCACTGGACGGTACGCTGGATGACTTTATCGTCGCGCGCGAAACGGAAGGCCAGGCGCTGAAAGCGCTGATTGAACAACGGCTGGAAGGCGTCAGCGCCGAAGTAGCGAAAGTCCGCGCGCATATGCCGGAAATCCTGCAATGGCAGCGTGAGCGCCTGGTCGCGAAGCTGGAAGATGCTCAGGTTCAGTTGGAAAACAACCGTCTGGAGCAAGAGCTGGTGATGATGGCGCAACGCATTGATGTGGCGGAAGAGCTGGATCGTCTGGAAGCGCACGTCAAAGAGACTTACAACATTCTGAAGAAAAAAGAGGCGGTAGGTCGCCGTCTGGACTTCATGATGCAAGAATTTAACCGTGAGTCGAACACCCTGGCCTCCAAATCCATCAACGCTGATGTAACTAACTCCGCTATTGAATTAAAAGTGTTGATCGAGCAAATGCGCGAGCAAATCCAGAATATTGAATAATTCTGGCGCTCAATATGTCACAGAGCCCGCCTTATGCGGGCTCTCGCGTTTATCGGTAGTACGTTTTTAATTTCCGGCGAATAGCGTCGATAAGGCGTCGCTTCCACTCTACCGTTGAAGCCCGATACTGCATAAAAATAGCGCCTTCCGCCTGCTCCCCGGCAAGCGGCAGGACAAAAAGACCGCGCTTATCGGATAAATTTTCATACCAGGGGCGCGGTACAATCGCCATTAGCGGCGCCGACTGGACAGCAGGCGCAAGTTGACTGTAATCATGACAAACAAACGCCAGCGGACGTTCAAACCCGGCACGAGCCTGCTGCCTGTCCAGTTCGTTGTTCTCTTTTGTCCACGGCAAACAGTAAATGTGTTGATAATGCTGTAGATCAGCAAAATTCAACGCTGTGGCATTCTCCAGACGTGAACGCAATGGCGCGCCATAAACCGCGATCAAACGCGTAGTCCCCACCCGCTCGTAATGCAGAGCGCTGACCTGCTTTTGATGGTCGCCAATTGCCAGCACCAAATCAACCGAGCTATCCAACAGTTCATCACGCCAGGGTCGGCGGGCAAAAGGAAGGCACTCGATCACCGCCTGATGAAGATGACCTTTCTCTGCGAGAACTGGCGTAAGCAGCGCGTTCAATGCGGGAGGAAGTACCACCCGAAAACAACGGGAGCCGTTCTCTTTATCGCCAAACAGCTCCTCATTAAGCGAAACAAACACAGGCGCCAATTTGTCACGCAGCGCCTGCGCATAAGGCGTAGGAATCTGGCGGTTCCCTTCCCGTCGAAACAACGGGTCGTTTAGCGCATCGCGCAATCTCATTAACGCATGACTTACCGCAGAAGGCGACAAAGCCAGCTTTTGCGCCGTTTTCCCCGTAGAGCTCGTCTCCAGCAGCACATACAGTACTTTTAACAGGTTCATATCCATTTGCAGCAAGTTCATTAAACGTCTCTCTTATTGAACCTGGCTAAATTACTGCCAGGTATACTGCGGGCGCTTCAATCAGGAGAACATTATGAATCGCTATGCATTATTCCTTGTATGTATATTTTCAACATCAGCACTTCCTGCCATGGCGGCATTAGATCCTTCACAACCGTTATCACCCGCGCCTCCGTTATCACTGTTTAAAGCGTGGGCTAAGCCTATAAAGCCGTTTCAAATCACAGAAGGCGTGTGGTATGTCGGTACGAAAAATCTCTCTTCTATTCTGCTGACCACTCCGGCAGGGCATATTCTTATTGATGCGGGGTTGGATGAAAGCGCACCGCAAATTAAAGCGAATATTGAAGCGGCAGGATTCCGCCTCACAGACGTGCGCTATCTGTTGAATAGCCATGCGCGGCTGGATCAAGCGGGGGGCATGGCACGTTTGAAAGCGTGGAGCGGCGCACAATTGGTCGCCAGCCAACCCAACGCCGATCAGATGGCGAGGGGTGGACGACAGGATTTTGCGCTTGGCGATGCGCTCCCCTTTCCGCCCGTCACCACCGATAAAATTATCCACCACCAGGAAAGCATCATCCTCGGAGGGATAACCGTGACAGCACTATTCACGCCTGGACATCTGCCCGGCTCAACTTCCTGGCGCGTAACGCTCCGCAACGGCAAGACGCTAATTTACGCAGATAGTCTCGCCACGCCCGACTATCTGCTGATTAACAACAAAAATTACCCTGACCTGGTTACTGATATTCAGAGCAGCTTTAAGACACTGGCCGCCCAGCATGTTGATATCTTTATTGCCAACAAAGGTGACCGCTTCGGGCTACTGGAGAAACGACAGCAACTTCGCAACGGCGATACACAGGCATTCTTTGATTCCAATGGCTTGCAACAGTATGTGGAACGCTCGCGCCAGCGCTTCATCACACAACTTACCGCACAGCAGCCATAATGAAATAACTCACCGGCGGCGCGTCCAGGGCGCCGTTCTTTTAAATTATCTAAGTCAAAATAGAAAAACCTCGCATACAATAAACCACAAAAATGATGTTCAATTTATTGATATTTATAATAAATAATTATTAATTATAAATTTAAAATCATTACTAAAATTTATTAATCGTGTAATGCCTTAGAAAATCTCAATCGTGATACAGCGCACAAATCGTTAATCTTCGCCCCCAGTAAATTAGGGGGAAATCATGCTGTTGCACGTTCTTTATTTAATTGGCATCACTGCCGAGGCCATGACGGGCGCACTCGCTGCGGGTCGTCGTCGCATGGATACATTCGGCGTAATTATTATTGCTACCGCCACCGCCATTGGTGGAGGCTCAGTTCGCGACATTCTGCTCGGTCACTATCCGCTGGGTTGGGTGAAGCATCCCGAATATGTCATTATTGTGGCGACTGCCGCTGTATTGACCACCATTGTTGCCCCCGTCATGCCCTATTTACGCAAGCTTTTCCTGGTACTTGACGCGCTGGGGTTGGTGGTTTTCTCTATTATTGGCGCTCAGATAGCCCTTGATATGGGCGAAGGGCCAATTATCGCCGTGGTGGCCGCCGTCACTACTGGCGTCTTTGGCGGCGTGCTCCGCGATATGTTCTGCAAACGCATTCCACTGGTGTTTCAAAAAGAGCTATATGCCGGCATTTCGTTCGCCTCGGCGGTGCTCTATATTGCGCTGCAACATTACGTCATGAATCCGGATGTCGTCGTTATCTCTACGCTACTGTTTGGCTTTACAGCAAGGTTATTAGCGCTACGTCTTAAACTTGGCCTGCCGGTATTTTATTACCGCCATGAAGGGCACTAAGACCCAAATCCGGGAATATGCTGAGCAGCCAGCCATCTGCTCAGCGCTTTGATCTGCAGATTATTCCGCCAGTCGATGACTCTCCCGGCACGACGCTCGCCCGTCGCTGGTAACTGCCGCCAGTGTTGCTCTGTTCGCATTAATAACTGCTCCCATGAACGATCGCCGCTGGCCTGTAATGCAGCCTGCGTTAAGGGGATATCCATCGCCATGATCCAGCGGGTAAACGGCTGCCGGCGCGCCAGGTTAAATTGCCGCCATATCTGCTCGCTTTTTCCTTTAGCAAAGCCTGGCGTGTTGGCTATTTGCGCTGACGTCAGGGTAAGCCAGGAGAAGATATGCTCAAAGCGATGCGTCTGATGCAAGGCCCGCCAGCTGGCTTCACCCATTCCGTCCAGACCCAACGCCGACCGTGACCCCAGCCATATCAGCCTGGAGATAAACTGTTCCTGACACGTTGCCGACGCGTAAAAGCAGGTCAGCGAGTTGAAATGGCTATCAGGCGGTACAGGCTTACTCCGCTCACGACTCCGCCAGACGACCTCATCAAGCCGGGGAATGCCTTGCCCGGCCAGACTCACCAGGATCTGATCGCCCGGCGCGATATCCCACGCTTCCCAACGTTTCACAGAACCGATATTGACCCGCTGAACCCGCTTATCATCCAATATAACGGGGACAAGCGACGCTACTACGGTAATTTTGCCGCTTTTCCCCACCGAGAACTGAATAGCGCTCACTTGCGCGACCTGCGCTACTGGCGGATATTTCCATGCTGCCAGCCAGTCGCCCTGCCCGGGTCGCCAGTGTTGTGACGCAGGTTCTTTAGCCATGCGTATCACTACGCCATCCGTTACAAAGGGTAATGCTGACGTCAGCCATGACTGGCGCGCCCGCTCGACCTCGCTGGCATCTTTTACCGCCAGGGTATATTTATTCGTCAGACTGAATCCAGCCTTAGCAAGTTGGCTTAATCTTTCGGGCATATTTGCCGGACCGTCCGGCCACGCCCAAATAAAAATACCCAACGAATTTAGCGCGGAGGCGTTATCCTGGCGCATTAACATTCCTGCGACTTTCGAGCGCGCATTCATCCCGCCCATCCGTTGCTGGATATGTCCCTCGCGCTGTAGAAAGATTTCGCCCTGTAACACCGCGTTAGCAAGCGCGCCTTGTGTTGTCTGCGGTATAGAGGGGATCAGGCGAATTTTTGGCGTCCAGTCCTCGCCTTGTAGTCCGTTACCCCGGCTAATGGCCCTGGTCAGTTTACCGTTTTGATAAACCAGTGTTACCGCTACGCCATCCACTTTTGGCTGTACCCAAAGCTCGCTGCGCCCGCGCATCCACTGTTCTACCGCCTGTCGGTCCACGAGTTTACGTACGCCCGTGTGCGCAACAGGGTGCATTGTTGTACCGTTTAACGGCGGTGAAACCGGAGTAGATGAAACATCCTGACCAACACAGCGTTGCCACTGAACCAGCCTTGCGCTGAGTTGGTCGTACACACTATCGTCAACCGCGCTAACCCCTTGTTTCCAGTAGATGTCATTCCAGTCAGCGAGCTGTTGCTGTAAACGGGCGATTTCTTCAGCGGCCCTTGCTGGCGGCCAGGCCGGGCAAAGCGCCCCACTCTGCGAATGCCACAATAAAATTCCCCACGCCATACTTTTCCATAATCTCATCACGACCTCCTGCGCACATTGCCCGGCAGGTATAGCGCTTTAGTGAATAAAAACCGACAGGTAAAAATGCATCATCCGAGCCGCTTTCCAGATTTTTTGGTGGGTTGCTGCAACGACGCGATAAAAGCGGAAAAAGGGACGCAAAATGCAATAATCTGGCGCAAAAAGTGTGACAAAGACTACGTCGCATAACGGCGATGTGTATAATAAGCCCGTATCAAGGCTCTATTTCGATAATCACAGACGTAAGATACTCATGGCTCAAGGTACGCTTTATATTGTTTCTGCCCCCAGTGGCGCGGGTAAATCCAGCCTGATTCAGGCTTTATTAAAAACCCAACCGTTGTATGACACTCAGGTTTCCGTTTCACATACCACGCGCGCGCCGCGTCCGGGTGAAGTGCACGGTGAGCACTATTTCTTTGTAAATCATGATGAGTTTAAAACCATGATTGGCAGGGAGGCGTTTCTGGAGCACGCGGAAGTGTTTGGCAATTACTACGGCACTTCGCGCGAAACCATTGAGCAAGTGCTGGCAACCGGCGTTGATGTTTTTCTGGATATCGACTGGCAGGGCGCCCAGCAAATTCGCGAAAAGATGCCGCAAGCACGCAGCATTTTTATTTTGCCGCCGTCAAAGATCGAATTGGATCGCCGTTTACGCGGCCGCGGGCAAGATAGCGAAGAAGTCATTGCCAAACGAATGGCGCAAGCGGTTGCAGAAATGAGCCATTACGCCGAATATGATTATCTTATTGTGAATGACGACTTTGATACCGCGTTAAGCGACTTGAAAACCATCATTCGCGCTGAACGTCTGCGTATGAGCCGCCAAAAGCAGCGTCATAACGCTTTAATCAGCAAATTGTTGGCAGACTGAACCCACTTTCAGTATCATGCCCAGTCATTTCTTCACCTGTGGAGCATTTTAAGTATGGCACGCGTAACTGTTCAGGACGCTGTAGAGAAAATTGGTAACCGTTTTGACCTGGTACTGGTCGCCGCGCGTCGCGCTCGTCAGATGCAGGTAGGCGGAAAGGATCCGCTGGTACCGGAAGAAAACGATAAAACTACCGTTATCGCGCTGCGCGAAATCGAAGAAGGTCTGATTAACAACCAGATCCTCGACGTCCGCGAGCGCCAGGAACAGCAAGAGCAGGAAGCCGCTGAATTACAAGCCGTTACCGCTATTGCTGAAGGTCGTCGTTAATCACAAAGCGGGTCGCCCTTGTATCTGTTTGAAAGCCTGAATCAACTGATTCAAACCTACCTGCCGGAAGACCAGATTAAGCGTCTTCGGCAGGCGTATCTCGTTGCACGTGACGCTCACGAGGGCCAGACACGTTCAAGCGGTGAACCCTATATCACGCACCCGGTGGCGGTGGCCTGTATTCTGGCCGAGATGAAACTCGACTACGAAACGCTGATGGCCGCTCTGCTGCATGACGTGATTGAAGATACCCCCGCCACCTATCAGGACATGGAACAGCTTTTCGGTAAAAGCGTTGCCGAGCTGGTAGAGGGGGTGTCGAAACTTGATAAGCTCAAGTTTCGCGATAAGAAAGAGGCGCAGGCCGAAAACTTTCGCAAAATGATTATGGCGATGGTGCAGGATATCCGCGTCATCCTCATTAAGCTTGCTGACCGTACCCATAACATGCGCACGCTGGGCTCGTTACGCCCGGATAAACGTCGTCGTATTGCCCGTGAAACGCTGGAAATCTACAGTCCTCTGGCGCACCGTTTAGGTATTCATCACATCAAAACCGAGCTGGAAGAGCTGGGTTTTGAAGCGCTGTATCCCAATCGTTACCGCGTCATCAAAGAAGTGGTAAAAGCGGCGCGCGGCAACCGTAAGGAGATGATCCAAAAAATCCTCTCTGAAATCGAAGGACGTTTGCAAGAGGCGGGAATTCCGTGTCGCGTTAGCGGTCGCGAAAAACATCTTTACTCGATCTACTGCAAAATGGTGCTCAAAGAGCAGCGTTTTCACTCGATCATGGACATTTACGCTTTCCGCGTCATCGTTCATGACTCCGATACCTGCTATCGCGTACTCGGCCAGATGCACAGTCTCTATAAGCCGCGTCCGGGACGGGTGAAAGACTATATTGCCATTCCCAAAGCGAACGGCTATCAGTCTTTGCACACCTCAATGATCGGCCCGCACGGCGTTCCTGTTGAAGTCCAGATCCGTACCGAAGATATGGATCAGATGGCGGAAATGGGGGTCGCGGCGCACTGGGCGTATAAAGAACACGGTGAGACCAGCACCACGGCGCAGATCCGCGCCCAGCGCTGGATGCAGAGCCTGCTGGAGCTACAACAGAGCGCCGGTAGTTCGTTTGAATTTATCGAAAGCGTAAAATCCGATCTCTTCCCGGATGAGATTTACGTTTTCACCCCGGAAGGGCGCATTGTCGAACTGCCCGCTGGCGCTACGCCGGTGGATTTTGCCTATGCAGTGCATACCGACATCGGCCACGCCTGCGTCGGCGCGCGTGTCGACCGCCAGCCTTATCCGCTGTCGCAGCCGCTTAGCAGCGGTCAGACCGTCGAAATTATTACCGCGCCGGGCGCGCGTCCCAACGCCGCCTGGCTGAACTTTGTCGTCAGCTCTAAAGCGCGCGCTAAAATTCGTCAGTTGCTGAAAAACCTCAAACGTGATGACTCCGTAAGCCTGGGCCGTCGTCTGCTTAACCATGCCTTAGGCGGTAGTCGTAAGCTGGCGGAAATTCCGCAGGAAAATATTCAGCGCGAATTGGATCGTATGAAGCTGGCAACGCTTGACGATCTGCTGGCGGAAATCGGTCTCGGCAACGCGATGAGCGTAGTGGTCGCGAAAAATCTGCAGCAAGGCGAAGCCGTGGTGCCGACCGTTGCGCAATCGAATCACGGCCACCTGCCGATTAAAGGCGCGGATGGCGTGCTTATCACCTTTGCGAAGTGTTGTCGTCCGATCCCAGGCGACCCGATCATCGCTCACGTCAGCCCAGGTAAAGGACTGGTGATCCACCACGAATCCTGCCGTAATATCCGTGGATACCAGAAAGAGCCAGAGAAATTTATGGCGGTCGAATGGGACAAAGAGACGGAGCAGGAATTCATTACCGAAATCAAGGTGGAAATGTTTAACCATCAGGGCGCGCTGGCTAACCTGACGGCGGCGATTAATACCACCACCTCCAATATTCAAAGCCTGAATACTGAAGAGAAAGATGGTCGCGTCTATAGTACCTTTATTCGCCTTACCGCACGCGATCGCGTACATCTGGCGAATATCATGCGCAAAATCCGCGTGATGCCAGACGTCATTAAAGTCACCCGTAACCGAAACTAGCGCTATGAATCCAAAACGTTATGCGCGTATATGCGAAATGCTCGCCAGGCGTCAGCCTGATCTCACGGTCTGCATGGAGCAAGTCCACAAACCTCATAACGTTTCTGCAATCATTCGTACCGCAGATGCCGTTGGCGTCCATGAAGTCCATGCCATCTGGCCAGGTAGCCGGATGCGCACCATGGCTTCTGCGGCGGCGGGCAGCAACAGTTGGGTACAGGTGAAAACTCACCGTACCATTGGCGATGCGGTAGCCCATTTGAAAAGTCGGGGAATGCAGATTCTGGCAACCCATCTTTCTGATAAGGCCGTAGACTTTCGCGAGATTGATTACACGCGCCCGACCTGTATTCTGATGGGTCAGGAGAAAACCGGTATTACTCAGGAAGCATTAGCCCTGGCGGATCGGGATATCATCATTCCGATGATCGGCATGGTACAGTCGCTGAACGTTTCCGTCGCCTCCGCGCTCATTCTTTATGAAGCCCAGCGCCAGCGACAGAACGCGGGCATGTATCTGCGTGAAAATAGCATGTTGCCGGAAGATGAACAGCAGCGCCTGCTGTTTGAGGGTGGTTATCCGGTGCTGGCGAAAGTCGCTAAACGTAAAGGTCTGCCTTATCCTCGCGTCAATCAGCAGGGCGAAATCGACGCCGATGCTGACTGGTGGGCGACGATGCAGGCGGCAGGGTAATCACCATGTCAGGCCGCTTGTTAGACGCTGTTCCGCTCAATTCCCTGACAGGCGTCGGCGCAGCGCAAAGCAGTAAACTGGCGAAAATTGGCCTGCACACCGTGCAGGACCTCCTGCTCCACCTCCCTCTGCGTTACGAAGACCGCACCCATCTCTACCCCATTGGCGAACTGCTGCCTGGCATCTACGCCACCGTTGAAGGCGAAGTGCTGAACTGCAATATCACTTTCGGCGGTCGTCGGATGATGACCTGCCAGATTAGCGACGGTTCCGGCATTCTTACCATGCGCTTTTTCAATTTTAACGCAGCGATGAAAAACAGCCTGGCGACGGGACGACGTGTGCTGGCCTACGGGGAAGCGAAGCGCGGCAAGTATGGCGCAGAGATGATCCATCCGGAATATCGCCTGCAGGGCGATCTCAGCACGCCGGAACTTCAGGAAACGCTCACCCCCGTCTATCCGACCACCGAGGGCGTGAAGCAAGCGACACTGCGCAAGCTTACCGATCAGGCGCTGGAGTTGCTCGACACCTGCGCCATTGCCGAACTACTGCCGCCGGAACTGGCGCAGGGTATGATGAGCCTGCCGGAGGCGCTACGTACCTTGCATCGCCCGCCGCCGACGCTCCAGCTCGCCGATTTAGAAACCGGCAAACACCCGGCGCAGCGGCGGCTTATTCTTGAAGAGCTACTGGCGCATAATCTCAGTATGCTGGCGCTTCGCGCAGGCGCGCAGCGCTACCACGCTCAGCCGCTAAGTACCAACAACATATTGAAAGACAAGCTGCTGGCGTCGTTGCCGTTTAAACCCACCAGCGCGCAGGCGCGGGTGGTAGCAGAGATCGAACGTGATATGGCGCTGGATGTGCCGATGATGCGTCTGGTTCAGGGCGACGTGGGTTCCGGTAAAACGTTGGTTGCGGCGCTTGCCGCCTTGCGCGCTATTGCCCACGGTAAGCAGGTGGCGCTGATGGCGCCGACCGAATTGCTGGCTGAACAGCACGCAAATAATTTCCGCAACTGGTTCGAACCGTTGGGCGTTGAAGTGGGTTGGCTGGCCGGTAAGCAAAAAGGTAAAGCGCGTCAGGCGCAGCAAGAGGCTATTGCCAGCGGTCAGGTGCAGATGATTGTCGGCACCCACGCTATCTTCCAGGAACAGGTGCAGTTTAACGGGCTGGCGCTGGTTATTATCGATGAGCAGCACCGCTTTGGCGTCCACCAGCGGCTGGCATTGTGGGAAAAAGGCCAGCAGCAGGGCTTTCATCCGCATCAGTTGATTATGACCGCAACGCCCATTCCGCGCACCCTGGCGATGACTGCCTACGCCGATCTCGATACCTCGGTGATTGACGAGCTACCGCCGGGCCGTACCCCTGTCACTACCGTTGCGATTCCGGATACCCGTCGCCATGAAATCATTGATCGTGTGCGCAACGCCTGCACAACCGAAGGCCGTCAGGCCTACTGGGTCTGTACGCTGATTGAAGAGTCAGACCTGCTGGAAGCGCAGGCAGCGGAAGCCACCTGGGAGGAGCTCAAGCTGGCGTTACCGGAGTTGAATATCGGCCTGGTACACGGCCGCATGAAGCCCGCCGAAAAACAGGCGGTGATGCAGGCCTTTAAGCAGGGCGAACTGCATCTGCTGGTCGCCACTACGGTGATTGAGGTGGGGGTCGATGTTCCTAACGCCAGCCTGATGATTATTGAAAACCCGGAGCGACTGGGCCTGGCGCAGTTACACCAGCTCAGAGGGCGCGTTGGCCGTGGCGCGGTCGCATCGCACTGCGTGCTGCTCTATAAATCGCCGCTGTCGAAAACGGCGCAGAAGCGTTTACAGGTATTGCGCGACAGCAACGACGGCTTTGTGATTGCACAAAAAGATTTAGAGATTCGCGGCCCGGGGGAATTACTGGGCACGCGCCAGACGGGTAACGCCGAATTTAAAGTAGCTGATTTGCTGCGCGATCAAGCCATGATCCCCGAAGTTCAGCGTATTGCCCGTCATATTCACGAACGTTATCCACAGCAGGCACAAGCGCTGATTGAGCGCTGGATGCCGGAAACCGAACGTTATTCCAACGCCTAATCCTATTCGCCGCGCGACAGAGCCAACAGAAGATCCTCAATCTGGATAGCGATAACGTCCTGGGCTGCCAGGGCATCGCGCGAGATACGCGTTGCCATCGCACTCTCCGGCTCGTCCCGCAGCATTTCCGCCGCCTTCTGCACCCCGTCGAGGATCATCTCCGACGTTAACTGCCGGGTTAAAAACGCCAGATTATTTTCCAACCACGGTTCTTCCGTCGCACCTAATGGCGGTTGCCACTGCCACGAGCCTTCTGGCCAAAGCGGGTTAACCTCTACCGGATAAATTAAATGTGCGGCGTACTGCAACGCGCATACCGCTTTACCCGGCGTATCCAGTAACCACCACTGATTCCAGAGCGAACGGATAAACGGCGCAATGCCGCCGAGAACATTGAAGGTATCCAGCCAGGTCAGCGGAGAGTTGAAACCGCGCTCGTGATTGATTCGCGCCAGCATGGTCTCCAGCAAAAAATGCCGTACCTGCTGACGCTGAGCGGCATCCATCATTTCCCGCCAGAGATAAGGCCGCCGTAACGCACGCAGGAAAGACTCCTCGAAGTGATCGCCATAGCCATGGGTTAACAGCGTTTCGCGCCAACAGGCAAGGCACAGCGGAAACAGATAACGAAACAATTCCGGCTGCATCGGTTCGTGGTAAACCAGATTCAGCACATAATAAACGCTCAGATGCCAATCGGTAATCTGCCGCCAGTCCGTCGCCGCCAGCGCCTGCAACTCAGCATCGGCATAGTCAAACTCCGCTTCCCACACGTTAAGAACCGGCGGCTCATCGCCAAAAATATGACGGCAGCGTTCACGCAGGGTTTCAGGTTGACGGCAACGTTTTTTCATCTTTATCCGGCAAACATTGGCAGCATCAGGTACAGCTTGATCACCAACGCATTGACGATATCGATAAAGAACGCGCCGACCATCGGCACCACCAGGAACGCCATATGCGAGGGGCCAAAACGGTCGGTAATCGCCTGCATATTAGCAATGGCGGTCGGCGTTGCGCCAAGGCCAAAACCGCAGTGACCCGCCGCCAGCACCGCCGCATCATAGTTTTTCCCCATCATGCGCCAGGTGACGAAGATCGCGTACAGCGCCATGAAGATGGTCTGTACCACCAGAATCGCCAGCATCGGCAGCGCCAGTGACGCCAGTTCCCACAGCTTCAGGCTCATCAGCGCCATTGCCAGAAACAGTGACAAACTCACGTTCCCCAGCACCGAAACAGCACGCTCAAATACGCGATAAAAACCCACCAGCGCCAGGCCATTGCTGAGGATCACCCCAACAAATAGCACACAAACGAAGACCGGCAGTTCAAGCACCGTTCCCGCCAGTAGCTGCGCTACGATTTTGCCCACGGTCAAACAGATAGCAATCAGGGCGATGGTTTCGATTAGCACCAGAGAGGTGATCATACGGCCCACATCCGGCTTTTCAAAGGCTGTCGGCACGGCCTGATCGTCAGGCATTCCATCCGGCGTGGTGGAGTGTTTCACCAGATAACGCGCTACCGGGCCGCCAATCAACCCGCCCAGCACCAGGCCAAAGGTTGCACATGCCATCGCAACTTCGGTGGCACTGGCAAAACCATAACGTTCGACAAACAGTTTACTCCACGCCGCGCCGGTACCGTGTCCGCCGGACAGCGTAATTGACCCGGCAATCAGCCCCATTAACGGGTCCAGCCCCAACAGACTCGCCATGCCGATACCGATGGCATTCTGCATCAGCAGTAATCCGACCACGACGACCAGGAAGACGCCAACAACGCGTCCCCCCTTGCGCAGGCTGGCAAGGTTAGCGTTAAGGCCGATCGTCGCGAAAAACGCCAGCATCAACGGATCGCGCAGGGTCATATCAAAGTTGACCTCCCAACCGACGCTTTTTTTCAGTACCAGCAGAGCAACCGCGACCAGTAATCCCCCCGCCACCGGTTCCGGAATCGTATATTTCTTCAATAAGGAGACAGACTGGACCAGCTTGCGACCCAGTAGCAGCACCAGCGTGGCGGCGACAAGGGTCGATAAGGTATCGAGTTCAAACATTTAAAGCTCCTGTAGTGCGCTGTGACATGTGCGCACAAATCATTTCCTGAGTCAGTTTTTTAGCTCTTTGCGAGTCTTCGGCATGGATTTTAAGCAGAAAAAGGCAAAAAGTTATATAAAAAGGTGCATTTATCTTTTTTAAATATTAAGAATATTCGCTCGCAATCGTTTGCTTTTACCATCTGGTCAGATAAAATCACCGCTTTTCCACCACGAGAATGTCCCTGATGTCCGTTAACGCCATCGAGCCGGCAGATGCGCAACCGGTTGCGCAGACGCAAAACAGCGAATTAATTTACCGTCTTGAAGATCGCCCGCCGCTCCCTCAAACCCTTTTTGCCGCTTGTCAGCATCTGCTGGCCATGTTTGTCGCGGTAATCACGCCAGCGCTGTTAATCTGCCAGGCGTTGGGTTTACCGGCGCAGGATACGCAGCACATTATCAGCATGTCGCTGTTCGCCTCCGGCGTAGCCTCTATTATTCAAATCAAAGCGTGGGGGCCGGTAGGATCGGGGCTGTTATCCATCCAGGGAACCAGTTTTAACTTTGTCGCCCCGCTGATTATGGGCGGTACCGCGCTGAAAACCGGCGGCGCGGACGTCCCGACGATGATGGCGGCGCTGTTCGGCACGCTGATGCTGGCAAGCTGCACCGAGATGGTGCTTTCTCGCATTCTACATCTGGCGCGCCGGATTATCACGCCGTTAGTCTCCGGCGTCGTGGTGATGATTATTGGCCTGTCGCTGATTCAGGTGGGGCTAACTTCCATCGGCGGCGGCTATGCCGCCATGAGCGACAACACCTTTGGCGCACCGAAAAACCTGTTACTGGCCGGCGTCGTCCTGGCCATTATCATCCTGCTGAATCGGCAGCGTAATCCCTACCTGCGCGTGGCTTCTTTGGTTATTGCCATGGCGGCAGGCTATCTTTTGGCCTGGTTTATGGGCATGTTGCCTGAGAATAACGCGCCGGTCTCACAGGACATCCTGATGGTGCCGACCCCGCTGTATTATGGTCTGGGCATTGACTGGAACCTGTTACTGCCGTTGATGCTGGTCTTTATGATTACGTCGCTGGAGACCATCGGCGACATCACCGCCACCTCTGATGTCTCCGAGCAGCCGGTATCCGGCCCCTTGTACATGAAACGGCTAAAGGGCGGCGTACTGGCTAACGGCCTGAACTCATTTGTTTCAGCGGTATTTAATACGTTCCCGAATTCCTGTTTCGGTCAGAACAACGGCGTCATTCAGTTGACCGGCGTCGCCAGTCGCTATGTGGGATTTGTCGTCGCGCTGATGCTGATTGTACTCGGCCTGTTCCCGGCGGTAAGCGGTTTTGTGCAGCATATCCCGGAACCGGTGCTCGGCGGCGCCACGTTGGTGATGTTCGGCACCATTGCCGCCTCCGGGGTGCGTATTGTCTCGCGTGAGCCACTGAACCGCCGCGCGATTCTGATTATCGCCCTGTCGCTGGCCGTGGGTCTTGGCGTCTCGCAACAGCCGCAGATCCTGCAGTTCGCGCCGGAATGGGTGAAAAATCTGCTCTCATCCGGAATTGCCGCTGGCGGCATCACGGCTATCGTGCTGAACCTGATTCTCCCGCCGGAAAAACCGTAAAAACCCTGCGGCGGCGACACGATTCGCCGCTGCTGTAACGCTCTTTCACCATTCCTGTCTTGAGGATTGCACGCAAATCGTGCATAAATCCCCTATGTGCATTTCACGGGATGGAAGACCATGAAATTGATTGGGAGGTTGCTTCTCTACGTGCTGATCGCCTGTTTAGTGGTGATTTTCGGCTTTTATTTTCTGCTGCAAACGCGCTGGGGCGCAGATCATGTCAGCAACTGGGTATCAGAGAACAGCGGTTATCACCTCACATTCGACGTGATGGATCATCGTTTTTCCGCCCCATCCCATCTTTTACTGGAGAATGTGACCTTTGGTCGTGATGGTCAGCCTGCTACCCTGGTCGCGAAAACCGTAGATATCGGTCTGAGCATTCGCCAGTTAACCGCGCCGCTGCATGTCGACACGATTCTGTTACAGGACGGCACGCTGAATATTTCAGTGCAAACCGCCCCTTTCCCGTTTGAGGCCGACCGCCTGCAACTTCGCAATATGGCGCTCAATAGCCCCGGTAGCGAATGGCGATTGAGCGCCCAGCGCGTTAACGGCGGCGTTATGCCCTGGCGCCCCGAGGCCGGTCGGGTATTGGGCAATAAAGCCCAGATCCAACTGAGCGCTGGTTCGCTGACGTTAAACGACGTTCCCGCCACGAATGTGCTTATTGAAGGCAGTATCGACCATAATCAGGTGATGTTAAACACCGTCGGCGCCGATATGGCGCGCGGAGCGTTAACCGGCGTCGCCCGGCGTAACGCTGATGGTAGTTGGGTCGTTGAAAATCTGCGGCTGAATGATATTCGGTTACAAAGCGATAAATCCCTGAGCGAGTTTTTCGCGCCGCTTACTACGGTTCCATCTTTGCAGATTAGTCGTCTTGAAGTGACGGACTCCAGCCTGCAAGGACCAGACTGGGCAGTCACCGATCTTGACCTGAGTTTGCGCAATCTGACTCTGCGCAAAGAAGACTGGCAAAGCCAGGAAGGTAAATTATCGATGAATGCCAGCGAGTTTATTTACGGCTCACTGCACTTGCTCGATCCAATCCTGAACGCCGAATTTTCACCACAGGGCGTTGCGCTACGCCAGTTCACTACCCGCTGGGAAGGCGGTATGGTCAGAACTTCCGGCGCCTGGTTACGCGAAGGCAAAGCGCTTATTCTGGACGATACCGCTATCGCCGGGCTGGAGTATACGCTGCCGGAAAACTGGAAGCAGTTATGGATGAAGCCGCTGCCCGACTGGTTGAACAGCCTGACGCTGAAAAAATTCAGCGCCAGCCGCAATCTGGTGATTGATATCGACCCGGCCTTCCCGTGGCAAATCACCGCTCTGGACGGCTACGGCGCAAACCTGGAGCTGGTACAACATCATCAATGGGGCGTCTGGAGCGGCAATGCGACCCTCAACGCCGCAGCGGCAACCTTTAACCGTGTGGACGTGCGCCGCCCGTCGCTGTCGTTGACGGCTAATGCCAGCACGGTCAACATCAGCGATCTGAGCGCGTTTACTGGAAAAGGGATACTGGAAGCCACTGCCAGCGTATCGCAACTGCCGCAGCGTCAGACGCAAATCAGCCTGAACGGACGCGGCGTACCAATGGATGTGCTACAGCAGTGGGGCTGGCCGGCATTACCGATTGCTGGCGATGGCAATATTCAGCTCACGGCCAGCGGCAATATTCAGGCCGATGCGCCGTTGAAACCGACGGTAAACGGGCAATTACACGCGGTCAACGCACAAAAGCAGCAGATAACACAGACGATGCAAGCGGGCGTGGTGTCCGGCGGGGAAGTTACGTCAACGGAGCCAACGCTGTAATTGAGGGCTTGCCCGGTGGCGATGGCGCTTACCGGGCTTACGGTTCTTGCTCATTTGTAGGCCGGATAAGCGCAGCTCACGGCGCCATCCGGCGATTCAGATTTAAAGCGTAATCACCACTTCATTTCCCTGCGGGGTGACCACTACGCCCAGTTCACTTCCCGCATATGAGCCGCATTTGGTACCGCTAATCTGCGTAATATTACGCAGACACAGCGTCCAGTTGCGCGCCTTGCCTTCGCCGCTCACCGTAATGGTATTGCCTGTGCGTTTCGCCTGCAGCGTAAAGATTGTCGAACCATCCGTAGCAGGGACTTCGCAGACCGCTTCGCAGCCGTCATCCAGATGGAATAACTGGAAGGCCGTACCCTCATGCCAGGCGTAATCGGGCTTCTGGCTATTGTTGCCCAGCGCCAGTAGTGTATTGTCACGCACGTACACTGGCAGACTCAGGAAGTCATGCTGCTGTTTATGCCAGCGGCTGCCCTGCACTTCATCGTTGCGCCACAGGTGCGTCCAGCGGCCTTCTGGCAGGTAGAACTCCACGTCGCCCGCTTCACTAAATACCGGCGCTACCATGACCGCATCTCCCAGCATGTACTGGCGATCAAGATAATCACACGCCGGATCGTCCGGGAACTCCAGCATCATCGCCCGCATCATTGGCGTACCGGCTTCGTTGGCACGCGCCGCTTCCCGATACAGATACGGCATCATCCGGCACTTCTGTTCAGTGAAGAAGCGCACCACGTCACAGGACTCGTCGTCATAGGCCCACGGAACCCGGTAGGATTTGCTACCGTGCAGGCGGCTGTGGCTGGAGAGCAAGCCGAATGCGCACCACCGCTTGTAGACATGCGCCGGCGCGGTATTCTCGAATCCGCCAATATCATGACTCCAGAAGCCAAACCCTGACAGGCCGATGGACAGCCCGCCGCGCAGGCTTTCCGCCATCGATTCGTAGTTGGCGTAGCAGTCGCCGCCCCAGTGCACCGGGAACTGTTGCGCGCCCACCGAGGCGGAACGGGCGAACAGCACCGCCTCTTCAACGCCGACGGTCTCTTTCAGCACGTTCCACACCAGTTCGTTGTAGATGTAGGCATAATGGTTGTGCATTTTCTGTGGATCTGAACCATCAAACCACTGCACATCCGTTGGAATGCGTTCGCCGAAGTCAGTTTTGAAGCAGTCCACTCCCATCTCCACCAGGCCCTTCAGCTTGTCGGCATACCATTCGCAGGCTTGCGGGTTGGTGAAGTCGTAAATCGCCAGTCCCGGCTGCCATTTATCCCACTGCCACAAGGAGCCGTCCGGGCGTTTTAGCAAATATCCTTTCTCTTTCAGCTCCTGGAAGACCGGGGATTTCTGGCCGATGTAGGGGTTAATCCACACGCAGACTTTCAGCCCTTTCGCTTTCAGGCGGCGAATCATCCCTTTCGGATCGGGGAAAGTCACCGGGTCCCATTCAAAATCGCACCACTGGAAGGCCTTCATCCAGAAACAGTCGAAGTGGAAGACGTGCAGCGGCAGATTGCGCTCGGCCATACCGTCGATAAAACTGTTAACGGTCGCTTCGTCGTAGTTGGTGGTGAATGAGGTGGTCAGCCACAGGCCAAACGACCAGGCGGGCGGCAGCGCCGGACGACCCGTAAATTGGGTATAGCGGTTCAGCACGTCTTTCGGGGTCGGGCCGTCGATGACGAAGTATTCCAGATACTCGCTCTCGACGCTGAACTGAACTTTGGAGACTTTCTCGGAGCCAATTTCAAACGACACGCACTGCGGATGATTCACCAGCACACCGTAGCCACGGTTGGTGATATAGAACGGGATATTCTTGTACGATTGCTCGGTGCTGGTGCCGCCGTCGCGGTTCCAGGTCTCCACCGTCTGACCGTTACGCACCAGCGCGGTAAAGCGCTCGCCAAGCCCGTAGACGGTGTCGCCCACGCCGAGATCCAGACGCTCGAACATGTAGTTGCGCCCGCTATTGGTGTCCTGCACATAGCCGTTATTTTTCAACTGACTACCGGTGATACGTACACCGTTACGCAGAAAATCCAGTGACCAGATCTCGCCTTTGGTGACGCGCACGCTCAGGCTGCCGCTCTTGAGTTCGGCAAATTCGGCGTTGTTCTGCATCTCCACGTTGATATCTTGCAAGACATTGAGCGGATAATGTGGGCCGTTATCCAAAGCGCCCTGGAAGTGTTCCATCCGTACACCTATCACTCCTTCCTGCGGCGAGAAAAAGCGTAGGGTAAACAACGGGGTATCCAGTTGCCAGGTTCGTTCGCGGACATCACGCGGCGCGGCATAGATCACCATCTCATTCCCGTGCTGTTCAACGTCGAACACCTGAACCGGGTGAATCAAATTAAGGCCAGGCTGGATCAGCCAGTTTCCGTCGCTAATTTTCATAGTCTGTTCCTTTAGTTCTGCAATTCTTTATGGGTAAATTCTTGTTCATTACGGTGTGCGCCCTGCGCCAGTTGTTCCAGAATGGTTTTCAGGAACGGGCTTTTCAGGGTGTAGTAGCGTTTAGCGATCGCGGCGCTCAGCAGATAACAGATGGCCGGGACGATAGTGAACAGAGCGATGATGATGCTGATCGTGGCGCTGTTTTGCGTTTTCGCCGCCGCGTCGTAACCGCCGCCTGCCAGCATCCAGCCAATCAGCGCCCCGCCGAGGGCAAGACCCAGTTTCAGCACGAACAACGTGCCGGCAAAACTGATCCCCGTCAGGCGTTTGCCGTTACACCATTCGCCATAGTCGACGGTGTCAGACATCATCACCCACTGGATAGGCGTGACTAACTGGTGCAATACGCCAATCACAAAGATAAAGACGAACATAGCGATCGTGGCGTGCATCGGTACGAAGAACATCGCCACGCTGATTACTGCGAGTAAAGCATTGGTCCACCAGAAAACGCTCACTTTGCATTTCCAGTCGGTCAACGGTTTTGCCAGCGCCGAGCCAATCAGGTTGCCGACGCAATAGGTGGTGAGGAAGGCGACAAACACGCCCGGTTTGCCCAATATCCAGGTGACGTAATACATCATCGCCCCGCCGCGCACGCATACCGCCAGAATATTCAGGATGGTGAGCAGGCCGACTATGCGCCACTGGTCGTTGTGCCAGATATCACGCAGGTCTTCACGCATGGAGGTATGGGTGGCAGGCGCTTCAACGCGCTCTTTGGTGGTAAAGAAGCAGAACGCCAGCATCAGGAACGCCACCACCGAGAGCGCCGCGATACCCCCCTGGAAGCCCAGCGCCTTATTCTCGCCGCCAATCAGTTTCACCAGAGGCATCATCAGTACGGTAGAAAGCATTCCGCCCGCCGTTGCCAGCACAAAGCGCCAGGATTGCAGGGAGATACGCTGCGTTGGGTCATTGGTTATTACACCCCCCAACGCGCAGTAAGGGATGTTGACCACAGTGTACAGAAGGGTGAGCAACGTGTAGGTGATGGCGGCATAAATCATTTTGCCGTTCAGACTGAGATCCGGCGTGCTATAAGCCAGCACACAAACGATACCAAACGGCAACGCGCCAAACAGCACCCAGGGTCGGAATTTGCCCCAGCGAGAGCGGGTGCGGTCGGCCAGCAGGCCCATACAAGGGTCGGAGATGGCATCAAGCGCACGCGCCAGTAAAAACATGGTGCCAACAAAACCAGCGGGAATGCCGAAAATATCGGTATAGAAGAACATCATATATAACATGACGTTATCAAAGATGATGTGGCTGGCGGCATCGCCCATACCATAGCCAATCTTCTCCTTAACGGAGAGAATTTCACTTTTCATTACGCATCCTTAACGCTCACAACGCTCACTAATACCGGTTACAGTTTTTGTAAACCTTCCCTGCGAGCGTGAATATTCCGTTATTTGGTTATCAAATTACGATTCTTGTTTTCTGTGATCAGGGTAGCGTCAAAAAGTGTGATGAAATGTAACTAATGGATTTTATGGGGGTTTATATGAAACCGATCATGGCAGAAGGAAAGGGAAGTTAAAAAAGCACGGGAGGGGATGTGGAAACGCCAGGAAGTAGCTATAATGCGCGCGCCTCCATGTAGCAATCGAGGCGCGGAAGATCGTCGTCTCCGGTGAGGCGGCTGGACTTCAAATCCAGTTGGGGCCGCCAGCGGTCCCGGGCAGGTTCGACTCCTGTGATCTTCCGCCAACATCCTTCTCTCATGCCCACCATTCGTCCTCTATTTCGGGACAAAGTATTTGCTTATTATTAAGACTAGTTCTTGCATATAATACGAAAGGAAAGGTGGATAGAGAAAGTGGAATATTATTTTATTAATCACCATTTACCGATTGCTAAAACCGAACGTCCATTTATTGTGGGATATCGTCTGCAAAGAAGGGATAAAAGTACGCCAGGACTAACGCGGGCGGGACTTAACTAATCACCAAACGAACTTGTGGGTCATACTTACAGGCTCATCCTTTCTCAAAAGAGATACGCTTACCAGGCCAAAATTATGAGATCAACGTATAGAGCCATCCGGATAAAGATACATGCCTCCCTCCAGATACACGGGTTCTCCTTCTTCTACCGCTAAATTATGATATAGCGATTGCATTTCATCATCTGCACTTTCTTCCGGTTGGTTTTCAACTCGATAATAGGTATCTACATCATAGTTCTGTTTACGGAGATCGTCGTCGCTGTATACGCCAAGCCGTTTTTTTAAGCCTGTTATATTAAATATCCATTTTAACCCATCTTTAATATAATAGGCATCACCATAAGCATTTTCATCGGGGCATTCTTTATAGCCCATCCGCAATGCAACATCACAGCCATGCTTACCAACATATTTATAACTCATATCCCCCCCAATATGTTGCTTCAATATCCCAGATAAAATTCATAACGAAAACCTATCCTGATAACCTATGCCACATGAAGGATACAATTTAAACTAAAGTACGCGTTATATTATCCCCTAAGTCCGTATCAAGTATGCGTATTCTGTAGTAGGTAGTAATATGTTCTAATTTATTAATGTGAGTTATATATGAAGAGATTATTTACAGCGATGATTATCGCTTTTATTACCGTCACGGCATCATCCAGTGCGCTTGCCTGCCCAAAGGGTCAACATCCACATGGGGGTACAGGCTCACATCATAAGGGTGGATGGTGTTCATACGAGCAGTAACGTCGCAGCTTACTCATCTACTTGAAGGCACTATAGCCTTACGTTTATCAACGCAGGCGCTACGTTTGTCGATGCCGTAACTTTCTGAAGAAAAAACATGAACGAGTTGGTATCGATCGCAAAGAATATGGTTACCAACAACAGTCACCTTGTCTCCAGGCTGTCGATATTCTACGGACACGACAGGAAAGGATTTTATTAATTCCTTAGAAAAACCATGTTAATCAACAGGATAAATAGTTAAAACGTGATAAAAGGCGTAACCTTTGCCCGCTTAAAGCGGGCAAGATTGCAGGCAAGAGATGTTATTATACTAAAACATAAAAACAGGTGAGGCTGGTGTAATGAGAATCGACAAACTTTCACTGCTTAACTTTCGTTGCTTCAGACAGCTCGATATTACTTTTGATGAGCACATTACGATTCTGGTTGCACCGAATGGCGCGGGCAAGACGACAGTGCTGGATGCGATACGCCTGGCGCTGTTTCCCTTTATTCGTGGTTTTGATGCCAGCCTCTACGTAAAAGATAAATCGCTGGCGATCCGTACAGAAGATGTACGTCTGGTTTTCCGCCCCGAAGCGCTGAACATGGAAATGTCGTCTCCGGCCATGATTACGGCTACCGGGGAATGGGAAAGTGGAAAAACGGCAACCTGGATGCTCGACAAGCGAGGAGAACAGCCGCCGCATGAAGATAAGACAGCGGCGCAGCTTACCCGTTGGGGTGAACAACTTCAGACGCTGGTGCGTGAAGAGCATAATTTGCAGCAGGTTGAGCTTCCCCTAATGCTTTATCTGGGGACTGCTCGCTTGTGGTATCAGGAACGTTATGAGGCACAGCCTACTGAACAGCGTCTGGATAACAGCGCCTTTTCACGTTTGTCTGGTTATGACGATTGCCTTTCTGCCACATCAAATTATAAGCAATTTGAACAATGGTATAGCTGGTTATGGCTTAGCTACCGTGAACATCAAATCACACAACTTGAATCACCTTCAGCAAAGTTAAAAGAAGGTGTTCGTGTTCAGCGGATGAAAGAAGCTATTCAAGCCATCCAGCAAGCCATTAACTGTCTGACGCAGGAAGTGACTGGCTGGCACGATCTGGAATACAGCTCCAGCCATAACCAGCAATTGGTGATGAACCATCCACAGCACGGTAAGATTCCCTTATCCCAGCTCAGCGACGGCCTGCGTAATGCGGTTGCGATGGTAGCGGATATCGCGTTTCGCTGTGTCAAACTCAACCCCCATTTACGCGATGAAGCCGCCTTAAAAACACAGGGGATTGTGCTGATCGATGAAGTCGATATGTTCCTGCACCCAGCCTGGCAGCAGCAAATTATCCAGTCTTTGCGCAGCGCATTTCCACTAATCCAGTTTATTGTCACTACCCATAGCCCGCAGGTTATCAGCACGGTAAAACGTGAGTCTGTTCGCCTACTTGAACAGGACGAGAAAGGTAATGGTCTGGCGTCAATACCAGCGGGGCGACCTACGGCGAGCCAAGTAATGATGTACTGCACAGCGTGATGGGCGTCGATCCGCAACCTCCGGTTAAGGAACAGGATGTTTTCGAACGTGGGATTATCAATGTATTTAAGGGGTTAAGCCAGGAGTACAAAACCAATAATCCTTGTTATTTCGGCAAGAAGATTATCGTCAACAATCTGGTGAAGCATGACCGATGGGGCTACAGCCTGAACTGGGGCTGGCGACGCGACCAGCTCGCCGATCTGGAACGAATACTCTACCTGCTGGATAGTAAAACCATTCCTGACAACCGGCATGATGTCTCTATCCGGTTTATGGACTTCGTGCGCGATAATCCGCGTGAGCAGGTCTTTGAAGACGATATGTTCACCATCCGCTACTTTTAGAAGGGCAGCGGACATATCACATTTAAGCGTCTGGATCTGGTGGAGAATATGAATGATATCGTGGCGAAGCATTATCCGGGGGCGCTGCCCGCAAAATAAACGCTATCTGCGTAATAAGCTTCACCAGGAATTTCTGGCATACTAGGCAGATTACGGCATTGCGAGTCAGATATAAGCGGAGGCGGCATGGCAGACAAATACTTAACCCAATCCCCGGCAGGCGAATTTGTTATGTTTGCCAGCGATGACGGTGAAGTTCGTGTGGAGTGCCGCTTTGAGCAAGAGACGCTATGGCTCCCTCAGGCAACCATCGCCAACCTTTATCAGATCACTCCCCAGGCAGTTACACAGCACATTAAAGCGATCTATGAAGAAGGCGAACTTGAGCAAAACGCAACCTGTAAGTCTTACTTACAAGTTCAACAGGAAGGTAGCCGTCAGGTAAGCCGCAACAGGCTTCACTACAGCCTGCCTGTCATCCTTGCTGTCGGCTACCGCGTTCGTTCCCCGCGCGGCACACAGTTCCGCCAGTGGGCAACCCAGACGCTCCAGAAATACCTGATCAAAGGTTTTGTGATGGACGATGAGCGCCTGAAAAATCCGCCCGTGGGTTCATCGGCTGTACCCGACTATTTTGATGAGATGCTGGAGCGTATCCGCGATATTCGCGCCAGCGAACGTCGGGTTTATTTGCGGGTACGAGAGATCTTTGCGTTAGCCGCCGACTATCAACCATCGCTCAAAGAAACCACGCAATTTTTTCAAACCATCCAGAACAAGTTGCATTTTGCCTGTACCGGACATACCGCTGCTGAACTCATTCATCAGCGTGCTGACGCCAGCCAGCCGCATATGGGGCTGACCAGCTATAAAGGTGAAGAGGTACGTAAGGATGACGTGACGGTGGCAAAAAATTATCTCACTCAGGATGAAGTCAGCGAGCTTAACCGCGTAGTTAACATGTGGCTGGATTTTGCCGAGGATCAGGCCCGTCGTCGTCAGCAGATCTTTTTACGCGACTGGCAGGATAAGCTGGATCAGTTCCTGCAATTTAACGACCGTGAGGTTTTACAAGGCGCAGGTAAAGTCACTAAGAAAATGGCCGATGAAAAAGCGCAGGCGGAATATAGTCAGTTTGCTGAACAACAACGGCGCTTAAAAGAAGCCGAAGGTGAGAAGGATATCGCCGGTTTGCTACAATGGGAAACAGAACCTAAAAAGTAGCTCAGAATGCCCCGAACCCCACAAGCAAAATCATTTGGGGGCACAATAGTGGGCACCAGTAAAAATCCAACAAGATAAAAATCAATAAATTCAACAGACCAAGATATCAAATTAGACTCCTGTGATTGCATGATACCGTCGTGAATATGGCGGTTTTATCCAGGCGTAAAGACTGTGGGTAGTAATATCAAGACGTGTTGCGACGCTGGAAACAGAATGGCCGCGCTCAATAACCTGTTTTACCGCTTTAATTATAAACTCTTCGGGATAACGTTTACCGCTCATGGGCTCCTCTCTTTAAGCTATCTTAAATGACTCTGCGGTGTCTGTTAAACCTGTGGCGATTCATTTAATTTTTTGTACGTATCCCACATAATCGTGCTATTCACATTTAGAGATCACGTCATCGATCTGCTAACGAAGGAATCTCTATGTGTAAATCCCGTCTCACTGAGCATCAGAACATCGCCGTAATTAAGTTGGCCGAAGCCGGATGAATGGTTAAAGATATCTGCCCTGAGGCGGATATTTGTGAAGTGACTGACTATATCTATGGACATTGGGTTTCACCACATCCTGTTTCTCACTAATGTGCTCCGGGAAAGAGTTTTCATCAGATGAGCGATTGAAAAGAGAAGCCAGAAGCTGAAGTTGCTTCGACCAATAAGTCTGTCACTTGCTCAGACTGTCACGATCAGAATTAAGTCAGACCAACTTATTGGCAAGGTATAACTCCCGGCATTAAGTTACAAAATTTTCTCATGGCATTAGCATTACACCTCCTTAAAGTTTACATGCGTCTCTATAAAAGAGTCTTAAATTTGTATATAAGAAGTTGATGAGAGCACAAATTTCACCATTAAGTCATTGAATAACAATGCAATAAAAGAAAAAATCTTAAATTAGGTTTTAATAATAAGAATTCATTACAGGTTGACAGGAATTACTTTTATATTTCATCACATCACCCCGATAGTGACGAAGGCAGCAGACAGATGGTATTGAGAACCGTTATTTATCACCCTCATGATTTAGCAAATAGTGCTGTTTTAAGATTTTTTATGATATTGGAGATACTGTATAAAAATCTCAATGAGTGAAATACGAATCCGAAATGATGTATTACGACTGTCGGATCTGTCATGGTTCCTTAAAGCTGTATTTTAGGTCTTTCCAGGAGTTTATGACACTGACAATATTTCGCGACTTTTGACAGTCGTAGTACTTTATATTATCTGGATTGACACATTTATTTACCAATGAAATATTAATAGAAACATCGACAGGAGTCGTTCAGGATGATGAGAAAGCCTTCACAAATTGTCCATTGCATTAGTTGCGATTTATCCTGTCAATTATTTCCTGACAGCGCAGTACGGGTGCAATACTGTCATAATGCGGCATTTTCCATCTGGCCAGATGGTAATGCTTTCCTGAAAAAAGGGTTTATTGAAAAGTTATTGCTTGATAGACACAATCATTTATCCAGCGGTTTTATCTTTGTTGATTTTTCTTTCCCGAATCTTCGACGATTTACCGATTTGCAATGGGCTGACAGTCTGGCAGACAGTGGCATGCATATTGTCCTGATTTCTGACAGAAGTTTAACTCCGCTGGCCAATTACTGGATTTTGAAAAGCAATAAAATACAAGGGATTATTTATTCCGATGACGATGATATTGTGCAACAGCAAAAGATGCACCGCTTGTTTACCGGTCGGCTCGCCAACAGTAAACGTGGACGAACGCTTAACTATACGGAATTTATATTACTGAAGCGCTTTGTATCAGGAATAAGTATTCAGCAGATTGTAAATATTGACAATATTGATATTAAGAAACTTTATGTGCATAAGCTGCGGCTTGAAAATAAGCTAGGGCATAGCATTCATAAAATAATATCAAATATTTTATAGATCCGTTTCCATTTTTATTATTTCCATATTATTGCGATGTGGAAGACGCTTTACGCCATAATGCAGGAGGCAGAATGCCAACTCCCCAAAATTACTCATTCATCGCCATAGCGGTATCAGCAGCATTAGCCTCTATGGTATTTCCCTCCCAGGCGGCCTGGGTTGACGTTGATAGTCTGCCATCCAGTGGGCTGGTCAGTCAGTTGCCGCCGGAATTACAGGCTATTATTCCCGCTCAGGCCAGTACCGGTTTCACCAAAGTCGGGACCATGCCCAACTACGTTTATCAGTGGAACACCGGCACCATCCCGGTTTATGGCAATGGCCTCACGCTTAATGGGCCGGGCGCGGAGGCGTTTGAACACACTGTCACGGTTATTCAAAACAGCGGGACGGGAAGTCCGGGCGTGATTTTTGGCAACGACCTGACCATTCGGACGCAGTCGGCGAATGCCGCGAATAATGGTAGAGACGTCGATGGCATCCGTACTCACGGCGCGAATACTCCGGATAACCCGGTATTTATTATTACCGGTGACCGTACCCGCATCTACGTGGATGGTCAGGATGGTGACGGTATTAACGCCGGATATAACTCACTGGGCCAGGGTTGGACCGGATCGGCCAATATTTACGTCGGCGACGATCTGTATATCAAAACGACCGGTAGCCAGGGACGTGGCATTACAGCCAACGCCATGCGGGATGCGTCACGTGCCAAAAATACGATTGTCGTCGGCAATCGTGCGCATATTGTTACTACCGGCGACAGTTCGGAGGGGCTGCGTACCGGACAAAGCGGTTCGTTGATTCGTCTGGGTGACGATGCAACTATCGAAACATCCGGCGCATCCTCAACGGGGATTTACGCAGCATCCTCCTCCAGAACCGAGCTTGGCAACAACGCTACTATTACGGTGAACGGTGCCAGCGCACACGCGGTATATGCAACTAACGCTACCGTTAATTTGGGAGAGAATGCCACTATTAGCGTTAACAGCGCCAGTAAGGCTGCATCCTATAGTAAAGCCCCTGCCGGTTTATACGCCCTCTCCCGAGGCGCCATTAATCTGGCAGGCGGTGCGGCTATTACTATGGCGGGCGATAACAGTAGCGAAAGTTACGCCATCAGCACGGAGACTGGCGGCATTGTTGACGGTTCTTCAGGAGGTCGTTTCGTCATCGACGGTGATATTCGTGCTGCTGGCGCCACCGCTGCCAGCGGTACGCTACCGCAGCAGAACAGTACGATTAAGCTCAATATGACGGACAACTCGCGATGGGACGGGGCGTCGTACATCACCAGCGCTACGGCGGGCACAGGCGTTATCTCTGTACAAATGAGCGATGCGACCTGGAATATGACCAGCAGCTCAACGCTCACTGACCTGACGCTGAATAGTGGCGCAACCATTAACTTCAGCCATGAAGATGGCGAACCATGGCAAACGCTCACCATCAATGAAGATTATGTAGGCAACGGCGGTAAGCTGGTCTTTAATACTGTGCTCAACGATGATGATTCCGAAACGGACAGGCTGCAGGTTCTCGGCAATACTTCAGGCAACACATTTGTTGCAGTAAATAATATTGGAGGAGCCGGGGCGCAAACCATTGAAGGTATTGAAATTGTTAACGTTGCTGGCAATTCCAACGGTACTTTCGAAAAAGCAAGCCGTATTGTTGCCGGAGCCTATGACTACAACGTGGTGCAGAAAGGTAAAAACTGGTATCTGACCAGCTACATTGAGCCGGACGAACCGATTATTCCTGATCCAGTAGACCCTGTTATCCCTGACCCTGTCGTTCCCGATCCGGTGGACCCTGATCCAGTAGACCCGGTTATCCCTGACCCTGTGATTCCCGATCCGGTGGACCCTGATCCAGTAGACCCTGAGCCAGTAGACCCGGTCATCCCTGATCCGACAATTCCTGACATAGGGCAATCTGACACACCGCCGATAACAGAACATCAGTTCCGTCCGGAAGTGGGCAGCTATCTTGCCAACAACTATGCGGCAAATACGCTGTTCATGACGCGTCTCCATGACCGTCTGGGTGAAACCCAGTACACCGACATGCTGACGGGTGAGAAGAAGGTCACCAGCCTGTGGATGCGTAACGTCGGCGCCCATACTCGCTTCAACGATGGCAGCGGGCAGCTAAAAACCCGCATCAACAGCTATGTGTTACAACTGGGAGGCGATCTGGCACAGTGGAGCACTGACGGTCTTGACCGTTGGCATATTGGTGCAATGGCAGGTTATGCCAACAGCCAGAACCGCACGCTGTCGTCCGTGAGTGACTATCATTCCCGTGGTCAAGTCACCGGTTACAGCGTCGGCCTTTACGGCACCTGGTATGCTAACAATATCGATCGGTCTGGGGCTTATGTGGATACCTGGATGCTGTACAACTGGTTTGATAACAAGGTCATGGGTCAGGATCAGGCCGCTGAGAAATATAAATCCAAAGGAATTACCGCCTCGGTTGAAGCCGGTTACAGCTTCAGGTTAGGTGAAAGCGCGCATCAAAGCTACTGGTTGCAGCCCAAAGCGCAGGTGGTATGGATGGGCGTGCAGGCTGACGACAATCGCGAAGCCAATGGTACCCTCGTCAAGGATGATACCGCCGGTAATCTGCTAACCCGCATGGGCGTAAAAGCCTATATTAACGGCCACAATGCTATTGATAACGATAAATCTCGAGAGTTCCAGCCATTCGTGGAAGCGAACTGGATCCATAATACGCAGCCTGCCAGCGTGAAGATGGACGATGTCAGCAGCGATATGCGTGGTACGAAGAATATTGGAGAACTGAAAGTGGGTATTGAAGGACAAGTTACCCCGCGCCTGAACGTATGGGGTAACGTGGCGCAACAGGTGGGTGACACAGGTTATAGTGATACCCAAGGAATGCTGGGGATGAAATACAGTTTCTGATTCAGGTAACAACAGAGCCGCTGATCTTCAGCGGCTTTTACCCGGAAACGCTTTCATTTGGCTGATAGGTTTCATGAACGGCTCCCAAAAAAGCTTAATGCGTACAGAAAAATATCGGGCGTTTCCCGATGGTGAACATAAAGCCACGATGGCCCTGAGTCAGGATGGTGTAACTGATACTTTTCCCTGGATAGACATAAAAATCGGGTAAAACCGTCTCGATAACCGCATCGGACAGTGTTTCGTCACGCGTGACTTTGTTGATATCCGTCGATATAAAATGGGTGCTGTCTTTATTTTCACTCCATACATAGGAAACATCACGGCGGATCACGCCGCTCATTTTATTATCGACGTAATATGTTCCGCTGATGGAAACCACCCCAGTGCGTTTTTTCAGCGAATACATAAAATCCAGCGTCAGGTTAGCCTGAGTGTTGTTATAAAACACAATCACAGGCGCCGTACATTTCTCTGGATCCCGGTTCTTTTCCGTATACAAATGAAAAAGATGTCCAAGCCCTACACCCAGACACAGTAGCGTCAGGCAGGCTAACATCAGTGCCTTTTTACCCATGTGTCACCCCGCGGAAAAAAAGCGTCACGCAGCCTGTATCACCGCGCGTTTTATAAGGTTGCTGACAAATCAATGCCGTAACCGCTGGGGTGCGACTGCTGGAAGGGAAATAGACCCATGGGTATTTCTGACAATCCATACCGGTTTTTAGAATCATTGACTTATAGCTTGCAAAGCGGCTGCCGCTTTCGATATCTTCATTCCGCGAGAAAAAATGACAGCCCTGAGTTGTTTCAACCAGCGTGTAGCGATCGTAAAAATCCTTATCGGGAACGGTTTGCCAGCTTATAGTGCCAAGCAAAATACCGACAGCAAATGTCCCGGTCATCCAAAGTACAGGTACATAATGTTTAAACCAACGCCCTGACATACGCGGTGGCGTCTCACCCTTTTTTTCTATTGCCTGAGCGAAGTCTTTGCGGATGGTCATGAGGCTCACACCTGGCTCAATCTGAAAGCCTCTACGCGGAACCGTGATTATCAGCGTATCTTCATTTTCGCCAACGGTACGTAATCCGCGGCGAATAATGGAGATATTCTGATAAAGCGTATTTGCCGACACCACCATGCCGTCTTCTTCCCACACTTTTTGAAAGAATGTTTGTTGTGAGACGACGGAGGGGGCGTTTTCCAGCAGAAGGCGCAAGCAGCGGCTGGCGGGCGTTGTCAGAATAATGTTGAGATCTGGCCTCGATAATGAAGCCAGGCGATTCATTTCTGGATTAAATTCAATATTATCGTTAATTATCCATAACATCGCATTGTTACCATGCCAAAACATAACGTAGTTGGAGAGGGTTAATAGACACCACTGAGTATAGTCTGATGCTGTGGCTGCGTAGCAGGACATGGATTGTCCCCTGCACATACCGATCATATAGAAGAGCGAGAGGCATAAGACATTAACAGGTAAGCGTAGACACCGCTTTTCTCATTATAGCAGACTCAGGGGTGAAAGTACGTTTGGTTTTCTTGTTCGTTAAGTCTCCTGTTTTGTATTGAGGTGAGAATATCACCTTTAATCAAGTGGCCAAATTTACTGTGCCACTACGCTTTAATATCTTATATATAAATCATGAGAAAAAATATCCTGATAATCTACCCCACATGAAAGACAAGGTTTTATTCAATGTGTTCCTATAATGGCTTGTAATATCCCAAAAAGCAGCACTCGTTATATAGGGATAGTTTCCAATTTATTAAGAGTTACAGTAGCCATACTTAATAAAAGCACGCTTCCCACTTAATATTTAAGCTGTGCTTTATGTTATTTAAATATAAATAAGTTAATCCTTAACCAACATATTTCAAATTTATACCAAATAATTTTAAAACTATCTATCAGAAACAATTTGTAGGGGCATAGTTTGTTTTTTCAATCAATAATCCTCTCTGACATGTAAAATAGAAACATTTATTCATAATATGAATATTGTTGTGATAACAAATTCGCGTGAAAGTAAATCGACTGAAGGTGATGCCGATGAATATTCCTTCAGAAAGAACTCAACAGGTTAATCCAGAATCGGCAACGGATTACTGTCATCAGCTTAAAAACGGAAATCGCCCCGGCGATTAATGACTTTAACACTGATAGTGACTATCAGTGAAAGGCAACAACAAGGAATGAATTATGTCTACACCCGCGAATTTTAACGGTCAACGCCCTGCCATTGATGCTAACGACGCAGTAATGCTGCTGATTGATCACCAAAGTGGCCTGTTTCAGACCGTCGGCGACATGCCGATGCCGGAATTACGCGCGCGCGCCGCGGCGCTGGCTAAGATCGCCACCTTATGCAATATGCCGGTCATTACTACCGCATCCGTACCACAGGGACCGAATGGTCCGCTGATTCCGGAAATCCATGCGAATGCGCCCCACGCGCAATATGTCGCGCGTAAAGGGGAAATTAATGCCTGGGATAATGCCGATTTTGTACAAGCGGTAAAAGCGACAGGCCGTAAAACGCTGATCATCGCTGGCACTATTACCAGTGTCTGTATGGCTTTTCCAGCCATCAGCGCCGTCGCGGAAGGGTACAAGGTATTTGCGGTAATTGATGCCTCCGGTACGTACAGTAAAATGGCACAGGAAATTACGATGGCCCGCGTGGTGCAGGCGGGCGTAGTACCAATGGATACCGCGGCGGTAGCCTCTGAGCTGCAACGTACCTGGAATCGGGAAGATGCCGCAGAATGGGCGGATGTATATACCAAAATATTCCCGGCTTATCAGCTACTGATTGAAAGTTATACCAAAGCGCAGGAAGTAGTAAAAAATAATGAACTGCTGGATTCTCAACGCGCATAAATAACGCCCTGAAGAGGCTAAATAGCCCCATTTAATGGGGCTATTTTACTTGCCATTTTGGACCTGGGCAGTGCTCGCCAAAACGCGTTAGCGTTTTGAACGCCGCTTGCGGCGGCCCGAAGGGCGAGCGTAGCGAGTCAAACCTCACGTACTACGTGTACGCTCCGGTTTTTGCGCGCTGTCCGTGTCCAAACTGGCTGCGCCAATAACGCCTGGTGGGATAGGCTCTTAATCAAATACGCCATTAATAATCGCCGTGACCACCGCGGTACTGAGCGCGATCAGCACCAGATTATCCCCAACGATTTTCCACTCATAGCCCGGATAATAAGGTAATTGTCCCAGCATAGACGCCGGCACCGTTTTTTTAGCGATTCCCGGCGGTAGCGGTTTTCCTCTCGCCAGATTTTTCGCAATCCCCGGAGGTAAAGACTGATAACCCGTCAGCCCTAAATTCACTGCCAGTTGCCTGGCGACAGCATAGCTAATGTCCGACTCGACGTGATCCGGTTTACCGCCATTTTTACGGTGTTCCGTTTTTTGCCCGGCATTTCCTTTATGTCCGTTACCGTTATTACCCTGATTAGCCGCGTTATTACCATGTCCGCCGCCATTACCATTTCCCGGATTCGCCAGCACAGGCGTAGCGCTCAGGGAAAACGTAATCAACGTCGCCAGGACGGCGGTTAAACCACGACGATTATTCATGATATTGCCCTTCTGATGTGGGATACCATGAAAATAGCGCCCCGCCATAAAAAGAACAACTACATCGATTCTTATTTTAAGCGGGGCTCGCCAACAGCAGCTTATCGTATCCAGATAGTCAGTAAAATCAGGATGATTGCTATCAGGACAACCTGATAAAAAATTTTGTCCAACCCTCTTTTTTGCATGGCGTCACCTCGTTAGAAAACGATTTGCCAGAGGGCTAAACACAACACCAACAGGCTAATCAGTAAAAATATCAGCGCGATGATTTTATCGGGTGAGCGATTCATCTGGGCGATCCTCAAACATTATTAAAACCACTGGCCAAAGCGTTTGATATAAAAGCGCTTCATGCCTTGCGCCACCAGACAGTAGCTCAATAATGTCGCCACCAACCACGGGAAGTAGCTCAGCGGCAGCGGCTCCAGTCCAACCATCGCGCCCAGAGGTGAGAATGGAATATAAATGCCTATCGCCATAATCAAGCCGGTCGTCAATAATACCGGCAACGTCGCCCGACTTTGGATAAACGGTATTTTCTGCGTCCTTAGCATATGCACAACCAGTGTCTGCGAGAGCAGACCCTCAATAAACCAGCCGGACTGAAAGAGCGCCTGCGCCTCTACGTTATTAGCCGCAAAGACGTACCACATCAGCGCAAAGGTTGTGATATCGAAAATAGAAGACGTTGGGCCAATCCATAGCATAAAACGACCAATATTTTTCGCGTCCCATTTCCGCGGCTTACGCAGGAACTCTTTATCCATTTTGTCCCACGGCAACGACAACTGCGAAATGTCGTACATCAAATTCTGGATCAACAGATGAATCGCCAGCATCGGCAGAAACGGAATAAACGCGCTGGCTACCAGTACCGAAAAAACATTGCCGAAATTAGAGCTGGCGGTCATATTCAGATATTTAATGATATTGCCAAAGGTTTCCCGCCCTTTGATAACGCCTTCCTCAAGCACCATGAGATCTTTTTCCAGCAGAATAATATCTGATGACTCTTTAGCAATATCGGCGGCGCTATCGACGGAAATCCCCACATCCGCATCACGAAGCGCGGGCGCGTCGTTGATCCCATCCCCAAGAAAACCAACGGTATGACCATTTTTCTGTAGCGCTTGCAAAATACGCGTTTTTTGTAACGGCGTCAGCCGGGCGAATACTGCGCGTTTCTCCACCTCAGACGCCAGTTCGGCATCTGACATCGCCTCAACCTGGGTTCCGGTCAGGATATCGTGCGTATCAATACCCACTTCCAGACAGATACGCGCCGTCACAACCGGATTATCGCCGGTGAGGACTTTGACCGCCACGCCGTTATCCCGCAACGCGGCAATAGCTTTTCCGGCGCTTTCTTTCGGCGGATCGAGAAAAGTGAGCATCCCTTCGATGGTAAGTTCGGTCTCATCCTCCACACTTAATGTCGGATTGTTCCCGGAACCATCCAGCTTACGTGTCGCTATCAGCAATACACGGAATCCCTGCGCATTGTAATCTTCGGTTTTCGCCAGCAGTAGCTCGCGGCGTGTTTCCGTCAGCGCCACCACACGATCGCCTTCGCGAAGATGGGTGGCTACCATCATCATCTCTTCAACGGCGCCTTTGCAGATCAGGCATCTGTCTCCATGCTGCGCATCCTCCACCAGGACCGATACCCGGCGACGTACAAAGTCGAATGGCAGTTCATCGCGTTTAATGAAGCGCGCTTTTGTCGATGGTGCGATTCGACCCTCGCCAAAACGCAGTATGGCGCGATCCATCACATTCCGGGCGCCGCTCTGGCTGCTACTATTCAGCCAGGCCAGCATCAATACCCGGCTGCTTTTTACACCGCTCACATCCAGATGATGCTCCAGAAAAATATTGTCCTGGGTTAAGGTGCCGGTTTTATCTGTACACAGCACATCCATCGCGCCGAAGTTTTGAATAGCGTTCAGGCGCTTGACGATCACTTTGCGCCGCGACATCGCAATCGCGCCTTTTGCCAGGTTGGAACTGACAATCATGGGCAACATTTCCGGCGTCAACCCCACCGCAACTGCCAGCGCGAACAGCGAAGCCTCTACCCAGTCTCCCTTACTGAACCCATTGATCAGCAGGACAACCGGCACCATGATCAGCATAAAGCGTATCAACAGCCAGCTCACGCTGTTGACTCCGCGATCGAAAGCCGTCTGGGTACGCGTACCCACAATGGATTTCGCCAGCGAGCCGAACCAGGTACGGCTTCCCGTCGCAACCACGACCGCTTGCGCTCTGCCGCTGGTTACATTGGTTCCCATCAGACAGATATTGCCCAAATCTAGCAGGCTTTTATCTTTATCAGGCAATTGCTCGCTGTCTTTACCTGCCACATCAGCCATAACATCGTATTTTTCTACGGGTAATGATTCACCACTAAGAATTGACTGACTGATAAAGAGATCGCGCGACGCCAGCAGTCGAACGTCGGCGGGCACCAGATCGCCTGCGGCCAGAAAAACCACATCGCCCGGCACCAGTTCTTCAATGGGAATCTCTTCCTGCACCGCGCCTATATTGCCCGGCCCACGACGCAACACCGTGGCGGTGGTGCGAACCATCTTTTTCAGCGCCTGTGCTGCTCTGTTAGTGCGAAACTCCTGCCAGAAACGCAATAACCCGCTCAAACTGACCATCGTCAGAATAATCAGCACACCAGTGAGATCGGTCTCTTCGCCACGGCGTAACGGGAGCCAGTAATCCGTGATGAAACTAACCCCTGCCAATGCCATCAGAACGTAAATAAACGGGTTATTGAATGCCTGCAGAAGCTGAATCAGCGCCGGAGGAACTTGCTCATGCGCCACTTCATTGCGCCCATACACTTTCAACCGTTCGCTGGCCTCTTCTATCGTGAGGCCCTGACGATGGCTGTTCAGCCGCGCCAGTGTCTCCTCCGGGCTATGAAAAGCTTCCGCTTCGATCGGAAATACTTTTTTATGCTGCTTATCATTTTCTGACGCCGGGCGATTGAGTTTCCGGTTTTCAATGTTCATGTCAGTCATGATGAATCCCCAAAATTAAGGTGTAGTGTTTCCTGCATATCACGCCCGGGGAATAGTAAACTCACGATTAGAAGGTGAATGCCCCGGGAGAATTATCTATGCATAAAAAAGGTTATTGCTTACTCACTATTTTGAGTGGGTTTTATTTTATCGACTCGGGAATATCCATCATTCCCTCCTTATACGCCTGGCGTAATGTTGCAATTGAATAAAAAACTATTATTGACTATCAATGCTCCAGTGAATTGCGGTGATATTATCGTTATCACCTATTCTGGATATAATCAGCTCTCGCGTTTTACGATAATCAGCATGACCCACGAGCTCGGCACGAATTTCTTTATAGCCCTGTTCCTGAGCGGGGACCGAACCTAACCCTTGTAAACAGATCGCGGCCTCTTTTACGATATTCAGTAACCACTGACGAACCGCGCTCTCATCTTCTTTATTACAGGTTACTTTCAGGATATAACGTTTTTCTCCCTCAGCGGATATTGGGAGTTGATTTATACGCTGCGCCGCTTCACGCAATAAAATATTGGCGCAAAGAATAATGATCGTCGCCGCCAGCGCATTTTTGAACTGCCCTAAGCCGCATAACACGCCGATGCCCGCCGAACACCATAGCGTTGCCGCAGTGTTCAGCCCGCGCACATTCATCCCTTCGCGCATGATGACGCCCGCCCCCAGAAAGCCAATCCCAGAGACAATCTGCGCCGCAATTCGCCCGGGGCTGTCTGGCGATGTCGTCATGGAGCTCAGAATAAAAACGGCGGCGCCTGTCGCCACCAGCGCATTAGTGCGTAATCCCGCCATACGTTGACGCCATTGTCTTTCCGCGCCAATCAGCGCGCCCAACAGCATAGCGGCCAGTAAATTTAAAATATAAGGAAACATTAACATACGTTCCTCCATTTTTTCTGGAAGAATAAGTACGTGCTATATTTAGCACACGACAAATTTCTGCCCTGAGGCAATTAGCGTCGTGTTAACGGCGGAGGAAATAAAGCGTGTTTAAACATGAACATGACGATTACCTCGCGACAATGCGCGTGTTGTAACATTATTGGGATGACAATCGTCACAAGGGGAGATTGCTGCCCACCGGTTCGGCAAGCAGCGCAGGAATAGCGTGCGTTAACTTGCCAGATGATTTACGTAAAAGTGACTGTCCAACATATTACTCCTGCATGAATTTGCGCTTATTATAGTCAGCCAATATGTTCCGTAAAGTGCAAAGGCGGGTTTAGTGACGTTCTGTTTAAGTTTGTTTGATATTTTTTCTTATGACAAAAAAATGACAATATTATGTCGATAACAAGCTCGTCTGAAATCATTAAACAATAAATTCCTGCTTAATACCGGCGATAGCTCTGTTATGATGCCTGCACGTAAAAAAATAAAACAACATGACGAGGAAAAAATGGGTTCCACCAGAAAAGGGATGCTAAACGTCCTGATTGCCGCCGTATTGTGGGGGAGTTCAGGCGTTTGCGCGCAGTACATCATGGAGCAAAGCCGTATGTCGTCACAGTTCCTGACGATGATACGTTTGTTATTCGCCGGGCTGATACTGGTGACCTTCTCCTTTATGCACGGCGATAAGATATTTTCAATTCTTAAAAACCGCAAAGATGCCCTGAGTCTGCTGATTTTCTCCGTGGTGGGCGCGCTCACCGTTCAGCTAACCTTCCTGCTCACGATTGAAAAATCCAATGCCGCCACCGCGACAGTGCTGCAATTTTTATCGCCGACCATTATTGTAGCGTGGTTTGCATTAGCGCGAAGAACACGACCAGGCATTCTGGTCTTAACCGCCATTCTTACATCGCTTATCGGCACCTTTTTACTGGTGACTCACGGCAATCCAACATCGCTGTCGATCTCTTCAGCCGCGCTGTTCTGGGGTATCGCCTCCGCATTTGCCGCCGCCTTTTATACGACCTGGCCTTCCAGGCTAATCGCCCAATACGGCACACTGCCAGTGGTCGGCTGGAGTATGTCCTTTGGCGGCCTTATTCTGCTGCCCTTCTACGCTAAAGAAGGAACGCACTTTGCGGTGAGCGGCAGCCTGATTCTGGCCTTTTTCTACCTGGTGGTGATCGGTACATCGCTGACGTTCAGCCTGTATTTGAAAGGCGCGCAACTGATTGGTGGCCCCAAAGCCAGCATTTTAAGCTGCGCGGAACCGTTAAGCAGCGCCCTGCTGTCGCTACTGCTGTTGGGGATTAGTTTTACCTTGCCGGACTGGCTGGGCACGCTGCTCATTCTCTCGTCAGTGATTCTGATCTCCCTCGATTCCCGTCGACGCGCGCGGGCCGCTTAACGCCGTTGATAATCACGATGACCGGGCGGAAGAGGGAAAAGTTTAATGGCGCTTTGCCTTAATCTCTTCGTCAGAAAGCCCGGTAATCATCAGCACCATCTCTCGCTCGATCCCCTGTTCCAGCATCGTATGCGCAATACGCAAGGCTTCCTCCTGCTTACCTTGATGTATACCTTGCTGTATGCCTTGTTGCACGCCTTCACGCTTACCTTTTCTGCGCCCCGATTCACGTATTCTGTCTACGATCGTCATTAATCTCTCCTTGTGTTGGGGAACACGGCGCGCCACCTCGCGGATAAACTTGCCAAAACGAGGCGTGCTGCCATGCTGTATTAGCAAATAATTAAACAGCGCTTTTAGCTGACTGTCATTAGCGTTTCCCGTAATCAGAAGTACCGCTAAGCGCTCGACCAATCCCATCAGGTCGCGTTGACGTATATGCTTTTGTACCAGTTCCAGCATCGCGATACGTCGATGCTGCATAATCTCGTTATCCGGCACCACCGTAATGTCTACCAGTGGAAATGCCGTCGCATAAAGCTGACGCGCCAGCGCAGGATCGTCAAACTCATCCAGCCAGCAAAGCGAAAAGGGATACGGGCTTTTCGCGCCATGGTAAAACAGCATGGGAATCACCAGCGGTAACGTTTTATGGCCAGCATCCAGATGGCGCTGCATCGCGGCAGTGGCGTAACGCATTAACCGGAACGCCATATGCGCGTCCGGCGTACTCTGATGCTCTATAACGACATAGATATAACCGTCGCCTTCACACGTTTTTAGCGACCAAAGGACATCGGAATAAAACGCGCGTAAATTTTTCTCGATAAAACTGTCCGGCGCCAGTTTCAACGTCGTCAGATCGCAACGTATTCTTAGCGAATGGGGAAGATGAATATTGAGAAAATCCCGCGCGGTATCCGGATGGCGTAAAAACGTTTTGAATACCGCATCATGAGGCGTGGACGTGGGGCTTTTTTTCATGGCGATCCGTCACCTGAGGAATAAGATGACGCCACTGTACTCGCCAAAAATACAGACAGCATTCAGGAAAATTTACCCCTGCGAGGAGGCTCGAAAGGGAATCACTGACGGCTGCAATACGTACATTTTTGCCCAGCCTGCTACGCATTATCGCCCGATAGCGTAACGCTAACCGGGCCTACAAATACACGTCATCTGTAGGCCAGGTAAACGCAGCGCTCTTCGGCGATAAATCTCACACCAGCGCTTTGACTATCTCCATCAACCGAATGATGTCTTCGGGGCGCGTATTGCCGGTTTGCGGATCGATAATCGAGCTGTAAACATGCGGCATGACGCGCGGCACGCCTGCTTCCAGGCAGGTTTGCAGGATAATACCGAAATTATCCAGTGAGATACCGCCGGTCGGCTCGATAAGCGTCATGCCGTGGCGGGCAGCGGTTGTCGCCAGCGCATATAATTCCGGTAACGACTTTTCGCCGCCCATCGGGAAAAACTTCGCCGCATGTGCGCCCATATCCTGCATCATGCGTACCGCCGCTTCACAGGAAACGCGGGCTGGCGTTCCCTGGCTGCTGCTGACGCCGGTAGAAATCACCACCTCGCCAGGCGTTCCCGTCGGGCTGACCAGGGCGTTGATATGCGTTTGCTCGCCGCCCGTCGCCGCCAGCGCGCCCGCCGCGAAGCCGCTGCCGGTAAAGGTCTGGTTGACATGGGCCGGGTGAGTATGGGCGGCAATCATCGCCGCTTTGTAGTACTGCGCCGGGTCGCCTGCGCCCAGACCCACTGAGATAGACGGCACCTCCGCCATCCAGCGTTTCACCTCCGGCACGCCCTCTTCTACCGTAGCGAACTGCGCGGAAAGTACGCCAATGACCGCATGGCCTTCGGCGGCTTCATAGATAGCCTTCGCGTTGGCGATATCCTTTGCCAGCACGTTAATCGCTACCCGCTGACGATAAAAATTAATCTGCTGCATGTTCTGCAATCTCCCTGAGTCGCGCCACAATCAATGCCATTTCCCCTTCGGCTACCGTGCGTGGATCGAGGCTAAAAACCCCCTGATGAAGCTGATATTTGCGGGCGTAAATCGCTATCTCGCCGCCGCGCAGCTGCGCTTCGACGTCCTGCGCGTTCAGCCCCAATTCAGATGCGTTCACCCGCACACGAATACGCCAGATTGCACGCCCGGCCTCATCCTGTTCGATATCGGCATAAAGTCCATGGATGGCGGAAATCGCTTCCGCGACCGGCTGTAACTGTGCTGCGGTCACGGTCGTCTGGCCCTGGTGGTAATTCTCCAGCGCATACACCAGCCCAACCATGTTTTCCTTGCCGATTTTCATTGCTCTGGCAATCCCCTGGTGCTGCGCTTTGCAGGCGGCAATCCACGTTTTCCTACCAGTGATAAAGCCGGAGGTTGGCGCATTAAAGGCTTTCGCGCCGCTATAGATAACCATATCCGCGCCGCTCGCCACCCAGCCGCGCAAATCCTCTTCCGCCGCGGCATCGACAATCAACGGCAGGTGGTTGGCCTGCGCCACCTGTACAAAATCGTCAATGCTCAACATGCCTTTCTGTACGCAATGGTGTGATTTCACATACAGTAGCGCGGCGGTCTTTTCGTTAATGGCGCTTTCCAGTTGCCAGCGGGTCGCCAGATTGCTCGACCCCACTTCCACTATGCGCCCGCCGCCAAGACGAATGGCGCTGGTGACTGGCGCGCCGTAGTCCACATTATGCCCGCGCAGCATCACTACCTCATTGGCCATACCGCTACTGTCCGGCATCAGGGCGACGCGCGCCCGATCGCCGTGGGTGATAGCGGCAGCGACGGCAATGGCAATACCCGCCGAGGCGCACGAGGTGATATAGCTATCTTCAGCACCCGTATAGCGCGATACCAGTTCGCCGGTTTTTTCCACCAGCGCGTCAATCTCGACGAAAGCGGAAGCCGCGCGCGCGGTGGCCTGCATGACCTCCGGCGCGACGCTTGAGACGCCCAGAATGGTCATTTTGCCGCAGGCGTTAATGACCTTTTTCAACCCCAGTTGTTGATAGATATTCGGCGTCATGATTTACAGCACTCCCAACAACGAACAGACTATGCTCAGTGCGACAATCGACAGCAAAATGGTGGTGTAGCGCGGCCCTTTTTTTACCAGATAGAAGTAGATGGCGAATACCGCCGCCAGTGGCAGTAAGCCCGGCGCGATAGAGTCGAGGATCTGCTGAACCACCACTTCAGATCCTTTCAAGGCGCTAATTTTTAACGGCGTGGTGATTTTGACGTAGCTGGCGGAAAGCGCGCCCATCATGATCAAACCCAGCACGTTGGCCCCGTAGATCAGTTCTTTGATTCGCCCCCCTTGCAGCAGGCCGATAATCGAATCACGCCCCAGCGTATATCCCTTGTGGACCATACCGTAGCTGATCGCCAGGGTGATCGCCGGGTAGAGAATCAGCGGGATAATACCGCCCATCGCGCTGCCATTTGCCGCGAACGGAATAAAGATCGCTATCAACAGCGGCATCACCGCCGCCCAGATAATCGAGTCGCCCATCCCGGCAAGCGGCCCCATCAGGCCCGTTTTAATGCCGGTGATAGACGAGTCGTTAATCGGCTCGCCGCGCGTTTTTTGTTCTTCCATGGCAATAGAGATGCCCTGAATCACCGCGCCGAAGGTCTGCTCGGAGTTAAAGAAGTTAAGGTGGCGTTTTAGCGCTTCTACCTGCTCCTCTTTTTGTGGGTAAAGTTTTTTGATGATCGGCGTCATCGAGGCGCAGAAAATCAGGCTTTGTAAGCGCTCATAGGAGCTGGAAACCTCGGCGCCCAGCCAGTAGATAAACCAGGCTTTGGTGATATCTGCTTTGGTCAGCGCCCCGCTTTCCCGCGCGCGCTCAACCAGTTCATGTTGCATTACGTCACTGCTCATCATGCTGCTCCTTCATTTTTCGCCAGGCCTTTAATCAGGAAGGCGACACAGGTGCCGAAGATGGCCATCGCCATGATGTCGACCTTGAGGTACAACACCGCGAAGAACCCGCCGATAAACCACGGCAACAGGCTCTTTTTACCGATCACCATAATGGTGATGGCAAAGCCCAGCGCCGGCAGAATGCCGCCCATGATTTCAAAGGAGTGGGTTAACCAGTGCGGCATCAGTTTAAGGAAACTTTCCACCACATCCTGGCCAAAGTAGTTAGCGGCAAAAACCACCGGGAAGCGCAGCACCAGCCCCAGCAATGCCGGGTAAAGAAAGGCGCAACGCATGATGCCCGCCATGTTTGCCGTTTCCGCGTGTTTATCCGCCATATGCACCCAGGCAGCATTCAGCGTGCGCCTAAGCTGATCGAGAAACACGCCAATCACGCCAAACGGGATTGCCAGCGCGATCGCCAGGTTTGGGTCCATACCGGCCTTCACCGCGATAGGAATGGAGATACAGGCCGCCAGCGCCGGGTCCGACGGCACGTTGCCGCCCGGCGTTGAGGTCACGCCCAAATAAACGAGCTGCATCCCTGCGCCGATGATCATCGCAGTCTGCATATTGCCAAGCAAAAGCCCGACAAATACCGCGATCACCACCGGTTGTAACAGCATCGCGGAGAAGGTGTAGCCGAGGCGTAAACGGGCAAACCAGTAATACAACCCCATCAGGCTTGCAAAGAGTAAGGTATCCATAGTGTTATCCTATACACTTCATCCTTCAGGCTGCCTCTTTGTTGGCTGCCTTCGCTCACCCCAGTCACTTACTTTAGTAAGCTCCAGGGGATTCACTCAGTTGCCGCCTTGATGCATCCAGAATGATTTTGTGTCTATTAAAGGGTTAGAATTTTTTCAGGATATCGTCGAGCGGCTGCGGCTTATCTTCCGGAATGGTCTGGAAAAATACCTGAACGCCACGGTTTTTCAGGTCGTTAAGAATGCCGACGTCTTTTTCATCCAGCGTAATATTCTGAAAAACCGCCTTGCGGTTTGGCCCGCCGCCGAGACCGCCAACCTGAATGCGGGTGACGTCAAAGCCCAGTTGTATGGCGTCCTGCACCGCCGCCAGTGACGGAAAAAGCACCAGCACGTTACCGTCGCCAAGCTGATTTTCTTTCCATGCAGCGGCAAAACTCTGGTTGCCGAAGCAATCCACTTTGATATTTGGCGGCGCCGCCATCAGGTAGATATTTTTCATAAACGGATCGGCGTCCAGTTCATCACTCACAACGGCTATCCGGTTCGCCTGAGATTGTCCGACCCACTTCGTGACAACCTGTCCATGAATGAGACGGCTGTCGATGCGGCATAAAACGATATTGGCCATGATGTTTTCCTTAGAGTGATTGTTGTAGCTGACGTACATGGGCGACCACATCCAGGCAGCTACTGCGCCCGGCCTCAACTAACTCGTCCACGCAGGCGGTTAGCATCCCTTGTTCGCGCCTGTCCAGCGCCTCCAGCAGTAGCGACGCATTCAGTCCGGCAATCACCGCCACCGGATAATCGGCGCTTAGCCGCGCCGCGACGTTGGACGTTGTGCCGCCGACAAAATCCGTCAGGATCAGCGAGCCTTCCGGCAGCGTTTTCACCACGGCCTCGACGCGTTGATAAAACTCGCCCAGCGTATCGACAGGCATTAGCGCGATTTCCGTCACGCCTTTAATTTCGCCCGTGACCATACGCAGGCTGTTGCAAAGCGGTTGTCCCCAGCCGCCATGCGTCAGCAGCAGGATGTGGGGCAACGGTTGTGTGGTAGTCAAAATGGCCTCCTGGCGCAATTACATGAGGACACCGGCATATATTGCCCGGTGGCACTGCGCTTACCGGGCCTACAGGACACTCCCGGTAGGCCGGATAAGGCGTTTACGCCGCTATCCGGCATAACGCATCATCAGAAGAGCAAAGGTTGTGCCAGAATTTGTGTCACGCGAGGAAGAAGAAAGGTCTGGCGAGGCGCGAAGCCCCGCCAGTAAAAGGATTAACTATAGAGCAGTTCGTAGATATAAAAATATTCCGCATCCGATAAACGGATGGCGTAGGCGTCTTCGATCGGCAGAAAAGCGGATTTGATGACACTAAACGCGCGCGCGTCCAGATTCGGCTGACTTTCCAACGCCATCTGTAACGGTTTTCGGTTAATCACAATACGCTCTACCATACAGCAGCAGTGGATCAGGAAGCGCAGTGTCACCTGGCGGCTTGGTTTCAGGGAAAGCGAAGACGTCAGATGGTTAAAAACGCCCTCCATCTCTTTCAGAATACGCTGCGGGTTAAGCACGGAAATATGGTTGATGATACTCTCCATCGTTAGCGCGCTGATAAAGCGCATGGCGCTGCGCTCCATCTCCAGACGGCGTTCAGCGTTGGACAGATCGGGCGTTAACAGGCTCAACACCAGTTCCGGCCCTTGTTCGGAGAAAAGCTCTTCCAGCGAAATAAACGGAATATCCGGCAGCCCCGGCTGGAAAGTGCCGACAATCCCCGCCAGCCGCTCGCTGGCATTCAATGCCTGCTGAACGCGCTCCAGACTTCGTACCTCGTTATAATCAAGGATCACCATCCTGGTGTCCTGCGACATCAGTTCGCCAAAGCTCTCCTCCAGCACCTTTTTGATTTTTTCCGCCGTTCCCATGCCAGTAATACAGGAGATGACCAGCACTTTGCCGCCGTTCTCCTGCTGCGGCGTACAAAGCTGGCAGGGGATATTTTTACTCTGCAGGAGCGCCGTCAACTGTGGTAAGTCGCTGGTTTCATAGCTTAAATCCAGCCCGACTTCCAGCAGACTGGTCAGCGTGATGTTCGGCATGAGCAAAACATCTATCTGGAATAACTTACTGATCGTACTGCCGAAATGGATCAATGAGCCGATGTCCACCAACAGGATAAGCCGCCGATATTGGCGGGTTTGAATCATTTGGGTCAGCGTTTCCAGCGTGTCATGCACCGACTGTTCAAACGGCATGTCGATGGCGCTGAACAGCTCGCGCTCCAGCACGCGGTTGACATATTGCGCCTGACTGGTGGCGGTGGTCGCGCCGTGGGCGATTAAAATAACCCCGCAGTCGGGGCTGGCATCGATACGCTGACGATAATGGCGGCACTCTTTCAGGAACAGGCATAGCCAGACCACTTCCGTCGCCGGACACTGAATATGCAGCAGTTCGTTGATTTTCCGACACAGCAGCGTGGCGTTGTCATATTCGTCTTTGCAGCGATCCAGGATCAAACTGGAAGAGTAAAGCTGCGGGATCAGGCCGCGCTGCACGTAGCCTATCAGCGCCAGGAAGTGTTTACGCAGTGGGTTAACCAGATTTTCCGGCAGCGAAAAGCCCAACACCTGCTCTACGCAGCCAATCAGCAGCGTCACGCGCTCTTCAATCTGGTCGCCATAGCGCGGCGGATGCGCCACGCTGTCACGGCTGTAGAGACCGTATTCAAAAATCGAGCTGAGTTTATTTTTCAGGATCGCCAGCGTCTCCGCCGGGGGGACGTTACTGTTGCGCAAATTAACATACTCGCGCGTCAGGAAGCTGTAAAAGAGGTCGCTCTCTTCAATTTCCGCCCCGGTCGCCAGCGACGTCTTCAATGCGGGCAGCGTGCGCGCGTCTATATTTAGCCGCGCTTTACCCTCAAACAGAGTATCCACCAATAGACGCTGTTCCGGCGTCGGGTTAACCGACATTTCCGCCAGCCGCTTATCCAGCTGTAGCGTGTCGTTATGCTCGGTCATTCCCGATGCCCACGCCTGAGCGCAGAGAAACTGAATATCGCTTTTAAGCTGACCGATATTGCCTTCCAGGGGTTTATTCAGCAACCAGAGTAACAACGGTTTATCAATGCTGACCGTGCGTTCTATTTTGCGGCTTTCCCGCTGTAAGAACCCCACGATCAGTTCGATCTGTTCTTCAACGGAGCGCTGGCGAATGCCCGGCAAATCAATGCATACCTGAATACGCCGCTGGAAAGTACGTAACAGCGCCGACCCGACCGGCTCGGTAGTGGCGCAAATCAGGCGTACCGAAATTGATCGCGGCTGGCTGCTCACGCCGAGCGGACGGTACTCGCCTTTATCCAGAATAGAGAACAGCTTTTCCTGCCCTTCATAAGACAGACGGTGCACCTCGTCCAACAGCAGATAACCACCGTCCGCCTGCTCCACGAGGCCTGTTTTATGTTCATTCGCGCCGGTAAACGCCCCCTGCCGATGACCAAACAGATGCGAGGAGAGCAGTTCCGGGTTATGGGCGTATTCCGCGCAGTTAAAGTAGACCAGCGGCGGGATAGCGCCGCTCGCCTGTTCACAGGCGAAACGGTGCATCAGTTCCGCAAAAAAGGTTTTACCGACGCCGGACGGCCCGGTAAGCAGAACGTGTAAACCGTGCGGATAGAGCACCGCCGCACGGCCTTTTTCTACCGCATCGCGCAGGCTGCGATCGTAACCAATCAGGCTGGTAAACGGATCGTCGGGCGCGTAATGCTCTTCATGCGGCAGCACATCCGCCACCGACCGCACCTCGCGTTCAGACTCTTCCAGCTGTCGTCCCAGCAACGTTTCCAGCGCCTGGCGATGCAGAAAATAGACCGGGCGGCCACGGCTTTTGATTGCCAGGCCGTCATTCCATAACTGATTGAGATCTTTGCTGACGGAGTTACGCGCCAGCCCAAGATTGAAACCTATCGCCTCCGCCGTAAACGCCGTCTCCTGCGCCAAATCGGCAAGACATAGCCCGCGCGTCAGCCGTTCCAGCTCTCCCAGTACGATCTCAATACGTCTCATTACACTACCGCTTACGAAATAAAAGAGTAGTCAGAACATACACTATTCTGCCACGCAAGAAAGTGAAGGCGCAGCGAGAAACCGCCTTCCCACTTTTGCCTGACTTCAACGCCAACGGATAGCACGCCCCGATGAGTGAACGTCGCACGGTCTACACTTACTCTTGAAAAAGTGCAAACCGATAAGGATACCGTTTATGAAACGAAAAACGCTTCTGCTTATTGCCACACTTGTCGCGCTACCGGGCGTCACGTATGCCGACTCTCCGTTTAGCTCACTCCAGTCGGCGCATGAAAAAAATACGATTTTAAAGGATTTGCGCAAAATGTGTACGCCCAAAGGCGCGCTAACCGATGAAGCCTGGGAGAAAAAAATCATGGCGAGCGAGGGGAACCAGCAGCATATTCGGGAGGCGATGATCGCGATAGAGCGCAACAATCAGCATAACTACTGGCAGGCTCTCGGCAAGGTGGAATGCCCGGAGATGTAGCACAGCTTTTCCGCTTTTTGGTCGCGAAAATGCGGACTGTAACCGGTTTCTGTTCGCTAAAAGCGCGTATTCTGGAGCGAATTTACGCGATCAAGGAGTACGACAATGCGATACCGTTTTCCCGATAACTTCTGGTGGGGCAGCGCCTGCTCAGCGTTGCAAACCGAAGGGGATAGTCTGAATGGCGGTAAAAGCCAGACCACGTGGGATGTGTGGTTCGAGCGCCAGCCGGGTCGTTTTCACCAGGGCGTCGGTCCAGCGGAAACCTCAACGTTCTATCGCCACTGGAAGCAAGACATCGCGCTACTGAAACAGTTAAAACATAACAGTTTTCGCACCTCGCTAAGCTGGGCGCGGCTCATTCCAGACGGCGTAGGCGAGGTGAATCCACAAGCGGTGAGCTTCTACAATCACGTCATCGACGAGCTACTGGCGCAGGGCATCACGCCGTTTATTACGCTGTTCCATTTTGATATGCCGATGGTCATGCAGGAGAAAGGCGGCTGGGAAAATCGCGACGTCGTAGAGGCGTTTGGTCGGTACGCGCAAACGTGTTTTACCTTGTTTGGCGACCGCGTGAAGCACTGGTTTACCTTTAACGAGCCGATTGTGCCGGTGGAAGGCGGCTATTTGTACGACTTCCACTATCCCAATGTGGTGGATTTTAAACGGGCGGCCACCGTGGCGTACCATACCGTGCTGGCGCACTCGACCGCCGTGCGCGCCTGGCGCGCCGGGCGCTACGACGGTGAAATCGGCATAGTACTGAATCTGACGCCGTCCTACCCACGCTCGCAGCATCCCGCCGATGTGCAAGCCGCGCACCATGCGGATCTGTTATTCAACCGCAGTTTTCTTGACCCGGTATTAAAGGGAGAATACCCGGCGGACTTGGTGGCGCTGCTGAAAACCTATGACCAGTTGCCTGCCTGTCAGCCAGGCGACCGTCAGCTTATTGCCGACGGCAAAATCGATTTACTGGGGATTAACTATTATCAGCCGCGCCGCGTGAAATGCCGTGATACGGCGGTGAATCCGCAAGCGCCGTTTATGCCGGAGTGGTTATTTGACTATTACGACATGCCGGGGCGCAAGATGAACCCTTACCGCGGCTGGGAAATTTACGCGCCAGGAATTTACGACATCATCACCAACCTGCGGGATAATTACGGCAATCCGCGCTGTTTTATCTCCGAAAACGGGATGGGCGTTGAGAACGAGCAGCGTTTTGTGCAAGCGGGACAGATTCACGATGATTACCGGATTGACTTTATTTCTGAGCATCTTAAATGGCTGCATAAAGGCATTAGCGAGGGCTGTCACTGTCTTGGCTACCACATGTGGACCTTTATCGATAACTGGTCATGGCTGAACGGCTATAAAAATCGCTATGGTTTTGTACAACTGGATTTAGCCACCCAAACGCGCACGGTGAAAAAAAGCGGAGAATGGTTTGCCGCCACCGCAGAGCATAACGGTTTTGATTAAGCATTTATTATTGCCGGATGACGACTAACGTCGTATCCGGCCTACAAATGGCAGCAATATCAACTCATTGGCGTAATACGGACTTTCGCCGCCACGACTAACGCCGTCAACAGCATCAGGCCGCCGGAAAGCGCCAGCGGCGAAAGCAGCCCGAAATTGTCGAGCGCATAACCGCCCACCGCCGCGCCACAGGTATTTGCCAGTTGAATCACCGCGACCTGGATGGAACCGGCTTTTTCCGCCTGATCGGCAAGAGAACGAGTGATCCACGTTGACCATCCCACCGGCACCAGCGCAAACGCCAGCCCCCAGATAATCGCTATTGCCGCCGCCACGGTTTTGTCGCTTCCCCACACAATGAGCGTCAGCGCGCTCAGCGCCAGTAGCAGCGGCGCACCGGCCAGCGCCAGTTTTACCGAACGTTTCAGGACATAGGATGAGAAAGAAGTGCCAACGAAGCTGGCAATACCAAAACTTAGCAACACCAGCGTCAGACCATCAACGTCAAAGCCCGCCAGATTCATATAGACCGGGCGAATATAGGTAAAGAAAGCGAACTGCCCGGCAAAAGACATAAAGATGGCGATCATCCCGGCCATCACGCCAGGGCGTTGCAACAGGCTAAACATATTCTGTTTCTGGTGAGAAGGTTCGCCCGGCAGCGACGGCAGTGATTTCACCACCCAGATGACGCACAGTACGCCCATCACCGCAGCGGCGTTAAAGACATTACGCCAGCCAATAATACCGCCCAAAAAGCTGCCCAGCGGCGCGGCGATCACTAACGCGATGGAGACAGCGCCAAAAATCACCGACAGCGCTTTCGGCACGGTACGCGCGGGAACCAGTCGCATGGTCAGCGACGCCGACATCGCCCAGAATCCGCCCAGCGCCAACCCAAGACAGGCGCGGCCCAGCAATAGCAGCGTAAAGCTGTTGGCAAAGGAGACCATCAGACAAGAAGCCGTCAGCAAAACGGCGAACAGAATAACGATATAACGCCTGTCGGTCGCCTGAATAATCTGGGTAATGAACAGGCTGGAAAACATCGCGACAAACGCCGTAACGGTGACCGACTGACCGGCGACGCCCTCGGAGATCCCCAGATCCTGCGCCATCGGCGTCAACAGACTAACGGGCAAAAACTCAACGGTAATCAGGCAGGCGACACAAAACGCCACGGCAAAAACGGCTGACCAGTTAGGCCTGGCAACCCCATCAGCGCGGAATTTTTCTGCGATATTTTCATTCATTGTGGTTACCTGCGTCGTTTTAGTGCGGAAAATCCACGCAGTGTAACATTACAAAATGTGATCTGATTAACGTTTTAGCAACTGACATTGTTGCGCTGCATTTTGCGAGGCTGGTCGAGAGTTGAGAATTATCTTCTCTCGCTGCGTGTAAAACCAAAAGGTAAGACATAGTGTATCACCTGGTGCTATACTTTAGATTACAGGATGTCAACCTGATGCGAACCTTCAAAACCAGGTGGTTTAACAGAGAAGCGAAGCCCCACACGATAAAAGATGACGAGTTAAGCGAGGCCATCAACGCCGTACTGCAAGGAAAAGCAGATAATCTTGGCGGCGGGGTTTATAAAAAACGTCTCAATCAAAATCGCGATCGCGCAATCGTGTTGGCAAAGGGAGGCGAACATTGGTTTTACACCTTCCTGTATGCCAAACAGGATATGGCCAACATTAGCTATCGCGAACTCGCGGGTTTCCGTGAGTTAGCAAAACACTATGCTTGCCTGACCGAAGATCAGATAACGGCACTCATTAATAACAAAGAACTGGTAGAGGTGCGCCATGTCAGCAAAAACTAAATTCAAAAGCCCTGCCTTTGAACCGATTCATAGCGCGGCATCTGGATTATTTAGCGTGGATGCCATTCCCCAGGAGACAATGCGCAGTTTTGACACGGCCTGCTTAAGCAGCATCAAAGACCTGCAGCCACTTGAAATAAAAGCGTTACGAGAAAAACTCAACGTTAGCCAGCCGGTTTTCGCTCGGTACCTGAATACCAGCGTATCAACGGTTCAAAAGTGGGAAAGCGGCGCCAAGCGTCCCAGCGGGATGTCACTGAAACTACTTAATGTTGTCCAAAAACACGGGCTAAAGGTGCTGGTATGAGGGTTTTACCGATGGTCTGTTAAGGCTATTCATACGATCATGAGTGCAGGAAGCCTCTACAACTTCCTGCGCTGTTTGACGGGAATTGCACTATACTGACTCACCAAAGCCATCAGCAAATGCAGATTTTAATTCATCCATAAAAGCCAGTTCATCCTGTCCATCACAAATTAAATCAATCATTGTGTTTCCCTTTACGCCAGCCCCCAAAATACTCATCATTCCTTTAATGGGAATTTCTTTGTCATTATTAACTAGCGTTAATGAAGACTGGTATTTTTTGACAATTTTCGCAAGCGTAGCGGCTGGCCGCGCATGAAGCCCCGTACTGTTCATAACGCGTACTTTTTGTCTAATCATATATTTTCCTTAAGAGACTTTGCGGAATGCTGAGTGATTTTTATTCATCATCTTAATTTTAGAATAAACATCATCCTCAACTGCCTGTTTTGCGTTCGCCATGACACGCGCCAGATTAGCCTCGTTGTTATTATTTACCCAAGCCTTACCAACAGTAGTAATAAAGGCTTTGCGCAAATCACTCGCAATATTCACTTTGGCTACTTTGTAATTAACAAAGCTGCGAAGAATATCCGCGTCAATACCAGAACCTCCATGAATAACCAAAGGTACCGGACTGACAGACGCGATGCGTTGTAATAGCGGGATATCAATGCGTGGGATATCTTCAAGACCATGTACATTACCAATTGACACTGCCAGCATGTCGCACCCTGTCTCCTCAACAAAGCGCTGAACCTTCTCAGGTTCAGTTTTGCAGTCAGCCTCGCTGACATGATCATCTTCCTTACCCAGAATAGCGCCTAATTCCGCTTCGACGGGAACACCAAATGATTTACAGAAATCGACAGCTTCTCGGGTAAATGCAATATTTTCTTCGAGCGGTAGCGCCGCGCCATCAATCATTACTGAGGTAAATCCGGCCCGGACAGCCTGCTTAACATCTTCCAGAGTTTTCCCATGATCCAGATGCAGGCTGACAGGAATATCCATTTTATCGGCATGTCGCTTAACTATTTCATAAATGTAATCGTAACCTGAAAGCTGTGCATTAGTAGGAGCAATTTGAATAAAATTGGGCAATCCGGAACGTTCTATTGCATTAAGAATGGAAATTGTTGTCTCCAGGTTCGTTGTATTAAATGCCCCCGCAAGGACATGTTTTTCCTGAATACAATTGAGCAGGATCCTACCATTGACTAAAGGCATATTAACTCCAGATATTTATGTGAGCAGTGTAAGTAAATTATCGAACTATTGAGTTATCACAGTTATTCACCAATAAGCGCCCCTTCTTGCCGCAGTTTAAATTGGTAAAATGACAGCCATTGCTGCTGATATATTTTCAACTTTGCAGAACGAACCGCGTCAGGAAAATATCGCTCAGCCACAGGAACAGTCGGGGGGACAACATTCGGACAGGCTATCAACAATGCTCCAAGGGAGACGGTTTCATCAAAAGCAATGGCCTCAATTGGACACTGGAGGATGTCAGCCTTCAACTGGAGCCAGTATGGGTTTTTCACCGCAGGGCCAATGACTTTTACTGTCCTGCCCGCCGGGATATTAAAGCACCCGTGACAGTGTGCAAACTCCATCGCCAGGCCAATAAAGACACTCTCAAGCAGAGACTCCGGAGGAAGTGAATCCGTCAGACCAAAAAGCAGGCCACGAGTGTGCCGATTTTTATTTGGCGAACCCGAGCCCCGCAAATGAGGAATAAATACCGGCACATGCTCGACAGACCAGGAAGGTTTGAGGTACTGCTCCATGACTTTTTCCAGGCCTGTGCTTATTTCCTTATCAGTTAAACGAAAGGTTTTTTTCACCCATTCAAGCGCATAACCGCCGACAGGCAGAGAAGCGAAAAGCGTGAAAAATTCACCATCGGAGTAACAACCATTTGCCAGCTTATTCCTGCGAGCCTGCACATCAAGCGTTGGCTGTGTATTCAGCAGTAAAATACCCTCTGTCGTGCCGGTAGAATTCAGCACATCGCCCGGTTGCATCTGTAATGCGCGGGCACCGACCATATGATCGTGTCCAGCGAGGGTGACTTTTACCTCATGAGAGAAGCCCAATTCCTCTCTAAGCGTTGCCGTCATCCATCCGGCCACTTCACCTGGCTTTATCAACGGAGCCAGTACACCGAACGGTATGCCGAGAATCCCGGCAGCATTACGAGACCAGGTACGGCGAGCAATGTCCAGACACAACGTTCTACTGGCCAGGGATATTTCCGTCTTTTTCGCACCTGTCATTCTCCACAACAACACTTCTGGTGCATGTAACCAGCAGATATCTTTTCTTTCATGCAAGGAATAGTTATCAAGCAACCATCTCATTTTAAATGCTGAGTAATTACTGTGAGGTGGCAATCCCGTTATAGAATACAGTTCTTCAGCCTCTGCCTTGCTTAATGACGAGAGATAAGATTCACCACGTCGATCATACCAGGCCAGCATCGGGGTAAGAATGACGCCCTCCTTATCCACAAAGACGCCAGACTCACCGAAACTCGCAATACTGATATTTTTTACCGGAAACGGTACTGAAGCCACCAGTTCAGCCATTACCAGTCGCAGTGCCTGCCACAGCGCTTCGATATCGAAATCTACCTCGCCTTTGTCCGACGATATTGTTGGCGTCGGAAACTTGCGGACTTCCAGAACTGACACGTCATGACAGGAATAACAGCTGACTTTGCAGTTAGTTGTGCCAATGTCAATGACAAGCGCTGCGTGGTAATCAGGCATAGACCGTTCCTTTTGTCAGGCGAAAAACACCATAAATAATCAGCGCAAGCACAGGAATCAGCCCGATAGCAATAATATTTCCGTTGAATATTTCAAGCAGCCAGAAACGGAAGGGGTTACCGCCATCAAGGAAGCTTGATACCTGACCACTTGACCCCTCAGCCATTTTGAAATTGACATCTTTAGCCATACCGGTAATAAATGGCGCAATTTTGGTCGCAATCCACAAGTCGGCGACAATAACAGGAATTGCGGTTATCACAGCCCGGAAAATATTGCCACGACATGCCAGTACAATCATGGAAGCCATGACTGCCAGGTTCGCAAGGTCTCCGAGTGGCAGGACTTTATTGCCAGGAAGAAGGAATGCAATAAAGACAGAGATAGGTGTCAGAATCAGTGCTGTAGATATAATGGCTGGGTTACCTACTGCTACCGCGATATCCAGTCCGATAAAGAGATCATCACGGCCAGGATATTTGGCATTCAAATATTTCTTAATGGCTTCAGACAGAGGTAATAAACCTTCCATCAAAATTCGTACCATACGCGGAAGAATGAACATGACACCGCCAATGCTGATCCCCAGCAACAGGATATGTTTAAAGTCATATCCGGCAATGATGCCCAACAAGACCCCCAGAATAGTACCCACCATCATAGGCTCGCCGAAGATTCCCATTTTTTTCTGAACGTTTTCCGGATCAATATGAATACGGTTAACGCCTGGGATCTTGTCGATAATTTTATCGAACAGCAATCCAATCGGAAAGAAGACGACAGATGACAGGGTCGGAAGTGAAATACCTTCCAGACCGAAGTACTTTGCCACTAATGGCGCTGACCAGTCCGCCAGTTTGAGAACCACGATCGCGGCAATAGCGGCTGCGGACAAACCCAAAACAAAACTCCCTGTGCTGTAGTAAACCAGCGTTCCAGCCAGGGCAAAGTGCCAGTAGTTCCACATGTCGACATCAACAGTACGTGTCTTATTCAGGGCCAGCATGGCGACATTAATCAGCATCGTCAGCGGAATGACAAAGGGTGCGATTGGTGAGCCCCAGGTAATTGCGGCCAATGGTGGCCAGCCTAAATCGACAACAGGAAGGCTAATACCAGTTCGCTCAACCATTGCCTGTGCAGCCGGGCCTACGTTGCTGGTAAGTATGTCAAAGATGGCATAAATTCCGACAAACCCTATTCCGACAATTAACGATGAGCGAAGTGCTTTAGCGGGTTTTACTTTGAAGAACAATGCCAGGAAAAAAAGGACCAGCGGCAATAAAACCGTTGGGCCAAACCCCAGGACATATTGCACAACGGTATAGAGAGTATGTGCTATATCATTCATATCCGACCTCTTATTCAGATGTGACCAGACCTCGCGTTAGCGCCTGGATAATTTATCTGTTTTTTATTTATGAAATCAGGCTTGGCCTTTAAGGATTGAAACTATTTTTTCAAGAACTTTATCTTCACCTACTCCGGTAATGATTGGCAGGCCACTAACAACCGGAATATCCAGTTCATAAGGAACTTTCGTTGTTGATACAACCAAAGCTGCACCATCGGTATTGTTTGGCAATGAGGCTACATTAGTTTGTGAATAATTAACATCAAGCCCATTATCTTTACAATATTCCATTACTTTTTCTGCCACAGCCGTGGAAGTAGCAACACCCGTTGCGCAAACAAATAGTATCATTTTACTCATACTTCACCTCTTTCAGATATGCGTGTGTAAATTGACTGATAAATTTCATCATCATTCATGACCAGTAACTGCTGCATAAAATCCTCATCCTGGATCACATCCATAATCCAACCCAGTACGTTGAGCTGCTTATTGCTTTCACCTAAAGCAAGCATAAACACCACCCTGACAGGTACGGGATCTGGTTCCCCGCCCATATCTTCGAAATTGACGGGTTCTGCCAGTATTCCAACACTAATGGCGTTTTGGCGAACATACTTGTGATCAGTATGTGGAATAGCGACGCCTACAGGCTCAACCGGTAGACCCGTTGGAAAATTCTGTTCTCGCGTAATGACGTGATCGGCAAAATCAGATACAACCATACCATCGTTAATTAACGGACTGGCAAGAGCCTTGATTATGTCATTCTGACTCACCTCTTTAGGGAGGTGTCGAACATAATGACGGCGAAAATGAATATCCTGCATAGATTCCTCTTTGCTAGTCAGGCATCCAGGCGCTGTAAAATAGTGCCAAGATAATATTTATTACCTTTTAACCAGACGTTACCAAAATCAATGGCCAATCCTCTAGAGAAAAATACCAACTGTTCCAAATGCAAAACAGGTGCGTCTTCACCAATATCAAGATAATGGCCTCGCTCATTACCAATTAATTTGGCTGCGTAACGGCTTTCAGAAAAACTTATTTTCTTATCAGATAATCTTTCTATTGCTGAAAATAAATTCTCCCTGGTAAAATCTACATCAATAATACCGGGGCAGAGATCAATGTTGATACGATTTTCAATCAACATGACTTTTTCATCGCCAATACAACGAAGGCGTTTAAGAAATAAAACATCTTGTCCCGGTTTGATACTCAGTTTCTCTGCTACAAAGCGGTTAGCGGGTTCCAGTCGGGAGGTTATGACACTGGTTGTGAAGTTTATCTTCTGGCTGGCTAAGGCTTCAGCAAAGGAGAGCAAACCTTCACCCAGTGGGTAAGCAACATTTTCCTTCTTTACGAAAGTTCCTTTACCCTGCACTTGCACAAGAACACCTTCCCGGACAAGTTGGTCAACCGCTTTTTTAACGGTACCGCGACTCACCTCCAGCATATCCATGATTTGAAACTCTGAAGGTATCCGGTCATCCTCAACTAATTCTCCGCTATAAATACTTTCCCTTATCCACTCCACAACCTGTTGATACAGTGGGATGTGTGAACTTTTACTCAATGTTTTCATGGTGCGCGCCTAAACATTTAGAGTTGTCTATAGACAATCATGTACAACTTCGAGTTTATGATAAGAAATTTTGAGACAGGAGGTATGGCAAGGAGTCACAGTTTTAGTGTTCAAAACAAGATCACATTTCCGTGATATATGTCACGGAAATGATGAGCTATAAGTCTCTGACGTTTTGGCGTCGTTAGCGGTTATTCGGTGCGTTACTTCTGTGGTTCACCCTTAGCAAATACGATGGCGGCTACGCTTTATTTAGTTAACGATGAATCGCGCCACCCGGCCGTTAATCGTGGCTCGCCGCCCTTGCCAGCCTCATTCATCTCGTCTTTTGTTAACGAGATAGTGAAGAGTATCAATGCAGCCAGTGGACACCCTCTTCCGGCTGAAAAAAGGCGTTATAGCGCAGTTGAAACGCGTTGATCTCCTGCATATCGGGTTCCATTTCGCGCAAAAAGCCCAGCGCCAGCCGTACCTGTGTATCGGTGATCGGCGCGGCTAAACGCGCTTTTTGCAGCAACCGATGCCACCGCTGCAAATTCTGATCGCCGCCATCGACAATCACCATTTGCCAGATCAGTAACACCTGAGCGGCATTTTGCAAATGCGACTCATCAGGGCGATGCAGATACTGTAAAAATTCACCGCCCGCCGTTTTACCCATCTGATCAATCATCGATTCTATCGGCACTACATCAATATTCAGACGTTCGCTCAGGCGGCGAATCGCCCGGCGGGTATCCGATGTCAGCACCCGAAACCCCACAATAAACACCACCACAAACGTGGCCAGAATCAACCAAATCATGCGCACATCCGTCACCAAACAGGATGCCCATCATAACGGTAAATTTATAACTGTCGACGTTCTGGCCTGTCAGGATGTGATTTATTAACGCTTGTCTTCATTTACGCCAGACGCCGGATGTCCTGTCTGACGAACGCAAGGCATAAAAAAGCCCGGCGTTAAGCCGGGCAAAACGTTACCAAATGCACACATTTAAGCGATATTGACTTGCTGAATTTTTTTCTCACGGCGGATTTTGCGCTCTTCCATCACGGCGACCATCGCCATCAGGCAGATACAGCCGATCGCGGCGGCGTCCAGCGCGGCGAACGTGCCCGCCCAGCCGGTCAGACCAAAAACGGGGGTGCCGTCGGCAATCATGCCCAGACCCAGCTTGGCAAAGCTATCGCCGATAAGATAAGCGAAGGTGCCCTTGATACCGTCCGCAGCGCCGATGGCTTTTTTCGGTACGAAACCGACAGCCGCCACGCCAATTAATAGCTGCGGCCCAAACACCAGGAAACCGAGCGCGAACAGCGAGGCCAGATAGACATACTGGTTGCTGGCGTGCTGGTAGACGCCGAGGGTGGCGATGATTAACGCCAGCGCCACACAGGCTACCAGCGCACGACGACCGTTCGCCAGGTCAGAGAGCCAGCCCCACAGCAACGTGCCGACCAGCGCGCCCACTTCAAACAAGGTAAAGCCCTGAATCGCCACCTCTTTAGAAAGTTTCAGCTCCTGGAAGGCGTAGACGGTTGACCACTGGTCGATACCAATACGTACCACATACAGGAAGATATTGGAGAAACACAGCAGCCAGATCACTTTGTTTTTCAACACATATTCAACAAAGATCTGCCACTTGGTCATTTCGTTTTCTTCAGTCTCTTTATCCTCTTCGCTGATCTCTTCGCCGAACAGTTCTTCAGCTTTACCCAGACCGTAAGATTCCGGGGAGTCGCTGCCGAAACGCAGACCGATAAAGCCAACAATCAGCGCGATAATCGACGGGAAGATAAACATGCCGATGACGTGACCGTCGAACAGGTAGTTGGCGCCGAACAGCGCCACACCTGCCGCGCCCGCGCCGCCGAGGTTGTGGGAGATATTCCAGAAGCCGAGAAAGGTGCCGCGTTTACGACGCGGAGTCCATTTGGTGATGGTCGAGTAGCTGCACGATCCGCCGGTACTCTGGAAGAAACCGCTCAGGGCATAGAAAGCGATCATCAGAAACAGACTGGTTGACCCCGCGCCCATGCTGGCGCTGAAGCCGAGCATACAGATAGCGGAGAGGATCAACATAAACGGTAGAAACTGCTTGGTATTTTTACCGTCAGCGTAGTAGGAAACCAGCGTTTTCCCCACGCCATAGGTGATCGAGAAGCCCAGGCCAATCATCCCCAGCTCGGTCATGCTCAACCCGTAGGTAGAGATCATGTCGTTCTGCGCGATGTTAAAGTTTTTGCGGATCAGGTACATGGTCAGGTAGCCGATAAAAACCACCAGATAGGACTGCATGAACGGCTTGAACCACATTTTACGCCGCACATCGAGCGGCAGATCCAGGGTCGGCTTGCGCACCTGGTTTAAGAAGGCCAGCATGGATTACTCCTGAGCTAATTTTTATACCTGCGAATGGCAGGCATTGTAAAAATCCACAGGAAAAGTGGCCTGCGACAGCGTCCAGGCAAAACCGGGAAAATTTCTTAGTTTTGCCCCATTCAGCGCAAAAAGGTGAGGTGTATCACGCTTCGTGGGTCTCGCGTGGGGCCTGAGCGTTCAGAAATGGCAACAGCAATAGCGCGGAGATCCCCGCCGCGATGGCGATGACCGCAAAAAAACCGGTCCAGTGCCAGATCTCCAGCACTTTCGCTAACGGCCAGCCGGAAAGCGACGCGCCGAGATAGGCGAACAGGCCGACAAAGCCGGTGGCCGCGCCCGCCGCCTCTTTATGCGAGCACTCCGCCGCCGCCATGCCAATGAGCATCTGCGGGCCGAAGACAAAGAAACCGGTGGTGAAGAAACAGGCCGCCTGCATCACGTAGCTGGCGAACGGCATCAGCCACAGCGAACCCACAGAGAGCAAAATCCCGGCGGCGAAGATTAAATTCATCGGTCCGCGGTTGCCGTTGAAGAGTTTGTCCGAGCCCCAGCCCGCCACCAGCGCACCGATAAATCCACCCAGCTCAAACATCGATACTGCCGTGTTGGCCGTGACCAAATCTACGCCCAGCGTCTCGGACATATACAGGTTGCCCCAGTCGTTGATCGCCGCGCGCACCACGTACACTAAGACATAACACAACGAAAGCAGCCAGATATAGGGATTCAACAGCACATATTTAGCGAGGATTTCTTTGCGACTTAGCCCCGCGCCCTCTTGCTGTTGGGCGACCTCCAGCGCATCGTGCCGCCAGTCGCCTACCGGCGGTAAACCAATCGCCTGCGGACGGTCGCGCAGCCGCCAGCAGAGGACCATGCCCACCCCGATGGCAAGCAACCCGGCCACCATCATTCCGACGCGCCAGCCATAATGCAGGGCGACAGCGGCCATAACGAGAGGGATCAGCGCCCCGCCGACATTGTGCGCGGTATTCCATAACGCCCACCAGCCGCCGCGCTCGGTACGCGAGTACCAGGCAGTCAGCAAACGGGCGCAAACCGGCGATCCAAACCCCTGGAAAAAGGCGTTCAGCGCCCATAGCAGAGCAAAGGCCCACAGCGAGGTCGAGAAGCCGAACAGAATATTCACTACGCCAGTCGCAATCAGCCCGATGCCCATAAAATAGCGAGCGTTAGAGCGATCGCTAACGATGCCGGAGACAAATTTCGACACCCCGTAGGTGATGTAAAACAGCGTCGCCAGCAGGCCGATATCGCTGCGGGTCAGAATGCCGCTGGCAAGGATTTCCGGCGCGGCGGCGTTAAAGCTTTTACGGGTGAAATAGAACAGCGCGTAACCCAACCAAATGGTGATCAGGATATGCCGCCGCCAGTAGCGATAGCGGGCGTCAACCTCGTGCTTATCGGTGATGAGCGGCGCGTTGGCCGGGGCTTTTAAAAACGAAAGCATTATCCTTCCTTAAACGTAACGCTGGGGCAACGAGACGCTCACCCGCGTACCGTGGGTACAAGAGATGGTTAGCGTCCCGCCGAGCGCCGACACGCGTTCGCGCATTCCGGTCAGGCCGAAGCCCTGCTGGTGAGAGCCCGGCGGCAGGCCGCTGCCGTCATCCTCAATCACCAGCATCAGCCGCTCATCCTGCTGCCAGCCCTGGAGCGTCACCGCGCTGGCATTGGCATGTTTTACGATGTTATTCAGCCCTTCCTGACAGACGCGAAACAGCGTCACGCGCTGACTTTCACTCAGCGCCGTTTCGTCAATTCGCCAGTCGAGGTGACTGACAATACCGCGGCTTTCCAGCTCCATTTCGCGCAGCAGCGAACGGATGGCCTGCGCCAGCGTTAAGTCGTCTAACTGGCGCGGGCGCAAGCGCCCCAGCAGGCGACGCACCGCGTCATACACGCCCAGCGAAAGCTGCTCGATAAGTTGCCCGCTCTGCTTCACGCCGCCGTTATCCGCCGCCAGTCGTTGCACAATGCCCGCCTGGGTACGAATCGCGGTGATGGTCTGCCCGATGTCATCGTGCAGCTCACGCGCAACATCGCGCCGCACGCTCTCTTCGGTCTCCAGAAGACGCTCCGCCAGCCGATGGTTGCGCGCCAGCTCCTTTTGCAACGACTGGTTCAGCTCGCGCAGACGCTGAATGCCCGCGCCAAGCAGTAGCCCGGTCAGGCTTTGCGCCAACAGCGAAAGTAATAAATCGACGGGATGATCGTGCCAGGTCTGGCTGGCGATCAGCGCGATAGCGTTCATCAGTGTGGCAATGAGCGCGCCCTGCCAGCCATAATGCCAGGCGAGCGCGATAATCGGCAACGCCAGGCAGAACGGCGTAAAGCGCGAAAGTTCAGCAGGTAAACCCAGTTGCAGCCACAGACTGACGATAAACAGCAGCAGATACCAGATCAGATGCCGCCCGCGCCAGTTTACCGGCTGCGATACCAGCGATGGTCCCAGCGGCAGCCAGGTAGTGCTGGTGAGATAGTGCCAGAAAACCAGGCAGATGGGGGCCAGCGTCAGACCACCCGTGAGGGTCAGCAGTAGCGCGTTCCATGCCTCTTCCCCCTGCCCCAGCCAGGGCAGGGATTGCAGTAGCGCCGCGGCGGTGAGGGCCGCGCCCTGAAGCAATAACGTGCGCCAGTCGCGCTGATGGCGGTAACGCGAAGTCAGCGCCACGGGCAGTAGCGTCAACACACTACCGATCATCAAAAGCGGCAGATGGGCCAACGCAACTTCCTGCGCCAACCAGTACACCAGCAGCCACTCCGCGCCCAGCAATACTGGCCAGTATCCGCGCGGGCATTGCAGCATAAGTCCCAGGCGCAGGCCGAAGGGAAAGAGTAGCGCCGCCAGCTCCGGGCGCTCTACCAGATGCAGGCTGATACTCCACAGGCAGAACCACGCGGCGGAGAAGATAAAAAAGCAGGCAACAACGGTGATTAAACGGGAAAAAAAGGTGTTCATTACCAACCGTCAAACATGCGATGCGCCAGTTCAACGTCATTGCTGACGCCTAATTTTTCCAGCAGATTCGCGCGATGGACATGCACCGTTTTTGGCGACAGCCCCAGCTCGGCGGCAATCTCTTTTACCGCCATACCCTGGGCGAGTTTTTCCGCCACCTGACGCTCGCGTTTGGTCAGCGGATCTTGCCGACCCGCCGCCAGTTTCACGGCAATATCGGGGGTCAAATAGCAGCCGCCCGTCGCCACCGTATGCACCGCGGCGATCAGTTCATCCGGACTACAGCGTTTAGAGAGAAAACCGCGCGCGCCGGCGTTCAACGCCTGTTCCACCAGCGCCGGGCTATCGTGAACCGAGAGCACGATCGTCGCCATCCCTTTTGGCAGTTGGCTTAGCAGCTCCAGTCCGGAAATATCCGGCATTGAGATATCGCAGATACATACCTGTACGCCGCGCCCCGGTAAGCCTGCCAACGCTTCGCGCCCGGAACCAAATTCGGCGACCACCTGCAAATCAGGTTCCAGCCCCAGTAGCTGTGCAAAGCCGGAGCGGACGATAAGGTGGTCGTCGATAAGGGCAACGGTGATCATGGGTTCTGTCCTGATGGATAAAAAAAACGCGCTTACCTTAACGATAAGCGCGCGGCTGTTCAAGCCTTGAGCGGTCAGACAATGCCTGTCGTGACGGTGAACGTCCGGGTTTGCTGCGGTTCCAGTTGAAGCAAGGTTCCATTTCGCTGCGCCGCGAGAAAACCTTCAGGCCGACAGGTCGCGGGCAGGGCAAAGGCGGCAACCTGCTGATCGCCGTTATAAAGAATCCAGCGGGTCATGTAATTTAGCTCCGCGCTGGCGAAACGTGTCACGAACGTGGTGCCATCCGGGGCGATCATACTGAATTCCGGGGTATCCGTGTACTTGTCCAGTTCATCGGCGAAGAACACGATTTCCGGGTCGTAAAAGTCAGGCTCGTTGAGCGTTGCCAGCGAGGCTTCACCCTGCAAAAGTCGTTGATTAAACGCCAGCCACTGCGCCGTGGGTTTGACATGCGCCGGCACCGACTCGCGTAGCTTCAGCGCGGTATCCGGGATATTCTGACGGAACGTGGCGTTCGGCACATAGGCATAGTTCATGTGGCACATGTACTGTAGCGGCATGGCGACTGAAGCCAGGTTAGTCACTGTCATCTGAATATCAAACAGCGCGCTTGTTTTACGCATTACCACCGCAGGTTGCGCCTGATAATGATGACCGAACCCCATCACATACTCGTAGCGCCCGGTCACGCGCAGACTGTCGCCCTCTAACTCCAGCCAGGCGTCGTCCATGGCAGCGCAGGGCATCTCGCCGTGCAGCGGATGTGTATCTTCTGGTGACGGGCAGCCATTCGCCAATAGTCCGGAATGGAAAGCAAAGCAACCATACGTTGCCACCACTTCCGCAGCCGGCTTCGGCTGGCGGAACATGTTGCGCATAGTCAGATCATGACCGTCAAACTGCGCGTCCCAAATCATCTGCCCCATCCAGGGCAGAATCACCAGATGACCGCGGCTGTTTTGTATTTTCAGTCCTTCCACGCCGCTGGCGTAACGAAACGCCGTAACCGTAAAATCATCATTTTCCAGCAAGATACGCGGCTGCTCGCTAAAAAGCTCCCGCCATAATGTAATACGTGTTGTCATGGTTGATCTCCTCAGGACGCGGCGACTTCAGCCAGGTTGCCGCGCACTTTGCTTTCGCGCCAGAAGTAAACGCCAACGTAAACAAAGCACAGCATGGAAACCAGGAATGAGAGCTGTAGCGAGTGGAACATGTCCGCCACGTAGCCCTGAATCGCGGGAACCACCGCCGCGCCGACAATCGCCATCACGATCACCGCCCCCGCCATTTCGGTATGCTCGTTATCGACGGTATCGAGCGTTCCGGCATAAATGGTCGCCCAGCAGGGGCCAAACAGAACACTGACCAGCACCGCCACGTATACCGCGCTAAAGCTGGGCGCCAGCGCCACATAGGCCAGGAACAGCGCGCCGATCACAGAGTAAAGGATCAGGACTTTTTCCGGGTTAAAGCGTGTCATCAGAATGTTGGCGATAAACTTGCCGATAAAAAAGCAGGCGAAGCTGTAGACCATAAAGGTTGAGGCATCGCGCTCATTGATATCGCCTAACTCCAGCGCCAGACGGATAGTGAACGACCAGACCGCCACCTGCATTCCCACATACAGGAACTGCGCCACAATACCGCGACGGAAACGGGCGTTGCTGGCGAGATAGCGTAACGTATCCAGCGCCGAGGGGCGTTTATGACTCGCGGTTTGCGCGACTTTACAGGTCGGGAAACGCGTCAGCAGGAACAGTACCATCACCACTACCAGAACCATAATCATGTACTTATAGGGTTCCAGAGTGTTTTCCAGCATCAGCACCTTGAAGTTGTGGACCTGCTCGGCATTCATGCCCGCCATCTGTTTTTCCAGGCTTTCCCCTTCGGAAAAGACCAGATATTTACCCAATAAAATGCCTGCCGCCGCGCCGATCGGATAAAAGGTCTGGCTGATATTCAGCCGCAGCGTGGCGTAGGCTTTCGGCCCGATCATCGAACTGTAGGTATTCGCCGCCGTTTCCAGGAAACTCAGGCCAATCGCAATGGCGAAAATCGCCGCGAGGAACATGGTGTAGGTCGCCATGTGCGACGCCGGGAAAAAGAGCGTACAGCCGACAATGTATAGCGTCAGGCCGATAAGTATCGCCACTTTATAACTGGTTTTTTTAATGACCAGCGAGGCCGGAATAGCAATTAAAAAATAACCGCCATAAAAGGCGCTTTGTACTAATGCCGAAGCAAAGTTGCTCAGCGAAAATACACTTTTAAATTGCGTAATCAGAATATCATTTAACGCGGCTGCGCATCCCCATAATGGGAATAAACAGGATAACAAAATAAACTGGAACAGAGGTGTCTTATTCAGATACCCGTCGGGCATCTGAACGATGTTTTTATCGTTCATAGTGCTACCTTTAACAGTGCAGGGTGATTGTTATTCGTTCAACGAAAGATACTCATTAAATTGCTCAATACTTGGATAAGAGGATTGGGTGCCTTTCCCGGTGACGCTGAAAGCGGCAAAGAGAACGGCTTTTTTCATGGCGGCTTCCACATCCCCGCTCTGGACGTAGTAATGCGCGAAACAGCCGATAAAGGCATCGCCCGCGCCGCTGGTATCGACAGCGTTCACTCGAAACGCCGGAACATGGACTTCCTGGTCACGCGTCATCCACAGCGCGCCTTTCTCACCCATGGTGACAATAATATTGTTCAGCCCTTTATCTACCAGCGAACGTGCCGCTGCGCGAATATGGTCATAGGTATCCACTGGCATACCGGTTAATATTTCCAGCTCGGTTTCATTGGGTACAAAGAAATCGCATTTACAGGCATAAGACATATCTAATTCCCGTAATGCTGGCGCAGGGTTTAATAACACTTCAATCCCGTGTTTCTTGCCAAATTCTATTGCGTGATAAACCGTTTCAAGCTGAACTTCCAGTTGCAGAACAATAAGCTGGCATTTTTTTAAATCTTCCGCCGCGCGATCGATATCTTCCGGCGAGAGAAACTTGTTAGCGCCTTTGATGATCAGAATGCTGTTGCTGGAGTTGGCGTTGACGAAAATCGGCGCTACGCCGCTGCTGGTACACGGTACTTTTTCTACATACGTCGTATTGATCCCCCAGGATTCGAGATTACGAATGGTGTTGTCGGCAAAAATATCGTCGCCCACTTTGGTCAACATCAATACTTTTGAATTGAGCTTAGCGGCCGCCACGGCCTGGTTCGCCCCTTTTCCGCCGCAGCCGATTTTAAACGCCGGCGCTTCCAGAGTTTCCCCTTCTTTGGGCATCTGGTTGGTGTAGGTGATAAGGTCCACCATGTTAGAGCCAATAACCGCGATATCCATTTTACTCCCTCTCAGAAATCGTCACACGACAATGATATTAAAATAACATTATCATGTTACTTCCGTATCATTTGTGACTATGATCGCGATTAGAGGATCATTTTGCCATTTACTTCGTGAACAATCCCTGGCGGAACATACGCGCACCAAATCATTTTTATTGTTACAATTTACTGAAAATTAACTATTTATTGTTATAAAACGCGAATAAACCCACTTTTATTTCCTGACAGCCGGACGTATAGTAGTGCCACACTGTAATGTTCTCAGAAACACATAAATGTTACTGATGGAACATAACAACATGATTTGCGGAGAGGGTGAATGGAGACCAAGCAAAAAGAACGTATCCGACGCTTGATGGAGTTACTGAAAAAGACCGATCGAATCCATCTGAAAGACGCCGCGCGGATGCTGGAAGTTTCGGTGATGACCATTCGCCGCGATCTCAGCCAGGATGATGACCCTTTACCGCTGACGCTGCTCGGCGGCTATATCGTCATGGTAAATAAGCCTGCGTCTTCAACCAATATGCCGCTGCCGGCGAAAAAGACGCATCATCGGGACGACCTTCCCGTTGCGATCCTGGCCGCCGGCCTGGTGCGTGAAAACGATCTGGTTTTTTTTGATAACGGTCCGGAAATGCCATTAGTTATCAGCATGATACCGGATGATATTACCTTTACCGGGATTTGCTACTCGCATCGGGTATTTATCGCGCTGAATGAAAAGCCTAATGCCACGGCGATTCTGTGCGGCGGCACCTATCGGGCCAAGAGCGATGCCTTTTATGATGCCAATAATCCTTCGGCGCTGGATTCGCTCAATCCGCGCAAAGTGTTTATTTCCGCCAGCGGCGTACATGAACATTTTGGCGTGAGCTGGTTTAACCCGGATGATCTTGCCGCCAAACGTAAAGCGATGGAACGCGGTCTGCGCAAAATTTTGCTGGCGCGTCACGCCCTGTTTGATGAGGTCGCGCCTGCCAGCATTGGTCCGCTTTCTGCCTTTGATGTCCTGATTAGCGATCGCCCATTACCGACAGATTATGCCGTTCACTGTCGGAATGGTTCCGTCAAAGTCATCACGCCTGATTCGGAAAGTGAATAACTTACTCAAAAAAGACGGCAATTTTATTGAACATGGTGGGATCGGACTGGTTTCGTACCACCTTCGCCACGTCTTCCAGTTTATCGATCTGACTGATCATCTGTTCAAGTCGCTGATCGTCATTGACCAGAAGCCAGATGCGGCTCTGATCGCTACCCTGAATCGGTAAACAGAGAATACCCTCAACGTTGAAAGCGCGTCGGGCGAACAGCCCGCAGACGTGGGTCATCACGCCAGGATGGTTGCGAACGGTCAGCTCCAGAATAACGTTATCATGTGATTGTTTCTGCATGGCTTATTCCCCCACCATCTCTGTATTTGCCGCGCCCGGCGGCACCATCGGATACACTTTTTCTTCTGCATCAATGCGCACATGGATCAACGCCGGTCCAGGACGACGAATGATAGCCTGCAACGCCGCCTGCGGATCGGCTTCGTTATTCAAATCACAGGTGTCCAGACCAAACCCGGCGGCAATCTGCATAAAGTTGATGCTTCCCGGATAGGTCGCCGCAAAAACGCCCTGTTTATAGAACAGACTCTGTTGCTGATGTACCAGTCCCAGCGCGTCGTTATTCATCAGGATGATTTTCACATCCAACTGGTTTTCACTGGCGGTAGCCATCTCCTGAATATTCATCATCAAACTACCGTCGCCGGAAAAACACAGCACCTTGTTGCCCGGATTCGCCAGCGCCGCGCCAATCGCCGCGGGCAGACCAAACCCCATGGTGCCCAGCCCGCCGGAAGTCAGCCACTGACGCGGACGGTTGAGCGGATAAGCCTGCGCGGTCCACATCTGATGCTGACCTACGTCAGTGGTAATAATCGCGTTGTCGTCCACACAGGCGGCGACCGCGTTAATCAGCCCATAGTGACTAAGCGGGTTATTTTCCTGGGGAATACTGCAAGGGAATTCTTGCTGCAAGTCCGCCACCAACTGATGCCATGCTTCCCGCGGCTGTGCCTCGATATGGGGAATTAACTGTGCCAGTACATCATCGACATCCGCCTGAATAGCCACATGCGGCTGCTTAATTTTGCCTAACTCGGCGCGATCGATATCCACATGGATGATTTTGGCGTTCGGACAAAACTGCTCCGTTTTGCCAATCGCCCGGTCATCAAAACGCGCGCCCAGAACAATCAGTAAATCGGCCTCTTGCAGAATAAAATTGGTACTGCGCGCGCCGTGCATCCCCAGCATTCCTAACGACAGCGGATGCGCCTTAGGCAGCATTCCCAGCGCCATTAAGGTCATTGTCGTCGGCAGTTGCGCTTTTTCCGCCAGTTCGCGCACGCGTGTCGGCGCATTGATCACGCCGCCGCCCAGATACAGCACCGGACGCTTCGCCGCGTTAATCATTGCGGCGGCCTCGCGGATACTCTCCGCGCTAAACTCCGGCGGGGGTGATTTTTCCGCCGGCGACGGCAACGCATCCAGCTCAATTGTCGCCGTCTGCACATCTTTAGGAACGTCTATCCACACCGGGCCGGGACGCCCCGACTGCGCCAGACGAAAAGCATCGCTCATCACCTGAGGCAACTCATTGATATTTCTGACCAGATAGTTGTGCTTGGTGATGGGGATAGAGATACCGTAGGTATCCACTTCCTGAAACGCGTCAGTACCGATCATGGACGCCGGAACCTGCCCGGTAATACAGATTAACGGAATAGAATCCAGGCGCGCATCGGCAATGGCCGTGACCAGATTGGTCGCGCCCGGCCCGCTACAGGCCATACAAACAGCAGGTTTACCCTCCGTCCGCGCCATCCCCTGCGCAATAAACCCCGCGCCTTGTTCGTGGCGCGCCAGAATATGACGGATTTGCGTACTTTGGCTTAACGCGTCGTAAACGGGGAGGATCGAACCGCCGGGAATGCCGGTGACGATACGAATCCCCTGGCGCTCCAGAAAATGAACAATAAATTCCGCGCCCGTAAAGCGCTGAGGTGTAGATGTTGTGCCCGAACTTGCCATGCTCCATTCCTTTTATTCTGAGCCGACGTTCCGGGAAGGTGTCTTAAACAAAAAACCCCGCCCGGTTTGCGCCGGCGGGGTTTTGGAATCGTGTGTGTTCCGGACCCTACGGCGCATTGCCGACGACCACCACCACACGCACGACGACCACTGCGCGAGATGGCGCAGTTGTTAGTAGGGTCGCGTTCAGCATGGAAGGGTTCATTAGGGGCCTTGTCTGTTTGTTATTAACACGTTTTATACAAGCACAGCGCTTTCAGCATGACAACGGAAAAATTTTCATCTGCACAAAAATGCGTCAGCGATCACATTTTTCTACGAATTTACACGCTTTGAGTATAGGCGTGATAAGCGTAGCGCCCTCCGGTAATCGCCGGGATTGATGATCACGCATTTCACAATGCCGGAAAACAAAAAACCTCGCCGAAGCGAGGTTCTTACAGCGTAATGCGGGTGGTAGCCGCGAAGCACACTGTGTTATGTCAACAGCAGAAGTATACGCGTTCTGTGCAGAACGCGCAATTTCGGCGCGAATTTTGATGAATTTGAGTATGGATCAGAAGCTCCGTTCTGTCTATAAATTACTGTTCATTTATACAGTACTTAACTATAATGTCTTTGACACAATGTGTTATGCGGGGGCCGCATCGTAAACCGGCGCAACGAAGTCCTGGCTGAAACGGGTGGTGCCGTCAGCGCCTTAACCCCCTCGTGAGCACACTGTGTTATGTCAACACGCACACTATTCCTCGCAAAAGGGATCGCGTGCGCAACAGCTGGCAACAGGCAGCGGAAAGGTACGTCGGCTGGCAGTGCTCCTTAACCACAGGAGACGCGTATGAGCGTAGTGGATATCACCATTCTTATCCTGAAACTCATTGTTGCAGCACTGCAACTGCTTGATGCTGTTCTGAAATACCTTAAGTAATTCAGATTCAAGCCGCACCGAAGGGGAGCGGGCAACCGCTCCCCTTTCACCTTATCCGCTGGTCTTTCGCTTCCCGGGTATGTTACGTTTTTATGACACCCTCAACGACGCCTGACGCTATGACCCTTTCCGTTTTCTGCATTTTGCTGTTCGCCGCGCTGTTACATGCCAGCTGGAACGCCATTGTCAAAGCGGGAAACGATAAGCTCTACGCCGCGATCGGCGTCAGCGGTTCCGCGGCGGTCATGGCATTGATCCTTTTGCCCTTCTCGCCGCAGCCAGCCCACGCCAGTATCCCTTTTTTAGCGGCCTCTACCGCGCTCCAGGTGGTGTATACCGTCCTGGTGGCGAAAACCTATCAGGTCTCGGACATGAGCCAGACCTATCCTCTTATGCGCGGCACCGCGCCGCTGCTGGTGGCGCTCATTAGCGTTCTGTTTCTTGGCGACAGCCTGTCGTCGCTGGCCTGGGTCGGCATCGCAGTGATCTGCATGGCGATACTTGGGATGGCCTGTAATGGCCGCGCCAGCTCTCAACGTGGTGTCGTGCTGGCATTAACTAACGCCTGTTTTATTGCCGGATATACGCTGGTGGACGGGACCGGCGTAAGACTCTCCGAAACGGCGCTGGGCTATACGCTATGGTCATTTTTTCTCAACGGCGCCTGCCTGTTAACCTGGGCGATGATTGCGCGGCGGCGGGAAGCGTCGCGTTATCTGGCGCAACAGTGGAAAAAAGGCATTTTTGGCGGGATTGGCACTATGGGATCTTATGGGCTGGCGCTATGGGCCATGACCCAGGCGCCGCTGGCGGTGGTCGCCGCGCTGCGTGAGACGTCGATTTTATTCGGCGCGCTGATAGCCTGGCTGTTGCTTAAAGAGAAAGTGGCCGGGCTACGTCTGGTGGCGGCTGGCGGGATTGCCCTCGGGGCGATTTTACTCCGTCTGTCATGATCGCCCAATGACAGCCGCAGACGTAACACATTCTCGGCAACATTTGTTGCCGCTTTTGTTTACATATCCTGCCGTTCCTTCGTCTGCCATTGCTGGTTGCTGTCTGGCCTTCTTTTTCTGGTGTGATAGATTCCTCTCGCATTTATGGGAATGCGCAGCAAGTTATTCTTATTTTTTCTTTTTTTGAAAAGTAATCAGCGAAATGAAAAGGCAGAGAAACGTCAATTTGTTGTTGATGTTGGTGTTACTGGTGGCCGTAGGGCAGATGGCGCAAACCATTTATATTCCCGCCATCGCCGATATGGCACAAGCGCTAAACGTCCGGGAAGGCGCCGTCCAGAGCGTAATGGCTGCTTACCTCCTGACCTACGGCGTCTCGCAACTGTTTTACGGCCCGCTTTCCGACCGGGTTGGGCGCCGCCCCGTAATCCTCGTCGGCATGTCTATTTTTATGGTAGCGACCCTGTTCGCCATGACCACGCATAGTTTGACGGTGTTGATTGCCGCCAGCGCCATGCAAGGGATGGGAACCGGCGTTGGCGGAGTAATGGCGAGAACGCTCCCGCGCGATCTGTATGAAGGAACGCAACTTCGTCACGCCAATAGCCTGTTAAATATGGGGATTCTGGTCAGCCCGCTGTTAGCGCCGCTGATTGGCAGCCTGCTGGATACCCTGTGGAACTGGCGCGCGTGTTACGCTTTCCTGCTGGTGCTTTGCGCTGGCGTCACCTTCAGCATGGCGCGCTGGATGCCGGAAACCCGCCCCGCCGGCGCGCCGCGCACACGGCTGATCGCCAGCTATAAAACGCTGTTTGGTAACGGCGCATTTAACTGTTACCTGCTGATGCTAATCGGCGGGCTGGCTGGCATTGCGGTCTTTGAAGCCTGTTCCGGCGTGCTGATGGGGGCAGTATTAGGTCTCAGCAGTATGGTGGTAAGCATTCTGTTTATTCTGCCGATTCCGGCGGCGTTCTTCGGCGCCTGGTTTGCCGGACGCCCGAATAAACGCTTCTCAACCCTGATGTGGCAGTCAGTTATTTGCTGTCTGCTGGCAGGCCTTATGATGTGGATTCCCGGCTGGTTTGGCGTGATGAACGTCTGGACGCTACTCATCCCCGCTGCGCTGTTTTTCTTCGGCGCCGGGATGTTATTTCCACTGGCCACCAGCGGCGCGATGGAGCCGTTTCCGTTCCTCGCAGGCACCGCTGGCGCGCTGGTCGGCGGGCTGCAAAATATTGGTTCCGGCGTACTGGCGTGGCTTTCGGCAATGCTGCCGCAAACCGGTCAGGGCAGTCTGGGATTGCTGATGACCCTTATGGGATTGCTGATCCTGGCGTGCTGGCTGCCGCTGGCGTCACGGATATCGCATCAGGGGCAGACGGTTTAACGTTTCCCTCGCCCGGCGTTTTGCCGGGCGTTTCACATTCCGGCGCGATCATCGCATTGAGCAGGGACTCCTGCGCCGGACGCCACGCTCCTTCTTCGCCGTCATAAAACTGAGTGTCCGCGTTTATCGCATACGGAATATGCGCTTTTTTCAGCTCGCAGGCCATAAAACGGGCAAACGCGAACTGTGAAGCGACCGGCGTCATTTTTATCGACTCTCCCGGCGCCCATCCGCCCACCCAGCTTGCATGGCCGGTCTTATGCTGCCAGCGAACCGCAGCGTTGATCCGTGCCCGAATCGCCGCTTTTTCCGCCGCCGTGCCTGACGTCCACGGATATTTACCGCCGCTTTTCAGGGGTCCCCACGGGAAGATGTGCCACTCCGCCAGTACATAGTTCTGGCTTTGCGCCGGCAGTTTAAGCGCCGACAAATCCTCCGGCGCGGCGCGCATGCGGGGGGCAACGAAAATCATCCGCTGTGGGTCAATGGCGTGAATCAGGCGGATGGTTTTGTCATATACGCGATTCAGCGACGCCATATTATGATTAAGTTTGTCGGCAGGCTCATAAATGAGATCGAACCCCAGAAGCGGGGATGTCTGACCAAAATAGCGCGCGACCACGCTCCACCAGTTGATCAGCTCCTTTTCATGGCTGGCGCTGGGATCGGTTTTATACGCATCCGCCTGATAGGCAATAATGGGTATGACGCCATAGTATTCGCAGGCCTCTACCAGCTTACGCAAATGGATGAGGCGCGCTTCCGTCGGCGCGCCTGCCACACGAATACGGACATGCGTTAACCCTTTTGCCTTAAAATCCCGCACGACCAGCGGATCAAACTCGCGGATACCCCGTTCCGTTCGCGCCCAGTCAACATCCATCCCAACGCCAAGCTGCTGCGCATAGCGCGCCGCCGTCAAAGGCATCGGTTTCGCATAGACGACCGCGCTGGTCAGCATGAGAGAGGCAATAAGCGGTTTAAACACGACGCCCCCTAAAATTTTTACCACGGTGATAGCACGTATTTAGCATATTCACTCCCGGCAGGTGTAGCGACAAAGCGTAATAAATCTTCACACCTGTTCCTGCAACCAGCGAATAAATGCCTCGATTTTCGGCCACTGCCTGCCAGGCAGAGTGGTGACATAATAATGCTGATGACATTTCAGCCTCATGTCACCAAAAGGCGCAATCAGTTCACCGCTGTCGAGACGCTTTTGCACCAGCCGTTTACGCCCCATCGCCACGCCAATGTGGTTCATCGCGGCAATCACCGCTAAATCAGAACGATCGAAGCCAATGCCGGATGAATCCGGCAAATTTACTGCAAAATGCTGCGCCCAACTGTGCCACTCATCGGTGCCCGAATCGTTACTCCACGCCTGTCTGTCGTGTAAGAGCGTACAGTGCCGTAGGTTATTCAGGTTATCCTGCAAGGCGAAACGACGGGCATAATCCGGGCTGCAAACGGGCAAAATCGCCTCATCCATTAAAAAATGGTGCGTGAGCTGCGCCGACGGCGCATCGTCAAAATAGATAGCCAGGTCAATGCCGGCACGCTGTAGGTTAACGTTATCGTTGCCGGTCAGCATAGTGAGAGAAATTGACGGATAGCGACGGGTAAAGTCCCCCAGCGCAGGCACCAGCCAGCACTGGGCGATAGAGGGACGTGAATACACGGTCAGCGTGCCGGACAGTTCCTGATTTTTGATATCGAGGATTTCCTGATTCAACGTATCCAGCGACGATTTCAGCGCCCAGAATACCCGTTTGCCTTCATGGGTAAGCTCCACTTTACGGTGAGAGCGGACAAATAGCTGGATTCCCAACTCGGCTTCCAGTTGATTGATACGATGGCTTACCGCACTGGGGCTTAACGACAGCTCATCTGCCGCCAGAGCAAAGGACTGGTGTCTGGCCGCGACTTCAAAAGTATAGAGTTTGGATAACTGCCAGCCGTTGAGTAAGCGGTTTCGGGTATCGCGAAGGGGTTCCATGGCAACCTCAGTCATCTTTTAATTTCCCGAAGTGTAAAAAAACGCGCTGAAAAAATCCGCACATAGATGAAGTAAAATGAACCATATCGCAAAATAAAGGCAATATTAGATGGAAATCACATAGTTGATTCAATTTACATCATGTGAATGGCAAATTATATCGTTTGTCAGGGTGTGCTGTTTTTCTGTCCAATAAGAACAGATTAATCACAGGGTAGGTGAGATATGCACGCTCAAATCTGGGTAGTGAGCACGCTGCTGATCAGCATCGTGTTAATCGTATTGACCATCGTGAAGTTTAAATTCCACCCCTTCCTGGCGTTACTGCTCGCCAGTTTCTTTGTCGGCGCGATGATGGGCATGGGGCCGCTGGAGATGGTCACGGCGATAGAAAACGGAATAGGCGGTACGCTCGGTTTTCTGGCCGCCGTTATCGGTCTTGGCACCATCCTCGGCAAAATGATGGAGGTTTCCGGCGCGGCGGAACGCATCGGGCTTACGCTCCAGCGCTGCCGCTGGCTCTCTGCTGACGTGATCATGGTACTGGTGGGGCTGATTTGCGGTATCACGTTGTTCGTGGAAGTGGGCGTCGTGTTGCTCATCCCACTGGCGTTTTCTATCGCTAAAAAGACCCATACCTCGCTGCTGAAGCTGGCCATTCCGCTGTGTACCGCGCTGATGGCCGTCCATTGCGTGGTACCGCCGCATCCGGCTGCGCTGTTTGTCGCAAATAAACTGGGGGCGGATATCGGCTCGGTGATTGTCTACGGTCTACTGGTCGGGCTGATGGCATCATTGGTCGGCGGTCCGCTGTTCTTAAAGTTTCTGGGTAATCGTCTGCCGTTCAAGCCCGTACCGACAGAGTTTGCGGATCTTGAAGTGCGCGCCGAAAACACCCTGCCGTCGCTGGGCGCAACGCTGTTTACCGTTCTGCTGCCGATTGGCCTGATGCTGGTGAAAACCGTCGCTGAACTGAATATGGCGAAAGACGGCACGTTGTATACGCTGCTGGAGTTTATCGGTAATCCGATCACCGCAATGTTTATCGCTGTCTTTGTGGCGTATTACATACTCGGTCTGCGCCAGCATATGGGTATGGGCACACTACTTACCCACACCGAAAACGGCTTTGGCGCCATTGCGAACATCCTGCTGATTATCGGCGCGGGCGGCGCGTTCAACGCCATTCTCAAAAGTAGCGGGCTGGCGGACACGCTGGCGGTGATCCTCTCAAATATGCATATGCACCCGATTCTGCTGGCATGGCTGGTAGCGCTGATTCTGCACGCGGCGGTCGGATCTGCGACGGTGGCGATGATGGGCGCCACCGCGATTGTTGCGCCCATGCTGCCGCTCTATCCTGACGTCAGCCCGGAGATCATTGCGATTGCCATTGGTTCCGGCGCCATTGGCTGCACGATCGTGACCGATTCCCTGTTCTGGCTGGTCAAGCAGTATTGCGGCGCTACGCTGAATGAAACGTTTAAATACTATACGACGGCCACGTTTATCGCATCTGTCGTTGCACTGGCTGGCACATTCCTGCTTTCCTTTATCATCTGATCGTAAAGAGACGTACTATGGAAAACATACAAAAGCTCATCGCCCGGTATCCTTTGGTCGAGGATCTGGTCGCCCTCAAAGAAACCACCTGGTTTAACCCGGGCGCCACCTCTCTTGCACAAGGTCTACCGTATGTCGGCCTGACGGAGCAGGACGTAAACGCCGCCCATGACCGTCTGGCGCGCTTTGCGCCGTATCTGGCGAAAGCGTTTCCGCAAACCGCCGCCGCTGGCGGCATGATCGAATCTGACGTGGTCGCTATTCCGGCCATGCAAAAACGGCTGGAAAAAGAGTATGGGCAAACGATCAACGGTGAAATGCTGTTAAAAAAAGACAGTCACCTGGCAATCTCTGGTTCCATTAAAGCGCGCGGCGGCATCTACGAGGTGCTAACGCACGCGGAAAAACTGGCGCTGGAGGCGGGTCTGTTAACCACCGACGATGACTATAGCGTGTTGCTTTCGCCGGAATTTAAACAATTCTTCAGCCAGTACAGTATCGCCGTCGGTTCAACCGGCAATCTGGGGCTATCGATCGGTATCATGAGCGCCTGCATCGGTTTTAAAGTGACGGTACATATGTCTGCCGACGCCCGCGCCTGGAAAAAAGCGAAGCTGCGTAGCCACGGCGTGACGGTCGTAGAATACGAAGATGATTACGGCGTGGCGGTTGAGCAGGGCCGTAAAGCAGCGCAATCCGATCCAAACTGTTTCTTTATCGACGACGAAAACTCTCGCACGCTATTTCTGGGCTATGCGGTAGCGGGCCAGCGCCTGAAAGCGCAATTCGCGCAACAGGGACGCGTCGTTGACGCCAGTCACCCACTGTTTGTTTATCTGCCGTGCGGCGTTGGCGGCGGCCCTGGCGGCGTCGCCTTTGGCCTGAAACTGGCGTTTGGCGACAACGTCCACTGTTTCTTTGCCGAACCGACCCATTCCCCCTGCATGTTACTCGGCGTTTATACCGGTCTGCACGATGCCATCTCAGTTCAAGATATCGGTATTGATAACCTGACGGCGGCTGACGGCCTGGCGGTAGGTCGCGCTTCGGGTTTTGTTGGTCGGGCAATGGAGCGTCTGCTTGACGGCCTCTATACCTTAGACGATCAAACAATGTATGACATGCTGGGCTGGCTGGCGCAGGAGGAAGGAATTCGACTGGAGCCATCAGCTCTGGCGGGGATGGCCGGGCCACAGCGCATTTGCGCCTCCGTCGCGTATCAGCAAAGGCATGGATTCAGTCAGACGCAGCTCGGCAACGCGACGCATCTGGTATGGGCAACCGGGGGCGGCATGGTGCCGGAAGATGAAATGGAACAATACCTGGCAAAAGGACGCTAATACTCACTCAGTGCCGGAAAGACGGCAGCGCCATCCGGCACGCCATCGCCTGATGGCGCTACGCTTATCAGGCCTGTGACGTTAACGCAGCATCGCCATCAACTCCTCCGGCGAGCGATGCTGCTTCAGTAAATCCCGCATCACCCGCATATGCGGCGAGGAGTAGTTAAAAAAGGTCTGGTAGCCCTCGCAAAGCTGATTTTTCCCCTGGCTATCCCGATGCTCAGGGCATCCGCCGCCGCAAAATCGTAATAAAGAGCACTTCTGACATTCAGCGCTTAGCGGCACCTTGTCCGGCGCTTCGGCGCCATTCCTGCCGCCGCACCACTGCTGTAGCGTCTCATCAAAAAGGCGAACCGAGATACGCTGAATATCTTCACGTACCCAAATATCAAATACGCTATTTAAAAACCGCCCCCAGTCTGCTGAACACAATGAATCCTCGGTCAACATTCCGTTCCGGTCATGTTCCAACAATGGGATAAAATGGACATTGCGAATGCCGAGCCGTTGTAAGTTACGGTACAGTTGCTGAGGGCGCTGGCTATTCTGGCGATTTACGACGACCTGAATCTGGTCATCACTCACGACAATGTCCTGACGTCCTGTCATATAAAATTCCCGATAAATGCAATAAGTTGGCGAATATGGGTAACAGCAAACAGGATTGCGAGCGACAACACCGCGAGGGAGATCAAAAATTTGTCACGCACGACATGAGTTTCGGAAAAATCGCTATGCGCGACATCCATCAAATTACGACTCAGGGTATAACGCCAAAGAATCACCGCCACTATCGCCAGAACGCTGATTGACACCCAGAACAAGAACCCCGCCTGATGCCAGTGGTGCCTGACGGCTAACGCCATTAACGCCCCGTATCCCAGCAGCGTGCGAAACCAGGCCAGCGACGTACGCTCCGGTTGCAGTCCCGGATCGTTCTGCCGACGGGCTTTACGACTATCCGGCATACAGTACCAGCCCCATCACTATCACCGCGACAATCATCAAAATAACGCTGATGATCAACAGGCTATGGGTATAGGGCAAATCCTCTTTCAGGCGCATCGCTTTTTCATTACGTAACCAGCGTAGATAGCCATAAATCGCCAGGCCGCCCGCAAACAGACACAACAATAGCGCCAGCAGTTCACGGATCACCGGCGTGGCAAAATCCGGGGCGAGCTGATCAAGACCGACGCCTGCCGCCAGAAATCCCAGCGAGGTGCGAATCCACGCCAGAAAGGTGCGCTCATTTGCCAGTGAGAAGCGATAATCCGGCGCTTCTCCGAGGCGGGAAATCTTCATGACGACTCCTTTTACGTTCTTATGTATTCCCGTTCGTTTTCAGAATACCACTCACGTTGTTGCTGATATGCTTCACATTATCCCGCAGCAAGGGAATCTTATTGCAAAATAACTGTAGTTCACTGGTGATGCGTTTTGGCGCAACCGCGCTCATTGCCGCTATTTTTCATTTCAGTTACGACCTTTTTCAACGCCACCGCCAGGAAAGGCATTATTGCCGAATTAAAAGCTGAAAAACCACCCGTCGCGACGAAAAAAAAGGCGAAGAAGATTGATAACTAACTGAAAAAAATTGGAATTATGCTCGTTGGCATTACGCTGATTAGCGCGTTCATTGAGGAAAGAGATAAGAAGAAGAGCAGAAGTGTGGCCGGTGCGGCGCGCGTTATCCAGCCTGGATTTAACACAGTGCGTAGGCCGGATAAGCAACGCGCCATCAGGCGCTAACCCATTCCCCAAAAAATCACCGCCAGCAGTTGTGGCGTGATAATACGCAGGAACATCACTAACGGATAGACGGTCGCGTAAGAGAGCGCCGCCGCGCCGCTGGTGGCATGAAGATTGTTGGCAAATGCCAGCGCTGGCGGATCGGTCATCGAACCGGCCAGCATCCCGCACAGCGTCAGATAGTTCATTTTGGCAAAAATCCGCGCCAGCAAACCGACGGTAATCAGCGGAATAGCGGTGATGAAAATACCATAGCCAATCCAGCTTAATCCTTCGCCCTGCGTCAGCGTATCGACAAAATCGCCGCCGGATTTCAGCCCAACGACCGCCAGAAACAAAACGATGCCTAACTCACGCAGCGCGAGGTTGGCGCTCGGCGGCATAAACCAGTACAGCTTACCGATGCTGCCGATACGCCCCAAAATTAGCGCCATGATCAGCGGCCCGCCGGCCAGCCCCAGTTTTAACGCGACCGGGAATCCCGGCACAAACAACGGGATTGACCCAAGCAGAACCCCTAATCCGATGCCGATAAACACCGGCAGCATCTGCACCTGCTGGAGTTTTTGCTGCGCGTTGCCGACCACATTGGCTACCGCATCAATCGAGGCTGGACGCCCCACCAGATTGAGAATGTCGCCAAACTGCAGGCTAGCGTCACTACTGGCGACCAGCTCAACGCCCGCGCGGTTAAGGCGGGAGATAACCACGTCATAACGCTCTTTAAAGTGCAAATCGCGGATACGTTTGCCGAGCACTTTTTCGTTGGTGACGACCACACGCTCGACGCGTAAATCCGTGCCACGCGTCGACAACGAGGTGTCCACTTCCTTGCCGATCACCAGTTGCGCGTTATGCAGGTCGGTAGATTGGCCGACGAGGTGCAGCAGGTCGCCTGCCTGGATAATCGTCCCCGGCGACGGCACCATCAGCGTGTCGTCGCGTTTCAGGCGTGAGCAAATGATTTTATCGCTGTTCAGGATCGGCACATCCTGGATAGCCATATTATTGAGGTTCGGATTCTCGACACGGATATTCATTGTCTGAATTAATGAATGGCCGTTAGCGAGAGAGGATTCGTGCTTCTGCGCCTCCGCCTCGACGTTAACGCGAAAAATCAGCCGCATCAGCCACATGGTGAGCAAAATACCGCAGATGCCAAACGGATACGCCATCGCATAGCTCATCCCCATCTGATCCACCAGATCCACTGGCGTTCCCAGATCGCGCAGGATTTGCTGACCCGCCCCTAACGCAGGCGTATTGGTGACTGCGCCGGAGAAAATCCCCAGCACCACCGGCAGCGGAATAGCGAAAATTTTATGCAGAATCGCGGTGACCAACCCGCCCATAATCACAATCAGAACAGCAAACAGATTGAGACGCAGCCCGGAAACGCGCAGCGAGGCGAAAAACCCCGGCCCCACCTGTATGCCGATGGTATAAACAAAAAGGATCAGGCCGAATTCCTGGATAAAGTGCAGCATATCGCCACTCAGCGTCACCCCAGCCTGATCGACGAAGTGGCCGACGATAATACCGCCGAACAGAACGCCGCCAATACCAAAGCCGACACCGCGCACTTTAATGTTGCCGATCCATAAACCGACAACCGCCACCAACGCCAGAACGCTGACCGTCAATGCGATATCACTCATCTTTTCTTCCCTGTGAGTAACATTTCAATTTATAGGGATTATGACTGAACCGTTAAGGCATATATACAGCATGGCGCACATTCTCATGTTAGAAAACCGCCCAGACGTCCTGACTTCGGCAGCGTCTTACCCTTTTTCGTGGCATAAAAAAAGCCCCGCCATCTCTGGCGGGGCAAGGCAAGGAGCTCATTAGCTATTTAATGCGGAGCGTTCGTTAATGGCGATACGCTGCGGCGCAATGGTTTCCGGCTCGTTGCGGGTTAAATCAATATGCAGCAGGCCGTTGGTAAACGTCGCGCCGGAAACTTCCATATTCTCAGCCAGCGTAAAGCTCAGGCTAAAAGGCTGCATGACCAGGCCCTGATGTAACCATTTGGGCTCGTTTTCCGGCTGTTCCGGCGTACCTTTCACCGTCAGGCGCGTGCCTTCCAGTTGAATATCCAGATCTTCCTGACGGAAACCGGCTAACGCTAAGGTAATGCGATAATGGTTATCGTCGCTTTTTTCGATGTTATAGGGCGGGAAGCTCTGGCTTTCGCCGCTGTTTTGCAGCGCATTGGCCAGCTTGTCAAAACCGATCCATTGACGCAGCAGTGGGGATAAATCGTAGTTACGCATAATCATTTCTCCTTCTAAGAAGCGAGTTTTTACCTTCACACTTTACGTGCGAATATGCTCCCTGACGGCGAGCATGGGATGACAGGCCGCGCAACGCGACCCGACGGAATCAGTTAATTTCGATACGGCGCGGTTTGTTCGCTTCCGGAATCACGCGCTCCAGTTCGATATACAGCAGCCCGTTGACCAGGTTTGCGCCGCGAACGTGAATGTTCTCCGCTAACTGGAACTTACGTTCAAAGTTACGCTCGGCAATGCCCTGATACAGGTAAGTACGTTCTTTCTGCTCGTCCGCATGAGCGCCTTTTACCACCAGTAAATTATCCTGGGCAGTAATCTCCAGTTCGCTTTCCGCGAAACCGGCAACGGCAATGGCGATGCGGTAGTGGTTTTCGTCTACCAGCTCAACGTTGTACGGAGGGTAGCCGCCATTACTTTGGCTTTGGTTATTTTCAAGCAGGTTAAACAGACGATCAAAACCAATGGCAGAACGGTACAGCGGGGATAAATCAAAGTTACGCATAATCATAAACTCCTGAAATCAGCGAGAATGTCAGACCTTCCATCATGGACAGGCCAGGATTGCCAGAACACCCATCAGGCGTGCCCTTCTATTCACTACGTCTTATAAATGGGTCTGAATACGTACTTTTCAAGTATTTTAATCCGGCTTTTTTTTGCAGTTTATTGGCTATTGCATAGACTGGTTGGGACAGCACTGATTGTTAAAGTGCGATTACCGCCACAGTGCCACGTACTGGTGATGTTATTTTTAGCAACGGATCGCTATAACTCATCATGCAAATAACGACAACCAACAGATGAATGAGTGATGATAAAAAACGTGTGGTTAACGCTGATAATATGGAATGGGATGCTTTTATTAAGCGGTTGTTCAAGCGTCATGTCGCACACCGGCGGTAAAGAGGGTACTTATCCTGGCACGCGCGCCAGCGCTACGATGATCGGTAACGATGAGACAAACTGGGGCACCAAATCGTTGGCCATCCTGGATATGCCATTTACCGCCGTGATGGATACGATCCTTCTGCCGTGGGACATCTTCCGCAAAGACAGTTCGGTAAGATCGCGCGTAGAGAAAAGCGAGGAGGAGACGAAAATGACCAATGCCGTCATCCCCCCGGCGAAGATGCCTCCTCCCTGATTTATCGCCCGGTTTCCGTCACCCATAGCTGACGGAACCCTTTCACCTCTTCCATCCATGCGACGTGTCGCCCATCCGGTGAAAAAACGACGGCGTCCGCAGACGGCGGGTTGTCGTGCCTGGCGGTTAAGAAGTCGATCCTCCCACTTTGTGCGTCGCAGCAGGCAATCCGGTTTTCCAGCACCAGTCCCAGCCATTTACCCGACGGATGCCAGTTAAACGCTGACTGTACGCCGGTCGCATGATGCGTTAACTGCCGGGGCTCGCCTCCCTGCGGCGATATCAGCCACAGTTGCGCTACGCCGTTATCGTCCCGCATCAAAAAGGCGATCGCCGTCGCCTGCGGATTACTGCGGACCCAGTGGCGTGGTTCGTTAGTGAGTCCAGGATAAACACGCTGGTGAGTAAAGGTAAGACGCCGCTGAACTACGCCCAACGGCGGCGATGGCATCGTTGATTCGGTTCCCGTCAGCGGCGTGTCGCCTGCCTGTTTCCAGCCGTTTTCATGACACGGTAAATCGACAATAAACAGCTCCGGGACTTTTTTGCCCGTCAGCGACAGCGTATCGCCAATAAAGGCGATCTGGCGGTTGCCCACCCAGCCCTCTTCATAGGCGCGGTTAATGTCATCGCTGCCAGGTCTCGGCGCAGGCGTCGTGCGGCTAACCAGTACGCACCAGTAGCTACCGCTGTATTCGCGCGGATGCTGAACCGGTACCGTTACCGGCCCATACGGCACGGCCACGCCGACATTACGTAGATCCAGCGCCGGATCTCGCTCATGCAGAACGTGGTCATTATAGGTAAAACTCACCAGCTCGCCGTTCGGGCTAAACACATGGACGTGACTGCCGCCGCGCAGCGCGCCGGGAGTATACGGCGCAGTAATATCCATCGCATCGAGGTTAGTCACGCCCCCCGGCGTTGCAATAACGCCCCGGCGGTGGTGGAAATCGTAATGCCACGTCTCATCAGGGTTTTCAGGGCCATGAATAAACACATAGTGATTGTCGGCAGGATGCACCGTCACCACACCGACATGCGCGCCCTGCACAGCGCGATAAATCACCTCCACGTCGCCGGTATGCACATTGACACGCTCAATGGTCTTGCCCGTAAATGACGCGCCTGAAGGCCGTACATCAAAGACCAGCCACTGGCTGTCAGGTGTCCAGGTATTGGTGTTGGTAAGCTGGTGATGGCGCGGCGTAAAAGTGATTTGTTTCATGGGATGTCCTGATAAGAGACGATGCTCGTCATCATACTGCACACGGGCTTCACTTTCAGGCTTTAGCGTATCGTTGGGATAGCCAGGCCCGATGGCGCCACGCCACCGGGCCGTCAGGGCATTATTTCTCCTGCGCCAGCCGGATACTGCGCTCTATCACCGCCCGCCGGGCGTCACCCGCCGGCAGCAGCTTCAGCATCATCTCCCAGGCCGCCACCGCCTCGCCAAAGCGCTGCTGCTCAAAGGCGTTAAACGCATACAGGCTTAACACCCGGATATCCGTGTGGTCGCGGCTCACCAGCCGGCGCAGCAGCTCCCCGCCGCGGCGGTTATCCTCCGGGTCGGACGAGCGCGTCAGCGCCTCCGCGTAGCCCAGCGCCGCATCGCGGTTTTTCGGGTCCAGACGGTAAGCGTTTGCATAGGCCCCGGTGGCGGTACCGGCATTACCCAGTACCATACCGGTGCGCCCCAGCATGAGCCAGCCCTCAACATTGCCGGCATCATTCTGCAGGCGGGTGCGCAGCCCCAGCGCCAGCCGCGCCATCTCCTCCTCATTCAGCGGCTGCGCCTGCGGGTCCAGCGCCCGCGCCAGCAGCCCGGGCGTCTGCGCCGTTGCCTGCTGCCAGGCCCTGACCTGCGGATAGCTGCCGGTCAGGGCGTAGCTGCCGGCGCCGACCGCCAGCGCAATGACGGCCCCCGGCACGTAAACGCCCCACCCGGCGCGCGCGCCGCAAACCGGGGTGTCCGCCGGCAGCGGCTCCCGGCGCAGGCGCACCCGCCGGCGCGTGCGGGCGACGATTATCCACCCGCCCGCCACGATGGCGGCCAGCGGCAGCACCCACAGCAGCACCGTCAGCGGGGTCAGCGGCGGGTCGTAGGTGACGAAGTTGCCGTAGCGCGCCACCATATAATCGATGATTTCCTGGCGGCTCTTCCCCTCCTGCATCAGGTCATACACCCTGCGGCGCATGTCGGTGGCTATCATCGCGTTCGAGTCCGCAATGCTGTTGTTCTGGCATTTCGGGCAGCGCAGCTGCTCCGTGAGCTGGCGGAACTGCTGCTCCTGCGCTTCATCTTTAAACGGCATCACGTCGGTGGTTGCCCGCGCTGACCCGGAGATAACCAGCGCCAGCATCAGCATCACCATGCCCGGTAACAGTCTCATTGCGCCGCCTCCCGGCTGTATCTGTCCCACAGCGGTTTCAGTTCACTTTCCCATACCCGGGCATTCAAATCGCCCGCATGGCGGTAGCGGATAATCCCCCTGCCGTCGATGAGGAAGGTTTCCGGCGCGCCGTACACGCCCAGGTCCAGCCCCAGCATCCCGTCGCTGTCCGATAAACTCAGCGCATACGGGTTGCCCAGTTCCTTTAACCAGGCCACCGCCTTCGCCCGGTCGTCCTTATAGTTCAGCCCCACCACCCGGATACCCTGCGCAGAAAGCTGGTTCAGGTACTGATGCTCGGCGCGGCAGGTCGGGCACCAGGTGGCCCAGACGTTAAGCAGCACCGGTTTCCCCTGCGTCAGCACCTCCGCCTGATAGTACTGACCCGGCGTCTCCAGCGATTCCAGGCGGAACGCCGGCACCGGCTTTCCGGTCAGTGCCGATTCGAGATTCGTCGGGTCATCCCCCTGCGCGTTGCGCGCCAGCTGCCACAGCAGCGCCGCGGCAATCAGCAGAAAAATCAGCAGCGGTAATAACAGTACGTTGCGTTTCATCCGGCCTCCGGCAATGGTTTACGGCGGCGGTAGCGCGGGTCCGCCAGGCACAGCAGCCCGCCCAGCGCCATCAGCAGTCCCCCGGCCCATATCCAGCGGACAAACGGTTTGTAGTACAGGCGCACGGCCCACGCGCCGTTGTCCAGCTCCTCCCCGAGCGCGGCGTACAGGTCGCGGGTCAGCCCGCCGTCAATCGCCGCCTCGGTCATCACCATCCGGCTGGTGTTGTAGAGCCGTTTCTCCGCGTGCAGCACCGCCTCCGGCTCGCCGTGGCGCGTCACCCCGATGAGGGCCACCCCGCCGCGGTAGTTGGGCCCGGTGATGTCCCGCACCTCCCGGAAGGTGAAGCGGTAGTCGTGAATGGTCACGCTGTCGCCCGCCCGCATCCGCACGTCACGCTCCACGCTGTAATTCTGGCTGAAGGCGATGCCGGTAATCGTCACCGCCAGCCCGAGGTGCGCCGCCACCATTCCCCAGTAGCTGAGAGAGGTTTTCGTGCCGCGGGACACGCGCTGTACGGCTTCGGCCACCGCCAGCACCGCAATCCAGCAGGCCATCGCCATCCCCACCGCCGTCATGGCGATGATTTTATCTTCCAGCAGCCATGGCAAAAGTACCGACAGCACCAGGGTGGAGACCAGGGCGGTGAGCAGCAGCGTCCTGATGTTACGCGGCCGGTCCCGGCCCCAGCGCACCAGCGGCCCCACCCCCAGCAGCAGGGCAAAGGGGACCATCAGCCAGGTGAACATGGTGTTAAAGAACGGCTCCCCCACCGAAATGCTGCCCAGCCCCAGCTGTTTGTGCACCAGCGGCAGCAGGGTGCCCAGCAGCACCACCAGCATGGCGGCCATCAGCAGGACGTTGTTGCCGAGCAGCAGCGACTCGCGCGACCACAGCGCGTTGTTCACCCGCGAACGCACCCTGTGCCCGCGCACGGCGAACAGCAGCAGCGAGCCGCCGGTGACCAGCACCATAAAGGCGAGGATAAACATCCCGCGCGCCGGGTCGGAGGCGAAGGCGTGCACCGACACCAGCACCCCGGAGCGCACCAGGAAGGTGCCCAGCAGGCACAGCGAGAAGGCGCAGATGGACAGCAGCAGCGTCCACGCCTTAAAGCCGGCGCGCTGTTCGGTGACCGCCAGCGAGTGCAGCAGGGCGGTGCCCGCCAGCCACGGCATAAAGGAGGCGTTCTCCACCGGGTCCCAGAACCACCAGCCGCCCCAGCCCAGCTCGTAGTAGGCCCACGCCGAGCCGAGCACGATGCCCAGCGTCAGGAACACCCACGCCGCCAGCGTCCACGGGCGGGCAAAACGGGTGAACGCGCTGTCCAGACGCCCGCTCAGCAGCGCGGCGATGGCGAAGGCGAAGGCCACCGAGAAGCCGACATAGCCCATGTACAGCAGCGGCGGGTGGAAAATCAGCCCCGGGTCCTGCAGCAGCGGGTTCAGGTCGCGCCCCTCCACCGGAAAGGCCGGCAGCGTGCGGGCGAACGGGCCGGAGGTGAACAGGATGAACGCCAGAAAACCGGCGCAGACCATCCCCATCACCGCCAGCACCCGGGCGACGATATCCGCCGGCACCTGCCGGCTGAACACCGCCACCGCCAGGGTCCAGCCGCTCATCAGCAGCACCCACAGCAGCAGCGAGCCCTCGTGCGCCCCCCAGGTGGCGGCCACCCGGTACCACACCGGCAGCTGCGTGTTCGAGTTGCCGGCGACATAGGCCACGGTGAAGTCGTTAACCACAAAGGCGTGCACCAGCACGAAAAACGCGCCCGCCACGCAGATAAACAGCAGCCAGGCGAACACCCCGGCCGACGCCATCATCCGCGCGTCACCGCGCGCCACGCCCCACAGCGGGTAAACGGACAGCAGCAGCGCCACGCCGAGCGCCAGGCACAGCAGCGCGTGGCCGTATTCAGGCATCATGATGAGGTGTCCTTATCAGCGCGTTGCGGGCGGCGGTGGTTTTCCTGCATCGCCTTTTCCACTTCCGGCGGGGTGTAGTTCTCGTCATGTTTGGCCAGCACCTCGTGCGCCAGGACGTGGTTGCCCTTCTCCAGGGTGCCCTGCACCACCACCCCCTGCCCCTCGCGGAACAGGTCCGGCAGTATCCCCTCATAGCTCACCGTCACCGACCCTTCGGCGTCGTAGAGACTGAAGTTCACCTTCAGCGAGTCCGGGTCGCGCCTGACACTGCCGGGCATCACCATCCCGCCGACGCGCAGGCGCTGGCCCGCCGCCGGCAGCTGCTGCGTCTCGCGCTTGCCGTAGAGGATTTCGCCGGGGGTATAGAACAGGTCGATATTCGCGCGCAGCGCGTACAGGACCAGGGCGGTGGTCAGCCCCAGGCCCGCCAGCACCGCGCAGACCACCCATAGCCGGTTTTTACGTCGCAGGTTCACGCGGCCTCCTGTTGCGCCTGTGCGGCACGCATCCGCGCCTCGCGCGCCCGCTGCTGCGCCACGCCGCGCAGAATGGCCCGGCGCTGCAGCACCGTGTGCAGCGCCAGCAGCGCCAGCGGCGCCACGGTCATCGCCACCGCCAGCCAGACAAAAAAGGCGTACCCGCCCATGGCGAAAAAATCGCTCCACGATGAAAATGCCGGACTCACCGGTGCCCCCTTTTCAGTATCAGTTCGCTCACCCACGGGCGGCGTTTTTCCATCAGTAAAATCAGGTTGCGCATCCGCATCAGCGAAAGCGTCATAAAGAGCAGCAGGTAGCCGGCGATGGCCCAGCGCAGCGGCGAGCGCATCGCCGGGTCGATACTCTGCTGCATCCGCGTCGAGCCCTGGTGCAGGGTGTTCCACCACTCGACGGAATAGTGGATAACCGGCAGGTTCACCACGCCGACCAGCACCAGAATGCCCGCCGCGCGCCCGGCCATTTTACGGTCGTCAAAGGCGTGCCACAGGGCGATGACCCCGGCGTAGAGAAACAGCAGCACCAGCTCCGAGGTCAGGCGCGCGTCCCACACCCACCAGGTGCCCCACATCGGTTTGCCCCACGCCGCGCCGGTGACCAGCGCGATGAAGGTGTACACCGCCCCCACCGGCGCCATCGCCGCGACGGCAAGGCTGGCCATTTTCATCTGCCAGACCAGCCCGGTGAACGCCGCCACCGCCATCGCCGCATAGATACCCATCGACCAGATGGCCGCCGGGACATGCAGGTACATAATGCGGTAGCCCTCCCCCTGCTGGTAGTCCGCCGGGGCGAAACCAAAGCCCCGGACCCAGCCCGTGGCCAGCACAATGATGCCGGCCGCCGCCAGCCACGGCACGAGCCTGCCGCAAATCTGATACAGCCGGGGCGGCGCCGCCAGCTGATGAAGGGTTTTCCACATAGTCGTCACCTGACCTCCTGAAACCAGTAAAATGTCCGTCGCGCCGGGGCGCTACTGCACGCTGAGGCGCAGCGCCGCCGCGGTGGCGAACGGGCTTAACGTCGCGCTGCCCGCCAGCAGCGCTCCCAGCACCGCCAGATAGCCGTCAGCGGGTAAATGCATCGATGCCGCGTCCATCGCCGCGGCGGCGAAAATCAGCACCGGGACACTCAGCGGCAGCACCAGAATGCCCAGCAGGACGCCGCCGCGCCGCAGCCCGGCCGTCAGCGCAACGCCCGGCGCGGCGAGAAACCCCAGCGCCGGCGTGCCGAGCAGCAGCGTCAGCGCCATGATTTTCCAGCCGTACACGTCCATCCCCAGCAGCAGCGCCACCAGCGGGGAGAGCATAATCAGCGGCAGGCCGGTCACCGCCCAGTGGGCCAGCACCTTCGCCAGCACCACCGCCGGCAGCGGCACCGGCAGCAGCATCAGCTGCTCCAGGCTGCCGTCCTGCAGGTCGTCGCGAAACAGCCGCTCCAGCGCCAGCAGCGAGGCCAGCAGCGCCGCCACCTGGATGATGCCCGGCGCGATACGCGCCAGCAGCTGCGGCTGCGGCCCGACGCTTAACGGAAACAGGGTGATGACCATCAGGAAGAACCACAGCGGGCCGGCGATGTCCGCGCCGTGGCGGAACGCCACGCGCAGTTCGAGACAGAAGACACGCCACATCACAGCCCGGCCCCCCCGCCGGTCAGCGCCAGGCGGCGGACGGTGTCCGCGGCCCCCGGCAGCGGCTGGTGGGTGGTGAGAATGACCATCCCGCCCTGCGCCGTGTGCGCCGCCATCCGCCGGGTGAGGCGCGCCACGCCGTTAACGTCAATGGCGGTGAACGGTTCGTCGAGCACCCACAGCGCGGCGCGGGTCAGCCACAGGCGGGCCAGCGCCACCCGGCGCTGCTGCCCGGCCGAGAGCTGAGCGACCGGCACGTCCTCAAATCCCGCCAGCCCGGCCTGCGCCAGCGCCTCCGGGAGACGCGCGCCGTCGCCGGGGTGGAAGAAGTGCAGGTTCTCCCGCGCCGTCAGGCGGGTTTTGATCCCCGGCTGGTGCCCTATCCACAGCAGACTGCGATGGAAGCTGTCGCGCACGCGGCGCAGGGGTTCGCCCTGCCAGTACACCTCCCCGCCGTCCGGGCGCGCCAGCCCGGTCAGCAGGCGCAGCAGGGTGGTTTTTCCGGCGCCGTTGCCGCCGGTGACCTGCACCCACTCCCCGGCGTCCACGGTGAACGACAGCCCGCGAAACAGCGTCCTCTCGTCCCGCTCGCAGTACAGATCTCTGGCTTCAAGCATCATTGTCATTGCGCATATTCAGGTTGATATGGCGTATAAACACCGGTCAGGCTTTCCAGGAAGGCGACGATATCGTCAATATCGTTTTGCGGCAGATCGGTGCCAACCTGATAACGCAGCATCAGTTTTACCGCTCCATCCAGCGTCGGTACGTCGCCCCGATGGAAATAAGGCGCTGTTAACGCGACGTTGCGTAAGCCCGGGACTTTTTGCCGTAATTTATCGCGAACCTCTTTGGTGACGTTCATACGACCAATATCCGCTGCGGTAATTTCGCCAAAATTAAAGTCTCGCTTTAATCCCAATGGTTCAAAAGAGCGCCCGCCTAAAATGATACCGCCGTGACAGGTTGCACATTTATTCTCTTTAAATAATTGATAACCGTGTTTCTGTTGCGCGGTCAGCGCATTTTCATCTCCACGTAGCCATTTATCAAAGGCGGAATCCGGCGTTATCAACGTTTTTTCGAATTCGGCGATCGCATCAGTAATATTTTCCCCGGTAAATCCTTGCGGATAAACCGCCTGGAAATCTTTTTTCAGGACAGGATCTTTATCAAGCTTGCTAATAATTTCATCCCAGGATTTAGAGGCCATTTCAATAGGATTTAACGGTGGTCCTCCTGCTTGCTCCTGCAGGGTTGCAGCACGACCATCCCAAAATTGTTCGATATTAAATACGGAGTTGAATACCGTCGGCGCATTTATTGGTCCTACCGCACCGCCAACGCCAATTGAGGTTTTTCTGCCATCGACACCGCCCGCATTTAACGCGTGACAATGCGCACAGGATATTGTGCTGTCGCCGGATAAACGTTCATCATGATAAAGCCGGAAACCTAAGTCGACTTTTTTCGCATCGACGGGAATATTGCGCGGAATAGGCTGAACGGGTTCATTCCGGTGCGCCGGGTCGGTATCGGCGCTGGCATAGTTGCGCTCACGCTGATCGGCTATCCAGTTCAGGATGTCAGTACGCTCTTTATCGCTGACGCCCCCCGCCCAGTGCAGCGCGACATAGCGGGTTGGCGGCATAGTCTGATGTTGCATAACCCATTCAATTTTATTCAGTTCGCTTTGCGGCACCGGCGTATCCGCAATCAGGGCGGCCCGTACCGCCTCCAGGTTAAACGACTTGTAGCCGAGCTGGATATCGTAATCCATTAGCTGCTTTGCCACCGGAAAAGAGGAATAAAAAGGCAATTCAGCGGAAGGCGTATGACAATAATCACATCCTTTCTCCCTGAAATAACCCAGTATTTTATTATTTTCACCCACAACCGAGGCCTGCACATCGCTTTTTTTACTGCGCTGTTTGTCGTAATACCATACATACCCGGACAAACCTAAATAACATAACAGCCCAACGGTGATAACTGTTGTCGCATAGAGGGTAATTTTTTTCATATCACTATCCTTATGGGGTATTGCGGCATGATTAATTAAATTTTATTTTTTTACTCATGAGGCCCGTCAATACTAAATACAAACCCATCATGGATATTGATTGGTATCAATAATTACAATTGGCTAAACCTATAGATATGATAACCCCCGACTATCGTAAGATTTATTTTGCGATGTCCGTCACAGGGTTTATTCAGCAGCAACAATGGATAAATCCTCTTTTCCGTCATCAAAACGAACGATAGCCAACAATAATTGACTTAACGCAGCATAAAAGCCATAGGGATCATGCTTAAGGCAATTATTTGTAAATTCCGGAAGCCATTCCAGTAATGACGACAATGTTTTCTGGCGTAATTTATTCATTCTCCGTTGTTGGAACGATTCACCCAATGAAAAATGTAAATGGCTGAGTAATTCCAGATAAATCGCCAGGTGGTCGGTCGGCTCTTTAAAATCGTCGTTGACTTCCATCCCGGCTTCAAGCAATAAATGTTTAATCATGCCGGGTTCCTGCTGCGGGTATTGCGAGGCGTAGGGCAAGGCCGATTTTTTATCCGTCATCAGGAACAATCCGCAAAAATCTGCGGCCAGCTCCAGCTGCGCATCCTGGCGCAGGCTAAGCGCGGCAATTTTTTGTTCGAGTAACGCCACCGACGCCGCCAGCGCAGGCTGACGCTTTAACAGCGCCAGCCAGTCCGCGATCTCCGCGGACTGTAATTGTATTAACCCTTCATCATCCACTTCCCGGAAAAAGAGTAACGCCAGCCATGCATATACGCAGGCGTACTGTTCCTGAGCAAGCGCTGGCTGCTTAATCATGCGGATTCCCCTGCGATGCGGGTACATATTCACACTGCGCGACCATCTCGACCGGACCGTTAAACGCCGTGACGTTATCCATAGGGCCGGTATATTTTTCAATTTCCACCAGCGTCGTATGCGCGCTGGTCGCCTGCGCAAGCTGTGATGTACCGATATCCAGCGTTAATACGTTAGGGTTGCCGTACTTACACAACGCGTTGAGATCGCCGCCTTTATCAGGATCGTACCAGGCGCCTTCATGAATTCGCGCCACGCCCGGCGCATAGCGATCGGAAACTACCGCTCCCGCCAGTACCTGCCCGCGTGCATTGAATACCCGCACGATGTCACCGTTGCGGATCCCGCGCGCGCTGGCATCCTGTGGGTTAATAAAGACCGGCTCCTTGCCGCCAACGGCATATTGCTGACGCAGCGTTTCCGACTCGCACAGTTGGGAATGCAGACGGAAATCAGGGTGGACGGATTGTAAGTGCAGCGGCCAGCGCTGCGATCCCGGCCCGCCATGCGAGCGTTCGATTTTTTCGAACCACATGGGATGGCCCTGACAATCGTCGTATTGCATGTCGGCGATGGTTTTGGAGTAAATCTCGATCAAACCGCTTGGCGTGCCCAACGGCTCCAGGTCCGGATCTTCACGGAAAGCCTGATGGCGTACAAACATCTGCGGATGATCAAACTCGATGTACTCCTGTTGATTCCAGAACACCTCGAAAATCGGTAAGTGGATACCGCGACCTTTTCCCTGCTGGCTCCCTTCCTGCCAGATGCGTTTCAGCCAGCCCATTTCATCAAGACCTTCCGTGAATGCCGCTTCACGGTTAAAGCGTCGGCAGAGATCGCGGAAAATATCAAAGTCGTTACGCGCTTCAAACTGCGGCGACACCACCTGTTTCATGGCGATAATGCCGCGGTTAGAGTGGTTGCCGAACTGATCGAGGTCGTTACGCTCAAATTGGGTGGTAGCCGGCAAAACGATATCCGCAAAGCGGCAGGTCGACGTCCACTGGTTATCAATGGCGATGACCGTTTCCAGCTTGCGCCAGCCTTCAATTATGCGGTTAATTTGTTGGTGTCGGTGGAACGGGTTGGTCCCGGCGAACACGCACATCTTCAGCGGCGGTAATTTAACCGATTTGCCGTTCCAGTTAATGATCTTGCCCGGTTCAAGAATGGCATCCATAAAACGCGCAATAGGAATGGTGCTGCTGTAGCCTTTGTAATCCGTGCTGTCGTGCACTGGCGGAACGGTCGTCGAACCGGAAAAGCCGCTTAAAATGATCCCTTTACGACCAGGCGTCCCGGCGCCGTTATAGTGCCAGCCAAAACCAAAGCCGCCGCCCGGTAAACCAATCTGTCCCAGCATTGCCGCCAGCACGACGACCATCCATGACCACTGTTCGCCATGCTGCATACGTTGTACGCACCAGCCAGCGATGATTTGCGTTCTGTCGCCCGCCATCTGCCGCGCCAACGCGCGGATGGTGTCGGCGTCAATACCGCACAGTTTTTCCGCCCAGGCGGCATCTTTGGGCTGTCCATCTTTCTCGCCCAGCAAATAGGGGAGGAACTGGTCAAAACCGACGCAGTAGTTATCGAGGAAATTTTTATCGTACAGTTTCTCGCTGTACAGGGTATGCGCCAGCGCCAGTTGTAACGGGACATCCGTCTGCGGGTTAATGGCGATATGTTTGACCTTATCGCGCCCCAGATAATCGTGCGTGGAGGTGACGACCGGGTCGATGCTGATGACCGAGATAGCGCCGCTGGCAACCTTCTCTTTTAATTGTTCATAGTACTGATAGACATCGTGATCCGGGCACCACCAGTTTGCCTGCTGGTTTTTCACCATATCAGAACCCCATAGCACAATCGTTTTACTGTTCTGTAAAACCAGAGGCCATGACGTTTGCTGCTCGTACACTTCCATTGAACCCACCACGCGCGGCAGAATCACCTGCGCCGCGCCGGTCGAATAGTCCCCTCCCGTGCTAACGCTATTGCCATGTAGCGCAATCGCGCGCGCCAGCATCCCGGAGGCGTTATGGAACATGCCGGTAGATTGCCAACCGCTCGCCGTCAGTAGCGCGCTCGGCCCGTAGGTTTTTTGCACCCGCTCCAGTTCCTGATAGAACAGATCCAGCGCTTCATCCCAGGAGACGCGCACAAAACGATTATCGCCGCGCTGCGAGGTGTCGCTTTGATGACCTTTGCGCATCCAGTCGACGCGCACCATCGGATAGCGAATACGCGCCGCGTTGTGGACGTGATCGGGCAGGCCGGCGATCATTTTGGACGGGTATTTATCCTGTTCAAACGGTTTTGCCGCCACAAATCGACCGTCAACCACCGTGGCGCGAATCGCCCCCCAGTGAGAACCGGTAAGGATACCCTCTTTCGTCGCGGCGCCTGGCGCAACGGCATCCGCTGCGCGGGCGCTACGGGGCGTCAGTAGTGACGGCCCCAGCATTCCTGCCACCGTCAAGCCGCCAAGCTGCGCCAGAAAACGTCGACGAGAGACGTGTAACGAGTCCTTATTTTTCATTGTGTTCTCCCTTATCGCTGTGCGGCGTGTTGGTGGTATCAGACGCATTCATCTGGAGATATTTCAACAAGGTACGTTCTTCACGCTTATCCAGACTGGTGAAACCGATCATGCCGTTGAGCGTGCCGATCCAGCCGTTAGCGTCAAAGTGCGCTTTGTCCGGCGCGCCGTGACACTGATTACAGGTGCCGTTATAGAGGGAGTCGGCATAGGCCCAAATCGGTTTAATGTCATTTACCATGTCGCCTTTTTGCATCCACGCAGTTGCCTGTAATTTGCTCCACTGAGTATTGGTCGCCGCGACGGTGGTCTCTTCCAGCGTTTTCACATGCTGTTGCACATCGCCGCGAATCGAGGCGACAAAAATACGTTTACCGGGCAACTGCGTCAGCACGCGCTGGCGACCGTCCGTCTCCGTCCAGCCTTCGATTTGCACTTGCAGCCAGTCACCGTCCCGTTTAAGGACTTTCACTTCAGAAGCAGGTAACAGCGAACCTGCCGGTTCTTTATCGCCTTTAGCGGCGTAAATCGGCTTGATATCCAGCGAATAGAGCGTATCGCCGTCATTATGCGTACTGGCGCTGGCGCGCAGTTCATCAAACTGTTTGCGGAAACCGCTGCTCATATCCGGTAGCTGGTGGGCAATCCCTTTATGGCAGTCGATGCAGGATTGATTTTCTTTCGCGGCGATTTTCATTTGCCGCGCCGCTTCCGGGTTCTGTTTCGCGTGATCCATCGCATCGTAGTTATGGCAGGAACGACAGGTCGCGGAGTTATTCTCTTTCATGCGCGCCCATTCACGCTCGGCAAGCTCGGCGCGTTTGGCTTCAAATTTTTCCGGGGTATCAATCGAGTGGGCGATAAATGTCTGGTAAAGATCGTTGCTGGCTTCCAGCTTACGTTTCACCATGCCTGGAATATCAGGGGGGATATGGCAATCGTGGCATTCCGCGCGTACGCCGGAAGCGTTCTGGAAATGTACGGACTGTTTATATTCCTGATACACCGGCTGCATACTATGGCAGCTGACGCAAAACTCTGTCGTACTGGTCAGTTTGATACCGACGTGAGGTAACACGATCAGCGCAACGCCGATCACAATCCCGACAATGACCAGCGCCAGTATCGACCAACGGGCGCTTGGCCTGAGTAGCGCTCTCCAGAGTTTTCGCATAATAGCCCCTGTAATTATATGGTTTAATGCGCAGATCTTATTCCGCAAATATGAACAGCGTCACTGGTCAGGATGAACGGGATACGGCAATATATGAACAGATATGAACAGAAAGAGACCGCGCGCAGGATGTCACATCACATTGTTATTGTTGAGGATGAACCTGTTACTCAGGCCAGATTACAGGCCTATTTTGAGCAGGAGGGGTATCGCGTTTCGGTGACCGACAGCGGCGCGGGCCTGCGTGACATCATGGAGCATGAGCACGTTTCGCTGATCCTGCTGGATATCAACCTCCCCGATGAAAACGGGTTGATGCTGACCAGGGCGCTACGCGAACGTTCCACGGTGGGCATTATTCTGGTGACGGGGCGTTGCGACCAAATCGACCGCATCGTCGGGCTGGAGATGGGCGCGGACGACTACGTCACCAAGCCGCTGGAACTGCGCGAGCTGGTAGTGCGGGTAAAAAATCTTTTGTGGCGTATCGATCTGGCCCGCCCCACGCCGCAAAATGCCAGTGAAAACTGCTATATGTTTTCCGGCTACTGCCTGAACGTGATGAATCACACGCTGGAGCACAACGGTGAAGCCATTAAGCTTACGCGCGCGGAGTACGAGCTACTGCTGGCCTTTGTGACCAACCCAGGCAAAGTGCTGCATCGCGAACGTCTGCTGCGAATGCTTTCCGCCCGCCGCGTAGAGACTCCGGATCTCCGCACGATTGATGTCCTGGTTCGCCGCTTACGTCATAAAATTACGCCGGAACTGCTGGTCACACAGCATGGCGAAGGCTACTTTTTAGCCTCGGAGGTGTATTGATACAGATAGACGGGCCGAAATCCCGGAGGCGATAGCGAACGGCGAACGCGCGCGCTGTCGGCGTTGTTATGCGTCAAAATAAGCACCGGCGGGCTGATATTTTCAGGCACCGGTTGCCCCTGTAAGACCTTAATCGACTGCGTTATCGCTAATTCTCCCTGCCAGGCCATCTGATCGCTGAGCGCCATCAGGATATGGCCGCGTTTTAAACCGCGATAAACCTGATGCGTCAGATAAAATGAGACGATCGTGAGCGGAGTCGTCAAATTACGCCCTTCGCCCATCGCCGCCTCCGCCGCTATCGCCGACCCGGCGACCACATTGGCGTCCGGATGGCGTTCCAGCATTTCCTGGAGTAAGTTTCGCTGCACTTCAATGTCGTTATCGCCCCAGGCGATATCCACAATGTTGATGGCGCTGCCTTTAATTGCCTGACGAAAACCCGCCACCATCTCCTGACTGCCGCCGGCTTCTTCCGGCCCCGGGAAGAGTAAAACGTTAAGCGCTTTTCCTTTGCTCCACTGCACCAGGAAACGTCCCGGCAGATAACCCATCTGAAACCACGGCAGACCGACGTGAGTTGCCACGCTGGCGTCGCGTATCACGTTCGCCACTTCAATAACCGGCACATTACCGGCATACCGTTCCAGTTCCGGGAAACGAATGGTACTGCTGCCAAGCAGAATAGCGTCGGCGCCCCACTCCCGGCACTGCATCATTTGCTGTTGTTGCGTCGCCAGTTGCCGATAGCCATTCGCTTCCAGCACTTTTAAATCAACGCCATACAATTTGGCCGCTTTTTGCATCCCGTAGTTGACGGACAACCAGTAAGAATCTTTCAGGCTGGGGTATAATGCGCACAGTTTCCAGGGTTTACTCGCATTGACTGACGTTTGCCGCCAGGGAATCGCCCGATCGGCGCGCGTCCAGTGTAGCAGTCCGGTTTCGGCTGACGCCGTTTCTATATTCGAGACGATGATTATCAAAAAAAAGAACGAAATAAGCGCGCGCATGATAGCCCCACCAGCAACAAGGTTTTATCCTAATGGTTTTTCCGGCGGCAACTCAACCCATTTCACCCGCGGCGCATAAATGTCAACGCCTTCACTGACCCGCAGATTATGGCTGGCCTTCGCCCTGATGGCGGCGCTCACCCTGCTCAGCACCGTGATCGGCTGGATAAGCCTGCGCGTCATTAGTCAGGTGGAGCAAACCAATACGCAAGCGCTGCTCCCCACGATGAATATGGCCAGGCAGTTAAGCGAAGCCAGCGCTTACGAGCTCTTTTCCGCGCAAAATCTGACCAATGCCGACAGTGAGGGCGTTTGGCTGGCGCAGGGGAAGATGCTGAAAGCGCAAAGCCTTAAAATTAACCATCTTTTGCAGGCATTAAGCGAGCAGGGGTTTAATACCTCGGCCATCGCCCGGCAAGAAAAAGAGATTGCACAAACGCTTGGGCAACAGGGAACGCTGGTCGGTGAAATTCTCACGCTGCGCGCACAGCAACAGCAGTTAAGCCGCCAGATTGCGGAGGCGGCGGAAAGCATTGCCGCCCAGGCTCACGGTCAGGCCAATAATGCAGCGACATCTGCAGGCGCCACCCAGGCCGGTATTTACGATCTTATCGAAAGCGGTAAAGGGGATCAGGCTGAACGCGCGCTTGACCGACTGATTGATATCGACCTTGAGTATGTGAATCAGATGAATGAGTTGCGGGTCAATGCCCTGCGGTTTAAGCAGCTCATTGTGACCTTAAAAGACGCGCAAGGGCTGAGCGATGCCGAAGACACCGATGAAAAACTTAATCAGTTGGTTAAAATTTTATCCCGCCGCCAGCAGCGTATAGAAGATCCTACCGTTCGCGCCCAAATCGCCGACGCGCTGGAGACAATAAACCAGTACACCACACTGGTTACCCTGTTTCGTAAGGAAAACGCCATCCGCGACCAGCTTCAAACGCTTATGGCCAATAACCTCTTTCAGTTTACCCGCTTCAGTACGGAAGTGTCGCAGTTGGTGAACGCCATCGAAAAACGAAACGAGGCTGGGTTAGCGCGTCTTACACACGCCAGTCAGCGTGGGCAAATAGGGTTAGTGATCTTAGGCATCCTGGCGCTGTGCTCATTAAGTTTTATTCTTTGGCGAGTGGTTTACCGCTCCGTATCCCGCCCGCTGGCGCAACAAACGCAGGCCTTACAGCGGCTACTGGAGGGCGATATTGACTCGCCATTTCCGGAGGCGGCTGGCGTCAGCGAACTGGATACCATCAGCCGTCTGATGGAAGCGTTTCGCGCCAACGTGCGCAAATTGAACCGCCATCGTGAGGATTTGGCGGAACAGGTGCGATCGCAAACGGCGGAACTTCATGCGCTGGTGCTGGAACACCGGCAGGCGCGCGCCGAAGCGGAAAAGGCCAACGAGGCGAAATCGACGTTCCTTGCCGCCATGAGCCATGAAATTCGCACGCCGCTTTACGGCATTCTCGGTACGGTACAATTGCTGGCCGATAAACCGCTCATGACAAACTACCGCGACGATTTACAGGCCATTAATGATTCAGGCGAATCGCTACTGGCGATTCTTAACGATATTCTTGATTACTCGGCGATTGAAGTAGGCGGCACCAACGTTTCCATTAGCGAGGAACCGTTTGAACCGCGACAATTGTTGAATAGCGCGCTGCATTTAATGCACAGCCGCGTTCAGGTGGCGCTCATCACCGACTTTAGCGAGCAACTCCCCTCAACGCTACAAGGCGATCCGCGCCGGATACGTCAAATTGTGATTAATCTTTTAAGTAATGCGGCGAAATTTACCGATCGCGGCAGCATAGTGCTGCGCACGTTTTGCGACGATCAGAGCTGGTTTATTGAGGTTGAAGATACCGGATGCGGTATTCCTGAAGCGAAGCTGACGGCTATTTTCAAACCGTTTGTGCAGGCGACAGGACGCCGGGGCGGGACGGGCCTGGGGCTGGCTATCAGCGCCAGCCTGGCAGAGGCGATGGGCGGGACGCTAACCGTCACCAGTACGCTTCATGTTGGCAGTTGTTTTCGTTTACAACTGCCGGTTTGCCACTCCAAACCCGCAAGTAAAAGTGCGTTCAGGGAACCGATAAATCTTAACGGACTACGCTTGTTGCTGATTGAAGATAATATGCTGACGCAGCGTATTACCGCTGAAATGCTCACGGGCAAAGGGGTGAAGGTCTCACTTGCTGAAAGCGCGAATGACGCGCTACGCTGTTTAGCCGAAGGCGAGTCCTTTGATGTCGCGCTGGTGGATTTTGATTTGCCGGATTATGACGGCTTAACCCTGGCGCAGCAGTTGATGAGCCTGTATCCCGCCATGAAACGCATTGGTTTTAGCGCACATGTGATAGACGATAATCTTCGTCAGCGTACCGCCGGTCTTTTCTGCGGGATTATTCAAAAGCCCGTTCCCCGCGAAGAGCTTTACCGCATGATAGCGCACTATTTACAGGGCAAATCTCACAACGCGCGGGCGATGTTGAATGAACATCAGCTTGCCGGCGATATGGCGTCTGTCGGCCCGGAAAAACTCCGGCAATGGGTCGCGTTATTCAAAGACAGCGCGCTGCCTTTAGTCGAGGAGATCGAGGCGGCGCGCGCCATGAATGACGACGTTAACATTAAGCGGCTGGCGCATAAATTAAAAAGCGGCTGCGCCAGCCTGGGGATGACGCAGGCAACCGAAGCCTGTCGGGAACTGGAGTTGCAACCGCTTAGCGATATAGATATTAAAACTATCGTGACGCAGGGAGTGACGGCGCTCGACGCATGGATAGCCGGTCATCCTTCGCCATAATGACTTCCGGCTCGCCACGGCCAACTTATCCGACGCGTTTCACATCGCCCACTAACAGGATGTAAGACAGCGCGCCCAGCAGGGCCACAACGGAGATATAGACCAGCGCCGGAGCAAAACCGTAGCTTTGCGCCAGATAACCAATCACTAACGGTACGCTAATCCCGCCTAACCCACCGATAAAGTTAAACATACCGCCGGTAAGGCCAATCAACCGCATCGGCGCAAGGGAAGAGATTAACGACCAGGTAATGGACGCAAATCCGTTGCCGAAGAAAGCTATCGCCATCAACGCCATAATCCACAACGGATCGTTAGTGTAGTTAGCGCCCATAATGCATGTGGAGATGAGCAAACCGCAAATAATCGGCGTTTTGCGCGCCACGCCCAGCGAGAAGCCTTTTTTCACCAGTTTATCCGCCAGCCAGCCGGAGAGCAGTACGCCAAAAAAGGCAGCCAGGAACGGTACGGTCGTCATAAAGCCCGCTTTTAGCGCGGTAATGCCTTTTTCCTGGGTCAGATAATTAGGGAACCAGGTCAGAAAGAACCATAGCGTAGAGTTTACGGCGAACTGACCGAGGTAGACGCCCACCAGCTTACGATGGAACACCAGTTTCCAGTCGGCTTTCGTCAGCGGCTGGCGGGCCTCTTTTTTCGCTGGCGCATCGCCATCCACCAGACCACCGCCATCGCGAATATACTCCAACTCCGCCTGGCTAAGGCTTTTCGTCAAACGCGGCGGTTGATAAACCTTAAACCAGACCAATGACCAGATAATCCCGATACCGCCGGTGACGATAAAGACCCAGTGCCAGCTCAGCATTTCCTGAATCCAGATCAGCAGCGGCGTAAGGAATGCCAGTCCGACGAACTGTCCGGAGGTGTAGAACCCGACTGCGGATGCGCGCTCATGCTCCGGAAACCAGCTAGTGACCATCCGGTTATTTGCCGGAAAGGCCGGCGCCTCGAAAATCCCGGTAATAGCGCGCAGGCCGATAAGCGACAATAGTCCCGTCGCAAACCCCTGCAATAGCGTTGCGACTGACCAGCCGAAGATAGCGATAAAATAGGTCAGCCGGGACCCAATACGGTCGAGAAACCAGCCGCCGGGGATCTGGCATAACGTATAGAGCCAGGCAAAAGCGGAGAAGACATAGCCCATTTCCGCTTTGGTAATGCCGAATTCTTTTTGAATATGCATGGAAGCTACGGCAAGGTTGGCGCGATCGACGTAGCAAATCACCACGGTAATAAAGATCATCACCAGCGTCAGATAGCGGCGACGCCCCGGCTGTGCTGCTGTAACTGAAATATCCATCGTCATCTGTCTCCAGATTCTGGGCATAGCGAGGCCGCTCACCATGCCCTGTAAATTACAGAGGGTGTGTTTTTATATTTAAATTGGGTTGCCCGGAGGGCGACGTTTGTTGAGCCTACAGCGTGGCGATCACCACTCGGCTACCGATCCGTCAGCGTGCCGCCACAACGGATTACGCCAGTCCGGCGCGCTTTTGCTAAGTTCAATCACCCTGGCCTCGTCAATGTCTACGCCAAGACCCGGTTTGGTTAAGGGTTTAAAGAAGCCGCCGTCCATGCTGAAGTCTTCTTTATTTTTCACAAAGTCGAGCAGCTCCGCGCCCTTGTTATAGTGAATGCCCATACTCTGTTCCTGGAATACCGCGTTGCGCGAAACAAAATCGATATGCAGGCAGGCAGCCAGGGCGATTGGACCCAGCGGGCAATGCGGCGCCAGCGCCACATCATATGCTTCCGCCATTCCGGCGATTTTATAGCATTCGGTAATGCCGCCCGCGTGGGATAAATCCGGCTGTAGAATCGCCAGCCCACCCGCGTCCAGCACGCGTTTAAATTCAAAACGCGAGAACATACGTTCGCCTGCGGCAATCGGAATATGCGTTTGCGCTGCCAGGCGCGGATAATATTCCGCCTGTTCCGCCAGCACCGGCTCTTCAATAAACAGCGGACGATAGGGTTCCAGTTCTTTAATCAGCACCTTCGCCATCGGCGCGCTAACGCGACCGTGGAAATCGAGCCCAAACTCAATTTCACTGCCGAAAGCTTCGCGGATTTGCGCCACGGTATTGACCGCCGCATCCACCGCACGGGAGTTATCAATCACGCCCATCTCTTCACAGCCGTTCAGCTTGAAGGTGTCAAAACCAATACCGCGCAATTTTTCAATACCGTCAATGACGTCTGCCGGACGATCGCCGCCCACCCAGCTATAGGCCTTGATTTTGTCGCGCACCAGGCCGCCCATGAGCTGCCAGACCGGCGCATTCAACACCTTGCCTTTGATATCCCACAATGCCTGGTCAATACCGGCGATGGCGCTCATCATAATCGGGCCGCCGCGATAAAAACCGGCCCGGTACATTACCTGCCACAGGTCGTTGATACGCGCCGGATCTTTCCCTATCAGGTAGTCGGCAAACTCATGTACTGCCGCCTCTACAGTACGTGCCCGACCTTCAATGACCGGCTCTCCCCAGCCAACCACGCCTTCATCCGTTTCGATTTTCAGGAACATCCAACGTGGAGGTAAACGGTACGTGGTGATGTGAGTTATTTTCATTTCACTGCCTCTCGATACGCATTAACAAATGCCGCAGCCTGCTGCGCGGTGCGTTCAACGGATTGCCCGGCGCGATAGAGATCGCTACCCAATCCCGCGCCCACACAGCCTGCTTTAATCCATTGCGCTAGGTTTTCCGGCGTCACGCCGCCGACGGCAAATAGCGGAACATCCGGCGGAAGTACCGCTTTCAGCGCGCTGATGTAGCCCGGACCAAACGCCGACGACGGGAAAATTTTTAACGCCTGTGCGCCTGCATCCAGCGCAGAAAAGGCTTCCGTTGCCGTGGCGCAGCCCGGACACACGGTCATGCCATAGCTCACCGCCCGGCGGATCACCTCCGGTTGGATATTCGGCGTGACGATCAGCTTGCAGCCCATCCCGGCAAGCTGGTCTACCTGTTCCGGTTTCAGTACGGTACCAGCGCCAATAAGCGCCCTGCCGCCATACGCCTTCACCACGGAAGAAATGCTTTTTTCCCACTGTGGGGAGTTAAGCGGAATTTCTATAGCGTCAAATCCCGCATCCACCACCGCGCCAACGTGCGCCAGGGCATCATCGGGCGTAATACCGCGTAAGATAGCGATGAGAGGGAGATTAGTTTGCCACTGCATGAGCGATGCTCCTTATTCCAGCCTGAAATGCCATATCGCCATCCACGGTTGAAACATCACGCCCAATAGCACTAAACGCCTGTTGGTAACGTGAGATCAGCGCGGGTCCAGCGACGAGAGTGATAGCCTGTTGCGCCGCGAAGGATTCGCTCATGCTGGCGACTTCCGCGCCAATCAACAGGCCGGAGAGGAAGTCGCTGACCTGCTCACGCGCAAGATGTCCCAACACGTGCGAGGCGCGAACCTCAAAAAGAGAAGGCAGGACGGCAGGAGAATTAAGACCGCGCTCCAGCCCCGCGGCATAGGCGTCGCCAGAAACTTCCTGTTCCGGCAAACCAGCCCCGACCAGCGAGTGACGCAGCAACAAGTGATGGAGTTCGCCTGTCATCACAGTACGAAAATCATGAATTTGTTGCGTATCAGTCTGTACCCATTTGCAATGTGTGCCGGGCATGACATAGACAGAAGAAGGAGAAAGTTCGCAGGCGCCAAGCAGTTGCGTCTCTTCGCCGCGCATCACGTTGTGGTTATCCTCGCGTGAGACACACAATCCGGGGATGATCCAGATGTTGTCGCCAACGGCGGTTAACTGTTCGCCAATAGCGGAGAACAGGGCGGGAACCGGCAGATAAGGCGCATTTTGCCAGCCTACGTTACTGCCGATCATGCCCGCCATTACCACGGGGGTGGCGCTGTCGCGCCAGTGTGTTGTGACTTCTGCTAACACCGCGTCAGGAGATTTACCGTTCAGGCGTGTAACGCCTGCTTCTGATTGCCTGCTCTCCAGGCATTTGTCGCCCTGGTAAAGCCAGGCGCGCAGATTGGTCGATCCCCAGTCAATTGCGATGTAGCGAGCTGTCATGTGATTTCCTTTAACCTTCGTGTCGAGCTGGCGATCATGGTTAATGCCGCCTGCTCTGCCGCATCGCCATCCTGATGCCGTATCGCATCGAATAGCGCCTTATGTTCCTGGAGCGTTTTCGGCATGTTGGCCGCATCGCCCATCCAGGTCCGTTCAAATACCGCTCGCTGTAGCGAGCTGATCGCTACATTTAACTGTTGCAGCACCGGGTTATGCACCGACTGCAACACTGCTTCGTGATAGCGAATATCCGCCTCGTTAAACGCTTCCCGGTCCTGGTTATTGGCAATCATGTCGTTTAGCGCCGACTCAATTTCAGCCAGATCGCTTGATGTTGCCCGTTCCGCCGCCCAGCGTGCTATTGCTGGCTCCACCAGGTTTCGTATTTCGCTCATCGCGCTGATAAGCCTCGGGTCGTAGTCGTTTTCCAGCACCCATTGCAGCACGTCGGTATCGAGATAATTCCACTGGTTACGCGGTGCGATAAACGCGCCGCGATAACGCTTCATTTCAATTAGCCGCTTCGCCATAAGCGAGCGAAACACTTCGCGAATGATGTTGCGCGACGTTTCAAACTCCTCGCACAGATCCGCTTCCGCTGGCAGCGCCGAACCGGGTACGTATTTACCGCTGACAATCTGTTTGCCCAGCGTGATAACGATGCGATCGGTTTTATTGAGAGTCATAGAGAGTCCTTGTGCTCGATGTGAACTCTCTTACTTTACCGCGATAGCTGAATTACGCCGCAATTTTGTAGTACTAGCGTGATATCAACCGTCGTTATCATGCCATTAATGTAGTACAACACAATTATGTTGTACTACAATTTAGATCACAAAAACGACAATTGGTTATGGGAACGTTATAAGACGTAAACGAAAGACATAAAAAAACCCGCAGCAAGTGCGGGTCGTTAAGCGAGTATTTGCCCGATGGCGACTATGCCTTATCGGGCGGGGAAATGGCCGGATGAGTGATCGGGGTTCAGCACAAATTTTTCAATCGCCCAGGCAACACCATCTTCAAGGTTCGATTTAGTCACAAAGTTAGCCACCTCTTTGACCGACGGAATGGCGTTGTCCATTGCCACGCCCATACCGGCGTATTCGATCATCGCAATGTCGTTTTCCTGATCGCCAATCGCCATCACCTCCTCTGGCTTAATACCCAGCGCCTCGACCAGTGATTTTACGCCAGTGCCTTTATTAACCCGTTTATCGAGGATTTCAAGGAAATACGGCGCACTTTTCAGCACGGTGTACTTTTCCTTCACCTCTGCCGGTATACGCGCAATCGCCCGGTCGAGAACGGCAGGCTCATCGATCATCATAACTTTCAGGAACTGGGTGTTCGGGTCCATCTTCTCCGCTTCACAAAATACCAGCGGAATGGTCGCCACATACGATTCATGCACCGTGTAGTAGCTGATATCGCGGTTAGCGGTATAAAGCGTATTTCGGTCTAATGCGTGGAAGTGAGAACCCACCTCACGGGACAGTTTTTCCAGGTAACGGTAGTCATCATAGCTGAGCGCCGTTTGCGCAACCGTACTGCCGTCCCCTGCTTTCTGCACCAGCGCCCCGTTATAGGTGATGCAATAATCACCGGGCTGTTCCATGTGAAGTTCTTTCAGGTAACTGTGCACACCCGCATACGGACGGCCTGTGGTCAGCACCACGTTTACCCCTTTTTCACGCGCAGCGGCAATCGCGTTTTTAACCGCCGGAGAAATGGTGTGATCGGGCAGCAGAAGGGTGCCATCCATGTCGATAGCAATGAGTTTAATAGCCATGAAATCCCCGCATTAAATGAGTCCTGACTCATGCTAACGCGATTCCGCTCAAAAAACAGTAAAGAATCCGAGAGAAAGGGGGATAAGATTCACAAACGGGATTCCCCTTTTCAGGCCGTATTCTCTCCTCCTGATGTATTAGATAACCTCATTAATCAAACAGAAAATACCGTTTTTCTAAAAGAATGCGTATTGCTACTTTGGACATCATCACTTAGAGCCTAATGGGATTGGTTCTTAATCAGTAAAAATCAACAAAAACTTATATTTTAAAATAACCTTATCCGATGAGAAGGAGATCGCTAATGTCGATGGCCCTTACCGCCCCCCCAACCAGGAAAAGATTTTTAATCGTTGCCTGTCTGTTTATTGGAATATTTATTGCTTATCTCGATCGCGTTAATGTTTCGGTATTAGCCGCGAATGAACCCTTCTTAGCCTATATGGGTATTGAAGGCATGCCCTTGCAAATCGGCATGATGATGACCGTCTTTCTGGCCGCTTATGGTATCGCTAACGTTGTATTATCACCGCTTGGTGATTATCTCGGCCCCAGAAAAGCGATGATGCTTTGTATTCTGATCTGGACTATCGCTTTAATGATTGGCGGAGTCGCTACATCATTCGCTCTAATTATTATTTGCCGTATATTACTGGGCATCGGAGAGGGATTTTATTATCCACTGCAAAGCGTATTTATTAAAAACTGGTTCCCGAAGCAGGAACGCGGCAGAGCAAACGCGGCGTGGATCGTCGGCCAGTCAGTCGCTCCCGCCATTGCGATGCCTTTTTTCACCTGGTGGATAGGCACCCACGGCTGGCGCTCCAACTTCTTTTTATGCGCCGCTCTTGGGTTAATCCCACTCTGGCTACTTTGGCGATATGTTGCTGATAAACCAGAACAACATAAAAGTATCAGCGAGCAGGAACTGGCTTATATCAAAGCCGGGCAGGAAACGGAAAGCGCAGGCAGCAGCGAAAGTTTTATGTTGCGGGTCAAACCGGTGATTACCAACTACAGCTATTGGCTGCTGGTGCTGTGGTATCTGTGTCTGCAATGTTTATATTGGGGAATGATTACCTGGCTGCCGACCTATCTAAAATCAGCCAGAGGGTTCAGTTGGGCGGAAATGGGCTGGCTGGCGTCGCTTCCCTTTGTCCTGTCGATATTTGCCAAAGCGGCCGCAGGCGTCTTCGTCGATAAAATAGGACGCAGCGCCCCCATATTAATGGTATTAATGTTTTTCGCTGGCGTCAGTATCTATTTCGGCACCATAACCGAACATAAATATATGTCGGCGGTACTCCTCTCCTTTGCTGTTGCTTTCTGTACGATGGGTACGCCCGTTGCCTGGACGTTATTACAGGGAATGATACCAGGAAAATCCATATCCGCCGCCAGCGGCGTAATGAACGGCGTCGCCAACGGACTCTCTTCATTATCTCCTGTATTTATCGGCTTATTTATTTCTATCACTGGAACTTATACCGGCGGCTTACTATGCCTGGTTTTTATCAGCGCTATCGCCGTGGTATCGGCATTAATCTTAACGATTAAAAAATATTAATTACGAGGAGTAAATGATGAAAATTACCAGCGTTGATATTATTGATGTGGCGAACGATTTTGCGTCCGCCACCAGCAAATGGCGTCCGGTGGTGGTAAAAATTAATACCGATGAGGGCATTTCCGGTTTTGGCGAAGTTGGGCTGGCTTACGGCGTCGGCGCTTCTGCGGGCATCGGAATGGCGAAGGACCTGTCGGCCATTATCATCGGCATGGACCCGATGAATAACGAAGCTATCTGGGAAAAAATGCTCAAAAAAACCTTCTGGGGGCAGGGCGGCGGCGGCATCTTTTCCGCTGCGATGAGCGGCATCGATATCGCGCTGTGGGATATCAAAGGCAAAGCGTGGGGCGTGCCGCTGTATAAAATGCTTGGCGGCAAAAGTCGCGAGAAAATAAGAACCTACGCCAGTCAGCTACAGTTTGGTTGGGGGGACGGCAGCGATAAAGATATGCTGACCGAGCCGGAGCAGTATGCACAGGCGGCGCTGACCGCCGTCAGCGAAGGCTATGACGCAATAAAAGTGGATACCGTCGCAATGGATCGCCACGGCAACTGGAACCAGCAAAACCTCAACGGGCCTCTCACCGATAAAATCCTGCGTCTGGGCTACGACCGTATGGCCGCCATTCGCGATGCAGTCGGCCCGGACGTGGATATCATCGCCGAAATGCATGCCTTTACGGATACCACCTCGGCGATTCAGTTTGGCCGCATGATCGAAGAACTGGGCATCTTCTACTACGAAGAGCCGGTCATGCCGTTGAACCCCGCGCAGATGAAGCAGGTTGCCGATAAGGTCAATATTCCGCTGGCGGCTGGCGAACGCATTTACTGGCGCTGGGGATACCGTCCTTTCCTGGAAAACGGCAGCCTGAGCGTGATCCAGCCCGATATTTGTACCTGCGGCGGCATCACCGAAGTGAAGAAAATCTGCGATATGGCGCATGTTTATGACAAAACGGTGCAAATCCACGTTTGCGGCGGGCCGATTTCCACAGCGGTGGCGCTGCATATGGAAACCGCAATCCCTAACTTCGTCATCCACGAACTGCACCGGTATGCGCTGCTGGAGCCGAATACACAGACCTGTAAATACAACTACCTGCCGAAGAACGGCATGTACGAAGTCCCGGAGCTTCCCGGCATCGGCCAGGAACTGACCGAAGAAACCATGAAAAAATCACCAACCATCACCGTAAAATAAGCCAACTGTCTGCCTGCGCCGCAGGCAGACACCCTGTATTTGCGAGTCGTATCAACGCGACCTTATCCAGCCTGAGATAAAATCCTCTCAGTAAAGGGGTAACACAGGTGGCAAATGAATTTAACTATCCGGCAATTTCGCGCGTTTCTGGCCGTCGCGGATTTGCGTAGTTTTACCGCCGCCAGCAAATATCTGTGCATCACGCAGGGAGCTGTTAGCGGTTTAATCAACGAAATGGAAAGCCAGATGGAGGTTTCCCTTTTCGACCGCACTTCGCGCGTGGTGAAGCTATCGCCCGACGGCGAAAAGTTTTTACCCGCCGCCATGCGGGTTGTTGAAGAGTTTCAACGGGCCGAAAATTATGCCCGCGACCTGAAAGAGATCAAAAAATCCCTGGTGCGGGTTGTTGGCGCGCCGCTGATCGCCTGTGCTTTTCTGCCGCAAATCATCCATGCCTTTAAGCGGCAGCATCCGCATACCCACGTACAGCTTATTGATAAGCCCATGTCGCAATTACAAAAAAGCATTATGTTGGGAGAAGCCGATTTTGGTATCGGCCCGGAGCGGCCGCTGGAACCGGAAATCGACAAACAAACGCTGTTCACAACGGAAATCGCCCTGTACTGCCATCCGGACTATCGGCTGCATAAAAAAACGGTTCGCTGGGAAGAGATTCAAAGCGAAGAGCTGATCGCCGTTGGCAACGAATCCATTCCGATGATCTCCGCAACCGCTGGCGTGCGCATTAAGCCCAAAATGACGGTGGAACATATGGCGACCGCCATGTCGCTGGCGGCGCAGTGTGAAGGCGTGGTGATCGCCGGAACCTTTTCCCGCCATTACGCCAAAAGCTACCAATTAGCGACCTGTTCGCTCACGCCTCCGCTGCGGCGCAATATGAACCTTTATTTCCATGCGTGGCGCGCACAAACGCCCGCCACTCAGCGCTTTAGAGATTTTTTATTCAGCTATGTCGATGAACATCATGATGCCCCGGCCAACCAGCGGTAGGCCGGGGATTAAGGCAGGTTAAATATCGATATTCGCTGCTTTCAGGGCGTTCTCCTCGATAAAGGCACGACGCGGCTCAACGGCATCACCCATCAGCGTAGTGAACAGCTGGTCGGCAGCAATTGCATCTTTGACGGTCACGCGCAGCATACGGCGGCTTTCCGGGTCCATGGTGGTTTCCCACAGCTGATCCGGGTTCATTTCACCCAGACCTTTATAACGCTGGATAGCCAGACCGCGACGTGATTCTTTCACCAGCCACTCCAGCGCCTGCTCGAAGCTGGTTACCGGCTGGCGACGCTCGCCGCGTTCGATAAACGCGTCCTCTTCAATCAGACCACGCAGCTTCTCGCCCAGCGTGCAGATACGACGATATTCCGCGCCGGTCACAAACTCGTGATCCAACGGATAATCGGTATCCACGCCATGCGTACGCACGCGAACGATCGGCTCGAACAGATTCTGTTCCGTATTAGTATGAACATCGAACTTCCACTGACTGCCGTGCTGCTCTTTCTCGTTCAGCTCGGTAATCAGCGCATTCACCCAGCGCGTTACAGTCTGCTCATCAGAAAGATCGGCTTCGGTCAGAGTTGGCTGATACACCAGCTCTTTGAGCAGCGCTTTCGGGAAGCGACGCTCCATACGACCAATCATTTTCTGCGTGGCGTTATATTCAGAGACCAGTTTTTCTAACGCTTCGCCGGATAGCGCCGGCGCATGAGCGTTCGCGTGCAGAGTCGCACCGTCAAGCGCGATGGAAATCTGGTACTGATCCATCGCTTCGTCGTCTTTAATGTACTGTTCCTGCTTACCTTTCTTCACTTTGTACAGCGGCGGCTGCGCAATGTAGACGTGGCCACGCTCGACAATTTCCGGCATCTGACGATAGAAGAAGGTCAACAGCAGCGTACGGATGTGCGAGCCGTCGACGTCCGCATCGGTCATGATGATGATGCTGTGATAGCGCAGCTTGTCCGGGTTGTACTCGTCGCGACCGATACCGCAGCCCAGCGCGGTGATCAGCGTCGCCACTTCCTGGGAGGAAAGCATCTTGTCGAAGCGCGCTTTCTCGACGTTAAGGATTTTACCTTTCAGCGGCAGAATCGCCTGGTTCTTGCGGTTACGCCCCTGCTTCGCAGAGCCGCCCGCGGAGTCCCCTTCCACCAGGTACAGTTCGGACAGCGCCGGGTCGCGTTCCTGACAGTCCGCCAGTTTGCCCGGCAGACCGGCTAAATCGAGCGCGCCTTTACGACGGGTCATTTCACGGGCGCGACGCGCCGCTTCACGCGCACGCGCGGCGTCGATAATTTTGCCGACGACGATTTTCGCGTCAGATGGGTTTTCCAGCAGGTATTCGCTCAGCAGTTCGTTCATCTGCTGTTCTACCGCCGATTTCACCTCGGAAGAGACCAGCTTATCTTTGGTCTGTGAGGAGAATTTCGGATCCGGTACTTTTACGGAAACCACCGCAATCAGACCTTCACGGGCATCGTCGCCGGTGGCGCTGACTTTGGCTTTTTTGCTGTAGCCTTCTTTGTCCATGTAGGCGTTCAGCGTACGGGTCATCGCCGCACGGAAGCCTGCAAGGTGAGTACCGCCGTCGCGCTGCGGAATGTTGTTGGTAAAGCAGTAGATGTTTTCCTGGAAACCATCGTTCCACTGCAGCGCTACTTCCACGCCGATACCGTCTTTTTCGGTGGAGAAATAGAAGATATTCGGGTGGATCGGCGTTTTATTCTTGTTCAGATATTCAACAAACGCCTTGATGCCGCCTTCGTAGTGGAAATGATCTTCTTTGCCATCGCGCTTGTCGCGCAGGCGGATGGAGACGCCTGAGTTCAGGAATGACAGTTCACGCAGGCGTTTCGCCAGGATCTCATATTCAAATTCAGTGACGTTGGTGAAGGTTTCGTGGCTCGGCCAGAAACGTACCATCGTGCCGGTTTTATCGGTATCGCCAGTGACGGCCAGGGGTGCCTGCGGCACGCCGTGCTCGTAGATCTGACGGTGAATTTTGCCATCTCGCTGGATAACCAGTTCCAGTTTTTGCGACAGAGCGTTGACTACCGAGACGCCCACGCCGTGCAGACCGCCGGAGACTTTATAGGAGTTATCGTCAAATTTACCGCCCGCGTGCAGAACGGTCATGATCACTTCCGCCGCCGAGACGCCTTCTTCCGGGTGAATCCCGGTCGGAATGCCACGGCCATCATCCGTTACGGACACGGAGTTATCGGCGTGAATAGTCACGACGATATCTTTACAGTGACCTGCGAGCGCTTCGTCGATAGCGTTATCTACCACCTCGAATACCATGTGGTGCAGACCGGTGCCGTCATCCGTGTCGCCGATATACATACCCGGGCGCTTACGCACCGCATCCAGCCCTTTCAGGACTTTGATACTGGAGGAGTCATAAGAATTCGACATCAACGTTTCTCGCTCATTTAATCTTGGGTTAATCCGTTATTTTACCCTTTTCCACGGTAAACATCTTCGAATTTTCATCCGACATGTCTATAACGTGTTCAGCGCTAATTGCGCTGACAAAGACCTGCGATTGCGTGGCTTTTAAGCGGCTGGCCAGCAGTCCGCGACGCGCATCGTCAAGTTCAGAGGCAAAATCATCTATCAGGTACAGGCAGCGCCGCCCGCTTTCGCGGGTGAGGAACTCGCCCTGCGCCAGACGTAAGGCGCACATCAATAACTTTAGCTGCCCGCGCGACAGGGTATCTTCCACCGGCGCGCCGTCGGCGCGAATGCGAAAGTCCGCTTTATGCGGCCCGTGCGCGGTGTAGGTCAACATACGGTCACGCTCAAAGCTTCGCTCCAGCACGTCCGCATAGTCTGTCTCTTTCTCCCAGCCGCGCTGGAAAGAGAACGTCAGGGAAAATTCAGGTAAAAACTGCTGACAGGTATCCGCCATGTCCTGTGCGATAGCGCTACTGTACTCCGCCCGCCAGGTACTAATTTGTTCCGCCAGCGGAATCAGCTCTTTATCCCACGGGCGCAATTGCTCATAACGACTCACCTGGCGCAGCGCGGCATTACGCTGTTTCAGCAATCGTTTCAGGTTGCTCCAGGCGGTGAAGAATCCGGCTTCGTTGTGAAAGCATCCCCAGTCAAGGAACGCTCTTCTGTATTTGGGGCCGCCGTTGAGTAAAGTAAACCCCTCCGGCGTAATCAACTGCATCGGCATTAAATGCGCCAGCTCCGCGATCTTGTGACCGTCGGTACCGTCGATACGGACCTTGCTGTCGCCCTGCTTATCTTTGGTTAAGCCAATCGACGTCTCACGCTCTTCGCTCTGTAATCGCCCGTGAAGAACAAACGCTTCCTGCTCATGACGAATCACGCGGCCAGGCTGCAAACTGCGAAACGCCCGACCATGGCCAAGCGTATAGATAGCTTCCAGCACGCTGGTTTTGCCGCTGCCGTTGGCGCCAACCAGGAAGTTAAAGCCGGGGGATAAAGCGAGATCCGCATTTTCTATGTTGCGGAAGTCTTTGATTAAAAGGCGCGTCAGTGACATATATTAGTACATTCGTCCAGGGGCGTGTGTGTCGCAGCCAGTTCGTCTACCGCCAGCGCGCAGAAAGCGGAGCGTACACGAAGTACGTGAGCATTTCGAGCACTGCCGGGAGGCGAAATGGCAAGTAAACCAGCCCCTTTTCAGATTCTACAGCCTCATTGGCATAACAACGTAGGCAGCACTCTGTGACGCCGCATCCTCAATCTGTACGCTGGATACGGAATCCGTCAGCATAATGCGCACGGTTTCGCACTTCAGCGCATTGAGCACGTCCAGCACGTAACTGACGTTAAAGCCGATTTCCATCTCCGTCCCGCCGTAGCTCACGTCCAGAATCTCTTCCGCTTCTTCCTGTTCCGGGTTATTGGCGGTGATTTTGAGCTGATTCTCACTGACGTACAGACGCACGCCGCGGAATTTCTCATTCGAGAGGATTGCTGCGCGGGCAAACGCCTGCTTGAGGATATCGCAGCCCGCTTCCAGATGTTTATCCGGATTCTTCGGCAGAACGCGACGGTAATCCGGGAAGCGACCATCCACCAGCTTCGAGGTAAAGATAAAGTCGCCGACGTGCGCGCGGATATTATTACTGCCAATCTGCACGCGCAGCGGGTTTTCGCCGCCGTCGAGCATACGCATCAGTTCAATCACGCCTTTACGCGGCACAATCACCGAGTGGCTGGGTAAAGACGCTTCCAGCGGCATTGAGCACACCGCCAGACGGTGGCCGTCGGTCGCGACAGTGCGCAGTTCGCTACCTTCCGTTTCAAACAGCATACCGTTTAAGTAGTAGCGCACATCCTGATGGGCCATCGAAAACTGGGTCGATTCAATCAGGCGCTTCATCGTGGCCTGCGGCAGCGTAAATTCAACTTCGCTTTGCCAGTCGTCAAGATTCGGGAAATCGGCGGCAGGCAGCGTAGACAGCGAGAAGCGGCTACGGCCAGAACGCACCAGCATCCGATCGCCTTCCAACTGAACGGCAATCTCCGCGCCCTCCGGCAGGCCGCGGCAGATATCAAAGAATTTCCGCGCCGGCACGGTAGTGGCGCCTGGCTCATGCGGCTGAGAAAGCGTAACGCGCGCGACCATCTCCATTTCAAGATCGGTGCCGGTCAGAGAAAGCGTACCGTCCGCTACCTGGAGGAGCAGGTTACCGAGAATCGGCAGCGTAGGACGGCCGCCCAGCGGGCCGCTGACCTGCTGAAGCGGTTTTAATAAATGTTCACGTTCAACGGTAAATTTCATAGGATCACGACGACAATGTTCTGATTAAATTCGAAAAATCTTCTTTGATATCGTGGCTTTCTTCACGCAGTTGCTCAATTTTACGACAGGCATGAAGTACGGTAGTGTGGTCGCGCCCGCCAAACGCATCGCCGATTTCCGGCAGACTGTGGTTGGTGAGCTCTTTTGCCAGCGCCATAGCCATCTGGCGCGGACGTGCTACCGAGCGAGATCGACGCTTAGAAAGCAGATCCGCAATTTTGATTTTGTAATACTCGGCCACCGTCTTCTGAATATTGTCGATGGTGACCAGTTTTTCCTGCAACGCCAGTAAATCGCGCAGCGCTTCGCGCACAAAGTCGATAGTAATCGCCCGGCCGGTAAAGTTGGCATTGGCAATCACCCGGTTCAACGCGCCTTCCAGTTCACGCACGTTAGAGCGTAGACGTTTGGCGATAAAGAACGCTACTTCGCCTGGCAGACGAATATCATTTTCGTCCGCTTTTTTCATCAGGATCGCCACGCGGGTTTCCAGTTCTGGCGGTTCGATCGCCACTGTCAGCCCCCAACCAAAGCGGGACTTGAGACGATCCTCAACGCCGTTGATCTCTTTCGGATAGCGATCCGACGTCAAAATGATCTGCTGATTGCCTTCCAGCAGAGCGTTAAAGGTATGGAAAAACTCTTCCTGGGATCGTTCTTTATTGGCGAAGAATTGAATATCGTCGATCAGCAATGCGTCAACGGAGCGGTAGTAGCGTTTAAACTCTTCGATGGCGTTATTTTGCAGGGCTTTTACCATGTCCTGCACAAAGCGCTCGGAGTGCATATACACGACTTTCGCGTTGGGTTTACGCGCCATAATGCCGTTACCCACCGCGTGCAGCAGGTGAGTTTTACCCAGACCGGTGCCGCCATAGAGGAATAACGGGTTATAAGCGCCGCCAGGATTATCCGCCACCTGACGTGCCGCCGCGCGCGCCAGTTGGTTGGATTTACCTTCGACGAAGTTATCAAATGTATGTTTTACATTGACGTTGGAGCGGTAGGTCGGCTCCGCTGGCGCTGGTACGTTATCCCAGCCCGAACGGGCCGCAGGCGCTACGCGCTGCGGCTGCGCCGTTGTTGTCTGCGCAGGCGCGACAACGTTATGCACAGGCGTTTTTAGCGTTTGCGTAACGGGCTTTGTTCCCACTTCAAAACGCAGTTGTGGGGCATCCGCGCCGCAGAATGTGTTGAGTAATCCATTGATATTGTTGAGGTACTTATCTCTTACCCAATCGAGCACAAAACGGTTTGGCGCATACAAAGCCAGCGTGTTATCGCTCAGTTCCGCCTGCAACGGGCGTATCCACATACTGAATTCTGTGGCTGGTAACTCATCCTGCAATCGGGCAAGACACTGCTGCCAAAGCGAAAGTGACACGGCGGACTCCACTCGAACAAAAGTCGATAAATGACAAAGGCTGATACATTAATGATTGTTGGCGCACGTCGATAAGACCCTGCATGAAGGGTGACGCACGAACCGCTGTCTGCGGTTTTCACGGATCTTTCAAACGATCGCGACTTCACGCAGTCTGAAAAATTTCGTGTTCATGCCTGACCAGGATCGTTTGAAACGATCAGGACCGCGGATCATAGCCTAAACTGAGCAAGAGATCTTCTGTTTCTCACAGATTCTTCCCTATTTATCCACAGGACTTTCCAGGAAAGGATAAGTGTAATCGATCCTGGGGAACTCCTGTACGCTTTCGCGCGCATATTGAAAAAATTAATAGGTAAAGGTGAGCAGACGCCTAAAAGATCGCATAAAGATCCAGGGCGATCCTTGCGCTTTACCTGGCAGTCCGTATAATTCTCCACCCGTCGCGCAATGCCCGTCATATGGCGTCAACGCTGCTTATTTTCCGCACAAAAAGGCGTGGAAAATCGCGGGAAAATAAGGAAAGAGAATTGACTCCGGAGTGTACAATTATTACAATCCGGCCTCTTTAATCACCCACACTGTGGCGTAAGTCGTTCAAAGTTTGTTCGGGTATACGCAAAAGTCAGTGAATTTATTCAAGTTTAGGTAGAAATCGCCATGAAACGCACTTTTCAACCGTCTGTACTGAAGCGCAACCGTTCTCACGGCTTCCGTGCTCGTATGGCTACTAAAAATGGTCGTCAGGTTCTGGCACGTCGTCGTGCTAAAGGCCGCGCTCGTCTGACCGTTTCCAAGTAATAAAGCTAACCCCTGAGTGGTTAAGCTCGCATTTCCCAGGGAGTTACGTTTGTTAACTCCCGCTCATTTCACATTCGTCTTCCAGCAACCTCAACGGGCTGGCACGCCGCAAATCACCATCCTCGGCCGCCTGAATTCGCTGGGGCATCCCCGTATCGGTCTTACCGTCGCCAAGAAAAACGTTCGACGTGCGCATGAACGCAACCGGATTAAACGTCTGACGCGTGAAAGCTTCCGTCTGCGCCAGCATGAACTTCCTGCAATGGATTTCGTGGTGGTGGCGAAAAAAGGGGTTGCCGACCTCGATAACCGTGCTCTCTCGGAAGCGTTGGAAAAATTATGGCGCCGCCACTGTCGCCTGGCTCGCGGGTCCTGATAGCCCTTATTCGGGTCTATCAACGCCTGATCAGTCCGCTGCTTGGGCCGCATTGTCGTTTCACGCCAACGTGCTCAAGCTACGGAATTGAGGCATTGCGCAGGTTTGGAGTGATAAAAGGCAGTTGGTTGACGGTGAAACGCGTATTAAAATGCCACCCTTTACACCCTGGTGGTGACGATCCCGTCCCGCCCGGACCATTTGATACCAGAGAACACTAACGATGGATTCGCAACGCAATCTTTTAGTCATCGCTTTGCTGTTCGTGTCTTTCATGATCTGGCAAGCCTGGGAGCAGGATAAAAATCCGCAACCTCAGACTCAACAGACCACGCAGACAACGACCACCGCAGCGGGTAGCGCCGCCGACCAGGGCGTACCAGCCAGTGGCCAGGGGAAAATGATTACGGTGAAAACCGATGTGCTTGATTTGACTATCAACACCCGTGGTGGTGATGTCGAGCAGGCCTTGCTCCCGGCTTACCCGAAAGAACTGGGTTCCAACGAACCGTTCCAGCTGCTGGAAACCACCCCGCAGTTTATCTATCAGGCGCAAAGCGGCCTGACAGGCCGCGACGGCCCGGATAACCCGGCGAACGGCCCGCGTCCGCTGTACAACGTCGAGAAAGAGGCGTTTGTACTGGCCGACGGTCAGAACGAACTGCAGGTTCCGATGACTTATACTGACGCCGCAGGCAACACGTTTACCAAAACGTTTGTCTTTAAGCGTGGCGATTATGCGGTTAACGTGAACTATAGCGTGCAGAACGCCGGCGAAAAACCGCTGGAAGTCTCCACCTTTGGTCAGTTAAAACAATCCGTCAACCTGCCTCCTCATCGCGACACCGGCAGCAGCAACTTTGCGCTGCATACATTCCGCGGCGCAGCGTACTCCACGCCGGATGAGAAGTATGAGAAATACAAATTCGACACTATTGCCGATAACGAAAACCTCAACGTCAGCTCCAAAGGCGGTTGGGTGGCAATGTTGCAGCAGTATTTCGCTACCGCATGGATTCCGCGTAACGACGGCACCAACAATTTCTACACCGCCAATCTGGGCAACGGCATTGTCGCTATCGGCTATAAAGCGCAGCCGGTACTGGTACAGCCAGGCCAGACTGGCGCGATGACCAGCACCCTGTGGGTCGGCCCGGAAATTCAGGATAAAATGGCGGCTGTTGCACCGCACCTGGATTTGACCGTGGACTACGGCTGGTTGTGGTTCATCTCTCAGCCGCTGTTCAAGTTGCTGAAGTGGATCCACAGCTTTGTGGGCAACTGGGGCTTCTCCATTATCATCATTACCTTTATCGTTCGCGGTATCATGTACCCGCTGACCAAAGCGCAGTACACGTCAATGGCGAAGATGCGTATGCTGCAGCCGAAAATTCAGGCGATGCGCGAACGTCTTGGCGATGATAAACAGCGCCAAAGCCAGGAGATGATGGCCCTGTACAAAGCGGAGAAGGTTAACCCGCTGGGCGGCTGCTTCCCGCTGATCATCCAGATGCCTATCTTCCTGGCGTTGTACTACATGCTGATGGGTTCCATTGAACTGCGTCATGCGCCGTTCGCTCTGTGGATTCATGACCTGTCCGCACAGGACCCGTACTACATTCTGCCGATCCTGATGGGCGTAACGATGTTCTTCATTCAGAAGATGTCGCCGACCACCGTGACCGACCCGATGCAGCAGAAGATCATGACCTTTATGCCGGTCATCTTTACGGTGTTCTTCCTGTGGTTCCCGTCAGGTCTGGTGCTGTACTATATCGTCAGCAACCTGGTCACCATCATTCAGCAGCAGCTGATTTACCGTGGTCTGGAGAAGCGTGGCCTGCATAGCCGCGAGAAGAAAAAATCCTGATTCGGTGTAGGCCGGATAAGGCGAAGCCGCCATCCGGCAAGGCGCGCCGGTCAGCCTGATGGCGCTAACGCTTATCAGGCCTACAATCAAAAGGCGGTCATATGACCGCCTTTTTTTATTGCAACAAAGTTGAGACTAACCATGAGCCATAACGACACTATCGTCGCCCAGGCAACCCCACCGGGACGCGGTGGCGTGGGTATCCTGCGTATTTCCGGTCTGAAGGCGCGCGACGTTGCGCAAGAGGTGCTGGGCAAGCTGCCGAAGCCGCGCTATGCCGACTACCTGCCGTTTAAAGATGTTGACGGCAGCGCGCTGGATCAGGGTATTGCGCTGTGGTTCCCCGGCCCGAACTCCTTCACCGGTGAAGATGTGCTGGAGCTACAAGGGCACGGCGGTCCGGTGATTCTGGACCTGCTGTTAAAACGTATCCTGACGCTTCCAGGCGTGCGCATTGCCCGACCGGGCGAGTTCTCCGAGCGAGCGTTCCTCAACGATAAGCTCGATTTAGCCCAGGCGGAAGCCATTGCCGACCTGATCGATGCCAGTTCCGAACAGGCGGCGCGTTCGGCGCTAAACTCGTTACAGGGGGCATTTTCCGCCCGCGTTAACCACCTTGTGGAAGCACTTACTCACCTGCGAATCTACGTCGAAGCGGCTATTGATTTTCCGGATGAGGAGATCGACTTTCTCTCTGACGGCAAAATCGAAGCGCAGCTCAATGGCGTCATCGCCGATCTTGACGCCGTGCGCACCGAAGCGCGCCAGGGCAGCCTGCTGCGCGAAGGGATGAAGGTAGTGATTGCCGGACGCCCGAATGCCGGGAAATCCAGCCTGCTGAATGCGCTGGCAGGCCGTGAAGCGGCCATTGTCACCGATATCGCCGGTACCACGCGCGACGTGTTGCGCGAGCATATCCACATCGACGGGATGCCGCTGCATATCATCGATACCGCCGGACTGCGCGACGCCAGCGACGAAGTTGAGCGTATCGGCATCGAACGCGCCTGGCAGGAGATTGAACAGGCCGATCGCGTGCTGTTTATGGTGGATGGCACCACGACGGACGCCGTTGACCCTGCCGACATCTGGCCGGACTTTATCGCCCGTCTGCCCAAAAATCTACCGATTACCGTGGTACGTAACAAGGCGGATATCACCGGCGAAACGTTGGGTATTAGTGAAGTAAACGGTCACTCACTGGTTCGCCTCTCGGCGCGTACCGGCGAAGGCATCGACGTGTTGCGTAACCACCTCAAGCAAAGCATGGGGTTTGATACCAATATGGAAGGCGGCTTCCTGGCCCGTCGCCGTCACCTACAGGCGCTGGCGGAAGCCGCTGAACACCTTGAGCAGGGCAAAGCGCAGCTATTAGGCGCATGGGCGGGGGAACTGCTGGCGGAAGAGTTGCGCCTGGCGCAGCAAAGCTTAAGCGAGATTACCGGCGAGTTTACCTCCGACGACCTGCTGGGACGGATTTTCTCCAGCTTCTGTATCGGTAAGTAAGTTTTAGTCCACCCTCGTCAGTGAACGTTCACTAACCCGCATTAACTGCCTGTTAACGCGGGTTTTTACTTTCCATACTCGTCCATAGTCGTGCGGGTTCATCCGCGATTTTTGTGTCCTGAATTGTCCCCATCTTTAAATCCCTCGTGTACCATTGTTTACTTTTTGATCTAAAAATTACATCAAATGAACACAAAAAACGGTATAAAAAACGCTCAAATATCCCTTCTCATGGACACACTATAGAGGTGAGATATGGCACTTTCAGATACCAAATTACGCACACTTGCTCCCAGAAACCGCCCCTGGCAACTTGCCGATCATGACGGGTTGGTGATTGAAGTTCTTCCCACCGGACGAAAAATCTGGCGTTTCCGCTACCGCTTTGACAACAAATCGCAACAGATCACGCTGGGCGAATACCCAGCTTTCTCACTTGCAGAAGCGCGGCTCTGGCGTGAAAAGTGCCGCTCACTGGTTGCCCATGGCATCAATCCCGCGCAGAAAAAGCAGGAAGAAAAGCTTAAACAGAAAGACCCAACGACAGTCAAAACATTCGCCAAACGCTGGCTGACCGATATCGTTGAAAAAAGTAACCGCGATCCACGCAACATCACTCGCGTTATCGAGAAGGACATCATTCCCATCATCGGGAAGCTGGAACTCGAAGAACTCACAACTGCCCACATTCAGGTCGTGCTCGACCGCATCAAGCAACGAGGTTCGGATCACGTCGCATTACTGACGTGAAACGTGCTTAAACGCATGCTGGCCTATGCAATTTCCAGGGGAATCATCTTCAACAACCCGGCAGCGGCTATCGAGGCTCGTTATATCACACAAGCAACAAGTCGTGATGTGGCACTGACCGCAGAAGAGATCGGCATCCTGTTACGGGGGATCTACACCTCTAACATGAACCGACGCCACAAGCTGGCCCTGCACCTGCTGATCATCTGCATGGTGCGTAAATCGGAATTGATTGAAGCAACATGGAGTGAAGTTAACTTCAACGCGCTGGAATGGCGTATCCCCGGCGAAAGAATGAAGATGGATAATCCACATATTGTTCCGCTGTCAAAGCAGGCGCTGGCGATGTTCGAAGAGCTAAAATTTCTGGCCGGAGATTCCCCTTACGTCTTCCCCAGCCGACACGGCTACCGACGTCCGATCTCCAAAACAACGCTGAACTGTGCGGTGCGTACGCTGGATCTGAACGTCAGGGATTTTGTTATTCATGACTTCCGGCGTACTGCCAGCACATTGCTACATGAGCAGGGCTACAACTCGGATTGGATAGAGAAATACCTGGCGCATAAGATCGGCGGCGTTCACGGTGTCTACAACCGTGCGGAGTACCTGAATCAGCGCCGGGAGATGCTTCAGTCTTGGGCTGATTTTGTTGATGCGCAGATTGAGACTGGAAGGAAGGTTATCATTGGACAATTCGGGAAGTCTTACAATGTAACCGTATGAATAATATGGAAAATATAACAATAATAGTTTCTGATTAGAATATACTATCTAACCGGTTGAAAAAGATGCACTTCTCAACCATAATAACATCACTCTTTAGCGTTAGGCTTTGATTTATAGCCTTGTCGAGCGTTTCGCCAGACACTAACTTATTGAGTACTTTTAGGGTTGCGCTAGAAAGTTTTCTACCGATCCTAGAAGTCTCTAGGATCGGTAGAAAACTTTCTAGCGCCTCCTCTAGTAAAGAGTAAAAAACGAGCAAAAAACATTGCTCGTTTTTTTCATCAACGGAAGACAAATCAAAAATACATAACGTTTAAATCAATGTTTGAAGAAACTATTAAAAAACAATTTGAATTGTTAGACATAAGTAACTTCAATGTTGATATATCTCATCGTCTCCTTTTCGTGTGTGGTGGCAAAGTCGATGTACGTGCACCAATTCCCCCCAGTTTTAGGGATAGACTACTCACTTACACAGCAAAAAATGCCTCTGAACTTCACGAACATTTCATTCTAGCTGAGACATTCAAGGATTATTTTAAAGAGAATGCCTATCCGGACCTTCTGGTGTTTGAAGATGATATAGCCAGTATTTCATCTCTTATTATCATTTTTTTAGAAAGCCCAGGATCATTAGTTGAGTTAGGTATATTTTGCAACAAATCAGAACTATTTAAAAAAATACTGATTGTTGCTTCAGCGGAAGAAGTATACGGTGAGGACTCATTCATTTATTTAGGCCCACTAGAGTATATTAAGAAGAAAGTCTCATCCTCTGTTGTAATCTATCCTTGGCCGGATCCTGAAGTCTTAAAATACGATAATGATTTTCTTGATGATTTATGTGTAAATATAAAAGAAAAACTTTCATCAATCCCAAAAACAGAACAATTCAGTAAGGATAATTCTGGACATATAGCACTTCTAATTACTGAAATTATATCTCTTTGCGCCCCAATACAACTTAGTGAAATAGAATCAGCCCTAAACTCATTAGGGATTAATATTTCAACAAAAATTATTAACAGATCAATTTATTTACTTCAGAAAGTTGGTTTTATAGACGTTTTATCATATAGCTCAAACAAATATTACTTTCCATTAAAAGAGCGCAAATGGGTAAAATTTGGTAAAACTAAAGATAATAAACTCATAGATAATCAACAATTAAAAATGAAGGTTAGACAATCTTTTGTAACATTAACCGATCCATTATCAAAACGAAGAATTACAGCGCTGCGTCAAATAATAGCAAAAAAAGAAATGGCTGAGGAGATTAATTAATGGACATATTACAGCATATTTCAGATTTACTATTAACCAAGAAAAGTGAAATCATTTCCTTTTCATTGACGGCACCTTATCGCTATAAAATATATAAAATTGCAAAAAGAAACTCAGATAAGAAGAGAACTATTGCTCATCCTTCGAAAGAACTAAAATTTATACAACGTGAAATTACTGAGTATTTAACCGATAAATTACCCGTTCATGAATGCGCATTTGCATATAAAAAGGGCAGTAGCATTAAGACCAACGCTCAAGTTCATCTTCATACAAAATACTTGTTGAAGATGGATTTTGAGAATTTTTTCCCTAGCATAACACCACGTCTATTTTTCTCAAAGTTACGACTTGCAAATATTGATTTAACTGCAGATGATAAAGTACTACTTGAGAATATATTATTCTTCAAATCCAAGAGAAATAGTAATTTAAGATTAAGTATTGGAGCACCAAGCTCACCTTTAATATCAAATTTTGTGATGTACTTTTGGGATATTGAGGTTCAAGAGATATGCTCTAAAATAGGCGTTAACTATACTCGTTATGCTGATGATTTAACCTTTTCAACAAATAATAAAGATGTTTTGTTTGATATACCTGACATGCTTGAAAACGTACTGCCTAAATATTCTTTAGGTAGGATTAGAATCAATCATGAAAAAACAGTGTTTTCTTCAAAAGGACATAACCGTCACGTTACTGGTATAACTCTAACAAACGATAACAAATTATCCATAGGTAGAGAAAGGAAAAGAAAAATCTCTGCCATGATCCATCATTTTATAAATGGGAAATTATCTACTGACGAATGCAATAAATTAGTCGGGCTACTTGCATTTGCTAAAAATATTGAGCCTTCGTTTTATAAAAGCATGGTCATTAAATATGGATCTGATAATATTTATAAATTACAAAAACAAAAAGACAAATAATTTCTGCTGCACTTTTATAGACACCAGTGTTTTGTTGATTATGCCCAGAACAACTTGGAATAAGTTTTCCTAAGCGTATTACATTATACGCTTGGCCTAACTTAATCATAGATTTTCCAGAAAAATAAATTTTTCAAATCCCATAAACAATTCCCCACAGCTTCCCTACGCCCCCGGTCAACCAGGGAACGAAGCGTGGCCTGAAACTGACCTCCTGTCTCGATACAGGTGACCACACCCTTTATCGCTACCCTGTTGCAAGCGTAGCGGCAGACAGAACGCTGTAGATAAGTCGGACGGCATTGCCGAAGGCTTTCCGTCCGTACTTCCTGCTGAATGTGCAAAACGCGGCGTCACTTTTAAGAGCGTAAGAGAGTGAAAGTGACGCCAGCGCGCAGATCAGCTTCAACCCGGCTACTGCCTGCAAATCCACTGCAACAAACTGGCTGACACTCAAACAGATGTCAGAAATTCACTTACCAGGGTCAATCTGGCCGGGATCTCAAAAAATGCATGGAACTAAAACGGGTCTATTTACAGTTTCACCAGCTACTTGGTTTTTGTGTCCTTTAATGTGCCCATAGCCATGTTTTCAAGGCAAATTATAGATTATATATCAACGAATTATCTAGATTTTCCAGTTTCTGTATTGGTGTCGGGTGACGGCTGACGCCATCCGGCTTACGTCACTGCCGGGGTGATATCTCATTGCCTCATAGGAAATCACTGTTGTCCAAATGGCAACTCGTCTCGCGCAACATCGCCCCGTATTCTTAGCGCCACACTTTTCGTGAGGCCGCTATGAAACGTTTTCTACTGTGTAGTTTTGCCCTGGTTTTACTCTATCCTGCCGGTATTGATATGTATCTGGTCGGTTTACCGCGTATAGCCGCCGATCTGAACGCCAGCGAGGCGCAGTTGCATATCGCCTTCTCCGTTTACCTGGCCGGAATGGCGACGGCCATGCTGTTTGCCGGGAAGATAGCCGACCAGTCAGGCCGCAAGCCGGTCGCGATCGTCGGCGCGCTCGTCTTTATGATGGCCTCACTGCTTTGTTCACGGGCGTCGGAAGGCTCGCTATTTCTGAGTGGGCGTTTTCTTCAGGGAGTAGGCGCAGGCGGCTGCTATGTGGTGGCGTTCGCCATTCTGCGCGACACGCTCGACGAGCATCGCCGGGCGAAAGTGCTGTCATTATTGAATGGGATTACCTGTATTGTGCCGGTACTCGCCCCGGTGGTGGGGCATTTGATTATGCTTCGTTTCCCCTGGCAAAGTCTGTTCTATACGATGTCCGCGATGGGCATTATTGTGGGCCTGTTATCACTGTTTATCCTGCGCGAGACGCGCCCGGTAAGGCTGGCTCCACGCGATTTATCACGATCGTCGCCCGCCGCCGAGTCGCTGATTAACCGTTTTTTCGTTAGTCGACTGGCGATCACCACCCTTAGCGTGTCGGTGATCCTGACCTTTGTCAATGCCTCTCCAGTGCTGCTGATGGAGGTGATGGGATTTAGCCGTGGCGACTATGCCATTACCATGGCGCTCACCGCAGGCGTCAGTATGGTCGTCTCTTTTTCCACCCCTTTTGCGCTTGGGTTATTTAAGCCGCGAACCTTAATGCTCGTCTCACAGGGGCTGTTTTTGACGGCTGGCGTGACGTTAAGCCTTGCTCATACCAATACCGTCACACTCTTTGGCCTGACGCTTATCTGCGCCGGATTCTCGGTTGGTTTTGGCGTCGCGATGAGCCAGGCGCTGGGGCCGTTTTCGCTGCGCGCCGGAGTGGCCAGTTCCACGCTCGGTATCGCGCAGGTTTGCGGTTCATCACTGTGGATTTGGCTGGCGGCAATACTCGGTATCAGCGCGATGAATATGCTGATCGGGATTCTGATTGGTTGTAGCATAGTGAGTATTCTGCTGATCTTCTCCGTCACGCCCAACAGGTCCGTAGCCGAGCATGAAGAAATCCCTTACCAATCTCGACCTTAATTTGCTGTTATGCCTACAGTTACTCATGCAGGAGCGCAGCGTCACTAAAGCTGCAAAACGGATGAACGTAACGCCCTCAGCGGTCAGCAAATCGCTGGCGAAACTCCGGGCATGGTTTGACGATCCGCTGTTCGTCAATACGCCGCTGGGCCTGGCGCCGACGCCGCTGATGGTCAGTATGGAGCAAAGTCTGGCGGACTGGATGCAGATGGGGAATCAACTGCTTGATAAACCGCATCATCAAACGCCGCGCGGTTTAAAATTTGAGTTGGCAGCAGAGTCGCCGCTGATGATGATTATGTTTAATTCACTGTCGCAGCAGATTTATCAGCGCTATCCGCAGGCTACCATTAAGGTTCGCAACTGGGATTATGACTCGCTGGAGGCGATTACGCGTGGGGAAGTCGATATCGGATTTACCGGACGCGAAAGCCATCCCCGCTCGCGAGAATTGCTCAGTCTGTTACCGCTCGCGATTGATTTTGAGGTACTGTTTAGCGATTTACCGTGGGTCTGGCTGCGGGAAGATCATCCGGCGCTGCGCGAAGCGTGGGATCTGGACACTTTTCTGCGCTACCCACATATCAGTATTTGCTGGGAGCAAAGCGATACCTGGGCGCTGGACGATGTCCTGCAAGAAATGGGACGCAAACGCCATATCGCGTTGAGCCTGCCGGGGTTCGAGCAGTCGCTCTTTATGGCCGCCCAGCCGGGTCACACCCTGATAGCAACCGCGCCGCGCTATTGCCAGCACTACAATCAGCTCCACCAGCTACCGTTAGTGGCGCGCCCCCTGCCTTTTGATGCGCAACAGCGGGAAAAGCTGATGGTGCCGTTTACCCTATTATGGCACAAACGTAATAGTCATAATCCCAAGATTGTGTGGCTACGACAGGCTATCAACACGCTCTGCCGTCGCCTTATCTGACCACCTGCGTTGATAAATTAACCTTCCTCTTACCAGAAATGTCACCATCTGATTAAAGAACCTTCTGAAATTGAATTTTTAGCGCGTAAAACCTGTCCATAATTTACGTTAATGTTACTCTCGTCATTATCACGGCCCATTAATCACGGAGCGAAAAATGGCGACTCACTTTGCCAGAGGGATACTTACGGAGGGACAGTTGGTTTCAATTCGTCTCTCTTCGTCTTGCCATATTGAAGCCAGAAACCTGCCTGCTCACCGACGAACGCGTTTTCTCGCCTCCAGAGGCCTTCTTGCCGAACTGATGTTTATGCTGTACGGAATTAGCGAGCTGCCGGAAATCATTATTCAGGCGAAAGGTAAACCCGCGTTTCGTGACAAAAATCTGCCAGGCTTTTCTATCTCCTATGCCGGAAATATGGTTGGCGTGGCGTTGACCACCGAAGGAGAGTGCGGGCTGGATATGGAATTACAGCGCACCTCCCGCGGCTTTCACCATCCGCATTCGCTCGAACGCCACCCTTTCTCCCGTAATGAAAACTTATGGGTAGCCAATCAAAACGATCCCAACGAAGCGCGAGCGCAACTCATCACATTGCGCCAGAGCGTGTTAAAACTCACCGGCGATGTCATGAATGACGATCCGCGGGAGCTGCAACTTTTACCCGTTGCCGGACGCCTGAAGTGCGCGCATGTCACGCAGCTTGAAGCCGTGTGCGATGCGGAAGATGTGCTGGTATGGTCCGTAACCGTTACGCCAGCGATAGAAAAATTAAAAGTGTGGGAGTTCGATGGCAAACTGGGCTGGAAAAGCCTGCCCGATATCCAGACGCGCGCCAATGAGCCAACCGGTCGTCTGATGCGATTCGCCCAACTCCCCGCCGCCAAATCGTATACGCTTAATCGTTCATAATGAAAAAAGGGGCACGTATGTCTGAAACGCTGAATGTGGTTACACTGCTGGGAAGTTTACGCAAAGGTTCCTTTAACGGGATGGTGGCGCGTACGCTGCCTAAAGTCGCGCCGGCAGGAATGACGGTATCGCCGCTGCCTTCGATCGGGGATATTCCGCTGTATGACGCCGATATCCAGCAGGAAGAGGGATTTCCAGCCAGCGTAGAGGCGCTGGCGGAGCAGATTCGCAACGCCGACGGCGTCGTCATTGTGACGCCGGAATATAACTATTCCGTTCCCGGCGGCCTGAAGAATGCCATCGACTGGCTATCCCGTCTGCCTGAGCAGCCGCTGGCGGGTAAGCCCGTTCTTATCCAGACCAGTTCAATGGGGGCGATTGGCGGCGCGCGCTGCCAGTATCATCTGCGCCAGATTCTGGTGTTCCTTGATGCGATGGTGATGAACAAACCGGAGTTTATGGGCGGCGTGATTCAGAATAAAGTCGACCCGCAGACTGGAGAAGTGGTGGATCAGGGAACGTTAGATCATTTGACCGGTCAGTTGACCGCATTTGGCGAGTTTATTCAGCGCGTTAAAGCGTAAGTTCGTTAAAAACCCTCCCCCCGATGGGGCGAGGGTTCATTTCATCAGTGTGCGTCAATAAACACAATCTTCAGCACAAATAACAGCGCGACAATCACTACGCACGGGCTAAGGTCGCGCAGGCGACCGGTACCGATTTTCATCACGCAGTAAGAGATAAAGCCCAGCGCGATACCTTCGGTGATCGAGAAGCTAAACGGCATCATTACCGCCGTAATAAACGCCGGGACCGATTCGGTTAAATCCTGCCAGTTTACCCGCGCCAGGCTGGAGGTCATCAGCACGCCGACGTAAATCAGCGCGCCCGCCGCCGCGTAAGGCGGCACCATGCCCGCCAGCGGCGACAGGAAGATAACCAGCAGGAACAAAATACCGACCACCACCGCCGTCAAACCGGTGCGACCGCCCACCGAAACGCCGGAAGAGGACTCAATATAAGCGGTCACAGAAGACGTTCCGACAAATGCGCCAGTGACAGAAGAGATACTATCAACAAACAGCGCCTGCTTCATGCGCGGGAATTTGCCTTTCTCATCCGCCAGGCCGGCTTTATCGGTCACGCCAATCAGCGTACCGGAGGAGTCAAACAGGTTTACCAGCATGAAGGAGAAAATAACCCCCGCCAGGCCAAGATTGAACGAGCCTGCCAAATCGACATGCCCTACCACGCTGGTGACGCTTGGTGGCGCGGAGACAATACCGTTGTAGTGTACATCACCCATCATCCAGCCAAGCAGCGTCGTGACGATGATGGACACCAGCACCGCCGCATGAATGTTGCGCGAAGCGAGAATCGCAATAATAAAGAATCCGAGAACCCCCAGCAGCACGCTGTGCGAGGTCAGGTTGCCGATGCTGACCAGCGTTTCCGGGTTAGCGACGATCACGCCGGCGTTTTTCAGCCCCATCATGCCGATAAACAGGCCGATGCCGCTGGTGATGCCCACGCGCAGGCTGACCGGAATGTTGGCGATCATCCAGTAACGCACGCGGAAGATAGTCAGCAATAAAAGACCAACAGCGCCCCAGAAAATGGCGCCCATGCCTACCTGCCACGGCAGTCCCATTGCCTGCACAACCACGAAGGCAAAGAACGCATTCAGCCCCATCGCGGGCGCCAGCGCCACCGGCAAGTTAGCGAACAGGCCCATCAGAATACTGCCAAAGGCCGCAATCAGACAGGTGGTCACAAAGACGGCGCTGGTGTCCATGCCAGCTACGCCCAGAATTTGCGGGTTAACAAAAACGATATAAACCATCGTCAGGAAAGTGGTAAAACCGGCGATCACTTCGGTTCGTGCCGTCGTGCCATGTTCGCGCAGTTTAAACACGCGTTCCAGCATACCCTGACCAGAAGCCTGGGTGGTGTGTTGTTGACTCATTATCAATTTCCGGAGAAAGGAGGGAAAATTCGCCGTTATCCTATACCAAAATGCGACACCTGGCGCAGTTGTGTGGTAATTTTTTTCACTCAATTTGTTAGTACGGCAACGATTGCGTCCCCTCATTCAGCATTACGTAAACGTTAAACTTGTTAAAATGGAAATGACATGTCCCAAATCGAAGCAGTGTTTTTTGACTGTGACGGCACGCTGGTCGACAGTGAAGTGATTTGCTCGCGCGCCTATGTCACTATGTTCCGGCAGTTCGGCATTACGCTTGAGCTCACGGAAGTATTCAGACGCTTTAAAGGCGTAAAGCTCTACGAAATTATCGATACCATCAGTAAAGAGCATGGCGTTGCGCTGGCAAAGGCGGAGCTGGAACCCGTGTACCGCGCGGAAGTGGCGCGCCTGTTCGATACCGAACTGGAAGCGATCGCGGGCGCAAATACCCTGCTGGAGAGCATTAAGACGCCCATGTGCGTGGTATCCAACGGGCCGGTCAGTAAGATGCAGCATTCGCTGGGTAAACTGGGCATGTTGCATCATTTTCCCGATTTGCTGTTTAGCGGTTACGATATTCAACGCTGGAAGCCCGATCCGGCGCTGATGCTCCATGCGGCGAACGCCATGAAGGTCAATGTTGAGAAGTGTATTCTGGTGGATGATTCCAGCGCAGGCGCGCAGTCAGGAATTGCGGCGGGAATGGAAGTATTTTATTTCTGCGCCGATCCGCATAACAAACCGATCGATCACCCTAACGTGACGACGTTTACCGATTTGGCGCAGTTGCCGGGATTGTGGAAAGCGCGCGGGTGGGAGATTACGCGTTAACTGAAATGCCCGGTGGCGCTAACGCTTATCCGGCCTACAGCATCTGTACCTGTAGGCCCGGTAAGCGCAGCGCCACCGGGCAAAAGAATGAGATTTACTCTTTCGGATCTTTCCCCGCCAGCAGCTTATCCAGCTCATCGCCGCCGACGTGACGGAAATCCTGCCCCTTCACGAAGTAGAAGATGTATTCGCAGATATTCTGGCAACGGTCACCGATACGCTCGATAGAGCGCGCGCAGAATAACGCGGTCAGCACGCTGGGAATGGTGCGCGAGTCTTCCATCATGTAGGTCATCAGCTGACGCACGATACCTTCGTACTCCTGGTCAACTTTCTTGTCTTCACGGTAGATACGCACCGCTTCGTCGAGATCCATGCGCGCGAACGCATCCAGCACGTCGTGTAGCATCTGCACGGTGTGGCGGCCCAGTGACTCCAGACTCACCAGCAGCGGCTGATGCTGCTGGGAGAATTTCTCCAGCGCGGTACGGCAGATTTTATCCGCCACGTCGCCAATGCGCTCCAGTTCGGCGATGGTTTTGATAATCGCCATCACCAGACGCAGATCGCTCGCCGTCGGCTGGCGCTTGGCGATAATACGCACGCAGGCTTCATCGATGGCGACTTCCATCATATTAACCTGATGATCGCCTTCTACCACGCGCTTCGCCAGCTCGCTGTCCTGGTTGTGCATGGCGGTGATAGCGTCAGAAAGCTGCTGCTCCACCATGCCGCCCATGGTCATTACCTGAGTGCGGATGCTTTCCAGTTCGGCGTTGAACTGGCCGGAAATATGTTTATTAAGGTTCAGACTGTCCATTACGCACTCCTGAATTAACCGTAACGACCGGTGATATAGTCTTCTGTTTGTTTCTTCGCGGGCTTGGTGAACAGATCGTCCGTGTTGCTGAACTCAATCAACTCGCCCAGGTACATAAACGCCGTATGATCGGAGCAACGTGCCGCCTGCTGCATGTTGTGGGTCACGATCACCACGGTGTAATCCTGTTTCAGCTCGGTGATCAGCTCTTCAATACGCCCGGTAGAGATCGGGTCCAGAGCTGAACATGGCTCATCCAGCAGCAGCACTTCCGGGCGAATGGCGATACCGCGCGCAATGCACAGACGCTGCTGCTGACCACCGGAGAGAGAGTACCCGCTCTGGTGCAATTTATCTTTGGTTTCGTTCCATAATGCGGCTTTGGTCAACGCCCACTGCACGCGCTCGTCCATATCGGCGCGAGACAGCTTCTCAAACAGACGCACGCCAAAGGCGATATTGTCATAGATGGACATCGGGAACGGCGTCGGCTTCTGGAATACCATCCCCACTTTTGCGCGCAGCAGCGCGATATCCTGGGTGTTGGTGAGAATATTGTCGCCATCCAGCAGAATTTCACCTTCCGCGCGCTGCTCCGGATAAAGCGAATACATTTTATTGAAGGTACGCAGTAGCGTTGATTTACCGCAGCCGGATGGCCCGATAAATGCCGTTACCTGATTCTTCGCGATATCCAGATTAATGTTCTTCAGGGCATGGAATTTGCCGTAGTAGAAGTTCAAATCACGAACCTGAATCTTACTCGGGGCAGTTTCAACCATACTCATTTCACTCTTTTCCTCATCCAGCGCCGCATCCGCCACGCCGTAAAATAATGCCTGATGGCGCTACGCTTATCAGGCCTACAATGTCTTTAACCGTGTTTTTTCTTCGCGAAAACAACACGCGCCAGAATATTCAGCAGCAGTACGCACAGGGTAATAATCAGCACGCCCGCCCAGGCTAATTGTTGCCATTCGGCAAACGGGCTCATCGCGAATTTAAAAATGGTCACCGGCAGGTTGGCGATCGGCTGCATCATGTCGGTGCTCCAGAACTGGTTGGAGAGCGCGGTAAACAACAATGGCGCCGTTTCGCCGGCAATACGCGCAATAGCCAGCAGGATACCGGTCATAATGCCGGAGATAGAGGCTTTCAGCGTAATCGCGGAAATCATCTTCCACTTCGGCGTACCCAGCGCATAAGCGGCTTCACGCAGGCTATCCGGCACCAATTTGAGCATGTTTTCAGTGGTACGGATAACGATCGGTACCTGCAACAGCGCCAGCGCAATCACCCCTGCCCAGCCGGAGAAGTGCTGCATCTGCGCCACCACGATGGTGTAAACAAACAGCCCCACAACAATTGACGGCGCGGAAAGCAGAATGTCGTTAATAAAGCGAATGATTTCCGCCAGCCAGGATTTACGGCCATATTCCGCCAGATAGATCCCGGCCATAATCCCCAGCGGCGTACCCAATACGGTAGCCCAGAGAATCAATAATCCACTCCCCGCCAGGGCGTTCGCCAGCCCGCCGCCCGCCGTGTTCGGCGGCGGCGTCATTTCGGTAAACAGCGCCAGCGACATCCCGTCGATACCACGCGTGATGGTGGACATCAAAATCCAGATCAGCCAGAACAGGCCAAATGCCATCGTCGCCATTGAGAGCGTTAGTGCGATACGGTTCTTCATGCGGCGACGCGCCTGCATCTTGCGACGGGATTCCGCGAGCTGCGCGGTGTTCTGCATATCAAGCGTAGCCATTAACGTGCTCCCTCGTTCTTCGCCAGACGCATAATCATGAACTTAGACGCCGCCAGGACGATAAAGGTGATCACAAACAGGATCAGCCCCAGCTCCATCAACGCTGCCACGTGCAGGCCCGATTCCGCCTCAGCGAATTCGTTCGCCAGCGCGGAAGTGATGCTGTTGCCCGGCATATACAGCGACGCGCTGTCGAGCTGGTAAGTGTTGCCGATGATAAAAGTGACCGCCATCGTTTCACCCAGAGCACGGCCCAGCCCCAGCATAATGCCGCCGATCACGCCATTTTTGGTGAACGGTAGCACGATGCGCCAGATAACTTCCCAGGTAGTACAGCCGATACCGTAAGCGGACTCTTTCATCATTACCGGTGTTTGCTCGAAGACGTCGCGCATAACCGCCGCAATGTAGGGGATGATCATGATGGCGAGGATGACGCCCGCCGCCAGAATGCCGATACCAAAGGCCGGGCCGGAGAACAGCGCGCCGACAAACGGAATGTTGGAAAGAATATTGCCGACCGGCTCCTGGAAGTACGTCGCAAACAGCGGCGCGAAGATAAACAGCCCCCACATGCCGTACACGATACTGGGAATTGCCGCCAGCAGTTCAATGGCGATGCCGAGCGGACGCTTTAGCCAGCCTGGCGCCAGCTCGGTTAAAAACAGGGCAATGCCGAAACTGACCGGAACGGCGATCAGCAGTGCGATAAAGGAGGTCACCAGCGTGCCATAAATGGGCACCAGAGCGCCGTAGATATCGTTTGGCGCGTCCCATTCCTTAGTCCAAAGAAATGAGAAACCAAATTTCTGAATACTTGGCCAGGAGGAGATGATCAATGAGACGATAATACCGCCCAACATCAATAGCACAATCAGCGCAGCCAGTTTTACCAGCGCGCTGAAAATCATGTCGCCTTTTTTACCCGGCGGGTTAAAAGCAGGCTTGGTTGCAGCCATAAATTACTCTTTCCATTAAACGCATTTTACGACGTTGCCCCTGCCGGATGGCGCTACGCTTATCCGGCCTACAACGTGGGCCTGCGGTCGAAACCGTAGGGCGGATAAGCGTAGCGCCATCCGCCAATTCGTTAATTAATACAGCGCCTTACCGTTGCTGTCTTTTATACTGGTCTTCCATGCAGCACGAACCTGCTCAACAACGTTATCCGGCAGGCTGGCGTAGTCCAGATCATTCGCCTGCTTAGCGCCATTTTTGTAGGCCCAGTCGAAGAACTTCAACACTTCAGCACCCTGCTCAGGTTTCTTCTGCGCTTTGTGGACCAGGATAAACGTGGTGGAAGTGATTGGCCACACATCGTCACCTTTCTGGTTGGTCAGATCCTGCGCGAAGGTTTTGCTCCAGTCTGCGCCTTTCGCCGCATTAGAGAAGCTCTCTTCCGTCGGGCTTACCGGTTTGCCGTCGGCAGAAACCAATTTGGTGTAGGCCAGGTTGTTCTGCTTGGCGTAAGCGTATTCAACGTAGCCGATAGCGCCTGGCAGACGCTGTACAAATGCCGCGATGCCGTCGTTACCTTTACCGCCCAGACCGGTTGGCCAGTTCACGGTAGAACCCGCGCCCACTTTCGATTTCCACTCGTCGTTGACTTTCGCCAGGTAACTGGTGAACACGAAGGAGGTACCGGAACCGTCAGCGCGACGCACCACAGCGATGTTCTGAGAAGGCAGCTTCACGCCTGGGTTCAGTTTGGTGATGGCTTCATCATCCCACTTCTTGATTTTACCGAGGTAGATGTCACCCAGCGTTTTACCATCCAGCACCAGTTCGCCGGATTTGAGGCCTGGAATATTCACCGCCAGCACCACGCCGCCGATCACCGTCGGGAACTGGAACAGGCCTTCCTGATTCAGTTTTTCGTCAGACAGCGGCGCATCGGAAGCGCCAAAATCAACGGTATTCGCGGTGATTTGTTTCACGCCGCCGGAAGAGCCTATCCCCTGGTAATTGACTTTGTTACCGGTTTCTTTCTGGTAGGTATCCGCCCATTTGGCATACACCGGCGCAGGAAACGTTGCACCGGCACCTGTCAGGCTTGCTGCTGCAAAGGCAGAGAACGCGCTCATCGATAAGGTCGCGGCGACAACAGTTGCGACAGTGGTACGCATAACTTTCATAATGTCTCCTGCACGGTTTCGGTAAATCGTTGTTTGAGTTGCTACGATGAGCAAAATAGGACAAATTGATGACAGTTATATGTCTTGATTATGACGGTTTGATGACAATGGAAATAAAAAAAGCTGGCCCGGGGAGACACCAGACCAGCCTGCAGGGGGAGATGAATTAGACTGTTTGCGCAACCGCAGACGGTTTCAACAGCGCGTACATCAGGCCGCAGACAATCGTGCCCAGGGCAATCGAGAGCAGATATTGCATCACATGTTCTACCGCATGCGGGATCGCCAGGACAAAGAGGCCACCGTGTGGCGCCATCAGTGTACAACCGAAATACATGGACAGTCCCCCGGCGATTGCGCCACCGACCATCGTGGAAGGGATGACGCGCATCGGGTCACGCGCGGCGAAGGGAATCGCCCCTTCAGAGATAAAGCACAGCCCCAGAATAAAAGATGCATTACCCGCTTCATGCTCAGCGGCATTGAATTTCGCTCTGGCCGCCCAGGTTGCGACGCCCATTCCTAATGCCGGTACCATCCCTGCCGCCATAATGGCCGCCATCGGCATATAGGAATGAGAAGCCAGTAAACCGACGCCGAAGGTATACGCAGCTTTATTCACCGGCCCACCAAGGTCAAAACCTTGCATTGCGCCCAGCAACATTCCCAGCAAGATAGCATTCGTAGAGGTCATATTCCCCAGGAACGTCGTCAGCCCTTCCATCACCGCAGACACCGGGCCACCCACCACGTAAATCATGATTAGGCCGGTAATCAGCGTAGACAGTAGCGGCAGAACCAGCACAGGCTTAAGCGCTTCCATTGACGCTGGTAGCTTAATATTTTGCGCCAGAAACCGTACGCTGTAACCGGCCAGAAAACCGGCCACAATCCCTCCCAGGAAACCGGCGCCGCACAGGCTGGCCAACATCCCGCCAATAAGCCCCGGGGCCAGACCCGGACGATCGGCAATTGAGAAGGCAATAAACCCAGCCAGTACCGGCACCATCAGCGCAAAGGCCGCCTTACCACCGATTTGAAATAACGCAGCCGCCAGCGTGCCCGGCTCGTTGAAGGCCTGGATACCGAAGACAAAAGAGAGTGCGATACACAATCCTCCCGCCACCACCAAAGGAAGCATATGGGATACGCCGGTCATTAAATGCTTATAAACGCCGGGTAGCTCTGTTTTACCAGCTGAAGAAGAGCGCCCGGCACTCCCCTGATAGACCTCGGCGCTATTGAAAGCATTATCCATTTCCTGCGCACTCTTTTTTAGCGCCGCGCCGGTACTGGTGCGATAGAGTCTTTTGCCAACAAAGCCTGACAGATCCAGCTCAATATCCGCCGCGATAATCACCACATCCGCCTGCGCTATCTCTTCCGCGGTCAGCGTGTTCTTCGCCCCGACGGAACCGCGGGTTTCAACCTTGATCCAGTCACCACGCTTGCGGGCTTCAATTTCCAACGCTTCTGCCGCCATAAAGGTATGGGCGACGCCCGTCGGACAGGCCGTCACAGCAACAATTTTTTTAGTCATAGTAGGGTACCCTGTTCTTTTAATTTAAAGAAAAAGCGGGAAAAAATGTTACAGGCGTGACCAGGCCGCTGCTTTCTGGAACAGCGCGTCATCCGGGCGAATCCCGGTATAAAGGACAAATTGCTCCACGGCCTGAATAGCAAACACTTCGGAACCGGTAATCACGGTTTTACCGCGTTCACGGGCGTAGCGGATTAGCGGCGTGACGGGCGGTAGCGCCACCACATCAAAGATAACGCTCGCCTTATCCACTTCCTGTTCGGAATAAGAAAGTTTGTCGGCATCATTACCGCCAGCCATTCCGATAGGCGTGGCGTTAATTAACAAATCAGCTTCAATACCGTCGGTATCCGGGCGCCATTCATAGCCATAGAGTTCGGCCAGTTGTTTACCTGACGCTTCATCAATCGCGACAATATAACCACGGGTAAACCCCGCATCCTTCAGCGCGCAGGCCACCGCCTTTGCCATACCACCGCTGCCACGCAAAGCAAACACCAGGTCGGGAGAGACCTTGTAATTCGCCAGCAAGCGAGCTATTGCAATGTAATCGGTGTTGTACGCCTTCAGATGGCCATTGGTATTCACAATGGTATTAACTGAGTGAATGGCCTGAGCGGAAGCATCCAGTTCATCCACCAGCGGAATGCAGGCTTCTTTAAACGGCATAGAGATCGCGCATCCACGGATCCCCAACCCGCGCACGCCGCTAATGGCCTGCGTAAGATCGGTCGGCGAAAAAGCTTTGTAGAGATAATTGAGATCCAGCGCTTCGTACAGATAGTTGTGAAAGCGTGTACCGAAGTTACTTGGGCGTGCCGCCAGGGACATGCAGACCTGAGTGTCTTTATTAATGCGCTTTGTCATGATGAATCCTCATAGAAGTTGCGATAGAGAAAATCATCGGCTAAAAAGGGGATATTAAAAATTGCTCATTCCCGTTCGGGAAATTTCACCTTTTATGACAACCCGGCACACTGAACAAAAATACTTAAAGCTACTCCAGCACTATGGCGACAAGCCTGTTAGCGTGACATTACAGGAGCTGGCGGATGTGTTGTTCTGCACCCGACGGCATATGCGTAATCTGTTGCTTCAGATGCAGGAGGCAAAGTGGCTCATCTGGCAATCACAGGCCGGACGTGGGCATCGCGCCCGGCTTCACCTGCGCTATAAACCAGAACAGCTGTTAAGCGAAAAGGCGGAGCAGTTACTGGAGTCTGGTCATATTGATCAGGCCATTCAGCTGCTGGGTAAAAATAAGCACCAGGTGGCGCAACTGCTGCGTTCAAAGCTGGGCTATAGCGTGCGGGCAGACTATCAGCGGCTGTGCATCCCCTATTATCGGACAATGCCGTCGCTGTGCCCCGGCATACCGTTGCGTCGCTCTGAGCAGCATCTGGTCAGGCAGATTTTTAGCGGCCTGACGCGCATAAATGAGGAAAAAGGTGAAGTCGAAGCCGATCTTGCCCACCACTGGCGGCAGATTGATCCACTGCGCTGGCGTTTTTATCTGCGCCCCGCCGTCCTCTGGCATGATGGTCAGGAGCTGACGATCGACGCGGTTATCGCTTCACTGACCCGCAGCGCTAAGCTGCCGTTGTTCTCGCACTTGCAGACCATTCAGGCCACCGGGCCGCTGAGCCTTGAAATTACGCTGGCGCACCCGGATAACCGACTGCCGCTGCTGCTCAGCCATATTGATGCCATGATCCTACCGCCTGACCATACACAACGCGCTGATTTCCCGGCACATCCTGTGGGGACTGGCCCTTATGAGGTGGTGGAAAACAATGGCTTTCATCTACAAATGAAGGCCTTTGACCACTATTTCGGTCTGCGCGGGCTGCTGGATGAAGTGGAGGTCTTTATCTGGCCGAATTTAACGGAGACAGACAACCTGGCGGAATCGCTGTCGGATAACGACACGGCAGCCTGGCTCAGCTCCAGCCTGAGCGATGAGGATTACGTTTCCGGACGGCTTAGCCAGGTATCAGGCAAACCTTCTGACAACCTGCGCGAGATGTTTCTTGAGCGTGGAGGATATTTTTTATTATGCGACAGCCGCTCCCCGCACTGGCATACCGCCGAACATCGCCGCTGGCTACGGGAAACACTCAGCCCTTACGCCATACTCCAGCATCTGAGTGAGGCAATTCGCCCCTTCTGGGTACCGGGCGGCAGCCTGCTGTCCTCCTGGTTTCATACTATTGAGGCGGGCCCGGCCTGTTCACCTTTTATCTCGTCGTCGCCCTACGCAAAACTGCGTCTGGCCTATCACGATCAGCACCCTGAATTTCCAATGCTCCTGGATATCATGCAAGAGATCATGCGCCAGCAGGGCATTTTACTTGAGGGCGTTGAGCTGAATTATGATGACTGGGCGAATGGCAAAGCCAATGTGGATCTCTGGCTGGGGACGGTCAATTTCCCCATTCCCGAAGAGTGGAACGTCGGTACATGGCTACTGGGCTCCCCTTTACTGCGCCACGCCATCAGTGGTGGGGATGATGCGCTGCTGGCCCAATGGGAAACCCAGTGGCATGCCGAAACCATCAGCGCGGAACAACTGGTCAGGGAAACCACCCGTTCAGGCTGGCTACAGCCGCTTTTTCACCACTGGATGCGACTCAAAAGCCCCGACCGGGCCAGGGGGATCCACCTGAATAACCTGGGGTGGTTTGATTTCCGATCCACCTGGATTGAGCCAGGGCCTTAAAGAAGAGAATGTGACCGGGTGCCCGTAGCGCAGGCAGGCGTAGCACCTCTTAGTCGCTCTTCAGCCACCATAGAGAAAGAACAGCGCCTGTCACAGCGCACAAAAAAAGGCCGTCTGTCGACGGCCTTCTGCCTGGTACTACATTTGTACTTACTCTACGGTAACCGATTTCGCCAGGTTACGCGGCTGGTCAACGTCGGTGCCTTTAATCAGCGCCACGTGATACGCCAGCAGTTGCAGCGGAACGGTGTAGAAGATAGGCGCAATGACCTCTTCCACATGCGGCATCTCGATGATGTGCATGTTGTCGTTGCTGACGAAACCCGCATCCTGATCGGCGAAGACGTACAACTGACCGCCACGTGCGCGAACTTCTTCGATGTTGGATTTCAGTTTCTCCAGCAGTTCGTTGTTCGGCGCCACCACAATCACCGGCATATCGGCGTCAATCAGCGCCAACGGCCCGTGTTTCAGCTCGCCTGCAGCATAGGCTTCCGCGTGAATGTAAGAGATCTCTTTCAGCTTCAGCGCGCCTTCGAGCGCAATCGGATATTGATCGCCACGCCCCAGGAATAGCGCGTGATGCTTGTCGGAGAAATCTTCTGCAAGCAGCTCGATGCGTTTGTCCTGCGACAGCATCTGCTCAATACGGCTCGGCAGCGCCTGTAGGCCATGAACGATATCATGCTCAATGGACGCATCCAGACCTTTCAGGCGAGACAGTTTCGCCACCAGCATCAACAGCACGGTTAACTGGGTGGTGAAGGCTTTGGTAGATGCTACGCCAATTTCCGTACCCGCGTTGGTCATCAGCGCCAGATCGGATTCACGCACCAGCGAAGAGCCCGGCACGTTACAAATTGCCAGAGAGCCCAAATATCCCAGCTCTTTCGACAGACGCAGGCCAGCCAGGGTATCTGCGGTTTCGCCAGACTGTGACAGGGTGATCATCAGGCTGTTACGGCGCACGGCAGATTTGCGATAACGGAATTCAGAGGCGATTTCAACGTCGCACGGAATACCTGCCAGCGATTCAAACCAGTAACGGGAAACCATACCGGAGTTGTAAGACGTACCGCAGGCGAGGATCTGAATATGCTCAACCTTCGACAGCAGTTCGTCGGCGTTCGGTCCCAGCTCGCTTAAATCCACCTGACCGTGGCTGATGCGCCCGGTAAGGGTGTTTTTGATCGCGTTCGGCTGTTCGTAGATCTCTTTCTGCATGTAGTGGCGGTAAATACCTTTATCGCCCGCGTCATATTGCAGATTGGATTCGATATCCTGACGTTTTACTTCCGCGCCGGTGTTATCGAAGATATTTACCGAACGGCGAGTGATTTCAGCGATATCGCCCTCTTCAAGGAAGATAAAGCGACGAGTCACTGGCAACAGCGCCAGCTGGTCAGAAGCGATAAAGTTTTCGCCCATACCCAGGCCAATCACCAGCGGGCTACCAGAACGTGCCGCCAGTAGGGTATCCGGGTGACGGGTATCCATAATTACCGTACCATATGCGCCACGCAGTTGCGGGATAGCACGCAGAACAGCCTCACGCAGAGTACCGCCCTGTTTCAGTTCCCAGTTTACCAGGTGTGCAATCACTTCGGTGTCGGTTTCAGAAACGAAGGTATAGCCACGCGCTTTTAACGCTTCACGCAGCGGTTCATGGTTTTCGATGATGCCGTTATGCACCACCACAATGTGTTCAGAAACATGCGGATGCGCGTTAGCTTCTGAAGGTTCACCGTGCGTCGCCCAGCGAGTGTGAGCAATACCAGTGCCGCCATGCAGAGGATGTTCTTCCGCTGCCTGAGCCAGCATCTGGACTTTACCGAGGCGACGCAGGCGGGTCATATGACCTTCTGCATCCACCACGGCCAGACCGGCAGAGTCATATCCGCGGTATTCCAGACGACGTAAACCTTCGAGAAGGATTTCAGCTACATCACGCTGCGCGATAGCGCCAACAATTCCACACATAGTTTTATTTCCTGATTATGGCATTACGCCATGCGTTGTCGCTGACCTGTATGCCCGTCGTTGCGGGCGCCCCGAGCCTTGTAGAGAGTGGGGTTATTTTTATAAGTACTGCTCATGGAGCGGAGGATTATTTTATCCTCTCATCTCCGGTCTGCCGGATGGCGCTGACGCTTATCCGACCTACAAAATCACTTTTTCTTCACCGGACGCTGCCAGCCTTGCTTATGCACCTGCGGCACGCGGCTTAATACCAGTTCATTGTCGGCTACATTACGGGTGACGGTAGTCCCTGCGGCGATGGTGGCCCCTTTACCAACAGTAACCGGCGCCACCAGTTGGGTATCGGAGCCGACAAACACATCGTCGCCAATAACCGTTTTGAATTTGTTCGCGCCATCATAGTTACAGGTGATGGTCCCCGCGCCGATATTCACGTTGTCGCCAATTTCCGCATCGCCCAGGTAGGTCAGATGGCCGGCTTTAGAACCTTTACCGAGACGCGCTTTTTTCATTTCAACGAAATTGCCGACGTGAGCGCCCGCTAACAGCTCCGCGCCGGGACGCAGGCGAGCAAACGGACCGATGGTGCAGGCCGCTTCCAGATGCGCATCTTCCACCACGCTGTATGGGCTAATTTCGCAGTCATCGCCAATAACGCTGTTTTTAATAATGCAGCCCGCGCCGATCTTCACGCGGTGACCGAGCGTTACATAACCTTCGATGATAACGTTAGCGTCAATTTCCACATCCATTCCACAATGAAGGGTGCCGCGAAGATCAAAACGTGCCGGATCGCGCAACATAACACCGGATAACAGCAGTTTCTCCGCCTGTTCGGCCTGGTAAATACGCTCCAGACGAGAAAGCTGTAGACGGTTATTCACGCCGTCCGTTTCGCTGATGCGAGCCGGATGCACCGCGGCGATTTCTCGTCCTTCCTGATAAGCCAGCGCAATGATATCAGTGATGTAATATTCACCCTGCGCATTATTGTTAGTCAGCTTAGACAACCAACGTTTCATGTCCGCGCCGTTGGCGATCAGAATACCGGTGTTAATTTCCTGAATCTGACGCTGTTCATCAGTGGCGTCTTTATGTTCAACGATGCCGGTCACTTTACCGTTTTCACGCGTAATACGGCCATAGCCGCTCGGATCGTCCAGCTTCACGGTTAATAACCCAATACCACCCTGCGGTTTGGCATCGCGCAGGCGCTGTAAGGTTTCAACCGAAATCAGCGGCACGTCGCCGTAAAGCATTAAAATATCTTCATCGTCGCTAAAGAAGGGCGCGGCCTGCTGCATTGCGTGACCTGTTCCCAACTGTTCCGCCTGAAGCACCCAGTTCAGCTTGTCATCTTTCAGGGTCTGTTTTAACAACTCGCCACCGTGGCCATAGACCAGATGAACCTGTGCGGCCCCTAATTTAGTAGCTGCATCAATGACATGCTGCACCATGGGTTTACCCGCCAGCGTGTGCAGCACTTTAGGAATATCGGAATACATGCGTGTGCCTTTACCTGCGGCAAGGATCACTACGCTCATAGCACTATTTAACATACGCGTCCTGACTGTAATTTGAGAACGAATTTATACTGTTTCACGTTGAAAATACTACATTTTTTTCATCGTAAAATGGAAGAAGGATAAAACGCTCACCGGGATAAAATCCCCGCCTGCTAATGAATCATTTTCGTTCATTACCGCGCCTCTTGTCTCCTGAAAAGTAAAAACACCCGCGTATTGGCAACGTAGTCCGATGTTTTTGCTGTTTTTTTACTCCATAAATAAAGAAGATAACGTAATAAAGCGCAGGGGAGTCAGAAAAGCAAAAACCAGCGACAGAGGCCGCTGGTTTTCCGTTGCGCGTATTTTTTACTTAATTACGCGACATAAAAATCCGCAAAATATACCAGAACATGGTCGCGATAGAAGCAAACAGATGTAATGCCGCGCCAGCAGGGCGATCGGTAGGGTAATGGTGAATAATGTTAGAAGTATCGTAAAGTATAAACCCGGCGCACAGCAGTACCATTAGCGCAGAAAACCAGACGCCCAGCGAGAAGCCGCAGATGACGCTGGCAATAATCGCGCCAAAAGCAATGAACCCAGCCATAGTCAGAAACGAGCGCAGAAAAGAAAAGTCTTTTTTTATAGAAAAAGCGGTAAACGTCAGGCCGCCGACCAGCAACAGAGTCGTTATTGCCGCCGCGCCAATGCTCGACGGGTTAATATACGCCGCCACCGTTAACAGGGGGGCAAAAATCAGGGATTCTGCCAACACATAAATCCCCAGCCCGATAAGTTGCGTTTGATTATTCCCCGCATTATCCGCCAGACGGGTCGCCAGCATTCCCACCAGCATAAAAGCGCCGAGAACAACCAACCAGCTATATCTTCCACCAGCCAGCAGCACATCAAGCGCATACTCCCCGACCCCTATAAAACTCCACGCCGCGCTCAATACGATAAAACCGACGATGGCGACGGCGAGATGAAGATAAGCACGACGAATAAAGGTAGTACGATCAATCCTTGAGTCGGGTTGTGGACCCGCAAAGGATGGCTGAAATGACATAGTAATAATCCCTCATTTTATGCAATAAAAACGCATCCATTCCTCCCTTCTTCGCACAATGTGCAGATGCCAATGACAGAAAGAAGGATTTAATGAAAACAGCGCTGTCGCTGAAAACGCGTCGCCTTCAGCCGCTTGTTTTTGTCGTTGCTAGTTTATCGAATAAAAATTGAGAGGATAAAAAAAAACCAGTCCGCAATCAGACTGGTTTTATGCTTTCAAGCCGGTGTTACATCGCTTTTTTGGTCAACTCGATAACGCGCAGTTTAGCGATCGCTTTGGCCAGTTCCGCAGACGCCTGAGCGTAATCCACGTCACCGTGCGAGCTCTTAATGTGCTCTTCGGCTTTACGCTTCGCTTCCAGGGCTCGCGCTTCGTCGAGATCCTGACCGCGAATCGCGGTATCCGCCAGAACGGTCACGCTGCCAGGCTGCACTTCCAGAATGCCGCCGGACAGATAGATAAACTCTTCATGACCGTGCTGCTTAACGATGCGAATCATACCAGGCTTAATGGCGGTGAGTAGCGGCGCGTGCCCCGGGTAAATCCCCAGTTCGCCTTCGCTACCCGTAACCTGGATTTTCTCGACCAGACCGGAGAACATTTGTTGCTCCGCGCTGACGACATCCAGGTGGTAAGTCATTGCCATATCACCCTCCGATTAAGGCGTTAAAGTTTTTTGGCTTTTTCCACGGCTTCGTCGATGGAACCGACCATGTAGAACGCCTGCTCCGGCAGGTGATCGTATTCGCCTTCCATGATGCCTTTAAAGCCACGGATGGTGTCTTTCAGGGAGACGTATTTGCCCGGAGAACCGGTAAATACTTCCGCCACGAAGAACGGCTGGGACAGGAAGCGCTGAATTTTACGCGCGCGAGCTACCACCAGTTTATCTTCTTCAGACAGTTCATCCATACCGAGGATGGCGATGATGTCTTTCAGTTCCTGATAACGCTGCAGGATGGACTGAACGCCACGCGCGGTGTCGTAGTGTTCCTGACCAACAACCAGCGGATCCAGCTGACGGCTGGTGGAGTCCAGCGGGTCAACGGCCGGGTAGATACCCAGGGATGCGATCTGACGGCTCAGTACCACGGTTGCATCTAAGTGCGCAAAGGTGGTGGCTGGAGACGGGTCAGTCAAGTCATCCGCCGGTACGTATACCGCCTGTACGGAGGTGATAGAACCGGTTTTGGTGGAGGTGATACGTTCCTGCAGAACGCCCATCTCTTCCGCCAGAGTCGGCTGGTAACCTACTGCGGAAGGCATACGGCCCAGCAGTGCGGATACTTCCGTACCGGCCAGGGTGTAACGATAGATGTTATCGACGAACAGCAGTACGTCACGACCTTCGTCACGGAATTTCTCCGCCATGGTCAGACCGGTCAATGCAACGCGCAGACGGTTTCCCGGCGGCTCGTTCATCTGGCCATACACCAGGGATACTTTATCGATAACGTTGGAGTCGGTCATTTCGTGGTAGAAGTCGTTACCCTCACGAGTACGTTCCCCTACGCCCGCAAACACTGAGTAACCGGAGTGCTCGATCGCGATGTTACGGATAAGCTCCATCATGTTTACGGTTTTACCTACACCCGCACCACCGAACAGACCGACTTTACCGCCCTTCGCGAACGGACACATCAGGTCGATAACTTTGATACCGGTTTCCAGCAGTTCCTGAGAGTTTGACAACTCTTCGTAGGAAGGCGCTGCGCGGTGAATCGCCCAACGCTCTTCTTCGCCGATCTCGCCTTTCATGTCGACCGGTTCGCCCAGGACGTTCATGATACGACCCAGCGTAGCTTTACCTACCGGGACTTCGATCGGGTGTTCGAGATCTTTTACATCCAGACCGCGACGCAGACCGTCAGAAGACCCCATCGCGATGGTACGCACAATACCGCCGCCAAGCTGCTGCTGAACTTCCAGCACCAGCTTCTCATTACCATTCTGCACCTCAAGGGCATCGTACACGCGTGGTACGGCATCCTGAGGGAACTCGACGTCGACCACGGCGCCGATTACCTGGACAATCTTTCCAGTAGCCATCTTAAATCCTCTACGAAATAACCTGGTTAAACCGCGGCGGCCCCCGAGACGATCTCGGTGAGTTCCTGAGTAATGCTGGCCTGACGAGCTTTGTTGTATACCAACTGCAGCTCTTTAATCAGGCTGCCGCCATTATCGGTTGCGGCTTTCATCGCCACCATTCGTGCGGCCTGCTCGCTGGCCAGGTTTTCTACCACGCCCTGATAAACCTGAGACTCCACATAACGACGCAGGAGAGTATCCAGCAGCGCTTTCGGGTCTGGTTCATACAGGTAATCCCAGGCTTTACGCTTCAGATCATCATCTTCTGACGCCGGCAGCGGCAGCAGTTGAGTGATCGTCGGCACCTGAGACATGGTGTTAATAAATTTGTTGCTGACAATGTAAAGCTTGTCCAGACGGCCTTCGTCGTAGGCCTGCAACATCACTTTAACCGGACCGATCAGTTCGGACAGAGAAGGGTTATCCCCCATACCTGTCACCTGAGCGACAACGTTGCCGCCTACGGAATTAAAGAATGACACGCCCTTAGAGCCGATCATTGCGAGTTCGCACTGAACGCCTTTATCGGACCATGCCTTCATATCCGCCAGCAGCTTTTTGAACAGGTTAATGTTCAAGCCACCGCACAAACCACGGTCGGTCGACACTACCAGGTAGCCCACGCGTTTAACGTCGCGCTCTTCCAGGTAGGGGTGCTTATATTCCAGATTACCGTTCGCAAGGTGACCAATCACTTTGCGCATGGTCTCTGCATAAGGACGGCTGGCCGCCATGCGATCCTGCGATTTACGCATTTTGGAAGCGGCGACCATCTCCATCGCTTTAGTGATCTTTTGCGTGTTCTGGACGCTTGCGATCTTACTACGTATCTCTTTTGCGCCGGCCATGAGCTTCTCCTCAATGCCTTACGGCCTGCCCTAAGGCAAGCCGCCAGACGTTACCAGGACTGGGTTGCTTTGAAGGAATCGAGGATGCCTTTCAGCTTGCCTTCGATTTCGTCGTTATAGCCACCGGACTGGTTGATCTCTTGCATCAGCGGAGCGTGATCACGGTCGACGTAAGCCAGCAGTGCGGCTTCGAAGCTACCGATTTTCGCCAGTTCGACATCCGCCAGATAACCACGTTCTGCTGCGAACAGAACCAGAGACTGCTGCGCGACGGACATCGGCGCATACTGTTTCTGTTTCAGCAGTTCGGTCACTTTCTGACCGTGGTCAAGCTGTTTACGGGTGGCATCGTCAAGGTCGGATGCAAACTGAGAGAACGCCGCCAGTTCACGATACTGCGCCAGCGCGGTACGAATACCACCGGACAGTTTTTTCATGATCTTGGTCTGGGCTGCGCCACCTACACGGGATACCGAGATACCCGGGTTAACCGCAGGACGGATACCGGCGTTAAACAGGTTAGATTCCAGGAAGATCTGACCATCGGTAATGGAAATTACGTTGGTCGGAACGAACGCGGAAACGTCACCTGCCTGCGTTTCGATAATCGGCAGCGCAGTCAGTGAACCGGTTTTCCCTTTCACTTCACCTTTAGTGAAGGCTTCGACGTAGTCGGCGTTAACACGCGCAGCACGCTCCAGCAGACGAGAGTGGAGGTAGAATACGTCGCCCGGGAATGCTTCACGTCCTGGCGGACGACGGAGCAGCAGGGAGATCTGACGGTAAGCAACAGCCTGTTTAGACAGGTCATCGTAAATGATCAGCGCATCTTCGCCGCGGTCACGGAAGTATTCGCCCATTGCGCAACCGGCATACGGCGCCAGATATTGCAGCGCAGCGGATTCGGACGCGGTCGCCACCACAACAATGGTGTTAGCCAGCGCGCCGTGCTCTTCCAGTTTACGCACCACGTTAGAGATGGTGGACGCTTTCTGGCCGATAGCGACATAGATACATTTGATGCCGGAGTCGCGCTGGTTGATGATGGCGTCGATAGCCAGCGCGGTTTTACCGGTCTGACGGTCACCGATGATCAGTTCACGCTGACCACGACCGATTGGGATCATGGAGTCAACGGCTTTATAGCCGGTCTGCACCGGCTGATCGACAGACTGACGATCGATAACGCCCGGCGCAATCGCTTCAACGGCAGAGAAGCCGTCATTATCAACCGGACCTTTACCGTCAATTGGCGCACCCAGGGTGTTTACCACACGTCCCAGCAGGCCGCGGCCAACCGGAACTTCCAGGATACGACCCGTACATTTAACCTTCATGCCTTCGGCAAGGTCAGCGTATGGACCCATGACTACCGCACCCACGGAGTCGCGCTCCAGGTTCAGTGCGATAGCGTAACGGTTACCCGGCAGGGAGATCATTTCACCCTGCATACAATCGGCCAGGCCGTGAATGCGGATAACACCGTCACTGACAGAAACAATAGTACCTTCGTTGTGAGCTTCGCTCACCACATTGAACTGAGCAATGCGCTGCTTGATCAGTTCGCTGATTTCGGTGGAATTCAGTTGCATGCTCCAGTCCCCTTAAGACTGCAAGACGTCTGCAAGGCGCTCAAGACGGCCGCGTACGCTGCCATCAATGACCATATCACCCGCCCGGATGATAACGCCTGCCATTACAGACTTATCGATTTTGCAATTCAGCTTCACTTTGCGTGACAGACGTTTTTCCATCGCGGCGCTGATTTTCGAAAGCTGCTCTTCACTCAATGCGGTTGCCGACGTAACTTCTACCTCGGAGGTAGCTTCACTGGCGGCACGCAGATGAATAAACTGCTCCAGAACATCCGGGAGCGCGTTCAGACGATTATTTTCAGCCATCACCCGAATCAGGTTCTGACCGTTTTCGTCTAACTGCTCACCGCAGACTGCGATAAACGACTCAGCGAGCGTTTCCGGCGCCAGCGCGCCAGAGAGAAGCTCTGCCATTTGTTCGTTCTTGGTTACCTCGGCGGCAAACGCCAGCATATCCTGCCAGCGCTCTACACTTTGGTGTTCAACGGCAAAGTCAAAAGCTGCTTTGGCGTAGGGGCGAGCTACCGTAACAAATTCAGACATCAGCCCCTCCCTCCTTACAGTTCAGCGACAAGTTTATCCACGATGTCGCTGTTAGCAGCTTCATCCACGGAACGTTCGATGATCTTCTCGGCGCCAGCAACAGCCAGGATAGCAACTTGCTTACGCAGCTCTTCACGGGCGCGTTTACGCTCGGCTTCAATTTCCGCCTGCGCCTGCGCCACGATTTTAGTACGTTCCTGCTCTGCTTCAGTTTTGGCTTCGTCCAGGATCTGAGCGCGGCGTTTGTTTGCCTGCTCGATGATTACCTGAGCTTCCGCTTTCGCTTTTTTCAGCTGGTCGGTCGCGCTGGCCTTTGCAAGGTCAAGATCCTTATGTGCTCGTTCAGCAGAAGCGAGACCGTCAGCAATTTCTTTCTGACGTTTCTCGATGGCTGCCATTAACGGCGGCCATACGTACTTCATGCAAAACCAGACAAAGAGAATAAACGCGATGGCCTGGCCGAGGATTGTTGCGTTAAGATTCACAGCACAATGCCTCTATCTAGTTAACCTTCTGATATTGCTCTTAATTCAAGCAACGCTTACTACGCGACAGCGAACATCACGTACAGACCCAGACCTACAGCGATCATCGGGATAGCATCCACCAGACCCATAACGATAAAGAACTGAGTACGCAGCAGAGGAATCAGATCAGGTTGACGCGCCGCGCCTTCCAGGAATTTACCCCCGAGGATGCCGATACCGATCGCAGCACCGATTGCCGCCAGACCCATCATCACAGCGGCAGCCATGTACAGCAGATCCATATTCAGGTTTTCCATGACAGTCTCCAGTTTGTTTCAGTTAAAACGTAGTAGTGTTGGTAAATTAATGCTCTTCGGACGCCATCGACAGATAGACAATCGTCAGAACCATGAAAATGAAGGCTTGCAGCGTAATAATCAGGATGTGGAAAATGGCCCACGGCACATTCAGAATCCACTGTGACCACCACGGCAACAGACCAGCAATCAGAATGAAAATCAGCTCACCGGCATACATGTTGCCGAACAGTCGCAGACCGAGAGAAACCGGTTTGGACAGCAGACTTACCCCTTCAAGGATTAAGTTGACAGGAATGAACGCCCAGTGATTGAACGGCTGCAGCGTCAACTCTTTTGCGAAGCCGCCGATGCCTTTCATTTTGATGCTGTAGAACAGAATAAGGATGAATACGCCCAGCGCCATCGACAGGGTGATGTTGACGTCAGCAGACGGCACCACGCGCGTTGCCGGCAGACCCAGCCAATGCTCAGCGATATACGGCAGCAGGTCGATAGGCAGTAAGTCCATCAGGTTCATAAGGAATACCCAGACGAAAATCGTCAGGGCCAGCGGCGCAATCAGCTTGCTTTTGCCATGGTACATGTCTTTGACGCTGCCATGCACAAAGCCGACTATCAGCTCAATCGCGGTCTGAAACTTGCCTGGCACGCCGCTGGTCGCTTTTTTAGCAACGCTACGGAACATCACCAGAAACAACAGACCCAGCACCACCGAGAAGAACATGGAGTCAATATTGAGCGTCCAGAAGGTGGCTGGGGGGTTCTGCGGATCCACCAGCGAGAAAGTACGCAGGTCCAACTGAAGGTTATTCAGATGGTGTCCTATGTATTCCTGCGGCGTCATATTTTCTGAAGCCATGATGCCTTTTACCCTTTGTTGTTAATTACAGCCGGCGCCAGTATCTGAACCACCAGCACCAAAACCCACGTAACGATCAGCGGCAAAAACACCGCCTTTAAAACCGCCAACGCCACCACCAGTAAAACCAGCATCGCTAACACCTTGAAGGCTTCACCGAAGGCGAAAGTCCAGGACACGCGGCCCTTAGCAGGTGTATGCGCCTGGTGACGCCAGGCAAATATCATAAACAACATATTAGGCAGTGCCACTGCCAATCCCCCACATACTGCGGAGATGCCCCAGAAGGGGTCTTTGAGGCAAAACAGCAATCCACTTGCTATTACCGCCAGAAACTGAATGAACAGAAGCTTACGAGCAACGTTTCGACTCACGAGCGACACAGACATCACGTTTTTACTCCTGCTCACTTCGAGGTATGCCGCGTGTCGTATAAAACGTTCTTTAAGACTTAGAGTCAAGCATCAAAAAGCGGTCAAATTATACGGTGCGCCCCCGTGATTTCAAACAATAAGTAGCCAAAAGGTGAATAAATGTTTAAATATTTTTCTCTGGCCCGCATTTTTAACTTTTAGCCAAAGTGTGAACGATCGTACAAAACTGCAAATAGCGCGAAAACACTGGCGATAAAGCGTGCACCAGATCACACATTAAACATATTCATGCTTACGCAATTCATTTACGTGTCAATTCATGCCTTTTCATCTTTTTGATATTTAAGCGTAAAACCAGGTACTGTTTTAAAAATACCAGCTTACACCTTAAAAACGCCCCATTGACATTTATAATAAAAATTTAACAAGCAAAAGTGATTTTTCGATTCGATTTTTAGCAGACTGATATTTACAAAGTTGATTACTCTCTGTTTTAACAAAAGAAGCGACGTTGTCATGTTGAAACGAAACCGTAAATCCAGAGTTAAATGTAACAACGCTGAAATGCGTTATACCTGTCGATTTTTAACACAAGCCGCGTCGTTTTTTTTCTATTTTTTTTGATAAAAATTAAACTTTGTTTGACTTAATAATCACCAGATGCCGCTCGCCTTCCAGTTGCGGAACGCGTAATTTTTCAACAGATTCGACGCTAAAATTGTCAGGTAGTGAGGCAATTTCATCCCCTGGCAATTGCCCTTTTAAGGCATAAAAACGCCCTTTCTCTCCCGGCAGATGGTGGCACCAGCTCACCATATCATTCAACGATGCGAAAGCGCGGCTGATAACGCCATCAAACGGCGGTTCGGAGGGATAGGCTTCAACGCGGCTTTGAACCGGCGTGATGTTTTCCAGTTTCAGTTCGTGCTGGACCTGACGCAGAAAACGTACCCGCTTGCCCAGGCTGTCGAGTAAGGTGAAATGCGCGTCAGGGAGAACAATAGCCAGCGGGATGCCCGGCAGCCCCGGTCCTGTTCCTACGTCGATAAAACGCTGTCCCTGAAGATACGGCGCAACGACTATGCTGTCGAGAATATGGCGTACCAACATTTCGTTGGGATCCCGCACTGACGTCAGGTTGTATGCTTTGTTCCATTTGTGCAGCATATCAACGTAGGCGACCAGCAGCGTTTTCTGGTGATCGGTAAGAGAAATACCGGCATCAGCCAGCAGACGAGAGAGTTTGTTGAGCACGGTCATTACCTGTTAATAATCAAATGCCCGATGCGCTTTCGCTTATCGGGCCTACAAATTTGTAGGGCGGGCAAGCGAAGCGCCCCCGCCAAATTAGTGTTATCAAGCGCTACGACGCAGCATACCTTGTTTTTTCAGCCATACCAGCAGAATGGAGATTGCCGCTGGCGTAACGCCGGAGATACGCGATGCCTGGCCGATAGACGCCGGTTTATGATCGTTCAGCTTGGCGATAACTTCGTTCGACAGACCGGAAACCTGACGATAATCCAGCGTGGCAGGTAGCAACGTATTCTCGTTACGTAGTTGTTTTTCAATCTCATCCTGCTGGCGAGCGATATAGCCTTCGTATTTGACCTGGATTTCCACCTGCTCAGCGGCTTGCTCATCTTCAAGCGCAGGCGCGAATGCGGCAAGCGAAGTGAGCTGCGCGTAGGTCATTTCCGGACGACGCAACAGATCTTCGCCGCTGGCCTCACGGGAGAGAGGCGTGGTCAAATGCGCATTCACTTCATCGGCGGATTCCGCAGACGGCGTTACCCATGTCGATTTCAGCCGCTGACGTTCGCGTTCGATATTTTCCAGCTTCTCGTTGAAGCGCGCCCAGCGTTCATCATCCACCAGACCCAGCTCGCGGCCCATTTCAGTCAGACGCAGATCGGCATTGTCCTCACGTAGCATCAGACGATATTCGGCACGGGAGGTAAACATGCGATACGGCTCTTTGGTGCCCAGCGTACAGAGATCGTCCACCAGCACGCCGAGATAAGCCTGAGAACGCGCAGGCGCCCAGCCCTCTTTGTCGGCGGAAAGACGCGCGGCATTCAGACCAGCGAGCAAGCCCTGCGCCGCAGCCTCTTCATAGCCGGTAGTACCGTTGATTTGACCAGCAAAGAACAGGCCGTGAATAAATTTACTTTCCAGAGTCGGTTTCAGATCGCGCGGGTCGAAGAAATCGTACTCAATCGCGTAACCAGGGCGAACGATCTTCGCGTTCTCCATACCCTGCATGGAACGGACAATCTGCATCTGCACGTCAAACGGCAGGCTGGTGGAGATACCGTTAGGGTAAATCTCGTTAGAGGTCAGTCCTTCCGGCTCAAGGAAGATCTGATGCTGGTTACGATCGGCAAAACGCATCACCTTGTCTTCGATCGAAGGACAGTAGCGTGGGCCGATCCCTTCGATCACGCCAGCGTACATTGGGCTACGATCGAGGTTATTACGAATCACGTCATGGGTTTTCTCATTGGTATGCGTGATGTAACACGGCACCTGTTGCGGATGCTGAGAAGCATTCCCCATAAACGAGAAAACCGGCATCGGGTTATCGCCATGCTGTTGAGCCAACACGCTGAAATCGATAGTACGCGCATCAATACGCGGCGGTGTGCCGGTTTTCAGGCGGCTGACGCGTAGCGGAAGCTCACGCAGACGGCGAGACAGCGGGATGGATGGCGGATCGCCAGCACGACCGCCGCTGTAGTTATCCAGACCAATATGAATTTTGCCATCCAGGAAGGTTCCGACGGTCAGTACCACCGCTTTCGCGCGGAATTTGAGCCCCATTTGGGTCACGGCGCCGACAACGCGATCGTTTTCGACAATCAGATCTTCAACAGCTTGCTGGAAGATCATCAGATTCGGCTGATTCTCCAGCGCGGTACGCACCGCCTGGCGGTATAAGACTCGATCCGCCTGAGCCCGGGTAGCGCGAACGGCCGGACCTTTGCTGGCGTTTAGTATCCTAAACTGAATACCTGCCTGATCGATCGCTTTCGCCATCAGACCGCCGAGCGCATCCACCTCTTTTACCAGATGTCCCTTTCCAATACCGCCGATCGCCGGGTTGCAGCTCATCTGTCCCAACGTGTCAATATTGTGTGTCAAAAGCAGAGTCTGTTGACCCATACGCGCTGCGGCCATCGCGGCCTCAGTGCCTGCATGACCCCCGCCAATAATAATGACGTCAAAAGGATCCTGATAAAACATGGTAATTGCCTCGCATAACGCGGTGTGAAAATGGATTGAAGCCCGGGCGGTGGATTCTACTCAACTTTAGCCGATGGAGAAAGCCCCGGGATCCGGGCTATTAAAAAGAAGATCTTTTTATTTAGAGATCTGTTCTATTGTGATCTCTTATTAGGATCGCGCCAGGCTGTGGATAACCCGGATCCTGTAATAAAGATCAATGCGTTGGAAAGGATCACTAGCTGTGAATGATCGGTGATCGTGGTCCGTATAAGCTGGGATCAAAACGGGTACTTATACACAACTCAAAAAGTGAACAACGGTTATTCTTTGGATAACTACCGGTTGATCCAAGCTTTCCACCAGATTTATCCACAATGGATCGCACGATCTTTACACTTATTTGAGTAAATTAATCCAGGATCCGAGCCAAATCTCCGCTGGATCTTCCGGAATCTCATGTTCAAGGATGTTGATCTTCAGTGTTTCCCCAACCTGTTTTGCGCCAGCGCCTTTCAGTTCCGCTTCTATTTTCTCAATCGCGCCGCAAAACGTGTCGTATTCTCGACTGCCAATGCCAATTGCGCCGAAACGTACCGCGGAAAGATCGGGTTTCTGCGTCTGAAGGTCTTCATAGAAAGGGGTCAGGTTGTCCGGAATGTCTCCGGCACCGTGCGTTGAGCTGATTATCAGCCAGATCCCGGAAGTTGACAGATCCTCTAATAACGGACCGTGCACCGTTTCGGTTGAAAAACCGGCAGCTTCCAGCTTTTCCGCCAGATGTTCCGCGACGTATTCGGCGCCGCCCAGGGTGCTGCCGCTGATAAGAGTAATGTCTGCCATTGATCGCTCGCTCAGGTAAAGAGGCTGCATTGTACTCTGTGAACGAGCTGGGATCTACCTGTGGAAAAATGTGGGATTAAAAAAGCCGATCATGGCTTGATGGTGCGCATGATCGGGTTCTGCAAGACGATCAGTGTCTCAGTGGACTGAATTTCATCAATTGTTTGGATCTTGTTGATAAGTACGTGCTGAAGCGCGTCGATTGATTTGCACATCACTTTTATAAAGATGCTGTAGTGACCGGTGGTGTAATACGCTTCCGTCACCTCATCCAGGCTTTCCAGCCGGGCCAGTGCGGAGGGATAGTCTTTGGCGCTTTTGAGGATGATGCCAATAAAGCAGCCCACATCGTAGCCCAGTTGTTTAGGGCTGACGTCAATCCGTGCGCCCGTAATGATCCCGGCCTGCTTCATTTTCTCGACGCGAACGTGAATGGTTCCAGGGCTAACGCCAAATTGTTTGGCCAGTTCGGCGTAGGCGGTGCGGGCATTTCCCATTAAGGCGTCAAGTATGCCGCGGTCCAGATTGTCGATCTGATAATTTTCCATCGCTTTTTCTTATGCAGATTAATGATTATCTCTATTTTAGCCATTATTTTTAACGAATCAAAACCGAAGTTAGCTTTTTATCTGTTGATTATTGAATAGTGCTCTCGTTTTGTTGCTTAATCATAGGCAACAGGACGCAGGAGTAAAAAAATGAAAACCGCTTACATTGCCAAACAACGTCAAATTAGCTTCGTGAAATCACATTTCTCTCGCCAGCTGGAGGAGCGTCTGGGTCTGATTGAGGTCCAGGCGCCGATCCTGAGTCGCGTAGGGGATGGTACGCAGGATAATTTGTCCGGCTGTGAAAAAGCGGTGCAGGTAAAAGTGAAAGCATTGCCTGACGCCCAGTTCGAAGTGGTGCATTCACTGGCGAAGTGGAAACGTCAAACCCTGGGGCAACATGACTTCAGCGCGGGCGAAGGGCTGTACACGCACATGAAAGCCCTTCGCCCCGATGAAGACCGACTCTCTCCGCTCCACTCGGTCTATGTGGATCAGTGGGACTGGGAGCGTGTCATGGGCGATGGCGAGCGCCAATTTTCCACCCTGAAAAGCACAGTAGAGGCTATATGGGCAGGAATTAAGGCGACGGAAGCAGAAGTGCATAAACAGTTTGGTCTGGCGCCGTTCCTGCCAGAGCAAATTCAGTTTGTTCACAGTCAGGAACTGCTGGCGCGTTTCCCGGATCTGGATGCGAAAGGGCGCGAACGCGCGATCGCCAAAGAACTTGGCGCCGTTTTCCTGGTGGGGATCGGCGGTAAACTGAGCGATGGCCACCGCCATGATGTACGCGCGCCGGATTATGATGACTGGAGCTCCGCATCTGAGCTGGGCTACGCCGGTCTGAACGGCGATATCCTGGTGTGGAACCCGGTGCTGGAAGATGCGTTTGAGCTTTCCTCTATGGGTATCCGCGTAGATGCCGATACGCTGATGCGCCAGCTGGCGTTGACCGGTGATGAAGATCGTCTGCAACTGGAGTGGCATCAGGCGCTGCTGCGCGGCGAAATGCCGCAGACCATCGGCGGCGGGATTGGGCAGTCGCGTCTGACGATGTTGCTGCTGCAATTGCCGCATATTGGTCAGGTACAGTGCGGCGTATGGCCCGCGCAGGTTCGCGAAAGCATTCCTGCTATTTTATAAGCCGTTAGCGCCGCCAGCGTCTCAGCAGGCGGCTTCGCATCCCGGTGTCAAAGCGCCAGATATGATCGAAAATGCGCATGATGCCGGGTTTGCCGTGCGCCGACATCGCCACCGCATGGAATCGATGCTGGTGAAGACGCTGCAACTCTCCCACTTTGCTCACCACGTCATCCGGCAAGCGCTGGGCGATAAAATCCGAAATGACCACCGCATCGGCATCAAACCATTCCCGTCCCTGCATTCTTTCAATAATGGCGCGAAAACAGCTGGCGATATCCGTGCCGCCGCGAAAACGTTGACTTAAAAAGCGGATGGCCTGCTCGATACCTTCCGGGCCGGAGAGTTCATAGCGCACAACGTCAGTGGAAAACAGCATAATAAAGCAGCGGCGGTTATCCGCCAGCGCAACGCGCATCAACGCCAGGCAGAACGCTTTTGCGCACTGCTCGTTAAATCCTCCCATCGAGCCTGAAGTATCGACGCAGACAATAAACGGTCCGCGCGGCTGCTCGTCGACATCCTGGTGTACTACCGGCCGTTCGGTCACTTTCTCACGCCACGCTTCGCCATGCAGGCGATAGGTGAGGAGCTGTTTTTCCACTAACCGGCGGTAAAATTCATATTCCAGCTCGGTGATGCCGAGCGTCGCCAGCTCTGGCGGCAACAGGCGCAGAATATCATCGCCTTGCTGAATACCGTCAACCTGCTCCGGCACCGTTGCGGGTTCGCGTACCAGTGTACGAAAGGTTTCCATCGGCGCGTCTTTTTTCGGTACCGATTTGGCTTCCCGCGAACGTCCCAGTTGTTCCGCCAGTTGCATTAGCTCCGGCTGGGCGGCGAGAAATTCGCCGTATTTTACGATCAGTTGATAATCACCACGTTTAAGCTGGCCCGCGCTCATATCCCACAGGCGGCCTGCGGCATTATCATTTTCCGCCAGCGTCGGTTCCAGTTGCCCGCTCAGCGTCATCCGTTCCTGAACGTCACTCAGCAACTGCTCGCGCTCTTCTTCCAGTAGTTGTTGGTTTAACGTGGTGGCCTGCACGACCAGACTTAACCGCCAGCGTTGCAAAAAAAGCGTGTGTAGCGCAGGGGTAAAGGTACTGTTGCTCTCCGTCAACTGCTTCGCCTGCGCGGCATACGGTGAATGCAGGCGGTGAAGCAACGCCAGTATTTGCGGCAGTTGCACGATGAACTGTGGGGTAGAGAGAAGTTGGCTTTGCTGATAACACATGACCTCTTCCGTGAGTTCCGGCGGAACGCGTGCGTCTTTAAGACGGCTGCGTAGCGCTTCCCGCCAGCGCGGGAGATCGGCGGTCACGGCGTTTTTTAAACGCGGAAACTTTTCAAAGAAAATGACCAGTTGTGGGGAAGCCAGTAGCGCGAGGATCATCTCTTCGACCATTCCCTCTTCGCTGACGGCCAGCATGGTATTTAGCGTATCCAGCGTCAGCATTGTTTCGCCTGGCGGATCTGTTCTCCTACATCCTGCAGGCTGGCCTCAATGCGCCCTAACCAGTCGCTGTGAATAAACAGGCAATGTTGCTGTTCGCTGAAGCGGGTATGCTGCTGGCGCCAGTCGTTTTCTAACGTTTCCAGCTGCTGTTTGATCTCCGCAGGCATACTGTCTTCAGCCGTTCCCGGTAACGCCAGACGGGTACCTTGTAGACTGATGTCGCGCACCACCAGATGTTGAGCGTTATCGACTTCCATATTCAGCGTTTGGGCAAAGCCGATCCCGTTCAGTTTGCCGCGGATCTCGCCGCCTTTGGTCAGCCAAAGTTCCAGCGCGCTGCGGTCAAAGGTAATATGGATCACTTCCATATCATGCAATTTGAGCGGTTTTTGTAGCAATAACGTCAACGTTGACGCACTGGCTTCCGGCGGTAAAGTGTAATGCGGGCGACGGCTGAACATACCGCCTTCTTTAATGACGGTGAAGGCGGTTTTATCGCTTTGCTGTTGCTGCAACTGAAGGCGACGCTGGACGATACCGCCGAGGCGAGTCAGCATGGCCTGCTGCTGCCAGGCGTGTCCGGTCATCAATATTTCCAGTTGCTGTTGCATGAGATTCAGACTCTGCGCGTCATACCACAAGCAATCTTTTAGCAGGATAAGGTCAATCGGCGCAACCGCGTCGCGTCCGCTAAAGAAGGCGCTGGCCTGTAACAGGCGGATGGCTTTCTTCCAGCGACGGTCGGAGACATAAGGCGCATTCGGCAAATTATCCAGCTGTTGGCGCAGAGTAAATATCAGCTCAAAGACCGGATCAGGGAGTGAAATCGCGCCGATATCCTTTTGCCACTGTTGATATTCTTCGTCGCTAACCTGTAACGAGGCAGGTACCGGGTTATCACTTTCATCCTGCTGACTGACCAGCATGGAGCGGAAATTGGCTTTATCCTGAACTTTATCCAGCCACAGGCGAATCAACATTCGGTCGTACAACGCTTCCAGGCTGCTGTCCGCTTCGGGCAGTTCGTTAGAGGCCGCCACCAGCAGCCGCATCGGAATTTTTTCCTCAAATGCGCCGTTGCGGAAATGGCGTTCGTTAATGGCGGTCAGCAATGTGTTCAGGATAGCTGGCCCGGCTTTCCAGATTTCATCCAGAAAAACGATTTCGGCTTCGGGAAGGTAGCCGGTCGTTAAGCGTTCATAGCGACCTTCATCTTTCAGCGCCTGAATAGAGAGCGGGCCAAAAACCTCTTCCGGCGTGGAAAAGCGTGTCATCAGATATTCAAAAGCGCGGGCGCGCTGGAAAGCAAACTTCAGGCGGCGGGCAATCAGACTCTTGGCGATACCGGGCGGGCCCAACAAAAAGACGCTCTCACCGCTTAACGCCGCCAGTAGGCAAAGGCGTATGGCATGACTACGTTCATACAGCCCCTTCTCAAGGGCGCTGCTCAGACGGGAAATTCTTTCCGCTAATAAATGTGGGTGAGCCATAATAAAGAGGCGTCCTTTCGACAAATGGATCATGCTAATTGCGAGTATAGACGTTTCACCACCGGGGCTGTAATCGTCTGACGCGCTGTTTATTTTTCTTTGAGCCAGGTTAATCTGGCTTCATTTAGGGGTACGATTTTATGATTAATCGTGCATACTGTGCGCTTTTTTGTGGGCCAAGGGACTAAGCACACATTTCATATCTATACACTCATTCATTCAAACTACATCAAGGCGGCAAAGGAGTGAATCCCCTGGCACTGACTTAAACGTGTGACTGGGGTAAGCGAATGCAGCCGACAAGGAGGTAGGGTGAAGGGTGACGTGTATAAACGAAAGATGAGTCTATGAGCACTGATAATAAGCAATCGTTGCCTGCGATTACCCTCGCAGCTATTGGGGTTGTCTACGGTGATATTGGTACCAGCCCGCTTTATACGCTTCGTGAATGTTTGTCCGGTCAGTTTGGTTTTGGCGTTGAACGAGATGCCGTATTTGGTTTTCTGTCGCTGATCTTCTGGCTACTCATCTTTGTGGTTTCCATCAAATATCTCACCTTCGTGATGCGCGCCGATAACGCGGGTGAAGGTGGAATTTTGACGCTGATGTCGCTTGCCGGGCGTAATACCTCGGCGCGCACCACATCCATGTTAGTTATCATGGGACTGATAGGCGGCAGCTTTTTCTATGGCGAAGTGGTGATTACGCCGGCGATTTCGGTGATGTCGGCGATTGAAGGCCTGGAGATTGTCGCGCCGCAGCTGGATACCTGGATTGTCCCGCTCTCCATTATTGTGCTGACTCTGTTGTTTATGATTCAGAAGCACGGTACGGGAATGGTAGGGAAACTCTTTGCGCCGATCATGCTGACCTGGTTTTTAATCCTGGCGGTACTTGGCCTGCGCAGTATTATCGCCAATCCCGAAGTGTTACATGCGCTGAATCCTGTCTGGGCGGTACGTTTTTTCCTTGAATATAAAACCGTATCATTTATTGCGTTGGGCGCGGTGGTGCTGTCGATTACCGGCGTAGAGGCGTTGTACGCCGATATGGGACACTTCGGTAAGTTCCCGATTCGCCTGGCGTGGTTTACCGTGGTATTGCCGTCGTTAGTACTGAACTACTTTGGTCAGGGCGCATTGCTACTTAAGCATCCGGAAGCGATTAAAAACCCCTTCTTCCTGTTGGCGCCGGACTGGGCGTTAATTCCGCTGCTGATTCTGGCCGCGCTGGCGACGGTGATCGCCTCCCAGGCGGTCATTTCCGGCGTCTTTTCGCTGACGCGTCAGGCCGTGCGTCTTGGCTATTTGTCGCCAATGCGCATTATCCATACCTCCGAGATGGAGTCCGGTCAGATCTATATCCCTTTCGTTAACTGGCTGCTTTATTTCGCGGTCGTGGTTGTTATTGTTAGCTTTGAGCACTCCAGCAACCTGGCGGCGGCCTATGGTATCGCCGTGACCGGCACGATGGTGCTGACGTCTATTCTTTCTACGACCGTGGCGCGTAAGAACTGGCACTGGAACAAATATTTTGTCGCGCTGATCCTCATCGCATTCCTGTGCGTGGATATCCCGCTGTTCTCGGCTAACCTCGATAAATTGTTGTCCGGCGGTTGGCTGCCGCTGAGCCTGGGTCTGATCATGTTCACGATCATGACCACCTGGAAGAGCGAGCGTTTCCGTCTGTTGCGTCGTATGCATGAACACGGTAATTCGCTGGAAGCGATGATTGCTTCACTGGAGAAGTCACCGCCGGTTCGGGTGCCGGGTACTGCCGTATACATGTCGCGCGCGCTCAGTGTGATCCCTTTTGCTTTATTGCATAACCTGAAGCACAACAAAGTGTTGCATGAGCGCGTAATCTTACTGACGTTGCGTACGGAAGATGCGCCTTATGTGCATAACGTTCGCCGGGTGCAGATTGAGCAGTTGTCTCCGACATTCTGGCGCGTGGTGGCCAGCTACGGCTGGCGCGAAACGCCAAACGTTGAAGAGGTGTTCCACCGCTGCGGTCTGGAAGGCCTTAGCTGTCGGATGATGGAAACGTCGTTCTTTATGTCGCACGAGTCGTTGATTGTCGGCAAACGCCCGTGGTATTTGCGTCTGCGTGGCAAGCTGTATTTGTTGTTGCAACGCAACGCCCTGCGCGCGCCGGATCAGTTCGAGATCCCGCCTAACCGCGTGATTGAGTTAGGTACGCAGGTCGAGATTTAACCTCCCATCAACATGCCGGGGGCCGCGTTGGCTTACCCGGCCTGGCCAATCCGTAGATTCCCACAAGATAATCGCCTGATTTCCGCTAGCGAAACGTTTCGACGGCGATCACAATTCTGTTACGTCATGATGGTTTTATGAACACATCCGGGGTTACACTGCGGCCAGCGAAACGTTTCGCTAGTGGAGCAGAAAAATGAAGAAAGGCACCGTACTCAACTCTGAAATCTCGTCGGTCATTTCCCGTCTGGGGCATACTGATACTCTGGTAGTCTGTGATGCGGGTTTACCCATCCCGAATAGCACCGCGCGTATCGATATGGCACTAACCCAGGGCGTACCTTCTTTTATGCAGGTGGTGGATGTCGTGACCCGGGAAATGCAGGTTGAGGCGGCGATTCTTGCAACGGAAATCAAACAACAGAATCCGCAGCTCCACGAAACGTTGCTCACTCACCTTGAGCAACTGCAGCAACACCAGGGAAACACCATAAAAATTAGTTATACGACACACGAACAATTCAAAAAATTGACTGCAGACAGTCAGGCGGTGATTCGCAGCGGGGAGTGTTCCCCGTATGCGAACGTCATTCTTTGCGCTGGCGTCACTTTCTGAGGCCGCTATGGACGCATTACTGCAACTCAAAGGGATCGATAAAGCGTTCCCCGGCGTGAAGGCTCTCTCCGGCGCCGCGTTAAACGTTTATCCTGGCCGCGTTATGGCGCTGGTGGGGGAAAACGGCGCCGGAAAATCCACCATGATGAAAGTATTAACCGGCATCTATACGCGAGATGCGGGATCGTTGTTATGGCTGGGTAAAGAGACCACCTTTAATGGGCCTAAATCGTCTCAGGAAGCCGGGATCGGCATTATTCATCAGGAACTGAACCTGATCCCGCAGTTGACCATTGCGGAAAACATCTTCCTGGGCCGTGAGTTTGTGAATCGCTTTGGCAAAATCGACTGGAAAAAGATGTATGCCGAAGCCGACCACCTCTTAGCCAAACTCAATCTGCGTTTTAAGAGCGATAAGCTGGTGGGCGAACTCTCTATCGGCGATCAGCAAATGGTGGAAATCGCCAAAGTGCTGAGCTTCGAATCCAAAGTCATCATTATGGATGAACCGACCGATGCGCTGACCGACACTGAAACCGACTCTCTGTTCCGCGTTATCCGCGAATTAAAATCGCAGGGGCGCGGCATTGTCTATATCTCCCACCGTATGAAAGAGATCTTCGAAATTTGCGATGACGTGACGGTCTTCCGCGATGGGCAATTTATCGCCGAGCGTGAAGTGGCCACGTTGACCGAAGATTCTCTTATCGAAATGATGGTGGGACGTAAGCTGGAAGATCAGTACCCGCATCTGGATAACGCGCCGGGTGAGATTCGCCTCAAGGTCGATAATCTGTGCGGACCGGGCGTGAATGATGTCTCTTTTGTGCTGCGAAAAGGCGAGATTCTTGGCATCTCCGGCCTGATGGGCGCCGGTCGCACCGAGCTGATGAAAGTATTGTACGGCGCGATGCCGCGAACCAGCGGTTATGTGACGCTCGATGGACACGAAGTGGTGACGCGCTCTCCGCAGGACGGGCTGGCCAATGGCATCGTTTATATCTCTGAAGACCGTAAGCGCGATGGACTGGTGCTCGGCATGTCAGTTAAAGAGAATATGTCGCTGACGGCGCTGGACTATTTCAGCCGCGCTGGCGGAAGCCTGAAACACAAAGATGAGCAGCAGGCGGTGGGGGATTTTATCCGTCTGTTCAACGTCAAGACGCCTTCAATGGAACAGGCGATAGGCCTGCTTTCCGGTGGTAATCAGCAAAAAGTGGCGATTGCCCGCGGGTTGATGACGCGCCCGAAAGTGCTCATTCTCGACGAGCCGACCCGCGGCGTGGACGTCGGCGCCAAGAAAGAGATTTACCAGCTTATCAACCAGTTTAAGGCCGACGGCCTGAGCATCATTCTGGTCTCATCTGAGATGCCAGAAGTATTAGGCATGAGCGATCGCATCATCGTCATGCATGAAGGGCATCTCAGCGGTGAATTTACTCGCGAGCAGGCCACCCAGGAAGTGTTAATGGCTGCCGCAGTGGGCAAGCTTAATCGCGTGAATCAGGAGTAAAAAAGATGACAACCCAGGCTGTTTCTGGTCGCCGTTATTTCACTAAAGCGTGGCTTCTTGAGCAGAAGTCGCTCATTGCCCTGCTGGTGTTGATCGCGATTGTTTCGACGTTGAGCCCCAACTTTTTTACCGTTAATAATCTGTTCAATATTCTTCAACAGACCTCCGTTAACGCCATTATGGCGGTGGGGATGACGTTGGTGATTCTGACATCGGGGATCGATCTGTCCGTCGGTTCCCTGCTGGCGCTCACCGGTGCGGTTGCCGCTTCAATCGTCGGCGTTGAAGTGAATGCGCTGGTCGCGGTTGCCGCCGCGCTGGCGCTGGGCGCTGCGATTGGCGCCGTCACTGGCGTTATCGTCGCGAAGGGCCGCGTACAGGCGTTTATCGCTACGCTGGTGATGATGCTGCTACTGCGTGGCGTGACGATGGTTTACACCGACGGTAGCCCGGTCAACACCGGCTTTACCGATAACGCCGATCTGTTTGGCTGGTTCGGTATCGGTCGTCCGCTGGGCGTTCCTACGCCGGTCTGGATCATGGCTATCGTCTTTATCGCCGCCTGGTATATGCTGCATCACACTCGTCTGGGACGCTATATCTACGCGCTGGGCGGTAACGAAGCGGCGACGCGTCTGTCTGGCATTAGCGTGAGCAAAGTGAAAATTATCGTCTATTCACTTTGCGGCCTGACAGCATCGCTGGCGGGCATCATTGAAGTGGCGCGCCTCTCTTCCGCGCAGCCGACGGCGGGTACCGGCTATGAGCTGGATGCTATTGCCGCCGTGGTGCTGGGCGGCACCAGCCTTGCAGGTGGTAAAGGGCGCATTGTTGGGACATTGATCGGCGCATTGATTCTCGGCTTCCTTAATAATGGTTTGAATTTGTTAGGTGTTTCCTCCTATTACCAGATGATCGTCAAAGCGGTGGTGATTTTGCTGGCGGTACTGGTAGACAACAAAAAGCAGTAACAACGACTACAGGACATCTGAAATATGAACATGAAAAAACTGGCTACCCTGGTATCTGCTGTTGCGCTGAGCGCCACCGTGAGCGCGAATGCAATGGCGAAAGACACCATTGCGCTGGTGATCTCTACCCTCAATAATCCCTTCTTCGTGTCGTTAAAAGACGGGGCGCAAAAAGAGGCGGATAAACTGGGTTATAACCTGGTGGTGCTGGACTCCCAGAACAACCCTGCCAAAGAGCTGGCGAACGTGCAGGATTTAACCGTTCGCGGGACCAAAATTCTGCTGATCAACCCGACTGACTCCGATGCGGTGGGTAACGCGGTGAAGATGGCGAACCAGGCGAAGATTCCGGTTATCACGCTTGACCGCCAGGCAACCAAAGGCGATGTCGTCAGCCATATCGCGTCTGATAACGTGCTGGGCGGTAAGATCGCTGGCGACTATATCGCGAAAAAAGCTGGCGAAGGCGCCAAAGTGATTGAGTTGCAAGGCATTGCCGGAACATCTGCGGCGCGTGAGCGTGGCGAAGGTTTCCAGCAGGCGGTAGCCGCCCACAAATTTAATGTCCTGGCCAGCCAGCCTGCTGATTTCGACCGTACTAAGGGTCTGAACGTCATGCAGAACCTGCTAACCGCGCATCCGGATGTTCAGGCTGTCTTCGCCCAGAACGATGAAATGGCGCTGGGCGCACTGCGCGCACTGCAAACTGCCGGTAAAGCAGATGTGATGGTGGTTGGATTTGACGGTACGCCGGATGGCGAAAAGGCCGTAAAAGATGGCAAACTGGCAGCGACTATCGCTCAGTTACCGGATCAAATCGGCGCCAAAGGCGTTGAAGTGGCGGATAAGGTGTTGAAAGGCGAAAAAGTTCAGGCCAAATATCCGGTTGACCTGAAACTGGTCATCAAGCAGTAATAAACGACACGGGTCAACTATGGCCTGATGGCGACAGAAATACGCGAGCCTCCGCTGAGGTGAACGTAAAAAAAAGAAAAGCAGGGCACGCGCCACCCTAACCGGTGGCGCACTTTGACGTGGAACCCCGAATATGAAAACCGCAGGTAATCTCATCGTCCTTGGCAGCATTAATGCCGATCATATCCTTAATCTTGAGTCCTTCCCTACCCCGGGTGAAACGGTAACCGGTAGCCATTATCAGGTCGCGTTTGGTGGGAAAGGCGCGAATCAGGCGGTTGCTGCGGGACGTAGCGGGGCAAATATTGCGTTTATCGCCTGCACGGGCGATGACGATATTGGCGACAGTATTCGTAAACAATTAGTCAGCGATCGTATTGATATCGCGCCAGTTAGCGTTATTAAAGGCGAGTCTACCGGGGTGGCGCTGATTTTCGTTAATGGCGAAGGCGAGAACGTCATCGGTATTCATGCCGGAGCGAATGCCGCGTTATCGCCGGCGTTGGTTGATGCGCAGCGTGAACGTATCGCGCAGGCGGATGCGTTACTGATGCAACTGGAATCGCCGCTGGAAAGCGTACTGGCGGCGGCGAAAATCGCCCATCAACATCATACTACTGTTGCGCTTAATCCGGCGCCTGCCCGTGAGTTACCGGATGAACTGCTGGCGCTGGTGGACATCATCACGCCAAATGAAACGGAAGCTGAAAAGCTGACGGGCGTGCGTGTGGAAAATGACGACGATGCCGCGAAAGCTGCGCAGGTTTTGCATGATAAAGGCATTCGAACCGTATTAATTACCTTAGGAAGCCGTGGCGTCTGGGCCAGCGTAGACGGCGAGGGCCGCCGCGTTCCTGGATTTAGCGTTGAGGCTGTCGATACCATTGCTGCCGGAGATACGTTTAACGGCGCCTTTATCACCGCGATACTGGAGGAGACGCCGTTGCCGGAAGCGATTCGCTTTGCCCATGCCGCCGCCGCGATTGCCGTAACGCGTAAAGGCGCGCAACCTTCCGTTCCGTGGCGCGAAGAGATAGAAGCGTTTTTACATCAGCAGGGGTAACGCTTGGCTACTATGAAAGATGTTGCCCGCCTGGCGGGAGTCTCTACATCGACGGTCTCTCACGTTATTAACAAAGATCGCTTTGTGAGTGAGACGATAACCGAAAAAGTTGAAGCGGCGATTAAATCGCTCAACTATGCGCCTTCTGCGCTGGCGCGAAGCCTCAAGTTAAACCAGACCCGCACGATTGGTATGCTAATTACCGCCAGTACCAACCCTTTTTATTCCGAACTGGTGCGCGGCGTTGAGCGAAGCTGTTTTGAGCGCGGTTATAGTCTGGTGCTGTGCAATACCGAAGGCGACGAGCAACGGATGAACCGCAACCTGGAGACGCTGATGCAAAAACGGGTAGACGGTTTACTGCTGCTGTGTACCGAAACGCATCAGCCTTCTCGTGAAATCATGGAGCGTTATCCGTCTATTCCTACCGTCATGATGGACTGGTCGCCGTTTGATGGTGAGGGCGATAGCGATCTCATTCAGGATAATTCGTTGCTAGGCGGCGATCTTGCTACCCAATACCTTATCGATAAAGGATTTACCCGAATAGCCTGTATTACCGGCCCGCTGGACAAAACGCCAGCGCGTTTACGGCTGGAAGGGTATCGGGCGGCGATGAAACGCGCAGGGCTGGCTATTCCGCAAGGCTATGAGATCACCGGCGATTTTGAATTTGGCGGCGGCTTTGACGCCATGCAGGCGTTACTCGCCCATCAACAGCGACCGCAAGCGGTTTTTACCGGAAACGATGCGATGGCTGTCGGCGCCTATCAGGCGCTATATCAGGCGGGGCTTCGTATTCCGCAGGATATGGCAGTCATTGGCTATGATGATATTGAGCTGGCGCGCTATATGACGCCGCCGCTGACGACTATCCATCAGCCGAAAGATGAATTGGGCGAGCTGGCTATTGATGTGTTGATTCATCGGATGGCGCAGCCCGCCTTGCAACAACAGCGACTTCAGCTTACTCCGGTTTTGACGGTGCGTGGGTCGGTTTAGATTTATGCCGTTCTTTAATCAGATTGTTGCCGTCTTTGGCTCTTAGCAGCATAAACATCAGCGCGGACACGATAGTGATCGCCCCCATCGTGATAAAGGTATAGTGGAACTGTTCCACGGTACTGGTGCCCGCAAAACCTTCATAAATACGTAACACCGCCGCGCTGATCGCCACGCCTAAACTGATAGACAATTGCTGCGTAACCGCCAGAACGCTGTTGCCGCTGCTGGCATTATCGTCCGTCAGATCCGCAAGAGTAATCGTATTCATTGCCGTAAATTGAGTGGACATCGCCATTCCAAGAATGAATAGCGGCAGCACGAGCATCCAGATCGGCATGGCGGGAGATTGAAACGAAAACTGGGCAATCATCAGACCGATAAATACCGTAATGCCGACCAGAGTCTTCCGGTATCCCAAACGTCGTAAAACCTGCGTTACGGTCGATTTCGCGATAATAGAACCCAAAGCCGTCGGCGCCATCATGCAGCCGGCGATCAGAGCCGGGTAGCCAAAACCAACCTGTAGCATTAACGGCATCAAAAAAGGTACGCAGCCTGTCCCCAGACGCGTGGCGAGGTTGCCGGCAATACCGACGGAAAATGTGCGTGTCTTAAACAGCGATAGTGATATTAACGGTGTCGGATGACGGCGGGCGTGGCGGATATAGGCCAATAGTAGAACGATACTGCAAAAAATAATGGCGGATGCGATCCATGTCGCCACAATCTTTTCGCCAAACAGTTCCATTCCGCTGGAAAATAAAACCAGACTTAACCCAAAAAGAAAGAAGCCGGTCATGTCAAACTTGCGACGCGGCGTGGTGAAGTTGGGCATATATTTGCGGGCATACAGAATGCCTGCAACACCAATGGGAATATTAATCAGGAAGATCCAGTGCCAGCTTGCCCAGGTCACCAGTACGCCGCCTAATACCGGCCCCAGAATCGGACCTACCAGCCCCGGCATAGTGACAAAGTTAAGAACGGGCAGCAGCTCACTACGCGGATAGGCTCGCAATAACGCCAGCCGCGCCACTGGCATCATCATCGCTCCGCCGACGCCTTGTACGACGCGAAAAATAACCAATTCAGATAGTGAACTGGAGAGCGCGCAGGCCAGCGAGCCTAACGTAAACAGACTTACGGCAACCATAAAAACGCGACGCGTACCAAAGCGGTCAGCCAGCCAGCCGCTTACCGGAATTAACATAGCTACTGTCAGGGTATAACTGATAATAGCGGACTGCATGGCGAGTGGTGAACGGTTAAGACTATGCGCAATAGCCGGTAAAGCGGTATTCAAAATGGTGGCGTCTAGCGCCTGCATAAAGAAGGCCATCGCCGCGATCCACGGCAGGCCAGCCATACTGCGCGCTTTTTTGCTGGTCATTCAATATCCTGTTAATTATCTGGTCTCTCATTGGGCGCTATTAACAACGCCTGGCAGGCCTGGAAAGCGCGTTCGCCGTCGCCATCAGCGATGGCATCAACAATGGCCTGGTGCAAATCCAGCTTTACCACCTCGTTATAGGTGATTGAGGTAAAGTAAGTGTGATAAACCGAATGAAATAGCGTCGCAAAAGAGATTAGAAAGGGATTGGCGCTCATTTCGTAGATATGCTCGTGCCACGCCATATCCACTTCAATCCAGCGTTCACGCTTAAAATGCTTTTTCAGCGCGACCATCTCTTCCATTAAGGCATTAAGCCGCGCTTTCTGCTCCGGTGTGCCAAGAGTCGCCGCCAGCAGGCAGGCTTGCGGCTCCAGGCTAATACGCATCACCAGAAAATGCTCTACCACCTGATGAAAATTTTCTTCCGTCATCCACCAGGTCAGCAGCTCTTGATCCAGAAAGTTCCAGTTTCCCTGCGGCATCACCCGCGTACCAATGCGCGGACGAGGTAGCACCATACCTTTAGCCGTCAACGTTTTCACCGCTTCGCGAACTGCCGTTCGACTTACGCCGTACTGCTCGCCCAGTTCTATTTCGCCGGGAAGAATCGTACCGGGGGCGTAGTCACCCTTTAATATCCGCTGCGCCAGCTTTTCAGCCAGAACATAGGATAGATTTTTCTGTGCGGCTAATTGTTGTGCGCTTAAAGGCATGAATGTTCTTCCTTTCTCTTTCGTTTGGTTATTAGTATGCCACCTGGAAGTGTGATTGCAGTTGCAATAACGGCAATTTGCTTATTTTATGGCACGTTAAGCACGCTATTGATGAAAAAAGAGACACTCAGAAAATTATTTTAAATTTCCTCTTGTCAGGCAGAAATAACTCCCTATAATGCGCCACCACTGACACGGAACAACGGCACACAGGCCGCCGGGTCAGCGGGGTTCAGACCAGAACCTCACGGAGAAAAGCGAAAATAAACGCTTGACTCTGAAGCGGGAAAGCGTAATATGCACACCCCGCGCCGCTGAGAAAAAGCGAAGCGGCACTGCTCTTTAACAATTTATCAGACAATCTGTGTGGGCACTCGAAGATACGGATTCTTAACGTCCTAGGACGAAAAATGAATACCAAGTCTCAAGAGTGAACACGTAATTCATTACGAAGTTTAATTCATTGAGCATCAAACTTTTAAATTGAAGAGTTTGATCATGGCTCAGATTGAACGCTGGCGGCAGGCCTAACACATGCAAGTCGAACGGTAACAGGAAGCAGCTTGCTGCTTCGCTGACGAGTGGCGGACGGGTGAGTAATGTCTGGGAAACTGCCTGATGGAGGGGGATAACTACTGGAAACGGTGGCTAATACCGCATAACGTCGCAAGACCAAAGAGGGGGACCTTCGGGCCTCTTGCCATCAGATGTGCCCAGATGGGATTAGCTTGTTGGTGAGGTAACGGCTCACCAAGGCGACGATCCCTAGCTGGTCTGAGAGGATGACCAGCCACACTGGAACTGAGACACGGTCCAGACTCCTACGGGAGGCAGCAGTGGGGAATATTGCACAATGGGCGCAAGCCTGATGCAGCCATGCCGCGTGTATGAAGAAGGCCTTCGGGTTGTAAAGTACTTTCAGCGGGGAGGAAGGTGTTGTGGTTAATAACCGCAGCAATTGACGTTACCCGCAGAAGAAGCACCGGCTAACTCCGTGCCAGCAGCCGCGGTAATACGGAGGGTGCAAGCGTTAATCGGAATTACTGGGCGTAAAGCGCACGCAGGCGGTCTGTCAAGTCGGATGTGAAATCCCCGGGCTCAACCTGGGAACTGCATTCGAAACTGGCAGGCTTGAGTCTTGTAGAGGGGGGTAGAATTCCAGGTGTAGCGGTGAAATGCGTAGAGATCTGGAGGAATACCGGTGGCGAAGGCGGCCCCCTGGACAAAGACTGACGCTCAGGTGCGAAAGCGTGGGGAGCAAACAGGATTAGATACCCTGGTAGTCCACGCCGTAAACGATGTCTACTTGGAGGTTGTGCCCTTGAGGCGTGGCTTCCGGAGCTAACGCGTTAAGTAGACCGCCTGGGGAGTACGGCCGCAAGGTTAAAACTCAAATGAATTGACGGGGGCCCGCACAAGCGGTGGAGCATGTGGTTTAATTCGATGCAACGCGAAGAACCTTACCTGGTCTTGACATCCACAGAAGAATCCAGAGATGGATTTGTGCCTTCGGGAACTGTGAGACAGGTGCTGCATGGCTGTCGTCAGCTCGTGTTGTGAAATGTTGGGTTAAGTCCCGCAACGAGCGCAACCCTTATCCTTTGTTGCCAGCGATTAGGTCGGGAACTCAAAGGAGACTGCCAGTGATAAACTGGAGGAAGGTGGGGATGACGTCAAGTCATCATGGCCCTTACGACCAGGGCTACACACGTGCTACAATGGCGCATACAAAGAGAAGCGACCTCGCGAGAGCAAGCGGACCTCATAAAGTGCGTCGTAGTCCGGATTGGAGTCTGCAACTCGACTCCATGAAGTCGGAATCGCTAGTAATCGTGGATCAGAATGCCACGGTGAATACGTTCCCGGGCCTTGTACACACCGCCCGTCACACCATGGGAGTGGGTTGCAAAAGAAGTAGGTAGCTTAACCTTCGGGAGGGCGCTTACCACTTTGTGATTCATGACTGGGGTGAAGTCGTAACAAGGTAACCGTAGGGGAACCTGCGGTTGGATCACCTCCTTACCTTAAAGAACTGTTCTTTGCAGTGCTCACACAGATTGTCTGATGAAAAGTAAATAGCAAGGCGTCTTGCGAAGCAGACTGATACGTCCCCTTCGTCTAGAGGCCCAGGACACCGCCCTTTCACGGCGGTAACAGGGGTTCGAATCCCCTAGGGGACGCCACTTGCTGGTTTGTGAGTGAAAGTCACCTGCCTTAATATCTCAAAACTGACTTACGAGTCACGTTTGAGATATTTGCTCTTTAAAAATCTGGATCAAGCTGAAAATTGAAACACAGAACAACGAAAGTTGTTCGTGAGTCTCTCAAATTTTCGCAACACGACGATGAATCGAAAGAAACATCTTCGGGTTGTGAGGTTAAGCGACTAAGCGTACACGGTGGATGCCCTGGCAGTCAGAGGCGATGAAGGGCGTGCTAATCTGCGATAAGCGCCGGTAAGGTGATATGAACCGTTATAACCGGCGATACCCGAATGGGGAAACCCAGTGTGATTCGTCACACTATCATTAACTGAATCCATAGGTTAATGAGGCGAACCGGGGGAACTGAAACATCTAAGTACCCCGAGGAAAAGAAATCAACCGAGATTCCCCCAGTAGCGGCGAGCGAACGGGGAGGAGCCCAGAGCCTGAATCAGCATGTGTGTTAGTGGAAGCGTCTGGAAAGGTGCGCGATACAGGGTGACAGCCCCGTACACAAAAGCGCATGTGCTGTGAGCTCGATGAGTAGGGCGGGACACGTGGTATCCTGTCTGAATATGGGGGGACCATCCTCCAAGGCTAAATACTCCTGACTGACCGATAGTGAACCAGTACCGTGAGGGAAAGGCGAAAAGAACCCCGGCGAGGGGAGTGAAAAAGAACCTGAAACCGTGTACGTACAAGCAGTGGGAGCACAGGTTTACCTGTGTGACTGCGTACCTTTTGTATAATGGGTCAGCGACTTATATTCTGTAGCAAGGTTAACCGTATAGGGGAGCCGGAGGGAAACCGAGTCTTAACCGGGCGTTAAGTTGCAGGGTATAGACCCGAAACCCGGTGATCTAGCCATGGGCAGGTTGAAGGTTGGGTAACACTAACTGGAGGACCGAACCGACTAATGTTGAAAAATTAGCGGATGACCTGTGGCTGGGGGTGAAAGGCCAATCAAACCGGGAGATAGCTGGTTCTCCCCGAAAGCTATTTAGGTAGCGCCTCGTGAATTCATCTCCGGGGGTAGAGCACTGTTTCGGCTAGGGGGCCATCCCGGCTTACCAACCCGATGCAAACTGCGAATACCGGAGAATGTTATCACGGGAGACACACGGCGGGTGCTAACGTCCGTCGTGAAGAGGGAAACAACCCAGACCGCCAGCTAAGGTCCCAAAGTCATGGTTAAGTGGGAAACGATGTGGGAAGGCCCAGACAGCCAGGATGTTGGCTTAGAAGCAGCCATCATTTAAAGAAAGCGTAATAGCTCACTGGTCGAGTCGGCCTGCGCGGAAGATGTAACGGGGCTAAACCATGCACCGAAGCTGCGGCAGCGAACGTATCACCCAAGACAACTTTACGGAGTTGACGATTGACGGAGCGAAGCGACGTCAAAGCGTTCATTAAAGTCGAGTTGGCTTAGGGATACGTTCGTTGGGTAGGGGAGCGTTCTGTAAGCCTGTGAAGGTGTGTCGTGAGGCATGCTGGAGGTATCAGAAGTGCGAATGCTGACATAAGTAACGATAAAGCGGGTGAAAAGCCCGCTCGCCGGAAGACCAAGGGTTCCTGTCCAACGTTAATCGGGGCAGGGTGAGTCGACCCCTAAGGCGAGGCCGAAAGGCGTAGTCGATGGGAAACGGGTTAATATTCCCGTACTTGGTGTTACTGCGAAGGGGGGACGGAGAAGGCTATGTTGGCCGGGCGACGGTTGTCCCGGTTTAAGCGTGTAGGTGTGTGTTCCAGGTAAATCCGGTTCACTTTAACACTGAGGCGTGACGACGAGGCACTACGGTGCTGAAGCAACAAATGCCCTGCTTCCAGGAAAAGCCTCTAAGCATCAGGTAACACGAAATCGTACCCCAAACCGACACAGGTGGTCAGGTAGAGAATACCAAGGCGCTTGAGAGAACTCGGGTGAAGGAACTAGGCAAAATGGTGCCGTAACTTCGGGAGAAGGCACGCTGACACGTAGGTGAAGTGATTTACTCATGGAGCTGAAGTCAGTCGAAGATACCAGCTGGCTGCAACTGTTTATTAAAAACACAGCACTGTGCAAACACGAAAGTGGACGTATACGGTGTGACGCCTGCCCGGTGCCGGAAGGTTAATTGATGGGGTCAGCGTAAGCGAAGCTCCTGATCGAAGCCCCGGTAAACGGCGGCCGTAACTATAACGGTCCTAAGGTAGCGAAATTCCTTGTCGGGTAAGTTCCGACCTGCACGAATGGCGTAATGATGGCCAGGCTGTCTCCACCCGAGACTCAGTGAAATTGAACTCGCTGTGAAGATGCAGTGTACCCGCGGCAAGACGGAAAGACCCCGTGAACCTTTACTATAGCTTGACACTGAACATTGAGCCTTGATGTGTAGGATAGGTGGGAGGCTTTGAAGTGTGGACGCCAGTCTGCATGGAGCCGACCTTGAAATACCACCCTTTAATGTTTGATGTTCTAACGTGGACCCGTAATCCGGGTTGCGGACAGTGTCTGGTGGGTAGTTTGACTGGGGCGGTCTCCTCCTAAAGAGTAACGGAGGAGCACGAAGGTTGGCTAATCCTGGTCGGACATCAGGAGGTTAGTGCAATGGCATAAGCCAGCTTGACTGCGAGCGTGACGGCGCGAGCAGGTGCGAAAGCAGGTCATAGTGATCCGGTGGTTCTGAATGGAAGGGCCATCGCTCAACGGATAAAAGGTACTCCGGGGATAACAGGCTGATACCGCCCAAGAGTTCATATCGACGGCGGTGTTTGGCACCTCGATGTCGGCTCATCACATCCTGGGGCTGAAGTAGGTCCCAAGGGTATGGCTGTTCGCCATTTAAAGTGGTACGCGAGCTGGGTTTAGAACGTCGTGAGACAGTTCGGTCCCTATCTGCCGTGGGCGCTGGAGAACTGAGGGGGGCTGCTCCTAGTACGAGAGGACCGGAGTGGACGCATCACTGGTGTTCGGGTTGTCATGCCAATGGCACTGCCCGGTAGCTAAATGCGGAAGAGATAAGTGCTGAAAGCATCTAAGCACGAAACTTGCCCCGAGATGAGTTCTCCCTGAGACTTAGAGTCTCCTGAAGGAACGTTGAAGACGACGACGTTGATAGGCCGGGTGTGTAAGCGCAGCGATGCGTTGAGCTAACCGGTACTAATGAACCGTGAGGCTTAACCTTACAACGCCGAAGATGTTTTGGCGGTTAAGAGAAGATTTTCAGCACTGATTCAGATTACATCAGAACGTAAAAACGGTCTGATAACAGAATTTGCCTGGCGGCACTAGCGCGGTGGTCCCACCTGACCCCATGCCGAACTCAGAAGTGAAACGCCGTAGCGCCGATGGTAGTGTGGGGTCTCCCCATGCGAGAGTAGGGAACTGCCAGGCATCAAATTAAGCAGTAAACTGATGTAAAAATCAGTGGTTGTAAAAGAATTCGGTGGAGCGGTAGTTCAGTTGGTTAGAATACCTGCCTGTCACGCAGGGGGTCGCGGGTTCGAGTCCCGTCCGTTCCGCCACCCTAATTAGGGGCGTAGTTCAATTGGTAGAGCACCGGTCTCCAAAACCGGGTGTTGGGAGTTCGAGTCTCTCCGCCCCTGCCAGAAATAATCCTTAGCATCTGCTAAGGATTTTTTTTTGCCTAAAATTACCTGATTATCTGATCAGGTAATCGTAAGTTCCCTTCTTTTTCTTTTCATCATTTTCATTGTTCATCCAGCACATCCGTTTTTAACAGATCGCAGATCAGCGAGTATTTATCGCTGTTTTGCAGCCAAATAGCGTATAGTGGCCGTGAAAGCGTTGCGCTGTCGGCAACGGTATGTAATCCGCCCTTTTCATTTGCCCAGTTTACAGGAAGCCAGCTACAGCCATTTAATGCGCTAAGCTGCTGTCGGGCGAGTTCGGCTGAGCTGGTTGTTAATACCGGCACTTCATCTGCTGCGATCAGCCCTGTTTCATGCTGTTGGAAGTCTGGTCCCCACTCCAGCCGCAGATAATTGAGTTCTGATTTCTTACGGGCAGGGCTGCTGCAATATAACGCCAAAGTGAAGTGCCCTAACAGCTGACTGCTGAACTCATCCATTTTGGGCGCTTCGGTAGTAATGAGGAGATCAAGCTGGCGTTCATGAAGTTGCTTCACAAGCGATTGCCGTTGAGCGATTCTGGCTTCGAACTGCAGGCCGCTTTGCGGCTCCTGTAGTTGGTACAGTCGCCCCAGCCAGGCGTTAAGCATACACTCCCATAAAGACGCGCTGGCGCCGATGGAAAACTCGTTATGGCGTGAGGTATGCGCCACCTCTTTACGTGCCGCCTGCCACGTATTCATCAGCGTTTCCGCATACGGTAAAAGTTTTTCGCCAGCCGTGGTTAAACGGATATTGTTTCTGTGCCGCGTAAAAAGGTTTACGCCCAGTTGATTCTCCAGTTGCCTGATACGAAAGCTCACCGCGGATTGCGTCAGGTAAAGTGCTTCTGCGGCCCGCCCGAAATGGCGTGTCCGGCTAACTTCCAGGAAAGTTTTTAACAATTCCGTATCCACTGTGCTCTCCACAAAATTATTTGTCGTTATGATTTAAATGTTTTGTTTTACACTCTGTCAAGCGTAACTAATACTCCGCGCCATAAATAGCTCAGACAAAGAATTAGGAGCGTGCAGGATGGCGGAAAGCTTTACGACGACTAATCGATATTTTGACAATAAACATTATCCACGTGGATTCTCTCGTCACGGTGATTTCACGATTAAAGAGGCACAACTGCTTGAGCGTCATGGTCATGCCTTTAATGATCTGGATCTTGGCAAGCGTGAGCCTGTGACTGAAGAAGAGAAGCTGTTTGTAGCGGTATGTCGCGGTGAACGCGAGCCGGTAACGGATGCAGAACGCGTCTGGTCCAAGTATATGACGCGTATCAAGCGTCCAAAACGCTTCCACACCTTGTCTGGCGGCAAGCCGCAAGTTGAAGGCGCAGAAGACTACACCGAAGCTGATGATTAATAAAAAGGGCGTAATGCCCTTTTTTTACGCCAACAGCTTTTGCAAATGAATTAACAACCTGTCTATCGCCCGATAGCTTACCGCCTCCTGCAAATGCTGACGCGAGATCTGGTCAGCCAGTTCTATGTCGGCAATGGTTCTGGCAACTTTTAGTAAACGCTGCCAGGCGCGAATGGATAATCCAAGATGCACCAGCGTGTCTTCAAGCCAGCGGGCGTCATCGTGATGCAAAACACAATATTTTTGGATTTCGCGACCCTCCAGACGCGCGTTTAACTTCTTCTGGCGTCGGTACTGCCGTTCATGGGCGGCGATGACCCGCTTTTTTACCGTAGCGCTGCTCTCACCCTTTGAGGCGTGTTGGCTAAGAATCCCGGGCGGTGGAAGCGGTATCTCAAGCGAAAGGTCAAAACGATCAAGAAACGGGCCTGACAACCGATTAAGGTAACGTAGTGTCTGTTCTGGCGTGCAGCGATTATGGTTTCCCTGATAATGTCCGGTCGGGCTGGGATTCATTGCGGCGATTAACTGGAACCTGGCAGGGTACGTTATTTTCGCTCTGGTACGGGATAAATGAATTTGACCGGATTCTATAGGTTCACGTAGCGCATCCAGTGTGCGTCGTTCAAATTCAGGCAATTCATCAAGGAACAAAATTCCGTTGTGCGCCAGCGATATCTCTCCCGGGGCGGGTATTGCGCCGCCGCCGACCATAGCAGTAAGTGAGGCGCTATGATGAGGTGAGCGAAAGGGGCGTTGCTGCCATCGTTTTTGTACCGTATCGGCATTAACCAGACTGAGGATCGCGGCGCTTTCCAACGCCTCCTCATTGCTTAATGGTGGAAGAATCCCGCTCAGTCGACTGGCCAGCATGGTTTTACCCGTACCCGGCGGGCCGATCAATAGCAGATTATGTCCCCCTGCCGCTGTAATCTCCAGGCCGCGTTTACCCTGCTCCTGACCGATCACATCGCGAAGATCGGCAGTTGCGGTAGGCGATGCCATATCCTGAGCTAAAGGTCTTTCCAGGGCGTGTTTCCCTTCCAGAAAGGCGCAGACGGTTTGTAGATGATCGGCGATAAAACATCCTTCTTTGCTTATAAGCCCAACCTCCGCCGCGTTCTCTGTTGCGACGATAATATTTCTGCCGGCCCTGATGGCTTCCGTTGCACTTGATATTGCGCCAGGAACGCCGCGTAATGCGCCTGTAAGCGCTAACTCACCCACCAGCTCATATGCCTCAAGATTCGACGCTGTAAGCTGCTCAGACGCGGCCAGAAGCGCAACAGCAATAGGCAGGTCATACCTTCCACCCTCTTTCGGTAGATCGGCTGGAGCAAGGTTAATGGTTATTTTTTTAGCCGGAAATTCATATCCGCTATTAATAATCGCACTACGTACCCGGTCACGCGCCTCTTTTACCGTGGTTTCCGGTAGGCCAACCATGGTTAATCCCGGTAATCCATTACTGATATGCACCTCTATAGTGATAGGCGGCGCATTGACGCCAAGTGCGGCGCGGGTATGAACAATCGCCAGTGACATAATCCCTCCTGTTACGTGGATTATGCGGAATAGAAGAGAAAATCGAATTACTGACTTTTTGTTTTTTAGCGACTGCTTCCTGAATTTTGGCGTCATTTTCAGGTAAGAAACATCAAACTGGAAGAACGCTCGCAGAAGCGAAAAGAAGGAAAACAGGATGTAGAGTGCGCCAAAAGGGGGAGGAAAACGTGAAAATTTTTCAGTTGCTAATTTTTCTTATAAAAAACAAAGTACTTTTAGGCATTCACCTGCATTATCTGAAACGTGGTTAAAAAAATATCTTGTGCTATTGGCAAAACCTATGGTAACTCTTTAGGTATTCCTTCGAACAAGATGCAAGAATAGACAAAAATGACAGCCCTTCTACGAGTGATTAGCCTGGTCGTGATTAGCGTGGTGGTGATTATTATCCCACCGTGCGGGGCTGCACTTGGACGAGGAAAGGCTTAGAAATCAAGCCTTAACGAACTAAGACCCCCGCACCGAAAGGTCCGGGGGTTTTTTTTGGCCTGAAAAACTTAAGCGAGGAGCAGAGCGTGAATAACAGCATAAAATTCTGTTTCTCAAGATTTACGACGGGGATGTAACTATGAACGGGGCACAGTGGGTGGTACATGCTTTGCGAGCGCAGGGGGTGAAAACCGTATTTGGTTATCCTGGCGGCGCAATTATGCCGGTTTACGACGCGTTGTATGACGGTGGTGTGGAGCATTTGTTGTGCCGACACGAGCAGGGTGCGGCAATGGCGGCAATCGGTTATGCCCGTTCTACCGGCAAAACCGGTGTTTGTATCGCCACTTCCGGCCCTGGCGCCACTAACCTGATCACTGGCCTGGCGGATGCGTTGTTAGATTCGGTCCCCGTCGTCGCGATCACGGGTCAGGTTTCCGCCCCGTTCATCGGCACCGATGCGTTCCAGGAGGTGGATGTGTTAGGGCTGTCGCTGGCCTGTACCAAACACAGCTTCCTGGTGCAGTCGCTGGAAGAGTTGCCGCGCATCATGGCGGAGGCTTTTGAAGTCGCCAACGCTGGCCGTCCTGGCCCGGTTCTGGTGGATATCCCGAAAGATATCCAGTTGGCCAGCGGTGAGCTGGAACCCTGGTTTACTACCGTTGCTAACGAAGCGACTTTCCCGCAGGCTGATGTGGAACAGGCGCGCCAGATGCTGGAACAGGCGAAAAAACCCATGCTGTACGTCGGCGGTGGTGTTGGTATGGCGCAGGCAGTTCCGGCGCTGCGTAAATTTATCGCGGTAACGCAAATGCCAGTTACCTGCACGCTGAAAGGGCTGGGGGCTGTTGAAGCTGATTATCCGTACTATCTGGGCATGCTGGGAATGCACGGTACTAAAGCGGCTAATTTCGCGGTGCAAGAGTGTGATTTACTGATCGCAGTGGGTGCACGTTTTGATGACCGGGTGACCGGTAAGCTGAATACGTTTGCGCCGAACGCCAGCGTAATCCATATGGATATCGACCCGGCGGAAATGAACAAACTGCGTCAGGCACACGTCGCGTTGCAGGGCGATTTAAATTCGCTGTTGCCGGCATTACAGCAACCGCTGAAGATCGACGCATGGCGTCAGTCCTGTGCAGAGCTGCGCGCAGAACACGCCTGGCGCTATGACCATCCTGGCGAGACTATCTATGCGCCGTTGTTGTTGAAGCAATTGTCGGAACGCAAACCCGCAGACAGCGTGGTGACGACGGATGTGGGGCAGCATCAGATGTGGTCAGCCCAGCATATGACTTACACCCGCCCGGAGAACTTCATCACCTCCAGCGGTCTGGGGACGATGGGATTCGGCTTACCGGCGGCCGTTGGCGCGCAGGTAGCGCGACCGAATGATACCGTTATCTGTATCTCCGGTGACGGCTCCTTCATGATGAATGTTCAGGAGTTGGGCACCGTAAAACGCAAGCAGTTACCGTTGAAGATAGTCTTACTCGACAACCAGCGGTTAGGGATGGTTCGACAATGGCAGCAACTGTTTTTCCAGGAGCGATATAGCGAAACCACCCTGACCGATAACCCCGATTTCCTCATGCTGGCCAGCGCCTTCGGCATTCCAGGCCAGCACATTACTCGTAAAGACCAGGTTGAAGCGGCACTCGACACGATGTTGGCAAGCGAAGGGCCGTACCTGCTTCACGTCTCAATCGACGAACTTGAAAATGTCTGGCCGTTGGTGCCGCCTGGCGCCAGTAACTCTGAAATGCTGGAGAAATTATCATGATGCAACATCAGGTCAATGTATCGGCACGCTTTAATCCAGAAACCTTAGAACGTGTTTTACGCGTGGTGCGCCATCGTGGTTTTCAGGTGTGCTCCATGAATATGGAAGCCGCGACCGATGCGCAGAATATAAATATTGAATTGACCGTTGCCAGTCCCCGGTCGGTCGACTTACTGTTTAGTCAGTTAAGTAAACTGGTAGATGTTGCGCATGTCGCGATCTGCCAGAGCGCTGCCACATCACAACAAATCCGCGCCTGAGCGCAAAAGGAAGAAAAATGACGACGAAAAAAGCTGATTATATTTGGTTCAATGGCGAGATGGTGCGCTGGGAAGACGCGAAGGTTCACGTAATGTCTCACGCGCTGCACTACGGTACGTCGGTATTTGAAGGGATTCGGTGCTACGACTCTCACAAAGGTCCGGTAGTGTTTCGTCATCGTGAACATATGCAGCGCCTGCGCGACTCAGCAAAAATTTATCGTTTTCCGGTTTCCCAGAGCATTGATGAGCTGATGGAAGCCTGCCGCGACGTAATTCGTAAAAATAATCTGACCAGCGCCTATATCCGTCCGTTGGTATTTGTCGGCGATGTCGGTATGGGCGTTAACCCGCCCCCGGGATACACCACTGACGTCATCATCGCCGCGTTCCCGTGGGGGGCATACCTGGGCGCCGAAGCGCTGGATCAGGGGATCGATGCGATGGTTTCTTCCTGGAACCGCGCTGCGCCGAACACCATTCCGACCGCCGCCAAAGCGGGCGGGAACTATCTTTCCTCACTGCTGGTGGGTAGCGAAGCGCGCCGCCACGGCTATCAGGAAGGCATCGCCCTGGATGTAAACGGCTATATCTCCGAAGGCGCAGGTGAAAACCTGTTTGAGGTAAAAGATGGCGTGCTGTTTACTCCGCCGTTTACCTCTTCCGCGCTGCCAGGCATTACTCGCGACGCGATTATCAAACTGGCGAAAGAGCTGGGTATTGAAGTGCGCGAGCAGGTGCTGTCCCGTGAATCGCTGTATCTGGCCGACGAAGTGTTTATGTCCGGAACCGCGGCAGAAATTACTCCGGTACGCAGCGTTGATGGTATCCAGGTAGGTGAAGGCCGTTGCGGCCCTGTTACCAAGCGTATTCAACAAGCCTTCTTTGGTCTCTTCACTGGAGAAACCGAGGATAAATGGGGCTGGTTGGATCCGGTAAATTCATAATAAATAAAATTAATATTTTCCCAAAATAATTTGCGTCACAGGAAGGCGGTAACGCAGCGAATCCCCAGAAGCTTACTGTAGTAAGTGACTGGGGTGAGTGAGGCAGCCAACGCACCTGTGGCGTGAAGTATGAAGGGAAAAGATGGGGAGTAAATAAAGCATGCCTAAGTACCGTTCCGCCACCACCACTCATGGTCGTAATATGGCGGGTGCCCGCGCGCTGTGGCGCGCCACCGGAATGACCGACAGTGATTTTGGCAAACCGATTATCGCCGTGGTGAACTCATTCACTCAGTTTGTGCCGGGTCACGTTCATCTGCGCGATCTCGGTAAGCTGGTCGCCGAACAGATTGAAGCTTCCGGCGGGGTGGCGAAAGAGTTCAACACTATTGCCGTGGATGACGGGATTGCCATGGGGCACGGGGGTATGCTCTATTCACTGCCGTCGCGCGAGCTGATCGCCGACTCCGTTGAGTACATGGTGAACGCTCACTGCGCTGACGCGATGGTGTGTATCTCCAACTGCGACAAAATCACCCCAGGGATGCTCATGGCCTCGCTGCGCCTGAATATTCCGGTGATCTTTGTCTCCGGCGGCCCGATGGAAGCCGGGAAAACCAAGCTTTCAGACAAAATTATCAAGCTGGATCTGGTTGATGCCATGATTCAGGGAGCGGACCCGAAAGTCTCTGACGATCAAAGTAACCAGGTTGAACGCTCCGCCTGTCCAACCTGCGGCTCCTGCTCCGGCATGTTTACCGCTAACTCCATGAACTGCCTGACCGAAGCGCTGGGCCTGTCGCAGCCGGGCAACGGCTCGCTGCTGGCAACTCACGCTGACCGTAAGCAGTTGTTCCTCAATGCCGGTAAGCGGATTGTTGAACTGACTAAACGCTATTACGAGCAAAACGACGAAAGTGCACTGCCGCGTAACATCGCCAGCAAAGCCGCGTTTGAAAACGCGATGACGCTGGATATCGCGATGGGCGGTTCGACCAACACCGTTCTTCACCTGCTGGCGGCGGCGCAGGAAGCGGAAATCGACTTCACCATGAGTGATATCGACAAGCTGTCCCGCAAGGTGCCGCAGCTGTGTAAAGTGGCGCCAAGTACCCAGAAATACCATATGGAAGATGTTCACCGTGCCGGCGGTGTGCTGGGTATTTTAGGCGAGCTGGATCGCGCCGGGCTGCTGAACCGCAACGTGAAAAACGTATTAGGCCTGACGTTGCCGCAAACGCTGGAACAGTACGACATCACGGTTACGCAGGACGAAGCGGTTAAAAAAATGTTCCGTGCTGGCCCTGCCGGTATCCGTACTACCCAGGCGTTCTCGCAGGATTGTCGCTGGGATTCGCTGGATGACGACCGCGCAGCGGGTTGCATCCGCTCGCTGGAATATGCCTATAGCAAAGACGGCGGTCTGGCGGTGCTGTATGGCAACTTCGCCGAAAACGGCTGCATTGTGAAAACCGCAGGCGTGGATGACAGCATCCTTAAATTTACCGGCCCGGCTAAAGTGTATGAAAGCCAGGACGACGCGGTAGAGGCGATTCTCGGCGGCAAAGTAGTGGAAGGCGATGTAGTCGTGATCCGCTACGAAGGGCCGAAAGGCGGGCCGGGAATGCAGGAAATGCTCTATCCGACCAGTTTCCTGAAGTCGATGGGGCTGGGCAAAGCCTGCGCGCTCATCACCGATGGGCGTTTCTCCGGCGGTACTTCGGGTCTTTCCATCGGCCACGTCTCGCCGGAAGCGGCCAGCGGCGGCACTATTGCGTTGATTGAAGATGGCGACACTATTGCGATTGATATCCCGAACCGCAGCATTCAGTTGCAGTTGAGTGAGGCTGAAATCGCCGCACGCCGCGAGGCGCAGGAAGCTCGTGGCGACAAAGCCTGGACGCCGAAAAATCGTCAGCGTCAGGTTTCGTTTGCCCTGCGTGCCTACGCCAGCCTGGCGACCAGCGCCGATAAAGGCGCGGTGCGCGATAAATCGAAATTGGGAGGTTGATGATGGCGGAATCTCAACCTCTGTCAGTCGCGCCGGAAGGGGCGGAGTATCTGCGCGCGGTGCTACGCGCGCCAGTATACGAAGCGGCGCAGGTGACACCGCTGCAAAAAATGGAAAAGCTCTCGTCACGTCTGGACAACGTTATTCTCGTCAAACGCGAAGACCGGCAGCCGGTACATAGCTTTAAGCTGCGCGGCGCTTACGCGATGATGGCCGGATTGACCGAAGAACAAAAAGCCCACGGCGTGATTACCGCGTCGGCGGGGAACCATGCACAGGGCGTGGCGTTTTCCTCCGCGCGGCTTGGCGTGAAGTCGCTGATCGTCATGCCAAAAGCAACGGCGGATATTAAAGTCGATGCGGTACGCGGTTTTGGCGGCGAAGTGCTGTTGCACGGCGCTAATTTTGATGAAGCGAAAGCGAAAGCTATTGAACTGGCGCAGCAGCAGGGTTTTACTTGGGTGCCGCCGTTTGATCACCCAATGGTGATCGCCGGGCAGGGCACGCTGGCGCTGGAACTGCTTCAGCAGGATTCGCATCTCGATCGTGTCTTTGTGCCGGTTGGCGGCGGCGGCCTGGCGGCGGGCGTAGCGGTACTGATCAAACAATTGATGCCGCAAATCAAAGTGATTGCCGTCGAAGCGGAGGATTCCGCCTGCCTGAAAGCGGCGTTGGAAGCCGGTCATCCAGTGGATCTCCCGCGCGTTGGGTTGTTTGCTGAAGGCGTAGCGGTAAAACGCATCGGCGACGAAACCTTCCGCCTGTGCCAGGAATATCTCGACGACATTATTACAGTCGATAGCGACGCTATCTGCGCGGCGATGAAAGATCTGTTTGAAGATGTGCGTGCGGTGGCGGAGCCGTCCGGCGCGCTGGCGCTGGCGGGGATGAAGAAATATATCGCCCAGCACAATATTCGCGGCGAACGCCTGGCGCACGTCCTTTCCGGCGCCAACGTCAACTTCCACGGCTTGCGCTATGTGTCTGAACGCTGCGAGCTGGGGGAACAGCGCGAAGCGTTACTGGCGGTGACCATTCCGGAAGAAAAGGGGAGCTTTCTCAAATTCTGCCAGTTGCTTGGCGGGCGTATGGTCACCGAATTTAACTACCGTTTTGCCGACGCGAAAAATGCCTGTATTTTTGTCGGCGTACGCGTCAGTCAGGGGCTGGAGGAGCGAAAAGAGATTATCACCCAACTGTGCGACGGCGGTTATAGCGTAGTGGATCTCTCCGACGATGAAATGGCGAAGCTGCATGTGCGCTATATGGTCGGCGGACGCCCCTCCAAGCCATTACAGGAGCGTTTGTATAGTTTCGAATTTCCGGAGTCGCCCGGCGCGTTGCTCAAATTCCTGCATACGCTTGGCACGCACTGGAATATTTCGCTATTCCATTACCGTAGCCACGGTACCGATTATGGCCGCGTGCTGGCGGCGTTCGAGTTAGGCGATCATGAGCCGGATTTCGAAACCCGGCTGCATGAGCTGGGCTATGAATGCCATGATGAGAGCAATAACCCGGCGTTCCGGTTCTTTCTGGCGGGTTAATTCAGCGTTTAGTTTTTCGGGCCCACAAAGTAAAGTGGGCCTGATATCCAGATATTATCTTCCCTCAGTTATTGGGCTTTTCTGCCAGCCCGGAGCATCCACTCATTTCATTTTGCGAGACGTTTTCCAGAAGGCGCCCAATCTGCTTGTGGTGAAACTCGGCTCACCATATCGTTAGCACCGCCATCACTTGCACCTGCTAAAAACAATGTATAAAATTTTATACACAAAGGATGTTATGTTACTCACTCGAGCTCTCTCCAATGAAAAAGAAATTCGATGAGTGGGATCTTCTCTGGAGGATCTCCTGGCTTTTCCCATAACGGTACGTAAAGCAGTCGGTTATCAGCTTCACAAAATTCAGTATGGAATTGAACCCGATGACTGGAAACCGTTTTCAGAAATTGGGGCTGGGGTAAATGAAATTCGTATTCGTGACAACAATGGTATCTATCGCGTTATGTATGTCGCTAAGTTTGAAGAAGCACTCTACGTTTTGCATAGTTTCCAAAAACAGACGCAACAAACCAGTCAGCATGATAAAAACATCGCCAGAACGCGTTATAACCGGGTGGTGCAACAACGGAGAAACAGCTTGTGATTGCCAAAACTGATAGTGATATTCGCCATGTGACGCCATCTGGCGGTAATGTTTTTGCTGATTTGGGGTTTCATAAGCAGGACGCAGAAAAGTTTTACGCTGATTCCCTGAATGAAATCGAAAACACGTTAGCCATTAAACAACAGCTAATGGAAGAAATTACCCTCTGGATTACGCAAAACCAGATGAAGCAAGCCGAGGTTGCTACAGTTTTGCATATATCCCGACCGCGCGTTTCGGATGTCGTCAACAAGAAATGCAGCAAATTCACCATTGATGCTCTGGTGAATATGCTTAGCCGTATTGGGAAGCCTGTTCGGGTAATGGTAGGGCCGTAAAACTAATTCGGTAAAATCTTCCAGAACGCATCAATTAGCGGCTCATGCAGCCGCTTTTTTTGCGCGCAGACGCCGAGTTCAAACGGCGTTTTTTCATCGCTGCGTTCTAAAATCATCACCCGGTTGCGCACTGGCTCCGGGCTGTTTTCCAGCACCACTTCCGGCAGCAGCGCCACGCCGCAGCCCAGCGCCACCATTGAGACCATCGCTTCGTGACCGCCGACGGTGGCGTAAATCTGCGGATTGCTGATTTTATGCCGGCGGAACCATAGCTCAATGCGACGGCGTACCGGCCCCTGGTCGGCCATGATAAACGGCACCGTCGACCAGTCTGGCTTGTCGACCGAAACCTGATTACGCACCGGGCAGGGCAGCGCCGGGGCGATCAGCACCACCGCCAGATTTTCCAGCATCGAAAACGCCACTGCGCCGGGCAGCGTTTCTGGTTTGCCGGCGATTGCCAGATCGGCCTCGCCGGTGACTACTTTTTCCATCGCATCGGCGGCGTCGCCGGTGGTGAGCTTAATTTCCACCGAGGGATGCTCGGCGCGAAAACGGTCGAGGATTGGCGGCAGGTGGCTGTATGCCGCGGTCACTGAACAGAAGATATGGAGTTCGCCGGAAAGGGACGGCCCCTGCTGATCGAGGGTATGGCGCAGCTGCTGGTACTGCAAAAGCGTCTGTTGGGCAAACACTCGCAGCTCTTCACCCGCTTCGGTCAGCGTGACCGTACGGTTATCGCGCACAAACAGCGGCTGGCCGAGATCTTCTTCCAGCCGCTGAATCTGCCGGGAGAGCGTGGAGGGGCTGACGTGCATCGCCCGCGCGCTGCGGCCAAAGTGGCGGCTTTCCGCCAGATGCAAGAAGGTTTTTAGATCGCGTAAATCCACAGACAGACCTCCGGTTTTTGACGTTGCATAAACCGCAACATAACGTTGTGAATATATCAATTTCCGCAATAAATTTCCTGTTGTAATGTGGGTTCATTCGCACAGATAGCAATCTGTAAACCGAACAATAAGCGCGACACACAACATCACGGAGTACACCATCATGGCTAACTACTTTAATACACTGAATCTGCGCCAGCAGCTGGCGCAGTTGGGTAAATGCCGCTTTATGGGCCGCGACGAATTCGCCGACGGCGCGAGCTACCTTCAGGGTAAAAAAGTGGTCATCGTCGGCTGTGGCGCTCAGGGTCTGAACCAGGGCCTGAACATGCGTGACTCCGGTCTGGATATTTCCTACGCCCTGCGTAAAGAAGCCATTGCTGAGAAGCGTGCTTCCTGGCGTAAAGCGACCGAGAACGGCTTCAAAGTAGGCACCTACGAAGAGCTGATCCCGCAGGCTGACCTGGTAGTTAACCTGACGCCGGACAAACAGCACTCCGACGTGGTGCGTTCCGTACAGCCGCTGATGAAAGACGGCGCGGCGCTGGGCTACTCCCACGGCTTCAACATCGTGGAAGTGGGCGAGCAGATCCGTAAAGACATCACCGTGGTGATGGTGGCGCCGAAGTGTCCGGGCACCGAAGTACGTGAAGAATACAAGCGTGGCTTCGGTGTGCCGACGCTGATCGCCGTTCACCCGGAAAACGATCCGCAAGGCGAAGGCATGGCGATTGCTAAAGCCTGGGCGGCGGCGACCGGCGGTCACCGTGCGGGCGTACTGGAGTCTTCTTTCGTGGCGGAAGTGAAATCCGACCTGATGGGCGAGCAGACCATCCTGTGCGGTATGCTGCAGGCCGGTTCTCTGCTGTGTTTCGACAAGCTGGTGGCAGAAGGCACCGACCCGGCTTATGCGGAAAAACTGATTCAGTTCGGCTGGGAAACCATCACCGAAGCGCTGAAGCAGGGCGGCATCACCCTGATGATGGACCGTCTGTCTAACCCGGCGAAACTGCGTGCTTACGCGCTGTCCGAACAGCTGAAAGAGATCATGGCGCCGCTGTTCCAGAAACACATGGATGACATCATCTCCGGCGAATTCTCTTCCGGCATGATGGCTGACTGGGCTAACGACGATAAGAAACTGCTGACCTGGCGTGAAGAGACCGGCAAAACCGCGTTCGAAACCGCGCCGCAGTATGAAGGCAAAATCGGCGAGCAGGAGTACTTTGATAAAGGCGTGCTGATGATCGCGATGGTGAAAGCGGGCGTTGAGTTGGCGTTCGAAACTATGGTGGATTCCGGCATCATCGAAGAATCCGCTTACTACGAATCACTGCACGAGCTGCCGCTGATCGCCAACACCATCGCCCGTAAGCGTCTGTACGAAATGAACGTGGTTATCTCTGATACCGCAGAATACGGTAACTACCTGTTCTCTTACGCTTGCGTACCGCTGCTGAAACCGTTTATGGCGGAATTGCAACCGGGCGATCTGGGTAGTGCTATCCCGGAAGGCGCGGTAGACAACGCACAGCTTCGCGACGTGAACGACGCGATTCGTAGTCATGCGATTGAGCAGGTAGGTAAGAAACTGCGCGGCTATATGACGGATATGAAGCGTATTGCGGTAGCGGGTTGATATACCTTGTCGGGGGGCGCTAGCGCTTACCTGACCTACAAAATCAAGCAGACGATGTAGGCCGGGTAAGGCGTAGCCGCCACCCGGCTTTTTATTTACGATACAATACCTTAATGATGTGGTAACCGAACTGGGTATGCAGCGGGCCGGTTGGCTCCAGTACCGGGCAGGAAAAGACTACTTTATCGAATGCCGGAACCATCTGGCCCTGACGAAATTCGCCTAAATGACCGCCTTTTTTACCGGATGGGCAGATAGAATGCTTCTTCGCCAGCTTCTCAAAATCGCCGCCGTTTTTAATTTGCTCCAGAAGATCTAAAGCCAGTTTCTCTTCTTTTACAAGAATATGCAGTGCTGCTGCCATTTTTGCCATTATTGTGTTCTCACGTCGCAAAGATTGGCCGTCACTTTATCACTCCTTAGGCCGTCAGACATATACTCTTCGCCATTACAGGACAGATGTCCCGCCTGATTTAATGAACCGGGAGATAAGCAGCATTTTTAGCGGGCGTATTTCGGATGTGCGGGACGGCGGTCCTGTCCTTTCTGACAAGGGGCGAGATACCATGAACATAATGAAAAACGCAGAATTTCCAGACGACTGGCTTTTAGGGCTACGCCAGGTCGTACGCGACCCAGTGCTCTATGAATTACTCAAATACTGCCCGTTGGAAATCATGCAGTACAGGGCGTTTATGCGATGTCGCTTGAGTATGTTCTGCTGACGGCGATCGCGCTAATGGGTTCTTTCAGTTGGATCAAGAGCGCACAGCGTAATGGCTATATGCCGCTTGCCGCCAGAGCCTGCTGATTGACCTTTTCCAGGCTGCCTGAAAAAGCAGCCTGGTCTTCTCTGGGCCTCGCTTTCTGCTACAATCCCTCCCCCGTTCGAAGATTGAGCACTATTCCCATGCGTTTAAATCCCGGCCAACAACACGCTGTCGAATTCGTCACCGGACCCTGCCTGGTGCTGGCAGGAGCGGGTTCTGGTAAAACTCGCGTAATTACCAATAAAATCGCCCACCTGATCCGCGGATGCGGCTATCAGGCCCGGCATATTGCGGCGGTGACGTTTACCAACAAGGCAGCGCGTGAGATGAAAGAACGGGTTGGGCAGACGCTCGGCCGTAAGGAAGCGCGCGGTTTGATGATCTCCACCTTTCATACGCTAGGGCTGGATATTATTAAGCGCGAGTACGCTGCGCTGGGGATGAAATCGAACTTTTCATTGTTTGACGATACCGACCAGGTCGCCTTGCTCAAAGAGCTGACCGAAGGCCTGATCGAAGACGACAAGGTTCTGTTGCAACAGCTGATCTCCACGATCTCCAACTGGAAAAACGATCTCAAAACGCCTGCGCAGGCGGCGGCCGGGGCGAAAGGCGAACGCGATCGTATTTTTGCCCACTGCTACGGGCTTTACGACGCCCATATGAAGGCATGTAACGTTCTCGATTTTGATGATTTGATTTTGCTGCCGACGCTGCTGCTGCAACGCAATGACGAGGTGCGCGAGCGCTGGCAGAATAAAATTCGTTATCTGCTGGTGGATGAATATCAGGATACTAACACCAGCCAGTATGAGTTGGTTAAGCTGCTGGTCGGGCAACGCGCGCGCTTTACGGTCGTAGGCGATGACGATCAGTCTATCTACTCCTGGCGCGGGGCGCGTCCGCAAAACCTGGTGTTACTGAGCCAGGATTTTCCGGCGCTGCAGGTGATTAAGCTGGAGCAAAACTATCGTTCTTCGGGCCGCATCCTGAAAGCGGCGAATATTCTCATCGCCAACAATCCGCACGTCTTTGAAAAGCGCCTCTTTTCCGAGCTCGGTTACGGCGCGGAACTCAAAGTGTTAAGCGCAAACAATGAAGAGCATGAAGCTGAGCGCGTTACCGGCGAACTGATTGCCCATCACTTTGTGAACAAGACCCAGTACAAGGATTACGCCATTCTGTATCGCGGGAATCATCAGTCGCGGGTATTTGAAAAATTCCTCATGCAGAACCGCATTCCGTACAAAATTTCCGGCGGCACCTCATTTTTCTCCCGTCCGGAGATTAAAGACCTGCTGGCCTACCTGCGGGTGTTGACCAACCCGGATGATGACAGCGCTTTCCTGCGCATCGTGAATACGCCAAAACGCGAAATCGGTCCGGCCACGCTGCAAAAGCTGGGTGAATGGGCAATGACGCGTAATAAAAGCCTGTTTACCGCCAGCTTTGATATGGGACTTAGCCAAAAGCTGACCGGACGTGGTTACGATTCATTGACGCGTTTTACCCACTGGCTGGGGGAAATCCAGCGTCTGGCCGAACGCGAGCCTGTCGCCGCCGTGCGCGATCTCATCCACGGTATTGACTATGAATCCTGGTTGTACGAAACCTCGCCGAGCCCCAAAGCGGCGGAAATGCGTATGAAAAACGTTAACCAGCTCTTTAGCTGGATGACTGAGATGCTGGAAGGCAACGAACTCGATGAGCCGATGACGCTGACCCAGGTGGTTACACGCTTTACACTGCGCGATATGATGGAGCGTGGCGAGAGCGAAGAAGAGCTGGATCAGGTACAGTTGATGACGCTTCATGCATCGAAAGGACTGGAATTCCCGTATGTCTATATGGTGGGAATGGAAGAAGGATTTTTGCCGCATCAAAGCAGCATTGACGAAGATAATATTGAGGAAGAGCGTCGGCTGGCCTATGTTGGGATCACTCGCGCGCAGAAAGAGCTCACCTTTACATTATGTAAAGAGCGCCGTCAGTATGGGGAACTGGTGCGCCCGGAACCCAGCCGCTTCCTGTTAGAACTCCCGCAGGATGATTTAATCTGGGAGCAGGAGCGCAAAGTGGTAAGCGCTGAGGAGCGAATGCAAAAAGGGCAAAGTCACCTGGCTAATCTGAAAGCCATGATGGCGGCAAAGCGAGCGAAATCGTAGGCCGGATAAGCGAAGCGTCATCCGGCAATCAAACTACGGTTAGCGAACGTCCAGCGGCCAGTGTACATAGCTTTGCCACTGGCTTTCCTGATCAATCAACTCTTTACCCAGCGGGTGATGCGCCAGCCAGTCGCCAGGCAAGGTTAACGTCAGATTTTCATTTAGCGCCTGTAGCGTAATTTCTGGTACCAGATCGTCACGACGGCGACCAGCAAAAAGAATCGCCAGGCGCAGCAAACGGCATAGCTGTTCCGCAACACGGGGCGGTACCGCGTTTTGCTGATGAAGCGAAGAGAGATCGACCGGATTGGTCTGATTCAGTAAGAGGGTGGCGAGCAATTTTTTCTGCGCGGGCGTATAGCCAGGCAGATCCAAATGGCGTACTAAATAGGCGGCATGATAGGGCGCCTGTTTAAAATCAACGCTCAGACCGATCTCATGCAACTGGCAAGCGCTAAGCAACAGTTCACGACTGATAGGCTCAATATGCCAGGCATTTTCTACCTGTTTGAGGAAGTTATCTGCCAGCTTCGCTACGCGATTTGCCTGATCGGTATCGACGATAAACCGACGCTGAATGTTTCGCAGCGTGCGGCTGCGGATATCCTGATCTACCGCCAGATGCAACATCCCATACACCAGCCCTTCGCGTAACGCGCCGCCTGCCAGCGTCATGCTCTGGATGTTCAGCTCGGTAAATATTGCGATCAGAATAGCCAGCCCGCTTGGGAAAACCAGCGCGCGCTCCAGCGTCAGGCCTTCGATTTCCAGCTCTTCCAGACGCCCGCACTGTATCGCGCGTTGTTTTAGCTGCTGCAGTTTGGCGAGCGTAATGCGCTCGTCCATCCCCTGCGCCATCATGATTTCCTGCAATGCCTGTACGGTGCCGGAGGCACCCACGCAGACCTTCCAGCCATGAAAACGCAGTTCATCGGCGACCGGACGCAGTACATCGCGCGCGGCTTTCTCCGCGTCATCAAAATTTTCTTGCGCCAGATTACGATCGCTAAAATAGCGTTCAAGCCACGTTACGCAGCCCATCGACAGGCTAAACAGCGACGTGGTTTGCGCGCCAGTGCCGGTAACCAGTTCAGTGCTGGCGCCGCCGATATCCACCACCAGTCGCTGATCTGCGCCGCCGGTGGTATGAGCGACTCCCTGATAAATCAGCCGCGCCTCTTCTTCGCCGCTGATAACCTGCACCGGACAACCAAGGATAGTCTGCGCTTTCGCGATAAATTCCCCCGCATTAACGGCGAGACGCAATGTTGCGGTGGCAACCACGCGGATTTGCGGCTGCGGGATATCCTGCAAACGTTCAGCAAACAGACGCAGGCATTGCCAGCCGCGTTCCATCGCTTCGGCCGAAAGGTGGTTGTCGTTGTTCAGACCCGCGGCCAGACGCACCTTGCGTTTTATTCGGGTCAGCGTCTGGATGCTTCCCGCCGCCTCGCGCACGACCAGCATATGAAAACTATTGGAACCGAGATCAATGGCGGCATACAACGAGGTGGAATTCATACACTTCATCCTTCAACCTGTATCCGTGTTGGCTGCGTACTCTTCCTAAGCTCATCGGGATTTGTTTTCTTGCCGCCTTGATACAGGCTAAATGATTTTGTGTATGGCATAACTTTTCTTAACCTGAACGACGACGATTACGCGGAGCGCCAGCGCGGCGCGGACCATTGCCAGGACGCGAACGCGTCAGACGCAACGGCTTGGGCAGATCGTTCATGAGCGCTTCCGGATTGTATTTGCTGACCGGAATCGAGTGGCCGATATAGCTCTCAATGGCGGGCAGATTCAGCGCATACTCTTCGCAAGCCAGGCTGATGGAATGTCCGCTGGCGCCAGCGCGACCGGTACGACCGATACGGTGAACATAGTCTTCACAATCGTCTGGCAGATCGTAGTTAAAGACGTGCGTTACGGCGGGGATATGCAACCCGCGCGCCGCGACATCGGTCGCCACAAGAATATCCAGATCGCCGCGGGTGAACTCATCCAGAATCCGCAGGCGCTTTTTCTGCGCGACGTCGCCGGTCAGCAGACCAACACGATGGCCATCTGCCGCCAGATGTCCCCAGATATCTTCGCAACGATGCTTGGTGTTGGCGAAAATAATGGCGCGATCCGGCCACTCTTCTTCGATCAGCGTTTGCAGTAAACGCATTTTCTCTTCATTAGAGGGGTAGAAAAGCTCTTCTTTAATGCGGTGGCCGGTCTTTTGCTCCGGTTCCACTTCAACATATTCGGCGTTGTTCATCTGTTCAAACGCCAGCTCGCGAACCCGATAAGACAGGGTGGCGGAGAACAACATGTTCAGACGCTGCGCAGCCGGCGGCATACGACGGAACAGCCAGCGGATATCTTTAATAAAGCCCAAATCGTACATGCGATCGGCTTCATCGAGTACGACGACCTGAATGGCGCCGAGGTTAATGTGATTTTGTTTGGCGTAGTCGATCAGTCGGCCCGTCGTACCAATAAGAATATCAACGCCGCTTTCCAGCACTTTAAGCTGCTTGTCGTAACCATCGCCGCCGTAAGCCAGGCCTAATTTTAAGCCTGTCGCTTGCGCCAACGGCTCCGCGTCTGCGTGAATTTGTACGGCTAATTCACGCGTCGGCGCCATGATCAGCGCGCGCGGCTGGTTCACCTTGCGATCGTCGATCGCGGGATGAGAAAGTAAATAATGAAACGTTGACGTCAGAAACGCCATCGTTTTCCCGGTACCGGTTTGCGCCTGCCCTGCAACGTCACGACCCGCCAGCGTTAGCGGAAGGGCCAGTGCCTGAATGGGCGTACAATTATAAAACCCTTTTTTTTCAAGGGCTTCAACCACCTGTGGGTGCAGGGCGAAGTCGGAAAACTTCTGTTCTGTTAAATGTGTTTTGCTCATAGTGTGGTAGAATATCAGCTTACTATTGCTTTACGAAAGCGTATCCGGTGAAATAAAGTCAACCTTTGTTGGCGAAGTTAACATCAGCACCTCGTTGGTTAATGCTACACCAACACGCCAGGCTTATTCCTGTGGAGTTATATATGAGCGATAAAATTATTCACCTGACTGACGACAGTTTTGACACGGATGTACTCAAAGCGGACGGGGCTATCCTCGTTGATTTCTGGGCAGAGTGGTGCGGGCCGTGTAAAATGATCGCTCCGATTCTGGATGAAATCGCTGACGAATATCAGGGCAAATTGACCGTTGCCAAACTGAACATTGACCAGAACCCAGGTACTGCGCCTAAATATGGCATCCGCGGTATTCCGACTCTGCTGCTGTTTAAAAACGGCGAAGTGGCGGCAACCAAAGTAGGCGCACTGTCTAAAGGTCAGTTGAAAGAGTTTCTCGACGCCAATCTGGCGTAATACCTTTTATACGTCGAATGACAAAGGCGCTGTATGGTCAGGCGTCTGTCATTCGACGAATGATTAAGGTATCAGGCAGTTTCGTGGCGTCTGTTGTCCTTACGTTATTCTTAAATTGTCAGGATCTCTGGACGCCCGGTCTGAGTCGTGCTAAGTTAGTATTGACTTCGAATTAAACATACCTTATTAAGTTTGAATCTGGTTTTATCCGTCACTTCCCGTTTTTTCTCGCACGAGAAGTGGAAAGATTCCTGGCTCTTCGCTCATTCCGTCTTGTCGTTTCAGTTCTGCGTACTTTCCTGTGACCAGACAGCGAACAGACATGAGTTGATAGCCGTAAACAGGCATGGATGACCCTGCCATACCATTCACAACATTAAGTTCGAGATTTACCCCAAGTTTAAGAACTCACACCATTATGAATCTTACCGAATTAAAGAATACGCCGGTTTCTGAGCTGATCACTCTCGGCGAAAGTATGGGGCTGGAAAACCTGGCCCGTATGCGCAAGCAGGACATTATTTTTGCCATCCTGAAGCAGCACGCAAAGAGTGGCGAAGATATCTTTGGCGACGGTGTGCTGGAGATATTGCAGGATGGATTTGGTTTCCTCCGTTCTGCAGACAGCTCCTACCTCGCCGGTCCTGATGATATCTACGTTTCCCCCAGCCAAATCCGCCGTTTCAACCTCCGCACTGGTGATACCATTTCTGGTAAGATTCGCCCGCCGAAAGAAGGTGAACGCTATTTTGCGCTGTTGAAAGTTAACGAAGTTAACTACGACAAACCGGAAAACGCCCGTAACAAAATCCTCTTTGAGAACTTAACCCCGCTGCACGCAAACTCTCGTCTGCGTATGGAGCGTGGTAACGGTTCTACCGAAGACTTAACGGCGCGCGTTCTGGATCTGGCTTCGCCGATCGGTCGCGGCCAGCGCGGTCTGATTGTCGCGCCGCCGAAAGCGGGTAAAACCATGCTGCTGCAGAACATCGCGCAGAGCATCGCGTATAACCACCCGGACTGCGTGCTGATGGTGCTGCTGATTGACGAACGTCCGGAAGAAGTGACCGAGATGCAGCGTCTGGTGAAAGGCGAAGTGGTTGCTTCTACCTTTGACGAACCGGCATCCCGCCACGTTCAGGTTGCCGAAATGGTTATCGAGAAGGCGAAGCGTCTGGTTGAACACAAGAAAGACGTTATCATCCTGCTCGACTCCATCACCCGTCTGGCGCGCGCCTACAACACCGTGGTGCCGGCTTCCGGTAAAGTATTGACCGGTGGTGTGGACGCTAACGCCCTGCATCGTCCGAAGCGTTTCTTCGGCGCGGCGCGTAACGTGGAAGAGGGCGGTAGCCTGACTATCATCGCGACGGCGCTAATCGATACCGGTTCCAAGATGGACGAAGTTATCTACGAAGAGTTTAAAGGCACCGGTAACATGGAGCTGCATCTCTCGCGTAAGATCGCTGAAAAACGTGTCTTCCCGGCTATCGACTACAACCGTTCCGGTACCCGTAAAGAAGAGCTGCTCACCACTCAGGAAGAGCTGCAGAAAATGTGGATCCTGCGTAAAATCATCCATCCGATGGGTGAAATTGACGCGATGGAATTCCTCATTAACAAACTGGCGATGACCAAAACTAATGACGACTTTTTCGAGATGATGAAGCGCTCATAACCTGGTCTTTACCTGAAAACGCCACGTTTTTACGTGGCGTTTTTGTTTTGCGATTCATCCTGGCGTCATGTCATATAAACTGGTCATCGGGATATGCGCTACAGAGTAACACCATGCACAATACACATTGTTTGCGGTAAAAAGTGTAATGTTCTAACAGGTCTCTTCTAGGAGCTGGCGTAACGCATTATACTTTAAGGAAATGATATATGCTGAGAGCACATACACTGTGAAGTTACTCACCGCTTTATCTGAGCTAATCAGTATTTTTTTATTCACGACCATTTTTATTTTTCTTGCGCGAAAAGTAGCCATAAAAATTGGTTTAGTGGATAAACCAAACTTTCGTAAACGACATCAGGGCGTTATCCCATTAGTCGGCGGGATTTCTGTGTTTGCAGGAATCTGCTTTATGTTTGGCCTCTCGGATTACTACATACCGCACTTATCGCTATATCTTATTTGCGCTGGTGTATTGGTTTTTGTTGGTGCGATGGATGACCGTTTTGATATCAGTGTAAAAATTCGTGCTGTGGTTCAGGCTGTTATTGCGGTTGTAATGATGGTTATCGCAAAACTTCACTTAGGTAGCCTTGGTTACATCTTTGGGCCTTGGGAGTTAGTGCTTGGCCCCTTTGGCTATTTCCTTACTCTGTTTGCGGTATGGGCGGCGATCAACGCTTTCAATATGGTGGACGGTATTGACGGCCTGCTGGGTGGGTTATCCAGCGTCTCATTTGCGGCGATGGGGCTGATTTTATGGTTTGATGGTCAGACTAGTCTGGCAATGTGGTGCTTTGCCATGATCGCCGCGATTCTGCCTTACATTATGCTTAATCTCGGTATTTTGGGGCGGCGTTACAAAGTCTTTATGGGCGATGCCGGTAGTACACTGATTGGCTTTACCGTCATCTGGCTCTTACTGGAAACGACGCAGGGGAAAACTCACTCTATCAGCCCGGTTACCGCGCTATGGATTATCGCTATTCCATTGATGGATATGGTGGCGATTATGTATCGCCGTCTGCGTAAAGGGATGAGCCCCTTTTCCCCTGATCGCCAACATATTCATCATTTGGTTATGCGAGCAGGGTTTACTTCCCGCCAGGCATTTGTTCTTATTACGCTCGCAGCGGCGATTCTGGCGGGAGTAGGCGTAACGGCAGAATACTCTCATTTTGTTCCTGAATGGGTTATGTTGGTGCTCTTTTTGCTAGCATTCTTCCTCTATGGCTACTGCATTAAGCGGGCCTGGAAGGTGGCGAGATTTATTAAGCGTGTGAAGCGTCGCCTGCGCAGGCAACGTGAGAACCGGCCAAACTTAACCAAGTAAATGAGGATACGATGACACAACCATTACCGGGGGCACGCGCGGTGAGCGCTGAAAATGAACTGGATATTCGCGGGTTGTTTCGTACTTTATGGGCTGGCAAATTCTGGATTATCGGCATTGGCCTGCTATTTGCCCTTATCGCGTTAGCCTATACCTTTTTTGCTCGTCAGGAGTGGAGTGCGACGGCGATCACCGATCGCCCAACCGTAAATATGTTGGGCGGTTATTACTCCCAGCAGCAGTTTCTGCGCAACCTGGATATTAAGACCGATCCTGCTTCTTCTGATAAGCCCTCGGTGATGGATGAAGCGTATAAAGAGTTCATCATGCAACTTGCCTCCTGGGATACGCGTCGCGATTTCTGGTTACAGACGGACTATTACAAGCAGCGAATGGTCGGGAATAGCAAAGCTGATGCGGCGATGCTTGATGAACTGATCAATAACATACAGTTTACGCCCGGCGATTTTACACGCGCCATCAACGACAATGTGAAGCTGATTGCTGAAACTGCGCCGGACGCCAATAATCTGCTGCGTCAGTATGTCGCATTCGCCAGCCAGCGGGCGGCGAGCCATCTGAATGATGAATTAAAAGGTGCCTGGGCTGCGCGTACCGTGCAGATGAAAGCCCAGGTCAAACGGCAGGAGGAGGTTGCGAAAGCGATCTATTCGCGTCGTGTAAACAGTATTGAGCAGGCGCTCAAAATTGCGGAACAACATAATATTTCTCGTAGCGCGACGGATGTCCCGGCGGATGAATTACCGGACTCAGAGCTTTTTTTACTCGGTCGCCCTATGTTGCAGGCGCGTCTTGAAAATCTGCAAGCGGTTGGCCCTGCGTTCGATTTGGACTACTTTCAAAATCGGGCAATGTTGAATACGCTTAATGTGGGGCCGACCCTGGACCCTCGTTTTCAGACCTATCGTTATTTGCGTACGCCGGAAGAACCGGTAAAACGTGATAGCCCACGCCGAGCCTTCCTGATGATCATGTGGGGTATCGTTGGGGCGCTAATCGGTGCGGGCGTTGCCTTAACCCGTCGCCGCACGATTTAGCAACACCTCTGCAGTAGGGGGCTGGGCCCCTACTGTCTATTCGAAGAGAATCGATGTGAAAGTACTGACTGTATTTGGTACACGACCGGAGGCCATTAAGATGGCGCCTCTGGTCCATGCGCTGGAAAAAGATCCTCATTTCGAGGCCAAAGTATGCGTTACTGCGCAGCATCGGGAGATGCTTGATCAGGTATTAACTCTTTTTTCTATTGTGCCTGATTACGATCTCAACATTATGCAGCCGGGACAGGGGTTGACGGAAATTACCTGCCGAATTCTGGAGGGATTAAAGCCGATCCTGGCAGATTTTAAACCTGATGTGGTGCTGGTTCATGGCGATACCACCACTACGATTGCTACCAGCCTGGCGGCTTTCTATCAACGAATTCCGGTAGGGCACGTAGAAGCCGGGTTGCGAACCGGCGATCTCTATTCCCCCTGGCCGGAAGAGGCAAACCGCACGCTGACCGGACATCTGGCGATGTACCACTTTGCGCCGACGGAAAACTCGCGGCAGAATCTGTTGCGGGAGAACATTCCGGATGAGCGCATTTTTGTCACTGGCAATACCGTTATCGACGCGCTGATCTGGGTACGCGATCGCGTTCTGACGAGCGATACATTACAGGCTGAACTGGCCGAGCAGTATCCTTTCCTCAACGCGAATAAGAAGATGATTTTAGTGACCGGTCATCGGCGTGAAAGCTTTGGTCAGGGCTTTGAGCATATCTGCCAGGCGCTGGCGGAAATCGCCGCCGCGAACCAGAATGTGCAAATTGTCTATCCGGTGCATCTCAATCCCAACGTCAGCGAACCTGTCAACCGTATCCTCGGCCATGTTGAAAACGTGGTACTGATTGAGCCGCAGGACTACTTACCTTTTGTCTGGCTGATGAATCACGCCTGGCTCATTCTGACCGATTCCGGCGGTATTCAGGAAGAAGCGCCGTCATTAGGTAAGCCGGTATTGGTCATGCGTGAAACCACAGAGCGTCCGGAAGCCATTACCGCTGGTACGGTAAGACTGATCGGCACGGACTCCCGGCGCATTGTGGCGGAAGTTATGCGTCTGCTGCACGACGAAAATGAATATCAAACCATGAGCCGCGCCCATAATCCTTATGGTGACGGGCAATCATGCGCGCGCATTTTACAGGCGTTAAAAAGTTATCGGGTATCGTTATGAGTTTTACGACCATTTCTGTTATTGGGCTGGGGTATATCGGATTACCGACTGCGGCCGCTTTTGCTTCCCGCCAGAAGCAGGTTATCGGCGTGGATATCAACCAACATGCGGTAGACATTATAAATCGCGGTGAAATTCACATCGTGGAGCCGGCGTTGGGCAATGTGGTGAAGATGGCGGTGGAGGGCGGCTTTCTGCGTGCGACGACGACACCTGTCGAGGCCGATGCGTACCTGATTGCCGTGCCGACACCATTCAAAGGCGATCACGACCCTGACATGGCCTATGTCGAAGCCGCGGCGAAATCCATTGCGCCAGTATTAAAAAAAGGGGCACTGGTGATTCTGGAATCAACATCGCCGGTCGGCGCAACGGAGCAAATGGCTGGCTGGCTGGCCGGGATGCGCACGGATCTGACCTTTCCCCAGCAGGCGGGCGAGCAGGCCGATGTGAATATCGCCTATTGTCCGGAGCGTGTGCTGCCGGGTCAGGTGATGGTGGAACTCATTAAAAATGACCGCGTGATTGGCGGTATGACGCCAGTATGTTCGGCTCGCGCCAGCGCGCTGTACAAAATTTTCCTTGAGGGCGAATGCGTTGTCACCAACTCGCGCACCGCGGAGATGTGCAAACTGACGGAAAATAGCTTCCGTGATGTGAATATCGCCTTTGCGAATGAATTGTCGCTGATTTGCGCCGAACAGGGGATTAACGTTTGGGAATTGATCCGCCTGGCGAACCGCCATCCGCGCGTCAATATTTTGCAGCCGGGCCCAGGCGTTGGCGGGCACTGCATTGCGGTCGATCCGTGGTTTATTGTGGCGCAAAATCCGCAGCAGGCGAGACTGATTCGCACCGCGCGTGAAGTGAACGACGGCAAACCGCACTGGGTGGTCGATCAGGTAAAAGCCGCGGTCACAGATTGCCTGGCGGCCACCGATAAACGCGCCAGCGAAGTGAAAATCGCCTGTTTTGGGCTGGCCTTTAAGCCGAATATCGACGATCTGCGCGAAAGCCCGGCGATGGGGATCGCGCAAAGTATCGCCCGCTGGCACAGCGGCGAAACCCTGGTCGTCGAACCGAATATCCGTCAGTTGCCGAAAAAATTGGACGGACTTTGTACGCTGGCGAAACTGGACGCGGCGCTGGCCGCCGCCGATGTGCTGGTGATGCTGGTCGATCACGACGAATTTAAAGCGATTCCCGGCGATGCGGTTCATCAACGTTATGTGGTTGATACCAAAGGAGTCTGGCGCTGATGAAACGCATTCTGGTGACCGGCGGCGCAGGCTTTATCGGATCTGCGGTGGTGCGGCATATCATCCATGAAACGGCAGACGCGGTGGTGGTGGTGGATAAACTCACCTATGCGGGCAACCTGATGTCTCTGGCGTCGGTGGCGCAAAGCGACCGTTTCGCCTTTGAGAAGGTGGATATCTGCGATCGGGCATCACTGGAGCGAGTTTTCCAGCAGTATCAGCCCGATAGCGTGATGCACCTGGCGGCGGAAAGCCATGTAGACCGTTCCATCGACGGCCCGGCGGCGTTTATTGAAACGAATATCGTTGGTACTTACACCTTGCTGGAAGCCGCTCGCGCTTACTGGTCCGCGCTTGACGCGGACGCTAAAGCGGCGTTCCGCTTCCACCATATCTCCACCGATGAAGTGTATGGCGATCTGCATACTGCAGACGATTTCTTCACCGAAACCACGCCATATGCGCCAAGCAGCCCTTATTCCGCCTCCAAAGCCAGCAGCGACCATCTGGTACGCGCCTGGTTACGTACCTACGGTCTGCCTACGCTTGTCACCAACTGCTCTAATAACTACGGGCCCTACCATTTCCCGGAAAAACTGATCCCGCTGATGATTCTGAACGCGCTGGCGGGTAAACCATTGCCGGTCTATGGCAACGGTCAGCAAATTCGCGACTGGCTGTATGTGGAGGATCATGCCCGTGCGTTGTATCACGTGGTGACGAACGGCGCGGTGGGTGAAACGTATAATATCGGCGGTCATAACGAACGTAAAAATCTGGATGTGGTCAGGACGATCTGCGCTCTACTGGAGGAACTGGCCCCGCAAAAACCGCAGGGTGTGGTGAATTATCACGATCTGATTACCTTCGTCGACGATCGCCCCGGCCATGACTTACGTTATGCCATCGACGCGTCGAAAATCGCCCGCGAGCTGGGCTGGACGCCGCAGGAAACCTTCGAAAGCGGGATGCGAAAAACCGTTCAGTGGTATCTCGCCAATGAGGCCTGGTGGAAACCCGTGCAGGATGGCAGTTATCAGGGCGAACGCTTAGGACTGAAACGCTAAACGGCAGGTTCTTACTCCTGGAGGAGAAACGAATGAAAGGCATCATTCTGGCGGGAGGTTCCGGTACCCGGTTGCATCCCATTACGCGCGGCGTATCAAAGCGCCAGGGCTTCAAAATTGCCTGTCTGGAGGAGATTGCCTGGCGCAACGGCTGGCTGGATGATGATGGTTTGAAACGCGCCGCCAGTCAGCTTGAAAAAACCGGCTATGGCCAATATTTACTGGAGTTGCTCCGTGCCCGTCCGCGCCAGTATTGAACCGTTACTCTGGGAAAATACGTTCTTTGGCGTGAATAGCGGCATTGTGCGTATCGATGCCTCAGCGCCCGAATTAACGCCAGAAGCACTGCAGGCGTGGCAACGCGTGCAGGTAAAAGTGCCGGCTGAAAACATCGCCTGGCTGTCGGCGTTGCAATCGCTGGGATTCTCTTTGGTTGAAGGCGAGGTGGATTTTGCGTTGCCGGTAAAAGGGCATCGCGACCAGCATGGCGCGGAAATTGCACACCTTACGGACATTCCTGCTTTGCGTCAGTTGGCCGGAGAGGCGTTTACGCAGAGTCGTTTTCGCGCGCCGTGGTATGCGCCCGACGCCAGCGCCCGTTTTTACGCCCAGTGGATTGAGAATGCGGTACGCGGCACGTTTGATCACCAATGCCTGGTGCTTCGCACGGAGACAGGCGCTATCCGCGGTTACGTCTCGCTGCGGGAATTGAATGATACCGACGCGCGCATTGGCCTGTTGGCCGGACGCGGCGCGGGAGCGGAACTTATGCAGGCGGCGATCTGTTGGGCGCAGAGTCGCGGCAAAGCAACATTGCGGGTGGCGACCCAGTTGGGCAACACCGCCGCGCTTAAACGTTACATACAAAGCGGTGCCAACATCGAAAGCACTGCGTACTGGTTATACAGGTGACAACATGATTCCTTTTAATGCGCCGCCGGTGGTGGGAACCGAACTCGAATACATGCAGTCTGCAATGAGCAGCGGCAAACTGTGCGGCGACGGCGGCTTTACGCGTCGTTGCCAGCAGTGGCTGGAGCAACATTTCGGCAGCGCGAAGGTGTTGCTAACGCCTTCCTGTACCGCATCGCTGGAGATGGCGGCTCTGTTGTTGGATATTCAGCCCGGCGATGAAGTGATCATGCCGAGCTTTACGTTTGTCTCCACCGCTAACGCTTTTGTCCTGCGCGGCGCGAAAATTGTGTTTGTCGATATTCGTCCGGATACGATGAATATTGACGAAACGCTGATTGAGGCGGCGATTACTGATAAAACCCGCGCTATCGTGCCGGTACACTACGCTGGCGTCGCTTGTGAAATGGACGTCATCATGGCGCTGGCGGATAAGTATAATCTGTTCGTTGTCGAGGATGCCGCCCAGGGTGTGATGTCCACGTACAAAGGGCGCGCATTAGGGACGATCGGTCACATCGGCTGTTTTAGCTTCCATGAAACCAAAAATTACACCGCTGGCGGCGAAGGCGGCGCGACGCTGATCAACGATCGTACGCTAATTGAACGCGCGGAGATCATCCGCGAAAAAGGCACCAACCGTAGCCAGTTCTTCCGTGGTCAGGTGGATAAATACACCTGGCGGGATATCGGCTCCAGTTATTTGATGTCCGATCTGCAGGCTGCCTATCTGTGGGCGCAACTGGAGGCCGCCGATCGTATCAATCAACAGCGTCTGTCGCTGTGGCAGACTTACTACGATGCGTTAACGCCGCTGGCGCGCGCCGGGCGTTTCGAGCTGCCTTCTATTCCGGAAAACTGCGGGCATAATGCCCATATGTTTTACATCAAACTGCGGGATATCGCCGATCGCAGCGCGCTGATTAATTTCCTGAAAGAGGCGGAAATCATGGCGGTATTCCATTACATTCCGCTGCATGATTGTCCGGCGGGCGATAAATTCGGCGAGTTTATCGGGGACGATGTCTACACCACAAAAGAGAGCGAACGTTTGTTGCGTCTGCCGCTGTTTTATAACCTTGCGCCCGTCGATCAACGAACGGTGATTACTACCTTGCTAAATTATTTCTCCTGATATGTCGCTTGCTAAAGCCTCCCTGTGGACGGCGGTCAGTACGCTGGTAAAAATTGGCGCCGGACTGCTGGTGGTGAAACTACTGGCCGTCTCTTTTGGTCCGGCGGGCGTCGGACAAGCGGGTAACTTCCGCCAGATGATTACCGTGCTGGGCGTATTGGCTGGCGCCGGGATATTTAACGGCGTTACCAAACTTGTCGCACAACATCATGATAACCCGGCGCAGTTACGTACCGTGGTGGGAACCTCCTCCGCGATGGTATTGGGGTTCTCTACGCTGCTGGCGCTGGTCTTCTTGCTGGCGGCGGCGCCGATTAGCCAGGGATTGTTCGGTCATACGGACTATCAAGGGCTGGTGCGTCTGGTTGCGCTGGTACAAATGGGGATCGCCTGGGCGAACCTGCTGCTGGCGCTAATGAAGGGCTTTCGTGACGCGTCGGGTAATGCCTTATCGTTAATTGTCGGCAGCTTTTTGGGCGTCGCCGCCTGGTATCTCTGCTACCGTGTCGGCGGCTATGAAGGCGCTCTGCTTGGCCTGGCGCTGGTGCCGGCGCTGGTGGTAGTGCCAGCCGGTATAATACTGATTAAGCGCGGCACCGTCCCGCTACGCTATCTCAAGCCCTCCTGGGACAACGGTCTGGCAGGGCAGCTCAGTAAATTTACCCTGATGGCGCTGATTACCTCCGTTACGATGCCGGTTGCCTATGTGATGATGCGAAACCAACTGGCCGCGCACTATAGCTGGAGCGATGTCGGGATCTGGCAGGGCGTAAGCAGTATTTCTGACGCCTATCTGCAATTTATCACCGCCTCCTTCAGCGTTTACCTGTTACCCACGCTCTCACGCCTGACGGAAAAACAGGACATTACGCGTGAAGTGGTAAAAGCGCTGAAATTTGTTTTACCGGCGGTTGCGGCGGCGAGTTTTACCGTCTGGCTACTGCGCGATTTTGCTATCTGGCTGCTTTTTTCCGCTAAATTCACCGCGATGCGCGATCTGTTCGCCTGGCAGTTAGTGGGCGACGTGCTGAAAGTCGGCGCCTATGTTTTCGGTTATCTGGTGATTGCCAAAGCGTCGTTGCGATTTTACATTCTGGCTGAAATTAGCCAGTTCATTCTGTTAACGGCGTTCGCTCACTGGCTGATTCCCGCTCACGGCGCGCTGGGTGCGGCACAGGCTTATATGGCCACCTATATTGTCTATTTTTCACTTTGTTGCGGCGTATTTTTACTCTGGCGTAGGCGAGCATGACTGTACTGATTCACGTCCTGGGATCGGATATCCCTCACCATAACCACACCGTGCTGCGGTTTTTCAATGATACGCTGGCCGCCACAAGCGAGCACGCGCGCGAATTTATGGTTGCCGGCGAAGATAACGGCTTCACGGAAAGCTGCCCGGCGCTCTCGCTTCGTTTTTATGGCAGTAAGAAAGCGCTGGCGCAGGCGGTCATCGCCAAAGCGAAAGCAAATCGTCGACAGAGATTCTTCTTTCACGGTCAGTTCAACACCAGCCTGTGGCTGGCGCTGTTAAGCGGCGGTATTAAGCCAGCCCAGTTTTACTGGCATATCTGGGGCGCGGATCTCTACGAAGTGTCCCACGGGCTGAAATTCCGCCTTTTCTACCCGCTTCGTCGTATCGCGCAGGGGCGAGTAGGGGGCGTATTCGCGACGCGCGGCGATCTCAGCTATTTTGCGCGTCAGCATCCGGACGTACGCGGCGAGTTGCTCTATTTCCCGACGCGCATGGACCCTTCCCTGAATGCTATGGCAAAAGAGCGCCAACGTGCGGGGAAATTGACCATTTTGGTAGGGAACTCCGGCGATCGCAGTAACCAACACATTGCGGCGTTACGGGCGGTGTATCAGCAGTTTGGCGACACGGTAAACGTGGTGGTGCCGATGGGCTATCCGGCCAATAACCAGGACTATATTGATGAGGTTCGTCAGGCCGGTCTGGCGCTATTTAGCGCCGAAAATTTACAAATTCTTAGCGAAAAAATGGAATTTGATGCCTATCTTGCGCTGTTGCGCCAGTGCGACCTCGGTTATTTTATTTTTGCCCGCCAACAGGGGATCGGGACGTTGTGTCTGCTAATTCAGGCCGATATCCCGTGCGTACTGAATCGCGACAATCCTTTCTGGCAGGATATGGCGGAACAGCATCTGCCCGTCCTGTTTACCACGGACGATCTTAATGAGCAGGTCGTGCGCGAGGCGCAGCGTCAGCTCGCATCGGTAGATAAAAGCGGCATCACCTTCTTTAGCCCCAACTACCTGCAACCGTGGCATAATGCGTTGAGAATCGCCGCAGGAGAAGCCGAATGAGTTTAATGCAATTCAGCGGGCTGCTGGTGGTCTGGCTGCTCTCTACGCTGTTTATCGCCACGCTGACCTGGTTTGAATTCCGCCGCGTGCGTTTTAACTTCAACGTTTTCTTTTCGTTGCTGTTTTTGTTGACCTTCTTTTTTGGTTTTCCGCTAACCAGCGTGCTGGTATTTCGTTTCGACGTTGGCGTCGCGCCGCCGGAAATCTTATTGCAGGCTCTATTATCCGCCGCCTGTTTCTACGGCGTGTATTACGTGACCTATAAAACGCGTTTACGCAAACGCGTTGTGGATGTACCACGCAAGCCGCTATTTACCATGAACCGGGTGGAAACCCACCTTACCTGGGTGATCCTGATGGGCATCGCGCTGGTGAGCGTGGCGATTTTCTTTATGCATAACGGCTTTTTGCTGTTCCGGCTGCACTCCTACAGCCAGATCTTTTCCAGCGAAGTCTCCGGCGTGGCGTTAAAACGGTTCTTCTATTTCTTCATTCCGGCGATGCTGGTGGTCTATTTCCTGCGCCAGGACAGCAAAGCGTGGCTGTTCTTTCTGGTGAGCACCGTCGCGTTTGGTCTGTTGACCTACATGATTGTCGGCGGCACGCGCGCTAACATCATTATTGCGTTTGCTATCTTCCTGTTTATCGGCATTATTCGGGGCTGGATCAGCCTGTGGATGCTGGCGGCGGCGGGCGTGCTGGGGATTGTCGGTATGTTCTGGCTGGCGCTCAAACGCTACGGATTAAATGTGAGCGGCGATGAGGCGTTCTATACGTTTCTTTATCTAACGCGCGATACCTTTTCGCCGTGGGAGAATCTGGCGCTGCTGTTGCAAAATTACCACAATATCGAGTTTCAGGGGCTGGCCCCTATCGTGCGTGATTTCTACGTCTTTATTCCCACCTGGTTATGGCCGGGACGACCCAGTATTGTGCTGAACTCTGCGAATTACTTCACTTGGGAAGTCCTGAACAACCATTCTGGCCTGGCGATATCGCCAACGCTTATCGGATCGCTGGTGGTCATGGGCGGGGCGCTGTTTATTCCGCTCGGCGCGATCGTCGTCGGGCTGATTATCAAATGGTTCGACTGGCTGTATGAACTGGGTAACCGGGAGCCCAATCGCTATAAGGCGGCGATTCTGCACAGTTTCTGCTTTGGCGCCATCTTTAATATGATTGTGCTGGCGCGAGAAGGGCTGGATTCGTTTGTTTCGCGCGTGGTTTTCTTCCTGGTGGTTTTTGGCGCCAGCCTGCTGGTCGCTAAGCTTCTGTTCTGGTTATTTGATAGCGCCGGGCTGATTCATAAACGTACAACTTCGCTCCCTCAGGCACAGGTGGAAGGAAAACTATGACCAATAATGCCGCTGCGCCCCTTTACTCGCTGCGTGGATTACCTCTGATTGGCTGGCGCGACATGTCACACGCGCTGAATTATCTGTTTGCCGATGGTCAACTGAAGCAAGGCACGTTGGTGGCGATCAACGCCGAAAAGCTGCTGACGGCGGAAGATAATCCGGAAGTCCGCGCGTTGATAGCGGCGGCGGAATTTAAATATGCCGATGGCATCAGCGTGGTGCGTTCAATACGTAAAAAATTTCCGCAGGCGCAGGTTTCTCGTGTGGCTGGCGCCGACCTTTGGGAAGCGTTAATGGCGCGCGCGGGAAAAGAAGGCACACCGGTATTTCTTGTCGGCGGCAAGCCTGAGGTGCTGGCGCAGACGGAAGCAAAACTGCGGACGCAGTGGAACGTCAATATTGTGGGTAGCCAGGACGGTTACTTTACGCCGGAGCAGCGTCAGGCGCTATTTGCGCGTATCCATGCCAGCGGCGCGAAAATTGTCACCGTCGCGATGGGATCGCCAAAACAGGAATTGCTAATGCGCGATTGTCGGGAAGTGCATCCCCATGCGTTATATATGGGGGTGGGCGGGACCTATGATGTGTTTACTGGTCACGTCAAACGCGCTCCAAAAATATGGCAGAACCTGGGACTGGAGTGGTTGTATCGTCTGCTTTCTCAACCGAGGCGTATTACCCGCCAGATGCGCCTGCTGCGCTATCTTCGCTGGCACTATACTGGCGATCTCTAATTCTCCCTTCTGATGACTTGAGCAGCGGATTGTGCTTATGGTGCTGCTCATTTACAACATAATCGATGATTTCTTACACAATAAGTGCATTTTTTTAATGCTCCATTTGCCATTTGTCCAAATTTAAGAAAATATTCGCAACAATCGATGTACCCATAACAATAACCGGTACTACCGGAACCGTTGCAAACACGACATGAGGATTTATGGCAGAGAAAAAACCGGAGCTACAGCGTGGGCTGGAAGCTCGTCATATTGAATTGATTGCCCTCGGGGGCACCATCGGCGTCGGACTCTTTATGGGCGCCGCCAGTACGCTGAAATGGGCGGGCCCGTCAGTGCTGCTGGCGTATATCATCGCCGGATTGTTCGTCTTTTTCATCATGCGTTCGATGGGGGAGATGCTCTTTCTGGAACCTGTTACCGGCTCCTTTGCCGTGTACGCCCACCGGTATATGAGTCCTTTTTTTGGCTATCTTACCGCCTGGTCATACTGGTTTATGTGGATGGCGGTCGGGATCTCGGAAATTACCGCCATTGGGGTCTACGTCCAGTTCTGGTTTCCGGAGATGGCGCAGTGGATACCGGCGCTGATTGCCGTCGGACTGGTCGCGTTGGCGAATCTGGCTGCGGTGCGCCTGTATGGTGAAATCGAGTTCTGGTTTGCGATGATCAAAGTCACCACGATTATTGTGATGATCATCATCGGTCTGGGGGTGATTTTCTTCGGCTTTGGTAACGGCGGCCAGGCGATTGGCTTTGGTAATCTGACCGAGCATGGCGGCTTTTTTGCCGGCGGCTGGAAAGGCTTTCTGACCGCATTGTGTATCGTGGTGGCCTCTTATCAGGGGGTTGAGTTGATCGGTATTACCGCCGGTGAAGCGAAGAATCCGCAGGTGACGTTGCGTAGCGCGGTGGGTAAAGTGCTGTGGCGTATCCTGATTTTTTATGTTGGCGCGATTTTCGTGATCGTCACCATTTTCCCGTGGAATGAGATTGGCAGCAACGGCAGCCCCTTTGTGCTCACCTTCGCGAAAATCGGCATCACCGCCGCGGCAGGCATTATCAACTTTGTCGTGCTGACGGCGGCGCTCTCCGGCTGTAACAGCGGAATGTATAGCTGTGGGCGTATGCTTTACGCGCTGGCGAAAAACCGTCAACTGCCGGCGGCAGTCGCGAAAGTCTCTCGCCACGGCGTGCCGGTCGCGGGCGTGGCGCTCTCTATTTTGATTTTGCTGGTAGGTTCTTGCCTGAACTACATCATCCCCAATCCGCAGCGCGTCTTTGTTTACGTTTATAGCGCCAGCGTACTGCCGGGGATGGTGCCGTGGTTTGTCATTCTGATTAGCCAACTGCGCTTTCGTCGGGCGCATAAAGAAGCGATTGCGGATCATCCTTTTCGTTCCATTATGTTTCCGTGGGCGAACTATTTGACGATGGCGTTTCTGGTTTGCGTTTTAATCGGCATGTACTTTAATGAAGATACGCGCATGTCGCTGTTTGTCGGCGTCATCTTCCTGCTGGCCGTCACGCTGGTCTACAAAGTTTTCGGTCTGAATCGTCACGGAACCGCCCACAAGGTGGGGGAATAAGCGCCAAAATGCGCAAAGCATAACCAAACGCGCATTTTATTTAAAAAGGCACTGGACAGCGGGGTGTGAAGTCCGTATTATCCACCCCCGCAACGGCGCTAAGCGCCCGTAGCTCAGCTGGATAGAGCGCTGCCCTCCGGAGGCAGAGGTCTCAGGTTCGAATCCTGTCGGGCGTACCATTTATTTAGGTGCTTGAGCTGCGGTGGTTTAATACCGCGTAAAAAGTTTCAGTGGTGGCTATAGCTCAGTTGGTAGAGCCCTGGATTGTGATTCCAGTTGTCGTGGGTTCGAATCCCATTAGCCACCCCATTAATATAGAGTTGTGAAACGCGAAGGTGGCGGAATTGGTAGACGCGCTAGCTTCAGGTGTTAGTGTCCTTACGGACGTGGGGGTTCAAGTCCCCCCCCTCGCACCACGACTCAATGAATTGAACTAAAAATTCAAAAAAGCAGTATATCGGCGAGTAGCGCAGCTTGGTAGCGCAACTGGTTTGGGACCAGTGGGTCGGAGGTTCGAATCCTCTCTCGCCGACCAATTTTGAACCCCGCTTCGGCGGGGTTTTTTGTTTTCTGTTCCTTTTCAACCCCTTATCCCGCACGTGTTGCCATTATGATTTGTTGGCGATATCCCAGGCTTCATTTGTCGCTATTCGGTGACGAGTAATCTATTGATTTATAATCACTTTGTAAAAAGCATCCTGTTCTGTCTCCACCGGGCGACACGCTAAAACCTCGCCAGCGGCGGGGGGATGACAATCGCGTGAATTCTCTACGTTTTTTTAATGCCTGCGCCTGTTTTTTAGCGGTGCAAAGATGGCACGTTATGTGCAATAATGTACGGGTAGATGCTCATTCCATCTCTTATGTTCGCCTTCTGGCCTCATAAACTCAGGAATGATGCAGAGCCGTTTACGGTGCTTATCGTCCACTGACAGATGTCGCTTACGCCTCATCAAACACCCTGGACACAACGTTGAGTGAAGCACCCCTTTATGTTGTCATACAGACCTGTTTTGACGCCTGCCCCTTAACCGGGCAGGCGTTTTTTTATGCATCTCGAATGATTTTGTGTAGGCGGTAGGCCCGGTAAGCGAAGCGCCACCGGGCAAGAGGGAATTACTGCGGGGGATTGTTCTGTAATGTCAGCATCAGGCCGTCGCGCCGCATGGCGGCGGCCTCTTCCGGTTGATGCAGTCGATCAAGCGCATCGGCAAGCCAGGCATAATCATACGCGTCCGGGCGTTGTTTCAGCGCGGCGCGGAAAGCCAGGGTCGCCTCCTGCCATTCACCGTGTTTCATTAGCGACTGGCCGAGCGTGCTCCATAACAGCGGGCGATCGCCTACCGTCTTGATTTGCTGGCGCAGCACTTTCTCCAGTTGTTCCGGATTATTGGTTCTGAGGCGAGGAATGGGCAGCACCAGCCGATCGTCATACTGGCGTTTCAGACCGTCGATGATAATCTGCTGCGCCATATCATGATCGTCACATTCGATCAGATGCTCGGCCATTGCGACCTGCAGCGCCACCTGATGGCGGGTTTTACGGCTTTGGTTTTTCCACCAGGTGCGTAATCCTTCGCTGCCCTGCTCGGCGCGCGCCTGATCCATGAGTCCTATCCACGCCTGTTGTTCGAGCATAGCGCGATGCGCTTCATCGCCAACGTGCGCTTTCGCCATGGATGGGATGATATCCAGTAAAGAACTCCATGCGCTGGTGCGAATATAGGCCTGCTCCGCCAGACGCAGAACTTCCGGGTGACGCGGCGTGACCTCCAGCAGTTTGTCCACGCCGTGACGCGCCGCGTGATTTTCATTGCGCGCCAGCTGTAAGCGCACGCGCGTGATCTCGACCGGGATGGTGTCGTTCCCCGCCAGCTCTGCCGCACGTTCAAGGTGCTGATTAGCGCGCGCTTCATCGCCGCGCTGCTGCGCTGCTTCTGCCGCCAGCAGATAATTTACCACCGGTTGTTCAGCATGATCGGCATTTTTTGACATCAGCTTTTCAACCTGCTGATAATCGCCCTCCGCCAGCTTCAGCAGCGCCTGTTCGGTCTGCTTGCGGGCGCGACGGCGTTTACGGCCGGCAAACCAACCGCGGGTGTGCGCGCCGGTACGAAACAGACGGCGTAGTAACCACTCAATGGCGAATAGCACCACCATAGCGACGATGAGAATGATCGCCAGGCCGGTGACGCTGGTTTCAATGTTGTAGTTATCGGTCTGGATTAACACATAGCCCTGGTGACCGGCTATCATCGGGCCGACCACGATACCCGCAAGCAACAACACAAAGAGCAATAATACTTTTAGCATCATTATTCTCCTTGCGGCGCGGCTGCCGGAGCGTCTGTCTGCGTGGCAGGCGCTGCCGTAGAGACTGTCGGTTGCGCCAGCAGATTACGCACGCGGGTTTGCATCAGTTTTTCAAGAATCGCCTGGCTTCCCAGGGTTTCTGGCAGATCCATCGTGATATTTTGCTGGCTTAATTTATCGACCTCCTCCAGGAAGGCTTTTGTCGCGGCGTCGTCAGTATCGTAATAAGCGCGAACCCAGGTCGAAACGTTATCCAGCGCCTGACGGTATGTTTCTTCCTGATGGCGTGGCACGGCCTGCGCGGCGACTAACAGGCGGGAGCGAATATTTTCGCGTAAATAGACGTCCTGGTTGGGTGCCAACAGCGGTACGGCGGTATCATCGCGGCGGCGAATGGTAATAAAGCTGTCCATAAAGTTCTGCCAGCTTTTTTGCAGGTTAACGCGCCATTCGCTTAACGAGCTGGACAGCTCGCTGCTGTCTGAATCCATCGGCGAACCATCGGTATCGTTATCCGCCAGACGCAGGTTATCGATTTGGTTAGAGAGCTGATTGAGCTTGAGAATAATGCCGTCGTAGTCGATCTGCGCAACGGATGACAGGCTGGCGATATCGTCAGTAATCGCGCGTCGTGCGGTAATCAGGCTGGGGTCATTCATGTCCGCCAGACTGGCGTCAGCGCTTTTGAGCAGCGCAGCGGCGGTAGTGACGTCCTGATCGCTCCACAGCTTGCGTCCGGCGAGTTTCACCAGGAAATCAGCCTGCGCCAGCAGCCAGGTTTTAGCATCGCTGCCGGAAATAGTGGCGACTTTTTGTTGTACTTCATCAAGCTGTTTCGCCAGCGCCGCCTGTTGGCGATTCGCGTCATCTAACTGCGCCGCTTGTTTTTTGATAATCCCTTCCAGCTCCGCTTTTTGGCTCTCCTGCGCCTTTTGCAAGGCGGTCAGTTGCGTCGCCAGCGCATCGCTGGTTTCCGTTTGCGCGGTTGCTTGCTGTTTCCCCCAGCCATAAAGCCCAATACCTGCCGCCAGGGCAATCGCAATCGCCACCGCGCTTAATACCAGCGCGGCGCCGTTCTTACTTTTTTTCTCGGTATTAACTGGCTGTGGCGTGGTTTCCACGCTCTCCCTGGTCTCATCAACCACGGCGGAGGATTTTTCTTGTTCCGTCATTATGGCATCCCATTATGAGAGTTATTGTAATGCGCGCAACAGCGCATCGTTGTCGGCGTTATCAGCGACCTTAATATCTTGCCAGCCCAGTTCCCGGGCGAGGTGCGCCAGACGCTCACTGACGACCAATAGCCGACAGCGTAGTAACCAGTGCTCACGATACCACTGGGGAGTCAGCGACCAGAGCCGTTGCAACATCTCGCCGCTGGTAACAACAAGCGTTGTTACGCCGCGAGTATGCCAGCGCATCGCTTCTTCCGCGCCATCGTAATGTTTCGCACATCGTTGATAACATTCACAAAAACTGACTTCGGCTCCGCGCGCTGTCAGGGTTTCGCCCAGCAGTTCGCGGCCGCCATTGCCACGCAAAATCAGCGCGCGTTTGCCCGCAATATTTTGTAATTCAGGTAATTGTAGCAAGGCTTCGCTGATTTCCCGATCCAATGGATAACGAATATCGAACCCGCTAACGGTATGAAGGGCGAGCGCCGTGGTGCGGCCAATCGCGAAATAGCGCGGCGCCACAGGCCAGTTTCGACCATCCCGCTGGAGCTGGGCGTGAGCAAAGGCGACAGCGTGCTGTGAAAGGGCAAAAACCAGATCGTTTTCCGTCAGCGTCGCCAGGCGGTCGGCCAGGGTGGGTAGCTCCCGACCGGCGACAAATTCAATCAGTGGAAAACTCCAGGCCACCTGCCCCAGTGCGCGCAGACGGCTCACTAACGCTTCCCCTGCGGGAGAGGGGCGGGTGATCAGAATACTCATGCGGGCGTCTCGCCGTTATAAACTTCCGTCAGAATCGCGCGTGCGCCGTTTTCCAGCAGTTCCTCTGCAAGCGAGATGCCCATTTGCTCCGCCTGCTCGGGAGAACCACGACGTTCGCCGCGCACCATCACCGAACCGTCCGGCGCGCCAACCAGCGCGCGTAGCCAAATTTCACCGTTGATGATTTCTGCATAGCTGCCAATCGGCACCTGACAACCGCCTTCCAGGCGGGTGTTCATAGCGCGTTCCGCCGTTACGCGCAGCGCGGTTTGCGAGTGATTCAACGGTGCGAGCAGCGCCTGTGTTCGCGCGTCGTCAAGACGACACTCAATCCCGACGGCGCCCTGGCCTACGGCAGGAAGCGAAACGTCGGGCGGCAAGGCTGTGCGAATGCGCGACTCCAGACCTAAGCGTTTCAGACCGGCCACGGCCAGGATAATGGCGTCATAGTCGCCGTTGTCCAGCTTGCCGAGACGTGTGCCGACGTTGCCGCGCAACGAACGGATAATGAGGTCCGGACGGCGTTCCGCCAGTTGACACTGACGACGCAAACTGGACGTCCCGACGATACTACCCGCGGGCAGATCGTCCAGACTGTGATATTTATTCGAGACAAACGCGTCGCGCGGATCTTCGCGCTCGCAAATGGTCACCAGACCGAGACCGTCCGGGAAGGCCACCGGAACGTCTTTCATAGAGTGCACGGCGATATCAGCACGTTTTTCCAGCAGCGCGATTTCAAGCTCTTTAACAAACAGTCCCTTACCGCCCACTTTCGCCAGGGGAGTATCGAGAATCACGTCGCCGCGTGTGACCATCGGCACCAGTTCTACCGTCAGTCCCGGATGGGTTGCCATCAATGCGTCTTTGACATAATGTGCCTGCCAAAGCGCAAGGGGACTTTGGCGTGTGGCAATTCTTAAAACATTGTCTAACATGCTTGTTACCGTCATTATCAATCATTGACCATCCTAACATCCTTATAGAGAGTATGTTAGTTTTCCGGTCACCGTGAGTGAGAGGATAAGGCGCAGTGTCGTCAATGACAGTGAATAATGACGAGAAACCGCCAGCCCGTATTTAAGAATTTACACGCAGCGAACGGTGCTACACTTGTATGTAGCGCATCTTTCTTTACGGTCAATGAGCAAGGTGTTAAATTGATCACGTTTTAGACCATTTTTTCGTCGGTATTAGATAAAAATATGCAGGCGAGAAAGGGTAACGGTTATTTTTGACATACGGTTTATCCCGAATGGCGACGGTCAAGTACTGACCTGCACCATGACGGGTAGCAACATCAGGCGATACGTCTTGTACCTCTATATTGAGACTCTGAAACAGAGACTGGATGCCATAAATCAACTGCGTGTGGATCGCGCGCTTGCTGCCATGGGACCCGCTTTTCAGCAGGTTTACAGTCTTCTGCCGACATTATTGCACTATCACCATCCACTGATGCCGGGTTACCTTGATGGTAACGTTCCCAGCGGTATTTGCTTCTACACGCCTGATGAAACCCAACGCCACTATCTGAACGAACTTGAGCTGTACCGCGGTATGACGCCGCAGGACCCGCCGAAGGGCGAGCTGCCGATTACCGGCGTTTACACCATGGGCAGCACCTCCTCGGTCGGGCAGAGCTGCTCGTCCGACCTGGATATCTGGGTGTGCCATCAGTCCTGGCTCGACGGCGAAGAGCGTCAGTTGCTGCAACGTAAGTGTAGCCTGCTGGAAAGCTGGGCCGCCTCGCTTGGCGTTGAGGTGAGCTTCTTCCTGATCGACGAGAACCGTTTCCGCCATAACGAAAGCGGCAGTCTGGGCGGGGAAGACTGTGGTTCTACGCAGCATATCCTGTTGCTTGATGAGTTTTATCGTACCGCTGTGCGCCTGGCCGGGAAGCGTATCCTGTGGAGTATGGTGCCGTGCGACGAAGAAGAGCATTACGACGACTATGTCATGACGCTCTATGCGCAGGGCGTATTAACGCCAAACGAATGGCTGGATCTGGGGGGCTTAAGCTCGCTCTCCGCCGAAGAGTACTTTGGCGCCAGCCTGTGGCAGCTATACAAGAGCATTGACTCGCCGTACAAAGCGGTGCTGAAAACGCTGCTGCTGGAAGCCTATTCATGGGAATATCCTAACCCACGTCTGCTGGCGAAAGATATTAAACAACGTCTGCATGACGGTGAAATCGTATCGTTTGGACTCGATCCCTACTGCATGATGCTGGAACGGGTCACTGAATACCTGACGGCGATTGAAGATCCGACGCGGCTGGATTTAGTCCGCCGCTGCTTTTACCTGAAAGTGTGCGAGAAATTAAGTCGCGAGCGTGCCTGCGTAGGCTGGCGTCGGGAAGTATTAAGCCAGTTAGTCAGCGAGTGGGGATGGGACGACGCGCGTCTGACCATGCTCGATAATCGCGCAAACTGGAAAATCGATCAGGTGCGCGAAGCCCACAACGAATTGCTCGACGCCATGATGCAAAGCTATCGTAATCTGATTCGCTTTGCGCGGCGCAACAACCTCAGCGTGAGTGCCAGCCCGCAGGATATCGGCGTACTGACGCGTAAGCTGTACGCGGCTTTTGAAGCGTTGCCGGGTAAAGTCACGCTGGTGAACCCGCAGATATCGCCGGATCTGTCCGAGCCGAATTTAACCTTTATCCATGTGCCGCCGGGACGCGCCAACCGTTCAGGCTGGTATCTCTACAACCGCGCGCCGAACATGGATTCCATCATCAGCCATCAGCCGCTGGAATATAACCGTTATCTTAATAAGCTGGTCGCGTGGGCGTGGTTCAACGGCCTGCTGACGTCGCGAACGCATCTGTTTATTAAGGGCAACGGTATTGTCGACCTGCCTAAGTTACAGGAGATGGTCGCCGATGTTTCGCACCATTTCCCGCTGCGCTTGCCTGCTCCGACGCCGAAAGCGCTCTACAGCCCCTGTGAAATTCGCCATCTGGCGATTATCGTTAACCTCGAATATGACCCGACGGCGGCGTTTCGCAATAAAGTGGTCCATTTTGACTTCCGTAAGCTGGACGTTTTCAGCTTTGGCGAAGAGCAAAACTGTCTGATAGGCAGTATCGACTTGTTATATCGCAACTCGTGGAACGAAGTGCGTACTCTGCACTTTAACGGCGAGCAGGCGATGATCGAAGCGCTGAAAACGATTCTGGGGAAAATGCACCAGGATGCCGCGCCGCCGGATAGCGTGGAGGTGTTCTGCTACAGTCAGCATCTTCGCGGCCTGATTCGCACCCGTGTGCAGCAACTGGTCTCCGAATGTATTGAGCTACGTCTTTCCAGCACCCGTCAGGAGACCGGTCGCTTCAAGGCGCTGCGGGTTTCCGGGCAGACGTGGGGGCTATTCTTCGAACGCTTGAATGTCTCGGTGCAGAAGCTGGAGAACGCTATCGAATTCTACGGCGCGATTTCGCATAACAAGCTGCACGGGCTGTCGGTACAGGTGGAAACCAACCAGGTGAAATTGCCGTCAGTGGTGGATGGCTTCGCCAGCGAAGGGATTATCCAGTTCTTCTTTGAAGAAACAGGCGATGAGAAAGGCTTTAACATTTATATTCTGGATGAAAGTAACCGGGCGGAAGTATATCACCACTGCGAAGGTAGCAAGGAAGAACTGGTGCGCGACGTCAGTCGCTTCTATTCGTCATCGCACGATCGCTTCACGTATGGCTCCAGTTTTATCAACTTTAACCTGCCGCAGTTCTACCAGATAGTGAAAACCGATGGCCGCGCGCAGGTGATCCCATTCCGTACGCAGCCTATCAACACCGTGCCGCCAGCAAACCAGGATCATGACGCGCCGCTATTGCAGCAGTATTTTTCGTAAGTGCTGCGCCGGGCAAAGCTGCCCGGCCGGCGTTCACCGCTTCACATTAACTTCACCCAACTTCGTTACCGTGACCTCCGCATTTGGTTTACAGGAGGAGGTTTGAGGTGGCAGATGCGTTCATTTTGTTAGGGATAGTCATGGCGATGGTCAGCCTCGGCTTCATTCTTATAAATAAGTTATTCTGTTTTATATCTGCTGGGTGCCTGCTCTCGTTATGCGCCAGCATGGCCAGTTTTCAACTCTGGGATGCATCTTACTGGGGGCGATGGGGAAAAGTATGTCCCGGCCTGGATGTGATCATCTCCTGCGACAATTACCATTTTCTCTATGACTTGGGATGGGAATTGTACGGTATCGCCTTTTTGTTCTTTACCGCGTTAATGCTCACATGTGCGGCCATTATTCTTATCAATATGATTATGGCTTTAGAGCGATACTGTGCCGGATGGCGGCGCTAACGCGCCTTATCCAGCCTACATTCGAAGAATGCTCATTGAGCGGAACAAGGTTTAGATAATATTTTTTCTTATACAATTTATGTAGTAATATTCAGACCGTTCAAAATGCTATCGCGTCCTTCATTGTTTTCGTAAATATGTTTTGAAAAACTATATTAGAAACAAAAGCTCTTTAATGGTTTCTTATGGATGTTTTTATAAAAGGATATTATATGTCAATAAACAACCCTATTCTTATTTGCGTGAATAAGAAACGACAAATAAAATTAGCTCTGTTTTATTCAGTGGTAGCTATAGCTCTTATGATGAGCCTCTTTCTAAATTATAGTATTATGCTAAAGATGGTGTGTGTTTTTTTAATACTCCTCATGATAGCAGGCGCAAGTGCTTACTGGTACTCCGCCTTTTCAGGAAAGCCACAGCTAACGTTGAACCAGGAGGGAGTAACATTACACACAACCAGGCTACCAATAGTTTACTGGCATGAAATCGACTATGTTGGTGAGCGTGTTAGCGATAATACGCCTGTGCTGGCCATTTTTGTCAAAGATGTTGAGCTTTATTGTCAGCGAATTACTAATGAGAAAATGCGTAATAATTTTCTGTCATTATTGAATAAGCATGAAAGTAATCGCGTGATGAATATCTCTCTAAACGATCTCGATTATGACTCAGATGAGTTACAGGATATTTTTAAAATGGCTGTTGCCAGAAACCTGGAACAATAGGGTAGAGATATATGTTTTTTGTTATTACTCACCATATTGATGTGCTGCCTCTGGCAACCCTACCCACACATGAAACATGCCCTTATTGTAATAATCAGGATGTATGGTTGATTATTCGCCAAAAAAGGACCCGTACATGTGGTCTGTCTCAAGCGAGAAAAAGAGATAAGTTTGGTTTAGCGATATGCAATCATTGCAGCAATGAAATCAAGGAAAAACGTTGGTCACCAGCGTTACGTCAACTTTTTACCGAGCAGAAGCCACTATTTAACCTAACCTTTTGGCAACGCTACGGTTTTTGGGTTGGTTGGTTGAGTGTATGGCCCGCGCTGTTTCTGGCAACCTGGCTGTATTTCACATTTCGGGGTTGGTAATACGACCGCATATCTCGTTAAATATACGCAGGAAAGCGCTATTCTTCTGGCTCTCCTGCGGAATTAAAACTTAGCGAAAACTCACCTTTTCACCCGCTTGTTGCGTTGCCGCCTGCTCCAGCAGATCCCAGAAGGTTTCGCCGCTGCGATCGCAAACCCACTCGTCGCCTTTCAGATCGAAATGATAGCCGCCCTGTTTGGTCGCCAGCCACACCTGGTGCAACGGCTCCTGACGGTTAATAATGATCTTACTGCCGTTCTCAAAGCTGAGGGTCAGCACGCCGCCGTTGATTTCGCAGTCGATATCGCTGTCGCCGTCCCAGCTATCGAGGCGTTCTTCAATGGTGAGCCACAGGGCGTCAGCCAGGCGATGAAATTCACTGTCGTTCATTGTTTTATCCCGCTATTGAGTGATAGCGCCAGTATAAGGGGAAGCGTCAGCTTCTGGAACCGATACGAATTACCGTTGTGAGCGGTAAAGGATAAAACTCAGCGGTAGGTAAATGACGATAAATAGCGCACCGGTGATAAGTATGACGGACGCGTTAACCGGGAAATGGTTCAGAGCCGACAGCATTGCCACCATCAGTGCGACGCAGCCGCCGCAGAGGAGAAAATGCAACAGGATTAAGGGGGCGCGCGGCTTTGCTTTGATATCCAAAAGAGCGCTAAGCAGACCGAGTACCGCGCTTATCGTCAGGACTCCGGCAGCTTCAACACCGTTTATCGTGCCGTGCATAATGCTTTCAATAATGACGTAAATGCATGAACCGATCCCCACGCCCCGAAGGGCGTTTTTCAAATGTTTAATCAAGTGCGCAAAACGGTTTAGCGGCGTCATTTTTGGCATTCCGGTGCCTGCGTTATGATGATGATGTCTTTATTGTTGGTGTACATGACGTTCCTATTCAGAGTATGCGTCTTATCCGGGCAGGGGGATGCTGTTCGGTAAAGCTGGCTGCCAATCCACGTATAAACTAGCGGTTGTCATACGCAAAACGCTCGGTGACTTTTAGCGGCCCATTGATGCTAAAGACATGAATACCCTGACCTTGCTGGCTATCACGCATAAAATAGCCATGCTCTTTTCCGGCGTTAATTTCCCGGTTCAGGAAGGGGGTTGCGCTATCCAGTTCCAGCCCTGAGTTGCCGGGTTAATCAATGAATTGGGTAACCGACGCAGGCGTTTGAAACTCACCTCCGGCAACGAAAGATTGTTCTCCTCTTCTGGCTGGAGATAAACCACGCCGCTGCCTTGCCGCTGATAAACATTGTGCGGAGATTCACTCAGCCGGCATCCCCAGGCGGGAGGCAGCAGAAGTGAAAGCGAAAAAAGGCAAAACAAATTACGATATTGCATAAGGTCATCCGGACGTGGTACGTAAACCTAAAGTGATGAGCAAAGCATGTTTCCTGATGTAAATGCGCAATAATCATGGCAACGCGCCGCTTTTCAGATTTTATAAAGAGCCCCTAAACGCTTGCTTTTACGCCTTCTCCTGCGATGATAGAAAATAGAAAGCATGAACTTACAGGCAATCCATAATGAAAAACGTGTTTAAGACACTCGCTGTACTTCTGACTCTGTTCAGCCTGACGGGCTGCGGTTTGAAAGGGCCGCTTTATTTCCCGCCAGCCGATAAAAATGCGCCGCCGCCGACGAAAAAAGTCGATTCGCAAACGCAGTCCACGATGCCCGATAAGAACGATCGCGCAACGGGAGATGGCCCGTCCCAGGTCAATTACTGAGGATAGTTTTCTGTCCCCGCGTGAACGGAGTGAATGATGCAATTCTCTAAAATGCATGGCCTTGGCAACGATTTTATGGTCGTCGACGCGGTAACGCAGAATGTCTTTTTTTCGCCGGAACTGATTCGTCGGCTATCCGACAGACACCTGGGCGTAGGGTTCGATCAGCTGCTGGTGGTTGAGCCGCCCTATGATCCTGAGTTGGACTTTCATTACCGCATCTTCAACGCCGACGGCAGTGAAGTCTCGCAGTGCGGCAATGGCGCGCGCTGTTTCGCGCGATTTGTTCGCCTGAAAGGGCTAACCAATAAACGCGACATTCGGGTCAGTACCGCGAATGGCCGGATGGTACTGAGCGTCACGGAAGATGAACTGGTGCGGGTGAATATGGGGGAACCAAACTTTGAACCCGCGCAGGTGCCTTTTCGCGCCAACAAAGCGGAAAAGACGTATATTATGCGAGCGGCGGAACAGACCATACTGTGCGGCGTGGTTTCAATGGGCAATCCGCACTGTGTCATTCAGGTTGATAACGTCGACACGGCGGCCGTTGAAACACTGGGGCCGGTTCTGGAAAGCCATGAGCGTTTTCCGGAACGCGCCAACATTGGTTTTATGCAGGTTGTAAGACGTGAGCATATCCGGCTGCGAGTCTATGAACGCGGCGCAGGGGAGACCCGCGCGTGCGGCAGCGGCGCGTGCGCTGCCGTTGCCGTGGGGATTCAGCAGGGGCTGCTGGCTGAAGAAGTACGCGTGGAATTACCGGGCGGTCGGCTGGATATCGCCTGGAAAGGTCCGGGTCATCCGTTATACATGACTGGTCCGGCGGCACATATCTACGACGGATTTATCCATTTATGAAGCAACCAGAGGAAGAACTACAGGAAACGCTCACGGAACTGGACGATCGAGCGGTCGTCGATTACCTGCGCCACCACCCTGAGTTTTTTATCCGTAACGCCCACGCCGTTGAAGCGATGCGTGTTCCACATCCCGTGCGGGGAACGGTTTCGCTCGTTGAGTGGCATATGGCCCGCGCGCGTAATCACATCAATGTGCTTGAAGAAAATATGACGCTGCTGATGGAACAGGCTCATGCCAATGAAAGCCTGTTTTATCGCTTGCTGCATCTGCAAAGCCGTCTGGTCGCCGCGGATAGTCTGGATGAGATGCTGGTGCGGTTTCACCGCTGGGCGCGCGATTTGGGGCTTGCCGGCGCGACGCTGCGTTTGTTCCCGGATCGGTGGCGTCTTGGCGCGCCATCGCGCTATACACATCTGGCTTTAAACCGTCAGGCCTTTGAGCCGCTGCGTATTCAACGGCTGGGACAGTCGCAGCATTATCTTGGCCCGCTAAACGGCCCGGAACTGCTGGTGGTCTTGCCGGAGGCGAAGGCTGTAGGCTCGGTAGCCATGTCGATGATGGGCAGCGATGGCGGCCTCGGGGTGATTCTCTTCAGCAGCCGTGACCCGCATCACTATCAGCCGGGACAGGGGACGCAGCTTTTACAGGAGATCGCGCTGATGCTGCCGGAACTGCTGGAACGCTGGATTAAACGCGTATGACGGATGTCGCGCTTTCTCAGGATGTCTCGCGGTTCCTGCGCTATTTAGGCGTGGAGCGCCAGCTTAGCCCCATTACCCTGCTGAACTACCAGCGTCAGCTTGATGCCATTATCGCTTTAGCCGGAGAAACCGGGCTGAAAAGCTGGCAACAATGTGACGCTGCGATTGTGCGCAGTTTTGCGGTGCGCAGTCGGCGCAAAGGGCTTGGCCCTGCCAGTCTGGCGCTACGTCTCTCGGCATTGCGAAGCTTTTTTGACTGGTTAGTCAGTCAGGGCGAATTGAAAGCTAACCCGGCAAAGGGTGTCTCCGCACCGAAAGCGCCGCGTCATCTGCCGAAAAATATTGATGTCGACGACGTTAACCGCCTGCTGGACATCGATCTTAACGATCCGCTCGCCGTACGTGATCGGGCGATGCTGGAGGTCATGTACGGCGCGGGGCTGCGTTTATCCGAACTGGTTGGCCTGGATATAAAGCACCTCGATCTCGATACCGGAGAAGTGTGGGTAATGGGTAAAGGCAGCAAAGAGCGACGCCTGCCGATTGGCCGTAACGCGGTGACGTGGATTGAGCACTGGTTGGATCTGCGCGGCCTGTTCGCCAGCGATGAAGAGGCGTTATTCCTGTCGAAGCTCGGCAAGCGTATCTCCGCGCGCAATGTCCAAAAACGGTTCGCCGAATGGGGCATAAAGCAGGGGCTAAACAGCCACGTGCATCCACATAAGCTGCGCCATTCGTTCGCGACCCATATGCTGGAATCGAGCGGCGATCTGCGCGGCGTGCAAGAGCTGCTGGGTCATGCCAACCTTTCCACCACCCAAATTTATACTCATCTTGATTTTCAACATCTTGCTTCAGTGTACGACGCGGCGCATCCGCGCGCTAAACGGGGGAAATAATGCGTTTTTACCGGCCTTTGGGGCGTATTGCCGCGCTCACCTTTGACCTGGATGATACCCTTTATGATAACCGTCCGGTGATTTTGCGTACTGAGCAGGAAGCGCTCGCTTTTATGCAGAATTATCACCCGTCGCTACGTTCGTTTCAAAACGTCGATTTACAGCGGATACGGCAGGCGGTGCGTGAAGCGGAGCCGGAAATCTATCATGACGTTACCCGCTGGCGCCATCGCGCGATAGAGCAGGCCATGCGGGATGCGGGATTATCGGCGCAGGAGGCCATTGCCGGCGCGAATGCGGCGATGATGCATTTTGCCAAATGGCGCAGCCAGATTGAGGTTCCGCAGGCTACCCATGAGACGTTACAGCAGCTTGCGAAAAAATGGCCGCTGGTGGCGATCACTAACGGCAATGCCCAGCCGGAACTGTTTGGCCTCGGCGATTACTTTAAGTTTGTACTGCGCGCCGGCCCGGATGGACGTTCCAAGCCCTTTAGCGACATGTATTTCCTGGCGGCGGAAAAACTGCATGTGCCGATCGGCGAGATCCTGCATGTCGGCGATGATCTGACTACCGATGTGGCTGGCGCTATTCGCTGTGGGATGCAGGCCTGCTGGATTAAACCTGAAAATGCCGACCTGATGCGGACGCAGGACAGCCGTTTACTGCCGCATATCGAAATTTCGCGGTTGGCATCTCTCACCTCGCTGATATAATCACCAGTAGTTCTGTATAAATTCCCAGTTATTCTGGCGGATGGCGCTATGCTTATCCGCCCTACGATAAGTAGCCCCGGTAAGCGAAGCGCCACCGGGCGTTTTTAGTTTTCATGTTTTTACGCGGCGGTGCCAATGGACGTTTCTTACCTGCTCGACAGCCTTAATGATAAACAGCGCGAAGCGGTGGCCGCGCCACGTAGCAACATGCTGGTGCTGGCGGGCGCGGGAAGCGGGAAAACCCGCGTGCTGGTGCACCGTATCGCCTGGTTACTGAGCGTAGAAAACAACTCGCCATATTCCATCATGGCGGTGACCTTTACCAATAAAGCGGCGGCGGAAATGCGCCATCGTATTGGCCAGTTGATGGGGACCAGCCAGGGCGGAATGTGGGTAGGGACGTTCCACGGTCTGGCGCACCGCCTGCTGCGCGCGCATCATATGGACGCTAATTTGCCGCAGGATTTCCAGATTCTCGACAGCGAAGATCAGATGCGTTTGCTTAAACGCCTGATTAAGGCGATGAATCTTGATGAGAAGCAGTGGCCGCCGCGTCAGGCGATGTGGTACATCAATAGCCAGAAAGACGAAGGGCTACGCCCGCACCATATCCAAAGCTATGGCAACCCGGTGGAGCAGACCTGGCAGAAGGTGTATCAGGCCTATCAGGAAGCGTGCGATCGCGCTGGTCTGGTGGATTTTGCCGAGCTACTGCTGCGCGCTCATGAACTATGGCTGAACAAGCCGCACATCCTGCAACACTATCGCGAGCGGTTTACTAACATCCTGGTGGACGAATTCCAGGATACCAACAACATTCAGTACGCCTGGGTTCGTCTGCTGGCGGGCGATACCGGTAAGGTGATGATTGTCGGCGACGATGACCAGTCGATCTACGGCTGGCGCGGGGCCCAGGTAGAGAACATCCAGCGCTTCCTCAATGATTTCCCCGGCGCGCAGACCATTCGTCTGGAGCAGAATTACCGCTCGACCAGCAACATCCTTAGCGCGGCGAACGCTCTGATTGAGAATAACAATGGGCGTTTGGGTAAAAAGCTGTGGACTGACGGCGTTGACGGCGAACCGATATCGCTGTACTGCGCTTTCAACGAACTGGATGAAGCGCGCTTTGTGGTTAACCGTATCAAAACCTGGCAGGACAACGGCGGCGCGCTTGCGCAATGCGCCATTCTTTATCGCAGCAACGCCCAGTCGCGCGTGCTGGAAGAAGCGTTATTACAGGCCAGTATGCCGTACCGCATTTACGGCGGTATGCGCTTCTTCGAACGCCAGGAGATCAAAGATGCGCTCTCTTATCTGCGTTTGATTGCCAATCGCAACGATGATGCCGCCTTTGAACGCGTGGTGAATACCCCAACGCGCGGTATCGGCGACCGCACGCTGGACGTGGTGCGCCAGACCTCGCGCGATCGCCAGCTAACATTGTGGCAGGTGTGCCGTGAATTGTTACAGGAAAAAGCCCTGGCCGGGCGTGCGGCCAGCGCGCTGCAACGCTTTATGGAACTGATCGACGCCCTGGCGCAGGAAACCGCCGACATGCCGCTGCATGTGCAGACTGACCGGGTGATCAAAGATTCCGGCCTGCGCACCATGTATGAGCAAGAAAAAGGCGAGAAAGGCCAGACGCGCATCGAAAACTTAGAGGAACTGGTGACGGCAACGCGGCAGTTCAGCTACAACGACGAAGATGAAGATTTGATGCCGTTGCAGGCCTTCCTCTCTCACGCGGCGCTGGAAGCGGGCGAGGGGCAGGCGGATACCTGGCAGGATGCGGTACAGCTGATGACGCTGCACTCGGCCAAAGGCCTGGAGTTTCCGCAGGTGTTTATCGTCGGGATGGAAGAGGGGATGTTCCCCAGCCAGATGTCGCTGGATGAGGGCGGGCGTTTGGAAGAGGAGCGTCGTCTGGCCTACGTCGGCGTTACCCGTGCCATGCAGAAACTGACGCTAACCTATGCCGAAACTCGCCGTCTGTATGGTAAAGAGGTTTATCATCGCCCGTCGCGTTTCATCGGCGAGTTGCCGGAGGAGTGCGTGGAAGAGGTCCGTCTGCGCGCCACCGTCAGTCGTCCGGTGAGCCATCAACGAATGGGAACGCCGCTGGCGGAAAACGACACAGGCTACAAACTCGGCCAACGCGTGCGCCATGCGAAGTTCGGCGAGGGAACTATTGTCAACCTGGAGGGCAGCGGCGAGCATAGCCGGTTGCAGGTGGCTTTTCAGGGGCAAGGGATCAAATGGCTGGTTGCCGCGTATGCGAAGCTGGAAACGGTTTGACCGACTCTCATAGTGCCGGATGGCGCGTCTTATCCGGCCTACGCGCTGGCTAACATTTTGATTTGTAGGCCGGATAAGGCGAAGCCGCCATCCGGCGATATATTGATGTTAATATTCTGAAATCATAGATAAATACTCTCACTCTGCTAACCTTTCTGCATAAGGGGAAATTATTGCTTTTTCGCGTTTCGTTGCGTGTTGACGGCAAATTTTTGCTGGCGTAACATGCGCCCACGATTACGCTAAGAGGACATTCGCCTTGGACACACCCAGTAGATACTGGCTCATTATCCTGTCATCCAGGATCAACTCCTAAGGCTATCCCTTTTTGCTGATAGCCTTAGCGGTTGTCAGCGACCTTTCATTTTTTCCCGTCGCGTTGAGTCAGGCTGTTTAATGGTCTGAAACCCAATTTGTTTCTGTGTGCCCATCTGAACTGTCCGATATTTTTACGCATTGGGAGTCCCGGTCATGCTGAGCGCATTTCAACTGGAAAAAAACCGACTGACCCGGCTGGAAGTCGAGGAGTCACAAAGCCTGATTGATGCCGTATGGGTCGATTTGGTCGAACCGGACGACGACGAGCGATTGCGCGTACAATCTGAGCTGGGCCAGAGTCTGGCGACGCGTCCTGAACTGGAAGATATCGAAGCATCCGCGCGCTTCTTTGAAGACGAAGACGGACTGCATATCCACTCCTTCTTCTTCTTCGAAGATGCGGAAGATCATGCCGGTAACTCTACGGTGGCATTCACTATTCGCGATGGCCGTCTGTTTACGCTGCGTGAACGCGAACTGCCCGCCTTCCGTTTGTATCGTATGCGCGCCCGCAGCCAGGCGATGGTCGACGGTAATGCTTATGAATTACTGCTCGATCTGTTCGAAACTAAAATTGAACAGTTGGCGGATGAAATCGAAAACATCTACAGCGATCTGGAAAAACTGAGCCGCGTCATTATGGAAGGGCATCAGGGCGATGAATACGACGAAGCGCTCTCCACGCTGGCGGAACTGGAAGATATCGGCTGGAAGGTACGCCTGTGTCTGATGGATACCCAACGCGCGCTGAACTTCCTGGTGCGCAAGGCGCGCTTACCGGGCGGACAGCTGGAGCAGGCGCGTGAGATCCTGCGCGATATCGAATCTCTGCTGCCGCACAATGAATCGCTGTTCCAGAAGGTGAACTTCCTGATGCAGGCGGCGATGGGTTTCATCAACATCGAGCAGAACCGTATTATCAAAATCTTCTCGGTGGTTTCCGTGGTGTTCCTGCCGCCGACGCTGGTCGCTTCCAGCTATGGGATGAACTTCGAGTTTATGCCGGAACTGAAGTGGAGCTTTGGTTATCCAGGCGCGATTATCTTTATGATTCTGGCGGGGCTTGCGCCGTATTTGTACTTTAAGCGCAAGAACTGGCTGTAAGACATTAAGGCCAGGGTGATTCAGCTGCGGCTGAACCACCCTGAAAAGTTACAGGCTCCAGGTATTGATACCTTTAACCTCTTTTTCATAGAACCACTTATTTGTATTGACGCCGACATAAGCTGCGACAACAAGTCCAAGTATGTTAACGCCGATTAATGCTCCAATAAATATTGCAACGATCCCTAATAAAATAACTATAATTGCTTTTTTCCACAGACCCAGTACAAACAAATAAATCCATGAGAAGAAAAAGGCAATAAAGTTTATTTGAATAGTCAACCGTTGTCGGGGCTTTAATGCTTTAAATGCCTGTTTATATTCTGGGCTTACTTTCCAAAATCCAGGGAAACCATGTTGATCGTAAAATGAAAAACGGTATTTCCATTTTTCAGATAGCGAACCATCATTAATATAATCCTTGTCCATGTAAACTCCATTAAATTACTTGTTGAGTGAATTCGAATCCGGGGGGGCCAGAAGTAGCAGAGAAAAGGTTGCAAAATACCAGATTAGAAAAAGAGGCATACCAAAGCCATCGCAAGCGAAATCTTCAGCAACCATTATCACGAAGGAGGCAATATAGATTACAAGCGTACCCCATACATAGAATTTTATATATTCAAAGCCACTGTCTCTGAATCGCTGACAGTTTAAATTAATGACGAGATAATGTAGTAAAATTGTGAATAAAATTGCCAGTATCACAAAGCTTAAATATAATAAAACCCCAACCAAAATGGAAAATATTATATTTATTAGCGCGAATGATAATAAATAACGACATCTGGAAACACATCTCTCAGATGAAGGAATAAAAACACTTAACATTAATTTCACATCCATATGTTGGGTTACGTCGTTAGCATGACAATATGCTACCCCCCTTACAAGGGGAGGCATATTTTTTCAGATTATATTTAGAATAATAGTCGCGTTATTTTTTACGCTGCGTATAAATCGCATCCATCACGAAAATCGCCAGCGCGACCCAGATAAACGCAAATGTCACCATCTTATCCGCGCCCGGCACTTCGCCATAAAACGTCACCGCCAGTAAAAACATCAGCGTTGGGCCGATATACTGGAAAAAGCCCAGTGTAGAAAGACGCAGACGCGTAGCCGCTCCGGTGAAGCACAGCAGCGGAATCGTAGTGACCACACCCGCCGCCATTAACAGCAAGTTCAACGATAGTGCGTTTTGCCCCATATGGCTGGTAGGGCTATCGGCGATGCCAAACAGATAAATCGCGGCGACCGGCAACAGCCATAGCGTTTCAACCAGCATACCCGTCTGCGCTTCAACGGCGATCTTCTTACGCACCAGGCCGTAAAACGCAAAACTAAACGCCAGCCCCAGCGCGATAATCGGCAGCGAGCCAAAGGTCCAGAGTTGCACCAGCACGCCGCACACCGCCAGAATCACCGCCAGCCACTGCATTCGACGGAAGCGTTCGCCAAGAAAAATCATCCCCAGCAAGATGTTAACCAGCGGATTAATGAAATAACCCAGGCTGGCCTCCAGCATATGGTGATTATTTACCGCCCAAATGAACAATAGCCAGTTACCGCCGACCAGTACGGCGGACAGGGCCAGCAGGAAAATCTTCTTTGGCGTTTTCAGTAAGCGCTTAACCTGTCGCCACTGCCGGCTGACGCTAAGCAGCGCCACCATAAAGAAAAATGACCAAATCACGCGGTGCGTCAGGATCTCATCTGCGGGAACGTAATAGATCAGCTTGAAATACGCGGGGGCGATCCCCCAAATAAAATAGGCGGCAAGAGCGAGTAATACGCCCTGCCGTGTTTGTTTTGCGTCCATCCGGAAAACTCGTATCTGAAGTGTAACAACAGTTTACCTGCTTTTATCCCACCATATAAGTAGCGGTGGCGCTGGCGATGTACAGCTGATCTTCATTGTGTAATTCCACGCGGGCGACGGCCACTTTATTCCCTGCGCGCAGCAGGCTACTGGTGGCCGTAAAGCGGTTGCCTCTGCCCGGACGCAGGTAATCGACGCGCAGGTCAATCGTTCCCATCCGCGACAGGCGCTGGCGTAGTTCATCTTCGCTGATGGTTTCGTGGCGAGTTAGCGTGCTGCCGACGCATACCAGTCCGGCGGCGACATCCAGCGCAGAGGCGATCACGCCGCCGTGTAAAATGCTTTGCGCCCAGTTGCCGACCATCATCGGCTGGTTGTTGAAGGCCAGTTGGGCGAACGCTTTTTCATAGCGTTCCAGCTCCAGCCCTAACGCCCGATTAAACGGCATGTGGTAGACAAACATTTCACCCACTAATTTCAGAGCTTGTTCAGCGGTAAGTACAGCGGACATAGATTCCTGACACCTCATTAGTTAATGAAATGTTGATATTATGCTTCTTAATTGTTGTTTTCTACTTTAAGAAGGGATAACTAACGGCTATGTGTGTAAATATGTAAAAATGGTTGGCAGAGAATGATTCAAGCTGAAAATACTTCGTCAGGAGAACGTCAAGAATGCGGGCGATTTTGAGAGGGTTGTTGCCAGCCACGCTACTGCCATTAGCGGCATATGCACAAGAAGCTACGATAAAAGAGGTTCATGATGCGCCTGCAGTACGGGGAAGTATCATCGCTAACATGCTACAGGAGCATGATAACCCTTTTACGCTTTACCCTTATGACACGAACTACTTGATCTACACGAACACCAGCGATCTGAACAAAGAGGCCATAAGTACCTACAACTGGTCTGAAAACGCACGTAAAGATGAAGTGAAATTTCAGTTGAGCCTGGCGTTTCCGCTGTGGCGCGGAATACTGGGGCCGAACTCGGTACTGGGCGCTTCCTATACGCAGAAATCCTGGTGGCAGCTTTCCAACAGTAAAGAGTCTTCGCCGTTTCGCGAAACCAACTACGAACCGCAGCTTTTTCTTGGTTTTGCTACCGATTATCGCTTTGCCGGCTGGACGCTGCGCGACGTAGAGATGGGCTACAACCATGACTCTAACGGACGTTCGGACCCCACCTCGCGTAGCTGGAACCGTCTGTATACCCGTCTGATGGCCGAAAACGGTAACTGGCTGGTAGAGGTCAAACCGTGGTACGTGATTGGCAGTACCGATGATAATCCGGACATCACCAAATATATGGGTTATTACCAGCTTAAAATCGGTTATCACCTGGGCGAGGCGGTATTAAGCGCCAAAGGCCAGTACAACTGGAATACAGGCTACGGCGGCGCGGAAGTTGGATTAAGCTATCCGGTCACTAAACATGTCCGGCTTTATACCCAGGTGTACAGCGGCTATGGCGAATCGCTGATCGACTATAATTTTAATCAGACACGTGTCGGCGTCGGCGTGATGCTTAACGATATCTTCTGATTGGATTGTGTTTTAAACATTGCAGTTTCTCTCGCAGGCGCTGAAAATAGCGCCTGTTTTGATTTATGGTGAACGGGGTTAATGTGGCGCAGGCGGAAGTGTTGAATCTGGAATCAGGGGCCAAACAGGTTTTGCAGGAAACCTTTGGCTACCAACAGTTTCGCCCGGGTCAGGAAGCGATTATTGATACTGCGCTCTCCGGTCGCGACTGTCTGGTCGTCATGCCCACCGGCGGCGGCAAATCTCTGTGCTATCAAATCCCCGCGTTGTTGCTGGACGGGTTGACTGTCGTCGTTTCGCCATTAATCTCGTTGATGAAAGACCAGGTCGATCAGCTACTGGCGAACGGTGTGGCGGCGGCGTGCCTGAACTCCACTCAAAGCCGCGAGCAGCAGCTTGAGGTGATGGCGGGGTGCCGTACCGGACAGATTCGTCTGCTGTATATTGCGCCGGAACGCCTGATGCTGGACAACTTTCTTGATCATCTGGCGCACTGGAATCCGGTATTGCTGGCGGTGGATGAAGCGCACTGTATCTCGCAATGGGGACATGATTTCCGTCCGGAATATGCGGCGCTCGGTCAGCTTCGCCAGCGTTTTCCCGCTTTGCCGTTTATGGCATTGACCGCCACCGCCGACGACACCACGCGCCAGGATATTATTCGTCTGCTTGGGCTTAACGATCCGTTAATCCAGATTAGTAGCTTTGACCGACCGAATATCCGCTACATGCTGATGGAGAAGTTTAAGCCGCTCGACCAGTTAATGCGCTATGTTCAGGAGCAACGCGGCAAATCGGGTATCATCTACTGTAACAGCCGGGCGAAAGTGGAAGATACCGCTGCGCGCTTGCAAAGTCGCGGCATTAGCGCGGCGGCCTATCATGCGGGGCTGGAAAACGCTATTCGCGTCGATGTGCAGGAAAAATTTCAGCGCGACGATCTGCAAATCGTGGTGGCGACCGTCGCTTTTGGAATGGGCATAAACAAACCTAACGTACGTTTCGTCGTGCATTTCGATATCCCGCGCAATATTGAATCCTACTATCAGGAAACGGGCCGCGCCGGGCGCGACGGACTGCCTGCGGAAGCCATGCTATTTTACGATCCGGCTGATATGGCCTGGCTACGTCGTTGTCTGGAAGAGAAACCAGCCGGACAGCTTCAGGATATTGAACGGCATAAACTGAATGCGATGGGCGCTTTTGCTGAAGCGCAAACCTGCCGCCGCCTGGTATTGCTTAATTACTTTGGCGAAGGCCGACAAGAACCGTGCGGCAACTGCGATATCTGTCTCGATCCGCCCAAACAATATGATGGCTTAAACGATGCCCAGATTGCGCTTTCTACCATTGGTCGGGTTAACCAGCGTTTTGGCATGGGCTACGTTGTCGAGGTGATCCGCGGCGCGAATAACCAACGCATCCGCGATTTCGGTCATGACAAACTCAAGGTTTATGGCATGGGACGCGAAAAGAGCCATGAGCACTGGGTGAGCGTGATTCGCCAGCTCATTCATCTGGGGCTGGTAATGCAAAATATTGCGCAGCACTCCGCATTACAGTTGACGGATGCCGCGCGTCCGGTACTCCGTGGAGACGTTCCGCTAAAGCTTGCGGTGCCGCGCATCGTCGCCCTCAAACCCCGCGTGATGCAGAAATCGTTCGGCGGTAATTACGATCGCAAATTGTTCGCTAAGTTGCGCAAGCTGCGTAAAGCTATCGCTGATGAAGAGAATATCCCGCCGTATGTGGTCTTTAACGACGCCACGTTGATAGAAATGGCGGAACAGATGCCGGTTTCCGCCAGCGAGATGTTAAGCGTTAACGGGGTTGGGATGCGCAAACTGGAGCGCTTCGGGAAAGAATTTATGGCGCTCATCCGCGCGCATGTCGATGGTGATGACGAAGAGTAGTCAGCCCGGCAAAAAAGTGCCAGGATGGTGACTCACTGAACTATTTCCCCGCGAGCCATTTTTATGATGATGCTATTTTTCACCGTGGCAATGGTGCACATCGTTGCGCTAATGAGCCCCGGCCCCGACTTTTTCTTCGTGTCTCAAACTGCTGTCAGCCGTTCGCGTAAAGAAGCGATGATGGGCGTACTGGGCATCACCTGCGGCGTGATGGTATGGGCGGGCGTGGCGCTGCTTGGCCTGCATCTCATCATCGAAAAAATGGCCTGGCTGCATACGATCATTATGGTAGGCGGCGGCCTGTACCTGTGCTGGATGGGCTATCAGATGCTGCGCGGCGCGCTGAAAAAACAGGATGCGGCGGCGTCTTCTCCGCACATTGAACTGGCGCAGAGCGGGCGCAGCTTTCTCAAAGGGCTGCTGACCAATCTGTCGAATCCTAAAGCGATTATCTATTTTGGTTCCGTTTTTTCACTTTTTGTCGGCGATAACGTCGGCGCTGCGGCGCGCTGGGGTATTTTCGCGTTAATCACCCTGGAAACGCTGGCCTGGTTTACCGTAGTCGCCAGCCTGTTCGCGCTGCCGAAAATGCGCCGTGGCTATCAGCGTCTGGCGAAATGGATTGATGGCTTTGCCGGCGCTCTGTTTGCGGGCTTTGGTATTCACCTGATTATTTCGCGCTAATTTACCTCCGGGCCGGATAAACATCATCCGGCACGACTATCACGCGTGTCTTGCCGACGCCAGGAGCGCGCCTACCAGCATAAACAACGAACCAAACGCTTTATTCAGCGCCTTCATCTGCTTTGGTCCTTTAATCCAGGCGGCAATGCGCTGCGCCAGTGTGGCGTAACCGGTCATCACAACCATATCCACCACAATCGTGGTGACGCCGAGAATGAGGTACTGCGCCAGTTGCGGTTGCTGCGGCATGATGAATTGCGGAAACAGGGCGGCAAGAAAGACAATACTTTTGGGATTGGTTAGATTGACAAATATCGCCCGTTTGAACAGCCGACCCCGCGATTGCGTCTGGGCGAGGGTATGCAGATCGATAGCGCCTGCGGCGCGCCATTGCTGGATACCCAGCCAGATAAGATAAGCCGCGCCAGCCCATTTCAGAATTTCAAAAGCGAGGAGCGAGCGCGAAAAGAGCGTACCCAGTCCGACGCCCACCAGTACGATATGTATCCCCAGCCCGGTCTGGAGTCCGGCGATAGAAGCCACTGCGCCACGATATCCATGGTTGATAGACGTCGTCATGGTATTGATGGCGCCTGAACCCGGAGAAAGACTCAGCAGAGTTGAGGTCAGTAGATAGGCGAACCACCATTCAAAGGTCATGCGAAACTCCCTGGTTGTCTGTTTTTGTGCCACAATACGCTACTGCCGCTGTGTTGTGTCAGGCACGACGCAAAAAACGATTTTACCTGGTAAACGAGGCCGAAAACCCGATGTTTCAGCAGCAAAATGACTGGGAAACAAGAGAAAATGCGTTTGCCGCTTTTGCTATGGGGCCGCTGACCGATTTCTGGCGTCAGCGGGAAGAGGCGGAGTTTATCGGCGTGGGTAACATTCCGGTGCGCTTTGTCCGTTTTCGAAATGATTCCAACGATCGGACGATCGTCATTTGTCCTGGCCGCATTGAGAGTTATGTAAAATACGCTGAACTGGCGTATGACCTTTTTCATCTCGGTTTTGATATCTTCATCATCGACCACCGTGGTCAAGGGCGCTCCGGGCGGATGTTATCGGACCCGCATCGGGGTCATGTCGATCATTTTAACGATTATGTTGAGGACTTAGCGGCGTTCTGGCAGCAGGAAATTGAGCCGGGGCCGTGGCGTAAGCGTTATATCCTGGCGCACTCAATGGGGGGCGCGATAGCCACCCTGTTCCTGCAACGCCATCGTGTGCGGTGCGACGCTATTGCGCTCACCGCGCCGATGTTTGGTATTGTGATACGCTTGCCTTCCTTTATGGTGCGCCATATTCTCGACTGGGCCGAAGGGCACCAGCGTATCCGTGAAGATTACGCTATTGGTACCGGTCAGTGGCGGGCGTTGCCGTTTGGGATGAATGCGCTGACCCACAGCCGCCAGCGTTATCAGCGCAACTTACGATTTTATGCCGACGAGCCGCAGCTGCGCGTTGGCGGCCCCACCTGGCATTGGGTACGCGAAGGCATTCTGGCGGGTGAGCAGGTACTGGCTGGGGCGAGCGATGACACGACGCCTACGCTACTGATTCAGGCGGAAGAAGAGCGGGTAGTGGATAACCGCACCCACGATCGTTTTTGTGAAATTCGCGCCGCGGCGGGATACCCTTGTGAAGGGGGAAAACCGCTGGTTATCAAAGGCGCGTACCATGAGATCCTTTTTGAAAAGGACGCCATGCGCTCAGTCGCGCTTAACGCCATTGTTGAATTTTTCAACAAGCCTAATTTATCCAGCGGAAATCGCTTTGCTTAGAGGTTAAATTTTATTATGTATCAGGTTGTTGCGTCTGATTTAGATGGCACGCTGCTCTCCCCCGACCATACGTTGTCCCCTTATGCCAAAGAGACTCTGAAGCTGTTGACCGCACGCGGCATCCATTTTGTCTTTGCCACTGGTCGTCATCATGTCGATGTAGGGCAAATCCGCGATAATCTTGAAATCAAGTCTTACATGATCACCTCCAACGGCGCGCGAGTGCACGATACCGACGGGAATTTGGTTTTTACGCATAATCTGGACAGCGACATTGCCAGCGACCTGTTCGGGGTGGTGAATGCGAACCCGGACATCGTGACTAACGTTTATCGCGACGACGAATGGTTTATGAATCGTCATCGCCCCGATGAAATGCGTTTTTTCAAAGAGGCGGTATTTAACTACTCGCTGTTTGAGCCTGCGCTGCTGGAGCCGGAGGGCGTCAGCAAAGTGTTTTTCACCAGCGACACTCATGAAAAGTTGTTGCCGCTGGAGCAGGCGATTAACGCGCGCTGGGGCGATCGGGTAAACGTGAGCTTCTCTACGCTAACCTGTCTGGAAGTGATGGCGGGCGGAGTGTCGAAAGGTCATGCGCTGGAAGCGGTCGCTCAGGCGATGGGGTACAGTCTGAAAGAGTGTATCGCCTTTGGCGACGGAATGAACGACGCTGAAATGCTCACGATGGCGGGCAAAGGCTGCATCATGGGCAATGCGCACCAGCGTCTGAAAGACCTGTATCCCGAACTTGAGGTGATCGGCATCAACGCGGATAACGCCGTGCCGCATTACCTGCGCGATCTTTTCTTACGCTGATGTGATTGTTTGTTAGTTGACCAGTTGTCAACTTCACTCTCCGCTACAATGGGTGTTCCCTGTTTTAAGAGACATCCATTGTGGCGCTACTCATCATTACCACTATCCTGTGGGCTTTCTCCTTTAGTTTATTTGGCGAGTATCTTGCCGGGCATGTCGATAGCTATTTCGCGGTGCTGATACGCGTTGGGCTGGCGGCGCTCGTTTTTCTGCCGTTTTTGCGTACTCGCGGGCACAACCTAAAAACCATCAGCCTGTATATGCTGGTGGGGGCGATGCAGCTTGGCATCATGTATATGTTGAGCTTCCATGCTTACCTCTACCTGACCGTATCCGAACTGCTGTTGTTTACCGTTCTGACGCCGCTCTATATCACGCTGATTTACGATGTGATGAGTCAGCGTCGTTTGCGCTGGGGCTATGCATTTAGCGCGTTGCTGGCGGTGATTGGCGCCGGGATTATTCGCTACGATCGCGTGACCGACCATTTTTGGGTCGGTTTGCTCCTGGTGCAGCTTTCTAATATCAGTTTCGCTATCGGAATGGTGGGGTATAAACGTCTGATGGAGACCCGTCCCATGCCGCAGCACAACGCCTTTGCGTGGTTCTATCTGGGGGCGTTTTTGGTGGCGGCGGTGGCGTGGTCGCTGTTGGGGAACGCGCAAAAGCTGCCGGAAACCACGCTGCAATGGAGCATTCTGGTGTTTCTCGGCGTGGTGGCGTCAGGCATTGGCTACTTTATGTGGAACTATGGCGCTACCCAGGTAGACGCCGGGACGCTGGGTATCATGAATAACATGCATGTTCCCGCAGGACTGCTGGTTAATCTTGCCATCTGGCATCAGCAGCCCCACTGGCCAAGCTTTATTACAGGCGCGGCTGTGATCCTGGCTTCGCTGTGGGTGCATCGAAAATGGGTCGCTCCGCGCTCCGCACAAACGGCAGATGATCGCAGGCGTGATCCCGCGTCGAGCGAATAAACGCCTCGGTCACCGCCTGACGCTGGTCGCCGTCGCGCACGGCGGCATACAGGCGGCTCCACAGACCATCGCCAAGGGTTTTGGTCACCACCAGACCCTGGCGCTCAACGCTTTCCACCACCCAGTGCGGCAGGGCGGCAATACCCATTCTGGCCGCCACCATCTGAATCAGCAGTAGCGTATTATCCACGCTTTTCAGCAGCGGACTGATACCCGCCGGTTGCAGGAAATGTCGCCAGACATCCAGTCGGCTGCGCTGCACCGGGTAAATCAACAGCGTTTCGCTGGCTAAATCTTCCGGCGTAATCTGCGTTTTGCTGGCCAGCGGATGGTCGGGCGCCAGCACCAGTCGGACTTCAAAATCAAACATCGGCGAATAATGCAGTCCGCTACGCGGCAAAATATCCGACGTCATCACCAAATCCAGCTCGCCTTGTTGCAAGGCCGGTTGCGGATCAAAAGTGACGCCGGAGGTGAAATCCATTTCTACCTGCGGCCAGCTTGCACGGAAGTTTTCCAGCGCCGGGGTCAGCCACTGAATACAGCTATGACATTCAATAGCGATGCGCAGACGAGTTTGCTGCGGTTCGTTGCACGCCTGCAGCGCACGGCTGATTTGCGGCAGCACTTGGTTTGCCAGTTGCAGCAGAACTTCCCCCTGCGGCGTAAAGCGCAGCGGCTGGCTTTTACGCACGAACAGGCGGAAGCCAAGGCGTTGTTCCAGATCGCTGAACTGATGAGACAGAGCGGATTGGGTCTGGTGCAGCACCGCCGCCGCGGCAGCCAGCGATCCACTATTCCGCAATGCCTGGAGTGTTTTCAGATGTTTAATTTCGATCATGAAAGTCCTTCACTTCGCCATGAACAAATTGCGCTTGAGGAATATACAGTACCTTTACATTATGGATGTGTAAACATCCAGACGTCTAAAACTCGTCATATTTCGACTTGCAGATGCGTTGGCTTCCTTGCTTACCCCAGTCACTTACTTCAGTAAGCTCCTGGGGATGCGCTGTGTCGCCGCCTTCCTGCAAGCCGAACTATTTAGAGTTTTACTTTCAGATTCAATAAAATAAGAGAGGAAGTAAAATGACAATATTGACTCATACCCTCGGTTTTCCTCGCGTTGGCCTGCGTCGCGAGTTGAAAAAAGCGCAAGAGAGCTACTGGGCGGGGAACACAACGCGTGAAGCGTTACTGGCGGTGGGGCGCGAACTGCGCGCGCGTCACTGGGAGCAGCAGAAACAAGCGGGTATTGACCTGTTACCGGTAGGCGACTTTGCCTGGTACGACCATGTTCTGACCACCAGCCTGCTGTTAGGCAATGTGCCGGCTCGTCATCAGAACAACGACGGTTCCGTGGACATCGACACTCTGTTCCGCATTGGCCGCGGTCGCGCGCCAACCGGCGAACCGGCGGCGGCAGCGGAAATGACCAAATGGTTTAATACTAACTATCACTACATAGTACCGGAGTTCAGCAAAGGCCAGCAGTTCAGACTCACCTGGACACAGTTGCTGGAGGAAGTGGACGAAGCGCTGGCGCTGGGGCATAAGATCAAACCCGTACTGCTGGGGCCTGTCACGTATCTGTGGCTGGGTAAAGTGAAAGGCGAGCCGTTTGACCGCCTGACGTTGCTGAAAGACATTTTGCCGGTGTATCAGCACGTACTGGCTGAACTGGCAAAACGTGGTATTGAGTGGGTCCAAATTGATGAGCCAGCGCTGGTGCTGGAACTGCCGCAGGCGTGGCTGGATGCCTTCAAACCGGCTTACGACGCGCTCGCCGGCCAGGTGAAGCTGTTGCTGACGACCTATTTTGAAGGCGTGACGCCAAACCTGGACACTATTATCGCGCTACCGGTACAGGGGCTACATGTTGACCTCATTCATGGCAAAGATGATGTAGCGGAACTGCATCAACGTCTGCCGGTCGACTGGCTGCTCTCCGCAGGCTTGATTAACGGGCGTAATGTCTGGCGCGCCGATTTGACCGAAAAATACGCGCAGATTAACGCCATTGTGGGCAAACGCGCGCTGTGGGTAGCATCCTCCTGCTCTTTGCTGCACAGCCCGATCGATCTCAGCGTCGAAACGCGTCTGGATACGGAAGTTAAAAGCTGGTTTGCCTTTGCGCTGCAAAAATGCGGTGAACTGGCGTTGCTGCGCGATGCGCTGAACAGCGGCGAAACGGCGGCGCTTGAGGAATGGAGCGCACCGATTCAGGCTCGTCGTCACTCCCGCCGCGTACATAATGCCGCGGTAGAAAAACGCCTGGCGGCGATCACCGCGCAGGACAGCCAGCGTGAGAATCCGTATGAGGTGCGCGCTGAAGCGCAACGCGCCCGCTTTAAACTTCCCGCCTGGCCGACGACGACTATCGGTTCGTTTCCGCAAACCACGGAGATTCGCGGTCTGCGTCTGGACTTCAAAAAGGGCAACCTCGACGCGAACCACTACCGCACCGGCATCGCCGAACATATCAAACAGGCTATCATCGAGCAGGAGCGTTTAGGGCTGGATGTGCTGGTACACGGCGAAGCCGAGCGAAACGACATGGTGGAATACTTCGGCGAGCATCTGGACGGCTTCGTCTTTACCCAGAATGGTTGGGTGCAAAGCTATGGCTCCCGCTGTGTGAAACCGCCGGTAGTGATTGGCGATATCAGCCGTCCGGCACCGATTACCGTGGAGTGGGCGAAATATGCCCAGTCGCTGACCGACAAGCCGGTAAAAGGGATGTTGACCGGCCCGGTGACTATTCTTTGCTGGTCATTCCCCCGCGAAGACGTGACCCGCGAAACGATTGCGAAACAGATTGCGCTGGCGCTGCGTGATGAAGTCGCGGATCTGGAGGCGGCGGGGATCGGGATTATTCAGATTGACGAACCGGCGCTGCGTGAAGGTTTACCGCTGCGTCGCAGCGACTGGGACGCCTATCTGGAATGGGGTGTGGAAGCCTTCCGCATCAACGCGGCGGTGGCGAAGGATGAAACCCAGATCCACACCCACATGTGTTACTGCGAGTTCAACGACATTATGGATTCGATCGCCGCGCTGGACGCGGATGTGATCACCATTGAGACCTCCCGCTCGGATATGGAGTTGCTGGAGTCGTTCGAAGCGTTCGACTACCCGAACGAAATCGGGCCGGGCGTGTACGATATTCACTCGCCGAACGTGCCGAGCGTCGAGTGGATTGAAGCCCTGCTGAAGAAGGCGGCACAACGTATTCCGGCACAACGCCTGTGGGTGAATCCGGACTGCGGTCTGAAAACTCGCGGTTGGCCGGAAACCCGCGCGGCGTTAGCGAACATGGTCAAAGCGGCGCACAATCTGCGTCAGGCGAAATAACCCATCCTGGCCGCTGCGTTTATCCGGCAGCAATGCGGCGCTACCCTTTGACGGGTAGCGCCCGTGCCTGACCTGATTAACAGCGCCTCTATCTCCTCTTTTTTCTCATTTCCCTTTTTCTTATTTTCCGCGCTGTCTTTTTCAGGATCTGGCTATTTGGCGATCTTGATAATAAAAAGGTTCTCCGTATGAATGACAACCAGGCGGATAGCGTCCCCGGAAGCAGAGCGGCGGCTTTTATTGCCTCGCAGATCGTTTTTCCTGTCATGATCGCCCAGCGCTCTCATAGCACAAAACGAGGTTTTCCATTCTGTTATGTTCCCTGGCGACGATAAACGTCGCATTGTCTCATGGCGCTGGTGAACCTTATTTTTTAACGGAGATGTCTGACATGGCGGTAGCAGGTTGTCACGTAATGGCCAAACCCGGCGGCGCGATCTGCAATATTGATTGCACATATTGCTTCTATCTTGAAAAAGAGGCGCTGTACCCGGAACGCAATAAAAACTGGCGGATGTCGGACGAGACGCTGGAACAATTTATACGCCAGCATATTGCCGCGCAGAGTGGCGACCGCATTGACTTTGCCTGGCAGGGCGGCGAACCGACCATGATGGGGCTACCGTTTTTCCGTCGGGTTGTCGCATTATGTGAAAAGTACGGCGATGGGCGAAAAATCACTCATGCGTTGCAGACGAACGGCATCCTGGTGAATGACGAGTGGGCGCGCTTTTTCGCTGAACAGCATTTTCTCATCGGTCTCTCTATCGACGGCCCGGCGTCGTTACACAACCACTATCGGTTTAATCGCGCTGGAAAAGGAACTCATGAACAGGTCGTCGCAGCCATGGCGCGGCTTAAAGCGCACCATGTCGACTTTAATACCTTAACCGTCGTGGGAAAACATAACGTCGGTCATGCAGCAGACGTCTACGAATTTCTTCTGGCGGCGGGATCGCGTTTTATTCAGTTTATCCCGCTGGTAGAGCGAATGAGCACCGATAACTCATCGGTACTTAATCTGGTGATGCCCGGCGAAAGCGCGGCGACGCTGGCGCCATGGACGGTACCGTCGTGGCAATATGGCGAATTTCTCAACCAGATCTTTGATATCTGGGTTCGTCGCGACGTAGACCGCGTCTATGTGCAGATGTTTGACGTGGCGTTAGCCGCCTGGACGGCGCAGCAGCCGGTACTGTGTGTACATTCCGAGACTTGTGGACATGCCTTCGCGTTGGAGTCGAACGGCGATCTCTACAACTGCGACCACTTTGTCTACCCGGAGCATCTGCTGGGAAATATCCACCAGCACAGCATCAAAGCCTTAAATAATAGCGAGCGGGCTATTGCCTTTGGCGAGGCCAAGCGGGAGACCCTGACCGCCGATTGTCGTCGCTGTGACTACCGCTTTGTATGTCATGGCGGCTGTCCTAAGCATCGCTTTGCCGTCTCGCCGTCTGGTCATCCTGCGCATAATTACTTGTGTGCGGGCTATAAGCATTTTTTCCAGCACGTTACGCCGTATATGAATGTCTGGCGGGAGCTGCTGGCGCAAGGCTATCCGATGGCATCGATCATGCGCTGGCTGGCGCAGGACGCGCGTAAAGACACAGGAGCCGTCAGTCGTAACCATCCCTGTCCCTGCGGCAGCGGCAAAAAATATAAAAAATGCTGTGGTAAAGCATAGCTAACGTGGCGATGACGCTTTGTTGAGCCTACACCGACTCCGGTCTCGTAGGCCCAACAAACATCGTAATGCGCTGTGGTTAGCCTTTTTTCCCACCGTACTGCGCGAACCATTCCAGCATTCTTTGCCAGCCGTCTTTCGCTGAGGCTTCGTGGTAGCCCGGACGATAATCGGCATTAAACGCGTGCCCTGCATCGGGATAGACCACGATTTCCGCCTTCGCATTAGCGGCGCGTAGCGCCTGACGCATGGTTTCCACGCTCTCCTGTGGAATACTGGTATCCTGCCCGCCGTATAAACCCAGTACCGGCGCGTTAAGATCGGTGGCGATATCAACGGGATGCTTCGGCGAATTGAGTGACGTGTCGCCCACCAGCTTGCCGTACCATGCTACCGCCGCTTTTAACTGTGGGTTGTGCGCGGCGTACAGCCAGGTAATCCGGCCTCCCCAACAAAAACCGGTGATCATCAGCCGATGCGCATCCCCGCCGTTGCGCGAAGCCCAACTGGCGACGTGATCCAGGTCGGCAAGGACTTGCGAATCGGGTACTTTAGCCACCAGCCCGCTCAATAATGTGGGTATATCGGCGAAATCATTGGGGTCGCCTTCGCGGAAATAGAGCTCCGGCGCGATAGCGAGATAGCCTTCCAGCGCCAGTCGTCGGCAAATATCGCGAATGTGTTCATGTACGCCAAAAATTTCCTGTACCACAATGACCACCGGCAGCGCGCCGTCGCTCGCTTTTGGTCTGGCGTAATAGGCGGGCATATCGTCGCCCTGAGAGGGAATCGACGTTATCCCCGCGCTAATGGCCCCATCAGGCGTATGAATCATCGTAGGGGCAAGTGGGGAGGCTGCAGGTGCAAAGCCGGATGGATGTGTCGTTGTCATGGTATTCTCCGTACCCTTAAAAAATAGCGCAATCTTAACTATAGACAGTGTGTAACAAACCACATTGCCTTAAAGCGGCTATCTTTTGTGCAATGCCTGGCGATATTGATTATTTATTGTGATGAACATCACTTTTTAATGGTAAGCGAGTGCAATTGTTTTACGTCATAGTGATGGCTGTCACGAAAATATCTTTATGCCTTAGGTAAAGTGTCTCTTTGCTTCTTCTGACAAACCCGATTCACAGAGGAGTTTTATATGTCCAAGTCTGATGTTTTTCATCTCGGCCTCACCAAAAACGATTTACAAGGGGCCCAGCTCGCCATCGTCCCTGGCGATCCTGAGCGTGTGGAAAAGATCGCCGCGCTGATGGATAAGCCGGTTAAGCTGGCATCTCACCGCGAATTCACCTCCTGGCGCGCTGAGCTGGATGGCAAAGCAGTTATCGTTTGCTCTACCGGTATCGGTGGCCCGTCTACCTCTATTGCCGTGGAAGAACTGGCGCAACTGGGTATTCGTACCTTCTTGCGTATCGGCACCACGGGGGCTATTCAGCCGCACATTAACGTCGGCGACGTTCTGGTAACGACCGCATCCGTACGTCTGGATGGGGCGAGCCTGCATTTTGCGCCGATGGAATTCCCGGCGGTTGCCGACTTTGCCTGCACCACTGCGCTGGTTGAAGCCGCGAAATCGATTGGCGCCACGACTCACGTTGGCGTAACCGCCTCTTCCGACACTTTCTATCCGGGTCAGGAACGTTACGACACCTATTCTGGCCGCGTTGTTCGTCGCTTCAAAGGCTCTATGGAAGAGTGGCAGGCGATGGGCGTGATGAACTACGAAATGGAATCCGCTACGCTGTTAACCATGTGCGCAAGCCAGGGTTTACGCGCAGGTATGGTGGCGGGCGTTATCGTCAACCGTACCCAACAAGAGATTCCGAATGCGGAAACGATGAAACAAACTGAAAGCCACGCGGTGAAAATCGTCGTGGAAGCGGCCCGTCGTCTGCTGTAATTCTCCTCTCTTTTGCAAAGGCCGACGCGTTCGGCCTTTTCTTTTTGCGTGGCGCCTCGCAGGAAATCCCTTTTAAACTGGACGTTTATACAGCACAATTCTATTTTGTGCAGGACAGTGTGGTTCCAGGAGAGGTGTTGTGGATATTACTCTTATGATAAGCGCCGTCGTGGCGCTGGCGGCTGGGGCGGTGATTGGCTGGCTGGCGACGAAAGCGCACGCCGATCAAATCCGCGCCGATCTTATCGAAGAACGGCGTGAGCTGGATATCGAACTTAGCGCGGCCCGGCAGCAATTAGCGCAAGAAGCGCACTGGCGCAGTGAATGCGAGTTACTTAATAACGAACTGCGTAGCCTGCACAGTATTAATACCTCTCTGGAAGCCGATCTGCGTGAAGTCACGACCCGTCTGGAAGCGACTCAGCAACACGCGGAAGACAAAATCCGTCAGATGATCAACAGCGAACAGCGTTTAAGCGAGCAGTTTGAAAATCTGGCGAACCGTATCTTTGAACACAGTAATCGTCGCGTAGACGAACAAAACCGACAAAGCCTGAATAGCCTGCTGACGCCGCTGCGTGAGCAACTGGACGGTTTTCGCCGCCAGGTTCAGGAGAGTTTTGGCAAAGAAGCGCAGGAGCGGCATACGCTGGCGCACGAAATTCGTAATTTGCAGCAGCTTAACGCGCAAATGGCGCAGGAAGCGATCAACCTGACGCGCGCCCTGAAAGGGGACAATAAGGCGCAAGGAAACTGGGGCGAAGTTGTGCTGGCGCGGGTGCTGGAGGCATCCGGACTGCGTGAAGGCTACGAATACGAAACCCAGGTCAGTATTGAGAACGATGCGCGCTCGCGGATGCAGCCGGATGTCATCGTCCGCTTGCCGCAGGGCAAAGATGTGGTCATCGACGCTAAAATGACGTTGGTCGCCTACGAGCGTTACTTTAACGCTGAAGATGACTACACGCGCGAGGCCGCTTTACAAGAGCACATCGCCTCGGTGCGCAATCATATTCGCTTACTGGGGCGTAAAGACTACCAGCAGCTTCCCGGCCTCCGCTCGCTGGACTATGTTCTGATGTTTATCCCCGTAGAACCCGCTTTCCTGCTGGCGTTAGATAAACAGCCCGAACTGATAACCGAGGCGCTGAAAAATAACATTATGCTGGTAAGCCCCACGACGCTGCTGGTGGCGTTACGGACAATCGCCAACCTGTGGCGCTATGAACACCAGAGCCGCAATGCGCAGCACATCGCAGACAGAGCCAGTAAGCTCTACGATAAAATGCGGTTGTTCGTTGATGATATGTCAGCGATCGGTCAGAGTCTGGATAAAGCGCAGGATAACTACCGCCAGGCGATGAAAAAACTTGCGTCGGGGCGTGGCAACGTTTTGGCGCAGGCGGAGGCCTTCCGGGGGCTAGGCGTGGAAATCAAACGCGAGATTAATCCGGATTTAGCGGAACAGGCCGTTACGCAAGATGAAGAATATCGTTTACGATCGATCCCTGAAGGGCGGCAGGATGAACATTATCCCAATGATGAACGGGTGAAGCAGCAGTTAAGTTAACCCATACGGAGTAGTTTAGTCCTGGCGCAGAGTAGGGCAAATTGGCCCAATCTGTTACACTTCTTGAACATTTTTATCGATAAGCAGGCACTGAGATGGTGGAAGATTCACAAGAAACGACGCACTTTGGCTTTCAGACCGTCGCTAAAGAGCAGAAAGCTGACATGGTGGCCCACGTTTTTCATTCTGTGGCGTCAAAGTACGATGTGATGAATGACTTAATGTCATTTGGCATTCATCGTTTGTGGAAGCGCTTCACCATTGATTGCAGTGGCGTGCGTCGTGGACAAACCGTTCTCGATTTAGCGGGTGGTACGGGCGATCTTACCGCGAAATTTTCACGTATGGTCGGGGAAACTGGCAAAGTTATCCTGGCGGATATTAATGATTCCATGCTCAAAATGGGGCGTGAGAAGCTGCGTAATATCGGCGTGATCGGCAACGTAGAGTATGTGCAGGCGAATGCCGAAGCTCTGCCTTTCCCTGATAATACGTTTGATTGCATTACCATTTCGTTTGGTTTGCGCAATGTAACGGAAAAAGAAAAAGCGCTGCGGTCAATGTTCCGTGTGTTGAAACCCGGCGGACGTTTACTGGTGCTTGAATTTTCCAAGCCTATCATTGAGCCGCTGAGTAAAGCGTATGACGCCTATTCTTTCCATATTTTACCGCGTATTGGCTCGATGGTCGCAAACGATGCGGATAGCTATCGGTATCTCGCGGAATCCATCCGTATGCATCCCGATCAGGATACCTTAAAAGCCATGATGCAGGACGCCGGATTTGAGAGCGTGGATTATTACAATCTGACGGCGGGCGTTGTGGCATTGCACCGTGGTTATAAATTCTAGGAGGGTGGAATGCCTTTTAAACCCTTAGTGACCGCAGGAATTGAAGGTCTCCTCAATACGTTTCTGTATCGTTCGCCAGCGCTGAAATCAGCCAGAACGCGCTTACAGGGAAAAGTACTGTGTGTGAAACTAAAGGGATTTTCGATGCCATTAGTCCTGGTATTCAGTGAACGCCAGGTTGATGTGCTGGGGGCATGGGAAGGCGAAGCGGACTGTACGGTAATCACTCAAGCTAGCGTTTTGCCAAAACTACGCGATCGTCAGCAGTTGGCCACGCTTATTCGCAGCGGCGAACTGGAAGTGCAGGGCGATATTCAGGTCGTGCAAAATTTTGTGGCGCTCGCCGATCTCGCCGAATTCGATCCTGCGGAGCTGTTGGCGCCATACACGGGTGATATTGCGGCGGAAAGTATCGGTAAGGTCGTGCGTGGCGGGGCTAAATTCCTGCGCCACGGGTTTCAACGCCAGCAGCGTTATGCCGCTGAAGCGATCACTGAAGAGTGGCGTATGGCGCCTGGCCCGCTGGAAGTCGCATGGTTTGCCGAAGAAACCGCGGCTGTTGAGCGCGCCGTAGATTCTCTGACCACACGGCTGGAAAAACTGGAGGCCAAATGACGCCAGGTGAAGTACGGCGCCTATATTTCATCATCCGCACGTTTTTAAGCTACGGCCTTGATGAACTCATCCCCCGAATGCGTCTTACACTGCCACTCCGATTATGGCGCTATTCGCTGTTCTGGATGCCAAACCGGCATAAAGATAAATTGCTGGGTGAACGATTAAGACTGGCGTTGCAAGAGCTGGGACCGGTCTGGATCAAATTTGGTCAGATGCTCTCCACGCGCCGTGACCTGTTCCCGCCGCAAATCGCCGATCAGCTCGCTTTGCTCCAGGATAAAGTCGCGCCATTCGATGGTCGGCTGGCGAAAGCCCAGATTGAAGAGGCGATGGGGGGGCTACCTGTCGAAGCCTGGTTTGACGACTTTGATATCCAGCCTTTAGCGTCGGCGTCAATCGCCCAGGTACATACCGCGCGATTGAAATCAAACGGTAAAGAAGTGGTTATTAAGGTCATTCGCCCGGATATTTTGCCGGTAATTCAGGCAGACCTGAAACTGATTTATCGCCTTGCTCGCTGGGTACCACGCCTGTTGCCGGATGGGCGTCGTCTGCGCCCGACGGAAGTGGTGCGTGAGTATGAGAAAACGCTGATCGATGAGCTGAATCTGCTGCGGGAATCGGCCAACGCGATTCAGTTACGCCGCAATTTTGAAAATAGTCCCATGCTGTATATCCCGGAGGTGTACTCCGATTACTGTAGCCAGAACATGATGGTGATGGAGCGGATATACGGCATTCCTGTTTCGGATGTGGCGGCGCTGGAAAAGAACGGCACCAACATGAAACTGCTGGCGGAACGCGGGGTTAAAGTTTTCTTCACCCAGGTTTTCCGCGACAGCTTTTTCCATGCGGACATGCATCCGGGAAATATTTTTGTCAGCCATGAACACCCTGAAAACCCGCAATATATCGGCATTGACTGCGGTATCGTCGGGTCGCTAAACAAAGAAGATAAGCGTTATCTGGCTGAAAACTTTATCGCGTTTTTTAATCGCGATTACCGAAAGGTGGCAGAACTGCATGTCGATTCAGGCTGGGTTCCGCCAGATACCAACGTTGAAGATTTTGAGTTTGCCATCCGCACCGTCTGTGAACCTATCTTTGAAAAGCCGCTCGCGGAAATCTCGTTTGGTCATGTGTTGTTAAACCTTTTCAATACAGCGCGTCGATTTAACATGGAAGTCCAGCCGCAACTGGTGTTGTTGCAGAAAACATTATTGTATGTTGAAGGGGTTGGGCGGCAACTTTATCCTCAGCTTGATTTGTGGAAAACGGCGAAGCCGTTTCTTGAGTCCTGGATCAAAGATCAGGTGGGTATTCCGGCTCTCACGCGGGCTCTTAAAGAAAAAGCGCCGTTCTGGGTCGAAAAAATGCCAGAAATACCTGAACTGGTGTACGACAGTTTGCGCCAGGGCAAATATTTACAGCACAGTGTTGATAAGATTGCGCGCGAGTTACAGGTAAACCATGTGCGCCAAAGTCAGTCTCGTTATTTATTGGGAATTGGCGCAACGCTGTTACTGAGCGGGTCATTCTTACTCGTCAACCGCCCTGAATGGGGATTGATGCCTGGCTGGCTCATGGTCGGCGGCGTAGTTGTCTGGCTGGTTGGCTGGCGTAAAACTCGTTGAGATTTTTTATCGCTCAACGCCGGTTGTGTCACGCAGGTACATATTATCACTCGAGGCAATACTCAGGCCGCAAGTCAATGTCGTCCCGGTCGTATGTAAAAGTATGTGAATAGGGCGGGCGAAAGCGGCTAACAAAGAGGCAGCGTGAAGGATAATGTGTATAATGCGGCCCTAATAATTCATCATCTATCACAGAGGAACATGTATGGGTGGTATCAGTATTTGGCAGTTGTTGATTGTTGCCGTTATCGTCGTACTGCTGTTCGGCACCAAAAAACTCGGTTCCATCGGTTCCGATCTTGGCGCGTCTATCAAAGGCTTTAAAAAGGCCATGAGCGATGATGATGCCAAACAGGATAAAACCAGTCAGGACGCTGATTTTACCGCTAAATCTATCGCGGATAAGCAAGGCGAAGCGAAAAAGGAAGACGCTAAAAGCCAAGATAAAGAGCAGGTATAATCCGTGTTTGATATCGGTTTTAGCGAACTGCTGTTAGTGTTCGTTATCGGCCTCATTGTGTTGGGGCCGCAACGATTGCCAGTAGCGGTAAAAACGGTAGCGGGCTGGATTCGCGCGTTGCGGTCCCTTGCGACAACGGTTCAGAATGAACTGACTCAGGAACTGAAACTTCAGGAGTTCCAGGACAGTCTGAAAAAAGTCGAAAAGGCGAGCCTGGAAAATCTGACTCCCGAACTGAAAGCATCTATGGATGAACTGCGTCAGGCGGCGGAGTCGATGAAACGCACCTACAGCGCTAACGATCCCGAACAAGCGAGCGATGAAGCGCATACCATCCATAATCCGGTGGTAAAAGGGAACGAAACGCAGCATGAGGGCGTCACCCCTGCCGCCGCTGAAACACAGGCGAGCGCGCCGGAACAAAAGCCGGAGCCCGTTAAAGCTAACGTGCCTGAGTCGACGGAAACCGCTTCCGTAGCCACGATAGACGCCGAGAAGAAATCCGCTGCGCCTGTTGTCGAATCTTCCCCCTCGTCGAGTGATAAACCGTAAACATGGCTGTAGAAGATACTCAACCGCTTATCACGCATCTGATCGAGTTGCGTAAGCGCCTGCTAAACTGCATCGTCGCAGTACTTCTGATTTTTCTGGCGTTAATTTATTTCGCCAATGATATTTATCATTTAGTCGCCGCACCGCTGATTAAACAGATGCCGCAAGGGGCGACAATGATTGCGACGGATGTGGCGTCGCCGTTTTTTACGCCTATCAAACTCACCTTCATGGTGTCTTTGATCTTATCCGCGCCTGTCATTTTGTACCAGGTTTGGGCCTTTATCGCCCCGGCGCTGTATAAGCATGAGCGTCGTCTGGTCGTACCTCTGCTGGTATCCAGCTCGCTGCTTTTCTATATTGGTATGGCCTTCGCCTATTTTGTCGTATTCCCTTTGGCCTTTGGTTTCCTGACGCATACGGCGCCGGAAGGGGTACAGGTTTCGACAGATATCGCCAGCTATCTTAGCTTTGTCATGGCGCTTTTTATGGCCTTTGGCGTAGCCTTTGAAGTGCCGGTGGCGATTGTGTTGCTGTGCTGGATGGGCATCACCACGCCAGAAGATTTGCGTAAAAAACGGCCTTATATCCTGGTCGGGGCATTCATTGTGGGAATGCTGCTTACGCCGCCAGATGTTTTCTCGCAAACGTTGCTGGCGATACCGATGTACTGCCTGTTTGAAATTGGCGTTTTCTGCTCACGCTTTTATGTCGGTAAGCGACGGACGCGCGACGAAGATAACGAGGCCGAAACCGAAAAGGCCGAGCACACTGAAGACTAAACACAACCGCCCGCCAGGGCGGTTGTCATATGGGGGCAAGCATGTTTGATATTGGCGTTAATTTAACCAGTAGCCAGTTTGCAAAAGATCGTGATGATGTGGTCGCCCGTGCGTTTGCGGCGGGAGTAAAAGGTATGCTACTGACCGGAACGAACATCCATGAAAGTCAGCAGGCGTTAAAACTGGCGCGGCGCTACCCCCATTGTTGGTCGACGGCTGGCGTCCATCCCCATGACAGCAGTCAGTGGTCACCCGCGTCTGAAGACGCCATTATTGCGCTGGCGAACCAGCCGGAAGTCGTCGCTATCGGTGAGTGCGGGCTGGATTTCAATCGCAATTTTTCCACGCCGCAGGAGCAGGAGCGTGCCTTTCAGGCGCAGCTACAAATTGCCGCCGAATTGCAGATACCAATCTTTATGCACTGCCGGGACGCGCATGAGCGATTTCTGGTATTGCTTGATCCCTGGCTGGATAGTCTTCCTGGTGCAATACTGCACTGCTTTACCGGTTCACGCCAGCAAATGCAGGCCTGTGTGGATAGAGGGCTCTATATCGGTATTACCGGGTGGGTTTGCGACGAACGACGCGGGCTTGAGCTACGTGAACTCTTACCGTTTATTCCAGCGGAAAAGCTACTGATAGAAACCGACGCGCCGTATCTGTTGCCTCGCGATCTTACGCCGAAACCAACGTCACGACGCAACGAGCCCGCGTATCTGCCTCACATCCTGGAGCGCATAGCGCTATGGCGTGGTGAAGATCCGCAATGGTTAGCGGCGATGACAGATGCCAACGCCAGAACCTTATTTGAGGTTGTATTCTGAACGATCGCTAAATCTTGCGAAAACCGGTGTTTTTTACGCTCTGCTTCACTTCTTTATTGAGTAAATTAAGCAGTAACATCGAACGCGTTTCGCCATCCGGTTCGGTAAAAATCGCTTTCAGCCCTTCAAATGCGCCTTCCGTGATGATGACGCTATCGCCGGGATAGGGGGTTTCAGGATCGACAACGCCTTCGGGCTTGTAGATAGAAAGCTGATGAATAACGCTGGAAGGCACGATCGCAGGATGCGCGCCAAAGCGCACAAAATGGCTGACGCCGCGCGTGGCGTTGATTGTAGTGGTATGTATCACTTCCGGATCAAATTCAACGAACAGATAATTAGGAAAGAGCGGTTCGCTGACGGAGGTACGTTTTCCGCGTACCATTTTTTCCAGGGTGATCATCGGTGTCAGGCAACTTACCGCTTGTCTTTCGAGGTGTTCCTGAGCACGCTGAAGTTGCCCGCGTTTGCAGTACAGTAAATACCAGGATTGCATAATGACTCTTATCCGCTTGTTCGGGGCGCAAGCATAGCAAAAGCCATGCGCGAAGTTAATTATACACTTCATCCTTTAAGCCGTATCTGGATTAGCGTTGGTTGCCAGAGTTCACGCTAATTTAACAAAAATACAGCATCCCGATGATGAACGCCGTATAATGATGCGCTTACCAAGAGGCTACAATGGACGCCATGAAATATCACGATTTACGCGACTTCCTGACGCTACTTGAGCAGCAGGGGGAACTAAAACGCATCACGCTACCTGTGGATCCTCATCTGGAAATCACGGAAATCGCTGACCGCACGCTGCGTGCCGGTGGACCGGCGTTGCTGTTTGAAAATCCTAAAGGTTACGCCATGCCGGTGCTGTGCAACCTTTTTGGCACGCCAAAACGCGTGGCGATGGGCATGGGGCAGGATGATGTTTCCGCCTTACGGGAAGTGGGTAAATTATTAGCGTTTCTTAAAGAACCTGAGCCGCCGAAAGGCTTTCGCGATCTGTTTGACAAGCTGCCGCAGTTTAAGCAAGTGCTGAATATGCCGACGAAACGGTTACGCGGCGCGCCTTGCCAGCAGAAAATCGCGTCTGGCGATGATGTCGATTTAACGCGTCTTCCTGTCATGACCTGTTGGCCGGACGACGCCGCGCCGCTGATTACCTGGGGACTGACGGTAACGCGTGGTCCGCACAAAGAGCGGCAAAACCTGGGCATTTATCGTCAGCAGTTGATAGGTAAAAATAAGCTGATTATGCGCTGGCTGTCTCACCGCGGCGGCGCGCTGGATTTTCAGGAGTGGTTAGCCGCGCGTCCGGGTGAACGTTTCCCGGTCTCCGTCGCATTGGGCGCCGATCCGGCGACGATACTTGGCGCCGTGACTCCTGTTCCCGATACTCTGTCGGAGTATGCCTTTGCGGGCCTGCTGCGCGGCACGAAAACTGAAGTGGTTAAATGCCTTTCTAACGATCTGGAAGTGCCTGCCAGCGCCGAGATTATCCTTGAAGGTTACATTGAGCCGGGAGAGATGGCGCCGGAAGGACCGTATGGCGATCATACGGGCTATTATAATGAAGTGGATAGCTTTCCGGTCTTTACCGTCACGCATATTACACAGCGTGAGGATGCCATCTATCACTCCACCTATACCGGGCGTCCGCCCGATGAGCCTGCGGTATTAGGGGTGGCGCTCAATGAAGTCTTCGTGCCTATTCTGCAAAAACAGTTTCCGGAAATCGTCGACTTTTATCTGCCGCCGGAAGGGTGTTCTTACCGCCTGGCGGTAGTGACGATGAAAAAGCAGTACGCTGGTCATGCGAAACGCGTCATGATGGGCGTCTGGTCGTTTTTGCGCCAGTTTATGTATACGAAATTTGTTATCGTTTGCGATGATGACGTTAACGCACGCGACTGGAATGATGTGATCTGGGCGATTACCACCCGTATGGACCCTGCACGGGATACGGTGCTGGTTGAAAATACGCCGATTGATTACCTGGATTTTGCCTCGCCGGTCTCCGGGCTGGGTTCAAAAATGGGGCTGGATGCCACAAACAAATGGCCGGGCGAAACCCAACGCGAGTGGGGTCGTCCTATTGTTAAAGATCCTGAAGTTACCGCGCGTATTGATGCGATTTGGGATGAGCTGGCTATCTTTAAATAACTGAAAGCGGACATCGACATTTCAGGCTGCGGCGACTCAGCTTGAAAAATGTCGGTATTGACCCGACACCCGACAGAGGGAGCGCATGACAACCTTAAGCTGTAAAGTGACCTCGGTAGAAGCTATCACCGATACCGTATATCGGGTTCGTTTAGTGCCGGACGCGGCGTTTTCATTCCGCGCTGGTCAGTATTTGATGGTCGTAATGGACGAGCGTGACAAACGCCCGTTTTCGATGGCTTCAACGCCGGACGAGAAAGGGTTTATTGAATTACACATTGGCGCCTCCGAGCTCAATCTGTATGCGATGGCGGTCATGGATCGGATTCTGAAAGACCGGGAAATCGTCGTCGATATTCCGCATGGCGACGCCTGGCTACGTGACGATGAAGAGCGTCCGTTGATTCTGATCGCGGGCGGTACGGGCTTTTCTTATGTGCGCTCCATCCTGTTGACGGCGTTAGCGCGCAACCCGGCCCGCGATGTTACCATTTACTGGGGCGGCCGCGAAGAAAAGCACCTCTATGATCTCTCTGAGCTGGAAGCACTCTCTGTTAACCATCCGAATTTGCGTATTGAACCTGTTGTCGAGCAGCCGGAAGAAGGCTGGCGTGGACGTACAGGAACGGTACTTACGGCGGTATTGCAGGATTATGGTACGCTGGCGGGGCACGATATTTATATTGCCGGACGTTTTGAGATGGCGAAAATCGCCCGCGATCTGTTCTGTCATGAGCGTAACGCGCGGGAAGATCGTCTGTTTGGCGATGCGTTCGCATTTATTTAACTATTTTATGGGACGCAGTAGCGTCCCTTTTTACGTTAGCCTACCTAAAAGTCCTCTTAAATATTAATTAATCGTCAACTATAAAACCTTATGATATTGAATATCTACAGGCTTTGTATTGCGTGTAATAAATTAAGTAATATTATGTCCTGAGGCTATCAATAAAAATAGTTAATTATATATGCTTCATTTATTTTTATAAAAGAAACATAAAATGGAAAGTTAGTTATTTATTTATAAGATGGAGAGTGTTATGAAATTTAAATATGCTTTAACTTCTCTCGCATTATCTGTTGCAATTTTGTCATCAGTACCTTCTACTGCTTTCGCCATCGGCGGCGCCAGCGGCGCTAAAGTGGACTATCAGGTCCAGGGAAAAATTGGCGAAGTTGTTATGAACCCCTATGATATCGCGCCGCTAACCGCCGTTATTCGTAATGGCGGTTACCAGTTACGTGACGTGCATGTACGGATTGTACCCAAAGAAAATGGCCAGGAGATCGCGTATAAAGTTAATAATAAATACCTTTTAACGTATGGCGGTATTCCCGTCTTTGGTCTTTACCCGGATTATGTCAATACCGTTGAAGTTGAATATACAAGTATCCAGGGTAGTAAAACCGAAAATGTAAAAGAAAGCTATAAAATGTATGCACCGCCTGCCTATATTGAATCAGCGGGTACAAAAGAAGAACAATCAGCACTCTTTACTATCGATGTTAAAAAGGTTTCCCCAGAATTTAAAGATCGCTTGTATCTTTTGAATAATACGAAAGATAAGTCTGGGAATGGAACGCGTACTGTCTGGAACAACCCTACTGGGGGTGCATTAGAATGGAACTTCACTACAGCTAACGCTATTATCGACACCTCCGGTGATATTCGTTGGTTTATGAATCCAAGTTCAATTTATGATTTAAAGTCAATTTATCGTGCTGGCGTTATGATGGGCTTTAAACAAAACTAGGATGGCGCACTATCGTGGGGCTACGGTCAGCGTTATGTGAAATACGATATCATGGGGCGTGAAATCTTTAACCGCCGCCTGCCGGATAATTATAACGATTTTTCACACTCAATGGATAACGCGGCCAACGGTCACTACTTCCTGCGTGTAGCCAGCTCTAACTATAAACGCCCTGATGGGAAAAATGTTCGTACCGTGCGTGATGTGATTGCCGAAGTTGATCAGAACGGCGTGGTAGTGGATGAATGGCGTCTGTTTGATATCCTCGATCCTTATCGTGATGTGATAATGAAAACCCTCGATCAGGGCGCTGTGTGCCTGAATATCGACGCCAGCCAGTCCGGCCATACGTTGAGCGAAGAAGATCTGGCGGCGCTGGACTCCTCCGACAAATTCGGGGATATCGTGGGTAGTGGGGCTGGCCGCAACTGGGCGCATGTCAACAGCGTCGACTATGACAGTGAAGATGATTCCATCATCATCAGCTCCCGCCACCAGAGTGCGATTATCAAAATCGGCCGCGATAAGAAAGTGAAGTGGATACTGGGTACGCCTGCTGGCTGGAAAGCGCCATTTAATGCCGCAATTCTGACGCCTGTGGATAGCAAAGGCCAAAAAATCGCCTGCCAGGACAGTGGCTGCGAGGGTGACTTCGACTGGACATGGACGCAACATACGGCCTTTAAAATTGATAGTAAGAGTAAAGGCGATATCTTATACCTTTCCGCTTTCGACAATGGCGATGGCCGCGGCTTAGAACAGCCTGCTATGCAGAGTATGAAATACAGCCGCTCCGTGATTTACAAAATCGACCAGAAAAACAAGACAGTCCAACAGATCTGGCAATACGGTAAAGAGCGCGGGAACGAGTGGTTTAGCCCGGTAACCTCTATCACCGAGTACCAGACTGACAAGAATTCTGTGTTCGTGTATTCCGCAACAGCAGGTGGTGCGTTTGATTTATCGGTAGGCGCATTTACCAGCTTGCCTAATCCGTATCTGGAAGAGTTCAAATGGGGAGAAAAAGAGCCTGCGGTTGAAATGCAAATACATGGTGCGCGTGGATATCAGGCTATGCCATTTAGCCTGACCAAAGCGCTTACTGAGTAGAGCAGGCCATACGGTGAAAAAACCCGCCCCTGACGGGCGGGAAAAACGGCAACTAAACTGTTTCCCGTCATAATTCGCGCAGCCTCTTTGTTGGCTGCCTTTGCTCACCCCGGGCACATAGTTATCTATGTGCCCGGGGATTCGCTCAGTTGCCGCTGCGCTGCAATGCGAGTTATTTAGGGGATATTATCTTTGATTAAACCCGCTCAAACACCGTGGCGATGCCCTGACCCAGACCAATACACATCGTCGCCAGACCAAACTGCGCGTCTTTGCGCTCCATCAGGTTGATAAGCGTGGTGCTGATACGTGCTCCGGAGCAGCCGAGCGGATGACCAAGCGCGATCGCACCGCCGTTGAGGTTGATCTTCTCGTCTATCTGCTCCATCAATCCCAGATCCTTAATGCATGGCAGGATCTGTGCGGCAAACGCTTCGTTCATCTCAAACACATCGATATCGCTGGCTGACAGTCCCGCTTTTTTCAACGCCAGTTTTGACGCCGGAACCGGCCCGTAACCCATAATTGACGGATCACAACCCACCACTGCCATTGAGCGAATACGGGCGCGAGGTTTCAGACCCAGCTCACGGGCACGACTTTCGCTCATTACCAGCATGGCGGCTGCGCCATCGGAAAGCGCGGATGAGGTGCCCGCCGTGACCGTGCCACTAACCGGATCAAATGCCGGACGCAGCGTTGATAGCGCTTCGACCGTGGTTTCCGGGCGGATCACTTCATCGTAGTTAAACTGCTTCAACACGCCGTCTGCATCATGACCGCCAGTCGGGATAATCTCCGTTTTGAATGCGCCAGACTGGGTGGCGGCCCAGGCGCGAGCGTGAGAACGCGCGGCGAACTGGTCCTGCATTTCCCGGCTAATGCCGTGCAGGCGGGAGAGCATTTCCGCCGTTAGCCCCATCATCCCTGCCGCTTTGGCGACGTTGCGACTCAGACCCGGGTGAAAATCCACGCCGTGGCTCATCGGCACGTGCCCCATATGCTCCACGCCGCCAACCAGACAAACCTGCGCATCGCCGGTCATGATCATTCGCGCTGCATCGTGTAACGCCTGCATCGAGGAACCACACAGACGGTTGACGGTGACCGCCGGTACCGAATGGGGAATTTCTGCCAGCAGCGCGGCGTTACGGGCAATGTTGAAGCCTTGCTCCAGCGTTTGTTGTACGCAGCCCCAGTAAATATCATCGAGGGTCGCCGCTGTAAGCGACGGATTACGCGCCAGCAGGCTACGCATTAAGTGGGCGGAGAGATCTTCTGCTCGCACGTTGCGAAACGCGCCGCCCTTCGAACGGCCCATCGGGGTGCGAATAGCATCGACAATGACAACCTGTTCCATTGTGACTCCTTAAGCCGTTTTCAGAGAACCAACCGGACGGGCTGGTTCAACCGGGGGATAATACGGTTCGTTATGGCGCGCTTTATTACGCAGCCCTTCCGGCACCTCATACAGCGGGCCGAGGTGTTGATACTGCTGCGCCATATCAAGATATTTCGCGCTGCCCTGTGTATCCAGCCAGCGGAATGCGCCGCCGTGGAACGGAGGGAAGCCCAGGCCGTAGACCAGCGCCATATCGGCTTCCGCCGGGCTTGCGATAATGCCTTCTTCCAGACAGCGAACCACTTCGTTAATCATCGGGATCATCATACGGGCGATTATCTCGTCGTCGCTGAAGTCGCGTTTCGGCTGGCTGACGCTTGCCAGCAGGTCATCCACCGCGGCATCTTCTTCTTTCTTCGGCTTACCCTTGCTGTCTTCTTTATAGCGCCAGAAGCCCAGACCGTTTTTTTGCCCAAAACGGCTGGCGTCAAACAATGCGTCGATCGCGTCGCGGTAATCTTTCTGCATACGCTGTGGGAAGCCTGCCGCCATTACTGCCTGCGCGTGGTGGGCGGTATCAATACCCACCACGTCGAGCAGATAGGCCGGGCCCATCGGCCAGCCGAACTGTTTTTCCATCACTTTATCGACTTTGCGGAAATCCGCGCCGTCGCGCAGCAGTTGACTGAAACCGGCGAAATAGGGGAACAGCACGCGGTTAACAAAGAAGCCGGGGCAGTCGTTGACTACAATCGGTGTCTTGCCCATTTTGCTGGCCCAGGCGACGACTTTGGCAATGGTTTCGTCTGAACTCTTCTCGCCGCGAATGATTTCAACCAGCGGCATCCGGTGTACCGGGTTGAAGAAGTGCATTCCGCAAAAGTTTTCCGGACGTTCCAGGGCGCTTGCCAGTTCGCCAATTGGGATGGTGGAGGTATTTGAGGCCAGCACGGTTTCCGGGCGCACTTTCTGCTCGGTTTCCGCCAGTACCGCTTTTTTGACTTTCGGATTTTCGACTACCGCTTCGACAACAACATCTACGCGATCGAAACCGGCATAATCGAGAGTCGGGTGGATGGTCGAAATGACGCCCGCCAGCTTCAGACCGTCGATCTTGCCGCGCTCCAGCTGTTTGTTCAGCAGCTTGGCCGCTTCGGTCATGCCGAGGTTCAACGATTTATCGTTGATATCTTTCATGATGACCGGTACGCCTTTCCAGGCCGACTGGTAAGCGATACCGCCGCCCATAATGCCCGCGCCCAGTACGGCTGCCTGTTTCGGCGTCTCAATATCTTTGGTCAGCTTTTTGGCTTTACCTTTTACATATTGATCGTTGAGGAAGATACCGACCAGCGCACGAGCCTCATTGGTATGCGCCAGCGGAACAAAGCTTTTATTTTCCAGATTCAGCGCTTCTTCACGACCAAAACGCGCGGCGGCTTCAATGGTTTTCACTGCGGTCATCGGCGCCGGATAATGTTTACCCGCCGTTTGTGCGACCATGCCTTTAGCGATGGTAAAGCTCATCGCTGCTTCAATCTTACTGAGTTTCAACGGTTCCAGTTTCGGCTGGCGTTTAGCTCTCCAGTCGAGATCGCCGGTAATGGCCTGGCGTAACACCGCTATCGCGCCTTCAATTAGCTTCTCTTGTTTGACCACGCCGTCCACAAGGCCGATTTTCAGCGCGTGCTCAGCACCGACATCTTTACCTGCCGCGATAATCTCCAGCGCGCTGTCTGCGCCCAGCATACGCGGCAGACGAACGGAGCCGCCGAAACCCGGCATGATGCCCAGTTTAGTTTCCGGCAGACCGATACGGAGGTCTGGCGTCGCCAGACGGTAATCGGTGGCCAGCACGCATTCGCACCCGCCGCCCAGCGCATAGCCGTTTACGGCGGCAAGGGTCGGTACGGGTAAATCTTCCAGACGGTTAAAGACGCTATTAGCGAAATGCAGCCATTGGCTTAACTGCTCTTCGGGGACGAGGAACAGTGAAAGAAATTCGGTGATGTCCGCGCCGACAATAAAGGCCGCTTTATTAGAGCGCAGCAGCAGCCCTTTTAAATCGTGTTGCTTTTCCAGCACCTCAAGCGCCTGGCCGAGGCTGGCGACGGTTGCGGTGTCGAGTTTATTGACCGAGCCTGGAGCATCGAACACCAGTTCGGCGATGCCATCTTCCAGCCAGTCGAGGTACAGGGTGTCGCCTTTATAAAGCATGTCAGTCTCCTGAATCCACAAAGTGATCTGGTCGTACCAGATGAAGCGAAGTGTGTATTTTGTGTTAAAAAAATGCAAATAAATGATTAAAGAAATGCCGATGTGATCACGCTCGGCAGAGATCACGCTCTCGTGGGGCGATGTGCTAAGATGCGGGAACTTGAGGTCAAAAAAACAGAAGGGTAAAAAATGGAATCACTGGCCGCGCTCTATAAAAATCATATTGTTACCTTACAAGAACGGACGCGCGATGTTCTGGCGCGCTTTAAGCTGGATGCGTTACTTATTCATTCTGGCGAGCTTTTCAACGTCTTTCTCGACGATCACCCTTATCCGTTTAAGGTCAATCCACAGTTTAAAGCGTGGGTGCCGGTAACTCAGGTTCCAAATTGCTGGCTGTTGGTCGATGGCGTCAACAAACCCAAATTGTGGTTTTATCTGCCGGTCGATTACTGGCATAACGTTGAACCGCTGCCAACGTCCTTCTGGACAGAAGAAGTCGAGGTCGTCGCCTTACCGAAAGCGGATGGCATCGGCAGCCAACTGCCTGCCGCGCGTGGCAATATCGGCTATATCGGCCCGGTTCCTGAGCGCGCGCTACAATTGGATATCGCCGCCAGCAACATCAACCCGAAAGGTGTTATCGACTATCTGCATTACTACCGCGCCTATAAAACGGATTATGAACTGGCCTGTATGCGCGAAGCGCAGAAAATGGCGGTGAGCGGTCATCGGGCGGCGGAAGAGGCCTTCCGTTCCGGCATGAGCGAGTTCGACATCAACCTGGCGTACCTGACCGCCACGGGACATCGCGATACCGATGTTCCATACAGCAACATTGTGGCGCTGAACGAACATGCCGCCGTGCTGCATTACACGAAACTGGATCATCAGGCACCGTCTGAAATGCGCAGTTTCCTGCTGGATGCGGGCGCGGAATACAACGGCTACGCGGCGGATCTGACGCGGACCTGGTCGGCGAAAAGCGATAACGACTACGCCCACCTGGTGAAAGATGTTAACGACGAACAGTTGGCGCTGATCGCTACCATGAAGGCGGGCGTCAGCTATGTGGATTATCATATTCAATTCCATCAGCGCATCGCGAAGCTGCTGCGTAAACATCAAATCATTACCGACATGAGTGAAGAGGCGATGGTGGAAAATGATCTCACCGGGCCGTTTATGCCGCACGGTATTGGTCATCCGTTGGGTCTGCAGGTACACGATGTGGCCGGGTTTATGCAGGATGATTCCGGTACGCATCTCGCCGCGCCGTCCAAATACCCGTATCTGCGCTGCACGCGTGTGTTACAGCCGCGAATGGTGTTGACCATCGAACCGGGGATTTACTTCATCGAATCGCTGTTAGCGCCATGGCGCGAAGGCCCGTTCAGCAAGCACTTCAACTGGCAGAAAATTGAAGCGCTCAAGCCTTTCGGCGGTATTCGCATTGAAGATAACGTGGTCATCCACGAAAACGGCGTGGAAAACATGACGCGGGATTTAAAACTGGCGTAATGGACAGTTGGTTAATCCCTGCAGCGCCGGTCACCGTTGTTGAAGAGATCAAAAAAAGCCGCTTTATTACGCTATTGGCGCATACCGATGGCGTAGACGCGGCGAAAGCGTTTGTTGAGTCAGTCAGAGCTGAGCATCCTGATGCGCGCCACCATTGTGTGGCGTGGGTGGCGGGTGCGCCGGACGACTCACAGCAACTGGGCTTTTCAGACGACGGCGAACCGGCGGGAACGGCAGGCAAGCCGATGCTTGCGCAATTGATGGGCAGCGGCGTCGGAGAAATTACTGCCGTCGTCGTGCGCTACTATAGTGGTATTCTGCTGGGTACGGGCGGGCTGGTAAAAGCCTATGGCGGCGGTGTGAATCAGGCATTACGTCAGCTTGCCACACAACGCAAGACGCCATTAACCGAATATACTTTGCAGTGTGAGTACGGTCAGTTGGCCGGAATCGAAGCATTATTAGGACAGTTTGCCGGGAAGATCGTTTCCAGCGATTATCAGGCGTCTGTTCGGCTCAGGGTGGCGCTTCCTTTTGCTCATGTGAATGCATTTTCCACAAAACTGGCGGATTTTAGCCGTGGTTCATTGCAATTGTTAGCGATTGAAGAATAATCCCCACCTCATTTTTAAGAATAAAGGAAGCGGCAGAGATGCATTTTCGCGCCATTACCCGAATCGTTGGACTACTGGTTATCTTATTTTCGGGGACAATGATTCTCCCGGGACTGGTAGCGCTAATATATCGTGATGGCGCAGGAAGAGCGTTCACGCAGACCTTTTTTGTCGCGCTGGCGATCGGTTCCATACTGTGGTGGCCGAACCGTAGGGAAAAGGGCGAGCTGAAATCCCGCGAAGGATTTCTTATCGTGGTGCTGTTCTGGACCGTGCTGGGCAGCGTGGGTGCGCTGCCGTTTATTTTCTCGGAAAGCCCAAACCTCACCATTACCGATGCTTTTTTTGAATCGTTCTCCGGGTTAACCACCACGGGCGCCACTACTCTGGTGGGGCTGGATTCATTACCGCACGCCATTCTCTTTTATCGTCAGATGCTGCAATGGTTTGGCGGTATGGGGATCATTGTGCTGGCGGTGGCGATTCTCCCTATCCTCGGCGTCGGGGGGATGCAGCTCTATCGGGCGGAAATGCCGGGGCCGCTCAAAGATAACAAAATGCGCCCGCGTATTGCCGAGACGGCGAAAACGCTGTGGCTTATCTATGTCTTGCTAACGGTAGCCTGCGCGCTGGCGCTATGGTTTGCAGGGATGCCCGCGTTTGACGCTATCGGACACAGCTTCTCCACTATCGCTATCGGCGGCTTCTCAACGCATGACGCCAGCGTAGGCTATTTTGATAGTCCCACTATTAATACCATCATCGCTATTTTCCTGCTGATCTCCGGTTGTAACTATGGCCTGCATTTCTCTTTATTAAGCGGGCGTAGCCTGAAAGTATACTGGCGCGATCCGGAATTCCGCATGTTCATCGGCGTACAGTTGACGCTGGTGGTGATCTGCACGCTGGTACTGTGGTTCCATAATATCTACGACTCGGCGCTGACAACGCTAAATCAGGCGTTCTTCCAGGTCGTGTCGATGGCGACAACGGCAGGGTTTACCACGGACAGCATTGCGCGCTGGCCGCTGTTTTTGCCCGTCTTGCTGCTATGTTCCGCGTTTATTGGCGGTTGCGCCGGGTCAACGGGCGGGGGGTTAAAGGTCATCCGTATTCTGTTGTTGTTTAAACAGGGGAACCGCGAACTCAAACGTCTGGTGCATCCGAATGCCGTTTACAGTATTAAGCTGGGGAACCGGGCACTGCCAGAACGTATTCTGGAAGCCGTCTGGGGATTCTTTTCTGCCTACGCGCTGGTATTTATCGTCAGTATGCTGGCCATTATCGCTACAGGCGTAGATGATTTCTCGGCTTTCGCCTCGGTAGTGGCTACGCTTAATAACCTGGGACCGGGGCTGGGGGTGGTTGCTGATAACTTCGCCAGTATGAATCCGGTTGCGAAATGGATACTAATCGCCAACATGCTATTTGGTCGTTTGGAAGTATTCACTTTGCTGGTACTTTTTACCCCGACTTTCTGGCGTGAATAATGGAGTAACACGTGAAAACATTGATTCTTTTCTCTACCCGGGACGGACAAACGCGCGAAATTGCCTCTTATCTGGCTTCTGAACTCAAAGATATGGGGATCTGGGCCGATGTCGTTAATCTGCATCGCGCAGAAGAGCCTGACTGGGATAGCTATGATCGCGTAGTGATTGGCGCGTCTATTCGTTATGGTCATTACCACAGCGCCTTTCAGGAGTTTGTTAAGAAATATGCCACGCGGTTGAACGGAATGCCGAGCGCCTTTTATTCCGTTAACCTGGTGGCGCGTAAAGCTGAAAAACGGACGCCGCAGACTAACAGCTACGCGCGGAAGTTTTTAATGAGCTCTCCGTGGCGACCTGACTACTGTGCCGTCATTGCAGGCGCGCTTCGCTATCCCCGTTATCGCTGGTATGACCGTCTGATGATCAAGCTTATTATGAAGATGTCGGGCGGCGAAACGGATACCAGTAAAGAAGTGGTGTACACCGACTGGGAGCAGGTTGCGCACTTTGCCCGTGAAATAGCCCATTTAACCAACAAATCGTCGGCAAAATAAACGCAAAGAATAAAAAGTGCGCACTCAGAAAATTATTTTAAATTTCCTCTTGTCAGGCAAAAATAACTCCCTATAATGCGCCACCACTGACACGGAACAACGGCACACAGGCCGCCGGGTCAGCGGGGTTCGGACCAGAACCTCACGGAGAAAAGCGAAAATAAACGCTTGACTCTGAAGCGGGAAAGCGTAATATGCACACCCCGCGCCGCTGAGAAAAAGCGAAGCGGCACTGCTCTTTAACAATTTATCAGACAATCTGTGTGGGCACTCGAAGATACGGATTCTTAACGTCCTAGGACGAAAAATGAATACCAAGTCTCAAGAGTGAACACGTAATTCATTACGAAGTTTAATTCATTGAGCATCAAACTTTTAAATTGAAGAGTTTGATCATGGCTCAGATTGAACGCTGGCGGCAGGCCTAACACATGCAAGTCGAACGGTAACAGGAAGCAGCTTGCTGCTTCGCTGACGAGTGGCGGACGGGTGAGTAATGTCTGGGAAACTGCCTGATGGAGGGGGATAACTACTGGAAACGGTGGCTAATACCGCATAACGTCGCAAGACCAAAGAGGGGGACCTTCGGGCCTCTTGCCATCAGATGTGCCCAGATGGGATTAGCTTGTTGGTGAGGTAACGGCTCACCAAGGCGACGATCCCTAGCTGGTCTGAGAGGATGACCAGCCACACTGGAACTGAGACACGGTCCAGACTCCTACGGGAGGCAGCAGTGGGGAATATTGCACAATGGGCGCAAGCCTGATGCAGCCATGCCGCGTGTATGAAGAAGGCCTTCGGGTTGTAAAGTACTTTCAGCGGGGAGGAAGGTGTTGTGGTTAATAACCGCAGCAATTGACGTTACCCGCAGAAGAAGCACCGGCTAACTCCGTGCCAGCAGCCGCGGTAATACGGAGGGTGCAAGCGTTAATCGGAATTACTGGGCGTAAAGCGCACGCAGGCGGTCTGTCAAGTCGGATGTGAAATCCCCGGGCTCAACCTGGGAACTGCATTCGAAACTGGCAGGCTTGAGTCTTGTAGAGGGGGGTAGAATTCCAGGTGTAGCGGTGAAATGCGTAGAGATCTGGAGGAATACCGGTGGCGAAGGCGGCCCCCTGGACAAAGACTGACGCTCAGGTGCGAAAGCGTGGGGAGCAAACAGGATTAGATACCCTGGTAGTCCACGCCGTAAACGATGTCTACTTGGAGGTTGTGCCCTTGAGGCGTGGCTTCCGGAGCTAACGCGTTAAGTAGACCGCCTGGGGAGTACGGCCGCAAGGTTAAAACTCAAATGAATTGACGGGGGCCCGCACAAGCGGTGGAGCATGTGGTTTAATTCGATGCAACGCGAAGAACCTTACCTGGTCTTGACATCCACAGAAGAATCCAGAGATGGATTTGTGCCTTCGGGAACTGTGAGACAGGTGCTGCATGGCTGTCGTCAGCTCGTGTTGTGAAATGTTGGGTTAAGTCCCGCAACGAGCGCAACCCTTATCCTTTGTTGCCAGCGATTAGGTCGGGAACTCAAAGGAGACTGCCAGTGATAAACTGGAGGAAGGTGGGGATGACGTCAAGTCATCATGGCCCTTACGACCAGGGCTACACACGTGCTACAATGGCGCATACAAAGAGAAGCGACCTCGCGAGAGCAAGCGGACCTCATAAAGTGCGTCGTAGTCCGGATTGGAGTCTGCAACTCGACTCCATGAAGTCGGAATCGCTAGTAATCGTGGATCAGAATGCCACGGTGAATACGTTCCCGGGCCTTGTACACACCGCCCGTCACACCATGGGAGTGGGTTGCAAAAGAAGTAGGTAGCTTAACCTTCGGGAGGGCGCTTACCACTTTGTGATTCATGACTGGGGTGAAGTCGTAACAAGGTAACCGTAGGGGAACCTGCGGTTGGATCACCTCCTTACCTTAAAGAAACGGTCTTTGAAGTGCTCACACAGATTGTCTGATGAAAAACGAGCAGTAAAACCTCTACAGGCTTGTAGCTCAGGTGGTTAGAGCGCACCCCTGATAAGGGTGAGGTCGGTGGTTCAAGTCCACTCAGGCCTACCAAATTTTCCCTGAATACTGCGTTGTGAAATAACTCACATACTGATGTATGCTTCGTTATTCCACGCCTTGTCTCAGGAAAAATTATCGGTAAAGAGGTTCTGACTACACGATGGGGCTATAGCTCAGCTGGGAGAGCGCCTGCTTTGCACGCAGGAGGTCTGCGGTTCGATCCCGCATAGCTCCACCATCTCGTGAGTGTTTACGAAAAAATACTTCAGAGTGTACCTGAAAGGGTTCACTGCGAAGTTTTGCTCTTTAAAAATCTGGATCAAGCTGAAAATTGAAACACAGAACAACGAAAGTTGTTCGTGAGTCTCTCAAATTTTCGCAACACGATGATGAATCGTAAGAAACATCTTCGGGTTGTGAGGTTAAGCGACTAAGCGTACACGGTGGATGCCCTGGCAGTCAGAGGCGATGAAGGACGTGCTAATCTGCGATAAGCGCCGGTAAGGTGATATGAACCGTTATAACCGGCGATTTCCGAATGGGGAAACCCAGTGTGATTCGTCACACTATCATTAACTGAATCCATAGGTTAATGAGGCGAACCGGGGGAACTGAAACATCTAAGTACCCCGAGGAAAAGAAATCAACCGAGATTCCCCCAGTAGCGGCGAGCGAACGGGGAGGAGCCCAGAGCCTGAATCAGCATGTGTGTTAGTGGAAGCGTCTGGAAAGGCGCGCGATACAGGGTGACAGCCCCGTACACAAAAGCGCATGTGCTGTGAGCTCGATGAGTAGGGCGGGACACGTGGTATCCTGTCTGAATATGGGGGGACCATCCTCCAAGGCTAAATACTCCTGACTGACCGATAGTGAACCAGTACCGTGAGGGAAAGGCGAAAAGAACCCCGGCGAGGGGAGTGAAAAAGAACCTGAAACCGTGTACGTACAAGCAGTGGGAGCACAGGTTTACCTGTGTGACTGCGTACCTTTTGTATAATGGGTCAGCGACTTATATTCTGTAGCAAGGTTAACCGTATAGGGGAGCCGGAGGGAAACCGAGTCTTAATTGGGCGTTAAGTTGCAGGGTATAGACCCGAAACCCGGTGATCTAGCCATGGGCAGGTTGAAGGTTGGGTAACACTAACTGGAGGACCGAACCGACTAATGTTGAAAAATTAGCGGATGACCTGTGGCTGGGGGTGAAAGGCCAATCAAACCGGGAGATAGCTGGTTCTCCCCGAAAGCTATTTAGGTAGCGCCTCGTGAATTCATCTCCGGGGGTAGAGCACTGTTTCGGCTAGGGGGCCATCCCGGCTTACCAACCCGATGCAAACTGCGAATACCGGAGAATGTTATCACGGGAGACACACGGCGGGTGCTAACGTCCGTCGTGAAGAGGGAAACAACCCAGACCGCCAGCTAAGGTCCCAAAGTCATGGTTAAGTGGGAAACGATGTGGGAAGGCCCAGACAGCCAGGATGTTGGCTTAGAAGCAGCCATCATTTAAAGAAAGCGTAATAGCTCACTGGTCGAGTCGGCCTGCGCGGAAGATGTAACGGGGCTAAACCATGCACCGAAGCTGCGGCAGCGAACGTATCACCCAAGACAACTTTACGGAGTTGACGATTGACGGAGCGAAGCGACGTCAAAGCGTTCATTAAAGTCGAGTTGGCTTAGGGATACGTTCGTTGGGTAGGGGAGCGTTCTGTAAGCCTGTGAAGGTGTGTCGTGAGGCATGCTGGAGGTATCAGAAGTGCGAATGCTGACATAAGTAACGATAAAGCGGGTGAAAAGCCCGCTCGCCGGAAGACCAAGGGTTCCTGTCCAACGTTAATCGGGGCAGGGTGAGTCGACCCCTAAGGCGAGGCCGAAAGGCGTAGTCGATGGGAAACGGGTTAATATTCCCGTACTTGGTGTTACTGCGAAGGGGGGACGGAGAAGGCTATGTTGGCCGGGCGACGGTTGTCCCGGTTTAAGCGTGTAGGTGTGTGTTCCAGGTAAATCCGGTTCACTTTAACACTGAGGCGTGACGACGAGGCACTACGGTGCTGAAGCAACAAATGCCCTGCTTCCAGGAAAAGCCTCTAAGCATCAGGTAACACGAAATCGTACCCCAAACCGACACAGGTGGTCAGGTAGAGAATACCAAGGCGCTTGAGAGAACTCGGGTGAAGGAACTAGGCAAAATGGTGCCGTAACTTCGGGAGAAGGCACGCTGACACGTAGGTGAAGTGATTTACTCATGGAGCTGAAGTCAGTCGAAGATACCAGCTGGCTGCAACTGTTTATTAAAAACACAGCACTGTGCAAACACGAAAGTGGACGTATACGGTGTGACGCCTGCCCGGTGCCGGAAGGTTAATTGATGGGGTCAGCGTAAGCGAAGCTCCTGATCGAAGCCCCGGTAAACGGCGGCCGTAACTATAACGGTCCTAAGGTAGCGAAATTCCTTGTCGGGTAAGTTCCGACCTGCACGAATGGCGTAATGATGGCCAGGCTGTCTCCACCCGAGACTCAGTGAAATTGAACTCGCTGTGAAGATGCAGTGTACCCGCGGCAAGACGGAAAGACCCCGTGAACCTTTACTATAGCTTGACACTGAACATTGAGCCTTGATGTGTAGGATAGGTGGGAGGCTTTGAAGTGTGGACGCCAGTCTGCATGGAGCCGACCTTGAAATACCACCCTTTAATGTTTGATGTTCTAACGTGGACCCGTAATCCGGGTTGCGGACAGTGTCTGGTGGGTAGTTTGACTGGGGCGGTCTCCTCCTAAAGAGTAACGGAGGAGCACGAAGGTTGGCTAATCCTGGTCGGACATCAGGAGGTTAGTGCAATGGCATAAGCCAGCTTGACTGCGAGCGTGACGGCGCGAGCAGGTGCGAAAGCAGGTCATAGTGATCCGGTGGTTCTGAATGGAAGGGCCATCGCTCAACGGATAAAAGGTACTCCGGGGATAACAGGCTGATACCGCCCAAGAGTTCATATCGACGGCGGTGTTTGGCACCTCGATGTCGGCTCATCACATCCTGGGGCTGAAGTAGGTCCCAAGGGTATGGCTGTTCGCCATTTAAAGTGGTACGCGAGCTGGGTTTAGAACGTCGTGAGACAGTTCGGTCCCTATCTGCCGTGGGCGCTGGAGAACTGAGGGGGGCTGCTCCTAGTACGAGAGGACCGGAGTGGACGCATCACTGGTGTTCGGGTTGTCATGCCAATGGCACTGCCCGGTAGCTAAATGCGGAAGAGATAAGTGCTGAAAGCATCTAAGCACGAAACTTGCCCCGAGATGAGTTCTCCCTGAGACTTAGAGTCTCCTGAAGGAACGTTGAAGACGACGACGTTGATAGGCCGGGTGTGTAAGCGCAGCGATGCGTTGAGCTAACCGGTACTAATGAACCGTGAGGCTTAACCTTACAACGCCGAAGATGTTTTGGCGGATTGAGAAGACAACAATTTTCAGCTCAGATTCAGAGTCCGAAGGATTTTACGCTGAGACAAGGCGGCAAACGCAGCGACGGAAGGAGCATACAGAAGTATGTGACTGACGCTCGCAAGAGCAGCCAACGCCGTATCAGTGTAAAAGACACAGGACGGAGCACAAAGAATTTGCCTGGCGGCACTAGCGCGGTGGTCCCACCTGACCCCATGCCGAACTCAGAAGTGAAACGCCGTAGCGCCGATGGTAGTGTGGGGTCTCCCCATGCGAGAGTAGGGAACTGCCAGGCATCAAATAAAACGAAGGGCCCTGTCGGAAGACAGGGCCTTTTGTTTTATCTGTGGTCTGTCGGTGAGCACTCGTTGCGCAGCAACGGCCCGGAGGGTGGCGGGCAGGACGCCCGCCATAAACTGCCAGGCATTAGTTTAGTGAAGAAGCCCATCCTGACGGACGGGCTTTTTTGCGTGTGCGGTAACTGTAAAACCGTAGGCCTGATAAGCGCAGCGCCATCAGGCAACCGGCACTGCCGGATGGCGGCTCCGCCTTATCCGGCCTACAAGGAACGTGCTTTCTCTAACCACCGCAAAATGAAGGCAGAAATCTGCGATACATCATTAAGATCCAAAACGGGTACCGCTACGGCAAGTGGAATATCACTGGCAACCGCAATAACATGCTCATCAAGAATTAATTCTTCCTCGCTGTGCCCACATCCCTGACGAAAAAGTAAGATCTTCGCAACTGCCTCGTGTTTAAACCCTTCTACCAGCACCATATCTAGCTTTGATGCATCCATCCGGCTCACCAGCCATGCCAGATCCAACTCTTCTTGCCCCGGCGTTTCAGTCATTAACGCCCAGCGCTGCTGACTGGCAACCAGCGTCTGTGCCGCCCCGGCTTTACGTAATTCGTAGCTATCTTTACCCGGTTTATCAACATCCATATCATGATGGGTATGCTTAATCAGCCCTGGCCGAATACCGTGCGCACAAAGTGCTGGGATCAGTTTTTTCAGCAGTGTTGTTTTTCCCGTGCCGCTCCACGCGGCAATGGCGAGTAGCGGTATCATGGTCTCTTTTGCCATTGCGCGAGTTCCTCCGGCGTGTTGACGTTCACAAATGCCTCCTTACAATCGCTGAAATCAACGGCGTGTCCGCCTACCTGGCGCATAAAAATCATTACCCGCCGCTCGCCTGCTTGCAAATAAGCTGTCAACTGGGGCTCAACGGCACGATTAATCAACGCGATCGTTGGATGATCGCGCTCTCCATCATGAACCCAAACCACGGGTGCACCATGACGCTGCGCTGCTAAACGATCGACCAGGTTGTGGGGGATACAGGGATTGTCACAGGGACAAAACAGAAACCAGTCGCCTGCTACCTGCTGAAAAACGGAAAGCATACCCGCCAGCGGACCGGGAAAGTCAGCAATTGAATCCGGAATGACTTTCAGGCCGCTGGCCTGGTAGATATCCAGATGGCGATTAGCACTAATGACGACCGTAGCAAGTTGTGGCGCGAGCGCGTCGGCAACGTGTCGCCAGAGCGGTTTCCCGCCCAGTTCAAGCAGACCTTTATCCGCACCTCCCATCCGCCTGGCTTTACCGCCTGCCAGCACCACGCCGGTTATTACTTCATCCAGATTCACCGATATCGCCTCTTTTATTGTGGGATTGACCCTGCTACCGTGTCTGTATCAAGAATAAGGAGCACAGCTATGAAATGTAAACGCCTGAATGAAGTCATTGAACTCCTCCAGCCAGCCTGGCAGAAAGAGCCTGATCTTAATCTGACGCAATTTTTGCAGAAACTGGCGAAAGAGTCAGGTTTTGACGGCAAACTGGAAGATTTAACTGATGATATCCTGATCTACCATCTGAAAATGCGCGATTCCGCCAAAGACGCCGCCATTCCAGGGATTCAAAAAGACTATGAAGAGGACTTTAAAACGGCGCTTTTACGCGCCCGCGGCGTTATTAAAGAGTAAAACCTTGTAAGCGGCGCCACCGAAATCGCCACGAAATGATATCCTGAATCATTCGTAGTATTTTCCGGATGATGGGATGAACGACAACGCTTTTACTTTCCAGACGCTACACCCGGAAACCATCATGGATGCGCTGTTTGAACAGGGGATCATGGTGGATTCCGGGCTAACTCCACTAAACAGTTATGAAAACCGCGTCTATCAGTTTCAGGATGAAGACCGTCGACGTTTTGTCGTTAAGTTTTATCGTCCTGAACGCTGGTCTGTTGATCAAATTCGGGAAGAACATCAATTCGCGCTTGAACTGGTGAAGGATGAGGTTCCGGTTGCTGCTCCGCTCGCGTTTAATGGCCAGACGCTGTTAGCGCATCAGGGCTATCATTATGCCATTTTCCCCAGCGTAGGCGGTCGTCAGTTTGAAGCAGACAATATCGATCAGATGGAGGCGGTAGGGCGTTATCTTGGCCGATTGCATCAGACGGGGCGAAAACGTCCTTTCACTTTCCGGCCTGACATTGGGCTTGCGGAGTATCTTTTTGAACCTCGCCAGGTATTCGAAGATGCCGCACTGATTCCCTCCGGGCAAAAAGCGGCTTTCCTGAAAGCCACTGATACTCTACTGTCTGCAGTTACCGAATGCTGGCGCACCGATTTCGCCACGCTGCGATTGCACGGCGATTGTCATGCCGGCAACATTCTATGGCGTGATGGACCGCTGTTTGTCGATTTAGATGATGCCCGTAACGGTCCGGCGATACAGGATTTATGGATGCTGCTGAACGGCGACAAAGCCGAACAGCGAATGCAGCTTGAAACCATTATTGAAGCTTATGAAGAAGTTAGTGAGTTCGATACGGCTGAAATTGGTCTCATTGAACCTTTACGCGCCATGCGTTTAGTTTATTATCTTGCCTGGTTGATTCGTCGTTGGGGCGATCCTGCGTTTCCAAAAAACTTTCCCTGGTTAACAGGGGAAGATTACTGGCAGCGACAGACAACGACTTTTATTGAGCAGACTAAAATTTTGCACGAACCCCCTTTACAATTAACGCCAATGTATTAATCGGAGAGAGTTGATCATGAAAAAGATTTGGCTGGCGCTGGCTGGTATGGTTTTAGCTTTTAGCGCCTCGGCAGCACAGATCAGCGACGGTAAACAGTATATCACGCTGGATAAACCGGTCGCTGGCGAACCCCAGGTACTGGAGTTTTTCTCCTTCTACTGCCCACATTGTTATCAGTTTGAAGAAGTGCTTCATGTGTCTGACAATGTGAAGAAAAAGCTGCCGGAAGGCACCAAAATGACCAAGTACCACGTTGAGTTCCTGGGGCCGTTGGGCAAGGAGCTCACCCAGGCATGGGCGGTGGCGATGGCGTTGGGTGTAGAAGATAAAGTCACGGTCCCGCTGTTTGAAGCCGTACAGAAAACCCAGACAGTACAATCTGCCGCGGATATCCGTAAAGTGTTCGTTGATGCGGGCGTCAAGGGCGAAGATTACGATGCGGCATGGAACAGCTTCGTGGTGAAATCACTGGTTGCGCAACAGGAGAAAGCCGCGGCTGACCTGCAACTGCAGGGCGTTCCGGCGATGTTCGTCAATGGCAAATACCAGATTAACCCACAAGGCATGGATACGAGCAGCATGGATGTTTTTGTTCAGCAGTATGCTGATACTGTGAAATATTTGGTTGATAAAAAATAAAAAGAACGCCGGTCACTGACCGGCGTTTTTATAAGATGTTTTAATCTCTTCTATCTGTATATCTTTCTTATCCCACAGCGTATTAAGCCAACGTTGAAAACGGCGTTTGAATGTTTTGTCGTTCACGTAATCGCCGTGCAGTTCTTCATTTATGGGTTCCAGTTGCACCCGAACAACAATACGCGTCAGCCTACCGCTTAGCATATCGTAGAAAGGGTGACGATCGTTGTTTGGGTAACACAACGTAATATTAAGCAGCTTATCGAACTGTGAGCCTAAAACATTAATCGCCATTGCAATACCGGCTGCTTTTGGCGGCAACAAATGTTGATAAGGTGAATGCGTTTGCTGACGTTTCTCATGCGTAAATCGCGAGCCTTCAACAAAGTTAACGATAGTGGTGGGATACCGACGAAACTTTTCGCAAGAGCGACGAGTTGTTTCAACATCTTTGCCGCGTCGATCGGGGTGTCGGAGCAGGTAGCTACGGGAGTAGCGCTTCATAAACGGCATATCTAATGCCCAGCACGCCAGGCCGATGAACGGCACCCAGGCCAATTGCTGTTTAAGAAAGTACTTATTCATTGGGATATGCTTGCGGAACAGAACGCAAAGCACAACGATATCGGCCCAGCTGCGATGATTACAAATCAGTAAATACCAATTTTTCTTGCTCAGCCCTTCTAACCCTTCTACATCCCATTGCAAGTGCGGATTAAGGCGTAACAGCGCTGCAAGACCAGCACACCAGCAATACATCATGAAATTGCAGAAAATGGAGACCTTGCGCCAGATACCGGGAACAGGCAAAAGAAGCTTTACCATACCGGCAATGATGATCGGTACTGAGCAAACAATAGTGACCAGGATGGTCAATACGATACTCAATGGGAGCGTGATAGCCGCGAGTATTCTCGTCATAATAAATTATTCAAAAGTTAGCCATAAACGGTGCGCGAAAAGGGCGCAAGGGGCTGATTCTATCAGAAAACGATGCTAATGATGGCGCTGAGTGAAATAGAAACACTCGTAACAACTATCCACATTATGATAACGGCATGAATCAGATAATCAGAAAAACGTGATGTTAACAACTCATTGAAAATAATGGGTAATTATTAAGACGAGAAGGCTATCGCGCTGATTTTAAAGTAATGGTAAGAATTTACACACAAAGTTATCCACAGGTTATTTTGCGAGCGATCCTGAAGATCGACAAAACTTTTCCGCAAATGCGGCGAAAAACTCAAGTTTTCCTCCTGTATGTGGCATCCTTTAACCATAATCTGTTAAACAGGCACGGACATTATGGTTCAGATCCCAGAAAACCCACTTATTCTCGTAGATGGCTCATCCTATCTCTATCGCGCCTATCATGCGTTTCCGCCGTTAACCAACAGCGCGGGAGAACCTACGGGCGCAATGTATGGTGTCCTCAACATGTTGCGCAGCCTGATCATGCAGTATCAGCCGACGCATGCTGCGGTGGTGTTTGACGCCAAAGGAAAAACCTTCCGTGATGAGCTCTTTGAACACTACAAATCGCATCGTCCTCCAATGCCGGATGATCTTCGTGCGCAAATAGAGCCGTTACATGCCATGGTTAAAGCCATGGGGTTACCTCTGCTGGCGGTCTCTGGCGTAGAAGCGGATGACGTTATCGGTACACTGGCGCGAGAAGCGGAGAAGGTGGGGCGTCCGGTATTAATCAGCACCGGCGATAAAGATATGGCACAGTTGGTGACGCCGAATATTACGCTGATCAACACCATGACTAACACCATCCTCGGCCCGGATGAAGTCGTTAATAAGTACGGCGTGCCGCCTGAGCTGATTATCGACTTTCTGGCGCTGATGGGGGACTCCTCGGATAATATTCCGGGCGTACCAGGCGTGGGTGAGAAGACGGCGCAAGCCTTGCTTCAGGGATTGGGCGGCCTGGATACGCTGTACGCCGAGCCGGAAAAAATTGCCGGTCTCACTTTCCGCGGCGCCAAAACGATGGCCGGTAAATTAGCGCAGAATAAAGACGTAGCGTACCTGTCTTATAAACTCGCCACCATTAAAACGGATGTTGAGCTGGAGCTGACCTGCGAACAGCTTGAAGTGCAGCAGCCGATTGCGGATGAACTGCTGGGCCTGTTTAAAAAATATGAGTTTAAGCGCTGGACGGCGGACGTTGAGTCAGGCAAGTGGCTACAGGCAAAGGGCGCGAAACCGGCGGCCAAACCGCAGGAAACGGTCGTTATTGATGAATCGCCCAGCGAACCGGCAGCGGCGCTCTCTTATGAAAATTATGTCACGATTCTGGACGACGTTACGCTGGAAAGCTGGATTGAAAAGCTGAAAAAAGCGCCAGTTTTTGCTTTCGACACGGAGACCGACAGCCTGGATAATATCGCCGCCAACCTGGTGGGCCTCTCGTTTGCCATCGAACCTGGCGTTGCCGCGTATGTACCTGTCGCGCATGATTATCTGGACGCTCCGGATCAAATCTCCCGCCAGCGTGCTCTGGAACTGCTGAAGCCGCTGCTGGAAGATGAAAAAGTGCGCAAAGTGGGGCAAAACCTCAAGTACGATCGCGGCGTCTTGCAAAATTACGGTATTGAGCTGCGCGGTATCGCCTTCGATACCATGCTTGAGTCTTACATTCTGAACAGCGTCGCCGGACGCCATGATATGGACAGTTTGTCCGATCGTTGGCTGAAGCACAAAACTATCACCTTTGAAGACATTGCCGGTAAAGGTAAAAACCAGCTCACCTTTAACCAGATCGCACTGGAGGAAGCGGGGCGCTATGCGGCAGAAGATGCGGATGTCACGTTACAGTTGCATCTCAAAATGTGGCCTGAGCTCCAGCAGCACAAAGGCCCGCTGAATGTTTTCGAAAACATCGAAATGCCGTTGGTGCCTGTACTGTCACGCGTTGAGCGCAATGGCGTAAAAATCGATCCTGCCGTCCTGCACAAACATTCGGAAGAAATCACGCTACGTCTGGCGGAACTGGAAAAGAAAGCGCATGACATTGCGGGCGAGGCGTTCAACCTGTCCTCGACGAAGCAGTTGCAGACCATCCTGTTTGAAAAGCAGGGTATTAAGCCGCTGAAGAAAACGCCTGGCGGCGCGCCGTCAACGTCGGAAGAGGTGCTGGAAGAGCTGGCGCTGGACTATCCGCTGCCGAAAGTGATTCTGGAGTATCGTGGTCTGGCGAAGCTAAAATCCACCTATACCGATAAGCTGCCGCTGATGATTAACCCGAAAACCGGGCGCGTCCATACGTCCTATCATCAGGCGGTAACGGCGACGGGACGTTTATCGTCCACCGATCCGAACCTGCAAAATATTCCGGTGCGCAATGAAGAAGGCCGCCGCATTCGTCAGGCATTTATTGCGCCTGAGGATTATCTCATCGTGTCTGCGGACTATTCACAGATTGAGCTGCGTATTATGGCGCATCTTTCCCGTGATAAAGGACTGCTCACGGCGTTCGCCGAAGGGAAGGATATTCACCGCGCAACGGCGGCGGAAGTCTTTGGCTTGCCGCTGGATAGCGTGACCGGGGAACAGCGCCGAAGTGCGAAAGCCATTAACTTTGGCCTGATTTACGGGATGAGCGCCTTCGGTCTTTCTCGCCAGCTTAATATTCCGCGTAAAGAGGCGCAGAAGTATATGGATCTCTACTTCGAACGCTATCCTGGCGTGCTGGAATATATGGAGCGCACCCGCGCTCAGGCAAAAGAACAAGGCTATGTGGAAACTCTGGAGGGGCGCCGCCTTTACCTGCCGGATATTAAATCCAGCAACGCGGCGCGGCGCGCGGGGGCGGAACGCGCGGCGATCAATGCTCCCATGCAAGGAACGGCTGCCGATATCATCAAGCGCGCCATGATTGCCGTCGATGCCTGGCTACAGGCCGAGCAGCCACGCGTGCGGATGATTATGCAGGTACACGATGAATTAGTGTTCGAGGTGCATAAAGACGACTTAGATGCGGTAGCAAAACGTATCCATCAGTTGATGGAAAACTGCACGCGTATTGATGTGCCGTTGCTGGTGGAAGTCGGTAGCGGGGAAAATTGGGATCAAGCGCACTAAGCATTTAAGGAATAACGCGCTTTTTTCGTAATTAAGCAACATAAGCACGGGGGTTTTGTGATGGGTATTAGAATTCCCTATGTAAAGAATGAAAAAAAATTACGAAAAGGTCTTTCTGTGTTGCTCAAAAAAGAGTAAAGTTATTCACGTAGGGTACAGAGGTAAGATGTTCTATCTTTCAGACCTTTTACTTCACGTAATCGGATTTGGCTGAATATTTTAGCCGCCCCAGTCAGTTTATGACTGGGGCGTTTTTTATTGTGCGCAAGAAAAGTTTCGCTCACACCGTAGGCCGGATAAGACGCGCAGCGGCGCCATCCGGCATAGCGGGTGATTATTCCCCGTCCTGAATCTCTTCGACCGGTGCCAGTTCACTAAACCAGCTATCCAGCTTCTGACGTAACTTATCCACGCCCTGCTTTTTCAGCGAGGAAAACGCTTCTACCTGCACATCGCCATTAAAAGCCAGCACGGCTTCACGTACCATATTCAACTGCGCCTTGCGCGCGCCGCTGGCCAGTTTGTCCGCTTTGGTCAGCAGAACCAGAACCTGGATATTGCTCTCTACAGCCCACTGGATCATCTGTTGGTCGAGGTCTTTCAACGGATGGCGGATATCCATTAAAACGACTAAGCCCTGTAGGCTTTGACGTTTCTCCAGATATTCCCCCAGCGCGCGTTGCCACTTGCGTTTCATCTCTTCCGGGACTTCCGCGTAGCCATAGCCCGGCAGGTCGACCAACCGTTTGCCATCTACGACTTCAAACAGGTTAATCAATTGGGTACGGCCCGGCGTTTTAGAGGTGCGCGCCAGGCTTTTTTGGTTGGTCAACGTGTTCAGGGCGCTGGATTTGCCTGCATTGGAACGGCCAGCAAAAGCCACTTCAATTCCGCAATCGGAAGGTAAATGGCGAATATCAGGCGCACTCATCACAAAATGCGTCTGTTGATAATTCAGGTTAGTCAAAGCGGTCGTCTCCGTCAGTCAAAGCATTGTGGCGATTATACCTGAACGCCAGCAAAAGACGGATTTTTCGGCGCATCGGTGCTGTAAGTAAAAGCCATACGCTTTGTGAGACATTGACCATTGCACTTATGCGACATGACAGAGTCGTTGTCAGGCTCAAAGCCAGTTAATATAGTTAAATCATGAATTTATAGAAAGGTAATTGTCTGAAAAAAAGGGATTTGCCGTGTCGGTATCTTGTGAGTTTACCCCAAAAGAGTAAAGTAATGCACATAGCGAGGACGCTAACAGGATCAACGACTCAGGATGAGGGTCAGGAGCGCCAGGAGGCGAAGACACAGGATTGTCAGGAAGACAAACGTCCGGAGACGTTAGTAAAAGGAAATGGAAACAACATGGAATGTTCCAGGCTAAGGGAAAAACAGGGCGTGTTGATAGCCAACAGGGATGGTGGAACCCGTTAAGGGTCGTGAGTCAAGAAAAAAGGCGGCAGATTACTCTGTCGCCTTTTTTCTTTGCTTGCTTTCTGCTAGATTCCGCCTCAATTCTATACTGAATAAAACGGCTTAAAGATCTGACATCATGAAAAAACCAACCTCTGCACCGCGCAGTAAAGCCTTTGGCAAACAGCGTCGTAAAACGCGTGAAGAGTTAAACCAGGAGGCGCGCGACCGTAAACGCCTGAAAAAACATCGCGGTCATGCGCCGGGAAGTCGCGCGGCGGGCGGCAATTCCGCTTCGGGCGGCGGCAATCAGAATCAACAAAAAGATCCACGTATTGGCAGTAAAACACCTGTTCCATTGGGCGTGACTGAAAAAGTGACCCAACAGCATAAACCGAAAAGTGAGAAACCTATGCTTTCACCGCAGGCGGAGTTGGATTTACTGGAAACGGATGAGCGCCTGGATGCGCTGTTAGAACGTCTGGAAGCGGGCGAAACCCTGAGTGCGGAAGATCAAGCCTGGGTAGATGCCAAACTGGATCGTATTGATGAACTGATGCAGAAGCTTGGTCTGTCTTACGATGACGACGAAGAAGACGACGAAGAGGACGAGAAGCAGGAAGATATGATGCGCCTGCTAAGAGGCGGCAACTAACGGGTTTACACCGTGGGCTTGCCCGTCCTGCTTATAACCCTTCCGGTTATATGTTATCTGGTGTGGTTATTCGTTAAACTACAGCGATTGTCGCGGCGACAGAAATGGCTGCGCAGCCGGCTTGCCGCCCGTCATGGCGTGAAGCCGGTACGCCGTACCCGCCAGAGACGCCATCGGAAGGAGTGAGCATGTCTGAACAGCAAATAGACTGGGATCTGGCCCTGATCCAGAAATATAACTATTCCGGGCCACGATATACCTCGTACCCAACCGCGCTGGAGTTTTCTGAAGACTTCGAGGACGCCGCATTCTTGCAGGCTGTGGCGCGTTATCCTGAACGTCCGCTCTCGCTGTATGTGCATATCCCGTTTTGTCACAAGTTGTGTTATTTCTGCGGCTGCAACAAGATTGTCACCCGCCAACAGCATAAAGCTGACCAGTATCTTGACGCGCTTGAGCAGGAAATTCGTCATCGCGCGCCGCTGTTTGCAGACCGTCATGTCAGCCAGCTTCACTGGGGCGGCGGTACGCCTACTTACCTGAATAAAGCGCAAATCAGCCGCTTAATGACGCTGTTGCGTGAAAATTTCCACTTTAATACCGACGCGGAAATCTCGATCGAAGTCGATCCCCGTGAAATTGAGCTGGATGTGCTCGATCATTTACGTGCGGAAGGTTTTAACCGCCTGAGTATGGGCGTGCAGGACTTTAATAAAGAGGTGCAGCGCCTGGTTAACCGCGAGCAGGATGAAGAATTCATCTTTGCGCTGCTTAATCACGCCCGCGATATCGGCTTTACCTCGACCAATATCGATTTGATCTACGGTCTACCGAAACAGACGCCAGAAAGCTTCGCTTTCACGCTGAAGCGTGTGACGGAACTGAACCCCGATCGTTTGAGCGTCTTTAACTATGCGCATCTGCCAACGCTTTTTGCCGCCCAGCGTAAAATTAAAGATGCTGATTTACCCAGCGCGCAGCAGAAACTGGATATTTTGCAGGAGACGATCGTATCGCTTACCCAGGCTGGTTATCAGTTTATCGGGATGGACCATTTTGCCCGTCCGGACGACGAACTGGCCGTCGCGCAGCGCGAAGGCGTGTTGCACCGTAATTTTCAGGGCTATACGACCCAGGGCGATACCGATCTGCTGGGGATGGGGGTTTCTGCTATCAGCATGATTGGCGATGGCTACATGCAGAACCAGAAAGAGCTGAAGCGTTATTACCAGCAAGTGGATGAGCGGGGCAATGCGCTATGGCGTGGTATTACGCTGACCCGTGATGATTGCATTCGTCGCGATGTTATCAAGGCGCTGATTTGTAACTTCCGCCTGGATTTTAACGCTGTCGAACAGCAGTGGGGTTTGCATTTCGCTGAGTATTTTGCCGAAGATTTGCAGTTACTGTCGCCGCTGGCGAAAGATGGGCTGGTGGATATTAGCGAGAAGGGAATTCAGGTGACGGCGAAAGGTCGTTTGCTGATCCGCAATATCTGCATGTGCTTTGACGCGTATCTGCGCCAGAAAGCGCGGATGCAGCAGTTCTCGCGCGTCATTTAGCCGGGTTGCCCGGTGGCGCTGCGCTTACCAGGCCTACACGTTGCGACAACCTGTAGGCCGGATAAGCATTAGCGCCATCCGGCACATTGTCAGCTGAACAGTCCCACCAGCGCGGCACACAACACGGCGGCTAGCGCAGTTTGTGGCGTGTGGCTGTCGACCGCTCCACTCGATACCAGATTAATAATAGATTCTAACATAATGAATCCCCCCGTTTGCCGGGCATGATCATACTGAACTCATCGGAACAGTAAAGCGCAAAATAGCAGCGTTTTGCGCTCAATTATTAATCTTTACACTCGCGGGTAATGTTTACTCCATTCCCAGCTCTTTCAACTTCCGCGTTAGGGTGTTTCGCCCCCAACCGAGCAGCCTGGCGGCTTCCTGTTTATGACCCTGCGTATGGCGTAATGCCGTGGTCAGTAGCGTTCTCTCCAGTTCTGGCTGCGCTTCAGAAAGCAGGTTTTGATGACCGGATCGCAAGGCGCGGTCCGCCCATTGTGCCAGTAATGTAGCCCAGCTATCCGGCGGCAGGTGGGACGGGCTATCCGGCGTCGAGGCTTCAAACAGTTCGCCCGGTAAATCCTGGATCAATACCTCCTGTCCGGCGGCCATGACGGTGAGCCAGCGGCAGGTATTTTCTAACTGACGCACGTTACCAGGCCATGCCAGGCGCGTTAACGCCGTTTCGGTTTCCGGATGTAATAATTTGGCTTCCACGCCTAATTCACGGGCGGCGACCTGCAAAAAATGGCGCGCCAGGCGCGGAATATCCTCACGGCGTTCACGCAACGGCGGAAGATGGATACGAATCACGTTCAGGCGGTGGAACAGGTCTTCGCGGAATTTCCCTTCCTGAACGCGTCGTTCGAGGTTCTGGTGGGTGGCGGCGATAATGCGCACATCGACTTTTACCGGCGCGTACCCGCCCACGCGGTAGAACTGTCCGTCAGCCAGCACGCGTAACAGACGAGTCTGGACATCCAGCGGCATATCGCCAATTTCGTCCAGAAACAGCGTGCCGCCGTCAGCCTGCTCGAAACGGCCCTGCCGGATGGTATTCGCCCCGGTAAAAGCGCCTTTCTCATGGCCAAACAGTTCGGATTCAATCAAATCTTTCGGGATGGCCGCCATATTGAGTGCGATAAACGGCGCTTTGGCGCGTGGGCTATGGCGGTGAAGCGCATGGGCGACCAGTTCTTTACCGGTCCCTGATTCGCCGTTAATCAGCACGCTAATCGAAGAACGCGACAGCCGACCAATAATGCGAAACACATCCTGCATGGCGGGCGCTTCGCCTATCATGTCTGTTGTCGGGCCGTTAACCTCGATATTACGCGGCTGTTGCTGCTCCTGATAGTGGCTAATCGCGCGCTCGACCAGAGCGACGGCTTCATCAATATCAAACGGTTTAGGCAGATAATCAAACGCCCCCTGCTGATAGGCGCTCACGGCGGCATCTAAATCGGAATGCGCGGTCATAATGATGACCGGAAGCATCGGGTGACGCTGTTTAATCTGCTTTAATAGCGCCAGCCCGTCCATTCCCGGCATTCGGATATCCGACAGCAAGACGTCCGGCGTTTTACTGGCCAGCGCAGCCAGTACTTCATTACCATTCTCAAAGGTGGTACAGGTCAACCCTGCCCCGGCGAGAGCACGCTCAAGCACCCAACGGATGGAACTATCATCATCGACGACCCAGACTATTCCTCGTTGCATAAACACCTCTATTTCCGAATCGGCAGGTAAACCGAAAACTCGGTATGCCCCGGCCAACTGGTAAATTCAATTTTGCCGGCGTGTTGATCGATAAGATTGCGGGCGATAGATAACCCAAGCCCGGTGCCGCCTTCGCGACCGCTGACCATCGGGTAGAACAGCGTATCCTGTAAATGGGGAGGAATGCCCGGCCCATTGTCTTCAACGTCTATACGCGCCGCCAGGCGATAGCGTTCGCCATGCAGCGTTAACTGGAAGGCGGTACGGGTACGCAGCGTAATTTCGCCGCCTTCCGGCCCCAGCGCCTGCAAGGCATTGCGGACAATATTCAGCAGTACTTGCTCAATTTGTTCCGGGTCGTGCGGCAGTTCTGGCAAACTGGGGTCATAATCGCGGATAAGCCGGACATTATCCGGCAGTTCCATCGACACCAGCGCCACCACGCGCTCCGCGACTTTATGTATGCTCTCGGTAATGTGCATTCCCGGGTGCTGCGGCCCCAGCAAACGATCGACAAGGTTGCGTAGCCTGTCGGCCTGTTCAATGATGACTTTGGTATATTCCGTTAGCGCCGGGTCGGGCAGCGCCTTGCTGAGTAGCTGCGCCGCGCCGCGCAGGCCGCCGAGCGGATTTTTGATTTCGTGCGCCAGACCGCGCACCAGATCGCGGGCGGCGATTTGCTGCGCGTGCTGCAACTGCTCCTGACTCAGACGACGCTGGTTATCCATCGGCGCCATTTCGAGCAGTATAAAATCGTCGGGCAGACGTTGGGCGGTCAAAGAGAGAATATGCGAGCGACTATCAATCACCAGCGTCACTTCGTTATCGGTAAAGCCTTGCCCTGCCGCTAAACTTTCGCGCATCAGGTCAATGTTTAACGAAAAATAGCTCAACAGTTCAGGTAACGGCGTCCCGAACAGTTTGCGTGAGCTTTGCGCGAGCAACTGCTGCGCGGCAGGATTGGCGTAATGGATTGCCAGCGCGTCGTCGACCACCAGCACGCTGTTGATTAACGAATTGAGGATCTGCCCAGCATCGGGCTGTATGCCGCTTGCCATTCAGCAGTCTCCTGGAAAAGGTTGCACCATTTTAGTGCATTATAGCTTTTTACCACTAAAAAGCGCGTGAGATCAGATTGTTGGTGGAGAAAAAAGCCCATCCTGGGATGGGCTGAAAGTTTCCACGGCAACTCAAAAACTCCTGACGCCTTTCACGCTGCTGCTGCGTTGGCTGCCTTCGCTTACCCCAGTCACATCGCTATCTATGCTCCTGGGGATGTGCTCAGTTGCTGCCTTGCAGCAACGCGAAATTTGTCGGATTTTTAATATACGATTAAACGCTGTAGTACAGCTCAAACTCTACCGGGTGCGGGGTCATACGCACGCGGTCATCTTCTTCGCGACGCAGCGCAATATACGCATCGATCGCTTCATCAGTGAACACGCCGCCTGCTTTCAGGAACTCGCGGTCCAGGTCCAGCGCGTTCAGCGCTTCTTCCAGAGAACCCGCTACCTGTGGGATCTCTTTCGCTTCTTCCGGCGGCAGGTCATACAGGTTTTTGTCCATGGCTTCGCCCGGGTGAATCTTATTCTTAATCCCGTCCAGACCGGCCATCAGCAGGGCGGCAAAGCACAGATACGGGTTAGCCGCCGGGTCCGGGAAGCGAACTTCGATACGGCGCGCTTTCGGAGACGCCACCACCGGAATACGGATGGAGGCGGAACGGTTACGGGCGGAGTAGGCCAGCATCACCGGCGCTTCGTAACCCGGGACCAGACGCTTGTAGGAGTTGGTGGTCGGGTTCGCCAGGGCGTTGATGGCTTTGGCGTGTTTGATGACGCCGCCGATGTAGTACAGCGCTTGTTCAGACAGGCCGGCATATTTGTCGCCAGAGAACAGGTTGGTGCCGTTCTTCGCCAGAGACATGTGGCAGTGCATACCGGAACCGTTATCGCCGAACATCGGTTTTGGCATAAAGGTCGCGGTCTTACCGAAGCGGTGAGCCACGTTATGCACGACATATTTGTAAATCTGAATTTCGTCGGCTTTTTTGGTCATGGTGTTAAAGCGGGTCGCCACTTCGTTCTGACCTGCGGTCGCTACTTCGTGGTGGTGCGCTTCAACGACCAGGCCCATCTGCTCCATGACCAGACACATTTCAGAACGGATATCCTGCGCGGAGTCAACTGGCGGAACCGGGAAATAACCGCCTTTCACGCCCGGACGATGGCCTTTGTTGCCGCCTTCGTACTTGGTAGAGGAGTTCCAGGCGCCTTCAATATCGTCAATCGCCACATGTGAGCCGGAGATAGATGCGCCGAAGCGGATGTCGTCGAACAGGAAGAATTCAGGTTCCGGCCCAAACAGGACGGTATCGGCGATACCGGTCGCGCGCAGGTAGTCTTCCGCACGTTTTGCGATGGAACGTGGGTCACGGTCATAACCTTGCAGAGTGCCAGGCTCCAGGATGTCACAACGGATAATCAGGGTGGAGTCCGCGAAGAACGGGTCGATAACCGCAGTGGACGCATCGGGCATCAGCACCATGTCGGATTCGTTAATGCCTTTCCAGCCGCCGATAGAGGAGCCGTCAAACATTTTGCCTTCTTCAAAGAATTCGGCATTTACCTGATGAGCAGGAATCGTGACGTGCTGTTCTTTGCCTTTGGTATCGGTGAAGCGCAGATCGACAAACTTCACTTCGTGCTCGTTCAGCATCGTCAAAACGTGTTCAGCGGACATACTTGTACTCTCCCGGATTGGTCATGGTCGGTCGTCGTGGTAACGAGATCTTCAATTCTGCTGGCCGTGTCGCCGTAAAAATATAAAGCGAAATCTGTGCCAACTTTCACATTGCCCCCAAAAGGCGTTATCATGCGCACCATCGTGCAAAAGGGCTGCACCACGGTGACTATGTTGCACCAAAATAGTGCTTTAATGTGAACATTAAGCACCACATTGGTGCAACAGAACGCAAGCCACCCTTTTAACGCTCCGTGAAAGCGATCACAAAGAGACTCTGCAATACTTGTTTGCGGAGGATGTTTGTGATCCTGTTTTGTAGTGCGATTAATCCGTGTACAATAACGCGCTATTTCTAATGCCTGAGGCAAAGTTGTGATCGAAAATTTGCGTAACATCGCCATCATCGCGCACGTTGACCATGGTAAAACTACCCTGGTTGATAAGCTGCTCCAGCAATCCGGTACGTTCGACGCGCGTGCCGAAACTCAAGAGCGAGTGATGGACTCCAACGATTTGGAGAAAGAGCGTGGTATTACTATCCTCGCTAAAAACACCGCTATTAAATGGAATGATTACCGTATCAACATCGTTGATACTCCCGGGCACGCTGACTTCGGTGGTGAAGTAGAGCGCGTCATGTCCATGGTTGACTCTGTGCTGCTGGTGGTTGACGCATTTGACGGCCCGATGCCGCAAACGCGCTTCGTGACCAAAAAAGCCTTTGCTCATGGCCTGAAACCCATTGTGGTTATCAACAAAGTTGACCGTCCTGGCGCGCGCCCTGACTGGGTTGTTGACCAGGTATTCGACCTGTTTGTTAACCTCGACGCGACCGACGAACAGCTGGACTTCCCGATCATCTACGCTTCGGCGCTGAACGGTATCGCGGGTCTGGACCACGAAGATATGGCGGAAGACATGACCCCGCTATATCAGGCGATTGTTGATCATGTTCCGGCGCCGGACGTTGACCTCGATGGTCCGTTGCAGATGCAGATCTCCCAGCTGGACTACAACAACTATGTTGGCGTTATCGGCATTGGCCGTATCAAACGCGGCAAAGTGAAGCCGAACCAGCAGGTCACTATCATCGATAGTGAAGGGAAAACCCGTAACGCGAAAGTAGGTAAAGTGCTGACGCATCTGGGTCTGGAGCGTATCGACAGCAATATCGCCGAAGCGGGCGATATCATTGCGATCACCGGTCTGGGCGAGCTGAACATTTCCGACACCATCTGCGACCCGCAGAACGTTGAAGCGCTGCCGGCGCTGTCCGTTGATGAGCCGACCGTGTCTATGTTCTTCTGCGTTAACACCTCGCCGTTCTGCGGTAAAGAAGGTAAGTTTGTGACTTCTCGTCAGATTCTTGACCGTCTGAACAAAGAGCTGGTGCATAACGTGGCGCTGCGCGTTGAAGAAACCGAAGATGCGGATGCGTTCCGTGTATCCGGTCGTGGCGAACTGCACCTGTCCGTGCTGATTGAAAATATGCGTCGTGAAGGTTTCGAACTGGCGGTTTCCCGTCCGAAAGTTATCTTCCGTGAAATCGACGGTCGTAAACAAGAGCCGTACGAAAACGTGACGCTGGACGTCGAAGAGCAGCACCAGGGGTCTGTCATGCAGGCGCTGGGCGAGCGTAAAGGCGACCTGAAAAACATGAATCCGGACGGTAAAGGCCGCGTACGTCTCGACTACGTGATCCCAAGCCGTGGGCTGATTGGTTTCCGTTCAGAATTCATGACCATGACTTCCGGTACGGGTCTGCTGTACTCCACCTTCAGCCATTACGACGATATTCGTCCGGGTGAAGTGGGCCAGCGTCAGAACGGCGTACTGATCTCCAACGGTCAGGGTAAAGCGGTGGCGTTTGCGCTGTTCGGTTTGCAGGATCGCGGTAAGCTGTTCCTGGGTCACGGCGCGGAAGTTTATGAAGGCCAGATTATTGGTATTCACAGTCGCTCCAACGACCTGACGGTAAACTGCCTGACCGGTAAGAAACTGACCAACATGCGTGCGTCCGGTACGGATGAAGCGGTGATTCTGGTTCCGCCAATTAAAATGAGCCTTGAGCAAGCGCTGGAGTTCATTGATGACGACGAACTGGTAGAAGTCACCCCAACCTCTATCCGTATCCGTAAACGTCACCTGACGGAAAACGATCGCCGCCGTGCGAACCGTGGTCAGAAAGAAGAGTAATTAACGCTCTTACGGATAAAAACCCTGCCGAAATGAAAGCTCGGCGGGGTTTTTTTATTCACGTTGAGAAAGGGATAAGGTTGCCAAAAAATCAGCAATCGCTGGCGTATTATGCCGACCAATGACGCTATCCGCATACACCTTTGCCCGAGCGCTGGCATTCCCCATCGCGACGCCCAATCCGGCTAAACGTAGCATTTCCGCATCGTTATCATTATCGCCAAACGCCATCACTTCGCGCATTGCGATATGCTGTTGCTGTGCATATCTGGCGAGGCTTTGTCCTTTGCTACACCCCTTCTGGAGAATATCCAGTTGATGATGCCAGGACCAGGTACAGCTTAGATGTAATTCATGCTGTATAAACTCAGCAATATTTTGTAGTTGTTTTATGTGCCGATGAACGATGCTGATTTGCCAGATATTCTCCCTACTGCTTAGCTCATCAGCCTGAAAGATTATTTTATCATCAGCACGAATTGTCGGTTTAAGCGGATATACCCGCGCCAGTATTTTTTCCGTTTGTAAGTGCGTCAGCGGCAGCGGGTGAAGGATCTGCTGTTGAGCCGGTTGATAAATATAGCTTCCGTTACAACAGATCATCGGTTCGGTGAGCGCCAGCGTTTGATAATACGCATAGGCTTCACGATGAGAGCGGCCGGTGACAAGCATTATTCGGCAGCCCATGTCCTGCATCTGACGGATGGCGGTTAGCGACTCTGGCAGAATTTGTTTATTACGGTTTAGCAGCGTTCCATCAAGATCAAAAGCGATTAAACGATATCGCATGAGCGTCCGATCCTAAAACAGCGTGAGGCATCCAGGTGATTCAGCAATGGAATATCGAGACGGTGCTGATAAGCGAGAAAACAGTGGCATTGCTTTGCCTGGCAGGCGGGAGAATTGAGCCGTTGTTGATATAAATTACCCATTTTAATTTTGCTGATATGACAAGCAAAAAGATCGCCTTCTGCATTCATAAAAATACTTTTTCTTCCTGCGGTACAGATATCCAGCTGCGCTGGCCACTGCTGCGTTTCAATCACATACAGCGGATCGAGTTCGCCGAAGGCGATGGTTTCCTCAACGGTATGCCGGGTATTGGCACACTCGTTGGCGTTAAACCAAAAATAATTCTGGTCAGGCAACTGCTGGCGGAGCCAACGAAACTGGTCGATATCTTTCATACTGGCGACAGCCCCCGCGCACCAGGTTATTCCGGCGGCAGAGAGCGCTAAACACTGCTGGAGAAAGCGCTCAGCGGTAATTTGTGAGGGATGAAAAGAACACCATAACCGAAGCTTTGAGATATCTCCGCCGCCAGCACGAAATGATTCCAGCAATGACATTAACGAAAAAGAGGCGTTAGTTTGTATGCCGACCGCCTGAACATGAGGATAGCGGCTAATTTCTGCCAGCGCCGCCATGTAATAACGCAAGCGTAGCGCCTCGCCATAAGGCGTAATCATCACATTCAACGGCGTACCTAAAAGAGGCAAATGGTCAACCATGCGCCATAGCGCGGCTTCGTCGCGTTTTTTATCGTTACGGGCGTGTTTATGGAACGGGCAATAGCCGCAATGATAATTACACGATTTAAGATAGCCGCGATAAAACAGCGTGTGAATATCGCGCAGGGCGGGGGCGCTCATCTCTGCCGATTCTCCCGTAGCATCACCTCAGGCGAAACGAACACAGGAGCAAGGCAATCGGATAATGCCATACCGGTCTCCGTTAGCCGGAGGCGACTGCCATTCTGATAGCAGTAACCCTGCCGTATGAAGCGTTCAAGGTCGGGGAAATCCCTTAGCGCATCGCTGGCAAAATATTGCTGATAATCGCTAAGAGAAAGTCCCTGCCAGAAAAATAGATTTTTAATGATAAAGCGGCGTTTCATTTCATCAGGGGGAAGCAGATAACCGTGATTAATGACGGTTTTATCCGGGCTGTCGATAAACGCCTGAATGATTTTTCGTGATGTTTGCAGGTTCGACGACCACGGTGAACAGTAATGCAGATTGCCAAGATAACTTCTGCCGCCCGCGCCGAGCGCCAGTGAGTTTTCAAATCCGCAGCTTTCCGCCGCGGCGGATGGCGCTGGATTAAGGACGAAACGGCGCATGGACGTTTGGGTGTAGCCCGCGTTGCGTAAAAGATCGCGGGCTAAAACGTAGTAGCTATGCATATTTTCCTGGCGAGGCATATTATAAAGCGGATAAAGAAACAGCTCTTCCGGTTGATAAACGAGCGCCTGATGTAATGATTCCGTCAGGCTTGCGTGAGTCTGTCCGGGAATGCCATAAATAATATCAATATTGAGTGATGGAAAATGACCCGCCTTTAGCCATTCCAGCGCCTGGTGCGCGCTGGCGGCATTGTGGCGGCGGTGCAGCGTATGTAACTCGCTATCATGAAAACTTTGTACGCCAATACTGACGCGATTAACGGAAAAGGCGTTTAATAGCGCTACTTTTTCTGCTGTGGTATCCGTAGGGGAAGTTTCAATCGTTTTATAAATATTCCAGTCAACATTGAGCACATCAAAGACGGAAAAAAATAACTTCTCTAATTGCGCAATATTTAATAGCAGAGGTGTGCCGCCGCCTACGGTAAAGCTTGCCCAGTGGGCGGGCGCCAGCGCCATTTGTCGGCCCTGGGTAATAATCGCGTCGATATAGCTATCAATGAACGTATTATCTGCGCCAGTGCAGGTAAATAAATTACAGAACCCGCAGCGACTTTGACAAAAGGGCATATGAACATACAGATGTGTGTCGTGCTCGTAAATGCGCGGTTTTACTTCGCTAAAGCTGACGTTCTCCAGCTCCCGATAAGCCGTCTTATGCGGATAACTGTACATATACTGACGATAAATATCATTGTTATTCATATTAATGATTACAGCTCAGCAAGAAATGCATATAGGGAACGGTATTAACGATCGGATGATTAAAACTATGGAAATATTTCCCGTCTTCGCCATAGCAGGTACCGTGATCGGAACAGACAATAACGAACGTTTCGCCGCCAGTTTGGCGGAAAATGTTCAGTAATCCGTCGATGCGGGCGTCGATATAGCGTAGCGCGGCGGCATGGGTCTCAACGGTATCGCCAGGGGCCGCGCCCTCAACGTAAAAATGGTTAGGGTAATGAATCGTGTCGATATTGATATACATCATGACCGGTTGGCTGCCAGCACGCTCGGCCATGATTTTCTGGATATAATGGATCTGGTTATCCATACTCTCTTTAACCGTACAGGCAAAGCGTGGATGCCAGTAACTCTCTTTAAACATCGACGGGAACACTTTTCCCATGCCGGAGCGGTTATTAAAGAAAGAGACGCCGCCAATACAGATGGTCTGGTAGCCTTTATTTTCCAGACTTTTTATCCATGTTGCGTCATCAAAGGCAAATGCATTTTTCGGGCCTTTACGACCAAGTCCGATATCTTTTGGGAAAAACAGCATGGTCTGATTAACGGTATCATCAATAGGTTTTGGCATAAAACCTGAAAACATGGCGTGATGCGAAGGCCAGGTAAAATTACCGGCCGCTTCGCATTTCGTCCATTGTCCATAATGATTAAGGTTGGGCGTATTTCCGGCGGTTTGTTCCTGAAGCGCAATGTCGTAGCGTAACGAGTCCAGCACAATAAAAAGAATATGAGCGTTATTACTAATTAGCGCATTCATATCGAATTCGCCATCGCCTGTGTCAATCGACGCGTGCAGCGAGACGGGGACTTCATCCATTGAATTATACATTTTGCTTCCTCATGGCCCGGATTTGCGCCTGATAAATTAGATTATTCTGCTGCGCATCCTGATAAATCAAATCACCCTGGCCATTAATTTCAATAATATACGGCGTCAGGCTGGTGGTAAGTAAAACATCAATACCCGCTAAGCGAATGCCAGGGAAAAGTCGCATGGCATTTTGACAGAGCGTATCGATCTCAGTCACTTTTGCGGCAGATAACTCCAGACTTTCGAAGCAGTAAGCCTGGTTTTGCAGATGTAAGTTAGTAATGGGCTGCGAGGAGGTTCTGACCACTCGCCAGATAATTTCGCCATCCAGGCAGACGATGCGTAAATCATAGGTTTTATGCTTTACGCTGGCTTTGGGCAGCCACTGTTCGACGAGGTTTTCCTGCTGAAGAACGCCATTAATAATGAGCTGGATATCTTCTTTCTGACGATACTGTTGGATTTTTTTGCTGTTAAATAGCTGTTGTCCTGATATGACAATCGCGCTGTAAAGCACCTGCTTTATGCCATCAGGGTGGCGGCGCAAAGCGATAACGCCCGCCGCGCCAGAACCCAGCGAGGGCTTAATGAACACGCTGGCGACCCTTTTTTCCTCCATGATGGCGGTGAGCTGTGCAAAACTTTTTACGTCTTCCGCTACCAACGGCGGCGTGGGGATGCCGTGTTCCAGTAAGCGCCGCTTGCAGCGTTTTTTATCCAACAGGTGAATGAGGCCCGCCGGATGGTTAAGCCAGGTGACGCCAGGACGCGCCGCCATGTTCTGCAAAAAATGGATATAGTCCAGACCGATCGCGTTTATTTTGCGGATGTCTGTTTCACTGTGTACTGGCGGGTCGATTTTAACGATGCCAGAGGTCAGCGAAGCGTCCAGCGCTTGCGGATGAGTCAGCGCCGTGACGGGTTCCCCAAGTACGGCGGCAGCCTGCATAAAATAATGCGTGCGCTTGCTCTGATGGGGGCCAATGAGCGTAATCACAATAAATCCCTTTATCGTTGAGTAGGGGAATGTGCACATTCCCCTACTCAATCACTCGGTGTACATCGCATTCATATAAATATCGCCATCGTAATCATCAGGCTCCAGAGCTTCTGAAAGATTCAGGTTTATCGGCAGTGTGGCTTTTAGCTTTTCCTGCATCTCCGGCGTCAAATAGTGGTGGTGGAGATCGAGTGTTTCCAGATGCGCAATTCGGTCTTTATGCTCCAGCAGCGCCTCTGCGCCGTTGTCCGTTAAGGTACCGCATGAGAGTTCCAGCACGTTAAGCTGCGGCAGGATATTACTTTCCAGCACCCGGCGGGCGATATCATCCTGCTCTTCGCTGTTCATCAACCCCAGATGGGTGAGCTGAGGGAAAAGATCTTTCGATGCCAGCGCCATCACGTCATCCAGCGAACCGTCAAAACCGTATCCCTCTACGCCCAGGAAGAGCTTCAGCGTTTTTAATGCAGGGAGCTGCGCATTTTGTAGTTCGGCAAGTACGTTAGAAGGGATGCCGCCGGAAATGATTTCCAGGTGCTCCAGTTTCTCATGATGTATAGCGCCCAGTCGCAGATCCGACGCGCCTTTAATAATCAGTTCTTTCAGATTGGGTAACGCCGCATAGAGCCTGGAATAGTCACCTTGTTTAATCCAGGAGATCTCGCAGTCTTCGCTCTCCATATCACCGATAAACAGTGATTCCAGGTGAGTAAAGCGGGAGGCGTTCTCCACAATCATATCAATAATAGGCTGGCAGGTTTCGTCTTCCCAACAATCACCCCAGTTACCAATGGTCAGTGAGCGAAGCTTTGGCAGATCTTCATCGGTTAAAATCAAATTAATGAGCTGTTCCTGGGTTAATTCATTGTCCCAATCAATATTAAATCGCTTATTCATTTGTTTCCCTTCTCTATAAGCATGAATATGGTAAAACGCTTTGCGAATATTATCATGGCGCTTAGGGGCGGGATATCGGGAGTCTGATTCAGGATGAATGAGCGGGCAGAACAACTACCCGCTGTGATGCTGATTCGTAAAATAGAGGCAATAATATCAGAAGAAATACTTCGCCCCGATACGAATCTGGTTTTGCTCTCTATGGTAGGGGCCCACGTTACGATCTAACCAGCGTAATTCAAAGTAGGGCAACCAGTGTTCATTGATACGATAACGGAAGGTATTAGTGATTTCCCAATGATGCTTCGTACCATTACTACTATTAAAATCATTAACGTTATAAAAATAGTGTGGTTCAAAGGTATAAGAAAATTTATCGGTAATGATAAAATTCCAATAGTTACCGATTTCATAGCTGTCATTATTATCCAGTTCGCCATTCAAATCGGTTGAACTATAATTATTGTGATTATATCGGTTACGTACCGTAAGATTAAACCACGGGGTAAATTTATAGTTAACATCCAGATAGACGGCGCCGCCGGAACCAATGCTTTTGTCGTTTATTAACCCCCCAGGCTGGATGGTTAATTTATCTGTAGGTTTAAATAATGGATACCAGCCCTCAATCTCATTATAACCGTGCTTTAATTCATCATCACGCTGTAGCGTATAGGTATTGGTCAACATAATTCCGGCCCCCATATCGGAGTTATAGCCGACGCGCAGCATAAACTCCATTTGGTCAGACGCCAGGTTATAGGCCTCACGGTTTTCTACATAAGCGCCAGCAAAAACAGAGGTGGATATTACTGAAGTTAATATCACTAGAGTATTCAGAGATTTCATAATAAATCCATTTTTCAAATATAGGGAAGCCGCCATCCATCGGGATGGATAAAGCGGCAAGCGTCGTTTAATTATTTACAGTAGAAATACTTTGTTTATTATTAGTCGCGACAATTTGATTACCTGTTTTCTTTCGTTGGGCAATTTCCTCGATAATAAAAGCGAAACGTTGTTCATTGAGCTTATAAAAAAAGCCCATCGTTAGTGCTGCGATAATGGCAAGACCGCAAGGCCATAAAAAAATGAGCTGACGCAAACCAAGCAACGTGGTGTCACTTTGAGCTATGTTGGGGATATAACCGATTTGCGTCAGCATAATACCTGGCAAAAAGCCAGCAAGCGCAGCGGAAATTTTGCGGGAAAAGGTATAACCCGTATACACCGAGCCTTCAGCGCGAATACCCGTTTTCCATTCACCGTAGTCAACCGTATCCGGAACCAGCGCCCAGTTCAGGCTGTTGACGAAAGCGGTACCGAAGAAGGCGATACAAGAGAAAATAACAAACAGGAATGACGTTCCACCCCAGATAAAATTCAGGATATCGCCAACGGCCCACAATATCAGACCACCAAGATAAACCTGTTTTTTCCCGAAGCGTTTTACCGCAGCAGGTACTAATAAAACACCAATCAGGATACAGCCCATGCTGAAAAAACCCATCCATGACAACAAATGAATATCGTTCAGCACGTACTGAGTGTAATAAACCTGAATGGCCAGCTTGATATTAAAGGCGGCCAGCGTGCACAAATTGGCAACGCAGAGCACCAGCAGCGGCGGATTACGAAAAATCGCGCAGAAGGACTTCAATATGCTGGGTTTATGCGTGTCAGGTACGGTTTCGATATACCGTTCTTTTACCCCGCTAAAGCACCACCACATGCTGAACAGCCCGCAGACCGAAAAGATGACTGCTGCAATCAGATAACCCAGCGAAGGGGAACGGGTAAACAGCGCCTGAATGGGCATAAAACCTACGGTACAAAGAAGAAGGCCAATGGTAGCGCCGCCTTGTCGCCATGCGGCGAGCTGGGCGCGCTCATGCGGATTTTTGGTAATAGCGGGTACCATCGCGCCGTATGAGCAGTTCATCAGGCTGTAGAACAGACCGAACAACATAAACAGCACCGTCGCGAAGGCTGTTTTAACGGGTAAAGTAAAGTGAGTGGCAAAGAATTGCGCAGTAGCAACCAGAGCGACTGGAAATGACGCATACAGAATAAAAGGCCGAAACTTTCCTTTTGCGCCAATATTACGGCGTGAGTCCAGCAATACGCCGGTGAGCATATCGGTAAAAGCGGTGAAGAATTTCGCCACCAGAAAGATAATTCCACCGTAATATGCAGGCATCCCGAGTTCATCGGTATAAAACTTCAGTAGATACAGCGTACCGATACACAGCATCAGATTTGAGCCGAAATCGCCCACGCCATAGGCGCATTTTTCCCGCAGGCTCAACTTTAGCGTTAGCGGATCATGATTAGACATAATCGCCTCTCAAAACGCCCCGCAGGGCGTTATATTTTATTGTTGTTAAACCGTATGTTTCCGGGCCTCAATCTCTTCCACAATTCGCACGTACATCTTCTCGTTGAGGTTGTAGAAACAGCCCATCGCAATAATGGTGATGACCGCCAGCACGCAAGGATAAATAAAGATCAACTGGCGTAGGCCTTCGACGGTGCCTGCCGATTGCACCACATTCGGGATATAACCGATTTGCGTTAGCATCCAGCCGGGGAAGAACCCTGCCAGCGCCTGGGAGACCTTACGGAAGAACGTGAAGCCGGTGTAAACCGTCCCTTCCGAGCGGACGCCGGTGCGCCATTCACCGTACTCCACCGTGTCGGAAACCAGCGCCCAGTTCAGGCTGTTGACGAAGGCGGAACCGAAGAACGCCAGGCAGGAGAAGGCGACAAAACTGACCGAGCCGCCGCCAAAGAAGTAGTTGAGCAGATCGCCTGCCACCCATATTAACAGCCCGCCGATATAGACTTTCTTCTTGCCAAAACGCCTTACAGCGCCGGGCATCAAAAAAACGCCGATAAAAATACAGCCCATGCTAAAGAAGCCCATCCAGGAGAGGAGGATCGGGTCGTTAAGAACGTACTGGGTGTAATAAACCTGAATCGCCAGTTTGACGTTGAAGGCGCCAAGAGTACAAAGGTTGGCGATACACAGAATAAACAGCGGACGGTTACCGGCGATGGCGCGGAACGACTGCAATAATCCAGGCTTTTGCGCGCTATCGACAGGTTTCACTTCGACGTAGCGCTCTTTAACGCCGGCGTAGCACAGCCACATAAATAGCAGGCCAAACAATGAAAATAGCGTGGCGGCGAAAATATAGCTGAGTTGGGCATTGCCTTCGATCAGGTTCATGACCGGCACAAAGCCAACGGTACACAGCAGCAGGCCGAGAGTGGCGCCGCCCTGACGCCAGGCGGCAAGCGAGGCGCGTTCATCCGGGTTCTTGGTAATCGCGGGTACCATCGCGCCATACGAGCAGTTCATCATGCTGAAAACCAGCCCGTACAGCATAAACAGCATCGTTGCGACGACGGTTTTTCCCGTCACCTCAAACGGTGTGCCGACAAAGTTAGCAATCGCCAGTAGCGTTACCGGAAATGCCGCGTAAAGCACGAACGGGCGGAATTTGCCCTTCGGACCAATTTTACGCCGCGAGTCGAGCATAATGCCGGTACCCATATCGGTAAATGCGGTAAAAAATTTGGCGATCAGGAAAATGATCCCGCCGTAAGTCCCTGGTAAACCCAGCACATCGGTATAAAATTTGAGTAAATAGAGGGTTCCGATATCTAACAGGATATTAGAACCTAAATCCCCCAGTCCATAGGCAAGTTTTTCTTTAAACGGCAAGCGTAGGGTTGCCGGATTCGATGATGTTTGACTCATTATTCTTCTCCATCTGCCCGCAGGTTTCCCTGCGGGCGAGCCGTATTAGATATTCCGTAAAGAAGCAAAAAGTGAAGCCCACTCGCTCTTCGCGCGATAGAAGACCGGCGGCTTGCCAATGGGCGCATCCACGGTAATTTCACCGCCGTGGTGAGCTTCGCCGGTCCAGATATTCACCCAGTGATCTTCCGGCAGGTACAGCGTCCAGTCGCAACGCCCCTGCTCGTGAACCGGCGCGACCAGCAGATCCTGACCGAGCAGATATTGATATTTCAGGGTGTAGGTTGCGGCATCGTTCTCGTAATGCAGGAATAGCGGACGCATGACCGGCAGACCGGTAGCCGCGTTTTGCGCCACCGCCTGCTTGAGATACGGTTTCAGCGTGGTAAAGACGGTGGTCATGCGGGCAAAGTGGGCAATAGTTTCCGCGTCGCCGTCGAACTGCCAGTTATCGCCGGGGCGGTTGCCTTCATGGGTGCGCATCATCGGCGTAAAGGCGCTGAAATCGCACCAGCGCAGCAGCAACTCTTTGCTGCGTTTCATGTCAAACAGGGTGGTGTAGCCGCCGATATCGCTGTGATGCAGACCATGGCCGGTCATTGCCAGCGACAATGCCGCAGGCACGACAGAGGCCAGACCATCATCAAGGCTCCAGTCAACGTTCTGGTCACCTGCCCACATCATGGTGGAATATTTCTGACTGCCGGTGTAACCCGCACGCATAAAGAACAGGATCTCGCCGAGCTTGCCGGTCTCCTGTAGCGCTTCGTAGTTACATTTCGCCCAGAGCGCAGGCCAGGCGTTATGCATGATCTCGGCGCTGACGCCGTTGTGCAGATACGTGTCGGTCGGCAGATATTCGCCGAAATCCGCCATCCAGCCGCTGCAGCCGAGCGCGATCATGCTCTTTTTGATGACGTCTTTGAACCAGTCGTAAGCTTCAGGATTGGTCAGATCGACCACGCCGCCATAGAATTCGCCAAACTCGACCAGATAGTCGCCGCCCGTGGCGTCTTTCGCCAGATAGCCGTGTTTCGCCGCCTCGGCGCAGAGGTCTTTATCACTGGCGACGTATGGGTTGATATAAGAGAGGAACTGGACGCCTTCTTCTTTCCACTGTTTGATACGGCTATCCAGCTGTGGATAGTTGTCGCTATTCCACTTCCAGTTCCACATCACGCGCTTGCCAAAGGAGGTCATGCGGATACCGGACCAGTCCTGCGCCCAAATACCGTTCACTTTTACGCCTGCGTTGCGCATGGTATCCAGTTTTTGCTGGCAAACTTCCGTACCGCCCTGAATGCCTAGCGTGACGCCGTCGTAAACCCAGTCCGGCAGCTCCGGCTGGCGACCTAACAGCGCAGTCAGTTTTTCCAGCAGGGCGATGTAGGTGTCGGCACACTCAAAACGTAGCGTAGTTTTATCTTCCCACAGCGCCAGTTCGTGATACTCCGGCGCGCTGAAGTCGAAATTCATATAGCAGCTATTATCGACGTGGCAGTAATACTTCTGCGTGCTGACAAAGGTCGGTTGCGGGAAGAAGGTCCAGTAATAGTCGCCGCCGGCGTTCTCTTTACAGTCTGCCTGCCAGGTGACATAGCTGGTTTTATTACGGCCAACGCCCTGTTCGCTGGTCCACAGCGGGAACGGCTTGCCGCGCAAATCGAAATAAGAGAACTGTTCGCCGCAGCCGTAGATATGGTCGTCTGGATTAGCTGCGAGACGTAACCAGATACGGTTATGGTGCAGGTCGTCGTTTTGCAGATCCAGCTGCAGGCGTCCCGCTTCATCGGCGGAGATGCGAAGGGTGGCGCTAATTGTTGCGCCACGGCTGAATTGTACCAGCCAGCCGTCAGGTAGCTCGCTGACGGTGGCCTCCGTTAATGCAATCTTTTCGTTAAGTTTGTCTTTGATGCTAAAGTTGCCGCGAAACATGTCAATGTCGGCAACGCCCGCGCCAATCCACAGACAGGGATTTTCGGTGCTGTGGCGTAAAATCAGGCGCTGTTGCCAGCTAAGCGCAAAACCATCCTGTGATGTTGTCAGTTCAAAATCGGTTGACCGTTGTGGTAGAGAATTCATTGTAATCTCCGTGAATGTAGGGTAATTCGGTAATCCATTTGGGCTAGTCGCAGCCGATGGAAAAATGCAGTTGATGGATCGCTTTTGGGGCAAGATGAATCAGTGCGATCCCGGAATTAAATGCATCGGGCGGGCAGCTCATAGGCTCTACCGCGAGACCTTTTCGGCTGAGTTTTTCGCCGGTATAGATCTGTAACCAGGGCTGGGTGCTGCGTAAAAATGTGGACATGTTCTGCGTTGGGCTGGTAAGTCTGACCTCCCACTCAGCCGGGGTAGTCGCGGTCTTAACCGCATGATCAAGGCGCGTTTCGCCGAGCAGGCATGATGCGGAAAAATCCCTGCCTGCGGGCAATTCTTCGCTTGCAGGCAGTGTTAATACACAGCTATCGATGCTTTGCAGATTGCAAGTCAAATAAGGATGCGCGCCCGCGCCATAAGGGGCTGATTCATCGCCAATGTTTTGCGTACGAATCAATACGTGCAGCCCACTGGCGGCATCTAACCGATAAATCACTTCCGATATCAACGCAAAGGGATAGCCGTAAGAGGGCGGCAGAAAAATCGTTAGCGACGCTTCCGTCGCCGACTGATAATTAATCTGCCAGTCTCGCCAGGCTAACAGACCGTGAATGGCGGTCTGCGAAACCGGGTCGTTAACGGCAAGCTGGAAAACCTTGCCGTTATAGGAGTAGCAGCCATTTGTCACGCGATTTGGCCAGGGAATCAATACTTTCCCCAGATGCGCCATGGGTATTTCTTCCGGTTTATGCGGGATGACCACATGGCGTCCATGATGGGTCAGTTCCGCCAGACCTGCGCCAACCGTGACGATTTTCGCCTGGTAATGGCCCGCATTAAGCTGAATAGTTTTTCCACCGCTGTGCATGGCTGCCATCCTCATGACCTATTTCGCGTTGATATCCAGGAGACCCGCCGCGACCGCCGGAGCCAGGCCCGGCGCCAGTGGCAGACGAGGAATGACCAGACAGTGCAGCAGATGGTAAATATCTTGCTTGCCGTCCCACACTTTGGTGGTCACTTTGTTATCGGCGTCCAGCTCTTGCCACCAGGAACCATTTTCATAGTCCATCAGGTACTTAATGCAGTAGTCCCACCATTTCTGATACCACTCTTCATACTGGCTATCGTCCGTCAGGGTGTAGAGGGCGTAGGCCGTACCCATCGCTTCCACAATCGGCCAGCGCACGCGTTCACGTACGATAGGTTTACCGTCCCAGTCGACTGAGTAGACAAAGCCGTCTGCGCCATCTGGCGCCCAGGCGTCGCGGATAGTGGCATGGAACAGACCTTTCGCATCCTCCAGCAGCCAGGCGGGTGGCGTTTCGAAGCGGGCCTCCAGCGCAGCATGGAGATGGAGCATCAGACGGCCCCACTCAATCCAGTGACCGGGCGTACCGCCGTAGGCGCGGAAACGGTGGGCAGGATTATCTTTGTTATAGTCGCGGATAGGGTTCCACTGTGAATCGAAGTGTTCATTGACGCGGTAATCACCGTTGCGCGCCACATCATGAATAATTACCGACGCGATACGCAGCGCGCGATCCAGCCATTTTTTGTCATGGGTAACGTCATAAACAATCAGGAACGCTTCGACGGCGTGCATATTGGCGTTGCCGCCACGGTAGTCTTCCGTCTGGCTGAAGGCTTCATCCCAGGACTCCAGGCACATCTGCTCTTCTTCACTCCAGAAGTATTTCTCAATCACTTCTATGGTGTAATCCAGCAATTTCCTGGCTTCAGGATGCCCGGTCGTGACGGCGCTGGCCGCGCCCAGCAAGGCGAAGAAGTGTTGATAACCCTGTTTAGAGGCATCTACCACGCCCTGATCGTTAACGCAGGCATACCAGCCGCCGTATTTTTTATCGCGCAGCGCGCCGTTCATGGCTTTGATGCCGTGATCGACCAGATCATAAGCGCCCGGTCGGCCCATCGACGCCGCCACGGAATAAACGTGCAGCATACGCGCCGTGATCCAAAGATGGGTGCCCATCTCTTCTTTGATTTGCCCTTTATTTCCCAGCCAGCCGAAGCCTGTCGGCACCACGGCGTTTTTACCGAAATTAAAGATGCGGTCGGTTTCCTGCTCCAGCCAGCGGTTGTGGCTCAACGTGTTAAACCATTTCATTCTGTCATCCTCGTATTAACGACGTTTTGCCATCATTTCATCGACGATCTCGCCCAGACGTTGCAATTTAGGCGCGGAAACATCACGTAGCATCAGCTCGGTATCCGGTAAACCAATTACTGATGACCAGACCGCGCGTCCCGCCAGGAACCCGGATGCGCCAGCTTCCATGGCGACCCTGACTGCGCGAGGGAACAGTTTTTCGTCCACACCGGAAGAGAGGATGACCCACGGCATATTGATATGCCCATTCAGGCGTTGTGAGGCGGTAAGAAGATCGGAACGTGCGCCTTTGCCGTAGAGCGGCATTTCAACTTTGTAAAGATCGGCGCCGCTGTCGCCCAGCTCTTTGGCCGCATCGATAATCGCCTGCTCGCGATCGAACTTGTCGCCGCAGCGCGGCGGACGTACAACCGGTTCGATAATGCTCAGCAAACCATTGGAGTGACATAATTCATTGAATTCTTTGACCATATTCAGACGCTGCTGCGCGTCTTCGTCGCTGCGCCACAGCACCAACAGTTTTAAGGCTTTCGCGCCGTCCCGTTTTACCGCCTGCGCATTAATTTTTTTATCAAGGACCACGTTATCAACGGGAATACCGTTGCCCGGGATGAAATCATCCGCCGCGACGATCATGGCGCAGCTTTTAGCGACCGCGTTTTGTTCTACGGCCTGGCGATAACAGAACTGCTGATCCAGCAGAACGGCAGAGGCATACGGGGAAAGAATTTTCGCCGCATTCACTTTGAAATCCGTCAGCACGCTATCGGCAACGGGTGTTTTCGCACCAGCAGCAGCAAACATTAAACGCATCGCCTCGCGCTGATCGACAGCCAGCATGGCAAACCCGCCGGACGCTCGCGTAATGTCTTTGATGGTGTAGTTGTTCATTCAATTTTCCTTTATACAGTCGTTACTTTTTTACGTTGGCGGTCAGCCCGGCGCTGATGCGCACCTGTTCCAGGATGGCGCTCCAGTCTTCCCGACCGCGGCCTGCGGCCCGCGCCAGGTTATAAACTTCACGGGAGGCGGCGCCGAGCGGCATCGGTACGTGCAGTTGATTGGCGACATCCAACGCGATGCCAAGATCTTTGTGCGCCAGATCGATCATGAAGGCGGGAGACAGATCTCCTTTCATCACTTTATTCGGCCAGGTGGTGGTGAAATGCCCTTTGCCTGCGGCAGTGCCGCTCATCACTTTTAAAGCCACGTCGAAGGAAAGCCCCAGCGCTTCACACAGCACGGCGGCTTCGGCGGAGAGCGCATTTAGCGCAATACTCATGTAGTTGTTGATCAGTTTTACGCGAATACCCATTCCCGGGCCGCCGGTGTTGACCAGCTCATTACCCATCGCCATCAGAACAGGGGTAGCACGCTCTACTTGCTCCGCCGTACCGCCTGCCAGCAGCAACAATGTGCCGGTAATCGCGTTGTCGGATGTCCGGCCTATCGGCACATCCATCATGCTGAACCCTTTGCTCTGCATGTCGGCAATCAGATTATCGGTTTGCAACGGATGAATAGTGGACATATCAATGACCAGCGCTTCACGGGAAAGAGTTTCACAAACGCCTTGCTCGCCAAACAAAACGGAACGAACCAGATCGCCGTTCGGGAGCATGGTGATAACAAATTCAGCGCCGATGGTTGCCTGAGCCGGGCTGCTTGCAGGTTGCGCGCCTTTGTCTACCAGACGCTGTACGGCGTCGGGATTAACATCGAAGACGCTGAGTTGATGGCCCTGCTTTAGCAGATTGCTCGCCATAGGGGAGCCCATCTGTCCCAACCCGATAAATGCTATAACTGCCATATCGTTCTCCTGAACACGGTGGTGTCATTTTTTGTCATTAATGAGCATTTTTCTGTCTGTTTGTGATCGTATTTGTAATTTATAGTCAAAAAATTGACAGCCGTCACTTTTTAAACATTTCGTGAAATTAAAATGAGCACATCGAAAATGCTTGAGGAATGACCATGGTTCGTATTGCTTGTGTAGGTATTACCGTGATGGATCGCATCTATTACGTGGAAGGATTACCGACAGAAGGGGGTAAATATGTGGCGAAGCGCTATACGGAAGTGGGCGGCGGGCCTGCGGCGACCGCTGCCGTGGCTGCGGCGAAATTGGGCGCACAGGTGGACTTTATTGGCCGTGTGGGCGATGACGACACCGGAAACAGCCTGCTGGCGGAACTGGAATCCCTGGGGGTAAATACCCGCTATACCCGCCGCTACACGCAGGCCATGTCGTCGCAGTCAGCGATTATGGTGGATGCCAAAGGAGAGCGGATTATCGTTAATTATCCCAGCCCGGATTTATTACCTGACGCCGACTGGCTTAACGACATCGATTTTTCGCAGTGGGATGTGGTGTTGGCGGATGTGCGCTGGCATGACGGCGCAAAACAGGCGTTTACGCTGGCGCGTCAGGCTGGCGTCATGACTGTTCTTGATGGCGATATTACGCCGCAGGATATTAGCGAGCTGGTGGCGTTAAGCGACCACGCCGCCTTCTCCGAGCCAGGGCTGGCACGCCTGACGGGGATGAGCGAAGCCATTGATGCGCTAAAAAAAGCACAAATGCTCACAAATGGACATGTCTATGTCACGCGAGGCAGTGAAGGCTGCAACTGGTTGGAAAAAGCGGCGGTACGCCACCAACCGGGTTTTACCGTGGAGGTGGTGGATACTACTGGCGCGGGCGATGTTTTTCATGGCGCACTGGCATTTGGCCTGGCAAGCGGATACGCCATCGAAGAGGCTGTCAGATTCGCCAGCGGCGTTGCCGCGCTGAAGTGTACGCGCCCGGGTGGCCGGGCGGGTATCCCTGATTGTGAGCAAACCCGATCTTTCTTGTCACTTTTTGTATAATATGAGCAGTAGGAAGCTTTTAGAGGAATGCTCATGAGTCTTACCGAACTGACCGGTAATCCGCGACACGATCGGCTGTTAATGCTAATTGATGAGCGCGGCTATATGAATATCGATGAGTTAGCCAGTTTGTTGGAGGTCTCTACCCAGACGGTTCGCCGCGATATTCGTAAATTAAGCGAGCAGGGGCTGATTACGCGTCATCACGGCGGCGCTGGCAGAGCGTCCAGTGTGGTCAATACCGCCTTTGAGCAGCGAGAGGTCTCCTGGACGCAAGAGAAAAAAGCCATTGCGGAAGCCGTGGCTGACTATATTCCGGATGGCTCCACGATATTTATCACGATTGGAACGACGGTTGAGCAGGTGGCGCGCGCGCTGCTCAACCATAATCATCTGCGCATTATCACCAATAGCCTGCGCGTCGCGCACATTCTTTATAATAACCCTCGTTTTGAAGTGATGGTGCCTGGCGGCACGCTGCGCCCGCATAATAGCGGCATTATCGGGCCATCCGCGGCGGCGTTTGTGGCGGGGTTCCGGGCTGACTATCTCGTCACCAGCGTAGGCGCGATAGAGAGCGATGGCGCGTTACTGGAGTTTGATGTCAACGAAGCCAGCGTAGTGAAAACCATGATGGCCCACTCGCGACATATTTTGCTGGCCGCCGATCATACGAAATACCATGCTTCTGCGGCGGTTGAGATCGGCAATGTGTCACAGATTACCGCTCTGTTTACGGACGAGTATCCCGGTCCGGCATTACAGAATTTACTTCAATCCCAGCAAATCGAAGTGGTTCAGGTGAGTCCTTCGCTGGACGACGCCGTTTCAGCGTGACAAGCGCCCTTGCGCCGGAGGGTCGCGTCAGCGCTTTATCCGGCCAATAAAACGGCGCTGTGATGCAGGCGATATTGAACATCGTCTGCGTTTCTATTGTCTTTTTGTTAATTGATTTATAAAGGGATACATAGTCAAACTTCTCCTTTCCCGCTACAGTTATTCATCCCCGGTTAGCAAGGAGAATGACATGCTCTACATCTTTGATTTAGGTAATGTGATTGTCGACATCGACTTTAACCGCGTATTAGGTGTGTGGAGCGATCTGAGTCGAGTACCGCTGGCTTCGCTGAAGCAAAAATTTACGATGGGCGAGACTTTTCACCAACATGAACGCGGTGAGATAACGGACGAAGCGTTTGCTGAAGCTTTCTGTCATGAAATGGCGTTATCGCTCAGTTATGAACAATTTGCGCACGGCTGGCAGGCGGTATTTGTCGGATTACGGCCCGAGGTGATTGCTATCATGCATAAACTGCGCGAGCAGGGGCATCGCGTGGTGGTGCTATCCAATACTAACCGACTGCATACCCACTTCTGGCCGGAGGAATACCCGGAGGTGCGCGCTGCCGCCGACCATATCTATTTATCGCAGGATTTGGGAATGCGTAAGCCGGAAGCGCGTATTTATCAGCACGTCCTGCAGAAAGAAGGTTTTTCCGCTGCCGATGCGGTCTTTTTCGACGACAATGCCGATAATATAGAAGGGGCCAACCAGTTGGGGATCACCAGTATTCTGGTGAAGGATAAAGCCACCATCCCTGACTATTTCGCGAAGCTGTTATGCTAAAAACCGTTCACCAAAAAGCTGGACGCCATACGCGCCCTGTTCGGGCCTGGCTCAAGCTATTATGGCAGCGTATCGATGAGGATAATATGACGACTCTGGCGGGAAACCTCGCCTATGTCTCATTACTCTCCTTAGTACCGCTTATTGCCGTCGTTTTTGCCCTTTTCGCTGCTTTTCCGATGTTTTCTGATGTCAGCATTCAGTTACGCCATTTTATTTTTGCTAACTTTATGCCAGCCACCGGAGACGTGATTCAGCGCTATATTGAGCAGTTTGTCGCTAATTCCAACAAAATGACGGCGGTGGGCGCCTGTGGACTGATTGTGACGGCATTGCTGTTGATGTACGCCATTGATAGCGCCTTAAACACTATCTGGCGCAGCAAACGCACACGGCCAAAAGTGTACTCTTTTGCGGTGTACTGGATGATCCTCACGCTCGGCCCGCTTCTCGCTGGCGTCAGCCTGGCGATCAGCTCCTACCTGCTTTCTTTACGCTGGGCCAGCGATCTGAATACGGTCATCGACAATGTATTGCACATCCTTCCGCTGCTGCTCTCGTGGATCTCATTCTGGTTACTTTACAGTATTGTCCCAACGACTCGCGTACCGAACCGTGACGCCCTTGTCGGCGCGTTTGTCGCAGCGTTGCTGTTCGAGGCCGGAAAGAAAGGTTTCGCGCTTTATATCACCATGTTCCCGTCATATCAGCTCATTTATGGCGTACTGGCAGTGATCCCTATCCTGTTTGTCTGGGTATACTGGACCTGGTGTATAGTCTTGCTTGGCGCAGAAATAACTGTCACTCTCGGGGAATACCGAAAACTCAAACAAGCCGCAGAACAAGAAGAAGCTGACCAACCATGATTGCATTAATTCAACGCGTAACCCGTGCCAGCGTCACCGTGGAGGACGAGGTGACGGGTAAAATCGGCCCAGGACTTTTGGTGTTATTGGGTGTCGAAAAAGAAGATGACGAACAAAAAGCGAATCGTCTGTGCGAGCGCGTGCTGGGATACCGTATCTTCAGCGATGCTGACGGCAAGATGAATCTGAATGTACAACAGGCTGGCGGCAGCGTGCTGGTGGTGTCGCAGTTTACGCTGGCGGCAGATACCGAGCGCGGTATGCGGCCAAGCTTTTCCGGCGGGGCTGCGCCGGATCGCGCGCAGGCGCTTTATGAATATTTTGTCGAGCGCTGCCGCCAGCAGGCGATAAACACGCAAACCGGACGCTTCGCTGCCGATATGCAGGTTGAGCTGGTTAATGACGGCCCCGTGACATTCTGGCTCCAGGTATGAGTCAGCTTCCGGCGTGGCCGCGGATAACAAGAGAGAGTACGGCTATGTATCACCTTCGAGTTCCGCAAACAGAAGAAGAATTAGAACGTTACTACCAGTTTCGCTGGGAGATGCTGCGTAAACCGCTGCACCAGCCGAAAGGGTCGGAACGGGATGGCTGGGATGCGTTGGCGCACCATCAAATGGTGGTGGACGAAGAAGGAAATTTAGTTGCAGTGGGCCGCCTTTATATCAATGCAGATAACGAGGCGTCTATCCGTTTTATGGCTGTACATCCCTCGGTACAGGATAAAGGGCTGGGGACATTAATGGCGATGACCCTGGAGTCTGTTGCCCGCCAGGAAGGCGTTAAGCGCGTCACCTGCAGTGCGCGCGAAGATGCGGTTGAGTTCTTTGCCAAACTCGGGTTTGTCAATCAGGGGGAGATTACTACGCCCACAACCACGCCAATCCGCCATTTTCTGATGATTAAACCGGTAGCATCGCTGGATGATATCCTGCATCGCGGCGACTGGTGCGGGCAGCTTCAGCAGGCCTGGTATGAGCACATTCCATTGAGTGAAAAGATGGGGGTGCGCATTCAGCAGTACACCGGGCAAAAATTTATCACCACGATGCCGGAAACCGGTAATCAAAATCCGCATCACACGGTGTTTGCCGGCAGCCTGTTCTCCCTGGCGACGCTGACCGGATGGGGACTTATCTGGCTGATGCTCCGTGAACGCCACCTGGGCGGGACGATTATTCTTGCTGACGCCCATATTCGCTACAGTAAACCCATTAGCGGAAAGCCAAACGCCGTGGCTGATTTGGGGTCGCTAAGCGGTGATTTGGACAGGCTGGCGCGGGGTAAAAAAGCGCGTGTCCAGTTGCAGGTTGAACTGTTGGGCGGCGAGACCGCCGGAGCAATTTTCGAAGGCATTTATATCGTACTACCTGCGAAACCGTTCGGCCCGTATGAAGAGGGCGGGAATGAGGAGGAGTAGCTGGACATATCCAACTACTCGATGAAGGCATCTGCTGGTAGTTTGAAGCGTTGTGTAAGCGCTTTAATATGATTAACCGTTAGTGCTCTGCGGCCATTTAAGATGTTGCTGACGTTCGATTTAGAACCAAGTTCGTTGGCAAGATCTGCTGCTTTGAGACCGTATTGATCCATGAGCGTTCGCAATACTGAAACGCCAGGGGGCGTTTTCTCCAGGTGTTGGTTGAGTGCTTTGAATTCCGGCGCATGTTTTTCGTATTCACTGATTCGGGCACAGAGCAATTCAAATAGTGGGTTTTCAAGATCGTCGTGGTCGACCAGAAACTCCACTAGCGCTAGTGCCCTGCGATACTCATTGTCATTTCGGTCTTCCCCCATCAGTGGGACGGTTTTTACCGCATCGCTGAAGGTATCAACGATCTTTTTTGCGCTGGTTGCATCCATCTGACGATGAGTTCTCATTCTTTATTACCCCGATAGTATGCGGTCAGTTTGTCATATTCGGCATGGGAAACGATATGTTTCACAAATATCTTATGTAACCTGAAATCTATGTAGGAAATGAGTCTCAGGCTGTTACCAGAAACATCAATCACCCACCATTTATCTCTGTACTTAAAATTATCCAGTGAAGGAATATACCGCTTCATCTCTTCAGGCTGAGTGAATGTTTTTTTCTCCAGAACATTCAGCAACTCAGTGAGAGCAAGCTCATGGTTTGGATACATGAGCATCGCTTCATTGAACGGTTTTCGGCTGATAACATGCACAATGTAGTTCCATTACAAAGTTTTCAACCTGAAAACAATTTAGCGCAACGTTATCCAGTTTTCAAGTTGAAAACAAAATTGAATTTTAGGTCATTTTGCCTGTTGATGGACTTACAACACGCCAGGCCACATCTCGCATGGCGCTTCGTGCCGCCTGGCTCACGCCTCCGAGCTGGAAAAAGCCATGGATGACACCGAGATAGCGCTGGCAAGTACATTCCACACCCTGTTCCTGGAACCGTTGATACAGGGCCTCGCCCTCATCGCGCAGTGGGTCGAATTCGGCAGTAATGATGTGCGTGGATGGCAGTCCGGCGAAGTCCTCACGCCAGAGCGGACTGGCTTCAGGATGCAGTGGATCGGTTCGCGGCATATACATCTCGTAGCCTGAAAGCAGCGTGTCACGCGTGATAATGTAATCCAGCCCATTACAGGTGTAGCTCGCAAACCTGGCGGTTGCGTCCAGCATGGGGTAGATCAGAATCAGCTGTGCAGGTTGCCATTGACGGGCGGCTTTCAGGCGTAGCGCGGTGACCAGCGCCAGATGCCCACCCGCGCTGTCACCAGCAAGCGTAATGTTCTCGCGATCTATCCCCAGTTTCTGGGCATATTTCCAGATAGTATTGGCTCCGGTTTCGGCATCGTTATGTGCGGCCGGGAAGGTGTGATCTGGTGCAAGTCGGTACTGTGCCGCAATCACGCGACAACGGCTGTAAAAAGCTAACTGCCTTAACTGGTTATCGTGAGTGGCAAAACCGCCGCTGACAAAGCAGCCACCATGATAATAAATGATGCAGGGTAATTTCCCTGTGGCATTGAGCGGCGAAACCACGCGAAACGTCATGGCATCGAGTTCAATATCTTCAACCTGGACGCGGGTTTCTGTTTCTCCTGCCAGTGTCGTGCTGGCGATGTAGCCCGCCCTCCGGTCATCAATATTCTGTTCGCGAGAAGAGGGGCGGCCCGCGGCGATAAACCCAGCGACCAGTTCGGCAATTCCTTTTTCCAGTGGCATATAACGCTCCTTTGACTGTATGTATGTACAGTTTATAACCTGGTTCGTTGGGGATGGAAAGTGGTGAAACGAGGGGATAATGATTCTGGATAGAGGTTCGCAAAAAATGGAATGCGGTTGGCGCTGGGTTTTTAATTTTTGTACTGTGAAACGATGATGCTATACGCCATTGACGTATAGATTATTTTCACTACTATAAGCCAATGGCGTATGGAATATGCAATTTATAGAAACGGAACTCTTTACTGAAGATGTTAAAAAACTGCTCGATGATGATGAATACCATAAGCTTCAGGTTTTTATGGCTCAGCATCCAGATTGTGGTGATGTCATTCAGGAAACGGGCGGCCTGAGAAAAATGCGCTGGGGAGCGCGAGGCAAAGGAAAGCGTAGTGGCGTGCGAATTATCTATTTTCACCGTAGTCAACGGTATGAGATTCGCTTGCTTCTGATTTATCAAAAAGGCATTAAAGATGATCTCACGCCGCAGGAAAAAGCGGTGCTTCGTATGCTGAATGAGAGGTGGTAGATGGATAAAGTGTTATTTGAGCGATTAACTCAAAGTATGTCTCAAATGAATGAAATCATTGAAGGGACCCGTGAACCTTCTCGTACCTTTCATATTGATGCAATGAAGATTAAAGAAATACGGCAGGCATCTGGGTTGTCGCAATCTAAGTTTGCAGAGCTGATTTCGGTCAACGTGGATACGCTGCGCAACTGGGAGCAAGGAAGACGTTCACCGACAGGGCCAGCCAAAGCGTTACTTCGCGCCATTGCCAACGACCCGAGAAACGTTATACAAGCATTGCGTTATTGAGCAATGATCCGGCTAACGTAGATTGCTAGCCGGTATACCAGAGAACTTATTCCCCTTCCCCCGGGAACAGGAACGGGTTGATGGAACTGCGGGCGAAGCCCTCCTGTTCCATGCGCGCGTCCAGCACCAGCGAGGCGAGGTCGTCGGCCACTGCTTCTACTTTCGGGTCTTTTTCCTGATAGAGAATCTTCAGGTAAGTCCCGCAATCGCCGCAGCTTTCGGCTTTCACCGCAGCCTGCTCATTTTCCAGCGACCAGTAGTGTAAGTCGCGGCTCTGTTCGCAGTTACTGCATTTTACGCGCACGACATGCCATTCGGTTTCGCACAGGTTACAGTGCAGATAACGCAGCCCCTGCGTGGTGCCGATCTGCACCATGCTGGAGACCGGCATCGAACCGCACACCGGGCAATACTGGCGCGCTTCACCGTATTCCGCGCGGGCTTTGCCTGGAATCAAGCTGGCCATTTGCGCCCAGTAAAGGGAGAGCGCGGCCCAGATAAAGGGGGCTTTATCGCTGCTGACGGAGGCAAAATCCGAGGCAAACAGCGCGCTGGCCATCTGCTCCAGCTCCTGCTCTGAGGCTTTCTCCAGGTTCTCGATCACCGCCAGCGCGGGGCCGCTCATCTCGGGTTTTAGCTCGGCAATTAACGAATGCAGCAGTTTTTGCCAGTGCTTATCACGCGGCAGCACGTGGATATCCAGCGGCGGCTTGCCCTGGTCGTTCGCTTCTTTAATACGTGCGGTCAGATCCATCTCCAGCGGATGGTCGTACAGCACCACTTCCTGCGCGTGCGCGATAAGCGCGGCAAAGCGCAGGTAATCGCCCAGCGGGTTATTTTCAGCCAGCTCGCGCAGACGTTCGGCGCGGCGGTTGTAGACGTTTTTGAGTCGGGGGAACAATAACGGCGGAATCATATCCGCCGTACGTTTCTCGCTCGACCCCAGCTCATCTTGCGGGATTATGCGAATACTCATTCAGTTTCTTTTTCCGTTGTCTTGCGGACTTCTCGGTACCAGCGCGGGTGATGTTTCTTCGCCCACGACCGGGTTACCCAGCCTTCCACCATCGCGGTAATGGTGCCTTTCACCCAAAGGGCGGCGTAGATATGCACCATGATAACCACAATTAACGCTACTGCGGCAAAAGAATGCAACATTAACGCGAATCGGATCACCGGGATTGAGAAAGCAGGCGCAAAGTACGGACGCCAGATAATTACCCCGCTCACCAGCAGCAGCACCAGGAAGATAATCGCCGCCCAGAATACGCATTTCTGACCGAAGTTATAACGCCCGGTGTCACCCACTTCCTCGTTGACGACGATCTTACGAATATTCTTCGCCCAAAAGATATCATCCCGATTGATTAGATTGTGGTGCCAATAACGGAAAAACATGATGATGAACGAGGCAAACATAACCACGCCCACAAACGGGTGCAGAATTCGCGCCAGTTGCGGGGTGCCCAGGATATGCATCAACCAGTTGAAGGATGGGAATAAAAAGCCCAGCCCGCTCACCGCCGCCAGCACGAAGCAGAAAGCGACGATCCAGTGGTTGATGCGTTCCGGCGCCGTATAGCGCACGATGGTGTCACGTCGTTTCATTTGCGCACCTCGTCTTTCTCTTCATGCAGGTTGTCATCTTCCTCTTCCGCGCGGTTCGGGCCGACGCCGACATAGTGGAAGACGCTGGCGGCAAAGGTCGCGGCAAAACCGAACGCGGCGAGCGGTTTCCAGACGCCTTTCCAGAACTTAACGGTTTCGCTGATTTCCGGGTTTTCCGGCAGACCGTGATACAGATTCGGCTTGTCGGCATGATGCAGCACGTACATGACATGCGTACCGCCTACTCCCGCCGGATCGTACAGACCCGCGTTGTCATAACCACGGGTTTTTAGTTCCGCCACACGCTCGCCCGCCAGCGTTTTCATATCCTCTTTCGAGCCAAAATGAATGGCGCCGGTTGGACAGGTCTTCACGCAGGCCGGTTCTTGCCCGACGGTCACGCGGTCAACGCACAGCGTACATTTATAGACGCGGTTGTCTTCCGGGTTGAGGCGCGGCACGTTGAACGGGCAGCCAGCGATACAGTAGCCGCAGCCGATACACTGCTCGGACTGGAAGTCGACAATACCGTTAGCGTACTGAATGATCGCCCCTTCCGCCGGACAGGCCTTCAGGCAGCCTGGATCGGCGCAGTGCATACAGCCATCCTTACGGATCAGCCACTCCAGTTTGTCGTTCTGTTCCACTTCCGAGAAGCGCATCACCGTCCAGGATTTCGCGGTTAAGTCCGCCGGGTTGTCATACACCCCGACGTTATTGCCCACTTCATCACGGATGTCGTTCCACTCGGAGCACGCCACCTGACACGCTTTACAGCCGATACAGGTGGTGACGTCGATGAGTTTCGCCACCTCTTCCTGGTGGTCCCGCGCCTGGGGCGCGGGGGTGAAACCGTTAGTGGCGGAACGACGAATGATGTCTTGCGATTGATAAGCCATAGGTCGTCTCCGTTACACCTTTTCCACGTTCACAAGGAAGGATTTAAACTCCGGCGTTTGCGTGTTCGCATCACCGACGAAAGGCGTTAACGTATTGGCGATAAAGCCTTTTTTCGCCACGCCTTCGTAGCCCCAGTGAATAGGAATACCGATGGTATCGATATCCTTGCCGTCCGCTTTCAGCGTGCGAATACGCTTGGTCACCACCGCTTTGGCTTTGATATAGCCGCGGTTCGAGGAGACCTTCACGGTATCGCCATGCGCGATACCGAGCTTATTCGCCAGCTTCTCGCCAATTTCCACAAACTGTTCCGGCTGGGCGATAGCGTTAAGCAACGCGTGCTTGGTCCAGTAGTGGAAGTGCTCGGTCAGACGGTAAGTAGTTCCGACATACGGGAACTTATCCGCTTTACCCAGCGCGTCGGCATCGTCTTTAAAGATACGGGCGGCAGGGTTAGAGATAACGTTCGGGTGCAGCGGGTTAGTGCCCAGCGGCGTTTCAAACGGCTCGTAGTGTTCCGGGAACGGCCCTTCCGCCATCTTATCGATAGCAAACAGGCGACCCATCCCTTCCGGCTGCATGATAAACGGTCCGACGTCGCTGCCGGGCGCGGCGGCGCTGTAGTCCGGAATATCCCATCCGGCCCATTTTCCGCCTTCCCATTTCAGTAGCTGACGTTTCGGGTCCCAGGGATTACCCTGCGGATCGGCGGAGGCGCGGTTATAGAGGATGCGGCGGTTAAGCGGCCATGCCCATGCCCAGCCCAGCGTGTTGCCGAGACCAGACGGGTCGGCGTTATCACGACGCGCCATCATGTTGCCTTCCGGCGTCCAGCTACCGGCGAAAATCCAGCAGCCGCTGGACGTCGTACCGTCATCGCGCAGTTGCGCGAACGAACTGAGTTGTTGGCCTTTCTTCACCACCACCGCGCCGGTTGCCGGATCGATAAGATCGGCCAGCGCTTTACCGTTACTTTCCATCGCCACTTCTTCAGAGGCGGGTTCGTATGGTTTGGTGTAGTTCCAGGTCATATTCAGCACCTGTTCCGGGTTGGCGCCGCCCTGTTCAGAGTACATCTTACGCAGGCGTAAGAAGATACCGGCGAGGATTTCGCCGTCGGTCATGGCAATTCCCGGGGCGTCCGCGCCCTTCCAGTGCCACTGTAACCAACGACCGGAGTTAACGATGGAACCATTTTCCTCGGCAAAACAGGTGGAAGGCAGACGGAACACTTCGGTCTGGATTTTTGCGGGATCAACGTCGTTCGACTCACCGTGGTTTTGCCAGAAGGTGGACGTTTCGGTGTTGAGCGGATCGATAGTCACCAGGTACTTCAGTTTGGAAAGCGATGCGACCACTTTGTTTTTGTTCGGGAATGAGGCCACCGGGTTAAAGCCCTGGCAGATATAGCCGTTGACCTTGCCCTGTTTCATCATCTCGAAGTACTGCAGTACATCGTACCCTTTGTCCCACTTCGGTAGCCAGTCGAAGCCCCAGCTATTTTCCGCTGTCGCTTTATCACCAAAGAAGGCCTTCATCATCGAGACGAAGAATTTCGGATAGTTGCCCCAGTAGTTGACCTGATCCTTCAACAATGGCTTCGGCGTATTGGCAGCCAGATAGGTTTGCAGGTCGGTCTGTTTTTCGCTCGGCAGCGTCAGATAGCCCGGCAGACTTTGCGACAGCAGTCCTAAGTCGGTCAGTCCCTGAATGTTGGAGTGACCGCGCAGGGCGTTAACGCCGCCGCCCGCCATCCCCATGTTACCGAGCAGAAGCTGGATCATCGCCATAGTACGGATGTTCTGCGCACCGATGGAATGCTGCGTCCAGCCCAGCGCGTACAGGAACGACGCTGTTTTATCTTTTGCGCTGGTTTCTGCAATGTACTCGCACACTTTCAGGAAGTCCGCTTTCGGCGTACCGCAGATATTTTCTACCATGTCCGGCGTGTAGCGTGAGACATGCTGTTTCAACAGATTCCAGACACAGCGCGGGTGTTGCAGTGTCGTATCGTGTTTGGCAAAACCGTTTTCGTCCAGCTCATAGTGCCAACTGGTTTTATCGTACTGACGCTTGTCGGCGTCATAGCCAGTGAACAGACCATCATCGAAGCCAAAATCTTCACGCACGATCAGGCTGGCATTGGTATAGGCCTCGGTGTATTCACGGTTGTATTTTTCGTTGGTCAGCAGATACAGCATCACGCCTGACAAGAAGGCAATGTCAGTACCAGAGCGTATTGGCGCATAGAAATCGGCCACCGACGCGGTACGCGTAAAGCGCGGATCGATCACAATCAGCTTCGCGCCGTTGTGAATTTTGGCTTCCATCGCCCAGCGGAACCCGACCGGGTGAGCTTCTGCGGCGTTACCGCCCATCACCACGACGAGGTTGGCGTTCTTGATGTCGACCCAGTGGTTGGTCATCGCACCGCGACCAAATGTTGGAGCAAGACTTGCTACCGTTGGTCCGTGTCAGACACGCGCCTGGTTGTCGACCGCGAGCATACCCAGCGCGCGGGAGAATTTTTGCGTTAAATAACCCGTCTCGTTACTGGATGCGGAAGCGCACAGCATCCCGGTGGTGAGCCAGCGGTTAACGGTAACGCCTTCGGCGTTCTGCGCCTGATAGTTGGCGTCGCGATCTTCCTTCATCAGTTTAGCGATGCGGTCAAACGCTTCTTCCCAACTGATTTGTTGCCACTTATCTGAACCCGGCGCGCGGTATTGCGGGAATTTCAGGCGGCTTTCAGAGTGGATAAAGTCCACCAGACCGGCCCCTTTCGGGCACAGCGCGCCACGGCTTACCGGATGATCCGGGTCCCCTTCGATATGGAAAATAGATGCTTTGGCGTTTTTCGCACCGTCGCCGAGGCTGTACATCAACAGCCCGCAGCCAACGGAACAGTAGGTGCAGGTGTTACGGGTTTCGCGGGTGCGCAGCAGTTTATATTGCCGTGTTTCCGCTAGCGCTACGCCGGGCGCGAAGCCCAGTGCCGCCGCCGTGGTGCCTGCCATACCGCCAGCGCAGATCTTAAAGAACTGCCTTCTGCTGACCTGCATGGTTTGCTCCTTGTTTCGACATTGTCACTTCTCTTTCACATTTCTCTATCCGAAACGCTCAGGGAGTGGTTGTTATTTTTCTTTGCGGACGGGCCCGCAAAGGTTCAGAATTGGATAAATTTTCCTCCATCCGGGAGGAGTTGTAACAGAATACCATAATGTTGGTGTGTGTGTTCTTATATGGTTAAAAGAAAGTGAACAATATACTGTCTGAAGAAGTCCTAAATGTGACTGATTTCACAACCTCACGCCAGTTGACTCTCTGGAAACGCGAGGATTTGCAGTCCCCCCAACTTGATGATGTTGCCGAGGAAGTGCCAGTGGCACTGGTGTATAACGGCATTTCGCATGTCGTTATGATGGCCTCTCCGAAAGATCTGACGCATTTTGCAATGGGGTTTTCTCTGTCGGAAGGGATCATTGACAGCCCGCGTGAAATCTATGGCATGGACGTTGTACCGTCCTGTAACGGACTTGAAGTGCAGATTGATCTTTCCAGCCGTCGATTTATGGGGCTGAAAGCGCGTCGTCGCGCGCTGGCCGGACGTACCGGTTGCGGCGTATGTGGCGTGGAACAGCTCAATGACATCGGTAAGCCGGTGCAACCGCTGCCGTTTAGCCAAACGTTTAATCTCGGTAACCTTGATCGCGCGTTAAAACATCTGAATGATTTTCAACCGACGGGTAAGCTGACGGGTTGTACGCACGCTGCGGCATGGGTCATGCCGTCGGGTGAACTGGCGGGGGGCCATGAAGATGTCGGACGCCACGTTGCGCTGGATAAACTGCTCGGCCGCCGCGCTACGGAAGGTGAGGAATGGCGGCAAGGCGCGGCGCTGGTTTCCAGTCGCGCGAGTTACGAAATGGTGCAGAAGTCCGCGATGTGCGGCGTTGAAATTCTGTTTGCCGTCTCTGCCGCAACGACGCTGGCGGTCGAGGTGGCTGAACGCTGCAATCTGACGCTGGTGGGGTTCTGTAAGCCGGGTCGGGCGACGATTTATACCCATCCGCAGCGGTTAATCGCAGACTAAAATAGTACCCTCTACATTTGCGTAAAATATATATTTTCTCAATTTTACAGCCTCTCTTGATAACGGAATCACGTATAGTGGCGAGGCCATACAGGTTTTAATCGTTTTTATGCTGGACCGCAGCTTATTCCAGCCATTCACGAGGCGCTTGCTACCCGGTAATACTTCGAACGAAAAAAGCGCCCCTGGGGCGCTCTTTTGGCAGTCGCTAACGACTTATTTGCTCAGTTTAGCGGTTATATGCACGCGATTTGCAGCGTGAAAAGCTTAGAACTCACGCTCAAGATGATAGCCATTATAGGTGTCGATGAGTTCGTTATAAGCTTTAACCACAGCCTCATAAGAACCATCTACCATATCGCCGCTGCCGCTATTGAGGTAGTCCTGCTCATGCGAGGTATACGCCACGTTATCGCGCACGCGCCGAATGCGTTTTTTCACCTTGCCCTGGAATTTTTCCAGCTCAGAAATAAAGCCAGGGAAGCTACGATGTTTATCTATATCAACGTTGATCTTCTCGTTTAGCTTCTGAGTATGCTCTTCAAAATCAGCGAGCTGTTTGCTTACTGCCGCCACATCAAAAGAATCATCAGCTACAGCGTCATTAAGCGTCTCGGCTTCCTGCATCGTCAAAAGCGTATAGTACTTAATGGATTTACCTTCTTTCTTCTCGGTCGCCTTAATTTCATTAGCCGCATGCTGCCCACTCATAATGGTAATCTCGGCGATATATTTCTTCGCAATGGGATCAAACTCATCGAACTGTTTTATAAACGTTTTATGGAACGCTTTAGCGCCAGCAAAGGCATCATCCTTGAAGTTATCTTGATCATAGTATTTATTCATACTATTGATTGTTTCAGCTAGTGGCCCAGCCGCATTAATAAATGCCAGAGCAGCACTATCCAGAGAGGCAAACGCCGGCTTTAATTCAGCCGCCGCCTTGATGTCTTTCCGGCAGTCCTGGATAAATGCAGGATACACAGGAACCAGCGGAGAGGGATCGTCTTCCTTACCGGTAGGGCCGGTGCGGAAATCGTCGAATGTGTTAGCATAACGATTTACAGCACGGTAAATATCTGCCTGGAGATTATTATAACAATCAATGTAAACATTCAGCTTTTGGTTAAGAACATCGTTCGCATCTGCGCTTTCCGCTGATGTGGGTTGTGTATTGCTCGCTGATGAGTCCGCACTCTGAGCTACAGGTTGTTCGTCCGCTTTTTTTTCATCACAAGCGCTTAGCCCGGCAGTCATCAGCATAGCGATAATAATTGATGATAACAAATCCTTTTTCATTAGAATAACCTATAAATAATATCATTGAAATTTACAGATTCATTTTAATGAAAAAAAACAGGTATGTGATTTATTCAACACAAAAAATACTTAATGCATATTTCATTATAATTAACATTATCAATATCAATGTGTTCGTTAAAATAAGAGAACCCCAACGTAAATATACAAAAGGCAATTAAATGAAAAGGAATTTATTATCCTCAGCGATAATCATTGCGCTAATGACCCTGGGCGCAACAGGATGTGATGACAATAATGTTAAAACCGAGGCGACGCCGGCCGCCAGCAGTCAGCCTGCGACGCCAGCGCCTTCTCAGACGCCGGAAACGCAATCTGGCGAAAGTCCAGCGCAGCCCTCAGCAGCGAAGCCAGAAACGGCAACTCAGCCCCCGGTGGCGAAACCAGAAACGCCAGCTCAGCCGGAGGTTGACGCTGAAGAAGTTTATAGTGAAAAAATGGATGTCTATATCGATTGTTTTAATAAACTTCAATTGCCCGTTCAGCACAGTCTGGCGCGTTACGCGGATTGGGTGAAAGACTTTAAAAAAGGTCCGACAGGGAAAGAGAGCCTGGTTTATGGCATTTATGGTATTACGGAGTCTTACATAACGAATTGCCAGAAAGAGATGAAACAGGTGGCCGCCTTAACGCCATTACTTGAGCCTATTGATGGCGTTGCCGTTAGCTATATTGATAGCGCCGCCGCGCTGGGTAATACCATTAACGAAATGGAAAAATATTATACCCAGGAAAACTATAAAGATGATGCCTTTGCTAAAGGTAAGGCGCTGCATCAGACATTACTGAAGAATATCGAGGATTTTAAACCCGTCTCGGAAAAATATCATGAGGCTATTCAGGAAATAAATGACAGGCGGCAATTGACACAGTTGAAGAGAATAGAAGAAGCGGAAGGCAAAACATTTAACTATTATTCTCTGGCTGTCATGATTTCGGCAAAGCAGATCAACAAGGTTATTTCTGCCGATACCTTTGATGCCGAAGCGATGATGAAAAAAGTCGCGGAACTGGAAACAATGATTGCGCAATTGAAAGAAGTGAATACTGATGGCCGTAATTCTTCTTTCATCAGCTCTGCGGCTGATTATCAGCTACAAGCTAAAAAATATATTCGTCGCATCAGAGACAATGTTGAGTATTCTGATTTTGAAAAGAAACGGGTGCAGGACCCTGCAACAGGATGGATGGTTGCGGATTCTTATCCGGCGTCGTTGAGAAGTTATAACGAGATGGTGGATGATTATAACCGCCTGCGTTGAGTGACGGCACATTAACTGCGCACAGGCTGGCGCAAGTGCCTATAAAATTACGCGATAACGCCAATAAAAAGCGCCGATCAGGCGCTTTTTTCGTTCATGTATTCTTCATCAGGCAATATCCGTAAAAATAGCTGACGTAAACATTAACTAAAGAGAGTTATTAGAAAAACCAGTAATCTGAAGCTATCACAAGATGTTGACGTCACGCTGGAAGGTACTGGTAGTGTCATTGAGGATCGGCATTTATATGGAAAGCATTTATCCCCCTGATGCGAAAATTCTGAGCTACTTCAGCATAGGGCGGCCCAGCCTTCATCACTTATAGGGTGTCACGTCCAACTGTTCTGTAAGACGTTAATTAATACCTGCCAGCCGCAACAGTGCTGTCACTACCGCAGCGGCGATAATCACCACAATAAGCGGCATTTTACGCCAGGCTAAAAATACGGCGAAGCCAACCCCAAGAACGCGCGCCATTCCGGCAAAATGTTCGCCTTCGTAAAAGGTGGTCGCCAGCGCGACGGAGAATAGCAGCACCGTTGCCGCATCCGAGAGCAGCGCCTGTGAACGCTCAGACAGCGCCAGACGGCTGCCAAGTTTCGCGCCGCCGAGGCGCATCAAATAGGTTCCCGCAGACAAAAGAGCAATACCGATAATAAATAGCGTCATATTGCCCATTATTTTTTCCTCGCCAGTAGGCCAAGCAGCGAAAGCAACACCGGCAATCCGGCAGCCACAAAAGGAACGGCGGCAAGCGACAGCGCGGCGCCGCTGCAACCACGAATCAATGTGGTGCGGTTTTTAAACGCCGGGATCACCAGCGCCAGTAAGATTGCCGGGAATACGGCATCCAGACCGATGGTTTCTGGGGCCGGAAGCAGTTTGCCGACACCAGCGCCAATCAGTGTGCCAATCGGCCAGAATAGGGCGACGCCCAGACCGCATAGCCAGTAGGCGGCTTTACGTTGTTCGGGTGTTTTTTGCGACAGGCCGAACACCACGCTCTCATCATTCATAATATGGCAGCCGAAAAAGCTGGCGGCGCGGGTGCCAACCAAATCGCGCACCGTTACGCCAAACGGCACGTGGCGCGCATTCACCAGCAGTCCTGCCGCCGCCGCCGCTAACGGATTGCCGCCGCTGGCAACAATGCCGATAAACATAAATTCGGACGCGCCCGCCAGCACAAAAATAGAGAGGACAAACGGCACCCACAGTGGGAAACCGTAGGCCATCGCCAGTGAGCCATAGGACATGCCGACGACGCCCACGGCCAGGCACACTAAAAATATCGCTTTTATCGTGTCTCCCTTGAGACAGGAAAAATAGTGTTTCATCTTCTTTAGTCATATCGAACGAATTTTCATTATAATGAACGGAACAGATTTGCTTTACAAGACGAACATTTCGTTCGTTATAGTGAACGTTGGATGCTTTATGACACAACCTATTAGCGTCATTGCCAGAAGTCTGGTACGCGAACGCCAGCGAACCGGACTGTCGCTGGCGGAGATTGCGCGGCGCGCAGGCATCGCTAAATCTACGCTTTCACAACTGGAAGCAGGGAACGGCAACCCCAGCCTGGAGACGTTATGGTCGCTATGCGTCGCGCTCGACATTCCCTTTGCCAGGCTGCTGGAGCCGCAGGTACAAAAAACGCAGGTGATTCGCCGCGGAGAAGGCACCAAAGTGGTGGCGGAGCAGGCGCATTATCAGGCGATATTACTGGCGGCGTGTCCGCCCGGCGCGCGGCGTGATATCTATCTGCTGTTGACGCAGCCGGGGGCCGACCGGATCTCTCATCCGCATCCGCCGGGGTCGGTGGAACATATTATTGTTACGCAGGGAAAAGCCCTCGTCGGCTTAACCGAGGCGCCGGAAGAGCTGGCGGAGGGCGATTACATTTGTTATCCCGGCGACCAGGCGCATATCTTTAAAGCGCTGGAACCGGATACTCAGGCTATCCTGGTAGCGGAGCAGAATTGAAATTGCCGGATGGCGGCGTAACCGCCTTATCCGGCCGACAAAAAATAAAACCGTAGGCCCGGTAAGCTTGCGCCATCGGGCACACGACTTACTGCAGATAGAACACCTCTTTTAGCTCTGCGCTGACCGGGCTGTTATCCGGATTCGCGGGCATAACGTCACGCATATGTTTCCACCAACGCTGGCAAACGTCGGTGCTGGCAACGGCGTTCCAGCGCTCCTCGGATTCAATCTCAACGGTGGCGAACAGCAGATTGCGCTCCTGATCGAGATAAATCGCGTAGTGATGCGCGCCGTGAGATTTTAATACGGCTTCCAGCTCCGGCCAGATTGGGTTATGACGACGCTGATACTCCTCGTGCGCGTCGGCATTTACCTGCATCACAAAGGCTTTGCGGATCATAACGCCTCCAGGTACAGCCCGCGAACTTCATCGCGGCTGGCGGTGCGCGGGTTACACGGCGCGCACGGGTCGGCGAGGGCTTTATCCAGCCAGCCTTCGATATCTTCTTTTGTGACGCCCAGCTTGCTGAAACCTTCTGGAATGCCGACGCGTTTGCTCAGCGTACGGATAGCGTTAATCGCTTCCTGACTTGCGGCTTCGTCAGACATACCGCGCGTCTCTACGCCCATCGCCTGTGCGATACGGGCAAAACGCGCGACGGCGTTCGGACGGTTAAAGTTCTCGACAATTGGCAGCAGGATAGCGTTGCAGACGCCGTGCGGCAGGTTGTGAGTTGCGCCCGGCTGGTGCGCCAGCGCGTGAACCAGCCCCAAACCGGCGCTGTTGAACGCCATACCCGCCAGGTACTGGCCGAATGCCATTTGCTCACGGGCTTCGAGGTTATGGCCATCGTCAACCGCTTTCGGTAGCCACAAATTGATTAAGCGAATCGCTTCCAGCGCGTTAGCGTCGGTAAGCGGATGCGCGCCAACGGAGACATAGGCTTCCACCGCATGGGTCAGGGCATCCATGCCGGTTGCGGCGGTCACAGACGCCGGGATTTCCAGCATGACGCTGGCGTCATCCACGGCAATATCCGGGATGATATTCGGGTCGATGATCACCTCTTTGACCTTACGGGCAGAGTCGATAATCACCGCGTTGCTGGTCATCTCGGCCGCGGTACCTGCCGTAGTATTAATCGCTACCAGCGGTACGCCGGCGTTTTTCACTTTGCCGACGCCGGAGTAGGCGGTGGAAGGGCCAGGGTTGGCGGTGAGGATTTTCACCGCTTTTGCGGTATCGATCGGGCTGCCGCCGCCGAAGGCGATAATGTAGTCACATTCTGCGCTCTGATACGCCGCAAAACCTTTCTGCACCAGCTCTTCTGTCGGGTTTGGGAACACCTCATCAAACAGGTGGTAAGACATTTGATGTTCATCCAGTGCGCTAAACAGGCTATCCAGCAGGCCCAGCTTTACCAGTTGACCATCGGTAACGATCAGCGCTTTGCCCCATTGCTTATTCGCCACGAGGTTCACCATATCGGCAATCGCTCCAGCGCCATGCAGGCTAATTTTTGGCAGTGCCAACATAAAGCTCATCACTATTCTCCTTAAAAAAATTCCCTGTTGCCCGATGGCGCTACGCTTATCGGGCCTACGGTAAAATGCGCACCGTCCTGTAGGCCGGATAAGGCAAAGCCGCATCCGGCGTTGAGTTGGGAGGTATCAGTACAGCGCTACGGCGCTGGCCAGCGGTGTCACACCAAAACGTTTGCCGAGTGCGACCAGTTCTTCGCGCGTGATGGTCTGCTTCATACCGCCCATCGAATAGATTTTGACTAATACCTCAGCGGATTTCTCTGCGGTATCTATCAAACCGAAGGTTTCATCCAGCGTAGGTCCGCTTCCGAACACGCCGTGGAACGGCCACAGTACCAGCGAATGTTTCTGCATTTCTTGCGCGGTAGCCTGGCCGATTTCATCGGTGCCTGGCACCATCCACGGCAGAATGCCGACACCGTCCGGGAATACCACCAGGCATTCGGTGCTGCCTTCCCACAGTTTGCGGGTGATCAGCGCAGTGTTGTTTTCCAGTACGTAGGTGAGGGCGATCAGGTTAGTCGCATGGCAATGCATAATGACGCGGTCTTTGCCGTGGGTGGCTTTGATGCGTTCGCAGTGGGAGAGGAAATGCGCCGGGAGTTCAGAGGTGGGTACCGCGTCGTGGGTTAAGCCCCACAGAATGTGGTAGCCTGCGCCGTCACTGTCGATTTTGACCACGCCTAAATTGGCTGCCGGATCGAGCTGCACGTTGCGGAAGAATTTGCCGGAACCGGTAACGATAAACGGCGTATTCGCCAGCAGCGGCATGGGTTGACTTAGCGCGATGTAGCGCGGTTTTTCGTGGAAATTAGCTGCAAACGGTGCGATATCGGCTTCATCCAGACGCAGCGTCAGGTTACCGCCATTACGTTCGTCCCACCCTTTCAGCCACGCATCAGACGTGGCTTTAATCATGCCCTGGACGAACCAGGAATCGGTAATATTTTGCATGTTCGTGTTCCCATTTATTGCCCGAAGGTTATTCGGGTCTTACGTAGGCCGGATAAGCGCAGCGCCATCCGGCAATCGTGTTTCATTTATTGCCGGATGGCGACGCGGGCGTCTTATCCGGCCTACAGATCAGGTGTCGCTGTCAGCTACGTTTGCTCAGGATCTCTTTTTCATAGACGCGAACGCTGTCCAGCCACTGGCTGCCAGCCGGCGTGTCGTGACGCTGGCAATACATTTCCCAGACGGCCTGCCACGGCAGAGATTTTTGCTCTTCCAGCAGCGCCAGACGCGCGGTGTAATCGCCGCTGGCCTCAAGCTGACGCAGTTGATCTGTGGGTTCCAGCAGAGCGCGCAGCAGCGCTTTTTTCATGTTGCGGGTACCGATAACCCACGCGGCGACACGGTTGATAGAGGCGTCGAAGAAATCCAGACCGATATGCACACGGTCGAACAGGTTATGACGGACGATTTCGCTGGCAATTGCCTGGGTTTCATCGTCCAGGAGTACCACGTGGTCGCTATCCCAGCGTACCGGGCGGCTGACGTGCAGCAGCAGCCGTGGCACATAGAGCATGGCGGCGGAAATTTTGTCGGAAATCACTTCAGTGGGATGGAAGTGGCCCGCATCCAGGCACAGCGCGGTCTGACGGCTGGTGGCGTAGCCCATGTAGAACTCATTGGAGCCGACGGTGTAGCTTTCCGCGCCGATGCCAAACAGTTTGCTCTCAACGGCGTCGATGTGGTGCGCCGGGTCGAATTTCTCGCTAATGACCTCATCCAGCGCTTCCAGCAGGCGCTGGCGCGGGGCTAAACGGTCGACGGTAATGTCTTTCATGCCGTCCGGAATCCAGATGTTCATCACCGACGGCGTACCGAGCTGCTCACCAAAGTATGCCGAGACGCGGCGGCTGGCTTTGCAGTGATCGATCCAGAACTGGCGAATTTTCGCGTCTGGATGAGAGAGGGTAAAACCGTCAGCGCTCAGTGGATGAGAAAAACAGGTGGGGTTGAAATCCAGCCCCAGCCGGTTCGCTTTCGCCCACTCCACCCAGTTTTTAAAATGCTCCGGTTTGATCTGGTCGCGAGCAACCGGCGTATCCGACTCAAGGTAAATGGCGTGTAGGTTCAGCCGTTTTGGGCCTGGGATCAGACGCAGCGCCTGTTCCAGATCGGCGCGCAGTTCGGTGGCGTTACGCGCTTTGCCCGGATAGTTGCCGGTCGATTGAATTCCGCCCGTCAGCGAACCTTCCGGGTTCTCGAATCCGGCAACATCGTCGCCCTGCCAGCAGTGCATGGAAACCGGCAGGCGATCGAGCTGGCGCAGCGCCTCCTCGACATCAATACCTACTGCGGCGAAACGTTGTTTTGCCAGTTCCCAGGCTTGTTCCAGTTGAGTGGTCATGCGCAAAGCTCCTTTGTCTGTCGTTTGGGTTGAAACTGCGCAACGTGGCGGGCAATTTCACTATCAGGATTAGGGATATAGGTTGTCAGGTCGTAGTTAGCGCTGACGACCTGACGGAAGTCATCGACGTTGTTTAATTCGTCGAGGGTCATAAGCTGAATACCAATATTGCCAAGGGTGGAGGCTTCAACCGGCCCGGCCATCACGCGAATGCCACATGCATCGGCGCACAACTGGTTGAGTAGCGAGTTTTGGCATCCGCCGCCGACAATATGCAGTTGGGTAAATTTTTCGCCGCGCAGATTTGCCTGTTCGTGCAGAATGTCGGCATACAACAGCGCCAGACTGTCGAAAATGCAGCGCGCCAGTTCGGCATCGCTGACGGGAACGGGCTGGTCGGTCTCGCGACAGGCTGCCTGGATTTCAGCGCGCATATCGTCAGGATTGATAAAGCGATCGTCATTCGGGTTAATCAGGAAACGGCAGGCCGGCAGCGCTTCTGTTTGGGCGATAAGCGCAGGCAGATCGGTAATGCGCCGTTCTTTCAGCACACGCTGGAGCAGCCACAAACCCATAATGTTTTTCAGTACCCGATAACGCCCTTCCGCGCCGCCTTCGTTGGTGATATTGGCGGCCAGCGCCTCATCAGTGGTGTAGGGCATTTTGCTTTCAAAACCCATCAATGACCAGGTGCCTGAAGACAGGTAAGCGCTATGTTTATTTGCCAGCGGAGAGGCAATAACGGCGCTGGCGGTATCGTGGCTGGCGACGGCTACCACCGGAATACGGTTGCCCTGCGGGCAAATCCAGTCGCCGATAACATTGCCAGGGTGCGAGGGGCGACCGAACCAGCTCTTTTTCGCGCCAGTCCACGCCAGCAGGGTATCGTCCCAGTCATCGGTATTGATATTGACCAACTGGGTGGTCGTGGCGTTGGTGTATTCCCAGTTCATTTCACCGGTCAGGCGGTAGCTGAAATAATCGGGCATCAGCAGCGCATGAGCGACCTGCGCCGTTAACTCAGGCTGTTGTTTCGTCAGCGCGCGTAGCTGATAGATGGTGTTAAACGGCAGAAACTGAATCCCGCTGCGGCGATAGATTTCGCTTTTGCCGATCTGGACCAGCGCTTGCGGCATGATGCCCGTGGTACGGTTATCGCGGTAGGAGACCGGCAGGCCGACACGCTGACCTTGTTTATCCAGCAGGACATAATCGACGCCCCAGGTGTCGATGCCGATGCTGTCGATAAGAATGCCTTCATTGCAGACTTTCTTCAGACCAAGACGGATATCCTTTTCCAGACTGTCGATGTCCCAGGTGTCAAACCCGTCTGTTTTTTGTAGGCAGTTCACAAAACGGTGAATTTCACGTAGCGTCAGGGTACGGTGTTTGCTGTCGTAACGCGCCAGCATCACGCGCCCGCTGGATGCGCCGAGATCAACCGCGACACAATGGCGAAAAGTCATAATCAGGTCCTTCTTAGAGTCATTGCGCACAGTCTAAAAAAGCCCTCAAAGACCTACCTTCTCGTTACTGACAGGAAAATGAGCCGCTGGCAACAAGGCAAAGATGAACGTGATAGCGTTCACAGTTTCTACTAATAGGCCGGTGTGATGTCGTCCGCATTTCCCGCTTTTTCCCGCCTTTTCTTGAAAAAAAGACCATGTTTGCGCGCTTTAGCGTCAAAAATTTAAGGTGAGGCCGATAACCCTTAATTACTATTCGGACATGTTGAATTCAGGAGGAAGCAACCATGACCGTACTGCATAGCGTGGATTTTTTTCCATCAGGTAAAGCGCCCGTGGCGATTGAACCTCGTCTGCCGCAAGCCGCTTTCCCTGAACATCATCATGATTTTCATGAAATCGTGATTGTGGAACACGGTACGGGCATTCATGTATTCAACGGGCAGCCGTATACCATCAGCGGCGGTACCGTGTGTTTTGTTCGCGATCACGACCGGCATTTATATGAACATACCGACAACCTATGCCTGACGAATGTACTGTGGCGTTCACCGGACGCCTTCCAGTTCCTGGCGGGGTTGGATCAATTGCTGCCGCAGGAGCAGGATGGTTACTATCCTTCTCACTGGCGGGTGAATCAGAGTGTGTTGCAGCAGGTGCGCCAGTTGGTCGGTCTGATGGAGCGCGCCGGAGACGGCATGGATGCGCCTGCCGTGGCGAATCGCGAAATTTTGTTTATGCAACTACTGGTGTTGTTACGCCGCAGTAGCCTGATGGAAGGCGCGACCAATAACGACGCCAAACTCAACCAACTGATGGCATGGCTGGAAGACCATTTTGCGGAGGAGGTCTGCTGGGAGGCGGTAGCTGAACAGTTTTCGCTGTCGCTACGCACGCTGCATCGTCAGCTTAAACAGCATACCGGGCTGACGCCGCAACGTTACCTTAATCGCCTGCGTTTGATCAAAGCCCGGCATTTATTGCGCCATAGCGATCATAGCGTGACAGAAATCGCGTACCGCTGCGGTTTTGGCGACAGTAACCACTTTTCGACTCTGTTTCGCCGAGAATTTAACTGGTCGCCGCGGGATATCCGTCAGGGACGCGATGCGATAATCCAGTAACGCGAACGCTATCAACGTTTTCGTCGCCAATATGCTGATAATTATACCCTTTAATACCGGATGGCGGCTGCGCCTTACCTGGCCTACGGCGGCGAGCGGTAGACAGAATAAGCGTAGCGCCATCCGGCAAGCATTCAACATGAGGTGCTGCGGTGGCAAATCAGTTAATCCTTTTGAAAAAAGATTTTTTTACTGATGAGCAGCAGGCCGTTACGGTTGCCGATCGCTATCCACAGGATGTTTTTGCGGAACATACGCATGAGTTTTGTGAACTGGTGATGGTCTGGCGGGGCAATGGCCTACACGTTCTTAATGAGCGCCCATACAGAATTACCCGCGGCGATCTGTTTTACATTCGTGCTGAAGACAAACACTCCTATACTTCCGTTAACGATCTGGTGCTGCAAAATATTATTTACTGCCCGGAGCGTTTGAAACTCAATGTAAACTGGCAGGCGATGATTCCCGGCTTTCAGGGAGCGCAGTGGCATCCTCACTGGCGGCTGGGCAGTATGGGAATGAATCAGGCGCGGCAGGTCATTAACCAGCTTGAACATGAGAGTAATGGACGCGATCCGCTGGCGAATGAGATGGCGGAATTGCTGTTTGGTCAACTGGTGATGACGTTAAAACGGCATCGCTACGCGACCGACGATCTTCCGGCAACCTCCCGAGAAACCCTGTTGGATAAATTAATTACCGCTTTGGCTAATAGCCTTGAGTGTCCCTTTGCGCTGGATGCGTTTTGCCAGCAGGAACAATGCAGCGAACGGGTGCTGCGGCAGCAGTTTCGCGCCCAAACCGGGATGACGATTAATCAATATTTACGCCAGGTCCGTATTTGCCACGCGCAGTATCTGCTTCAGCATAGCCCGCTGATGATTAGCGAGATTTCGATGCAGTGCGGTTTTGAAGATAGTAATTATTTTTCAGTGGTGTTCACGCGGGAAACCGGGATGACGCCGAGCCAATGGCGTCATCTCAGTAATCAAAGCGATTAACTGGCCATGCCTAAACCGACAATATTCGCCGCGATAATAATTACCACGCAGCCGAGGCTTAATACAGCAACGGGACGGCGGCCAGCATTTTTCCACTCTTTTAGCACCAGACCGACAAGCCCCCCGCACAGCACATAGAAGCTCATGTGCAGCATCCAGCTCATGTAGTCATATTGCGCTGGAATGCGCGCGTGACCCCAGGCATAGAAAAAGAACTGCAAATACCACATCAGACCGCCAAGCGCGGACAGCAGAATATTGCTGATAATCAACGGTCTTGCCAGCGAGAAGTCGGCTTTTATCGACAGATTTTGTACTTTTGCCAGGCGGATAAAACAGAAACCGAGGTTCACCAGCGCGCCGCCGCCCATAATCACCACGTAACTCGGCAGCGCGACATAGAGCGGGTCAACGCCAAGCGCGGCAGCAGCTTCATGCATCGGTTTCGCGGCGTTCATGGCAAAAGACATTCCCGCCGAGAAAATACCGCACATCACTGCCAGCAGAAGCCCTTTCTTCAGATTGAACTCCTCCGCTTTAATGCCCATTTTGCGTTCTTTTAACTGTCCGGCGCGCGTCACAATCCCGACGCCGATCAGCGCGACAAAAACGCCAAGTAGCGTCATGCGTCCCCCTTCGGTATGAATTAACACATCGAAGTTACCGTTGATGATAGGCGTCATCAGCGTGCCGACGATAAGCGTAATGCCGATAGCGATGCCGATACCCATCGACATGCCGAGATAACGCATGGTCAGGCCGTAGTTAATATTGCCGATGCCCCACATGGCGCCGAACAGAAAAACCGGTAAAAGGGTGGAGAGGTTAAACTGCCCATAATAGGCCCAGAAATCAGGCAGTAACAGAGCGCTAATTGTCCACGGCAGAATAAGCCATGAGACGATGCCGCCCACTGACCACATGGTTTCCCATGACCACTGTTTCACTTGCTTGAACGGGGCATAGAAGCAGGCTGCACTGGCCGCCCCTATCAAATGCCAGAAAATACCCATCGTAATCGCGTTACTCATGACATGTTCCTCATTATTTTTTATGGACGGGATACCCCTTCCGTTTGCATGAGTTTAAAAATTACGCAGCCTGGTAACCTTATAACGATTGCCGCCGTTGGGTGTATTCTGGCAATCAGCACGTTAATGAAGTGATTAACTTCACGTTTTAAAAAAGTCGGAGCGCATCGTGACCGTCTGGATGTTATTTAAATCAGTGGGTAATATTTGTTTTCTAAAATACCTTCATCATAACGACACGAAACGACTTAGCTGGCAACAATGCAAAGAAAACGCTGCGTGAGGTCACATAATGGGAATAGTCTGACTTACCGTTTGATAAAAGGGTAGTTATACAGTAATTATTTGGTTGTTTTATTTGTATTTACAATTTAAATATATTGAAATTAACGTTAGGAATCAATTAAATATAAATATAAGGAAATCCCTATATTGGCGTTGTTGATGGTGTTTTGATTTTTATTTTATATGACGAATATGAATTTCATTTATTTTATTTTGCTTTTTGAACATTATCCCAATTTTAAATTAAAGATCTTTGTCTATATTGTCGCCATTCACATTGCGTATTATGGTTGTAACGGTCTGACATGAAACAACGTTTTAATTTTAAATTAAATGGATTCTGTTATGAGAAAATCTCTTTTCTTACTATTACCTCTTGTTGTAACAAATGCGCATGCAGTATATGTCGATGTTCGTCATGAATATCTTGATGACAGTAAAGCTAACTATGACCGTGCGTATATTTCTCATCGGTTTGCGAATGGTGTTGGTTTTGCGATAGAAGCTATCTCAAAATCAGGCGGGGATGACACCAATAAAGCGTTTAATGACCTAGAAACACAGGGCAACGAATATACGATAAGCTACCAATTTAAAACCGGTGATGTCGCCTGGCAACCGGGTTTCGTGCTGGAAACAGGCAACGGTTACTCTACCTATAAGCCTTACTTCCGCGCGACGTGGACATTAAATGAAAGCTGGTGGGTTGGCGCGCGCTATCGTTTTGAATATGTACGCCGTTCTTCTGATATCCGTGATGATGATACCATCAATCGTATGGATGTCTGGGCGGGTTATAAATGGAACAACTTTGACTGGACAATCGAAGGAATTTATAAGAAAGCCGATAAATATGATCTTTACGATGGCGGCAAAGATAACTATGAATATAACTTCAGAACTGCCTATATTATTGACCAATGGTCGCCATTCGTTGAGGTAGGTAATGTTTCCGTCAATAGCAACAGCGATGAAAGACAAACCCGTTTCCGCGTGGGTATAGGCTACACATTCTAATCATTATCCCTGTTTATTATTTATTCCCTTTTCCGGCTACTTTATAGGTAGCCGGTTTTTTTTACCTGGTGATGACCTGCGGATAATTATTATCGCGCGTTGGCCGGATAAGACGCGAATCGCCATCCGGCAACGAGATGTGCAGGAAACTATGCGCTTACATGATGCCCAGTAGACGGGGTAAGAACAGTGTGATTTCCGGAATGTAGGTAATTAATAACAGAACGCCGATAATCGCGCCGTAAAAAGGCAGCAACGGTTTAATCACTTCCTCAACTTTGACCTTACCGACGCTCGCCCCGACATATAAACCACTGCCAACTGGCGGCGTAATGGTGCCAATCGCCAGGTTATAGATCATGATAATGCCGAAATGCACCGGATCGACGCCCAGTTTAGCCATGATTGGCAGCAGAATCGGGGTAAAAATCAGAATGGCCGGACCAATATCCATAAATGCGCCGATAATCAACAAAAAGACGGTAATGACTAACAGGATAACCAGTTTATTGGCGGAAATACCGAGGATCATATCGCTCAGCGCCGCAGGAATATTGGTGATCGACATCGAGAAGGACATCGCCGAAGAGGTTGCCAGCAGGAACATGATGACCCCGGTCATTACCACTGTCTGGAGCAAAATCGAAGGCAAATCCTTAATTTTCAGCGTGCGGTAAAACACCATCGTCAGCAATAACGTATACACCACGGCAATCGCGGAGGCTTCAATGGCGGTGAAAATCCCCTGCACAATGCCGCCGACAATAATCACGATCAGCAGCAGGCTGGGAATGGCCTCAACGGCAACTTTTAGCGCCATACCTTTTTGGACGGTGAAGAAAACCCGATAATTTCGACGCTTAGCGACCACCAGCGTGACCAGCATACAGCCAACGCCCCACAGCACTCCCGCGACCAGACCGCCGGCGAACAGAGCGGCAATCGATGTTCCCCCGCTTGCCAGCGCGTAAAGGATAAAAGCCGTGGTGGGCGGAATTAACATTCCCGTCGGCGCGGAGGCGATATTCACCGCGGCCGCAAAGCCGCGATCGTAACCTTCGCGCGCGCTCATCGGCACCATCACGCCGCCGATGGAGGTTGAGGCGGCAATCGCCGATCCGGAAATTGCACCGAACATCATATTGCCGACGATGTTGGTATAAGAGAGCGAGCCGGGCAGTTTGCCAGTAAACAGTTTGGCAAAATTGACCAGCCGGGCGGCAATTCCCCCGCTATTCATGATCACCCCGGACAAAACGAAGAACGGCACGGCCAGCAAGGCAAAACTGTCCAGGCTGGAGAACATTTTTTGCGCGGTGGCGAACATCGAAATATCGAAAGGCAGTACCAGCATCATGGTGCTGAAAGAGGCGATAACGATGCAGATCCCGATAGGCGCGCCCATGGCCAGTAAAACAACAAAGACGGCAATTAGCGTACAGGACGCAAAAATAGGGTCAATCATGTGATTTCTCCAGAGTGTGCTCAGTGGTATCCGTGGCGGAATGGATAGCTTTCAGGGCGTCAACGATATTCAGCAGCCCATAGAGGATGATCAGTACGCCCGCGCAGGGGAGCGCGTAATAAATTTTTCCCATCGGAATGCCCAGCGCAGGAGAGATTTGCAGCATAGAAATCGCAGAAATCTTTAAGCCGCCGATAATCAATACCCAAATGGAAAACGCGATAAAAATGACCTGCAGGATAATATCCCACCAGCCGCGAATCGTCGGCGACACCTTATCCAGTAAGAGAGTCAGGCTAATATGCTGTTTCTGACCGGCGACAAAAGCCATGCCCAGCATTGATACCCACACCAGGAGAAATCGCAGCATCTCTTCGGTAAGGGTGCTGGGAACGCCCAGAATGTAGCGGCTCACCACCTGCCAGCAGGCGATGCCAACCATTATCGCCAGCACCAGGCAACAGATAGCGCCCAGCAATAAATCAAGTCCTTTTCTGAATGTGTTCATCTTAATTTCCTGATTAGATTAATTTTTTGCTGTCTGGATACGTTGATACAGCCCGTAAAGCCGCGGTTTGTTTTTCAGACCGTCGTAAATAGGCTGTACTGCCTCCTGGAAGGGTTTTTTGTCGATCTCGTAGAATTCAACGTTGAAATCTTTTACCGCCGCCAGCCTGGTTTTCTCTATTTCCTTGTCCCATGCGGCTTTCTCAAATTCGATCGACGCCTTGATGGCGGCTTCGACGATGCGCTGCTGTTCCGGCGTCAGCTTTTCCAGCGTGAGGGTACTCATTAGCAGGATATCGGGAATGCGGGTGTGCATATCGTAGGTGTAATAACGGGCGACTTCGCCGTGGCGGGCGATGGTGAGAGCGAACTCATTGTTTTCCGCGCCGTCGAGAATGCCTTGTTGTAATGAGGTATAGACCTCCGCCTGGCTCATGGCGATAGGCGAAGCGCCCAGCAGTTTGAGGGTTTGGATCGCCGTCTCACTCTGCATGACGCGGATCTTTTTCCCGCGTAAATCCTCAATGCGTTTAATCGGCGCTTTGCTCATATAAAAATTACGCGCGCCGGAATCATACCAGCCTACGCCGATAAACCCCTGCGCGGCGGTGGACTGATAAACAGGCTCCATCACCTGCGGGTTATCCATTACGCGGTAGTATTCCTCGACGGTGGCAAACAGGTAGGGAAGTGAGAACACGCCGTACTCAGGCGAAAAACTCTCCATCAGCCCGGACGACACTTTAGTGATGTCGACGACGCCGACCTGCGTCAACTCCACCAGTTCGCGCTCGCCGCCAAGCTGTCCGTCCGGGAAGTACTGTACTTTGATATCGCCGCCCGTTTTCTCTTCCACTTGCTGCCCCAGGAAGTGCAACGCATCTTTTACCGGCTGGCTATTTTCAGCGTAGGCCAGGCGCAAAATGGTTTCGCCGTGGGAGAAGAAAGAGAGTGTGGAGAGTAAGGCCAACGTAGCCAGACGTATAAAACCAGGTTGCTTCATGATTCCCTCGCAATTGTAATAATTTACCGGGAATGTAATTGCAGTGTGAAATTATAACCTTCTTGATTTTGCCACCGCTGACAAAATTTGGCACCAAAAGAAAGATTTTGAAACCCTGTTTCACATTTCATGATTTCCAGGAATTCATCAACAGGCGGTTTCGGTTGGAGGCGTAAAAAACGGTTTTTTTCAGCGGATGCCGTAACGTTTATAACCCTGGAAAAAGTACGGCATTGATAATCATTTTCAATATCATTTAATTAACTATAATGAACCAACTGCTTACGCGGCGTTAACACTGTGCCGCTCGACAATAATGGAGATGATTATGAGTTATACACTGCCATCCCTGCCGTACGCTTATGATGCACTGGAACCGCACTTCGATAAGCAGACGATGGAGATTCACCACACCAAACACCATCAAACCTATGTCAACAACGCTAACGCGGCGCTGGAAAACCTGCCTGAGTTTGCCAGCCTGCCGGTTGAAGAACTGATTACTAAACTGGACCAGGTGCCAGCGGACAAAAAAACTGTGCTGCGTAACAACGCGGGCGGCCATGCTAACCACAGCCTGTTCTGGAAAGGGCTGAAAAAAGGCACCACTCTGCAGGGCGATCTGAAAGCGGCTATCGAGCGTGACTTCGGTTCCGTTGACAACTTCAAAGCTGAATTCGAAAAAGCAGCAGCAACCCGTTTCGGCTCCGGCTGGGCGTGGCTGGTGCTGAAAGGCGACAAACTGGCTGTGGTTTCTACCGCAAACCAGGATTCCCCGCTGATGGGTGAAGCCATTTCCGGCGCTTCCGGCTTCCCGATCCTGGGCCTGGACGTGTGGGAACACGCTTACTACCTGAAATTCCAGAACCGCCGCCCGGACTACATCAAAGAGTTCTGGAACGTGGTGAACTGGGACGAAGCAGCAGCGCGTTTCGCCGCTAAAAAATAATTTGCATTGCACGTCTGTAGAAGCGAGTCTGATGACTCGCTTTTTTTGTATCCGCGTAAGGAGCAGCAGATGCATTATCCGGTTGACGTGTTTATTGGCAAAATTCGTGACTATGACGGCAGCCGCCCGAGCGCTATCGCCAAGGTGCAAATCGACGGCGAACTCATGCTGACCGAGCTCGGTCTGGCAGGCGATCAGCAGGCCGAAAAGAAAATCCACGGCGGCCCCGACCGCGCGCTATGCCATTACCCCCGCGAACACTATGCTGATTGGATTCGCCAGTTCCCCGAGCAGGCGACGCTGTTTTGCGCCCCGGCGTTTGGCGAGAATCTGTCGACGAACGGAATGACCGAACACAACGTGTTTATTGGCGACATCTACCGCTGGGGCGAGGTGTTGATCCAGGTCACTCAGCCGCGCTCTCCATGCTTTAAACTTAATTTCCACTTTGCCATCAGCGACATGGCCCTCCTTATGCAGAACAGCGGAAAAACCGGCTGGCTGTATCGGGTCATTGCGCCAGGTAAGGTCTCCAGCGATGCGCCGTTGGAACTGGCGTCGCGTCTGAGCGATGTCTCGGTTCATGAAGCGGGTGTTATCGCCTGGTCTATGCCGTTTGATGACGAACAATATCACCGGCTGTTGAGCGCCGCCGGGCTGTCGGCGAGCTGGAGCCGCACCATGCAGAAGCGTCGTTTGAGCGGCAAAATTGAAGATAGCGCCAGACGACTGTGGGGGGATAAAACTCCGCCAAAATGAAAGGAAGGATTATGACTGAAGCTGAAAATGCGGTGGCGATCGTAAAAGAATTTTTGGTGGCCTCGATGATTCCCGATGCTGAACGCGCCGCAACGTATATGCACCCGGAGGTGAAAATTACCTTCACCGGAGGCCGGGCAATGGCTGGCGCGGCAGATATCGCGCAGTTTAACGGCGCTCGCTACAAGTGGGTGAAGAAGGCGCTGGGCGAGTTTGATGCGGTGCAGCATGATCATTACGTTGTGATTTATTCCAACGGTACGCTGTATGGGGAATGGCCCGACGGTCGCCCGTTTGCCGGTAATCGCTTTATCGATCGTTTCGAAGTGCGCGATGGCAAAATTACCCGGATGGACGTGTGGAACGACAGCGCCGAGTGGATTCTGGTGCCGGAAATCTCCCGGTAAATCTCGACGGCGAGATAAAAAATCGGCCTGCATTCGCAGGCCGATGGTTTTTAGGTTCGCTTGTACAGCGGTAGCCACAGCGTAAGCCGCAACCCACCCAGCGGGCTATCGTCAGCCTTCACCCAGCCGCGGTGCTGCTGCATGGCGCTTTCGACAATCGCCAGCCCCAGCCCGGTGCCGCCAGACTCGCGGTCGCGCGCCTCATCAGTGCGATAGAACGGACGGAAGATCTGCTCGCGGTCTTCAGGGCTGACGCCCGGCCCGTCGTCATCGACCGTGATCGTAATACCGTCTTTATCCACCGAGAAGCCGACTTCAATCTTCGTATGTGAATAGCGCAGCGCATTACGAACTATATTTTCCAGCGCGCTTTCCAGCGCGTTTGGGTTGCCATAGAGCGGCCACGGCCCCGGCGGATAATTTACCGTTAACGACTTGCCCATCTGTTCGGCTTCAAAGGCGGCGTTATCCAGCACTTCGCCCCATAGCTGATTGGCTTTCATCGTTTCGCTGACCAGCGCATTTTTCTGTTGGTTACGCGACATCACCAGCAGGTCATTGATCATGCTGTCCAGACGCTGCGCTTCGGTTTCAATACGCTCCAGCTCTTTGCTTTCGCCGCCACGACGACGCAGCAGCGCGGTACCCAGTTGCAGGCGCGTAAGGGGCGTTCGTAGCTCATGGGAGATGTCTGACAGCAAACGCTGCTGCGAGGTCATCATCCGTTCCAGCGCCGTCACCATCTGGTTAAAACTGGCGCCAGCGGCGAGGAACTCCTGCGGACCCGCCTCCAGCTCCGGATGCTGACGCAGGTTGCCTTGCGCCACTTCATCAGCCGCGTTTTTCAACTTACGCGCCGGTTTCGCCAGACTCCATGCCAGCCATAGCAAGAGCGGCGAACTGACCAGCATCGTGACAATGAGCAACAGAAGCGGGCGGTCAAACAGCAGATTAATAAAATCGGATTGCGAACTGCTGGCCGGTCGAATCAAGTAAAGCTGGTAATTATCCTCTCCGTCGCGAACGGAGAACGGCCCCACCATCTCTACGCGGCCATATTTTTTCTTCTGCGGATGATCGGCGTTATCCGCCTGACCAATGAAGTTACGAATGATCTGCATTTCGCTGCGTTCAGCGCCGATCACGCGTCCTTCAGAGGTCACCAGTAATAACCGCTGTCCAGGCGGCGCCCACTTATCGATCGCGCGGAACAGGCGACGCCACCACATCAGGTCGTTGGGCGGATCGTTCGCAAGTTCAGCTTCTACATGTTGCTCTATCATCAATCCCTGGCGCTGTTCGCTGTCCAGCAGCTCGGTCATCTGGCGTGAATCGAGCTTGGGCAACATCAGGACCAGCATTAGCACCAGCGCCAGCGTCAACCAGAAGATGGCGAAGATGCGCGCGGTTAAACTTCCTATCATGAAGCGGAAACCATCAGATAGCCGCGACCACGCAATGTTTTAAACCACGGGTGACCGTCTTTGCGTTCCGGCAGTTTGCGGCGCAGGTTAGAAATATGCATATCAATGGCGCGATCGAACGGCGTCAGGCGCTTACCCAGCACTTCCTGACTTAAATGTTCACGGGAAACCACCTGGCCGAGGTGTTGCGCCAGCAAATAGAGCAGGGTGAATTCCGTACCGGTCAGCTCCAGCGTTTGGCCATCGAAACTGGCTTCCTGGCGACCCGGATTAAGGCTTAGCGCATCGACTTCCAGCGTCGGCGAGCCGTTGTCGCTGCTCTGCTGCTGTTCGCTCCAGTGGGAACGGCGCAAAATAGCCCTGATGCGCGCTACCAGCTCGCGGTCGTTAAATGGTTTGGGTAAATAGTCGTCCGCGCCCAGCTCAAGGCCGAGAACGCGATCCAGCTCGCTGCCGCGCGCGGTCAGCATAATGACAGGCGTCTGGTGTGTCTGGCGAAGCGCTTTCAACGTATCGATACCGTTTTTCTTCGGCATCATGACGTCAAGCAAAAGTAAATCGATGCTGTCATCCAAAAGCTCAAGCGCCTGCTCGCCGTCGTGGGCCACCAGGACATTAAAACCTTCCATTTCGAGGAGCTCTTTTAACAGGGAAGTCAGCTCTCGGTCATCATCAACTAACAGGATTTTATTCATTGTTTACGTACCTCCGAGGCAGAAATTACGTCATCAGGCGTCGCTAATCCATGACTTTACGTTGTTTTACACCCCCTGACGCATGTTTGCAGCCCGAATCGTAAACTGTCTCTCGTTGAATCGCGACAGAAAAGATTTTGGGAGCAAGCGATGCGCAAAGTTACCGCTGCTGTTATGGCCTCAACGCTGGCATTCAGTTTTTTAAGCCACGCAGCTGAAGTTGTTACAAGCGATAACTGGCACCCCGGTGACGGGGCCACGCAGCGTAGCGCGCAAAATCATATGTTTGACGGCATAAGTTTAACCGAACATCAGCGTCAGCAGATGCGAGATCTTATGCAACAGGCAAGGCACGAACAGCCTCCTGTTAATGTTAGCGAAATGGAGACAATGCATCGGCTTGTCACCGCAGAAAAATTTGATGAAAGCGCTGTGCGCGCTCAGGCAGAAAAAATGGCGCAAGAGCAGGTTGCCCGCCAGGTCGAAATGGCCCGCGTGCGTAACCAGATGTATCGCCTGTTAACGCCGGAGCAGCAAGCGGTTTTGAATGAAAAGCATCAGCAACGAATGGAGCAACTGCGCGACGTGGCGCAATGGCAAAAAAGTTCATCGTTGAAATTATTGAGTAGTAGCAACTCACGTTCCCAGTAACAACCCTGTTTTCCTTGCCATAGACACCATCCCTGTCTTCCCCCACATGATGTGGGGGTTTTTTTTATCTCCAGTTTGTCATTCTGTTATTAGCTTACTGTTTTAAACCATCCGTTATACTACCGGCAGAAGATAGCGGGAGTATTTATGAATCAAACCTATGGACGGCTGGTTAGCCGGGCGGCTATCGCGGCAACGGCGATGGCATCAGCGTTACTTTTGATCAAAATTTTTGCGTGGTGGTATACGGGATCGGTGAGTATTCTGGCGGCGTTGGTGGACTCGCTGGTGGATATTGCCGCGTCATTGACGAATTTGTTGGTCGTGCGTTATTCGCTGCAACCCGCAGATGATGAACACACGTTTGGGCACGGTAAAGCGGAGTCGCTGGCGGCGCTGGCGCAAAGTATGTTTATTTCCGGTTCGGCGTTGTTTCTGTTTTTGACCAGTATTCAGAATCTGATTAAGCCGACGCCAATGAACGACCCCGGCGTGGGGATTGGCGTTACCGTCATCGCTCTGATATGCACTATTATACTGGTCACGTTTCAGCGCTGGGTGGTACGCAAGACCCAAAGTCAGGCGGTACGGGCGGATATGCTTCATTATCAGTCTGATGTTATGATGAACGGAGCGATTCTTATCGCGCTGGGGTTATCCTGGTACGGTTGGCATCGTGCGGATGCCCTGTTTGCGTTAGGTATCGGCATCTATATTTTGTATAGCGCGTTACGTATGGGGTATGAGGCGGTGCAGTCATTATTGGATCGCGCGCTGCCCGATGCGGAACGACAGGAAATTATTGATATCGTGACGTCATGGCCGGGAGTCAGCGGCGCGCACGATCTCCGCACGCGGCAGTCAGGGCCGACTCGCTTTATTCAGATTCATTTGGAAATGGAAGATAATCTGCCGCTCGTTCAGGCGCATTTTGTGGCTGACCAGGTAGAGCAGGCGATTTTACAGCGTTTTCCGGGTTCAGATGTCATTATTCATCAGGATCCCTGTTCAGTCGTTCCCAGGGAAGGCAGGAAGTTCGAGCTTGTATAATTGATTGTTAAAAAGTGAGCCAGGCCAGCATTTTGTGTATAAATTACCGCCATTTGGCCTGACCTGAATCAATTCAGCAGGAAGGGATTGTTATACTATCTGTATATTCGTTGGATCGTTTCGAAGTGCGAAATCGGCTTCCGGCAATAGATTTCATTTTGCATTCCAAAGTTCAGAGGTAGTCATGATTAAGAAAATCGGTGTGTTGACAAGCGGCGGTGATGCGCCGGGCATGAACGCGGCAATCCGCGGTGTTGTGCGCGCAGCGTTGACGGAAGGGCTGGAAGTCATGGGCATTTATGACGGCTATCTGGGCCTGTATGAAGATCGTATGGTTCAGCTTGACCGTTACAGCGTATCTGACATGATCAACCGTGGCGGTACTTTCCTCGGTTCTGCCCGTTTCCCGGAATTCCGTGACGAAAATATTCGCGCTGTCGCGATCGAAAACCTGAAAAAACGCGGTATCGATGCGCTGGTAGTTATTGGCGGCGACGGTTCTTATATGGGTGCAAAACGTCTGACTGAAATGGGCTTCCCGTGCATCGGTCTGCCAGGCACTATCGATAACGACATCAAAGGCACCGACTACACTATCGGCTACTTCACTGCTCTCGGCACTGTAGTGGAAGCGATTGACCGTCTGCGTGACACCTCCTCTTCTCACCAGCGTATCTCTATCGTTGAGGTGATGGGCCGTTATTGCGGCGACCTGACGTTGGCGGCGGCTATTGCTGGCGGCTGTGAGTTTATCGTGGTGCCGGAAGTTGAATTTAATCGCGAGGATCTGGTGGCGGAAATCAAAGCCGGGATCGCGAAAGGGAAAAAACACGCTATCGTCGCTATCACCGAACATATGTGTGATGTTGACGAGCTGGCGCACTTTATTGAAAAAGAAACGGGCCGTGAAACGCGTGCGACGGTGCTCGGCCACATTCAGCGCGGTGGTTCCCCGGTACCTTACGATCGCATTCTGGCTTCCCGTATGGGCGCGTATGCTATTGACCTGCTGCTGGAAGGCCATGGCGGTCGTTGTGTCGGTATCCAGAACGAGCAGCTTGTTCATCATGACATCATCGATGCGATTGAAAACATGAAGCGTCCGTTCAAAAGCGACTGGATGGAGTGCGCGAAAAAACTGTACTGATTGTTTTTGCGCGCCTGATGGCGCTACGCTTATCAGGCCTACAGGTTGCAGAAACGTGTAGGCCGGATTAGGCGTTAGCCGCCATCCGGCAATCCCTCAGATTTATTCCTCGAAGTTATAGCCAATCTTTTTTTATTCTTTAATGTTTGGATCTCTTTCTGGCACGCTTTGCTCATCACAACACAACATAAGCGAGTCTGGCGATGAAAAAGTGGGGCGTGGGATTCACATTATTGCTGGCGTCAACCAGCATTCTGGCAAAGGATATTCAGTTACTTAACGTATCGTACGATCCAACGCGTGAGCTGTACGAGCAGTACAACAAAGCGTTTAGCGCGCACTGGAAGCAGGAAACCGGCGACAACGTCGTGATCCGCCAATCGCACGGCGGTTCGGGTAAACAGGCGACTTCCGTTATTAACGGCATTGAAGCCGATGTCGTGACGCTGGCGCTGGCTTACGATGTGGACGCTATTGCGGAACGTGGTCGTATCGATAAAAACTGGATTAAGCGTCTGCCGGATAACTCAGCACCTTACACCTCCACCATCGTTTTCCTGGTCCGTAAAGGCAATCCAAAACAAATTCATGACTGGAACGATCTGATTAAACCCGGTGTGTCGGTGATTACGCCAAACCCGAAAAGCTCTGGCGGCGCACGCTGGAACTATCTGGCGGCATGGGGCTACGCCCTGCACCACAACAATAACGATCAGGCCAAAGCGCAGGACTTTGTCAAAGCCCTGTTTAAAAACGTTGAAGTGCTGGACTCCGGCGCGCGCGGCTCAACCAATACTTTCGTTGAACGCGGTATCGGTGATGTGCTGATTGCCTGGGAAAACGAAGCGCTACTGGCGACGAATGAACTGGGTAAAGATAAATTCGAGATAGTGACCCCGAGTGAATCTATTCTCGCAGAGCCGACCGTTTCCGTGGTCGACAAAGTGGTGGAAAAGAAAGACACCAAAGCGGTAGCGGAAGCCTACCTGAAGTATCTCTACTCGCCGGAAGGGCAGGAGATAGCAGCGAAAAACTTCTACCGTCCGCGCGATGCTGACGTGGCGAAAAAATACGACGATGCGTTTCCGAAGCTGAAGCTGTTCACCATTGACGAGGTGTTTGGCGGCTGGGCGAAGGCGCAAAAAGATCACTTCGCTAATGGCGGTACGTTCGACCAAATCAGCAAACGCTAAACCGTTTATAAACCCGGTAACGTATTATGTTACCGGGTTTTTTCTTTGCCACAATTTTGCGTTACTCTTCCCCGTCTATGGGTCACAGGGAACGCATATCATGAAAAAAACAGGCTACTTTTTACTGGCGGTGATAGTGATTGTCGCCGCGGCGGGCGTCGGTTACTGGAAATTTTCCGGCAACCCTGATGCATTACGGGAAATCGTGCTTGAACAATGCCTGCCCGATCAGTTACAGCATCAAAACCCAGCGCCGTGCGCGGAAGTCAAACCTCGCGCTGGCTATGTCGTCTTTAAAGATCGTCACGGTCCGTTGCAATATTTATTGATGCCCACCTACCGTATCAACGGTACAGAAAGCCCGCTATTGCTGGAACCCGCTACGCCCAACTTTTTCTGGCTGGCTTGGCAGGCTCGCGGCTATATGAGTAAAAAATACGGGCATGATATTCCGGATAGCGCGGTCTCGCTGGCGATTAATTCGCGGCTTGGTCGTTCACAGGACCATTTGCATATCCATATTTCTTGCATCCGTCCTGACGTTCGGGAACAACTGGATAACGATCTCACGCGCATCAGCACTCGCTGGCTTCCGCTGCCGGGTGGCCTGATGGGGCATGAATACCTGGCGCGCCGGGTAACCGAGAGCGAACTGGCGCAGCGTAGTCCGTTTATGATGCTGGCGGAAGAGGTGCCGGAAGCGCGCGATCATATGGGACGCTATGCGCTGGCGGTGGTACGCCAAAGCGACGACTCTTTTGTTCTGCTGGCGACCGAGCGTAATTTACTGACCTTCAATCGCGCATCGGCGGAAGAGATTCAGGATCATAGTTGCGCCATTTTGTCTTCCCGCTGATTTTCGTTACACCCCCTGTTCATTATCTTATTGATTCTTATCCCGGTTTAAAACCGGGGTAAGATCGTGTCTATAAAAATATGTGAAATCGATCAAAAGATATAAAGGTATACCTTTATATCTTTTGATGGTTAGTTACACTCTCTTCATAGCCTCCATAGATTGTCTGGTGGATGGCTTATATAAAAACGTTTTTATTTCATGTAGTGACATCATTAATTGTTCACCAGATTTGCGCTGTTAAGCGTAAAGGAATATCAACATGAAACTTTCTATCGTGGAAAAAATCGGCTTCGGCGCGGGAGATATGGCGATAAACGTTGTGATTATCGCCATGCAGCTGCTCCTCGCCTATTTCTATACCGATATCTACGGCCTGAGCGCCGCTGATGTTGGCGTACTGTTTGTGGTTGTGCGGATGATTGATGCCATTATCGATCCGGCCATGGGGGTTCTGACCGATAAACTGAATACGCGCTGGGGACGTTACCGCCCGTGGCTGCTGTGGTTTGCCATTCCTTTTGGTTTCGCCGTGTATTTGATGTTTATTACGCCTGACATGGCTTATATGGCCAAGCTGGCGTGGGCCTATGGCACCTATATTCTTATGACCCTGGTCTATACCGCGATCACCATTCCCTATATTTCGATGATTGGCGTGATTACCAGCGACCCCGTCGAACGGTTAAGCGCCAACGGTTATCGCTTTGTGATGACCAAGATTGCCGCTTTTCTGGTGACTATCGTCGTACCGATGCTTGCCGTCTGGCTGGGGCAGGGCAACAAGGCGCTGGGTTACCAGTTTTCGATGGGGCTGATGGGGGCGATGGGCGCCTTGCTGTTTATCTTCTGTTTTCTTACCACGCGTGAACGCAGCGAGCCGGAAATTACGTCGTTATCGGTGGGGAAACAGTTTAAATATCTGTTACGCAACGATCAGTGGATTATTCTCGGCGTTGTTATTCTGCTGCTGATGTGCGGTTATGTTATTCGCGGTTCCGTTGCCGCTTATTACGCTAAGTATTATCTGAACGGCGGCGATAGCCTGATTTCACCCTTCCTGACTACCGGCGTCGTTGCCTCTATTTTAGCGATGATCGCTACCACCTGGATAACCAAGTTCTGGGACAAAATTAAGATGTTCCGCTACACCCAGATTATTACCTTTATCCTGAGCGCGCTGATGTATTTCTCCGTCGGGCGTGAAAACCTTGTCCTGGCGTTTGCCTTCTATTTTCTTATTAATTTCTTCTGCGATATGCAAATGCCGGTGTTCTGGTCCTCTATCGCCGAAGCGGTGGATTACGGAGAAAAGAAAACCGGTCTGCGCGTTTCCGGGTTGGCGTTTGGCGGCATCCTCTTCTTCCAGAAGTTTGGGATGGGGATCGCGGGCGGGATACTCGGATTCCTGCTGAGCCACTTTGGCTATCAGGCCGATGTTGAACAGAGCGCGCGTTCGCTCACCGGTATTGCGCTGATGATGACGCTCATTCCGGCTCTGTTTCACCTTGCGGTTGGGCTGCTTATGAAAAAGTATCTGATTAATAATGAATATTATCGAGATATTCAGCTTGCCCTGGCGCAGAAACAGGCATAAGGAGGCGCAAATGAAGGCCATGAATAAGGTTTGGGTTATCGGCGATGCCTCCGTTGATCTGGTGCCGGAAAAACAGAACAGCTATCTGAAATGCCCCGGCGGAGCGTCGGCGAACGTGGGGGTATGCGTTGCCAGGCTGGGCGGAGAGTGCGGTTTTATTGGCTGTCTTGGTGACGATGACGCCGGCCGCTTCCTGCGCCAGGTTTTTCAGGATAACGGCGTGGATGTCACGTTTCTAAGGCTGGATGCGGACCTGACCAGCGCGGTGCTGATCGTCAACCTGACGGCTGATGGGGAGCGCAGCTTTACCTATCTGGTGCATCCGGGGGCTGATACCTACGTTTCGCCGCAGGACCTGCCGCCGTTCAGGCAGTACGAATGGTTTTACTTCAGCTCAATTGGCCTCACCGACAGGCCCGCTCGCGAGGCGTGCCTTGAGGGAGCGAGACGCATGCGAGAAGCCGGTGGCTACGTGTTATTCGACGTCAACTTACGCAGCAAAATGTGGGGGAATACTGATGAAATCCCTGAACTGATCGCCCGGTCCGCCGCACTGGCTTCTATCTGCAAAGTCTCGGCAGATGAGCTGTGCCAGCTCAGCGGGGCCAGTCACTGGCAGGATGCGCGTTATTACCTGCGCGATCTTGGGTGTGACACCACGATCATTTCGCTGGGGGCCGATGGCGCGCTGTTGATTACCGCCGAGGGGGAGTTCCATTTTCCCGCACCACGCGTCGATGTTGTCGATACCACGGGAGCCGGTGATGCTTTTGTCGGCGGACTGTTGTTCACCCTTTCCCGCGCAAATTGCTGGGATCATGCCCTGCTGGCGGAAGCCATCAGCAATGCCAATGCCTGCGGCGCTATGGCGGTGACGGCAAAAGGCGCAATGACCGCTTTACCGTTTCCTGACCAACTCAACACTTTTCTTTCCAGCCATTCGCTGGCACAAGCCATGACCGTGAAATAAGGAGTCATCATGCACGTTGATCGAAACAAAATACTGGGATGCCTGGTGGGCGCCGCCGCCGCGGACGCGATGGGAGCCGCGACGGAAGTACGCACCCAGCAGCAAATAAAAGACTATTTTGGCGGCTGGGTGACGACCTTTCAAAAACCGCCAGCGGACACGTTTGGCCGCTGCAACGAAGCGGGGATGTGCACGGATGATTTTATTCAGGCGAAGTACATCATGGATGCGCTGCTGCGCCATCAACGCCAGGTCAGCGACGAGGCGATGCGCGAGGCTTTCCAGCAGTGGCTGGATTACCCGTACTACGCCAACTTTACCGGCCCGACGACGCGTGCGGCAATGAAGGCAATATTCAATGATAACCGCGCCTCTTTACAGGGTGAGCTGGAAGGCGAGAAACAGTCGGTACAGATTATTAATAAGGGTAACGCGGAGGCAACGAACGGCGCCGCCATGAAGATTTGGCCAGCGGCGGTGCTGCACCCGGGTGATATTGACGCGGCGATTGAATGCGCGCTACAGATTTGCCGCTTTACCCATAATAACGTGCTGGCGATGTCCGGCGCAGCGGCGATGGCGGCGGCAACCAGCGAGGCGTTAAGAGCGCAGACCAATGCAGACAGCATTATTGCCGCCGGTATTTACGGTGCGCAAAGGGGCTATCTGCTGGCGCAGGAGCAAGGGGCGATGATGGTCGCCGGGCCTTCCGTTGCCCGACGCATTGAGCTGGCCGTAGATATCGGTAAACGTCATCGCCATTGGGAAACGGCGGTGGTGGAACTTGCTGATATTATTGGCTCCGGGCTGCACGTGAGTGAAGCGGTGCCGGCGGCCTTTGGCCTGTTCGCGTGTTGTCCGAATTCTGCCGTAGATGCTATTATCTCCGGCGTTAATATCGGCAATGATACTGATACTGTCGCCACCATGGTCGGGGCGATTTCCGGCGCATTCCATGGCGTGGAGGCTTTTCCCGCCGATTATTTAACGACTTTGGATCGTATGAATCATTTCGATTTGGCAGAACTGGCCAGGCAAATCGCAGGGTAGCGACTTCACCCTGCCGGGGACGGTAAAACGTCCCCTGCTGGCGAAGACGTGAGGTGCGCAGCTTGCAGGTTGATAAAACGAGCTTTACTCCGCTTTATAAGCAACTATTTTTTATCATCTGTCAGCAGATCCAGAACGGGTCTTTGCCTTTGGGTAGCCAACTACCGACGCAAAAAGAGATTGCCAGATCCTACAACGTCTCGCTGATTGTGGTTAAACAGGCCTGGAGCGAATTAATCAATGCGGGCATTATTTCCTCCCAGCGCGGAAGTGGTTCGGTGGTGTGCTCGGTGCCGGAAGGCGTGAGCTACGGGCACACGTTTCGCGGTATTACCCGCGATCTCCAGGACGCCAGCGTGGCGATTGAGAACCGTATTCTGGAAATCGCGCCGCGCCGCGCGCGCGACGCTCAGGCAGACGGCTTGAGCCTGCCCGCACAGCATCACTATCTCTATATTTCGCGTATTCGTTGCCTGAATAACCGCCCATTTAACCATGAGAAAATATATCTCGATCTCAGCTTCTTTCCCGGCCTGGAACTCACACCGCAGGCGCTGGAGCATACGTCGCTTTATTCGTTATTAAACGTCACAAGCGACTCGGCGATAGAAAAAGTTGAGGCGATTTTACCTTCCGCTGACCTGTGCGAAAAATTGCAAATCGCCGCCAATAAACCGCTGTTATCCGTCGCCAGACAGACGTTTCAGGCCGGGAAGGACAGCCCTTTTGAGTATTGCCGCTATTACGTGCTGTCTGAATACTTTGGTGAAATTCATTATCACTGATCTGTCCACTTAATCCTGCGATAACCCCACCATATCTGGCGTTTACCTGCCTGACTGTCCGTCGTATTCTTGCTGAAAAAATCGTCAGGAGACAGGTATGTCGCTCTGGTTGTCCCATCCTCTGTTCCTCCCGTCCATCATCGTTGGCGTTACTATCCTTCTGTGGGCGACTTCGCCACTGCCGGAGTTTATGACCGCACTGCTATTTTTTGCTGTGGCGATGGGACCAGGGAAAGTTCCTGCGCGGGCGGGGATGCTGTGATGTATCGCGCTGGCGGTGATACGCCAAAGCGATGGCTCTTTTGTCCTGCTGGCGACCGAGCGTAATTTACTGATCTTCAATCGCGCTTCTGCCGAGGAAATTCAGGATCATCAGTGTGATATCTTGAACCAACAGGTCATCAAATGACAGCTTGATATTGCATTAACGAATACCGTTTGGAGGCCGGACAAGGCTCTCGTGGCGCTATCCGGCAAAATCTGGCGATGGCGCGGGCGTTACCAGGCCGGTGGATCTGCGGGGTGGCTGTCATTTTCCAGATGCGGCGATTTAATAAACACGCCTTTCCAGGGTTTATCGCCGTTATTAATGAGATAATGCGCCTCCCCAGGTTCGCACTGTAAAACATCTCCAGTTTGCAGGATATGAGGTGTTCCTTCCAGATACAGGCACACTTCACCGCTTAGGGTATAAAAAATCTCACAAGCGGTATTATGGCGATGGTTAGGGAATGACTGCCCTGGTTGTAGTATGACGACGCCCATATCGCAGCCCGGCCCACGGATTAAGTATTTAGGGCCATTATCGCCAAAGCGGTATTCATGATTCTTCTCATTCGTTTTTTGCATGCTTATTCTCCTGTTACAGGCCTGGCGCTTTCCAGAGGGATGTCGTTAAGCCACCATCGACCAGCGCGCGTTGATCCTGATAAACGGCCTGCCATTTTTCTCTGGCCTGCTGATAGACAGCGAAATTTTCAGGATTAGGTTTATGCTCCCGATCCCAGCGCACTAGCTTTTCTCCCGTTTCCGCCAGCGATGGCCAGACACCCACGCCAACGCCTGCGGCAATAGCGCACCCTAGCGCGGTAGCTTCTTTGACGACAGGTACGTGAACGGTGAGTCCCGTAACGTCGGCAAGGATTTGGCTCCATAATTTGCCTTTAGATCCTCCGCCAGCAAAAACCAGCGAGTCGGCCTGTACGCCGGAAAACGCGGCAATTTGCTGTAAATTGCAGGCGGAAACAATGGCGGCATTCTCTTCCAGCGCGCGAAATAGGGTCGCTTTATTACACTTTTCAGGATCGATAGACAGATTGATAAACGACGGCGCGGCATGGTACCAGCGTTTAAAACGCATAACGTCAGAGAAGATGGGCATCACACCGTACGCGCCGGGAGGCACCCGGCTGGCCATATCTTCCAGCAGGGAATACGCATCAATACCTAACCTTTCAGCGATTAGTTTTTCCTCGGCGCAAAAGGCGTCGCGGAACCAACGCATCGTTAACCCAGTAAAAAAGCTAATAGACTCGGTTTGTACCATACCGGGGATCACATGAGGATTGATGCGAACGTTCATGTTTGGGTCGGTGACCGGCGCGGGAAGATTGACGACCTGTTGCCAGAAGGTTCCGCCCAGCACGGCCGTTTGCGCCGGGCGTACGACGCCCAGCCCCAGACAGCCTAACTGCACATCGCCGCCGCCAACGATGACCGGCGTACCCGCTTGCAGGTCGCACTGTTCAGCCGCTTTCTGTGAAATGTGACCGAGCAGCGTCCCGGTTTCTTTTACCGGCGAGAGAATGTCAGAACGCAGGCCCGCCATCTGTAACAGACTACGTTTCCAGTTGCGGGTCACCAGATCCAATAACCCCGTCGTGCCTGCGTTGGAGGGATCGACCGCCAGTTCGCCGCTGAGCATAAAGGCCATCCAGTCGCTGATCATAGTGACGGTTGACGCGCGATGATAAATATCCGGACGATGGTGGGCAAGCCAGAGCAGACGCGGAATAGCGCTGAGCGCCAGCGTTTGCCCGGAGCAACGATAAACTTCCTCCTCAAAGGTGTTATCGTACAGCTCTTTTAATTCACTGACTTCGTGCGCCGCGCGGGCGTCAACATTAGCGCAGGCCCAAATTGGTTCGCCGTTACTGTCATAAATAACAATGCCTTCACGCATCGAGCAGGCCGATACGGCAGCGATAGCCGTTGCAGGGATGGCGGCTTTCTGTAGTGCCTGACGGATACACTGGCAAGCCAGTTGCCAGTTTTTGGCAAGATCAAACTCCATCGAACCAGGCACATCCGGCACGGCCAGATGCTGCCATTCCGCTTGACCGACAGCTATTTGCTTTCCTTGTAGATCAAAAATTACTGCTCTGACGCTACCGGTACCGGCGTCAAGAGCCATCAGGTAATGTCCTGATTCAGTATGGGTACAGAGTCGAGCCATTTTTTTATCCTCGGCTATTTTTACATCGTTACATAAAATCCTGTCAGTTATTGTTTATTGAATTGAGGTAAGTGTTATTTTATTTTTTTATTTTTCAATAATTTGAATTATTTTCCCTGCGGTTTTCTGATCGGTAACCAGTGCATTGATATAGTTACCGCGCATAGCGGCAATAATAGCTTCTGCTTTTTGTTCGCCGCCGGCGACGCCAATCACGGTTGGGATCGTGGAAAGTGAATTTAACTTCAGGCCAATTAATTCGTTATGGATTTTGATGTCTGGAATAATTTCGCCATGAGCATCAAAAAAATAGCCCAGAATATCGCCTACTGCGCCTTTGCGGCCAATCATGAGTTGTTCACCCTGAGTGATATAACCGGATTTTAAGATACTGGCTTGATCTTTCTGGTTAATTGCCCCAATCCCCACGATGGCGGCATCGGCAGCTTGCGCTGTGAGCATCACATCCCGCACGCTATTTTCATTGCGCAGCGTGCAGGCAATTTCCTGCGATGATGCGCGCAGCGGCGCGGGCATAATACTTACGCTACAAGCGGCATCAAGCTGGCCTATTCCGGTCATATACGGCCCCACGCCGCCGGATAACGTGACCAGTCGGATTTGTTGCGCCGAGATAAATCCGCTGAGGCGTTTTAATGTGGTCATCGTGGCTTCGCCAAAGCCGACGGCCAGCAGTTGCTGTGGCCGCAGTGACTCCATCAACATATGGGCGGCGCCGATTCCTAAGCGCAGACCAATATCGGCATCGGGTAATGCCGGCAGCACGCGGATATTCTGCAATGCGAAGTGGTTGCGCAAGGCATTTTCATACTCAAGACACCCTTCGAAGCGGGAGTTGATTTGTACGCGAATAATACCGGACTGATGCCCTTTCTCCAGCAGACGAGAAACCTTTAGCCGGGTTAGCCCCAGACGCTCGCTGATTTCACTCTGCGTCAATCCATCGTGATAGTAGAACCAGGCAATACGCGCCACCTGCTCTTCTTCGCACATTCCATAATCAGATACCAACGTATTATCGCTCATTGTCATAACCTGGCTTTACTTTGAACATTTCTAAATCATTAACACAATTGTTCAGTTATCACTCCGAAATAACCGTGATTAACGCCACAAAAACGCGCCAAATCTGAACATTTATCATCTAAAAATTCATTTATTCAGAAAACGTGATCTGGATGAGAGTTTTTTGACCAAATAACTACTACCGTTTTGAACAATTTCTTTTTCAAAAAACATTTGTTCAGTCCCGTCAGTCAACATTGAGGGAGCGGAGGCAACATGCAAATCAGTCACAATACTGCATCCCCTCTGATTTGTGTGCAGAACATTTATAAAAGTTATTCCGGCGTCGAAGTACTAAAGGGAATTGACTTTACTCTGCATGCGGGAGAGGTGCACGCATTGCTTGGCGGCAATGGTGCGGGTAAATCAACATTAATGAAGATTATTGCCGGTATAGTCCCGCCAGATGGAGGGACTATCGATATTGCTGGTGTGCGTTGCAGTCATTTAACGCCTCTGAAGGCGCACCAGTATGGCATTTACCTGGTTCCCCAGGAGCCTCTGTTATTTCCGAGTTTATCTGTGCGGGAAAATATCTTGTTTGGCTTGCAGGGACGTCAGGCCTCCACGGAAAAAATGCAGCAGCTATTAAAGGCGATGGGATGCCAACTCGATCCGGCGAGCGCTGCGGGTACGCTTGATGTTGCAGACCGCCAGATCGTTGAAATTATGCGCGGCTTGATGCGCGACTCGCGAATCTTAATTCTTGATGAGCCCACGGCGTCGTTAACGCCAGCCGAAACTGATCGGTTATTTACGCGTCTGCAAGAGTTGCTGAAAAAGGGTGTCGGAATTGTATTTATTTCTCATAAGCTACCAGAAATTAGACAGTTAGCTCACTGCGTTAGCGTGATGCGTGACGGTAAAATCGCATTATTCGGAAAAACGCATGACCTTTCTACCGACGAGATTATTCAAGCTATCACCCCGGCAACGCAGGGCGTCAGTCTTTCCGCGAATCAAAAGTTGTGGCTGGAATTGCCTGGCAGCCGCCCGCAGAACGAACGCGGCGCGACAGTATTAGCGCTGGAGTCACTGACGGGCGAAGGTTTTATGAATATCAACCTTGAGGTGCGGGCAGGCGAAATCCTTGGTCTGGCCGGGTTGGTCGGCGCGGGACGCACAGAACTGGCTGAAACGCTGTACGGTATTAGACCGGTCAATGCGGGGCGGATGCTGTTCAATGGTCAAGAAATTAACGCCCTGACAACCCAACAGCGGTTGCAGCTCGGCCTGGTCTATTTGCCGGAAGATCGGCAGTCATCCGGGCTGTATCTTGACGCTTCCCTGGCATGGAATGTCTGTTCGCTGACCCACAACCAAAAAGGATTTTGGATAAAGCCCCAGCGGGATAACGCCACCCTTGAACGTTACCACCGCGCGTTAAATATCAAACTCAATAATGCCGAACAGGCGGCGCGTACTTTATCCGGCGGTAACCAGCAAAAAGTATTGATTGCCAAATGCCTGGAGGCCTCTCCGCAATTACTGATTGTCGATGAACCGACCCGCGGTGTCGATGTCTCCGCCCGCAGCGATATTTATCAGCTGTTGCGCAGTATCGCGCAACAAAATGTCGCGGTGCTATTTATTTCCTCCGATCTGGAAGAGATAGAGCAGATGGCCGATCGCGTATATGTCATGCACCAGGGGGAACTGGGGGGGCCTGCGTTATGCGGCGAGGAAATTAACGTTGATACCATCATGCACGTTGCGTTTGGCGAACATGGTGCGTCGGAGGCAACATGTTGAAATTCATCCAAAATAACCGGGAAGCGACGGCACTGCTGGCAATAGTCTGTTTATTCGTGTTTCCTGGCGCGCTGGATAGTCAGTATTTGAGCGTGCAAACGCTGACAATGGTTTTCAGTAGCGCGCAAATTTTGATGCTGTTGGCGATTGGCGCGACGATGGTAATGCTCACCCGCAATATTGATGTATCGGTGGGCTCGACGACAGGAATGTGCGCGGTATTGCTGGGAGTGATGTTAAACGCCGGCTATAGCCTGCCGGTCGCCTGCCTGGCCACACTAATATTAGGAATTGTCGCCGGATTTTTTAATGGCGTACTGGTTGCCTGGTTGAAGATACCCGCCATTGTCGCCACTCTGGGAACGCTGGGCTTGTATCGTGGGATCATGCTGCTATGGACAGGGGGGAAATGGATTGAAGGATTACCCGCAGGCTTAAAGCAACTCTCTGCTCCGGTGTTTCTGGGAATTTCCGCAATCGGCTGGTTTACCCTGGTGTTAGCGCTGCTTATGGCCTGGCTCCTGGCGAAAACCGCCTTTGGCCGCAATTTTTACGCCACCGGCGATAACCTGCAGGGCGCCCGGCAATTGGGTGTCCGTACCGAGATGGTACGCATCATGGCATTTTCACTTAATGGCGGTATGGCGGCATTGGCTGGAATCGTGTTTGCCTCGCAGATTGGCTTCATTCCCAATCAAACCGGCACGGGGCTGGAAATGAAAGCCATCGCGGCCTGCGTATTGGGGGGAATTAGCCTGTTAGGCGGGTCAGGCACGGTCATCGGCGCTATTCTCGGCGCTTATTTTCTTACGCAAATCGATAGTGTGTTAGTGCTGCTGCGTATCCCCGCCTGGTGGAACGATTTTATTGCTGGCCTGGTATTGTTGGGCGTACTGGTATTCGATGGGCGGCTGCGTTGCGCATTACAACGCAATCTGCGCCGCCAGAAATATGCCCGTTTTATATCACCACCCACTCCACTACAGACGGAAGCAAAAACGCACGCACAACAGAATAAAAACAAAGAGGTGGCATGATGAATCCATGGCGACGCTATAGCTGGGAAATTGCGCTGGCAGCCTTATTGATCTTTGAAATTCTGGCTTTCGGTCTGATTAATCCACGTTTATTAGATATTAATGTCTTACTTTTTAGCACTAGCGATTTTATTTGTATCGGTATTGTCGCTTTGCCGCTAACAATGGTTATTGTCAGCGGTGGTATGGATATTTCATTTGGTTCTACAATCGGGCTATGCGCGATTACCCTGGGTGTGCTGTTTCAGCTCGGTATGCCGCTACCTTTAGCGATTATTATTACCCTACTACTTGGCGCAATATGTGGGCTGATAAATGCCGGACTTATTATTTATACCGGCGTAAACCCGTTGGTGATTACCCTGGGAACCATGTATTTATTTGGTGGTAGCGCATTATTGTTATCTGGTATGGCTGGCGCCACGGGTTATGAAGGTATTGGTGGATTTCCCACAGCGTTCACTGACTTTGCCAATATTTCATTTCTTGGTATTCCCATGCCGCTTATTTTTTTTCTTGTGTGCTGTCTGTTTTTCTGGCTGCTCATGCATCGTACGCATATGGGACGCAACGTTTTCCTGATTGGCCAGAGCGCCCGTGTCGCGCAGTACAGCGCGATCCCGGTGAATCGCACGTTGTATACCGTGTATGCCATGACCGGATGCGCCTCCGCGATCGCCGCCGTATTACTGGTTTCTTACTTTGGCTCCGCACGTTCGGATCTGGGCGCCTCTTTCCTGATGCCGGCCATTACGGCGGTTGTGCTGGGAGGCGCCAATATTTATGGCGGCTCCGGGTCGATTATGGGGTCCGCGTTGGCGGCGCTGCTGGTGGGATTTTTACAGCAGGGGCTACAGATGGCCGGAGTGCCGAATCAAATTTCCAGCGCATTGTCCGGTGCGCTTCTCATTGTTGTTGTCGTTGGTCGTTCCGTCAGTTTGCATCGTCACCAAATCCTTGAATGGTACTCACGCCGTCGCAATGCGCATCAGGCATGATTTCCTTTTGAAATTTATGGAGAAAAAAATGGCAAGACACAGCATTAAAATGATCGCCTTACTCACTGCGTTTGGTCTGGCATCTGCGGCAATGACCGTGCAGGCGGCAGAGCGGATTGCTTTTATTCCCAAACTGGTTGGCGTGGGCTTTTTTACCAGCGGCGGCAATGGCGCGCAGGAAGCGGGAAAAGCGCTGGGCATTGACGTAACTTACGATGGCCCTACAGAGCCCAGCGTCTCAGGCCAGGTTCAACTGGTGAATAACTTTGTCAATCAGGGGTATGACGCCATTATCGTTTCTGCCGTTTCGCCTGATGGCCTGTGCCCGGCGTTGAAGCGGGCAATGCAAAGAGGCGTGAAAATATTAACCTGGGATTCCGATACCAAGCCGGAGTGCCGTTCTTACTATATCAATCAAGGGACGCCAAAACAGCTCGGCAGCATGCTGGTAGAGATGGCCGCTCATCAGGTGGACAAAGAGAAAGCGAAAGTCGCTTTCTTCTATTCCAGCCCAACGGTGACCGACCAGAACCAGTGGGTGAAAGAAGCTAAAGCCAAAATTAGCCAGGAACATCCGGGGTGGGAGATAGTCACTACCCAGTTTGGCTATAACGATGCCACGAAATCGCTCCAGACGGCGGAAGGTATCATCAAAGCGTATCCCGATCTGGATGCCATCATCGCGCCTGACGCTAACGCTTTACCTGCTGCGGCACAGGCGGCGGAGAACCTTAAACGCAATAATCTCGCGATTGTTGGTTTTAGTACGCCGAATGTAATGCGCCCTTATGTTCAGCGCGGCACTGTTAAAGAGTTTGGCCTGTGGGATGTCGTCCAACAGGGAAAAATTTCCGTATATGTCGCCAATGCGTTGCTGAAAAATATGCCAATGAATGTCGGTGATTCACTGGATATTCCCGGCATCGGCAAAGTCACCGTTTCACCTAATAGTGAGCAGGGATATCACTATGAGGCAAAAGGTAACGGCATTGTGTTATTGCCGGAGCGTGTCATTTTCAACAAAGACAATATCGACAAATATGATTTCTGATAACTGTTATGTATCGACGGAGTAAAGAATGGCTGATTTAGATGATATTAAAGATGGCAAAGATTTTCACACCGATAAACCACAAACTAACACTTTGTTCGCATTAAAAGGCTGTGGCGCGCTGGATTGGGGAATGCAGTCCAGACTGGCGAGGATTTTTAATCCCAAGACCAGAAAAACGGTCATGCTGGCCTTTGACCATGGATATTTCCAGGGGCCGACAACCGGACTTGAGCGTATTGATATCAATATTGCGCCGCTCTTTGAATATGCTGATGTCTTAATGTGTACTCGCGGCATATTACGCAGTGTGGTACCTCCGGCAATCAATAAACCAGTCGTTTTACGCGCGTCCGGGGCGAATTCTATTCTCACTGAATTAAGCAATGAGGCGGTTGCGGTGGCGATGGATGACGCTGTGCGGTTGAATAGCTGTGCTGCTGCCGCACAGGTTTATATTGGTAGTGAGCATGAACATCAGTCGATTAAAAATATTATTCAACTGATTGATGCCGGGTTACGCGTCGGGATGCCAATAATGGCAGTGACCGGGGTGGGTAAAGATATGGCTCGCGACCAGCGTTATTTTTCACTGGCAACGCGTATCGCTGCGGAAATGGGGGCGCAAATTATCAAAACGTATTATGTCGATAAAGGTTTTGAGCGTATTGCGGCAGGTTGTCCGGTGCCGATTGTCATCGCCGGCGGTAAAAAACTGCCTGAACGTGAAGCATTGGAAATGTGCTATCAGGCGATTGACCAGGGGGCTTCTGGCGTAGATATGGGGCGTAATATATTCCAGTCAGAAGATCCGGTAGCCATGATTAAAGCGGTACATGCTGTCGTTCATCATAACGAAACAGCAGAGCGTGCTTATGAGCTGTTTTTGAGTGAGAAAAGTTAAATGAGATCGCTTCCCCATCTTTTACCGATGCGAGGAGATGGGGATGACTGTTATTTTATTTGGAATAATCAGGGGGTTAATGATGCACGTTACGCTGGTTGAAATTAACGTTCATGATGACAAGGTTGAACAATTTATCGATGTTTTTCGGCAGAATCATCTGGGCTCAATTAAAGAGCCGGGTAACTTGCGTTTTGATGTTCTGCAGGATCCGCAGGTGCTTACGCGATTTTATATTTATGAAGCCTACGTTGATGAACAGGCCGTCGCTTTTCACAAGACAACGCCACACTACAAAACTTGCGTGGAGCAGCTTGAACCGTTGATGACCGGTCCGCGGACAAAAAAAGTTTTTATGGGTTTGATGCCTTAAGGAGCGCTCATGAACAGCCAGTTTGCCGGATTAACGCGCGAAGCATGTGTGGCATTGTTAGCGTCATATCCGCTTAGTGTGGGTATTCTGGCAGGGCAGTGGATTGCGTTGCATCGCTATCTGCAACAGTTGGAAGCGCTAAACCAGCCGCTGTTGCATTTGGATTTGATGGATGGTCAATTTTGCCCGCAGTTTACCGTTGGGCCATGGGCAGTTGGGCAACTGCCGCAAACCTTTATCAAAGATGTTCATTTGATGGTAGCGGATCAATGGACGGCGGCGCAAGCCTGCGTGAAGGCGGGCGCACACTGCATCACGCTTCAGGCTGAAGGCGATATTCATCTGCATCATACGCTAAGCTGGCTTGGTCAGCAGACCGTGCCCGTTATTGGCGGTGAAATGCCGGTGATCCGGGGGATTAGTTTATGCCCGGCAACGCCTCTGGATGTCATTATCCCCATTCTGAGCGACGTTGAGGTTATTCAACTACTGGCAGTAAACCCTGGATACGGCAGTAAAATGCGCTCCAGTGATTTGCACGAGCGCGTGGCGCAGCTTCTCTGTCTACTTGGTGATAAACGCGAAGGTAAAATTATCGTTATTGATGGGTCGTTAACGCAGGATCAGTTGCCTTCGCTGATTGCACAGGGCATCGATCGTGTTGTTTCTGGTAGTGCGTTATTTCGTGATGATCGGCTGGTTGAGAATACGCGGAGCTGGAGGGCGATGTTTAAGGTTGCCGGGGATACTACTTTCTTACCCTCCACAGCATAAATGCCGGATGGCGGCTTTACCTTATCAGGCCTACATAAGCACTCGGCTGGTAGGCCTGATAAGCGCAGCGCCATCAGACATTGATTGGCAATTAAGCCTGTTTAGCAGCTTCTGCTGCTTTCACGATCACCGCGAAGGCGTCAGCTTTCAGAGAAGCGCCGCCTACCAGTGCGCCGTCGATGTCCGGCTGCGCGAACAGTTCGGCGGCGTTGGAGGCATTAACAGAACCGCCGTACTGGATAATAACCTGTTCAGCGATTTTCGCGTCAGCTTTAGCAATGTGGTCACGGATGAATTTGTGCACTGCCTGCGCCTGCGCAGGAGTTGCAGATTTACCGGTACCGATCGCCCATACGGGTTCGTAAGCGATAACCGCGCCTTCAAAGGCTGCCGCGCCCTGCGTTTTCAGTACCGCGTCGATCTGGCGTGCGCATACTTCTTCTGTTTTGCCCGCTTCGTTTTCCGCTTCGGTTTCACCGATGCACAGTACCGGCGTCAGACCTTGTTCTTTCAGTACGGCGAATTTTTTGGCGATCAGCTCGTCAGATTCTTTGTGATAAGTACGACGCTCGGAGTGGCCGATAATAATGTACTGCGCGCCGATATCCTTCAGCATTTCAGCCGAAGTTTCACCGGTGAATGCGCCAGACAGATTCAGATCAACGTTCTGCGCGCCCAGCATGATGTGGCTGCCGGCAGCAGCGCGTTTCGCCAGATCGATATACATTTCCGGCGGAGCGATTGCCACGTCGCAGCCTGCTACGCCCGTCAGTTCTTTACGCAGGTTAGCCACCAGTTCGTTTACCATGTGGCGGCTGCCGTTCAGTTTCCAGTTACCCATCACTAAAGGATGTCGCATTTCATTTCTCCACGCTTAGTCAGCGAATTAAGGAAGATGGCCGCTCGTCAGAGCAGCATGGTCTGTGAAACAGTATAGAGATTCATCCCCGGAAAGGCTTTGCTTTTTGTCATCAATTCGCCCCTTCCAGATTTTCAGATAACGTCAGCTTAATCGGTTCAACCGCGAAGGTCAGCCCCTTTTCGCCGTTATCTGCGACAACATAACGTACCGCGCCTTCGGTCTCGGCGTAATAGTGTTTACCTTTACCGGCGATAAGCATCTTTTGCAGTTTTTTCTGGCTTTGCTCTTTTGTCAGTAACGGGGCGACAGTGCGAATAATGGCGGCCATATATTCCAGCGCTTTCGCTTTCGCCGCTTTCTGTTCCGGCCCCTGAATGGGCAGCCAGGTAATCTGCATACTTTTCACTTTGAGCGTACCGCGCTCCAGCGCCGTGGAGGCATACAGATTTTCGTTAATCTTACTGGCGGCGCGGGTCAGATTCGCCTTATCGCGGCTATTCTCAATGGCGCGAAATTCATTGAGCGGCAGATCGGGATTCTGGCGGTTAAAGTTCTCACGAAACTGGCTAATAGAAAGATCAAAGGTTGGCGAGCCCGCCAGCAGATAGGGCGCTGTCGTGGTCGATGAAGAGAGCTGCGCGTGCGCCGTTATGCTGGCGGTGAGAGCAGAAAACAACAGTAAAAACAGAGTACATCCTGGCTTCATCAATCTTACCTTTCGTTAGGACTGCTCACGATTAAAACGATAACTGTCGGGCTTGTCAAAAGGGTAAACTGTAGCGGAAGGCAAAATATAAGGAACTTACATGACCATACAGCAATGGTTATTCTCATTTAAAGGGCGTATCGGACGCCGTGATTTCTGGATTTGGATCGGCCTCTGGTTTGCCGGGATGCTGGCGCTATTTTCGCTGGCGGGGAAAAACCTGCTTGATATCCAAACGGCGGCATTTTGCCTGGTGTGCCTGCTGTGGCCGACCGCCGCCGTCATGGTCAAACGTCTGCATGACCGGGGACGTTCCGGCGCGTGGGCGTTGCTGATGATTCTGGCGTGGATGCTGCTGGCCGGAAACTGGGTGATGCTGCCGGGGATGTGGCAGTGGGTCGTCGGGCGATTTATTCCGACGCTGATCCTGGTGATGATGCTTATCGATCTGGGCGCGTTTGTCGGTGTTCAGGGGGAAAATAAGTTTGGGAAAGCGACACAGGACGTGAAGTTTAAAGCAGAACCGTAAACGGGCGGTAAACCGTAATTTGCCCGGTGGCGCTGACGCTTACCGGGCCTACAGATTGGTGATGATTTGCAGGCCGGATAAGCCCCAGCCGCCATTCGGTAAAACATCACCAGTAATGTTCAGCCGTCATATGCCCCGGTCGGCGGCGCAGATGTTTAGTCATCTGTCGGGTCTCTTTCAGCAGTTGCTGCGTATCGCGCACCATCTGCGGGTTCCCGCACAGCATAACGTGGCTGGTCTCTTTATCCATCGGCAATCCAACGGCTTTTTCCAGCTCGCCGTTTTCAATGAGCGCTGGCACGCGTCCAGTAAGCGAGCCTGGCACGTTCTCCCGGCTGACCACCGTTTGGATGCGCAGCTTGCCTTCATAACGCTGTTGCAGTTCCAGCATTAGCGGCAGATAGCTTAAATCGGCGGCGAAGCGTGCGGCGTGGACTAAGACCAGATTTTTAAAGCGTGCGACATCCTGGCCATATTGTAGAATAGACAAATACGGGCCAATAGCGGTTCCGGTCGCCAGCATCCATAGCGTCTCGCAGTCAGGCACTTCATCCAGTACAAAGAAACCCGACGCGTCGCTGACCACTTGCACCTCATCGCCAGGTTTTAGCGCCGCCAGCCGCGGGCTGAGCTTTCCTTGCGGCACCGTCACCAGATAAAACTCTAAATTCGGATTGTCAGGCGCATTGACATAGGAATACGCGCGCTGAACGCGCTCGCCATCGATCTCCAGTCCGAGTTTGGTAAATTGGCCTGCAGTAAAAGGATTAATGGGGGCGTGAACGGTCAGGCTGAACAGTGCGTCAGTCCAGTTTTGCACCTTAGTGACTTTACCTGTTACCCAATCGGCCATGGTTTTCTCCTGTTCTGAATCGCTAACCTTATCTTCGTTCGTCAGGAGAAAGATTTCCAGCCCCGCGAGGCTGGAAGGCTCTAACTAACAAATGCGCTAGAGAATATGCGCCTGCACATCCGGATCTTTACGATCAAGATAGTGGATAGACTGAATGCGGCGGATGGTGCGTGATTTGCCGCGGATCAGCAGCGTTTCCGTCGTGGCAATATGGCCTTTCCGGCTAATTCCTTCCAGTAGATCGCCTTTCGTGATGCCGGTCGCGGAGAAAATAACGTTATCGCTACGCGCCATGTCGCCCAGGCATAACGCCTTGCCCGCTTCAATGCCCATTGCTTTGCAGCGCGCCAGTTCCTGTTCGCCAATGCGGCGGTTTTCTTCGCTGTTGCCTTTCACGTCATGGCGCGCCAGCAGACGCCCCTGCATATCGCCGTCCAGCGCGCGGATCACCGCTGCGGATACCACGCCTTCTGGTGCGCCGCCAATCCCGTACAGCACGTCGACTTCGCTATCCGGCATACAGGTCAGAATGGAGGCCGCGACGTCGCCGTCAGGAATGGCAAACACGCGTACGCCCAGTTTGGCCATCTCTGCGATGACCTCGTCATGACGCGGTTTTGCCAGAATGGTCACGGTCAAATCGCCAAGCGGTTTACCCAGCGCATCCGCGATGTTGCGCAGGTTATCCGCCAGCGGCAGATTGAGATCAATTGCCCCTTTGGCGCCCGGACCGACAATCAGTTTTTCCATATACATATCGGGCGCATTCAGGAAACAGCCTTTATCGCCGACCGCCAGCACCGCCAGCGCGTTCGCCTGACCCATCGCCGTCATGCGCGTGCCCTCAATCGGATCGACGGCGATATCTACCGCATCGCCGTGGCCGGTACCGACTTTCTCGCCGATATAGAGCATCGGGGCTTCGTCGATTTCGCCTTCGCCAATCACGATGGTGCCGTCAATGTTGACCTGGTTGAGCATGATACGCATGGCGTTGACCGCCGCGCCGTCCGCGGTATTTTTATCGCCGCGTCCCAGCCATTTGTAGCCAGCCAGCGCCGCCGCTTCGGTCACACGGGAAAATTCGATGGCAAGTTCTCGTCTCATAACAAACTCGTAGCAAAAAGGAGTGGCGCGCAGTGTAGCACAGGGGAAGGAGGGAATAATTGATGTGTGTGCGGAGTTGCCTCCGCACAAAGATTTTGCCGGATGGCGACCTTACTTGTCGTGCTCTTCCCACGCCATTGCGCGTTTAACCGCTTTCTTCCAGCCGCTGTAACGGTAGTTACGCTCGGTGGTTTCAATGCCGGGGCGGAATTCTCGCTCAATGACGGCTTTTTCCTGCAGCTCGTCCAGGTTCTGCCAGTAACCGACGGCCAGGCCAGCCAGATAGGCGGCGCCCAGCGCGGTCACTTCGCGCACTTCCGGGCGTTCCACCCGCGTGCCGAGAATATCTGACTGGAACTGCATCAGGAAGTTGTTGGCCACTGCGCCGCCGTCCACACGCAGAGCGTGCAGGCGGATACCGGAGTCGGCCTGCATCGCTTCCAGTACGTCGCGGGTCTGGTAAGCGATGGATTCGAGCGTCGCGCGGATAATGTGATTAGAGTTCACGCCGCGGGTCAGGCCAAAAATGGCGCCGCGGGCATACGGGTCCCAGTACGGCGCGCCCAGACCGGTGAAGGCCGGAACCACGTAGACACCGTTGGTATCTTTCACTTTCGTGGCGAAATATTCGGAGTCGAACGCGTCGCTGATGAGCTTCATTTCATCACGCAGCCATTGAATGGACGCTCCCGCCATAAACACCGCGCCTTCCAGCGCATAGTTGACTTCGCCGCTTGGGCCGCAGGCGATGGTGATCAGCAGGCCGTTTTCCGATTTTACCGCTTTCTCGCCGGTGTTCATCAGCATAAAGCAGCCGGTGCCGTAGGTATTCTTTGCCATTCCTTCCTTTACGCACAGTTGACCGAATAACGCGGCCTGCTGATCCCCGGCAATCCCGGCGATAGGAATACGTGTACCGCCTTTACCGCCAATATTGGTCTGGCCGTAGACTTCGGAGGACTTACGTACCTGGGGCAGCATCGCGCGTGGGATATCCAGCACGTCCAGCATCTTATCGTCCCAGTCCAAATCATGGATGTTGAACAGCATGGTTCGTGAGGCGTTGGTGTAATCCGTAACGTGGACGCGGCCCTGCGTCATCTTCCAGATAAGCCAGGTATCCACCGTACCGAACAGCAGCTCGCCACGCTTCGCGCGTTCGCGCGAACCTTCCACATGGTCAAGGATCCATTTCACTTTAGTGCCAGAGAAGTACGGGTCGACGACCAGACCGGTATTGTCGCGGATGTAATCTTCCAGGCCGTCGCGTTTAAGCTGTTCGCAAATATCGGCGGTACGACGGCACTGCCAGACAATAGCGTTGTATATCGGTTTGCCGGTTTCACGTTCCCAGACGATCGCGGTTTCACGTTGGTTGGTGATACCGATAGCGGCAATCTGATCGGAACTGATATCGGCCTTAGCCAGCACTTCTACCAGCGTTGAGCTTTGGGACGCCCAAATTTCCATCGGGTCGTGTTCTACCCAGCCTGGCTTAGGATAAATTTGCTCAAATTCACGCTGTGATACGCTGACGATATTCGCGTCATGATCCATAACGACCGCGCGGGAGCTGGTGGTACCCTGGTCGAGCGCAACGATATATTTTTTTTCAGTCATAATTTTGTCCCGTAATCAGATTACAGCGAAGCATTTTGTTGTGTGGTCGCGGTGGAGTCCTTCTCTTCCACGACGCAGGTATCGCACGGCAAATGACGGCCAATAAATTTGCGATAAGCAAACGCGCCCAGAATGGCGCCGACGATGGGGCCAAACAGCGGCACCAGGAAGTAAGGAATGTCTCTACCGCCGGTAAACGCAATTTCACCCCAGCCGGCAAGCCCGGCGAACATTTTGGGGCCAAAGTCACGCGCCGGATTCATCGCAAACCCGGTCAACGGCCCCATAGAGGCACCGATAACGGCGATCAGTAAACCAATGAGCAGTGGCGCAAGCGGACCGCGAGGTACGCCGTTTCCGTCGTCGGTCAGCGCCAGAATCAGCCCCATCAGAATAGCGGTAATCACCATTTCAACCGCGAAGGCCTGCACAAAATTGATATGAGGATTCGGGTAAGTTGAGAAAATGCCTGCGAGATCGAGACTTTCAACGCTGCCACGGACGATATGGTGGGTTTGTTCGAAGTCCACAAAAAGATTGTAATAAAGCCCGTAAACTAACGCCGCTGCGCAAAAGGCGCCGGCAACTTGAGAAATAATAAAAGGAACAACTTTACGTTTGTCGAAACAGGCAAATAGCCAGAGTGCGATGGTCACTGCCGGGTTCAGGTGTGCGCCAGAAACACCTGCCGTCAGGTAGATAGCCATCGCTACCCCCAGACCCCAGATGACGCTGATTTCCCACTGTCCAAAAGTAGCTCCGGCAACTTTAAGCGCAGCGACACAACCCACACCGAAAAAAATCAACAACCCGGTACCGAGGAATTCAGCAATGCACTGGCCTTTTAAGGTTGATGTTTGACTCATAATCGGATCCTGAAGAGTATGTAATGATTATTGGTATGCGAGGAGGTCATGGACATCCACGATGCCCTGTAGGCACACTGTTAATTTATCGTTAACGAGCAAAAACGAGAAATATCGAAATCAAAATGTGTGTACTGCGTCAATAAAATGAGCGTTATCGCGCCATGAAGCGCATTTTGAGACAGCAGAAGAGAGTGAATTGAATCATTTCATTAACCAATATGTTAACACTTTTAAGTTATTGAATGAATGTTACCAGGAGATGGATGAAAATTGCTGCAAACCGCGATCTACGCGGTATGTCGCTGGACAGCGAGAGCGGGGCTTCATACAATCGACACTATATATTGTGCGCGTTTACGTGAAGCGTCGCCTTGCAATTCAGGAGAGGTAAGATCATGTCTTTAGAAGTGTTTGAGAAACTGGAAGCAAAAGTACAGCAGGCGATTGACACCATCACCCTGTTACAGATGGAAATTGAAGAGCTGAAAGAAAAGAACAACAGCCTGACGCAGGAAGTGCAGTCTGCACAGCATCAGCGTGAAGAACTCGAGCGTGAAAATAATTCTCTGAAGGAACAGCAGAGCGGCTGGCAGGAACGTTTGCAGGCGCTGCTTGGTCGTATGGAAGAAGTCTAATCCTCGTCATATTTCACGTTATGGCGGCGTTGGCTGCGTGCGTTCACCCCAGTCACATAGTGGCCTATGCTCCTGGGGATTCACTTACTTGCCGCCTTGCCCTGACGCGAAATCTATAGAGGATTTAGAATGCGGATACCGGTGGGCCGGATAAGGCGTAAGCTGCCATCCGGCAATCAGCGACAACGCATAAAAAAGGCGCCTTACGGCGCCTTTTTTGATCACTCGATATCAAGCGGGTCTTCGGAAAGGATAATCCCGGTGTTGTCGGCATAGAGATGATCGCCGGAGAAGAACGTCACGCCGCCGAAATTGACGCGCACATCGCTTTCCCCAATGCCTTCACCTGCGGCGCCAACCGGAATGGCGGCGATCGCCTGAATGCCGATATCCAGCTCTTCCAGATCGTCCACCTGACGCACCGCGCCATAGATAACCAGCCCTTCCCATTCATTTTGCGTGGCCAGACGCGCCAGCTCCGCATCGACTAATGCACGACGGACAGAACCGCCGCCATCGACCAGCAGAACCCGACCACGGCCATTTTGTTCGAGCAGATCGTACAGCAACCCGTTGTCCTCGAAACATTTTACCGTGATGATTTGTCCGCCAAACGACGACCGCCCTCCAAAATTAGAGAACAGCGGTTCCACGACGTTGACATCTTCCTGATAGATGTCACAAAGCTCGGAAGTATCGTATTTCATAGGCTTAACGTTCAGTTGCTGCGAGAATTTTTAGTATATCGCGCTAAGTATACTGTTGGCAAAATCATCAATTGTTAATTGATATTTGTCAGTTAAACGGCCCACTGACTTAAGAGTATCCCAATCACAAATAACAGGTTGGTTAACAACGCGCCTTTAACGGTACGTTCAAGCATCGGGCGCATTGCCGCAGGCTCCCTTTCGCGCATTACGTAGCGCGCTTGTTTAATGAGCAAGGGCGCGGCCAGAATAAACAACCATCCCCACGGACTGTGTAGCGAGAGCAGATTAAACAGCGCCAGACAGAGCAGCGCGCCTAGCAACAGGCAGGCGTGATAACGACGCGCGTTGACATCGCCCAGTCGTACTACAAGGGTGTTTTTGCCGTTCTCTCTGTCGCTATTAATATCGCGCAGGTTATTAATATTCAGCACCGCCGTCGCCAGTAAACCGCAGGCGGTGGCCGGGAGAATCAGCGCCGGAATCAGCGTATGCGCCTGGAGATACCAGCTCCCCATGACACTTAGCCAGCCAAAGAATACCAGGACAGAGATATCACCCAGCCCGATATAGCCGTAGGGCCGATTACCCACGGTGTAGGTGATGGCGGCGATAATCGACAGCCCGCCCAAAATCAGGAAGCCGACAAAATCGGTTAACGTATGGCACGCGACCGCCACCAGCGCCAGTCCGGAGATACAGATCAGCACGACGGTAATGATTAACGCCCGCTTCATCTCCTGTCGGGTGATGACGCCTTTTTGCATCCCCCGCAGCGGCCCGATGCGATCCGGTTTATCGCTGCCTTTGACAGCGTCGCCATAATCGTTGGCGAGGTTGGATAAAATTTGCAACAGCCCGGCGGTGATAAGGGCCAGCAGCGCGACCAGAGGATCGAAATAGCCTTGCCACCATGCCAGGGCCGTACCGACGATAATCGCCGCGAAGGCGAGGGGTAAGGTTTTGGGTCGTAAGCTTTCCAGCCAGGCCTGGGTGCGGCTAATTTGTTGTTGTTCAGTCATATTTAGCGCCAATAAAAATGGGGCTTTTCAGCCCCATCAACAGTGATGAAAATGCATTGGACGCGATTATAAGATAAAACGGCTTAGATCTTCATCTGCGACCAGCGCATCCAGATGTTTGCTCACATATTCCGCATCAATTGTGATGTTTTGGCCGTGCAGATCGCTGGCGTTATAGGAAATCTCTTCCATCAGACGCTCCAGTACGGTATGCAGACGGCGCGCGCCGATGTTTTCGGTGGTTTCGTTAACCTGCCAGGCGGCTTCGGCAATACGTTTAATACCGGAATCGGTGAACTCGATATTGACGCCTTCAGTTGCCATCAGCGCTTTATACTGCACGGTGACGGAGGCGTTTGGCTCGGTCAAAATGCGTTCGAAATCGCTGGTGGTCAGCGCCTGAAGTTCAACGCGAATCGGCAGACGGCCCTGCAGTTCCGGGATCAGATCAGACGGCTTCGCCACCTGGAACGCGCCAGAGGCGATAAACAGAATATGATCCGTTTTGACCATCCCGTGTTTGGTCGAAACCGTGCAGCCTTCTACCAGCGGCAGTAAGTCGCGCTGTACGCCTTCGCGTGAAACATCCGGGCCGGAGGTTTCGCCACGCTTACAAATTTTGTCAATTTCATCGATAAACACGATGCCGTGCTGTTCAACCGCGTCGATAGCGTCCTGTTTCAGCTCTTCCGGGTTGACCAGTTTAGCAGCCTCTTCTTCAACCAACAGTTTCATCGCGTCTTTAATTTTCAGCTTACGCGGTTTCTGTTTCTGACCGCCCAGGTTCTGGAACATAGACTGCAACTGGCTGGTCATCTCTTCCATGCCCGGAGGCGCCATAATCTCTACGCCCATCGGCGCGGCGGCGAGGTTAATCTCGATCTCTTTATCGTCGAGCTGGCCTTCGCGCAGTTTTTTGCGGAACGTTTGACGGGCGGCAGAAGGCTCCTGCTGCTGTTCGGCCTGGCCCCAGTTATTTTTTGCGGGTGGGATCAGTACGTCGAGAATACGTTCTTCCGCCAACTCTTCCGCACGATAGCGGTTTTTCTCGATAGCCTGTACGCGAACCATTTTCACCGCGGCATCGGTCAGATCGCGGATGATAGAGTCCACTTCTTTCCCGACATAGCCCACTTCGGTGAATTTGGTGGCTTCGACTTTAATGAACGGCGCGTTGGCGAGTTTTGCCAGACGACGGGCGATTTCGGTTTTACCGACGCCGGTCGGGCCAATCATCAGAATATTTTTCGGCGTTACTTCGTGGCGCAGCTCTTCATCAAGCTGCATACGACGCCAGCGGTTACGCAATGCAATCGCCACGGAACGCTTTGCGTTATCCTGGCCGATAATGTGTTTGTTCAGTTCGCTGACAATTTCGCGTGGGGTCATTTCAGACATGAGAGGTCCTTACGCTTTGGCGGTCAATTCTTCAATGGTGTGGAAATGGTTGGTGTAAATGCAGATATCGCCTGCAATATCCAACGCCTTTTCAGCAATTTCGCGCGCGCCGAGCTCGGTATTTTCCAACAGAGCGCGAGCGGCAGCCTGGGCATAAGGACCGCCGGAGCCGATAGCAATTAAATCGTTTTCAGGTTGCACGACATCGCCGTTACCCGTGATGATGAGCGAGGCGGTTTCATCCGCGACGGCCAGCAACGCTTCCAGTTTGCGTAGCATACGGTCGGTACGCCAGTCTTTCGCCAGTTCAACGGCGGCTTTGACCAGGTGCCCCTGATGCATTTCCAGTTTACGTTCAAACAGCTCGAACAGCGTGAATGCATCCGCAGTACCGCCCGCAAAGCCCGCAATGACCTTGTCGTTGTAGAGGCGGCGGACTTTCTTCACGTTGCCTTTCATTACTGTGTTACCCAGTGTGGCCTGACCATCACCGGCGATTACCACGTGGCCGTTACGGCGTACGCTTACTATTGTTGTCACGAGCAGACCCCTTGGTTACTAATGCTGAATTGCGGCCCCGTACGGCGTACGGGGCATAATGCAAGTATAGATGGGGGAGATTTTGAGGGTTTCAACCCCCGGTGGCGAGTCGAATGCAGTTTGTATGGCCCGCCATCTTCAGACGGTTAATGGTGCTGTCGGCATTTTCTTTACCTTTCACCGGCCCGATAACCACGCGATTCCAGCCGTTATTGGTGGTAATTTTGGAGTCAAAGCCTTCAAACGCCAGCTGAGCGCGGACGCTTTCTGCCTGCTCGGCGCCTTTGAATGAACCACATTGCACCATCCAGCGACGTTCATCTTTTTTCTCTGCTGTCGCCTTCGGCGCTTCAGGCGCGCGCGTAATGGGCGCGGCTTTTGGCGCTGCCGCGCTGGTATGCGCCGGCGTTTGCAGCAAATCCTGATAAGGTTGCTGCGAGGCCGTCTGCTTCGGCGGCTGACTTTGGCGCGCGGGTTGCGCCGGGGCGGACTGTACCGTGCGCGTTTGCGGCTGTTCGTTTACCCGCGGCTGCGTACGTGGTTGCTGAACAGGCTGCGTTTGAGCCCACTGCTGCTGCTGCGCCTGACGCTGGCGCTGTAGCGTTTGCTGGCGTTGTTCTGGCGTCTGCTCGTTCCACGGCACTTCGTTAAGTTGCGTCGGCTGCTGACGCATATCCGCCTGCATCTGTTCCAGGAGTTGACGCTGCTCGCTGGTGAGCTGATTCGGATTCATGACTTCGCCGCCGGCGGACGGTTCCGTTGGCGTACGCACGCCCGGCTGGCGACTTTCCAGCTCTTTGATGTAACGCCAGCGCTCTTCCGGTTTTGGCGGAAGCCCATTGCCGGTGACTTTCTGGTTTTGTAGCGTTTCGGACTCTTCTTTCTTATGGTGAGTAATGAAGTACAGACCGCCGATAAAGGTCACAAGGACGGCTGCCGCAATCGCGACCATTGCCGGCGAGACGGCAGGCATGTTGCTTTGCTTCTTCCGTGAGTTCCGTGAGGTGCTCTTTTTGCGCCGCGAAGGAGCCGGTTGGCCGCGACGTACATAATCTCGTTGTGCCACTATCGTTTCGCTGTATTTATTCGTTCGTCAGCCCGTCATGTTACTGAAGCGGCGGGCCTTTGACCAGACAGGTGAGTCTTAAAGCTATTTACTTTAGGGTAAAGCGCGCGTAGAACCGCGAATAATCAGCTCGCAATCCATTAAACGCGAGCCGCTGCTCACATTTTGCCCCTGCATCTGATCGAGCAACAACAGCATCGCCTCGCGACCAATGTCAAAACGCGGCTGCGCCACGGTTGTCAACGGAGGGTCGCAAAACTCGGCCAGCGCGATATTGTCAAAGCCGATAATCGACAGATCGTCAGGCACTTTCAGACCCTGGCGCTTGGCCCAGGAGAGGGCGCCCAGCGCCATTACGTCGCTATGACAAAAGACGGCGGTAGGCGGCAACGGTTGCTCAAGCAACTGCTTTAATGCGTTTGCCCCGGCTTCAAAGGTAAAGTCGCCACGGGCGATGTAATGCGGATCGACCACAATGCCACTGCGTCTTAATGCCTGTACGTAACCTTGTAAGCGATAGTGACAGAGCGGCATATCTTCCGGCCCCGCAATACAACCAATTCGCTTGTGGCCCAAATCCAACAGGTAGTTCATGGCATTGAACGCGGCGGTGAGGTTATCAATATGTACCGTCGGCAGTTCAAGCTCCGGCGCGAACTCATTCGACATCACCATCGGAGGCAAATTGCGCTGCTCCTCAACGCTGGCGTCAAAGGGCAGTCGGGAACTGAGAAGTACCATGCCGTCGATCTGTTTGGTGATGATGAGATTAAGAAAGGTTTTTTCTTTCTGGTTTTGATGGGCGCAATCGCCAATCAGCACCAGATACCCCTGTTCTGCCGCGGTCACTTCGATACCGCGGATAATTTCACTGAAGAAGGGATCGCAAATATCCGGGACAATCACCAAAATCGTACGGGATTCATTGCGTTTTACATTTCGCCCCATCGACTGCGGGAAATAACCCACTTCAAGCGCGGCCTGTTCAACCCGGCTACGGGTCGACTGGGAGACTTTATCGGGGTTCATTAACGCGCGGGATACGGTTGCCGTAGAGACTTTCGCCTTCAACGCAACATCCTTCATCGTAGCGGCAGTAACCTGCTTGTTCGATTTCACTCTTTCTCCTCGCCTGGGAACTGCTGGCGCAGATCTATCCCTGGTAACACTCATCGAAAACATTTTTATCAGATAGTGCGTGGAAGCGGTTACAGAATTTTCATAAAAAGTGTGATGGATCTTTAATTTTACGATCCGCCTCGCATCGTGAGGACTATCCTTCAATCGGATCGACGTCCAGAACCCATTTAACTTTCCGCGCTTCCGGGAGCGTATTGATCAACGCCAGCGTGCCGCTGATGATGTGTTGCAGGCGAATCCGTGAAGGATGCTGAAGTAAAATTTGCCAGCGATAGCGGCCGCCGCGTTTTGGCGCGAGGGCCGGAACCGGACCTAAGATCCACAGCTTATCGTCTGATAGCGGGCTGGCCTGAATCAGATTACGCAACTGTTGGAGAAAGACGGGCGCCTGCTGATTGTTATGATCCTCTGCGCGAATAATGACGTGGCTGGTCCACGGCGGAAGCTGGAGCGTTTGCCGTTCCGCCAGCGCCTGCTCCGCAAACGCATCATAGCCTTTATACAGTAACGTTTGCAGCAGGGGATGCTCAGGATGGTGCGTTTGGAGCACCACTTCGCCCTGTTTGCCCGCGCGCCCGGCGCGGCCGGAAACCTGAGTGTAGAGCTGGGCGAAGCGTTCCGCCGAACGAAAATCTGCGGAAAAAAGCGCGCCATCGACATCCAGCAACGCCACCAGCGTGACATCCGGAAAGTGATGGCCTTTCGCCAGCATTTGTGTGCCTATCAGGATGCGTGCTCCGCCGCGGTGAACTTCCGCCAGATGCTGCTCCAGCGCGCCTTTACGACTGGTGGTATCACGGTCGATTCGTGAGATCGGCACGCCGGGGAAGAAGGGCGCCAGCACCTGCTCCAGCTGTTCCGTCCCTAACCCAACCGGTAACATATGTGTGGAGCCGCAGGAGGGGCACTGACGCGGTACCGGACGCTGGCTGTCGCAGTGATGACAGCGTAAATGATGCTGCGCCTGGTGCAGCGTGTAGTAGTGATCGCAACGCGGGCACTCTGCAATCCAGCCGCAGTCGTGGCAAAGCAGCGCGGGCGCGAATCCCCGGCGGTTAAGAAATAAAATTACCTGATTGTCGGCCTGGAGATGTTGGCGCATACGGGCGATAAGGGCGGGCGCCAGTCCCGCCTGAAGACGCTGGCCTTTTAAATCCAGCACATGCTGCAGAGCTGGGCGGGCGTTGCCTGCGCGCCGCGTCAGACGCAGCATCCGGTATTTTTTCTGCCGCACGTTACATAGCGTTTCCAGGGCTGGGGTGGCGGAGCCGAGAATAATCGGGATCTGCTCGCTATGGGCGCGATACACTGCCAAATCGCGGGCGTGGTAGCGCCACCCTTCCTGCTGTTTATAAGAGCTGTCGTGCTCTTCGTCGATGACAATCACGCCAAGATTTTTAAACGGCGTAAACAGCGAGGAACGCGTGCCGATGACAATCGCCGCTTCGCCGTTTTTCGCTTTCAGCCATGCCGAAAGACGCTCGCTGTCGTTTAGCCCGGAATGCAGCACTTCCACCGGCGCGTTAAAACGTTCGCGAAAACGGGCGATCGTTTGCGGCGTCAGGCCGATTTCCGGCACCATCACCAGCGCCTGTTTGCCCTGGGCGAGGACGTTTTCCAGCACGCTCAGATACACTTCGGTCTTGCCGGAACCGGTTACGCCTGCCAGCAACCAGGCGGAGAAACCGTCCGACGCGCTGTGAATCGCGCCGACTGCTGTCGCCTGTTCGGTATTCAGCCGCAGGCGCTCTCCTGCGACGGCATAACGCTCCCGCCAGTCGGTAAACGCGGGCGTTTCACTGGCAAGCTCACAAAGTCCCTTACGCCGCAGCGTTTGCAGCGTGGCGTCAGTAAAATCAAGCTCGGCTACCTGATAGCGCCAGATCTTTCCTTGCCGTAGCGCCGCCAGCGCCTGTTGTTGTTTGGCGGAGCGTTTCAGGCTGTTGATATCGACGGCTTGCCCCTCTTCGGTGGCGAACCAATACCATAGGGGCGCGTTGCTGGCTGGTTTTCCCTGACGCAATAAAACCGGCAGAGCGTGAAACAGAACGTCGCCGAGGGGATGGTGGTAGTAATCCGCCGCCCAGAGGAGTAAGCGCCAGATGGAGGGAGAAAAGATTGGCTCGTTATCCAGGATTTCAATGACCGATTTTAATTCATCGAGCGGCAATTCGCTGTGGTCGCTAATCGAGACGACAATGCCCACGCGCTCTTGCTGCTTGCCGAATGGCACGCGCACGCGGCACCCGGCTTTGGCGACCCCGCCTTCCGGCAGCAGGTAATCAAAGGTTCGGGGAAGCGGAACGGGCAAGGCAACGTGCGCGACGGACATAGCATCTTCCTGACTTGAAATTTCGTCGGGTAGTATACACATTACGATAAGGGAGCGCGGATCAGTTTGCATACGGTGGTCAAATTCTGTATGATTCGCCGCCTTTGGTGCGTGTTGTGAGCATCAAACCCTTTACTATTAACTTCGCGTGGTGTCTGGCGTTAGGGCTGGAAGAGCGACGCGGCCTTACACTGAGGTTCCCCATGAAAAAAGGTATTCACCCGAATTACGTAGAAATTACTGCAACCTGTTCTTGCGGTAATGTTATCAAAACCCACTCTACCGTGGGTCACGACCTGAACCTGGACGTGTGCGGCAAATGCCACCCGTTCTTCACTGGTAAGCAGCGTGTTGTTGATACCGGTGGTCGTGTTGAGCGCTTCAACAAGCGCTTCAGCATCCCTGGCAGCAAATAAGTTACCGCCAGAAAAAAAAGCGCCGCAGGGCGCTTTTTTTGTTTTCTAGGGATAACAGTATTTGTTCAGACACATTCTGTGATCCGTAATCGCTTTCATTACGCTTCCTGCCGTGAGTTTTAACGAAGGATTTATAGTCAGTCCCGCACTTTCCAGCCCCTTCGCTGTCCATTTATTGCAGGTATTGAGTATGCCGTAGCGGCCATTCGCGGCGTAAAACTGGCTATCGCCGTAAATTCCTTGTTTTAACGGAATCAGATTACCCCCTTCGTCACGCGCAAAGCTGCGGCCCAGATAGCGCATCAGACTGTTACGCTGGTTTGTGTGCAGGAGCAGTGATTTTATCTCGCTACCGACGAAATAGCGTTCTGGTTGACCGGAAAAGGCGACGATGTGCATAACCGCGCCGGATGACCAGAACATGGCCTGGAGCGTAAGCGCGGTGGTTATTTCTTGTGACTGATAAAAGCCCTTATCGCCCCAGCCGATTTCATACCACTGCGTCTCCTGAGCGAACCGTTTTTTAAGCTGTGGCAGAACGGTATTAACATCATGGGCCGGCGCAATAATTCCCGTGTGCCAGCCATGACTGACGATATAGATTTCCGTCGGGGAGGGCTGTCCGCCTGTCGTAGGTTTTACGGCTTGTGGAAAGGTTGTGCAGCCATATAGCAATAAACTTATCCAGGCGATAAAGAGATTTTTCATGACATATCACCAGCAAAGGCGCGGTATATTGTGGCGTTTGTCTAATGACGCTGCGCTTATCGGGTCGGTGCCGGATTGGTAATTCATTGATATTTTTGCATTCCTCTTCGAGGGCAATAAGGCGAATGTCATAACTACAATACGTTTTAACCATTCAGGCGGAAGTTAGCTTCCGCCTGTTTTACTTTTACTATCTCGCTTTATTTTTTAAACATCTGCTCTGGATCGATAATCAGCGCCCGATAACCCAGCATACCGGCACGGTTACTGTGTACTTTTAGCTCCAGCATCACATCCTGAGTACCGTCTTTGACTTCATCCAGAACGGAAACGATCGGTTTTGTACCGCTCATTCCCGCTGTGGCCGAGTACATGAACATCGTTTTGGTTTCCGGGCGATATTCCGTGACGGAAGTAATGGCGCTGTACCAGTCAAAACCGCGCTCTTTACCATATTCCCACATTTGGGAAACCGTCATATTTTTTTCGTCAATTTGATATTCCACGCCGCGGGAATATTTCATTGATGGCATGGCCGGTTGTTCCATGCCGCGCGCATCGCCGTTATCAAAGGCGGTCACGACGGTTTTACCTCCGGTGCTTTTGGATGGCACTAACCAACCGGTATGTTGTGTCCATGTCCAGTCAAATCCACCGTCGCAGTGGTGCGCTTCGCAGGTTAGCGGTTTACCGTTGCTGTCTACGGGTTTCAGCACTTTTTTCGCCAGTTCGCCTTTCCAGCCGGATGGATCGGAAAGTATCCATTTCACTTTTTTATCGCGACCAATTTTGATGATGGCAGACTGGTGGCGCGAGCTAATGATAATGCTGTCGTCGCGAGGATCGTAGCTGACGGAGTTAACATGCGCCCAGTTGCGGCCCGGGCCGGAGCCCGCGATATCGCCGAAGGGTTGTTTTGCAAGCTGCTCTTTGGTCATGACCTGACCGGAATGTTCGGCATCGACGCTCAAACATACCGCTCCCTGATCCATCGCCAGAATAACGTCGTCACGATAGGGGTCGAGGATTTTTGGCAGATCCCAGTAATCGACGGTATCGCCGTTCTGGTCAACTTCAAGAATATGATCACGCACAGTATTGATGGTGTATTTACCATTTAATGGATAATTTTCTTTTGCGACACGCAGCAGGTAGGTGCCTTTCGGCGTTTCGGTAATGGCGTGCGAAAAATCAATAAATCCTTTTGGCAGTCGTTTATCGGAAATAACGCGGCCTAAGAAATCATATTTAAAGTAACGTTGACCCTGGCCAAACATAAGATTGCCATCGTTAACCTGATGGAAGCCCATCATGGAACCAAAGCGCGTTATATCATCCTGGTTACGGAATTTATCAATATTCATATAGCCGCGAACATCGCCATTCGTATCGCTAATCCAGTTGATACCGGTATAATCCCAGTTCGCCGCGCCGCCTGCGACATGCATAATGTGGCCGGCTCTTGGCATCCCCGTTATATGGTTAAAAAGATATAAGCGGTTTTTAAGCGAGCTATCGACTTTAACCGGTTCTACCGTAGGAAGAACGGCAGTTTGCCCGGTAGTAGAGGGTAATGATACCGGTGCGGCGTAAATGGACCACGTATAAGTTTGTTTTTTACCTTCTTCAGTCCAGTCAACTTTAACTTTATTGACATAATCTGGATACAAGCCAAATACAGGTATGCCGTCATGGGTATTTATAGCCTGCGGGCCGACATCATAACTGATCGGGATGCCTTTTTCCCCTTTCCCTAAAACGGTAACCTTCACGTCCTGTACATTATGATTGGCTTTATTAATGATTGCTGTTAATGGGAAAACGCCGCCGTAGGGAGCGACATCGACCATACCTAATGGCCCTTCATGGACTGGAATGACATCTGCTGATGCGACCATTGGCCTGTTTGGGTCTAAAACGCCTGAGGCCAAAACGCTGCCGCTCAAACACAGGCAGCATAATACAGGTAAGACTTTCCTTGTAAATAACATATTTATTTCCCCATTCGATATTATCGATAAAATGAATGTATATTAACCTTCTTATTTATCGGAGATGAAAAAACATTTAAAAAAGTAAAACAATCCGCGGAGGGGAATAATGATGTTGGTCACAAATATGAGGTGTCCATAGTCTTTTTAACAATACTCATTGTTATACTATTTGTTCAGTAAATATATGGCGCTGTATTATTATTCATATGCGCTTTGCTACGTGAAACATTAAATAAATATTAGAAGTTTAAATATAATAAAATTATATCGGTTATAACATGCCGGGAATTTTTTCCAGGAAAATAACGAAGAGAAACTTATCATGTCTGACAAATTTATCCACCGAGGGTTATTCGGGAAGATGAACATTTAGAACAATGTCGGAGATAGCCGTGTACAAGGGGAATCGTTAAAAAAGCGCGGCCAGAGGCGTTCTGACCGCATGCTTTGCTATCAGTATTCCCACGTTTCCGGATCAATCCCCAACTCACGCATGATCTCTTTTGCCGCTTCCGGGATTTCATCGCTGCGCTCTTTTCGCAGATCGGCATCATCCGGCAAGGGTTGCCCGGTAAAGGCGTGCAGAAATGCTTCACACAACAGCTCGCTGTTGGTGGCGTGGCGCAGGTTGTTCACCTGACGACGCGTACGTTCATCGGTGAGGATTTTTAACACCTTCAGAGGAATGGAAACCGTAATTTTTTTGACTTGCTCACTCTTCTTACCGTGCTCAGCGTATGGGCTGATATATTCGCCGCTCCATTCAGCCATGAGATACTTAATCCTCTTCGTCATTAATATTGAGGTCTGAACCTGAGCCCGGACCATAATCGCGCGTAGTTTACCGTAGTGGCGCGGCCCTGACACGAAGTTAGCGGTCGCAGATGTGCGCTAATGCATATAATTTTAACGGCTATTTGCGGTTTGCTCAATCTATACGCAAAGAAGTTTAGATGTCCAGATGTATTGACGTCTATTGTGGTAGTGGTTAATCTGTGGCCTGACTTTCACCGACTCAGCCAGGAATATCTTCATATGACGCGTAAACAGGCCACTATCGCAGTGCGTAGCGGATTAAACGATGACGAACAATACGGCTGCGTTGTGCCGCCAATCCATCTCTCCAGTACCTATAACTTTACCGGTTTCAATGAGCCGCGCGCGCATGATTATTCCCGCCGCGGTAATCCCACGCGTGATGTTGTTCAGCGCGCATTAGCGGAACTGGAAGGCGGCGCGGGCGCGGTATTGACGAATACCGGCATGTCGGCGATTCATCTGGTCACCACCGTTTTCCTCAAGCCGGGCGATCTGCTGGTCGCGCCGCATGATTGCTATGGCGGCAGTTATCGTCTGTTTGACAGTCTGGCGACACGCGGCTGTTATCGTGTGCGGTTTGTCGATCAGGGCGATGAACGCGCCTTACAGGCGGCGCTGGAAGAAAAACCGAAGCTGGTACTGGTAGAAAGTCCAAGTAATCCATTGTTACGCGTGGTGGATATTGCGAAAATCTGTCGGCTGGCGCGCGAGGCGGGCGCAGTGAGCGTCGTTGATAACACGTTTTTAAGCCCGGCGCTGCAAAATCCGCTGGCGTTGGGTGCCGATCTGGTGTTGCATTCATGCACGAAATATCTCAACGGTCATTCGGATGTCGTGGCCGGCGTGGTGATTGCTAAAGATCCGGAAGTGGTCACTGAACTGGCGTGGTGGGCGAATAATATTGGCGTGACCGGCGGGGCGTTTGATAGCTATCTGCTGCTGCGCGGTTTGCGAACTCTGGTGCCGCGTATGGAGCTGGCGCAGCGCAACGCGCAGGCGATTGTGAAATATCTGCAAACCCAGCCGTTGGTGAAAAAACTGTATCATCCGTCGCTGCCGGAAAATCAGGGGCATGAAATTGCCGCGCGCCAGCAAAAAGGCTTTGGCGCAATGTTGAGTTTTGAACTGGATGGGGATGAGGAGACGCTGCGTCGTTTTCTGGGCGGGCTGTCGCTGTTTACGCTGGCGGAATCTTTAGGGGGAGTGGAAAGTTTGATCTCTCACGCCGCCACCATGACGCATGCCGGTATGTCGCCGCAGGCGCGTGCCTCCGCCGGGATCTCCGAAACGCTACTGCGTATCTCCACCGGTATTGAAGATGGCGAAGATTTAATTGCCGACCTGGAAAATGGCTTCCGGGCTGCAAACAAGGGGTAAACATGAGTGTGATTGCGCAGGCAGGGGCGAAAGGTCGTCAACTGCATAAATTTGGCGGCAGTAGTCTGGCGGATGTGAAGTGTTACCTGCGTGTCGCAGGCATTATGGCGGAGTATTCGCAGCCTGACGATATGATGGTAGTGTCCGCCGCAGGCAGTACCACCAACCAGTTGATTAGCTGGCTCAAGTTAAGCCAGACCGATCGCCTTTCTGCGCATCAGGTATTACAGACGTTACGCCGCTACCAGTGCGATCTGATTAGCGGGCTGCTTCCCGCCGACGCGGCAGATGATTTAACCAGCGCTTTTATTAGCGATCTGGAACGTCTTGCCGCCTTGCTCGACGGCGGCGTAACGGATGCCGTCTATGCTGAGATCGTCGGACACGGCGAAATTTGGTCGGCGAGATTGATGTCCGCCGTCCTGAATCAGCAGGGGCTGGATGCCGCCTGGCTGGACGCGCGCGCATTTTTACGCGCCGAACGCGCCGCACAGCCGCAGGTTGATGAAGGGCTATCTTATCCTTTATTGCAGCAGCTACTGGCGCAGCATCCGGGCAAACGTCTGGTCGTGACCGGCTTTATCAGCCGCAATCATGACGGCGAAACAGTCCTGTTAGGCCGGAACGGTTCCGACTATTCCGCCACGCAAATCGGCGCGCTGGCGGGCGTTTCCCGCGTGACCATCTGGAGCGATGTCGCGGGCGTTTATAGCGCCGACCCGCGCAAAGTGAAAGATGCCTGCCTGCTGCCGTTGCTGCGTCTGGACGAAGCCAGCGAGCTGGCGCGTCTGGCGGCGCCTGTTCTGCACGCCCGCACGCTACAGCCAGTGTCCGGCAGCGATATCGATTTGCAGTTGCGCTGTAGCTACACGCCGGATCAAGGGTCAACCCGAATTGAACGAGTGCTGGCTTCCGGGACGGGCGCGCGTATCGTGACCAGTCACGATGATATCTGTCTGATTGAGTTTCAGGTGCCAGCCAGCCAGGATTTCAGGCTGGCGCATAAAGAGCTCGACCACATTTTAAAACGGGCGCAGGTGCGTCCGCTGGCGGTGGGCGTGCATCGCGATCGCCAGCTATTGCAGTTCTGCTATACCGCCGAGGTAGCGGATAGCGTACTGAAACTCCTCGACGATGTCGGGCTGCCGGGCGAATTGCGCCTGCGACAGGGGCTGGCGCTGGTGGCGATGGTCGGTGCGGGCGTCACTCGCAATCCGCTACACTGCCATCGCTTCTGGCAGCAGTTGAAAGGTCAGCCAGTGGAGTTTACCTGGCAGTCGGAGGAGGGCATCAGTCTGGTGGCGGTGCTGCGTACCGGCCCAACTGAGAGCCTGATTCAGGGGCTGCATCAGTCTGTTTTCCGCGCCGAAAAACGCATTGGCCTGATGCTGTTCGGTAAGGGGAACATCGGCTCCCGTTGGCTGGAACTGTTTGCCCGTGAACAAAGCACGCTTTCCGCGCGTACTGGTTTTGAATTTGTGCTGGCGGGCGTGGTGGATAGCCGCCGTAGCCTGTTGAATTATGAAGGGCTGGACGCCAGCCGCGCGTTGGCATTCTTTGATGATGAAGCCGTTGAGCAGGACGAAGAGTCGCTATTCCTGTGGATGCGTGCGCATCCGTATGATGATTTAGTGGTGCTGGATGTAACCGCCAGTGCACAGTTAGCCGATCAGTACCTTGATTTCGCCAGCCACGGTTTTCATGTGATTAGCGCCAATAAACTGGCGGGCGCAAGCGCCAGCGATAAGTATCGCCAGATTCATGACGCGTTTGAAAAAACCGGGCGTTACTGGCTGTATAACGCCACCGTGGGCGCGGGATTGCCGATCAACCACACGGTGCGGGATCTGATTGACAGCGGCGATACGATTCTCTCGATCAGCGGGATCTTCTCCGGGACGCTATCCTGGCTGTTCCTGCAATTTGACGGTACGGTGCCGTTCACCGATCTGGTGGATCAGGCCTGGCAGCAGGGGCTGACCGAACCCGATCCGCGCGTCGATCTTTCCGGAAAAGATGTCATGCGTAAGCTGGTGATTCTGGCGCGCGAGGCGGGATACGACATCGAGCCGGATCAGGTGCGTGTAGAATCGTTGGTGCCGGCGCATTGTGAAGAAGGATCTATCGATCACTTTTTCGAAAACGGCGACGCGCTGAATGAACAGATGGTGCAGCGTCTGGAGGCAGCCCGCGAACTGGGGCTGGTGTTGCGTTACGTGGCGCGTTTCGACGCCAATGGCAAAGCGCGCGTCGGCGTTGAAGCGGTGCGTCCGGAACATCCGCTGGCGGCGCTGCTGCCGTGCGATAATGTCTTTGCTATTGAAAGCCGCTGGTATCGCGATAACCCGCTGGTGATCCGTGGGCCGGGCGCGGGTCGCGATGTGACCGCCGGGGCGATTCAGTCGGATATCAACCGTCTGGCGCAGTTGCTGTAATAAAGGCAAGTTCGTGAGCGAAGCGCCGGGTTGCGCTTCGCTCCCTCATCAATACGTTATGCAGTCATTCTGTAGATACTGATATACGAAGCGCCATCCGATTGCTGACGAAACATTATGGCGTGATGCTTTTTACATTCTCAACCCGGACATCCATCCGGGGGTAAGGAATATTGATGCCGTTTTCATCCATTGCTTCCTTGATATTTTCCAGAAGATCGTAGTAAGTACTCCAGTACTGAGCGTTGGGCACCCATACGCGAACATAGAAATTCAGGCTAGAGGGCGCAAGTTCGCCCAAGCGGACCGTAATATCGCGGGTTTTATCAATGCGATGATCTTGCTCAATAATACGATGTATCACGTTTTTTACGTCAGCAATACGGCTTTGGTAATCCACGCCAATAATCAGATCAATACGTCGATAGGGGTGTCGTGAATAGTTGATAATATTATCAGCAATAATTTTACCATTCGGGATGACAACTTCTTTGCTATCCGCAGTGAGCAGAGTGGTGGAGAAAATATGGACCTTTTCTACTGTGCCGATAACCAGGCCAATTTGTACAATTTCCCCGGCGCGGAAAGGACGCAGGGAGACAAGCAGTACGCCTGCGGCAAAGTTGGAAAGTGACCCTTGCAGCGCCAGGCCAATGGCTAAACCCGCCGCGCCGATAACGGCAATAATTGAGGAGGTTTCTATACCGACACGGCCAAGAGCGGCTACTGCCGTGAAAGCTATCGTGATGTAGCGAACCAGCGCGGAGAAAAAGTGGACAATAGTGGCATCCACTTGCCGCCTGAGAAGTAATTTTTCCAGCCCCCTCGATAGTAAGCGAGCTATTAACTTACCGATGAAAAGTAGAATGATGGCGGCAACAACATTCCAGCCAAAATGAATTACCGAGTCACTGTGCTCGGCCATCCATTTGATCGCGCCTTTAATTTTTGGAAATAACTCAAAACCTTCCATGTTTATCCTCTGTCAGCAGTATCCGCGGTATTAGCGGTAATAAAACGGTTCATTTTTGCCTGGATAATCGCCGCGCCGACGGGTGGCAGCAGTAACGCCCAGAATAGTGTCCAGCCGGTTCGTATTCCGCCATCTTCGTTTTTATTCGCCAGCAGAGCGCGGATTTCGTCGCTAAGCGTCAGACACAATATGGCTGTGCCAAACGGCATAATGGCTGACAGCCATCCCGCGCCACATGCGGTCATGAGTCGGGGCGAAGGCGCCACAAATTGCATTTCCCGGTGAATTCTGAAGAACCAATAAATAATATAAAATGGAATGAAAAAGCCCAATAATGCGACGACAAGGGGTTCTGCGCACTCAGGTCGCTGGGTTGATGAGAACCTTTTGGGCGGTGCAATATAGAAAAGTTCTTTTTTGAGCGGTAATAGTAGCAAAAGCGCGATAACCGCTAAAGTAATTACGATTATTCCTATATAAGGAATTGAGTATATAAATATAGACAGATAGCCAGCGATGATAAATTTGAACAGTAAGCAGAGGCTAAATAAAATAACAAATGTCTGAGCACTGCCGATAGCGCTGAAAAGCAGCATGGGGACTAACAGCGTTATGATCCCCATACCCAGATTAATTAAAAACTGCGCTATGATAAGCCTGACTACGTCAGACGGGCCATTTATGCAGAAGGAACAGACCACGCCAATGATTAACAGGAGCGCAACAAAGTAGAAGGGGTAACAATTTTTTATACGGCAGACAAACCAGCTGGCAACCATACCCAGGAGGTATCCCAGTTGGCCGCAAACGAGAATAACACCAATACGATCGGCTGGAATAGACAGTGATTTACTCCAAAAATAAACACCATACGACGATCCCAGCGAACTGATAAAAGAGAGCACCAAAAAGAAAAAAGTGATCCCCCAGAATCGATAGCTACTCAGGAGATCGGCGCAGGTCCATTTTTTATCTGACATTGACGGTAAAGTAATTTCCATATTTATCCCTTGTTTTCCATAGAAAATAAGAATGTATAGAACTATTTAAATTGATAATAAATATTGATTATGTGAATAACGTTTATAGCCGATCTTAACTTAAAACGAAGGGCCATTTTATAAAATAGTTCTATTCTTTTTCAGCGTATAAAAGCAGGATGTGAGGTGATTAAATCTATAGCGCCTTCTGAATGATAATCTGTGATTTTTTATGCGTGGCATTACATCATTGGGTTAAATGTGATTCCATTGTGAATTATATTTTTCCGTCAGAAAATACAGAATTTGCGTGACGCGTTTGGCGGAATAGTGGGCGCTTTGCTGGAATTCAGGTTGTTGCCATAGCCAGGTAACAAAGCGGCGACTGGCCGCCAGATTAACGGCGACACCTTGTTCTAAGTGGGAACCGGTTAACGAACAGACCATTTTGCGGTTGTGACCTTGCCCCCAGAGTTGCCACTGATTTTGCCACCATCCCTGCCATGTTTTGCCTAACAGTTGCCACTCTGCGCGGCAATCGTCATCGTTTATCTCTTCCTCAACGAACCACAGCGAGGAGAGACGCTGGCGAAACCGCTCCGCCCATGCCGTAATGACCGCGCCGCGCAAAAAACACTCATGGGCAATGATGTGTGTCGCGACATCAGGAAAGCGGTTTTTCAGCACCCGAAAATGACCATGCGCCGTAATGACCGGGCGAAGTATTGTTCCTTGCGCGTTACGTTTAAGCGCCGCCGGGCCATACTGAATCTCATCGAACTGACTTCGCTGTAAAAATTGCCGTTCTTTAATGGCGATACGGTGAATAATATCGCCCTTCTCGCCCTCGGGCGGCGCAATTCCTTTCCAGTGGTAATGCAAACTTTTTCCGGCAGACAGTAACGTGAAATTGCTGGAAAGGTGAAGAATATTGCCGCGAACAGCATCAAAACTGAATAAAAAGTACAATTGCTGGAAGGCATTCGCTCCCTGAAACGGTACGAGCAGCGGAATACTGCAAATCTGTTCCGGCGTTTCGGCGACATTCAGCGCGTGCTGTTTTGGCGTCCAGACTTTCTTACAGTACTGGCACTGAAGTCGCTGCGTTCCGCCGGGATTACGTCCATAACGAATCCATGTTTTTTGATAGCAGTCGGGGCAAAAGTGACCATGCTCTTTGGCATATTGCGCGATATAAGCAGACGCCCAGCGGCGAAATTCCCCCTCGTTGAAGAGCGGCGGATAACTGCCGCAGGCTCGACAATGCAATGCCGGATAACCCAGGCGATAGTCCGGCCACACATAATCCGGCGAGTCAGGCAGCCCAAGATTGCGACAACCAGCGCTTTTGCAGGCATTAATGGTGAACAGAGGCGGCATACATTTTACCAACGATTTTGGCAGGTCGTTGATTCTGCCTTCATAAAACGGTACGCGGGTGTGAGGACTCTCACATAAAAAAACCTTTCAGAACGTAACGTAGCGAATCTTTATATGACTGAAAGGGACTTATTTATGAAAGTAAAACTGCTTGCTGCCGGTATTTTGTTCACGCTGCCGTTCTGGGCCTGCGCCAAAGATGTCACCATTATTTACACCAACGATCTACACGCCCATGTGGAGCCTTATAAAGTACCGTGGATTGCTGACGGTAAACGCGATATTGGCGGTTGGGCCAATATCACCACGCTGGTGAAGCAGGAAAAAGCCAAAAATAAGGCGACGTGGTTTTTTGATGCCGGAGATTACTTTACCGGACCGTATATCAGCAGCCTGACGAAGGGTAAAGCGATTATCGATATTTTGAATACCATGCAGTATGACGCTGCCACTATCGGTAATCATGAGTTCGATCATGGCTGGGACAATACATTGTTGCAACTGAGCCGGGCGAAATTCCCTATCGTACAGGGCAATATTTTTTATGAGGACAGCAGTAAATCCTTCTGGGATAAGCCGTACACCATTGTTGAAAAAGATGGCGTCAAGATTGGCGTAATCGGCTTACACGGTGTCTTTGCTTTTAATGATACGGTATCCGCCGCGACGCGCGTGGGCATTGAGGCACGCGATGAAATTAAGTGGCTGCAACGTTACATTGATGAACTTAAAGGTAAAGTCGATCTGACCGTCGCGCTGATCCACGAAGGCACCCCGGCCCGCCAGTCCAGCATGGGGAATACCGATGTGCGACGCGCGCTGGATAAAGATATTCAGACCGCAAGTCAGGTAAAAGGGCTGGATATTTTGATTACCGGCCACGCGCATGTCGGTACGCCAGAACCGATTAAAGTCGGTAATACGCTGATCCTCTCAACGGACAGCGGCGGTATTGATGTGGGTAAACTGGTGCTGGATTACAAAGAGAAACCACACCACTTTACGGTGAAGAACTTCGAGCTGAAGACCATTTTTGCTGATGAGTGGAAGCCAGATCCGCAAACGAAACAGGTGATCGACGGCTGGAACAAAAAGCTCGATAAAGTCGTGCAGCAAACGGTGGCTCAGTCGCCGGTTGAGCTGACCCGCGCGTATGGCGAATCGTCGTCGCTGGGGAATCTGGCGGCGGATGCGCTGCTTTTTACGGCGGGGAAAGACACCCAGTTAGCGCTTACTAACTCTGGCGGTATCCGCAACGAAATCCCGGCTGGCGCGGTGACGATGGGGGCGGTAATCAGTACCTTCCCGTTCCCTAATGAACTGGTCACGATGGATTTAACCGGTAAACAATTGCGCAGCCTGATGGAGCATGGCGCTGGCTTAAGCAACGGCGTATTGCAGGTGTCTAAAGGGCTGGAGATGAAGTATGACAGCAGCAAACCTATCGGCCAGCGGGTTACCGTGCTGACGCTCAATGGCAAGCCGATTGACGATGCTACGGTTTATCACATCGCTACCAACAGCTTCCTTGCCGACGGCGGCGATGGTTTTGCGGCATTCACGGAAGGCCAGGCGCGGAACACCTCCGGCGGCTACTATGTGTCGAATGCGATAGTTGATTACTTTAAGGCGGGCAACACCATCACGGATGAGCAGCTCAAAGGAATGCGCGTTGCGGATGTGAAGAAGTAATTTCCCCTGCCGCGGCGCGTTCAGTGTCGCGGCGTGACATGAAGAAAATTCAACTTTGCTGAATATTCCTCATTCTTTGGCGTGATTTTTCAGTTGACGTCCTTCTGCTTTTCCGTCATTTTTACATCTGGACGTCTAAACGGATAGATGTTTACAACACAACAAATAATAACATGCGATTGATGAGGTAAGGTATGAGCTTTTTTCACGCCAACCAGCGGGAAGCCCTGAATCAGAGCCTGGCGGAAGTACAGGGTCAGATTAACGTTTCGTTTGAATTTTTCCCGCCGCGCACCAGTGAAATGGAGCAAACCCTGTGGAACTCCATCGATCGCCTGAGCAGTCTGAAACCGAAGTTTGTTTCGGTAACGTATGGCGCCAACTCCGGGGAACGCGACCGCACCCATAGCGTTATTAAAGGCATCAAAGAGCGTACTGGGCTTGAGGCCGCGCCGCACCTTACCTGTATTGACGCCACGCGCGATGAACTGCGCACCATCGCCCGCGACTACTGGAATAACGGTATCCGCCACATTGTCGCTTTGCGCGGCGATTTGCCGCCGGGCAGCGGTAAGCCGGAGATGTACGCCGCCGATCTGGTTGGTTTGCTCAAAGAGGTGGCCGATTTCGATATTTCAGTAGCGGCCTATCCGGAGGTACATCCGGAAGCGAAAAGCGCGCAGGCCGATCTGCTTAATCTGAAGCGTAAAGTGGATGCTGGCGCTAACCGCGCGATAACCCAATTTTTCTTCGATGTGGAAAGCTACCTGCGTTTTCGCGACCGCTGTGTTTCTGCCGGTATCGACGTAGAAATTATTCCCGGCATTTTACCGGTGTCTAACTTTAAACAGGCAAAAAAATTTGCCGATATGACCAATGTCCGCATTCCGTCCTGGATGTCACTGATGTTTGAGGGGCTGGATAATGACGCAGAAACCCGCAAGCTGGTGGGCGCTAACATTGCGATGGACATGGTGAAAATTTTAAGCCGTGAAGGAGTGAAGGATTTCCACTTCTACACGTTGAATCGTGCGGAAATGAGTTATGCCATTTGCCACACGCTGGGCGTAAGACCGGGTTTATAACCTCCAGCTCCCTGCCGGGAGCTTTATTACAACTCATATTGATCTACATCTCTGTAACTAAAAATATAAAAGGTATTAGCTATCGAATCTGTGGATTAATTCAACTATATCTATTTGCTCCTGGTGTATATCGTAACGGTAACACTTTAAAAGGGAGCTGAGATATGAGCACGACCGACGATACCCATAACACGTTATCCACTGGAAAATGTCCTTTCCATCAGGGGGGGCATGACCGAAGCGCAGGCGCAGGGACTGCCAGCCGCGACTGGTGGCCGAACCAGCTTCGCGTGGATCTTTTGAATCAACATTCCAACCGTTCTAACCCGCTGGGTGAAGACTTTGACTACCGCAAAGAGTTTAGCAAGTTAGACTACTCCGCCCTGAAAGGGGATCTCAAGGCGCTGCTGACCGATTCACAACCGTGGTGGCCCGCTGACTGGGGCAGCTATGTCGGTTTGTTTATTCGCATGGCCTGGCATGGCGCTGGCACCTACCGTTCTATTGATGGTCGTGGCGGCGCGGGTCGTGGTCAACAGCGTTTTGCGCCGCTTAACTCCTGGCCGGATAACGTCAGCCTGGATAAGGCGCGTCGTTTGTTGTGGCCGATTAAGCAGAAATATGGCCAGAAAATTTCCTGGGCCGACCTGTTTATTCTGGCGGGTAACGTGGCGCTGGAAAACTCCGGCTTCCGTACCTTCGGTTTCGGCGCCGGGCGTGAAGATGTCTGGGAACCGGATCTGGATGTGAACTGGGGCGATGAAAAAGCCTGGTTGACTCACCGACACCCTGAAGCGCTGGCAAAAGCGCCGCTGGGCGCGACCGAGATGGGCCTTATCTACGTTAACCCGGAAGGGCCGGATCACAGCGGCGAACCACTTTCTGCCGCCGCCGCTATTCGCGCTACCTTTGGCAATATGGGGATGAACGACGAAGAGACCGTGGCGTTGATCGCTGGCGGGCATACCCTCGGTAAAACCCACGGCGCGGCAGCGGCATCCCATGTAGGGGCCGATCCGGAAGCCGCGCCGATTGAAGCGCAGGGCTTAGGTTGGGCCAGCAGCTATGGTAGTGGCGTTGGCGCGGATGCTATCACCTCCGGGCTGGAAGTGGTCTGGACGCAGACGCCGACCCAGTGGAGCAACTATTTCTTCGAGAACCTGTTCAAATATGAGTGGGTACAAACCCGTAGTCCGGCTGGCGCTATCCAGTTTGAAGCGGTAGACGCGCCGGACATCATCCCGGACCCGTTCGATCCGTCGAAAAAACGTAAGCCAACCATGCTGGTCACCGACCTGACGCTGCGTTTTGATCCGGAGTTCGAGAAGATTTCCCGTCGTTTCCTTAACGATCCGCAGGCCTTTAATGAAGCCTTTGCTCGTGCCTGGTTCAAACTGACGCACAGAGATATGGGACCAAAAGCGCGTTACATCGGACCGGAAGTGCCGAAAGAAGATCTGATCTGGCAGGACCCGTTGCCGCAACCGCTCTATCAGCCAACGCAGGAAGACATTATCAACCTGAAAGCGGCGATCGCTGCATCCGGGCTTTCTATTAGCGAGATGGTTTCGGTTGCCTGGGCATCCGCGTCTACTTTCCGCGGCGGCGATAAGCGTGGCGGCGCTAACGGCGCGCGTCTGGCATTAGCGCCTCAGCGCGACTGGGATGTCAACGCCGTTGCGGCTCGCGTTCTGCCGGTATTAGAAGAGATCCAGAAAACGACGAATAAAGCCTCGCTGGCCGATATTATTGTGCTGGCGGGCGTGGTCGGTATCGAGCAGGCGGCCGCTGCTGCGGGTGTCAGCATCAGCGTACCTTTTGCGCCGGGCCGGGTGGATGCGCGTCAGGATCAGACCGACATCGAGATGTTCTCGCTGCTTGAACCGATTGCTGATGGATTCCGTAACTATCGTGCGCGTCTGGATGTGTCGACGACCGAATCGCTGTTGATTGATAAAGCGCAGCAGTTAACGTTGACCGCGCCGGAAATGACGGTACTGGTTGGCGGGATGCGTGTGCTGGGAACCAACTTTGACGGCAGCCAGAACGGTGTCTTTACCGACAGACCGGGCGTGCTCAGCACTGACTTCTTCGCTAATCTGCTGGATATGCGTTACGAGTGGAAGCCCACCGACGACGCTAATGAGCTGTTCGAAGGCCGGGATCGTCTGACTGGCGAGGTAAAATACACGGCGACCCGCGCCGATCTGGTGTTTGGTTCCAACTCCGTACTGCGCGCGCTGGCGGAAGTTTACGCGTGTAGCGATGCGCACGAGAAGTTTGTGAAGGACTTCGTCGCGGCATGGGTGAAAGTGATGAACCTGGACCGTTTCGATCTGCAATAATCTGACAGGTTAATTCGTCAGCGGCTGCTATTCGGTAGTCGCTGACGTTTTCCTCGTTTAATGCGAAAAATAACGAAAATGCCCCGTGACTTTCCAGTTAAATAATACATCTTCCTCCTGTGCTCCCGCGCCTATGTTATGCACAACCAGCGGCACCCCTTCAGGCGTGACGTTCAGGGATACCACGCCAATATGCGCAAGGCCGTTATCCAGTCGCCAGGAGACAATATCTCCCGGTTGATAATCGCTATATTTATCTGTCACCGGCAAAGCTTTGTTTTGACGCTGGAACCAGGTTTCCAGATTCGGAACGCGGCGATGGTCGATATTGCTGTCCGGGCGTTTCAGCTTCCAGTTATTCGGGTAGGCAGAGAAATGCGCCTGCATGTCTTCATGTACCCGTTTCTGTAAATCAACCTGCTGACTGCGCAGCGCGCGGATGACGACATCTGCACATACGCCACGCTCCAGCGGAAGATCGCCATTCGGATAATCCAGACGAACATAGGCAGCATCATAAAATAGCGTCTTACCTATTTGCGTCCCGGCACTTTGGGCGATTGCAGCATTAGTTTGCGCCTGAACGGTTATTGGTCTGGTATCAGAGCGTGGCGAATGATGAGAGATATGGCTAATAAAAAAAGCAGCAAGAATACCGATAAGCGCCTGTGCGAATTTCATCTTCTTCGTCCGTGAAGTGTGTCAGTACGTCATTTGACTTTCCGCGGAGAGAATGGTGCGTGATAAAAAAGTCTATTTCAGGACAAAATGGACTGATTCCAGGCTATGGAATACCTGATGATGGCGCTTCGCTTACCCGGCCTGGATGATTGGATAACAAGGCCAGATAAGGTGCCTGTGTCGATATTCGGCAACTGAATTCTGTTGGGTCAGCAAGCTGAAATACTCCTGACTATCGTCAGGAGTATTGCTCAGACCTTATTCCCATTCCTGCAAGAAGCGTTGACCGTACTGGTCGGCGACCAGCAGCGCGGCGTACACTTCATCCGGCGTTGCGCCGCCAGGCATGTTATGAATAGTTTCACCTTCTGCGCAGGAGGCTTCCGCGACGGTGCGCATCTTGGCCGGAATATCCTGTTTAATATCCAGTTGCGCCAGCGTAATCGGCAGGCCAACGGAATGGCACAGCGCCGCAACGGTTTCGATTTCTTCGACCGGCGCGTTTTCCAGCACCAGTTGCGTCAGCGTACCGAAAGCGACCTTCTCACCGTGATAATAGTGGTGCGCATCCGGAATCGCCGTTAAACCGTTATGAATCGCGTGCGCTGCGGCCAGACCGCCGCTTTCAAAACCGACCCCGCTCAGGTAGGTGTTGGCTTCGATGACGCGTTCCAGCGCTGGCGTGACGACGTGCTGTTCGGCGGCCAACATGGCTTTTTCGCCTTCTTCGATCAGCGTGTTATAGCATAGCTCCGCCAGCGCCAGCGCGGCCTGTGTACACTTGCCGCCCGCCATTGTGGTGGCGCCGCTGCGTGAGCAGGCGCGCGCTTCAAACCAGGTCGCCAGTGCATCGCCGATACCGGCTGCCAGCAGACGCGCCGGCGCGCCCGCCACTATCTGCGTATCGACAATAACCATATTCGGGTTATGCGGCAGCAGCAGATAACGGTCAAACTCACCGGCATCGGTATAAATAACCGAGAGTGCGCTGCACGGTGCGTCGGTAGAGGCGATGGTCGGCGCGATAGCGACCGGGACGTTCATAAAGTGCGCCAGCGCTTTGGCGGTATCCAGCGTTTTACCGCCGCCGATACCCAGTACGGCGCCACACTGACTTTTTTCGGCGACGGCGCGCAGCCTGTCGATCTCATTTTGCGAACATTCGCCGCCAAACGGGGCGATTTCTACTGACAAACCGGCATCCGTCAGGCTTTTGCGCAGCGTCTCTTCGGCAAATCCCAGCACGAATTTATCGCCCACAACCAGCCAGTTGTTCGCCATTGGTTTTAAATAATCGCCAAGACGCGCGATGACGTTTGCACCCTGAATATACTTACCTGGTGACTGAATAATGCGATCCATACATTTCTCTCCTACAGGTTCAGATTACCAAAAGCGTTTTTCCAGTCTTGCTCAAACTTCTCTATTGCCGACTCTACCGCAGGCGTATTGAGCATTTGTTGCGCTACATCTAAAGGAAGGGTAATCGCCTGGCAACCTGCCAGTAAGCAATCCAGCGCCTGCCGCGGCGTTTTAAAGCTGGCCGCCAGTACCATGCTGTCGGGCGCGTGATGTTCCAGTAGCGTTTGCAGCTCCTGAACCATACGAATGCCATCGCCGCCCTGCGCATCAACGCGGTTGACGTAGGGAGCGACATATTTTGCGCCCGCCAGCGCCGCCAGCAGGCCCTGCGATGCGCTGTAGACGGCGGTGCCCAGCGTCACGATGCCTTCTTTTTTCAGCAATTTAATCGCTGCAAGACCTTCGGCGGTCACCGGAATTTTAACCACAATGCCGGGGATGGCGTTATTCAGTCGTTTGGCTTCTTCCACCATCCCTTTCGCGTCGCGGCTCATGGTCTGCGCAAATAAAGTGCCTTCTTCGCCGATGGCGTTTTGCAGCCTGGGCAGCACATCCCAGATAGATTCTTTGCTGGCTGCCACAATGCTTGGATTGGTGGTGACGCCGGCAATCGGGAAAATGCGCGCCAGACGTTCAACTTCCGCCACGTTAGCGGTATCCAGATAGAGTTCCATAGTCTTTCCTTTACAGTTCAAGTTCATGTTGCAGCAGGCTGGCGATAGCGTCGGCGGAAGCGGCGTTAACCAGCGTGTTGCGGAATTCTTCGTGCATGATGCGGCGGGCCAGGCGCGAGAAAATACGCATATGCTGGTCGCCCGCGGCGTGTTTGTTAAGCGTCAGCATAATGATGAACTGCGCCTCGTCATCTCCCCAGCGTACCGGCGCGTTCAGGCGCGCCACGCTGATGGTGGACTGTTCGATATGTTCCGATTTGCTGTGCGGAATGGCAAAGCTAAAGCCCAGTCCGGTGGAGAATACCGCCTCGCGCGCCCATAGATCGGCTTCCAGTTTGCGCGGGTAGCGGCAGCGGCCCGCCAGCAGCAGATTGTCGGTCATGCCTTTAATCACCTCCTCTTTGCTGCGCCAGTCGCTATCAAGCGTTATGCATTGGGCGGTAACCAGCGGGGCATCCTGCTGCGACATGCGGAACTGCGCCAGCAGATGCTCCACCTCCAGCGAGGTGCGGCAGGCCATCGCCTGATTCAACAACTGGCGGCAGGCTCGGCTGTCGAGTTGTGCCATCCGCGCTTTGGCGGCGGGAATCGACGGCGCGCCCATGCTGATCTCGTCCAGCCCCAGACCTACCAGCAATGGCAGAACCGAACCTTTGGCCCCCAGTTCGCCGCACAGACCAATCCATTTGCCCTGACGATGTACCGCCTGCACCGCGAAATCCAACGCGCGCAGGAAGGCGGGATTCAGGCTGTTGTAGTGACGAGTGACTTTGGCGTTATCACGGTCTACCGCCAGCAGGTATTGTGTTAGATCGTTACTACCAATACTAAAGAAATCAATCTCTTCACAGCATTGATCGATGATGAACATCACCGACGGCACTTCCAGCATAATGCCGAGTGGGATCTTCTCATCGAACGGGATATGTTCATTACGCAGCTGCTGTTTGGCTTCCGCCAGCTTCTCTTTGACCCACAGAATCTCTTCCATAGAGGAGATCATCGGGATCATGATTTTCAGGTTGCCGTGGGCGGACGCGCGGAGGATCGAGCGTAGCTGGGTGGTAAACAGAGAAGCGTACTCTTCATAAATACGGACGGCGCGATAGCCGAGGAATGGGTTGGCTTCGGCAGGAATATTCAGATAATCAACGGGCTTATCGCCGCCTATATCCATTGTGCGCACAATAATGCTGCGTCCCTTTGCGGACTCCAGAGCCTGGCAAAAAATATTGTACAGCTCGTTTTCGTCCGGCGCGCAGGCGCGGTCCATATACAGCATTTCTGTGCGGAACAGGCCAACCGCTTCCGCGCCGTTACTAAAGGCCGCTTGCGCCTCGACGGAGTGCGCGATGTTGGCGGCGACCTCCATGCGGATGCCGTCAGCGGTGCGCGCTTCCTGGGTCAGCCAGATGCGCTGCTGTTCGCGCAGGGCGTCTTGCACGCGGGCTTCCTGCTGATAGTAACGAGTGACAGGCTCGTCAGGCGCAACGACAATCGCGCCTGCGTTGCCGTCAATATAAACCGTCTGCTGACGCCACGGTGTTAAGGCCTCAATCTCCACGCCAACCAGGGTGGGAATGTTGAATGAGCGGGCGAGAATCACCGTGTGCGAAGTGGTGCCGCCGCTTTTTAACAGCAGACCTTTGAGAAAGGTTTTATCCAGTTCGAGGAACTGGCTTGGCGTCAACTCTTCCGCCATACAGATAGATGGCCGGGTCAACTGGCCCGGCGCCGGAAAGCGCTGCCCACCGTAAATGTGTTGCAGTAACTGGAAGCAAACGTCACGAACATCCAGCGCGCGTTCCTGTAAATAGCTGCTGCTGGCGCGAGCGAACTCATTGCAGAAATGGTTCGCGCTTTCCACGATTGCCTGCGCGCAGCTTAAACCGCGCAGAACGCCGTCCAGTAAATGCTGACGCAGTGAAGCGTCGCCTGCCAGTGAACGATGGGCTTCCAGAATCGCGCTGGCGGCACCGTCACTGTCGAGCTGACGAAACTCAATATGCTTTATCAACATCGCTAAGCCATTGTCCAGCGCGGCTTGTTCCGTCTCTGTGTCGTTGGCGGTCGGGAGTTCGCCGAGCGCATTGAGATCCAGGGAAGAGAGTGGCGTCAGTACGCCGCCCGCGCTGCCGCTACACACGCTACGGGCGCGGTAAATCTGCGGATTCAGCTGGGTCAACGACGCCGGAAGCGGCTCCAGTTCGCTGTTTTTAATCTCCGCCAGCGGCGCGTCGCAGAGTGGGAATTCATCGCGCAGCCATTGACTCAGACGCTGACAGGCAACCTGTTCATCGGCACCGGAAATCACCAGCTGACAGTGGTCGCCAGCCAGCGTGTCGGTGCCAATCAGCGCCAGCGCGCTTTTGGCGCTGCCTTTGCGATCGGTGCGCAGGTTGTGCCACTCAATTTGCGACGTGAAGGTATTACACAGCGTTTCTACGTGGCTTGCCGGGCGCGCATGTACGCCATTCGGCAGTTCACAGGTAAATTCCACAATCAGGGGCATTGCCTCTCTCCCATAACGATTCTCTCGCTACAGCATAAAAGGAGGTAGCCGGAATACGCCATGTGACAAATCTGTCAAAAGCTGGATAAATGTAATGTAGCGCAAAAAGTGCGAGTTGTCTCACAACTTAGCGTGGTAGCGCGGGTTTTACCTTTTTCAGAAGTTATGAAGCGGATCGCATTTTTATACTGATATTACAAAAATCCAGTAAATGGCCTTTTTATCCACTGTCTGCGCGGCAATGGATTGCCTATTGTTTTCCGCAGTAACTTTATGGACATGGGCTTTATCCAGCCCGGGAGCGACTTATGAAAGAGTTGGTACAGATCCTGAAAAATACCCGCCAGCACCTGATGACCGGTGTTTCGCATATGATCCCCTTTGTGGTGGCTGGCGGAATTTTGCTGGCAGTCTCCGTCATGCTATATGGCAAGGGCGCCGTACCCGATGCCGCCACCGATCCGAATCTTAAAAAACTGTTTGATATCGGTGTCGCCGGGCTGACGCTGATGGTGCCTTTCCTCGCCGCATACATCGGTTACTCCATTGCCGAACGCTCCGCGCTGGCTCCTTGCGCAATTGGTGCCTGGGTGGGTAACAGCTTCGGCGCGGGTTTTTTCGGGGCACTTATCGCCGGACTTATCGGCGGGATCGTGGTGCATTACTTGAAGAAAATCCCGGTGCATAAGGTGCTGCGTTCTGTGATGCCTATTTTTGTGATTCCCATCGTTGGCACTTTTATCACCGCGGGCATCATGATGTGGGGGCTGGGCGAACCGATCGGTGCGCTGACAAGCAGCCTGACCCAATGGCTGCAAGGGATGCAGCAGGGCAGCATCGTGCTGCTGGCGGTGATCATGGGGCTGATGCTGGCTTTTGATATGGGCGGCCCGGTTAACAAAGTCGCTTATGCGTTCATGCTGATTTGCGTGGCGCAGGGCGTATATACCGTGGTGGCTATCGCCGCGGTGAGCATCTGCGTACCGCCACTGGGACTGGGGCTGGCGACGCTGATTGGCCGCAAGAATTTTTCTGTTGAAGAGCGCGAAGCCGGTAAAGCCGCGCTGGTCATGGGCTGCGTGGGCGTAACGGAAGGGGCGATTCCTTTCGCCGCTGCCGATCCGCTGCGCGTGATCCCATCCATTATGGTGGGCTCCGCTTGCGGTGCGGTAATGGCCGCGCTGTTTGGCGCGCAGTGTTATGCCGGTTGGGGCGGTTTAATTGTTCTGCCAGTCGTGGAAGGCAAGCTGGGTTATGTCGCGGCAGTCGCCGTGGGCGCGGTGGTAACGGCAGTCTGCGTTAACGTGCTGAAAAGCCTGACGCGTAAGAATGTGTCGCAAGTTGACGAAAAAGAAGACGACCTGGATTTAGATTTTGAGATGAATTAAGCGAGGAATAAGCCATGACTAAAATTATTGCAGTAACCGCGTGTCCTTCTGGTGTTGCGCATACCTATATGGCGGCTGAAGCGCTGGAAAGCGCAGCCAAAGCGAAAGGTTGGGATGTAAAAGTGGAGACTCAGGGCTCGATTGGGCTGGAAAATGAACTGACGGCAGAGGATGTGGCGAGCGCCGATATGGTGATTTTGACTAAAGATATCGGCATCAAGTTCGAAGAGCGGTTTGCGGGTAAAACTATCGTTCGCGTCAATATCAGCGACGCGGTAAAACGCGCCGACGCCATTATGAACAAGATTGACGCCCATCTTTCGCAAACCGCGTAACGTTAAAATGCCCGATGGCGCAAGTTTATCGGGCCTGCTCACAGGCCCGATAAGAGATTTATGCCGCCATCCGGCGCTCGTGTCCACAGGAGCTCCTCATGACCCATCGTATTCAACGCCTCAAAGCCGCTCTGTTTCAGAATCACCGTGAAATTTCTCTGGAGCGCGCGCTGCTTTATACCGCCAGCCATCAGCAGACGGAGGGCGAACCGGTCATTTTGCGCCGCGCCAAAGCGACGGCGTATATCCTTGAACATGTTGAAATTTCGATTCGTGACGAGGAGCTGATTGCCGGAAACCGAACCGTTAAGCCGCGCGCGGGTATTATGTCGCCGGAAATGGACCCGTATTGGCTGCTTAACGAGCTGGATCGGTTCCCGACGCGTCCGCAGGACCGTTTTGATATCAGCGAAGAGGATAAGCGCCTCTATCGTGAGGTTCTATTCCCGTACTGGGAAAAACGGTCGATGAAAGATTTTATTAACGGGCAGATGACCGATGAGGTGAAAGCCGCCGTCAGCACCCAGATTTTTAGCATTAACCAGACGGATAAAGGGCAGGGGCATATCATTATTGATTATCCACGCTTGCTCAATAACGGGCTGGGTGAACTGGCGGCGCAGATGCGCGCGCGCTGCGAGCAACAGCCGGAAAACGACTTTTATCAGGCCGCTCTGTTGTTACTTGAGGCATCGCAACGCCACATCCTGCGTTATGCCGTACTGGCGGAACAGCAGGCGGAGCGCTGCCCGGACGCTCGTCGTCGTCAGGAACTGCTCACCATTGCCGCCAATTCGCGGCATAACGCGCAGCACAAACCACAGACGTTCTGGCAAGCATGTCAGCTGTTCTGGTACATGAACATTATTTTGCAGTACGAGTCCAACGCCAGTTCGCTGTCGCTCGGGCGCTTCGACCAGTACATGCTGCCGTTTTATCAGACTTCGCTCACTCAGGGCGACGATCCGGCGTTCCTGAAAGAGTTGCTCGAGTCGCTGTGGGTGAAATGCAACGATATCGTGCTGCTGCGTTCCACCAGTAGCGCGCGCTATTTTGCCGGTTTCCCGACGGGTTACACCGCGCTGCTGGGCGGATTGACGGAAAGCGGACGCAGCGCGGTAAACGTGCTCTCTTTTCTCTGCCTGGATGCCTACCAGAGCGTGCAGTTGCCGCAGCCGAATCTCGGCGTGCGCACTAACGCGCTGATTGATACGCCGTTCCTGCTCAAGACCGCCGAGACCATTCGCCTCGGTACCGGCATTCCACAGATTTTCAATGACGAAGTGGTGGTTCCCGCGTTCCTTAACCGTGGCGTGTCGTTGGAGGATGCGCGCGATTATGCGGTGGTGGGATGTGTTGAGCTGTCGATTCCGGGCAGAACCTACGGGCTGCATGACATCGCCATGTTTAATCTGCTGAAAGTGATGGAAATCAGCTTGTATGAAAATGAGGGCAACGACACTCTTACTTATGAGGCGTTGCTGGCGCATATTCGCGCCAAAATCAGTCACTACATTACACTAATGGTAGAAGGCAGCAATATTTGCGATATCGGCCATCGTGACTGGGCGCCGGTGCCGCTGCTCTCTTCGTTTATCAGCGACTGCCTGGAGAAAGGGCGAGACATCACCGACGGCGGCGCGCGCTATAACTTTTCGGGCGTACAGGGCATCGGTATCGCCAACCTGAGTGATTCCCTTCATGCGCTCAATGGGCTGGTATTCGATCAGCAGCGCCTGAGTTTTGATGCGCTGCTGTCGATCCTGAAAAACAACTTCGCCACGCCAGAAGGGGAAAAGATCCGCGCCAGGCTTATCAACCGCTTCGAAAAATATGGCAACGACATTGATAATGTCGATAACATCAGCGCCGAACTGCTGCGGTATTACTGCAAAGAGGTGGAAAAATACCAGAATCCGCGCGGCGGCCAGTTTACGCCGGGTTCATACACGGTTTCCGCGCATGTGCCGCTGGGAGCGGTGGTCGGCGCGACACCGGACGGGCGTTTTGCCGGAGAACAGCTGGCGGATGGCGGCCTGTCGCCGATGCTCGGACAGGATATGCAAGGGCCGACGGCGGTACTAAAATCAGTAAGTAAGTTGGATAACACGCTGCTGTCGAACGGTACGTTGCTGAACGTGAAGTTTACTCCTGCGACTCTGGAAGGAGAGGCGGGACTGCGCAAGCTGGCGGATTTCCTGCGCGCGTTTACCCAGCTCAAACTGCAGCACATCCAGTTTAATGTGGTGAATGCCGACACATTGCGCGAAGCGCAGCTACGGCCTCAGGATTTCGCTGGGCTGGTGGTGCGCGTGGCGGGCTACAGCGCCTTCTTTGTCGAGCTGTCGAAGGAGATTCAGGATGACATTATTCGCCGCACCGCGCATCAGTTGTGAGGTTGTGGGGGCGCGCGATGAGGAGACCGCGCGTATCTTCAATATCCAGCGCTATTCGCTGAATGACGGGCAGGGGATTCGTACGGTGGTCTTTTTTAAGGGCTGTCCGCATACCTGTCCGTGGTGCGCTAATCCGGAATCTATCTCGCCGCGCATTGAAACGGTGCGCCGGGAAAATAAATGCCTGCGTTGCACGCCGTGTCTGCGGGATGCCGACGAATGTCCTTCCGGCGCGTTTGAGCGTATTGGGCGTGATATTACGCTGGATGAACTGGAACGCGAAGTGCTGAAAGACGACATCTTCTTTCGTACTTCCGGCGGCGGGGTGACGCTTTCTGGCGGCGAAGTGCTGATGCAGGCGCCGTTCGCCACGCGCTTCTTACAGCGATTGCGGCGTTGGGGCGTTCCTTGTGCTATTGAAACGGCTGGCGATACGTCGGCCAGCCGTCTACTGCCGTTGGCAAGGGCGTGTGATGAGGTATTGTTTGATCTGAAAATTATGGATGCGGAGCGGGCGCGCGAGGTGATCAACATGAATCTGCCGCGCGTACTGGAGAATTTACGGTTACTGGTTAGCGAGGGAATCACGGTGATCCCTCGTTTGCCGTTGATTCCTGGCTTTACGCTTAACGCAGAGAATCTGCAGTGCGCGTTAACATTGTTGAGATCATTAGGAATAAAGCAGGTTCACCTGCTACCGTTTCATCAGTACGGCGAGCCGAAATACCGGCTGCTTGGAAAATCATGGATGATGAAAGATATTCCCGCGCCGTCGGTGCAAGAGATCGCTCTGTTTCGGGAGATGGCGGAGCAAGCAGGATTTCAGGTCACCACAGGAGGTTAATATGGCAGTACCTGTACGGCATCTGGTGGCAGTGACCGCCTGCGTGAGCGGTGTAGCGCATACCTATATGGCTGCTGAACGGCTGGAAAAACTTTGCCAGCAGGAGAAGTGGAGCATCAAGATTGAAACCCAGGGGGCACTCGGTACAGAGAACCGCTTAACGGAAGAGGATATCCGCCGTGCCGATGTCGTGTTGCTCATTACCGATATCGAGCTGGCGGGCGTGGAGCGATTTACCCGGAGTCGCTATGTCCAGTCGGGGATCAGCGCTTTTTTGCGGGAGCCACAGCGGGTAATGAGCGCTGTGCGTAAACTCCTTTCCGCGCCGCAACATACCCACCTTATCCTGGAGTAATCTGCTTTTCCGTTAGCTGGCTGTGATACTGGCGGCGATACTCCGACGGCGAGCGTTCCGTATTTTTGCGAAACAGGCGGCAGAAATAGTTACTGTCGACAAAGCCGCAGCGGTGCGCCACCTCTTTCACTTTCAGGTCATAACCCTTCAGCAACGTTTTGGCGTGTTCCAGTCGCGTATGGTTCAGGTATTCGTTAAAGCCGATGGCCCCCGTTTTCTGGAACAGGTGCGAGAGGTAATTTGGCGAGATATAAAACGCCTGTGCTACCGATTCGCGCGTCAACGGCGCGGCGTAGCGTTCATCAATATACTCCCGAATGGCTTCAAAAAGCGCGCGGCTGCGGGAGGCGGTCTGGATTTGGCTGCCGAGCAGATCGCGGCAATGGCTTAGTAGGCTGGCGACAATCAATCTGGCCGTTTGCTGCTCTTGCGGCTGCATCTGCATCTCATTAAGCGTTTGTAACAGGAACGAGCCGATACGCGGGCCGCGGCGCGCAACGTGCTGTTTCGTGAGGTTTTGATGCTGCTGACCATCCCAGTGGACTACGCTGAAACCTAACTGCTGTTTGCCAAACAGAATGCTCAGGGTGGTGACGGGCGTTTGCCATTGCGGGATGTTCCAGCCGCCAGCCGGAACGTAGAGAACATCGCAAGGAATGAGCGGGGCGGTAATGCTCATGTCAGTAAGCTCGCCCTCCAGCACAATCTCCAGCCGCGGAAAATCCACCTGGTACGCCAGTTCCGGCGCTGGGCCGCTGGCGCTGGCAAAATAAATCTGGCGCAGCGGCAGCGGGCCGTTGATGAGACGGGAGAGAAGGTGGCTGACGTCGTGATACATGATAATCCCCTGCCGATCGCAAACAGAGGAAACAGTAACGTCGAAAACCGATGTCCTCAAGCGATTATTGCCGGATAGCGGCGCTTTGCGCCTTATCCGGACTACGGGAGAGAAGCACGCCAGGCCCGATAAGCGTTAGCGTTATCGGGCAACATACAGGCTATTGATTACCGACCTGATCGCCATACGGCAACGTATCATAATCAATCAGCGCGTTTTTCTTATACGGGTTGCCAATCCAGCGCGTGGTCTCTTTGAACTGCGGGTTGGTGATGGAACGCGTCGGGTCGTAGCCATCATAGGTCAGGCCCGCTAAGTCCGACCAGGTATGGATAAGCTCGGAACTGCTGTACTTACGATCGACATCCTGTGAGAAGTCGCGCGGATGCGCTGCCTGCCATTTCTCTGAGGTCCACAGCAGGAACGGCACCGTATACATATGACGGGTTGGCGAATCTTCGTTTCGTCCCTGCGTCTTATGCGGCGGCGTGTCATACACTTCTTCACCGTGATCGGAGAAGTAGAGCAGGAAACCGTTCGGATCGGTCGCTTTATAGTCCTTAATCAGGCTGGCGACAACATAGTCGTTATACAGGTTCGCGTTGTCGTAATCATTATACGATTCCAGCTCGTCACTGCTTAATCCCGGCGGAACATGGTCGGTTTTACCATCAAACTTGCCCTGGTTTTCTGGATAGCGGAACTTGTATTTAATATGCGTTCCCAGCAGATGCACAATAATGAATTTTTTCGGCGCCGGGTCGGCTAACACCGCTTTAAACGGCGCCAGCACGTTGCTGTCATATTCGCGCGCGCTTTGAGTGCGCTGCTGGTTCATATAGAACTGCTTATCAGTCTGCTTGGAGAACACGGTCAGCATGGTATTACGCGCCGTCATCGTCTGCTGGTTAGTGATCCAGAAGGTTTTATACCCGGCCTGTTTCATCATATTCATCAGCGATGGCTTCGTCAGATACCAGTCCGGGTTCTTTTCGTCCGCGAACGTTAGCGCCTGTTGCAGGATCTCAATGGTGTACGGTCGCGAAGTTACCACGTTATTAAACACGGTCAGCCCGGGGTCGGTTTTATGCAGCGCGTCCAGTTCCGGCGTGGTTTCGCGCGGATAACCGTACAGACTCATACGGCCACGCTGGGTCGATTCGCCAATCACCAGTACCAGCGTGCGCGGCGCATCGCCGGAGTGGTCCTGGAAGTTAGCCAGCGGCGGCAGGGCATCGTTTTCATTCAGCAGTTTATTCAGCGAGGCGAGCTGTAAACGGTACTGATAGTAGCCAGTAATAAATTGCCACGGCGCGGCGGGTTCCATTCGTGATGCCAGGCTATCCAGCGTTTTCTCCATCGACTTATGCTTGATAAAGGTATTCATCGCGATGGGATGGAGGATCAGCCCGTACAGCAGGGCAAACGACACCAGATAACGCCAGGGGGATGGAATATAAACCGGGCGCAGACGTGTCCACAGCAAAATCGCCGCCACCGTATAAGCCAGCGCGACAAGAACAATTTTCAGACTGAAATATTGGCTTAAATATTCGCTGGCTTCATTGGCGTTGGTTTCAAACATCACAAACAGCACGCTTTGCGAGAACTCCTGCCCGTAGATTACGTAATAGCTCAGCGCCGCCAGCGAGGCGGCCCAGAGTACGACGCCAATAACGGCAGCAATAACCCGGATGCGGCCTGGAAACAGAAAGACCGGGATCAGCCACAGTGAGCTGTACAGTAGCGAATCCCGCAGACCGTTTGTCCCGCTGTATCCGGTGAGATAAATAATGGCCTGCAGGAGGGTGGAAAAGAACCAAAAGTAGAGCAGTGCCCAGCCCAGGGCTTTCCAGCTAAACGCGGGTTTAGTCTGGAGTAATGTGGATTGCATAATGAGAGCCTGTCTTTAATCGTAGCGCCAAACGTAACGCCTGAACCTTAAAAGAATCTGAAGCAAACCTGCTTTATGCCGCACGTTTTGCTAAGAAAGATTTACAAATGCATAAAATGCAGACAGAAATATATTGAAAAAATGACGAGGATGACAGCAGTATTTCATGCCGCCCCCACATAACTGCGTGAGAGCGGCTCTCTTTTGGCGTTAGCCGGTGTTGCGCATACCGGCAGCGACGCCCGCAATCGTGACCATCAACGCCTGTTCGACGCGAGGATCGGGCGATTTGCCCTGCTCTTCAGTCAGACGGGAACGATACAGCAATTCGGCCTGCAACACGTTTAATGGATCGGTATAAACGTTTCTTAACTGAATGGACTCCGCAATCCACGGTAAGTCGGCCATCAGGTGCGAATCGTTGGCAATCGCCAGCACCACTTTAATGTCTTCTTCCAGTAGGTCTCGTAGCTCTTTGCCCAGCGGCCAAAGCGTTTTCGCCACCAGGCGCTGATCGTAATAGTCGGCCAGCCACAGGTCGGCTTTCGAGAACACCATTTCCAGCATCCCAAGACGCGTGGAGAAGAACGGCCAGTCGCGGCACATGGCTTCCAGTTCGCTTTGTTTACCGTCTTCCACCACTTTTTGCAGCGCAGTACCCGCGCCCAGCCAGGCTGGCAGCATCAGGCGGTTTTGCGTCCAGGCGAAGATCCACGGAATCGCGCGCAGCGATTCGACGCCGCCAGTTGGACGACGTTTCGCCGGACGTGAGCCGAGCGGCAATTTGCCCAACTCTTGCTCCGGCGTCGCGGAGCGGAAGTACGGTACAAAGTCTTTATTTTCGCGCACGTAGCCGCGGTAGGTTTCACAGGAGATGACGGAAAGCTCATCCATAATATGACGCCAGCTGTCTTTCGGTTCCGGCGGCGGCAGCAGGTTTGCTTCCAGAATTGCGCTGGTGTAGAGCGAGAGGCTGCTGACGGTGACTTCCGGCAGGCCGTATTTGAAGCGGATCATCTCGCCCTGCTCGGTCACGCGCAGACCGCCTTTCAGACTGCCTGGCGGTTGCGAAAGCAGCGCCGCGTGGGCTGGCGCGCCGCCACGGCCAATAGATCCGCCGCGGCCGTGGAAGAGGGTAAGCTCGATGCCGGCTTTTTCACAGGTTTTGATCAGGGCGTCCTGCGCCTGATACTGCGCCCATGACGCGGCCATAACGCCGGCGTCTTTCGCCGAGTCGGAGTAGCCGATCATGACCATCTGCTTACCCTGAATCAGTCCGCGATACCAGTCGATATTCAACAACTGGGTCATCACGTCGTCGGCATTGTTCAGGTCATCGAGGGTTTCAAACAGCGGCGCGACCGGCATGGCAAAGCCGATACCTGCCTCTTTCAGCAGCAGATGCACAGCCAGCACATCAGACGGCGTTTTCGCCATTGAAATTACGTAGGCGGCGATCGATCCTTTTGGCGCTTCGGCAATAACCTTGCAGGTTTCAAGCACTTCGCGGGTATCGTTGCTCGGCTCCCAGTTACGCGGCAGCAGCGGACGTTTGGAGTTCAGTTCGCGGATCAGGAAGGCCTGCTTGTCGGCTTCCGACCAGCTTTCGTAGTCGCCAATACCGAGGTAGCGGGTAATTTCGCCCAGCGCTTCAGTATGGCGGGTACTTTCCTGGCGGATATCAATACGCACCAGCGGTACGCCGAAACACTTCACGCGGCGGAGCGTGTCGAGTAACTCGCCGTTGGCGATAATGCCCATGCCGCAGGCCTGTAACGACTGGTAGCAGGCGTACAGAGGTTCCCAGAGCTGCTCGTTTTGCGTCAGCAGGCCAGCCGGTTTGGGCAGCTTCTCGCCTTTCAGACGCGCTTCCAGCCAGGACTGGGTCGCCATCAGACGGGCGCGCAATTTTTTCATCAGGTAGCGATACGGCTCAGACGCGCCTTCTTCGCCCACTAACGCCAGCAGCTCCGGCGTGGCGTCGACCATCGACAGTTCTGATACCAGAACATGAATGTCTTTCAGGAACAGATCGGTGGCTTTCCAGCGGCTTAACAAGAGTACGTGGCGGGTGATATCCGCCGTCACGTTCGGGTTGCCGTCACGGTCGCCGCCCATCCAGGAGGTAAAACGTACCGGCACAAAATCCACCGGCAATTTGTAGCCGAGATTTTCTTCCAGCTGTTCGTTCAGTTCACGCAGATAGTTAGGTACGCCCTGCCACAGGCTGTTCTCAACCACGGCGAAGCCCCATTTGGCTTCATCCACCGGGCTTGGACGCTGCTTGCGGATCTCATCCGTATGCCAGGATTGGGCAATCAACTGGCGCAGGCGACGCATTACCTGGTGGCGTTCGTAGTCGGCGATATCGGTATTATCAAGCTGTTTTAGACAGTTGTTGATTTCACCCATTTTGTGAATAAGCGTACGGCGGGTAATTTCTGTCGGATGGGCGGTTAGCACCAACTCCAGAGACAGCGACTCTACCGCTTTTTTGATGGTTGCGTCGTTGAGGTCCGGTTGGTTTTTCAGTTTGCGCAGAGTGCGGGCAATCACTTCCGGGTTGCTGGCGGCTTCGCCTTTTGGCGAAATGCTGTGGTATTGCTCGGCAGTATTGGCCAGGTTCAGGAACTGACTAAACGCGCGCGCAACTGGCAGCAGCTCGTCATTAGACAAATTTTGTAGCGTGGTGAGCAGCTCCTGGCGATTAGCTTCATTGCCGGCGCGTGAAGATTTGGATAGCTTACGGATTGTTTCTACGCGATCAAGAATGTGTTCTCCCAGCGCATCCTTGATGGTTTCTCCCAGCACCTTGCCGAGCATACTGACATTACTACGCAACGCGGAATATTGTTCGTTCATATGACCCCAGACACCCCATCTTTAATGTAATTGCCCTGTCTCTTTCATGCCACAGCGGCAGTGGCTGCGCTCGCCCGTATGCCAGTTCTGCGGAATGGGCTCGTTTGCCGCCTTGCTGTGACGTGAAATTTTTCGGACTTTGCTTTTTAGCCGTCTTTTATAAAGCCACGTAAAACCCGTGGCGTCAATTACTGCGAAATCGGTTCAGCAAACGAAGAAATGACGGTAATTTATTAAAGTTAATTCGCATCGTGCCAAATAAGAAATGCTTATGAACATGTGGCGTAGAGACGCCGGATGGCGCTGCGCTTATCCGGCCTACAAGACGGGGTAGGCCCGGTAAACATCACGTCACCGGGCAATATGCATTAATGCCAGCAAAAATGGTGTACTACCTGGGTAATCAATTCCCGGGTTGGCTTAATAAAACGCGTTTCGAGATATTCATCCGGCTGATGCGCCTGATTAATTGAGCCCGGACCAAGCACCAGCGTTGGGCATAATGTCTGCATAAACGGCGCTTCAGTACAGTAGTTCACCACGTCGGTTTTCGTTCCCAACAGTTTTTCTACTACTTCAACCAGTTGGTGGTCCGGTGGACACTCATAACCTGGAATCGGCGGATGTAATTCCGCCACCGTCAGGCGGCCCGGCCAGCGTTCGCTTACCGGGGCCAGCGCGTCGTTAAGCAGTCCATTAAGGTCGTTTAACGTCATGCCCGGCAGTGGACGAATATCCATATGCAATTCGCAGCAGGCGCAGATACGGTTTGAGGCATCGCCGCCGTGAATATGGCCCAGATTCAGCGTTGGATACGGAACGGTAAACGCCTCGTAGTGATACCGCGCTTTCAGCGAGTCACGCAGTTGCATGATATGGCCAATCGCATCGTGCATCAGTTCAATGGCGTTAACCCCACGCGCCGGGTCGCTGGAATGACCGGACTGCCCCAGGACGCGAACGACATTAGAGATATGCCCTTTGTGCGCGCGTATCGGTTGCAACGACGTCGGTTCGCCAATGATCGCGCAGTCCGGACGTAATGCCGTGGTTTTGGAAAAATAACGCGCCCCCGCCATGCTGGTCTCTTCATCGGCGGTCGCCAGAATGTAGAGCGGCTTTTTCAACTTTGTGACGTCAACGTCACGTAGCGCGTCCAGAATAAAAGCGAAGAAGCCTTTCATATCCGCAGTGCCCAGACCATAGAGCTTATTGTCGTGCTCGGTCAGCGTGAACGGGTCGCGCGTCCAGCGTCCGTCATCAAAGGGAACCGTGTCGGTATGGCCGGTCAGCAGCAAACCGCCCGCGCCATGTCCGGTGCTGGCGAGCATATTAAATTTGTTTCGCGTTCCTGGAACCGGTTGAACCTCTACGTTGAAACCAAGATCGCTGAACCAGCCTGCAAGCAAAGTGATTAAAGACGCATTACTTTGATCCAGGGATTCTTCGGTTGCGCTTATCGACGGTGTGGCAATCAAAGCGCGGTAAATCTCGATAAATGGCGGTAAAACGTTTTTCATTGTTGACACACCTCAGGTCATGATAGTATCAATATTCATGCATTAATTATGAATAAAAATACATTAACGTTGAGCATAAAGGAACCCGATGTTGAATACGCTGATTGTAGGCGCTAGCGGTTATGCGGGCGCAGAGCTTGTAAGCTACGTAAATCGCCACCCACATATGACCATAACCGCTTTGACCGTCTCAGCGCAAAGCAATGATGCAGGAAAGTTAATTTCTGATTTACATCCGCAGTTAAAAGGGATTGTCGACCTGCCATTGCAACCGATGTCGGATGTACGTGACTTTAGCGCAGATGTTGATGTGGTGTTCCTGGCGACAGCGCATGAAGTGAGCCACGATCTGGCGCCGCAATTTTTACAGGCCGGATGCGTCGTATTCGATCTTTCCGGCGCGTTTCGGGTAAACGATCGCGCCTTCTATGAAAAGTATTACGGATTTACTCATCAGTATCCTGAGCTGCTGGAGCAGGCGGTGTACGGTCTGGCGGAGTGGAATGTCGATAAACTGAACACGGCGAATCTGATTGCGGTTCCTGGTTGCTATCCAACCGCAGCGCAGTTGTCGCTAAAACCGCTGATTGACGGCGGGCTTCTCGATCTGACGCAGTGGCCGGTAATTAATGCCACCAGCGGGGTGAGCGGCGCGGGGCGCAAGGCGGCAATATCGAACAGTTTCTGTGAAGTGAGTTTGCAACCGTATGGCGTGTTTACGCATCGTCATCAGCCGGAAATCGCCGTCCATCTGGGCGCGGAGGTCATCTTCACCCCGCATCTGGGGAATTTCCCGCGCGGGATTCTGGAAACCATTACCTGCCGCCTGAAAGCGGGAGTAACCCATGCGCAGGTCGCCGACGTGTTGCAAAAAGCCTATGGCGACAAACCGCTGGTGCGCCTGTATGACAAAGGCGTTCCGGCGTTAAAGAACGTCGTCGGGCTGCCGTTCTGCGATATTGGTTTTGCCGTCCAGGGCGAACATCTGATTGTGGTGGCAACCGAAGACAACTTGTTGAAAGGCGCAGCGGCGCAGGCGGTGCAGTGCGCTAATATTCGTTTTGGCTTCGCTGAAACGCAGTCTCTTATTTAAGGGTGAAATGATGAATCCATTAATTATCAAGCTGGGTGGCGTATTACTGGATAGCGAAGAGGCTCTGGAACGTCTTTTTACCGCGCTGGTCAACTATCGTGAGTCCCATCAGCGTCCGCTGGTGATTGTTCACGGCGGCGGTTGCGTGGTGGATGAGCTGATGAAAGGGCTTAATTTGCCAGTGAAAAAGAAAGACGGCCTGCGCGTGACGCCTGCCGATCAGATTGGCATCATTACCGGCGCGCTGGCGGGAACCGCTAACAAAACTCTGCTGGCCTGGGCGAAGAAACACCATATCGCCTCTGTTGGTCTGTTTCTGGGCGATGGCGACAGCGTAAACGTGACTCAACTCGATGAAGCGTTAGGCCACGTCGGGCTGGCGCAGCCGGGGTCGCCGAAGCTGATTAACATGCTGCTGGAAAACGGCTTTCTGCCGGTGGTCAGCTCCATTGGCGTAACAGACGACGGTCAACTGATGAACGTCAACGCCGATCAGGCGGCAACCGCGCTGGCGGCGACGCTGGGGGCCGATCTGATCCTGCTTTCCGACGTGAGCGGTATTCTGGACGGCAAAGGCCAGCGTATCGCCGAAATGACGGCGTCCAAAGCCGAGCAGCTTATCGACCAGGGCATTATTACCGACGGGATGATTGTGAAAGTGAATGCGGCTCTCGATGCTGCGCGGGCGCTGGGGCGCCCGGTGGATATCGCTTCCTGGCGTCATGCGGAGCAACTGCCGGCGCTGTTTAACGGCACGCCGATTGGCACGCGTATTCTGGCTTAACTATTTGTTCGCCCGATGGCGGCTGCGTCTTATCGGGCCTATGTGAACAGAAATTGTAGGCCGGATAAGCGTAGCGCCATCCGGCAGTGAAATTCGAAGAATTTAAGGAAGTCTATTATGGCACTTTGGGGTGGGCGTTTTACACAGGCGGCAGACCAGCGGTTTAAACAATTCAATGATTCGTTGCGCTTCGATTACCGTCTGGCGGAGCAGGATATTGTCGGTTCTGTGGCCTGGTCCAAAGCATTGGTCACGGTAGGCGTACTGACTGCCGATGAGCAACGACAGTTGGAAGAAGCGCTGAACGTGCTGCTGGAAGAGGTTCGCGCGAATCCGCAGCAAATCCTGCAAAGCGATGCGGAAGATATCCATAGCTGGGTGGAAGGTAAGCTCATCGACAAAGTGGGTCAGTTGGGTAAAAAGCTGCACACCGGGCGCAGCCGTAACGATCAAGTGGCGACGGACCTGAAACTGTGGTGCAAAGAGACGGTGAGGGAACTGCTTACCGCTAACCGCCAGTTACAGAGCGCGCTGGTGGAAACCGCGCAGGCGAACCAGGACGCGGTAATGCCGGGATATACCCATCTGCAACGCGCGCAACCAGTGACTTTCGCCCACTGGTGTCTCGCGTATGTCGAAATGCTGGCGCGCGATGAAAGCCGCCTGCAGGACACGCTTAAACGTCTGGACGTGAGTCCGCTAGGCTGCGGCGCGTTGGCGGGAACGGCCTATGAAATTGACCGTGAACAATTGGCAGGCTGGCTGGGCTTTACCTCTGCGACCCGCAACAGCCTGGACAGCGTGTCCGATCGTGACCACGTACTGGAACTGCTTTCTGATGCGGCTATCGGCATGGTGCATCTGTCACGCTTCGCGGAAGATCTGATTTTCTTTAATTCTGGTGAAGCGGGCTTTGTAGAGCTTTCTGACCGCGTGACTTCCGGTTCATCGTTAATGCCGCAGAAGAAAAACCCGGACGCGCTGGAGCTGATTCGCGGTAAGTGCGGTCGCGTACAAGGGGCGCTAACCGGCATGATGATGACTTTAAAAGGTCTGCCGCTGGCGTATAACAAAGATATGCAGGAAGACAAAGAAGGGCTGTTCGATGCGCTCGATACCTGGCTTGACTGCCTGCATATGGCGGCGTTGGTGCTGGACGGTATTCAGGTGAAACGCCCACGTTGTCAGGACGCGGCGCAACAGGGGTATGCCAACGCCACGGAGCTGGCGGATTACCTGGTCGCGAAAGGCGTGCCGTTCCGCGAAGCGCACCATATTGTTGGCGAAGCGGTGGTAGAAGCTATTCGCCAGGGTAAGCCGCTGGAAGCGTTGCCGCTGGCCGATTTACAGAAATTCAGCCGCGTGATTGGCGACGATGTGTATCCGATATTGTCTTTGCAGTCGTGTCTGGATAAACGGGCGGCAAAAGGCGGCGTTTCTCCGCTGCAGGTGGCGCAGGCCATCAACGATGCGAAGGCGCGCCTCGCGTTGTAAGCCTTATAAGCATAGCGCCATCAGGCAATACTGCCCGGCCGAGCATCAGCGACGCCGGGTTTTTTTACGCAAAAAAAAAGCGGACCAGAGGTCCGCAAAAGTTCACGTTGGCTTTAGTTATTTCGGGTTCGAGAGATACCCTCTGAACGGGCGGTGTCTTCAAGGGTTAAACGAGAAACCGCTCCGTTCTGTGATGTATTATTAATCAGAAAGGTTGATAGGGATAATCGTTCATTGCTATGCTACCTATCGCCATGAACTATCGTGGCGACGGAGGATGAATAATGAATATTCGTGATCTTGAATATCTGGTGGCGTTAGCCGAACATCGCCATTTCCGGCGAGCGGCGGACTCCTGTCACGTCAGCCAGCCAACCCTTAGCGGGCAAATACGTAAGCTGGAAGATGAGCTGGGCGTTATGCTGCTGGAGCGTACGAGCCGTAAGGTGCTGTTTACCCAGGCGGGCTTACTGCTGGTGGATCAGGCGCGTACCGTACTGCGTGAGGTCAAGGTGCTCAAGGAGATGGCAAGCCAACAAGGCGAGACGATGTCCGGCCCGCTGCATATTGGTTTAATCCCAACAATTGGTCCCTATTTGCTGCCGCTTATCATTCCAATGTTGCACCAGACTTTCCCGAAGCTGGAAATGTATCTGCATGAGGCGCAAACGCATCAGTTGTTAGCGCAACTCGATAGCGGCAAGCTTGACTGCGCTATTCTGGCGCTGGTGAAAGAGAGCGAGGCGTTTATCGAAGTGCCGCTGTTTGATGAGCCCATGATGCTGGCTATTTATGAGGATCATCCGTGGGCGAATCGCGATCGCGTGCCGATGTCCGATCTGGCGGGCGAGAAATTGCTGATGCTGGAAGATGGCCACTGTCTGCGCGATCAGGCGATGGGGTTCTGTTTTGAAGCGGGAGCGGATGAAGATACCCATTTCCGGGCGACCAGTCTGGAAACGCTGCGCAACATGGTGGCGGCGGGCAGTGGTATTACACTACTCCCCGCGCTGGCCGTACCGCAGGAGCGTAAGCGCGACGGCGTGGTTTATCTGCCATGCATTAAGCCGGAGCCGCGTCGTACCGTGGGGCTGGTTTATCGCCCGGGATCGCCGCTGCGTAGCCGTTATGAGCAACTGGCAGAGGCCATCCGTGGCGCAATGGATGGCCATTTCGACAAGGCGTTAAAACAGGCGGTTTAAGCCGTTCAACGCCGCAACCCGATAAGCTTCCGCCATGGTTGGGTAGTTAAAGGTGGTGTTAACGAAGTATTCGATGGTGTTACCGCCACCTTTCTGCTCCATGATCGCCTGGCCGATATGAATAATTTCGGCGGCGCGTTCGCCAAAGCAGTGAATCCCCAGAATTTCTTTGGTTTCGCGGTGGAAGAGAATTTTTAGCGTGCCGACGTTCATGCCGACGATTTGCGCTCGCGCCAGATGCTTAAATTGCGCGCGGCCCACTTCGTAAGGCACTTTCATTGCCGTTAACTGCTGCTCGGTTTTGCCGACAGAACTGATTTCCGGAATGGTATAAATCCCGGTGGGGATATCTTCGATGAGATGCGCGGTCGCTTCGCCTTTCACCAGCGCCTGCGCTGCAATACGCCCCTGATCGTAGGCGGCGGAGGCCAGACTGGGATAGCCAATCACGTCGCCCACCGCATAGACGTGCGGCAGGGCGGTCTGGTACATACTGTTGACTTTGAGCTGTCCACGGCTGTCTGTTTCCAGACCAATATTCTCCAGCGCCAGCGAATCGGTGTTACCGGTACGGCCATTAGCATAGAGCAGGCAGTCAGCCTTCAGTTTTTTGCCGGATTTCAGGTGCATGATGACGCCATCATCGCAGCCTTCGATTTTCTCATACTCTTCATTGTGGCGAATAACCACGCCGCTATTCCAGAAATGGTAAGAGAGAGAGTCGGACATCTCCTGATCGAGAAAGGCCAGCAGGCGATCGCGGGTGTTGATCAGATCCACTTTCACATCCATACCGCGGAAGATGGACGCATATTCGCAGCCGATAACGCCGGCGCCGTAAATAATAACGTGGCGCGGTTCATGGTGGAGACTCAGGATTGAGTCGCTGTCATAAATGCGCGGATGCGAGAAATCCACATCATTGGGATGGTAAGGACGCGAACCACAGGCAATAACAAATTTTTCTGCCGTCAGGGTTTCAACCGTGCCGTCATGGCATTCCAGCGCCAGGGTATGTTCGTCAATAAAATGGGCGTTGCCCTGCAATATTTCACAGTGGTTACGCTCATAAAACCCCTGACGCATACGCGTTTGTTGATTAATCACGTTATCGGCATGATTAAGGATGTCGGCGAAAGAAGAACGAAGGAGACGGGAGTGGTCGCTATAGAGCGGGTTTTGATTAAATTCAATAATGCGGCTGACGGCGTGGCGAAGGGCTTTGGATGGGATGGTGCCCCAGTGGGTACATCCGCCGCCAACGTTATGATAACGCTCAATCACCGCGACGCGTGCTCCTTGCTTAACCAGACCCATTGCAGCGCCTTCACCGCCGGGGCCTGACCCTATGACGACTGCATCATAATCCCAGGAATGTGGCATGGTATTACTCACCTGTTTTTATACATAAAATAAACACGATGATAACATTTGCCCAGCTTTAACCCAATTATCGTTGTGCTTTTTTGCGAAGCCGGAGCACAAACTGTCTGTAAACAATCATTCACAATCCAGTGTGAACCCGTTACTTTTATTCTCTGGTATAGTGCCGAATAAGGCATATGGAAGGATTCAGACATTGTGATGGGTGTTAGAGCGCAACAAAAAGAAAAAACCCGGCGTTCGCTGGTGGAAGCCGCATTCAGCCAACTGAGCGCTGAGCGGAGTTTTGCCAGCCTGAGTTTGCGTGAGGTGGCGCGTGAAGCGGGCATTGCGCCAACGTCGTTTTACCGTCATTTTCGCGATGTCGATGAACTCGGTCTGACGATGGTGGATGAAAGCGGTCTGATGCTGCGTCAGTTGATGCGTCAGGCGCGACAGCGTATCGCGAAAGGCGGCAGCGTCATTCGCACGTCGGTCTCCACATTTATGGAGTTTATCGGCAACAACCCCAACGCCTTCCGTCTGTTATTGCGCGAACGTTCCGGCACTTCAGCGGCGTTTCGTGCCGCCGTCGCACGGGAGATTCAGCACTTTATTGCGGAACTTGCCGACTATCTGGAACTCGAAAACCATATGCCGCGCGCGTTTACTGAAGCCCAGGCCGAAGCGATGGTAACTATTGTCTTTAGCGCGGGCGCAGAGGCGTTGGACATCGGCGCTGAACAGCGTCGGCAATTAGAAGAGCGGCTGGTATTGCAACTGCGCATGATTGCGAAAGGGGCGTATTACTGGTATCGCCGTGAGCAAGAGAAAATAGCACATCATTCCGAATAACGTGAAGGACGAGTAATGAAACAGTCAGGTCAAGATAAAGGTACGCTGTTGCTGGCGCTCATCGCTGGCTTATCGATTAACGGCACATTCGCGGCGCTGTTTAGCGCTATTGTGCCGTTCTCCGTATTCCCGATTATCTCGCTGGTGCTGACGGTATATTGCCTGCATCAGCGCTACCAAAATCGTACTATGCCGGTAGGTTTGCCGGGGTTGGCCGCCGCTTGTTTCATTCTTGGCGTTTTACTGTATAGCACCGTCGTGCGTGCAGAATATCCGGATATTGGCTCTAATTTCTTCCCGGCGGTGCTGTCGGTGATTCTGGTATTCTGGATTGGCTTTAAACTGCGTAACCGCAAGCAGGACACCGCGGAATAGTGTGCGAATGCCGGATGGCGGTATAACCGGCCATCCGACGTACATTTTACCTTGCGGTGAGTAATACCCCGCATTCCATATGATGTGTATACGGGAACTGATCGAATAGCGCCAGGCGAGACACCGTGTGCGTCTGGCTTAACGTTTCCAGGTTTTTGCACAACGTTTCCGGATTGCAGGAAATGTACAGAATACGTGGATAAGCCTGCACCATTTTTTCCGTTTCGCTGTCCAGACCGCTGCGCGGCGGATCGACAAAAATGGTTTCGCACTGATAGCGCTTCAGGTCGATCCCCTGCAGGCGGTTAAACTCACGAACGCCATTCATCGCCTGGGTAAACTCTTCCGCCGCCATGCGAATAATTTGCACATTATCAATATGATTAGCGGCAATATTGTACTGTGCGGCAGCGACGGACGGTTTGGCGATTTCGGTTGCCAGCACGCGGTTAAAATTGCGCGCCAGCGCTAAAGAAAAATTGCCGTTGCCGCAATACAACTCAAGCAGATCGCCTTTTGAGTCTTTCGTCACCTCCAGCGCCCACTCTAACATCTGAATATTCATGGCGGCGTTTGGCTGCGTAAAGCTGTTTTCGACCTGGCGGTAGATCATCTCTTTACCTGCCACAGGCAGACGCTCATCAATATAATCCTGATCCAATTCGATTTTAGTTTTAGTGGCCCGGCCAATCAGGTGTACGTTCAGACCTTGCGCGCGTAAAGCATCGCGTAACGCAGTGGCGGCTTCACGCCACTCTTCGTCCAGCTTCTTATGGTACAGCAACGACACTACCGCCTGGTTGCTCAAGGTCGTGAGATAATCGATCTGGAACAGCTTATGCCGCAGTGCATGATTATCGCGCACGCCGGCAATCATCGCCTTCATTAAGGTATTAATCAGTTGGCTGGCCGCCGGGAAGGTGTCAACGCGAATCCGGCTTTTGGTCTGCTGATCAAACATAATGTGGTACAGGTCATCGCCGTCATGCCACAGGCGAAATTCCGCACGCATACGATAGTGACTGACCGGCGAGCGAAATACTTCCGGAACCAGGCCAGAAAACGGCGCCATCATACTCTGCAAGCGCGCCACTTTTTCGGCCAGCTGCGCCTCATACTGTTCTGTCGGAAGATGTTCGGGGGTCATATCGCATCCTGAATAATAAAAGTACGCGGGGATTGTAGGGATTGCTCAGTGGATGTCCAGCTATTGATGATTTCTGATTTGTGATGCGCGGTCTGGACAGGGTGTTGTGACAGACGGTAGCATCCGTGGGCCGGTCCTGTGAGTTAATAGGGAATCCAGTGAAAATCTGGAGCTGACGCGCAGCGGTAAGGAAAGGTGAGATGAGAGCGTAAGCAGACACTGCCTCCGGCGGGAAGTCATCATTTCTGCTATCCAGCCAACGGATAACCCTCCAAGCCCGAAGACCTGCCGGCTAACGTCGCATCTGGTTTTTCATCATCGCGTACTATCGATGAAGCCTGCGGCATCCTTCTTATATTGTGGATGCTTTACAATGATTAAAAAAGCTACGCTGCTGACGGCGTTCTCCGTCACGGCCTTTTCCGCTTGGGCGCAGGACACTAGCCCGGATACCCTGGTTGTCACCGCCAACCGTTTTCAGCAGCCGCGCAGCGCGGTTCTGGCGCCCGTTACCATCGTGACGCGTCAGGATATTGAACGCTGGCAATCGACCTCCGTAAATGATGTTCTGCGCCGTTTGCCTGGCGTCGATATTGCGCAGAGCGGCGGCGCCGGACAAAACTCCTCCATTTTCATTCGCGGCACCAACTCCAGCCATGTACTGGTATTGATTGACGGCGTGCGTCTGAATTTAGCAGGCGTGAGCGGGTCCGCCGATCTCAGCCAGTTCCCGGTGTCGCTGGTACAGCGCATTGAATATATTCGCGGTCCGCGCTCCGCTATTTATGGTTCCGATGCTATCGGCGGCGTAGTGAATATCATTACGACGCGCGATAACCCAGGCACAGAATTAACCGCTGGATGGGGAAGCAATAGCTACCAGAATTACGACATCTCGACGCAACAGCAACTTGGCGAAAACACGCGGGCGACGTTGATCGGCGATTACGAATACACCAAAGGGTTTGACGTGGTAGCGAAAGGCGGTACCGGGATGCAGGCGCAGCCTGACCGGGACGGCTTTTTGAGTAAAACGCTTTATGGCGCGTTAGAGCATACCTTTTCTGATCGCTGGAGCGGATTCGTGCGTGGTTATGGCTACGATAACCGTACCGATTACGACGCCTATTACTCGCCGGGCTCGCCGCTGATTGATACACGCAAACTTTATAGCCAAAGCTGGGACGCCGGGCTGCACTTTAATGGCGAACGTATTCAGTCTCAGCTGGTTTCAAGCTATAGCCACAGTAAAGATTACAACTATGATCCGCACTATGGCCGGTATGATACCTCCGCCACGCTGGATGAGATGAAACAGTACAATGTTCAATGGACCAACAGTGTGGTCGTGGGGCACGGTAATGTTGGGGCGGGCGTAGACTGGCAGAAACAGACTACCACGCCAGGTACCGGCTATGTGCCCGAGGGATATGACCAGCGTAATACCGGGGTTTACCTGACAGGATTACAACAGTTGGGTGACTTCACTCTGGAAGCGGCGGCGCGCAGTGATGACAACTCCCAGTTTGGTCGTCATGGTACATGGCAAACCAGCGCGGGATGGGAGTTTATAGAAGGTTATCGCTTTATTGCCTCCTACGGAACCTCCTACAAAGCGCCTAATTTGGGCCAACTGTATGGTTATTACGGTAATCCGAACCTGAATCCTGAAAAGAGTAAACAGTGGGAAGGCGCATTTGAAGGGCTAACCGCTGGCGTCAGCTGGCGTATTTCAGGTTATCGTAACGATATTAATGACATGATCGATTATGACGATCATCTGCAAAAATATTACAACGAAGGTAAGGCGCGCATTAAAGGTATTGAGGCGACGGCGAATTTCGATACCGGACCGTTAACGCATACGGTCAGTTATGATTACGTTGATGCGCGTAATGCGATTACCGATACGCCATTACCCCGGCGTTCCAAACAGATGGCAAAATATCAACTTGACTGGGACGTTTACGATTTTGACTGGGGGATGACATATCAATACCTTGGTTCCCGCTATGATTCGGATTACTCCGCTTACCCATACCGGACAGTAAAAATGGGCGGCGTCAGTTTATGGGATCTTACGGTTGCATATCCGGTCACCTCACATCTGACAGTTCGTGGTAAAATAGCCAACCTGTTCGACAAAGATTACGAGACAGTTTATGGCTACCAAACTGCAGGACGAGAATACACCTTGTCTGGCAGCTACACCTTCTGAACCACGTCCCACCGTGCTGGTATTTGATTCCGGCGTCGGTGGATTGTCGGTCTATGATGAGATTCGGCGGCTCCTGCCGGATCTCCACTATATATATGCTTTCGATAACGTGGCTTTCCCCTACGGGGAAAAGAGTGAAACGTTTATCGTCGAGCGCGTTGTCGAGATTGTGACTGCGGTACAGCAGCGCTATCCCCTTTCACTGGCGGTGATTGCCTGTAATACCGCCAGTACGGTCTCACTTCCCGCATTACGTGAAAAGTTTGCCTTCCCGGTGGTGGGCGTTGTGCCTGCGATTAAACCAGCGGCGCGGCTGACCGCAAATGGCGTCGTCGGGCTACTGGCGACGAGAGCCACGGTCAAACGTCCTTATACTCACGAGCTGATTGCGCGCTTCGCCAATGAATGTCAGATAGCGATGTTAGGGTCGGCAGAACTGGTGGAACTGGCGGAAGCTAAATTACATGGCGATTCGGTATCGCTGGAAGAACTGCGCCGCATATTACGCCCATGGCTACGAATGCCGGAGCCGCCTGACACGGTCGTTCTGGGGTGTACGCATTTCCCTCTATTACGGGACGAGCTTTTGCAAGTCCTGCCCGAAGGGACGCGGTTAGTGGATTCCGGCGCGGCGATAGCGCGTCGTACAGCCTGGCTGTTGGAACATGAAGCGCCGGATGCGAAATCAACCGATGCCAATATTGCTTATTGCATGGCAATGACGCCAGGAGCTGAACAATTATTACCCGTTTTACAGCGTTATGGCTTTGAAACGCTCGAAAAACTGCCGGTTTAATGGCGTTTTGGGTAAATACCAGGCACTTGAGAAATTATTTTAAATTTCCTCTTGTCAGGCAGAAATAACTCCCTATAATGCGCCACCACTGACACGGAACAACGGCACACAGGCCGCCGGGTCACCGGGGTTCAGACCAGAACCTCACGGAGAAAAGCGAAAATAAACGCTTGACTCTGAAGCGGGAAAGCGTAATATGCACACCCCGCGCCGCTGAGAAAAAGCGAAGCGGCACTGCTCTTTAACAATTTATCAGACAATCTGTGTGGGCACTCGAAGATACGGATTCTTAACGTCCTAGGACGAAAAATGAATACCAAGTCTCAAGAGTGAACACGTAATTCATTACGAAGTTTAATTCATTGAGCATCAAACTTTTAAATTGAAGAGTTTGATCATGGCTCAGATTGAACGCTGGCGGCAGGCCTAACACATGCAAGTCGAACGGTAACAGGAAGCAGCTTGCTGCTTCGCTGACGAGTGGCGGACGGGTGAGTAATGTCTGGGAAACTGCCTGATGGAGGGGGATAACTACTGGAAACGGTGGCTAATACCGCATAACGTCGCAAGACCAAAGAGGGGGACCTTCGGGCCTCTTGCCATCAGATGTGCCCAGATGGGATTAGCTTGTTGGTGAGGTAACGGCTCACCAAGGCGACGATCCCTAGCTGGTCTGAGAGGATGACCAGCCACACTGGAACTGAGACACGGTCCAGACTCCTACGGGAGGCAGCAGTGGGGAATATTGCACAATGGGCGCAAGCCTGATGCAGCCATGCCGCGTGTATGAAGAAGGCCTTCGGGTTGTAAAGTACTTTCAGCGGGGAGGAAGGTGTTGTGGTTAATAACCGCAGCAATTGACGTTACCCGCAGAAGAAGCACCGGCTAACTCCGTGCCAGCAGCCGCGGTAATACGGAGGGTGCAAGCGTTAATCGGAATTACTGGGCGTAAAGCGCACGCAGGCGGTCTGTCAAGTCGGATGTGAAATCCCCGGGCTCAACCTGGGAACTGCATTCGAAACTGGCAGGCTTGAGTCTTGTAGAGGGGGGTAGAATTCCAGGTGTAGCGGTGAAATGCGTAGAGATCTGGAGGAATACCGGTGGCGAAGGCGGCCCCCTGGACAAAGACTGACGCTCAGGTGCGAAAGCGTGGGGAGCAAACAGGATTAGATACCCTGGTAGTCCACGCCGTAAACGATGTCTACTTGGAGGTTGTGCCCTTGAGGCGTGGCTTCCGGAGCTAACGCGTTAAGTAGACCGCCTGGGGAGTACGGCCGCAAGGTTAAAACTCAAATGAATTGACGGGGGCCCGCACAAGCGGTGGAGCATGTGGTTTAATTCGATGCAACGCGAAGAACCTTACCTGGTCTTGACATCCACAGAAGAATCCAGAGATGGATTTGTGCCTTCGGGAACTGTGAGACAGGTGCTGCATGGCTGTCGTCAGCTCGTGTTGTGAAATGTTGGGTTAAGTCCCGCAACGAGCGCAACCCTTATCCTTTGTTGCCAGCGATTAGGTCGGGAACTCAAAGGAGACTGCCAGTGATAAACTGGAGGAAGGTGGGGATGACGTCAAGTCATCATGGCCCTTACGACCAGGGCTACACACGTGCTACAATGGCGCATACAAAGAGAAGCGACCTCGCGAGAGCAAGCGGACCTCATAAAGTGCGTCGTAGTCCGGATTGGAGTCTGCAACTCGACTCCATGAAGTCGGAATCGCTAGTAATCGTGGATCAGAATGCCACGGTGAATACGTTCCCGGGCCTTGTACACACCGCCCGTCACACCATGGGAGTGGGTTGCAAAAGAAGTAGGTAGCTTAACCTTCGGGAGGGCGCTTACCACTTTGTGATTCATGACTGGGGTGAAGTCGTAACAAGGTAACCGTAGGGGAACCTGCGGTTGGATCACCTCCTTACCTTAAAGAAACGGTCTTTGAAGTGCTCACACAGATTGTCTGATGAAAAACGAGCAGTAAAACCTCTACAGGCTTGTAGCTCAGGTGGTTAGAGCGCACCCCTGATAAGGGTGAGGTCGGTGGTTCAAGTCCACTCAGGCCTACCAAATTTTCCCTGAATACTGCGTTGTGAAATAACTCACATACTGATGTATGCTTCGTTATTCCACGCCTTGTCTCAGGAAAAATTATCGGTAAAGAGGTTCTGACTACACGATGGGGCTATAGCTCAGCTGGGAGAGCGCCTGCTTTGCACGCAGGAGGTCTGCGGTTCGATCCCGCATAGCTCCACCATCTCGTGAGTGTTTACGAAAAAATACTTCAGAGTGTACCTGAAAGGGTTCACTGCGAAGTTTTGCTCTTTAAAAATCTGGATCAAGCTGAAAATTGAAACACAGAACAACGAAAGTTGTTCGTGAGTCTCTCAAATTTTCGCAACACGATGATGAATCGTAAGAAACATCTTCGGGTTGTGAGGTTAAGCGACTAAGCGTACACGGTGGATGCCCTGGCAGTCAGAGGCGATGAAGGACGTGCTAATCTGCGATAAGCGCCGGTAAGGTGATATGAACCGTTATAACCGGCGATTTCCGAATGGGGAAACCCAGTGTGATTCGTCACACTATCATTAACTGAATCCATAGGTTAATGAGGCGAACCGGGGGAACTGAAACATCTAAGTACCCCGAGGAAAAGAAATCAACCGAGATTCCCCCAGTAGCGGCGAGCGAACGGGGAGGAGCCCAGAGCCTGAATCAGCATGTGTGTTAGTGGAAGCGTCTGGAAAGGCGCGCGATACAGGGTGACAGCCCCGTACACAAAAGCGCATGTGCTGTGAGCTCGATGAGTAGGGCGGGACACGTGGTATCCTGTCTGAATATGGGGGGACCATCCTCCAAGGCTAAATACTCCTGACTGACCGATAGTGAACCAGTACCGTGAGGGAAAGGCGAAAAGAACCCCGGCGAGGGGAGTGAAAAAGAACCTGAAACCGTGTACGTACAAGCAGTGGGAGCACAGGTTTACCTGTGTGACTGCGTACCTTTTGTATAATGGGTCAGCGACTTATATTCTGTAGCAAGGTTAACCGTATAGGGGAGCCGTAGGGAAACCGAGTCTTAACCGGGCGTTAAGTTGCAGGGTATAGACCCGAAACCCGGTGATCTAGCCATGGGCAGGTTGAAGGTTGGGTAACACTAACTGGAGGACCGAACCGACTAATGTTGAAAAATTAGCGGATGACCTGTGGCTGGGGGTGAAAGGCCAATCAAACCGGGAGATAGCTGGTTCTCCCCGAAAGCTATTTAGGTAGCGCCTCGTGAATTCATCTCCGGGGGTAGAGCACTGTTTCGGCTAGGGGGCCATCCCGGCTTACCAACCCGATGCAAACTGCGAATACCGGAGAATGTTATCACGGGAGACACACGGCGGGTGCTAACGTCCGTCGTGAAGAGGGAAACAACCCAGACCGCCAGCTAAGGTCCCAAAGTCATGGTTAAGTGGGAAACGATGTGGGAAGGCCCAGACAGCCAGGATGTTGGCTTAGAAGCAGCCATCATTTAAAGAAAGCGTAATAGCTCACTGGTCGAGTCGGCCTGCGCGGAAGATGTAACGGGGCTAAACCATGCACCGAAGCTGCGGCAGCGAACGTATCACCCAAGACAACTTTACGGAGTTGACGATTGACGGAGCGAAGCGACGTCAAAGCGTTCATTAAAGTCGAGTTGGCTTAGGGATACGTTCGTTGGGTAGGGGAGCGTTCTGTAAGCCTGTGAAGGTGTGTCGTGAGGCATGCTGGAGGTATCAGAAGTGCGAATGCTGACATAAGTAACGATAAAGCGGGTGAAAAGCCCGCTCGCCGGAAGACCAAGGGTTCCTGTCCAACGTTAATCGGGGCAGGGTGAGTCGACCCCTAAGGCGAGGCCGAAAGGCGTAGTCGATGGGAAACGGGTTAATATTCCCGTACTTGGTGTTACTGCGAAGGGGGGACGGAGAAGGCTATGTTGGCCGGGCGACGGTTGTCCCGGTTTAAGCGTGTAGGTGTGTGTTCCAGGTAAATCCGGTTCACTTTAACACTGAGGCGTGACGACGAGGCACTACGGTGCTGAAGCAACAAATGCCCTGCTTCCAGGAAAAGCCTCTAAGCATCAGGTAACACGAAATCGTACCCCAAACCGACACAGGTGGTCAGGTAGAGAATACCAAGGCGCTTGAGAGAACTCGGGTGAAGGAACTAGGCAAAATGGTGCCGTAACTTCGGGAGAAGGCACGCTGACACGTAGGTGAAGTGATTTACTCATGGAGCTGAAGTCAGTCGAAGATACCAGCTGGCTGCAACTGTTTATTAAAAACACAGCACTGTGCAAACACGAAAGTGGACGTATACGGTGTGACGCCTGCCCGGTGCCGGAAGGTTAATTGATGGGGTCAGCGCAAGCGAAGCTCCTGATCGAAGCCCCGGTAAACGGCGGCCGTAACTATAACGGTCCTAAGGTAGCGAAATTCCTTGTCGGGTAAGTTCCGACCTGCACGAATGGCGTAATGATGGCCAGGCTGTCTCCACCCGAGACTCAGTGAAATTGAACTCGCTGTGAAGATGCAGTGTACCCGCGGCAAGACGGAAAGACCCCGTGAACCTTTACTATAGCTTGACACTGAACATTGAGCCTTGATGTGTAGGATAGGTGGGAGGCTTTGAAGTGTGGACGCCAGTCTGCATGGAGCCGACCTTGAAATACCACCCTTTAATGTTTGATGTTCTAACGTGGACCCGTAATCCGGGTTGCGGACAGTGTCTGGTGGGTAGTTTGACTGGGGCGGTCTCCTCCTAAAGAGTAACGGAGGAGCACGAAGGTTGGCTAATCCTGGTCGGACATCAGGAGGTTAGTGCAATGGCATAAGCCAGCTTGACTGCGAGCGTGACGGCGCGAGCAGGTGCGAAAGCAGGTCATAGTGATCCGGTGGTTCTGAATGGAAGGGCCATCGCTCAACGGATAAAAGGTACTCCGGGGATAACAGGCTGATACCGCCCAAGAGTTCATATCGACGGCGGTGTTTGGCACCTCGATGTCGGCTCATCACATCCTGGGGCTGAAGTAGGTCCCAAGGGTATGGCTGTTCGCCATTTAAAGTGGTACGCGAGCTGGGTTTAGAACGTCGTGAGACAGTTCGGTCCCTATCTGCCGTGGGCGCTGGAGAACTGAGGGGGGCTGCTCCTAGTACGAGAGGACCGGAGTGGACGCATCACTGGTGTTCGGGTTGTCATGCCAATGGCACTGCCCGGTAGCTAAATGCGGAAGAGATAAGTGCTGAAAGCATCTAAGCACGAAACTTGCCCCGAGATGAGTTCTCCCTGAGACTTAGAGTCTCCTGAAGGAACGTTGAAGACGACGACGTTGATAGGCCGGGTGTGTAAGCGCAGCGATGCGTTGAGCTAACCGGTACTAATGAACCGTGAGGCTTAACCTTACAACGCCGAAGATGTTTTGGCGGTTAAGAGAAGATTTTCAGCACTGATTCAGAGTTGAGTACGCAATAATTTGCGCAGCAGCGAGGCGGCAAGCGAAGGAAAGGAAGGAGCATACAGAAGTATGTGACTGACTTTACGAGCGCAGGCAACGCCGCTGATGCGATAAAGAATTGCGTACAGAGCACAAAGAATTTGCCTGGCGGCACTAGCGCGGTGGTCCCACCTGACCCCATGCCGAACTCAGAAGTGAAACGCCGTAGCGCCGATGGTAGTGTGGGGTCTCCCCATGCGAGAGTAGGGAACTGCCAGGCATCAAATAAAACGAAAGGCCCTGTCGGAAGACAGGGCCTTTTGTTTTTGTCTGTTTCTGCCGGATGGCGGCTCCGCCTTATCCGGCCTACAGGGACGCGCCGATCTACCCTCATTATAACCACAAGCCTTCCCAACACAGATACGGTAAACTATTGCCGATTGAGTATCAGGAAAGCAGCCATGACCCACTCCCTAAAACCCTGGAATACCTTCGGCATTGATCATTGTGCAAAGCACATCGTATGCGCTGAAAACGAACAACAACTACTGAGCGCCTGGCAGCAAGCAACTCGTGAGGGACTGCCGGTTATGATCCTGGGTGAAGGAAGCAATGTCCTGTTTCTGGAAAATTACGCCGGCACCGTGATCCTTAACCGCCTGAAAGGCATTGAGGTCAATGAAACCGCGGACGCCTGGCACCTACACGTCGGCGCAGGCGAAAACTGGCATCAGCTGGTTCGCTACGCGCTGGACAACAACATGCCCGGCCTGGAGAATCTGGCGCTCATCCCTGGCTGCGTTGGTTCCTCGCCTATACAGAATATTGGCGCGTATGGCGTAGAACTACAGCGCGTCTGCGACTACGTTGACTGCGTTGAACTGGAAACGGGAAAACGTCTGCGTTTGTCCGCGGCGGAATGCCGTTTCGGCTATCGTGACAGTATCTTCAAAAATGAATATCAGGATCGCGTTGCGATCGTCGCGGTGGGTCTGCGTTTGTCAAAGCAATGGCAGCCGGTGTTGACCTATGGCGATCTTACTTGTTTGGACCCGAAAACGGTCACCGCGCAACAGGTGTTTGATGCTGTATGCCATATGCGCACCACAAAATTGCCGGATCCTAAAGTGAATGGCAATGCGGGCAGCTTTTTTAAAAATCCCGTTGTCGCAGCCGATATCGCTATGGAACTGTTAGAACGATTTCCCAACGCGCCGCATTACCCTCAGGCAGACGGCTCAGTGAAGCTGGCGGCAGGCTGGCTGATAGATCAATGTCAGTTGAAAGGCGTCACCATTGGCGGCGCTGCGGTGCATCGCCAACAGGCGCTGGTATTGATTAATGCGAATGATGCGACAAGTAAAGATGTGGTGGCGCTGGCGCATCATGTCCGGCAAAAAGTGGGTGAAAAATTTAATGTCTGGCTGGAGCCTGAGGTTCGCTTTATTGGTCGGTCCGGAGAGGTGAACGCTGTGGAGAGCATTGCATGAAAGATACTACCGTTCCCCTGACGCTGATCTCACTACTTGCCGACGGAGAGTTTCACTCAGGCGAGCAGTTGGGTGAACGGCTGGGAATGAGCCGCGCGGCTATTAATAAACATATCCAGACATTACGCGACTGGGGAGTAGATGTATTTACCGTTCCCGGGAAAGGATATAGCTTACCGGAACCCATCCAGTTACTGGATGCTGACCGTATACATAGCCAACTGGATAGCGGAAACGTGGCGGTATTGCCCGTTATCGATTCAACCAATCAGTATTTACTTGATCGAATTGGCGAGCTGCGCTCAGGCGATGCCTGTGTAGCAGAATACCAACAGGCGGGGCGTGGTCGTCGCGGGCGTAAATGGTTCTCACCGTTTGGCGCGAATCTATATCTTTCAATGTACTGGCGTCTGGAGCAGGGCCCTGCGGCGGCAATAGGCCTGAGTCTGGTCATTGGAATTGTGATGGCGGAAGTGCTGCGTAAACTGGGCGCAGATAAAGTTCGTGTGAAGTGGCCTAACGACCTTTACCTACTGGACCGCAAACTGGCGGGTATTCTGGTCGAGTTAACCGGTAAAACGGGCGATGCCGCACAAATAGTGATTGGCGCTGGTATTAACATGGCAATGCGTCGCGTAGAAGAGGACGTGATAAATCAGGGATGGATCACACTACAAGAGGCCGGAATTACGCTCGACCGCAATATGCTGGCCGCAAAGCTGATTTATAAGCTACGTGCTGCGCTTGAGCTTTTTGAGCAAGAAGGTCTTTCTCCTTATCTTTCGCGCTGGAAAAAACTGGATAATTTTATTGATCGCCCGGTAAAACTAATTATTGGTGACAAAGAAATATTTGGTATTTCTCGCGGCATTGATACTCAAGGCGCATTATTGCTTGAACAGGATGGCGTGATTAAACCCTGGATGGGCGGAGAAATATCGCTGCGAAGCGCCGAATAGTAAAAAGGGGGAGTCGGTACTCCCCTTTTTTCTGTTATTTCCGCAATCTTACCTGTTCCACCGCATGGTTAGCGCTCTTGGTCATAATAAGGCTGGCACGTTCTCGTGTAGGTAAGATATTTTGTTTTAAATTCAACCAGTTAATTTCTTTCCAAAGCGAAGTTGCTGTATTAACAGCTTCTTCTTTAGATAATTTCGCATAATTGTGGAAATAAGAGTCAGGATCGGTAAACGCCCCTTCGCGGAATTTCAGGAAGCGATTGATATACCACGTCTGAAGAAGTTCTTCTGGCGCATCCACGTAAATAGAGAAATCAACGAAATCAGAGACAAATACATGATGCGGATCGTGAGGATAATCCATACCGCTTTGTAAAACATTCAAACCTTCAAGAATCAATATATCAGGCTGAGCGACGGTTTTATCCCCTTCAGGAATAACATCGTAAATCAAATGAGAATAGACTGGCGCCGTCACGTTCGGTACGCCCGACTTGAGGTCAGAAACGAATTTCACCAGTCGGTGCATATCATACGATTCGGGGAACCCCTTTTTCTTCATTAACCCGCGTTCTTTCAACACCTGGTTTGGGTGGAGGAAGCCGTCTGTGGTAATCAATTCAACACGGCGGTGTTCCGGCCAGCGACTCAGCAACGCTTGCAGAACGCGTGCTGTCGTGCTTTTACCCACTGCGACGCTGCCCGCGATACTGATGATGTAAGGGATTCGCTGGCCGTTAGTGCCCAGAAACTGTTCCAGGACAGCCTGACGACGCAGATTTGAACTGATATAGAAATTTAGCAAACGGGAGAGAGGTAAATATATTTCTGCAACTTCTTCCAGCGATAAATCTTCATTAATGCCTTTTAACTGCGCGATCTCATCCTCGGTCAGGGTCATCGGCACAGAATCGCGAAGCGCAGCCCACTGGCTGCGATCAAACTGTAGGTAAGGCGTCATTAACGATTGCTCTTTTATACTCATAAGCATGTTTCTGGCTGCTATTGCTACATCAGTTCAGCGATGAACGAGGGCCATCCCTGACATGCAACGGCACGTCACATTTAAGTTAATTTGGACAATGGGCAGGAGGGTAACACCAGATGGGGAGGAATAATAAGAAAAAATCTCGCTGTGAAAGCTATCCCTGAGAAGCAATGTGACGAATATACCAGATACAGAAGATTGCTTTCTATCGACGGAGCGTTGAAATGCCGCGTCGTATCCTGGTCAGACGGTCGGTAAAATGCCGAAAATTTATGCTCTCTTGTTTGAAATTAGAGCATTTTTGTCTCTTATAGCGCAAAATGTGAGCGATAGAACATTTTATGCAATTTTTTAGTTGCATGAGCACGCAGGTCTCCATAGAATGCGCGCTACTTGATGCCGACTTAGCTCAGTAGGTAGAGCAACTGACTTGTAATCAGTAGGTCACCAGTTCGATTCCGGTAGTCGGCACCATCAAGTCCGGTGGGGTTCCCGAGCGGCCAAAGGGAGCAGACTGTAAATCTGCCGTCACAGACTTCGAAGGTTCGAATCCTTCCCCCACCACCATTTTCGGCCGCGCGATGGCGCAGCCCGAGACGATAAGTTCGCTTACCGGCTCGAATAAAGAGAGTTTCTCTCGATATTCAGTGCAGAATGAAAATCAGGTAGCCGAGTTCCAGGATGCGGGCATCGTATAATGGCTATTACCTCAGCCTTCCAAGCTGATGATGCGGGTTCGATTCCCGCTGCCCGCTCCAAGATGTGCTGATATAGCTCAGTTGGTAGAGCGCACCCTTGGTAAGGGTGAGGTCGGCAGTTCGAATCTGCCTATCAGCACCACTTCTTTTCTCCTTCCTGTTTTTCTCTTCTGTTTATTAGCATTCAACAAGTCGGGCGTGTTGCCTGGTTGATGTGGTGATATCACCGATTTATCCGTGTCTTAGAGGGACAATCGATGTCTAAAGAAAAGTTTGAACGTACAAAACCGCACGTTAACGTCGGTACTATCGGCCACGTTGACCATGGTAAAACAACGCTGACCGCTGCCATTACTACCGTACTGGCTAAAACCTACGGCGGTGCCGCTCGCGCATTCGACCAGATCGATAACGCGCCGGAAGAAAAAGCGCGTGGTATCACCATCAACACTTCTCACGTTGAATACGATACCCCGACCCGCCACTACGCACACGTAGACTGCCCGGGGCACGCCGACTATGTTAAAAACATGATCACCGGTGCTGCTCAGATGGACGGCGCGATCCTGGTTGTTGCTGCGACTGACGGTCCGATGCCGCAGACCCGTGAGCACATCCTGCTGGGTCGTCAGGTAGGCGTTCCGTACATCATCGTGTTCCTGAACAAATGCGACATGGTTGATGACGAAGAGCTGCTGGAACTGGTTGAAATGGAAGTTCGTGAACTTCTGTCTCAGTACGACTTCCCGGGCGACGACACGCCGATCGTTCGTGGTTCTGCTCTGAAAGCGCTGGAAGGCGACGCAGAGTGGGAAGCGAAAATCATCGAACTGGCTGGCTTCCTGGATTCTTACATCCCGGAACCAGAGCGTGCGATTGACAAGCCGTTCCTGCTGCCGATCGAAGACGTATTCTCCATCTCCGGTCGTGGTACCGTTGTTACCGGTCGTGTAGAACGCGGTATCATCAAAGTGGGCGAAGAAGTTGAAATCGTTGGTATCAAAGAGACTCAGAAGTCTACCTGTACTGGCGTTGAAATGTTCCGCAAACTGCTGGACGAAGGCCGTGCCGGTGAGAACGTAGGTGTTCTGCTGCGTGGTATCAAACGTGAAGAAATCGAACGTGGTCAGGTACTGGCTAAGCCGGGCACCATCAAGCCGCACACCAAGTTCGAATCTGAAGTGTACATTCTGTCCAAAGATGAAGGCGGCCGTCATACTCCGTTCTTCAAAGGCTACCGTCCGCAGTTCTACTTCCGTACTACTGACGTGACTGGCACCATCGAACTGCCGGAAGGCGTAGAGATGGTAATGCCGGGCGACAACATCAAAATGGTTGTTACCCTGATCCACCCGATCGCGATGGACGACGGTCTGCGTTTCGCAATCCGTGAAGGCGGCCGTACCGTTGGCGCGGGCGTTGTTGCTAAAGTTCTCGGCTAATCGCTGATAACATTTGACGCAATGCGCAATAAAAGGGCATCATTTGATGCCCTTTTTGCACGCTTTCACACCAGAACCTGGCTCATCAGTGATTTTATTTGTCATAATCATTGCTGAGACAGGCTCTGTAGAGGGCGTATAATCCGAAAGGCGAATAAGCGTTTCGATTTGGATTGCCTCGCGATTGCGGGGTGAAAATGTTTGTAGAATACTTCTGACAGGTTGGTTTATGAGTGCGAATACCGAAGCTCAAGGGAGCGGGCGCGGCCTGGAAGCGATGAAGTGGATAGTTGTTGCCATATTGCTGATCGTCGCAATCGTCGGCAACTACCTCTATCGCGACATGATGCTGCCGCTGCGTGCGCTGGCCGTAGTAATTCTGATTGCTGCAGCGGGTGGTGTCGCGCTGTTGACGACAAAAGGTAAAGCAACCGTTGCTTTTGCCCGTGAAGCGAGAACCGAAGTCCGTAAGGTCATTTGGCCGACTCGCCAGGAAACGCTGCACACCACGCTGATCGTCGCTGCGGTTACCGCAGTTATGTCACTGATCCTGTGGGGACTGGATGGTATTCTGGTTCGCCTGGTATCCTTTATCACTGGCCTGAGGTTCTGAGATGTCTGAAGCACCTAAAAAGCGCTGGTACGTCGTTCAGGCGTTTTCCGGTTTTGAAGGCCGCGTAGCCACATCGCTGCGCGAGCATATCAAATTACACAATATGGAAGAGCTGTTTGGCGAAGTCATGGTGCCGACTGAAGAAGTCGTTGAGATCCGTGGCGGCCAGCGTCGCAAAAGCGAACGCAAATTCTTCCCGGGTTACGTTCTGGTCCAGATGGTCATGAACGACGCAAGCTGGCACCTGGTGCGCAGCGTGCCGCGTGTGATGGGCTTTATCGGCGGTACCTCTGACCGTCCGGCGCCGATCAGCGACAAAGAAGTCGATGCGATCATGAACCGCCTGCAGCAGGTTGGCGATAAGCCGCGGCCGAAAACTCTGTTTGAACCGGGTGAAATGGTTCGTGTTAACGACGGTCCGTTCGCAGACTTTAACGGCGTTGTCGAAGAAGTCGATTATGAGAAGTCTCGCCTGAAAGTGTCTGTTTCTATCTTCGGTCGTGCGACCCCGGTAGAGCTGGACTTCAGTCAGGTTGAGAAAGCGTAAGGCTGCGATCAAAAAAGCAGCGATCTAATCGTTGCATAGGGCGCGAAATTGACATACAATTTCGCGCCTTTTGTTTTTATGGGCCTTATGCCCATAAAGCGATATTTATCACGGGGAGCTTCTTTGAAGCGATACTACCCAATTCGAGGAATTTAGAATGGCTAAGAAAGTACAAGCCTACGTCAAGCTGCAGGTTGCAGCTGGTATGGCGAACCCGAGTCCGCCGGTTGGTCCAGCACTGGGTCAGCAGGGTGTGAACATCATGGAATTCTGCAAAGCGTTCAACGCAAAAACGGATTCCATCGAAAAAGGTCTGCCGATTCCGGTTGTTATTACCGTTTACGCTGACCGTTCTTTCACCTTCGTTACCAAAACGCCTCCGGCAGCTGTTCTGCTGAAAAAAGCGGCTGGTATCAAGTCTGGTTCCGGCAAGCCGAACAAAGACAAAGTAGGTAAAATTTCCCGCGCTCAGCTGCAGGAAATCGCGCAGACCAAAGCTGCCGACATGACCGGTGCCGACATTGAAGCGATGACTCGCTCCATCGAAGGTACTGCACGTTCCATGGGCCTGGTAGTGGAGGACTAAGAAATGGCTAAACTGACCAAGCGTATGCGCGTGATCCGTGAAAAAGTTGATGCGACCAAACAGTACGACATCAACGAAGCTATTGCCCTGCTGAAAGAGCTGGCCACTGCTAAATTCAACGAAAGCGTTGACGTTGCCGTTAACCTCGGCATCGACGCTCGTAAATCTGACCAGAACGTTCGTGGCGCGACTGTACTGCCGCACGGTACTGGCCGTTCTGTTCGCGTTGCCGTATTTACCCAAGGCCCGAACGCTGAAGCAGCTAAAGCTGCTGGCGCTGAGCTGGTAGGTATGGAAGATCTGGCTGACCAGATCAAGAAAGGCGAAATGAACTTCGACGTTGTTATCGCATCCCCGGATGCAATGCGCGTTGTTGGCCAGCTGGGCCAGGTTCTGGGTCCGCGCGGCCTGATGCCAAACCCGAAAGTCGGTACCGTAACTCCGAACGTTGCTGAAGCGGTTAAGAACGCTAAAGCAGGTCAGGTTCGTTACCGTAACGACAAAAACGGCATCATCCACACCACCATCGGTAAAGTGGACTTTGACGCTGACAAACTGAAAGAAAACCTGGAAGCTCTGCTGGTTGCGCTGAAAAAAGCAAAACCGAGCCAGGCGAAAGGCGTGTACATCAAGAAAGTTAGCATCTCCACCACCATGGGTGCTGGCGTTGCCGTTGATCAGGCTGGTCTGAGCGCATCTGCGAACTAAGATTAGTCTTTACGTGGGCGGTGATTTTGTCTACAATCTTACCCCCACGATTCTGTTGAAATATAACAGAGCACTATGCGAGTCATTTGAATTGCAGCAAGGCAGCAAGTGAGTGAGTCGCCAGGAGCATAGTTAACTATGTGACTGGTGTGAACGAGCGCAGCTAACACAGCTGCGGTTCAAAGGACGAAGTCATAGAAAGAATTTGTTCGTTGGAGCCTGGCCTATCCAGGCCTCCGTCGAAGACCGCAGGCGTCTCGCAAGAGGCTTAATCCCCTGCGTAGACGGTGACAGAACGCTAAGATTATTTTTTATACTCTGGCTTGTTTCTGCTCACCGTATTAAGACGCTCTTCTCGTTGAGATGAGTGAAGTGAGTTCCGGAACATGAGTTCCGGCAAACATCCAGGAGCAAAGCTAATGGCTTTAAATCTTCAAGACAAACAAGCGATTGTTGCTGAAGTCAGCGAAGTAGCCAAAGGCGCGCTGTCTGCAGTAGTTGCGGATTCCCGTGGCGTAACTGTAGATAAAATGACTGAACTGCGTAAAGCAGGTCGTGAAGCTGGCGTATACATGCGTGTTGTTCGTAACACCCTGCTGCGCCGCGTCGTTGAAGGTACTCAGTTCGAGTGCCTGAAAGACACGTTTGTTGGTCCGACCCTGATTGCATACTCTATGGAACACCCGGGCGCTGCTGCTCGTCTGTTCAAAGAGTTCGCGAAAGCGAATGCAAAATTTGAGGTCAAAGCTGCAGCCTTTGAAGGTGAGCTGATCCCGGCGTCTCAGATCGACCGCCTGGCAACTCTGCCGACCTACGAAGAAGCAATTGCACGCCTGATGGCAACCATGAAAGAAGCTTCGGCTGGCAAACTGGTTCGCACACTGGCTGCTGTACGCGATGCAAAAGAAGCTGCGTAATCGCAGTTGTCTTTATCAAGCATTTGCTTACGTATAAACTTATTCTGATATTCAGGAACAATTTAAATGTCTATCACTAAAGATCAAATCATTGAAGCAGTATCCGCTATGTCCGTAATGGACGTTGTAGAACTGATTTCTGCAATGGAAGAAAAATTCGGTGTTTCCGCTGCTGCTGCTGTAGCTGTAGCTGCTGGCCCGGCTGAAGCTGCTGAAGAAAAAACTGAATTCGACGTAATTCTGAAAGCTGCTGGCGCTAACAAAGTTGCTGTTATCAAAGCAGTACGTGGCGCAACTGGCCTGGGTCTGAAAGAAGCTAAAGACCTGGTAGAATCTGCTCCGGCCGCTCTGAAAGAAGGCGTGAGCAAAGATGACGCTGAAGCACTGAAAAAATCTCTGGAAGAAGCTGGCGCTGAAGTTGAAGTTAAATAAGCCAACCCTTCCGGTTGCAGCCTGAGAAATCAGGCTGATGGCTGGTGACTTTTTAGTCACCAGCCTTTTTGCGCTGTAAGGCGCCAGTAGCGTTTCACACTGTTTGACTACTGCTGTGCCTTTCAATGCTTGTTTCTATCGACGACTTAATATACTGCGACAGAGCGTACGTTCTGTGTAAATCGCAATGAAATGGTTTAAGCGTGATAGCAACAGGCATTGCGGAAAGTATCCATTTTCCGGTCAACAAAATAGTGTTGCACAAACTGTCCCCCGCAGGACAGATGGGTCGACTTGTCAGCGAGCTGAGGAACCCTATGGTTTACTCCTATACCGAGAAAAAACGTATTCGTAAGGATTTTGGTAAACGTCCACAAGTTCTGGATGTACCTTATCTCCTTTCTATCCAGCTTGACTCGTTTCAGAAGTTTATCGAGCAAGATCCTGAAGGGCAGTACGGCCTGGAAGCAGCCTTCCGTTCCGTGTTCCCGATTCAGAGCTACAGCGGTAATTCCGAGCTGCAGTACGTCAGCTACCGCCTTGGCGAACCGGTGTTTGACGTTCAGGAATGTCAGATCCGTGGCGTGACCTATTCCGCACCGCTGCGCGTAAAACTGCGTCTGGTGATCTACGAGCGCGAAGCGCCGGAAGGCACCGTAAAAGACATTAAAGAACAAGAAGTCTACATGGGCGAAATTCCGCTCATGACCGACAACGGTACCTTTGTTATCAACGGTACTGAGCGTGTTATCGTTTCTCAGCTGCACCGTAGCCCTGGCGTCTTCTTTGACTCCGACAAAGGTAAAACCCACTCTTCGGGTAAAGTGCTGTATAACGCGCGCATCATTCCTTACCGTGGTTCCTGGCTGGACTTCGAATTCGATCCGAAGGACAACCTGTTCGTACGTATCGACCGTCGCCGTAAACTACCTGCGACCATCATCCTGCGTGCGCTGAACTACACCACTGAGCAGATCCTTGACCTGTTCTTTGAGAAAGTCGTCTTCGAAATTCGCGACAACAAACTGCAGATGGAGCTGATTCCAGAACGTCTGCGTGGCGAAACCGCGTCGTTCGATATCGAAGCTAACGGCAAAGTGTACGTTGAAAAAGGCCGTCGCATTACCGCGCGTCACATCCGTCAGCTGGAAAAAGACGATATCAAGCATATCGAAGTTCCGGTTGAGTACATCGCAGGTAAAGTCGTCTCTAAAGACTACGTTGACGAATCTACTGGCGAGCTGATCTGCGCGGCGAACATGGAGCTGAGCCTGGATCTGCTGGCTAAGCTGAGCCAGTCCGGCCACAAGCGTATCGAAACGCTGTTTACCAACGATCTGGACCACGGCCCGTACATTTCTGAAACGGTACGCGTCGACCCAACTAACGATCGTCTGAGCGCGCTGGTAGAAATCTACCGCATGATGCGCCCTGGTGAGCCGCCGACACGCGAAGCGGCTGAAAGCCTGTTTGAGAACCTGTTCTTCTCCGAAGACCGCTATGACCTGTCTGCGGTGGGTCGTATGAAGTTCAACCGTTCTCTGCTGCGCGACGAAATCGAAGGTTCCGGTATCCTGAGCAAAGACGACATCATTGATGTCATGAAGAAGCTCATCGATATCCGTAACGGTAAAGGCGAAGTGGATGATATCGACCACCTCGGCAACCGTCGTATCCGTTCCGTCGGCGAAATGGCGGAAAACCAGTTCCGCGTTGGCCTGGTGCGTGTAGAGCGTGCGGTGAAAGAGCGTCTGTCTCTGGGCGATCTGGATACCCTGATGCCTCAGGATATGATCAACGCCAAGCCGATTTCCGCCGCAGTGAAAGAGTTCTTTGGTTCCAGCCAGCTGTCTCAGTTTATGGACCAGAACAACCCGCTGTCTGAGATTACGCACAAACGTCGTATCTCCGCACTCGGCCCAGGCGGTCTGACCCGCGAACGCGCAGGCTTCGAAGTTCGAGACGTACACCCGACGCACTACGGTCGCGTATGTCCTATCGAAACGCCGGAAGGTCCGAACATCGGTCTGATCAACTCCCTGTCCGTGTACGCACAGACTAACGAATATGGCTTCCTTGAGACGCCGTACCGTCGTGTGGTTGATGGCGTGGTTACTGACGAAATTCATTACCTGTCTGCTATCGAAGAAGGCAACTACGTTATCGCTCAGGCGAACTCCAACCTGGATGACGAAGGCCACTTTGTAGAAGATTTGGTGACCTGCCGTAGCAAAGGCGAATCCAGCTTGTTCAGCCGCGACCAGGTTGACTACATGGACGTTTCCACCCAGCAGGTGGTCTCCGTCGGTGCGTCCCTGATCCCGTTCCTGGAACACGATGACGCCAACCGTGCATTGATGGGTGCGAACATGCAACGTCAGGCGGTTCCGACTCTGCGCGCTGACAAGCCGCTGGTGGGTACCGGTATGGAACGTGCTGTCGCCGTCGACTCCGGTGTTACTGCAGTAGCTAAACGTGGCGGTACTGTTCAGTACGTGGATGCGTCCCGTATCGTTATCAAAGTTAACGAAGACGAGATGTACCCGGGCGAAGCGGGTATCGACATCTATAACCTGACCAAATACACCCGCTCTAACCAGAACACCTGTATCAACCAGATGCCATGTGTGTCTCTGGGCGAGCCGGTTGAACGCGGCGACGTGCTGGCAGACGGTCCGTCCACCGACCTCGGTGAACTGGCGCTCGGTCAGAACATGCGCGTGGCGTTCATGCCGTGGAACGGCTACAACTTCGAAGACTCCATTCTCGTTTCCGAGCGTGTTGTCCAGGAAGACCGTTTCACCACCATCCACATTCAGGAACTGGCGTGCGTGTCCCGTGACACCAAGCTGGGGCCGGAAGAGATCACCGCTGATATCCCGAACGTGGGTGAAGCTGCGCTCTCCAAACTGGATGAATCCGGTATCGTTTACATCGGCGCGGAAGTGACAGGCGGTGACATTCTGGTCGGTAAGGTGACGCCGAAAGGTGAAACCCAGCTGACGCCGGAAGAGAAACTGCTGCGTGCGATCTTCGGTGAGAAAGCGTCTGACGTTAAAGACTCTTCTCTGCGCGTACCTAACGGTGTCTCCGGTACGGTTATCGACGTTCAGGTCTTTACTCGCGATGGCGTAGAAAAAGACAAACGTGCTCTGGAAATCGAAGAGATGCAGCTCAAGCAGGCGAAAAAAGACCTGTCTGAAGAACTGCAGATCCTCGAAGCGGGCCTGTTTAGCCGTATCCGTGCGGTGCTGGTTTCCAGCGGCGTTGAAGCTGAGAAGCTCGACAAACTGCCGCGCGACCGCTGGCTGGAACTCGGTCTGACCGACGAAGAGAAACAAAATCAGCTGGAACAACTGGCTGAGCAGTATGACGAACTGAAACACGAGTTCGAGAAAAAACTTGAAGCGAAGCGCCGTAAAATCACCCAGGGCGACGATCTGGCGCCGGGCGTGCTGAAGATCGTGAAGGTCTATCTGGCCGTTAAACGCCGTATCCAGCCGGGTGATAAGATGGCAGGTCGTCACGGTAACAAGGGTGTTATCTCTAAGATCAACCCGATCGAAGACATGCCTTACGATGAAAACGGCACGCCGGTAGACATCGTACTGAACCCGCTGGGCGTACCGTCTCGTATGAACATCGGCCAGATTCTGGAAACCCACCTGGGTATGGCTGCGAAAGGTATTGGCGACAAGATTAACGCCATGCTGAAACAGCAGCAGGAAGTCGCGAAACTGCGCGAATTCATCCAGCGTGCCTACGATCTGGGCGCCGACGTTCGTCAGAAAGTCGACCTGAGCACCTTCAGCGATGATGAAGTGCTGCGTCTGGCAGAAAACCTGCGCAAAGGTATGCCGATTGCCACACCAGTGTTTGACGGTGCGAAAGAAGCGGAAATCAAAGAGCTGCTGAAACTGGGCGACCTGCCGACCTCCGGTCAGATCACCCTGTTCGATGGCCGTACGGGTGAACAGTTCGAACGTCCGGTAACCGTCGGTTACATGTACATGCTGAAACTGAACCACCTGGTTGATGACAAGATGCATGCGCGTTCTACCGGTTCTTACAGCCTGGTTACTCAGCAGCCGCTGGGTGGTAAGGCGCAGTTCGGTGGTCAGCGCTTCGGGGAGATGGAAGTGTGGGCGCTGGAAGCTTACGGCGCCGCCTACACCCTGCAGGAAATGCTCACCGTTAAGTCTGATGACGTGAATGGTCGTACCAAGATGTATAAGAACATCGTGGACGGCAACCATCAGATGGAACCGGGTATGCCGGAATCCTTCAACGTTCTGTTGAAAGAGATCCGCTCGCTGGGCATCAACATCGAACTGGAAGACGAGTAATTCTCGCTCAAACAGGTCACTGGTGTCGGGGTAAAACCCGACACCAGATTGTGCTAACTCCGACGGGAGCAAATCCGTGAAAGATTTATTAAAGTTTCTGAAAGCGCAGACTAAAACCGAAGAGTTTGATGCGATCAAAATTGCTCTGGCTTCGCCAGACATGATCCGTTCATGGTCTTTCGGTGAAGTTAAAAAGCCGGAAACCATCAACTACCGTACGTTCAAACCTGAGCGTGACGGCCTTTTCTGCGCCCGTATCTTTGGGCCGGTAAAAGACTACGAGTGCCTGTGCGGTAAGTACAAGCGCCTGAAACATCGTGGTGTTATTTGTGAGAAGTGCGGCGTTGAAGTGACCCAGACCAAAGTACGCCGTGAGCGTATGGGCCACATCGAGCTAGCGTCCCCGACTGCTCACATCTGGTTCCTGAAATCGCTGCCGTCCCGTATCGGTCTGCTGCTCGATATGCCGCTGCGCGATATCGAACGCGTACTGTACTTCGAATCTTATGTGGTTATCGAAGGCGGTATGACCAACCTGGAACGTCAACAGATCCTGACTGAAGAGCAGTATCTGGACGCGCTGGAAGAGTTCGGTGACGAATTCGACGCGAAGATGGGGGCGGAAGCTATCCAGGCCCTGCTGAAGAGCATGGATCTGGAGCAAGAGTGTGAAACTCTGCGCGAAGAGCTGAACGAAACCAACTCCGAAACCAAGCGTAAAAAGCTGACCAAGCGTATCAAACTGCTGGAAGCCTTCGTTCAGTCTGGCAACAAGCCAGAGTGGATGATCCTGACCGTTCTGCCGGTTCTGCCGCCAGATCTGCGTCCGCTGGTTCCGCTGGATGGTGGTCGTTTCGCCACGTCAGATCTGAACGATCTGTATCGTCGCGTCATTAACCGTAACAACCGTCTGAAGCGTCTGCTGGATCTGGCTGCGCCGGACATCATCGTACGCAACGAAAAACGTATGCTGCAGGAAGCGGTTGACGCCCTGTTGGATAACGGTCGTCGCGGTCGTGCGATCACCGGTTCTAACAAGCGTCCTCTGAAATCTTTGGCCGACATGATCAAAGGTAAGCAGGGTCGTTTCCGTCAGAACCTGCTCGGTAAGCGTGTTGACTACTCCGGTCGTTCTGTAATCACCGTAGGTCCATACCTGCGTCTGCACCAGTGCGGTCTGCCGAAGAAAATGGCGCTGGAGCTGTTCAAACCGTTCATCTACGGCAAGCTGGAACTGCGTGGCCTTGCCACCACCATCAAAGCCGCGAAGAAAATGGTTGAGCGTGAAGAAGCTGTCGTTTGGGATATCCTTGACGAAGTTATCCGCGAACACCCGGTACTGCTGAACCGTGCACCGACTCTGCACCGTCTGGGTATCCAGGCATTTGAACCGGTACTGATCGAAGGTAAAGCTATCCAGCTGCACCCGCTGGTTTGTGCGGCATATAACGCCGACTTCGATGGTGACCAGATGGCTGTTCACGTACCGCTGACGCTGGAAGCCCAGCTTGAAGCGCGTGCGCTGATGATGTCTACCAACAACATCCTGTCTCCGGCGAACGGCGAACCTATCATCGTTCCGTCTCAGGACGTGGTATTGGGTCTGTACTACATGACCCGTGACTGTGTTAACGCCAAAGGCGAAGGCATGGTGCTGACTGGCCCGAAAGAAGCTGAGCGTATCTATCGCGCAGGTCTGGCCTCTCTGCATGCGCGCGTTAAAGTGCGTATCACTGAATATGAAAAAGATGAAAACGGCGAATTCGTTGCGCACACCAGCCTGAAAGACACGACCGTTGGTCGCGCCATTCTGTGGATGATCGTACCGAAAGGTCTGCCTTTCTCCATCGTCAACCAGGCGCTGGGCAAGAAAGCGATCTCCAAAATGCTGAACACTTGCTACCGTATTCTGGGCCTGAAACCGACCGTTATTTTTGCGGACCAGACGATGTACACCGGCTTTGCTTATGCAGCGCGTTCAGGTGCGTCCGTTGGTATTGATGACATGGTCATCCCGGAGAAAAAACACGAGATCATCTCTGAGGCGGAAGCTGAAGTTGCTGAGATCCAGGAGCAGTTCCAGTCTGGTCTGGTAACCGCTGGCGAACGCTATAACAAAGTTATCGATATCTGGGCTGCGGCGAACGATCGTGTATCTAAAGCGATGATGGATAACCTGCAAACCGAAACCGTGATTAACCGTGACGGCCAGGAAGAGCAGCAGGTTTCCTTCAACAGCATCTACATGATGGCCGACTCCGGTGCGCGTGGTTCTGCGGCACAGATTCGTCAGCTTGCTGGTATGCGTGGTCTGATGGCGAAGCCGGATGGCTCCATCATCGAAACGCCAATCACCGCGAACTTCCGTGAAGGTCTGAACGTACTCCAGTACTTCATCTCCACCCACGGTGCGCGTAAAGGTCTGGCGGATACCGCACTGAAAACCGCGAACTCCGGTTACCTGACTCGTCGTCTGGTTGACGTCGCGCAGGATCTGGTAGTGACCGAAGATGACTGTGGTACGCACGAAGGTATCCTGATGACCCCGGTTATCGAGGGTGGCGACGTGAAAGAGCCGCTGCGTGACCGCGTTCTGGGTCGTGTGACGGCGGAAGATGTGCTGAAACCGGGTACCGCGGACATTCTGGTTCCACGCAACACGCTGCTGCACGAACAGTGGTGTGACCTGCTGGAAGCAAACTCCGTTGACGCCGTTAAAGTGCGTTCTGTTGTATCCTGCGACACCGACTTTGGTGTATGTGCGCACTGCTATGGCCGTGACCTGGCGCGTGGCCACATCATCAACAAAGGTGAAGCTATCGGCGTTATCGCGGCACAGTCCATCGGTGAACCGGGTACACAGCTGACGATGCGTACGTTCCACATCGGTGGTGCGGCATCGCGTGCGGCTGCTGAATCCAGCATCCAGGTTAAGAACAAAGGTAGCATCAAGCTCAGCAACGTGAAGTCGGTTGTGAACTCCAGCGGTAAACTGGTTATCACTTCTCGTAACACCGAACTGAAGCTGATCGACGAATTCGGTCGTACCAAAGAGAGCTATAAAGTGCCTTATGGCGCTGTCATGGCGAAAGGTGATGGCGAGCAGGTTGCCGGCGGCGAAACCGTGGCAAACTGGGACCCGCACACCATGCCGGTTATCACCGAAGTGAGTGGTTTCATCCGCTTCACTGACATGATCGACGGTCAGACCATTACGCGTCAGACCGACGAACTGACCGGTTTGTCTTCGCTGGTGGTTCTGGATTCGGCTGAACGTACTACCGGTGGTAAAGATCTGCGTCCGGCGCTGAAAATCGTTGATGCTCAGGGTAATGACGTTCTGATCCCGGGTACCGATATGCCTGCGCAGTACTTCCTGCCGGGTAAAGCGATTGTACAGCTGGAAGATGGCGTACAGATCAGTTCTGGTGACACCCTGGCGCGTATTCCTCAGGAATCCGGCGGTACCAAGGATATCACCGGTGGTCTGCCGCGCGTTGCGGACCTGTTCGAAGCGCGTCGTCCGAAAGAACCGGCCATTCTGGCGGAAATCGCAGGTATCGTTTCCTTCGGTAAAGAAACCAAAGGCAAACGTCGTCTGGTGATTACGCCGGTTGATGGTAGCGATCCGTACGAAGAGATGATTCCGAAATGGCGTCAGCTCAACGTGTTCGAAGGGGAACGTGTAGAACGTGGTGATGTGATTTCCGACGGTCCGGAAGCGCCGCACGATATTCTGCGTCTGCGTGGTGTTCATGCTGTGACGCGTTACATCGTTAACGAAGTCCAGGATGTATACCGTCTGCAGGGCGTTAAGATTAACGATAAACACATCGAAGTTATCGTTCGTCAGATGCTGCGTAAAGCGACCATCGAAAGCGCCGGTAGTTCCGACTTCCTGGAAGGCGAACAGGTTGAATATTCCCGCGTCAAGATCGCTAACCGCGAGCTGGAAGCGAACGGCAAAGTGGGGGCTACCTTCTCCCGCGATCTGCTGGGTATCACCAAAGCGTCTCTGGCAACCGAATCGTTCATCTCTGCCGCATCGTTCCAGGAGACCACGCGTGTCCTGACCGAAGCAGCCGTTGCGGGTAAACGCGACGAACTGCGCGGCCTGAAAGAGAACGTTATCGTGGGGCGTCTGATCCCGGCGGGTACCGGTTATGCGTACCACCAGGATCGTATGCGCCGTCGCGCCGCGGGCGAGCAGCCAGCAACACCGCAGGTCACTGCGGAAGATGCATCTGCAAGCCTGGCAGAACTGCTGAACGCAGGTCTGGGCGGTTCTGATAACGAGTAATCGTTAAATGGTGGAGGGGTATTTATCCCTCCACCAGCTTCATGCTGGATACCGAATTCCGGGTCGCTTGCCTACAAGGAAAGAAAATGCCAGCGATTATTTCATTAATCTATTTAATGTTTAGTCTTTTAGTATTTACAAAAAAGATAACCATTTCAAACGTTCTGTCCGCTTTTTTATTGTTTCTATCGTTATATATACTTCACCATAAATCATTACTTATATTTATTTATTGTCTTATTATTATTGTCGCCACCGCTATTCTTCATCGAGTCAAAACCAGCGCGGATAAAAAAGCCGTATTTTATTTTTCAATGCCATGCTGGCTCTTGGTTTTATCTGTAATTATAAATATTAATGAATAAATGAATTATTTTTTCATGACTCTTGTTTCTCGTATTATTGGTGAAAAATCATTATCACTGGTTATATGAATAAATTGTCCAGTTTTTGTATTATATTTTGCCATCGCACAGGGAAGACTATTACCACCGTTAGCCATAACAAATTTTGCTTTTGTATTACGATAAAGATTGACGCCAGGAATGGGGTCTTGACCGAATGTATAAGGCGTTGGGACAATTACATTATGTTTGTTTGAGAGCCACTTTACTAAAATCCCGCCAACGCCATCAACCGGCGTAATAAAAGTAGAGAATCCACAATACTCAAAATTGAAATTTTTTATCATTGGGTTTGTTTTTTTCTGTAACATTGATTCCAAATGTGACTTTAAATTTATCCCATAAATCTAAGTTATTAAAGTCTATTGGCTCGCCATTATAAAATACCTGCTGTTCATACATTAAATGATAAACCTGTTTTATTGATTGTTTACGCGGGACATTTTAAATTATTAAATGAAGGATTTAATTCCATTAAGGTCTTTGTTTGCTCTTATTACAGGAATTATAAATATGATGCCATTTCTGGAATAAAAGTAAAGTTAATAAATTATTTATTTAATTGCTCACTGGTAGGGTATTTATGTATCCTCCGGTTAATGCTTAGTTTAGCATCTTTTAGCTGACAGCGATTGCAACGCTAAAAAACATGTGCTAATAATCATCATGTAAAATATGTAATGAAGTAAGTATGGAGCATTTAATTGTTATGATCCCACCATTAAATAGATATGTTCCCGCGCTTTCAAAAAATGAATTGGTTAAAACTGTTACCAACAGGGACATTCAGTTTACAAGTTTTAATGGAAAAGATTATCCCTTGTGCTTTTTAGATGAGAAAACCCCTCTTCTTTTCCAGTGGTTTGAGCGGAATCCTGCTCGCTTTGGGAAAAATGATATACCTATAATTAACACAGAGAAAAACCCCTACCTTAACAATATCATTAAAGCAGCAACAATTGAAAAAGAACGTCTTATAGGTATTTTTGTAGATGGTGATTTTTTTCCGGGACAAAAGGATGCTTTTTCAAAACTTGAGTATGACTATGAAAACATAAAAGTCATATATAGAAATGATATTGACTTTAGTATGTACGATAAAAAATTATCAGAAATTTATATGGAAAATATTTCTAAGCAAGAGTCCATGCCAGAAGAAAAAAGGGATTGTCATTTACTGCAGCTATTGAAAAAAGAATTGAGTGATATTCAAGAGGGTAATGATTCATTAATTAAATCTTACTTACTGGATAAAGGCCATGGATGGTTTGATTTTTACAGGAATATGGCTATGTTAAAGGCTGGTCAGTTATTTTTGGAGGCGGATAAGGTTGGGTGTTATGATTTATCAACAAATAGTGGGTGTATATATCTTGATGCTGATATGATTATCACGGAAAAACTGGGGGGTATATATATTCCGGATGGAATCGCTGTTCATGTAGAAAGGATAGATGGCCGTGCTTCTATGGAAAACGGGATAATAGCTGTTGATCGCAATAACCACCCGGCTTTACTTGCTGGATTAGAAATAATGCATACTAAATTTGATGCTGATCCCTATTCTGATGGTGTATGTAATGGAATTAGAAAACATTTTAATTATTCTTTAAATGAAGATTATAATTCTTTTTGCGATTTTATTGAGTTTAAGCATGATAACATTATAATGAATACCAGTCAGTTTACGCAAAGTTCATGGGCGAGGCATGTGCAGTAGCGGAAATGGCAATAATCATGCTATTGAATACATAAAATATTGGCATAAACTATCAAGTTTCGGCGAAAAATATTTGTTGCTCAGTTTTCTCTACTACAACGCCACTTTAAAATCGCAGTGCTGTTCAGAACGGAGATATACGGCATTCCTTGTGAAATATGGGAGTAAGAAGAGCTTAAATAATTTAATTGGTTATTAAATAACAATTTTATTTATACAGATATCTGTCAGATTACATCTGGCTTAAATTTTTGTCAGCCCAGATGCGTTTTCCATCAAGTAACGTTACCATCGGCGTCCGGCCGCAACACATTTTTCCCTGATGGGTTCGCCCCTGATTCCCGTTGTTCTGGGGCATCATTTTATGGACAAAAACGATCAGCAGACACGGTTGGAAGAGGGGCCGCCAGCGAAATTACAGTCAGGAACGCTGCCCGAAAACTTCAAGTTCACCGCTATTTCGATAATCCAGTGGCCAGCCCCCGGTCGTCAGTTACTGATGAAGGGGTGAAGGCTGGGCAATAATGAGGAAGGGATACTTTGCCTTGGTCAGCTTCCGTTGCTGACGATGACAAAATAAAAAAACGGGAGGTCGATAACAATCTCCCGTTTTTCGCATTACGTACTCGTTCGTGAAATACTAATGCGTTTACATACGGGTTCACCGCGTTTGCGAAGCGCGCCCCAGCCAACTGTCCCAGTCTTTCCAGACGGGCTGCAATCCTTGCGCGCTTAACGCGCTTGCTACTGTTTCAGGCCGACGGGCATCGTGGGGAGAAAACTGCTCCAGTTCCGGATGATCGTCAGCGTAGCCGCCGGGCTGCGTTTTTGAGAAGGCGCTGACGTTGTTGATTGCCAGAGGAATCACATGGTCTCGAAACCACGGCGATTCGCGGGTGGAGAGTGATAATTCAATTTCCGGCGCCAATAACCGGAAAGCGCAAATCGTTTGCACCAGTTGCTTTTCATCCATCACAGATGCGGGTTCCACACCGCCAGTACACGGACGCAGACGCGGGAAGGAAACAGAATAGCGACTCTGCCAGTAGTGTTTCTGCATCCACAACAGATGCTCCGCCACCATATAGCAATCCACCCGCCAGTTGTCCGACAGACCAATTAGCGCGCCAAGACCGATTTTGTCGATACCTGCCCGGCCTAACCGATCCGGCGTTTCCAGCCGCCAGAAAAAGTCCTGTTTCTTTCCCTTCAGGTGATGCTGTGCATAGATTGCCTCATGATAAGTCTCCTGATAAACCATCACGCCATCGATCCCCAGTGTTTTGAGCTCCGCATAGTTTTCTTGCGACAAGGGCTGGACTTCCATCTGTAAAGAGGAAAATTGACGGCGGATGGTGGGTAAATGACGGCGAAAATAGTCCATGCCGACTTTGGCCTGATGTTCGCCGGTGACTAACAGCAGATGCTCAAAGCCCAGTTTACGGATAGCATCGCATTCCCTTTGAATATCCACCTCATCCAGCGTTTTACGCTTAATGCGGTTGCTCATCGAAAAACCGCAGTAGGTACAGTCGTTGGCACAGAGGTTTGAGAGATAAAGCGGCACGTAGAAACTGACGGTGTTGCCAAAGCGTTGTCGGGTCAGCCTTTGCGCCCGCTGCGCTATCGGTTCCAGATAATCGGCGGCGGCGGGGGAGAGCAGTGCCATCAAATCATCCCGGCTAAGATGCGCGGCGTTCAGCGCACGTTCCACGTCAGCGGCGGTTTTACCATTGATGCGCAGGCGAATATCGTCCCACTCCAGTTGCCGCCAACGGTCGGTGAAGGTTTTCATGCTAACGCCTCCAGAAATCCGGTGAGCGGGCTGGTGGCGTTGGCGTAGGTGCTACGATTACCCGGCACCGCCTGACGCGCCAGTACTCCCGCTTCTACAGCCAGGCGGAAAGCGGTTGCCATCATTACCGGATCGTCCGCCACGGCAATCGCCGTGTTGACCAGCACCGCATCAGCGCCCATTTCCAGCGCCTGCGCCGCATGGCTGGGCACTCCAATGCCCGCATCAACCACCACCGGCACGGTGGACTGCTGGATAATAATCTCCAGCATCGCTTTGGTTTCCAGCCCCTGATTCGAACCGATAGGCGCGCCGAGCGGCATCACCGCCGCGCAGCCGACCTCTTCCAGCCGCTTGCACAACACCGGATCCGCGCCGCAGTAGGGCAGCACCACAAAACCCTGCTTCACCAGCGCCTCGGCGGCTTTTAGCGTTTCGATCGGATCCGGCAGCAGCCAGCGGGCGTCCGGATGGATTTCTAATTTCAGCCAGTGGGTTCCCAGCGCTTCGCGCGCCAGTTGGGCGGCGAAGATTGCCTCTTCGGCGGTTTTCGCCCCGGAGGTATTGGGCAGCAGCGTGACGCCCGCTTCAATCAGCGGCGCCAGGATAGCGTCGTTGTGCTGACGTAAATCCACGCGCTTCATCGCCAGTGTCACCAACTGGCTGCCGGAGGCGCGAATTGCCTCGACCATCAGTTGCGATGAGGCAAACTTCCCGGTACCGGTGAACAGATGTGAATCAAACGTTTTGTCGGCAATACGTAACATATCAACCCCCTGCAATAACCTGAAAAAACAGGATCTGGTCGCCTTCCTGCACGATTTGCTGCTGCCACTGCTCGCGCGGCAGGATCTGCTGATTGAGCGCCAGCGCCGCGCCCGGTTTAAGCTGATTGAGTTGCGTGAGCAGCTCACTGACGGTTTGCCCTGCGGCGCACTGCATCGGTTCATCATTGAACTGAATCTGCATGTTGCCCTCCGCAGACCGGACAGCCGCTGGCATGACGCAGCGCCAGGCTGCGCCACTGGCTGGTTTTGCCGTCAAACAGGCGTAGCTCTCCGCTGGGCGTCTCAATACCGCTGAGTAATTTGATTGCCTCCAGCGCCTGCAAGGTGCCCATCACGCCAACAACCGGTCCGACGATACCGGCGGTACGGCAGTTGCGTTCAGGCTCGACATCGTCCGGCCACAGGCAGCGGTAACAGCCTTGTTCCCACGGTGGTGTGAGGACCATTAGCTGGCCGCCAAAGCCGACGGCGCTGGCGGAAATTAACGGAGTGTTGAGCGCCACACAGGCGGCGTTAATCTCCTGGCGCGTCGCCATGTTATCGGTACAGTCGAGCACTACGTCGGCGTGTGCTACCGCGTTTTTAAGCACATCGCCAGTCAGACGTTGTTGCAATACGATCAGCTTGCTACCGGGGTTGAGCTGCGCCAGCCGTAGTTTTGCCGCCTGCGCCTTCGGGTGGGCGATATCGTCGGTGGTGAACAGAATTTGCCGCTGGAGATTGCTCAAGTGAACATCGTCATCGTCTACCAGCGTTAGTTTGCCGATGCCTGCTCCCGCCAGATACAGCGCGGCAGGCGAACCCAATCCGCCTAAGCCGACAATCAATACATGGCTATTGAGCAACTTTTGCTGGCCTTCAATCGCGATATCGCCGAGCAGGATCTGGCGGCTATAACGCATAAAATCATGGTCATTCATCGCCGACTCCTGCGATTGCCAGCAGCTCTGCAGTGGCTTCACGCCAGTCTGCGGCCTGAGTAATAGCGCTGACCACGGCAATGCTGCCGACGCCGGTCGCCAGTACCGCCGGAGCGCGTTCAAGGCTGATGCCGCCAATTGCCACGGTCGGGTAATCCGCCAGTCGTTCAATATGACTGGCCAGCTGCGCCAGCCCCTGCGGGGCGGAAGGCATCTGCTTGGTTTGCGTGGGGAAGACATGACCCAGCGCGATATAAGAAGGCTTAGCGGCGAGCGCGACGTCTATCTCCATATCATCGTGGGTCGATACGCCCAGGCGTAAGCCCGCCGCTTGAATCGCTTTCAGGTCGGTGGTTTCAAGGTCTTCCTGGCCCAGATGCACGCCGTAAGCGCGGTGCTTAATTGCCAGACGCCAGTAATCGTTGATAAACAGCCGGGCGTTATAACGACGCCCCAGCGCGATGGCGGCGATAACGTCGGCTTCCACCTCTTCATCGCGTTTATCTTTGATACGCAACTGGATCGTGCGCACGCCCGACTCCAGTAAACGCTCAATCCATTCAACGCTGTCCACCACCGGGTAAAGCCCGAGGCGGAACGGCACGGTGGGGAAATCAGGCTGATACATCAGGCTTCCTCCCGCTTGAGATAAATTTCGCCGCCTTTGGCGCGGAAGTCCTCTGACATATCCGCCATGCCGATTTCAATAGTTTGTGCGGCGGCGTAGTCGCGGACCTCCTGGCTGATTTTCATCGAGCAGAACTTCGGCCCGCACATGGAGCAGAAGTGGGCAACCTTGCCGGACTCCTGCGGCAGGGTTTCATCGTGATAAGCGCGGGCGGTGAACGGGTCGAGCGCGAGGTTAAACTGATCTTCCCAGCGGAATTCAAAGCGCGCTTTCGACATGGCGTTATCGCGGATCTGCGCGCCCGGATGTCCTTTGGCTAAATCCGCGGCGTGGGCGGCGATTTTGTAGGTGATTAGCCCCTGCTTCACATCTTCTTTGTTCGGCAGGCCGAGGTGTTCTTTCGGCGTCACATAACACAGCATCGCGCAGCCAAACCAGCCGATCATCGCGGCACCGATCCCGGAGGTGAAGTGGTCATAGCCCGGCGCGATATCGGTGGTCAATGGCCCTAAGGTGTAGAACGGTGCTTCATGGCAGCTCTCCAGCTCTTCGGTCATGTTGCGCTGGATCATATGCATGGGTACGTGGCCCGGGCCTTCAATCATCACCTGCACGTCGTATTCCCAGGCGATTTTGGTCAATTCGCCCAGCGTATGCAGCTCGGAGAACTGCGCTTCGTCGTTGGCATCCTGAATGGAGCCGGGGCGCAGGCCGTCGCCCAGCGACAAGGAGACGTCGTAGGCGGCGCAAATTTCACAAATCTCGCGGAAATGTTCGAACAGGAAGTTCTCTTTGTGATGGGAGAGACACCACTTTGCCATGATGGAACCGCCGCGTGAGACAATCCCGGTCAGGCGTTTGGCGGTCATTGGCACGTAGCGCAGCAGCACGCCCGCGTGAATGGTGAAGTAGTCGACGCCCTGTTCAGCCTGCTCCAGTAGCGTGTCGCGGAACGCTTCCCAGGTAAGATCTTCGGCGATCCCGTTGACCTTCTCCAGCGCCTGGTAGATCGGGACGGTGCCGATCGGTACCGGGCTGTTACGCAGGATCCATTCGCGGGTTTCATGAATATAGCGACCGGTGGAGAGGTCCATCACCGTGTCCGCGCCCCAGCGGGTTGACCACACCAGTTTTTCCACCTCTTCTTCGATGGAGGAGGTGACCGCCGAGTTACCGATGTTGGCATTCACTTTGACCAGGAAGTTGCGGCCGATAATCATCGGCTCCGATTCCGGGTGGTTGATGTTGGCGGGAATAATCGCGCGGCCCGCGGCGACTTCATCACGCACGAATTCCGGCGTAATGTTTTCCGGCAGGCGCGCGCCAAAGTTCATCCCCGGATGCTGGTGGCGCAGCACTTCACTGCGAATGCGCTCACGGCCCATATTTTCACGGATGGCGATGAACTCCATTTCGGGAGTGACGATCCCCTTGCGGGCGTAGTGTAACTGGGTGACGCGCTTGCCCGCTTTAGCGCGTTTTGGCGTCAGCAGGCCGGTAAAACGCAGATCGTCCAGGCCATCGTCGGCCAGACGTTCTCTGGTATAAGCCGAGCTACGGTCGTCTAATTCTTCGCTATCGTTACGTGCGTCAATCCATGGCTGGCGCAGTTTCGCCAGACCCTGCTGGACGTTAATCGCCACCTCAGGATCGCCATAGGGGCCGGAGGTGTCGTATACCGGTACGGCTTCGTTCTCTTCAAACTGCGGGTTGTCTTTACTGCCGCCGATGAGCGTGGGGCTAAGTTGAATTTCGCGCATCGGTACGCGAATATCATGCTGCGAACCGGTCACGTAGATGCGTTTCGAGTTGGGAAACGCGGTGCCTTCCAGCGTATCGATAAAATGCTGGGCTTTAGCGCGCTGCTCGCGGCGGGTTAACGTTGTTGTAGACATAGCTCATTCCAAAAAATTAAGGACGTGGCTTGTCAGACGACGGATGGAGTAATGGATGTGCGCCGCCCGTAAAGGCAGCAGCATAAAGCAGAATTACTCTTGTTCCCTTCGCAGGTATTAACCTGATCAGGTTCCGCGGATCCCGAATTAACGGTCTCAGCCTTTTCCACTTCATCCTTCGCGCTGCCTCTTCGTTGGCTTCGTCCGCTCACTCCAGTCACTTACTTATGTAAGCTCCTGGAGATTCACCGACTTGCCGCCTTGACGCATCACGAACGCTTTTGTGGAAAATTAGCACTCCGACAAGATAACCGCCCCTCCGAAGAGGGGGCTGAAGTAAACTACCCGTTACTCGCGCAGAACTCAAGCGGGACGTTTGACTCTGGCGCCGTCGTGCATCGCGTCAAACACCAGCATAATCAGCTTGTCTTCCAGCACAAAGCGGGCTTCCAGCGCTTCGCCGATATCTGACAGAGCTTGTTGAAATTCGAGACAATTATCGTGATCGATGGCAGTTTCCAGGCTGGTGTCGTAATAATCCATAATGCGCTGCGTATTATCTTCCAGCAGCGGCCAGATTTTTGCCGCATGTAAAAGCTGACCGTTTCCTTCCAATTTATGGAGAATACGTTCATAAATACTGAAGTGCCCGGCGGAAAGGTAATCGACCAGGCTCTGACAAAAATCATCCAGCGCTTTTTCATTCAGCCGCATGTACGATTCTTTGCCAGGCTTAATGCCAACCAGATTGTAGTAAGCCACGAGCAGGTGCTTACGTACATCCAGCCAGCGATCGACCAGTTTGTTGCTTCCGCCAACGCGCTCCGTCAGGTTTTCCAGCTGGTTTAGCATGATTGTCTCCGCAAGTTAGATAAAGGCTGCTCGCCATGAATGTAAAAATAATGTTAACAACATGCCAGTGAAGCAAAGGTAGTGCAATAGCTATGGATCGTATAATTGAAAAATTAGAGAGTGGCTGGTGGATCGTCAGCCATGAACAAAAATTATGGTTGCCGTATGGGGAATTACCACACGGGCTGGCGGCAAATTTCGATCTTGTGGGGCAGCGCGCACTCCGGATAGGTGAATGGCAAGGCGAGCCCGTTTGGCTGGTGTTACAGCATCGACGTCATGATATGGGATCGGTTCGCCAGGTTATCGATCAGGAGGCCGGGTTGTTCCAACTGGCGGGACGTGGCGTACAGTTGGCGGAGTTTTATCGTTCGCATAAATTTTGCGGCTATTGCGGGCACCCTATGCACCCGAGTAAAACCGAATGGGCGATGCTGTGCAGCCATTGCCGCGAGCGTTACTACCCGCAAATCGCCCCCTGCATTATTGTTGCCATTCGCCGTGAGGATTCCATCCTGCTGGCCCAGCACGTTCGCCACCGCAACGGCGTGCATACCGTGCTGGCCGGGTTTGTTGAAGTCGGCGAAACCTTAGAACAGGCGGTCGCGCGAGAGGTAATGGAGGAGAGCGGGATTAAGGTGAAAAATCTGCGCTATGTGACTTCCCAGCCGTGGCCTTTCCCGCAGTCGTTGATGACCGCTTTTATGGCGGAGTATGACAGCGGCGAGATTGTCATCGACCCGAAAGAACTGTTGGAAGCAAATTGGTACCGTTATGACGATCTGCCGCTACTACCGCCACCGGGCACCGTCGCGCGCCGTTTGATCGAAGATACGGTGGCAATGTGTCGGGCTGAATATGATTGACATGTTACACTGGGCGCATCAACGCTAAAGGAATGTAAAAATGACCGAACTCAAAAACGATCGTTATCTACGTGCGCTGCTGCGCCAGCCCGTTGATGTTACGCCAGTGTGGATGATGCGCCAGGCGGGCCGTTATCTACCGGAGTACAAAGCCACTCGCGCTCAGGCGGGCGATTTTATGTCGCTGTGCAAAAATGCCGAACTGGCCTGCGAGGTCACTTTACAGCCGCTGCGCCGTTATCCGCTTGATGCGGCGATCCTTTTCTCGGATATCCTGACGATTCCGGACGCGATGGGCCTGGGGCTCTATTTTGAAGCTGGGGAAGGCCCGCGCTTTACAGCCCCTGTCACCTGCAAAGCCGACGTTGAAAAACTGCCGATTCCGGATCCAGAAGGTGAACTGGGCTACGTGATGAATGCGGTGCGTACGATTCGCCGCGAACTAAAAGGCGAGGTTCCTCTGATCGGCTTCTCCGGCAGCCCGTGGACGCTGGCGACTTACATGGTGGAAGGCGGCAGTAGCAAAGCCTTCACGGTGATTAAAAAGATGATGTACGCTGACCCGCAGGCGTTGCATCTGCTGCTGGATAAGTTGGCGAAAAGCGTCACGCTGTACCTCAACGCGCAGATTAAAGCGGGTGCGCAGTCGGTGATGATTTTCGATACCTGGGGCGGCGTGCTGACTGGCCGCGATTACCAGCAATTCTCCCTCTACTACATGCATAAAATCGTCGATGGCCTGCTGCGTGAAAACGACGGTCGCCGGGTGCCGGTAACGCTGTTCACTAAAGGTGGCGGTCAGTGGCTGGAGGCGATGGCGGAAACCGGCTGCGACGCGCTGGGTCTCGACTGGACGACAGATATCGCCGATGCGCGCCGTCGCGTTGGCCATAAAGTGGCGCTGCAGGGCAATATGGACCCCTCGATGCTGTATGCGCCGCCGGCACGGATCGAAGACGAAGTAGCGACTATACTTGCTGGTTTCGGTCAGGGAGAAGGGCACGTCTTTAACCTTGGACATGGCATCCATCAGGATGTGCCGCCAGAACATGCTGGCGCATTTGTGGAGGCAGTGCACCGACTTTCTGCGCAGTATCACAACTAAGGAGTTAGCATGGATCTCGCGTCGCTACGCGCTCAACAGATAGAACTTGCTTCATCGGTTTGCCGCGAAGATCGGTTGGACAAAGATCCGCCAGCGTTTATCGGCGGGGCGGACGTCGGTTTTGAGCAGGGCGGCGAGGTGACGCGGGCGGCGATGGTATTGCTGAAATATCCGTCGCTTGAACTGGTAGAGTACAAGGTGGCGCGTATTGCCACCACCATGCCGTATATCCCCGGCTTTCTCTCTTTTCGTGAATATCCTGCGCTGCTGGCGGCGTGGGAACAGCTCTCGCAAAAGCCCGATTTGCTGTTTGTGGACGGTCACGGTATTTCGCATCCGCGTCGGCTTGGCGTCGCCAGTCATTTTGGACTGTTGGTGGACGTGCCGACCATCGGCGTGGCGAAAAAACGGCTATGCGGTAAATTTGAACCACTTTCCGCCGAACCTGGCGCACTTAGCCCCTTAATGGATAAAGGCGAGCAACTGGCGTGGGTATGGCGCAGCAAGGCGCGCTGTAATCCGCTGTTTATCGCGACAGGGCACCGGGTCAGTACTGACAGCGCGCTGGCGTGGGTACAGCGCTGTATGAAAGGGTATCGCCTGCCGGAGCCGACGCGCTGGGCGGATGCCGTCGCTTCCGGGCGTCCGGCGTTTGTTCGTTGGCAAGAAATTCAGCGCTGATTCAGGTAAACTGCCGCTAATTTCCGATTCGAGATTCCATCATGTTACAAAACCCGATTCATTTGCGTCTGGAGCGGCTGGAAAGCTGGCAGCACGTTACCTTTATGGCCTGCTTGTGCGAGCGCATGTACCCGAACTACGCCATGTTTTGCAAGCAGACGGAATTCGGCGACGGACAGATCTACCGTCGCATTCTGGATCTGATCTGGGAAACCCTGACGGTGAAAGATGCGAAGGTCAATTTCGATAGCCAACTGGAGAAGTTTGAAGAGGCGATTCCGGCAGCCGACGACTATGATTTGTACGGCGTTTACCCGGCGATTGATGCCTGCGTCGCATTAAGCGAATTAATGCATTCTCGTCTTAGCGGCGAAACGCTGGAACACGCTATTGAGGTTAGTAAGACTTCCATTACTACGGTAGCGATGTTGGAAATGACTCAGGCTGGTCGGGAAATGACCGATGAGGAGCTCAAAACGAACCCTGCCGTTGAACAGGAATGGGATATTCAGTGGGAAATATTCCGACTTTTAGCCGACTGCGAAGAACGTGATATTGAACTGATAAAAGGGCTCAGGGCAGACCTGCGCGAGGCTGGCGAGAGCAATATCGGTATAAATTTTCAGCAATGACACCAGAAAACGTGATTTAACGTCTGATTTGTCGTGCCATAAGGCTTCCCTTATGCCCCCCGTCTGGTCTACATTTGGGAGGCGAAAAAAAGTGGCTATCGGTGCGTGTATGCAGGAGAGTGCTTTTCTGGCATTTCCGTCGCACTCGATGCTTAGCAAGCGATAAACACATTGTAAGGATAACTTATGAACAAGACTCAACTGATTGATGTAATTGCAGACAAAGCAGAACTGTCCAAAACCCAGGCTAAAGCTGCTCTGGAATCCACTCTGGCTGCTATTACTGAGTCTCTGAAAGAAGGCGATGCTGTACAACTGGTTGGTTTCGGTACCTTCAAAGTGAACCACCGTGCTGAGCGCACTGGCCGTAACCCACAGACCGGTAAAGAAATCAAAATCGCCGCCGCTAACGTACCGGCGTTTGTTTCTGGTAAAGCTCTGAAAGACGCAGTTAAGTAAGACGCATAACTGTGAACAGTTTTATCGAAGGGGCTCATCAGCCCCTTTTGTCTGTCTGGCGTCGCGCGTTTCTGTTTTCTGGCGCGCTGTTGCTGACTGCCTGCAGTCATAACGCTTCACCGCCTCCGTTTACTGCCAGCGGCTTTGCCGGCGATCACGGCGCGGTGCGTATCTGGCGTAAAGATACGAACGATGAAGTCCATCTGCTTTCTGTTTTTAGCCCGTGGCATAGCGGCAGCACGACGACCAGCGAATATCGTTGGCAGGGTGATACGCTTTCGCTTATTGAACTCAATATTTACAGCAAACCGCCAGAACATATTCGCGCGCGTTTCGACGCTCATGGCGAACTCAGTTTTATGCAGCGTGAAGTCGGGGGGCAGAAGCAGCAGCTTTCCAACGATCAGATTGCCTTGTATCGCTATCGCGCCGAACAAATCCGTCAGACCAGCGACGCCTTGCGCCTGGGGCGGGTCATACTACGCCAGGGACGCTGGCACGCCGACCATACGGTAACCACCTGTGAAGGTGAAACGCTGAAACCGGATCTGGATTCCTGGGCAATAAGCCACATTGAGCGCCGCCAGAACCACTCATCGGTAGAGGTGAGCGTAGCATGGCTGGAGGCGCCGGAAGGATCGCAACTTTTGCTGGTGGCGAATTCAGATTTTTGTCACTGGCAGCCGCAAGCGAAAAGCTTTTGATGGAATACCGGATGGCGAAGCCGCCATTCGGCAAACATGCTTTACCAGTTTCCCATACCCATGTGACCGCCGCCGCGATGATAACCGCCGCCATAGCCGCCGCAACCGCCATAGCCCATTCCTGCGCCGCGTGGTATGCCAGCCTGCGCCATCGCGACATCCCGTTTCACGCGTTGCTCATCTAACTTCTGGCCTAATGACTCCATCTCTTTGGCAACCGCGTTAATTTTCGCAGTATCCGGCGAACTGGCGGTCAGTAGCGCGTTGTATTCATAACGTTTGGATATCAGTTGCTGGCGCAGCGCGCTGGTCTGCGTATAGTAATCATCATAAATCTTCTGCGCCGTCGCCTGCTGTTCCGTAGTTAACGGGCTACCTCCCTGTTGCCACATACCGTCATTGTTGCCCCAGTGATGCCCGGCGAAGGCGGCGCCGGAGCTCAGGGCCAAAAGAGAGAGGGCAATTAGCGCGATAGCTGATTTATTGTTCCGTTTCATTTTGCGTTCTCCTGTTGCTCATCTTATCCTCTCTCTTGCATCTTCCGTGCCAGGTAACTATTCCTTGTCGGGCAGCGAGTTAACCCGCTTCAGGCGGCAAAAAGCGAGTAAAAATGACTCGCATAACCCGCCTGGCGAGTCATTTTTACCCATCCGTATCCGAAAGGGTGTGCGACAACGCGCGGTTATGCGGAGCGAAGAATGGCATGATCTCTGCTTAAGTAAGGAAAATAAAAACGAGCCGGGGAAGCCTGTGAGTTTTATACGATTACATAAAGATGCCGCTGCAACGTGGTTGAGTCGACTGTTACCTGCGGCGATCTTCATTCTGGTGGGGCTATTTTCCATTATGGTCATTCGCGACTATGGCCGTGAGAGCGCTGCCGCCAGGCAGACGCTGCTGGAAAAGGGAAATGTACTCATTCGCGCTCTGGAGTCCGGCACGCGAGTAGGTATGGGAATGCGGATGCATCACGCGCAGCAGCAGACATTGCTGGAAGAGATGGCGGGTCAGCCAGGCGTGTTGTGGTTCGCCGTAACGGATGCGCAGGGGGTAATCATCACTCATAGCAACCCTGGCATGGTGGGCAAATCGCTCTATTCCCCATCTGAAATGCATCAACTAAACCCCGGGCCGCAGGAGCGTTGGCGGCGTGTCGACGTTGCTGCTAACGGCGAGACGGTGCCTGCGCTGGAAATTTACCGTCAGTTCCAGCCGCTTTTCGGTATGAGAGGTCACGGTATGAGGGGGCACGGCATGGCGCGTAGCGCCAATGACGACGAACCAGCGAAACAAACTATTTTTATTGCCTTTGACGCCAGCGAGCTGGCCGCGACACAGGCAAGGGAGTGGCGTAATACGCTGATTGTTTTGTCTGCGTTAGCGGCGGTGCTGTTGGCAACGTTACTGGCGTTTTTTTGGCATCAGCGTTATCAGCGCTCGCACAGAGAACTGCTTGATGCAATGAAGCGTAAAGAAAAGCTGGTGGCGATGGGGCATCTGGCGGCGGGCGTCGCGCACGAAATTCGTAACCCGCTCTCGTCCATCAAAGGGCTGGCGAAATACTTTGCCGAGCGCACGCCTGCCGGCGGCGAGTCGCATGAACTGGCGCAGGTGATGGCCAAAGAGGCCGACCGTTTGAACCGGGTGGTAAGCGAATTGCTCGAACTGGTAAAGCCCGCGCATCTGACGCTCCAGACGGTTAACCTCAATGATATTATTACTCACTCCCTGAATCTGGTCAGTCAGGATGCCCAAAGCAGAGAGATTCAGTTGAGATTCACGGCGAATGAGACGCTTAAGCGTATTCAGGCTGACCCGGACAGGCTGACTCAGGTGCTGTTGAATCTGTACCTGAACGCTATTCATGCGATTGGCCGCCAGGGAACGATTAGCGTAGAGGCAAAAGAAAGTGGGACCGACCGCGTTATCATCACTGTTACCGATAGCGGGAAAGGGATCGCCCCGGATCAGCTGGAGGCGATTTTTACGCCTTATTTTACGACCAAAGCTGACGGGACAGGCCTGGGGCTGGCTGTGGTGCAAAATATCATCGAACAGCATGGCGGCGCGATTAAGGTGAAAAGTATTGAGGGTAAAGGCGCGGTCTTTACTATCTGGTTGCCAGTGATAGCGAGACAACAGGATTAACAAGGGTGATACGCGGAAAAATCGATATTCTGGTTGTGGATGATGATGTAAGCCACTGCACGATTTTACAGGCGCTGCTTCGGGGCTGGGGCTATAACGTCGCTCTGGCCTACAGTGGGCATGATGCGTTGGCTCAGGTGCGTGAGAAAGTCTTTGATCTGGTACTGTGCGATGTGCGTATGGCGGAGATGGACGGTATCGCCACGCTGAAGGAGATTAAAGCGCTCAATCCCGCCATTCCGATTTTGATTATGACGGCATTTTCCAGCGTGGAAACGGCGGTAGAGGCGTTGAAAGCCGGCGCGCTCGACTATTTAATTAAACCGCTGGATTTTGACCGTCTGCAGGAGACGCTGGAAAAGGCGTTGGCGCATACGCGGGAAACGGGCGCTGAATTGCCATCGGCGTCGGCTGCGCAGTTTGGCATGATTGGCAGCAGTCCGGCGATGCAACATTTACTGAATGAAATCGCGATGGTCGCACCATCAGACGCCACGGTATTGATTCACGGAGACTCCGGCACGGGTAAAGAGCTGGTGGCGCGGGCGCTACACGCCTGTAGCGCCAGGAGCGATAGACCGCTGGTCACGCTCAACTGCGCCGCGCTTAATGAATCGCTGCTGGAGTCCGAGCTGTTCGGACACGAAAAAGGCGCGTTTACCGGCGCGGATAAACGTCGGGAGGGACGCTTTGTCGAAGCTGACGGCGGGACATTGTTTCTTGATGAAATCGGCGATATCTCGCCGTTAATGCAGGTACGTTTGCTGCGGGCGATTCAGGAGCGCGAAGTGCAACGCGTGGGAAGTAACCAGACGATATCTGTGGATGTTCGGTTAATTGCCGCTACCCACCGCGACCTGGCGGAAGAGGTGAGTGCCGGTCGCTTTCGCCAGGATCTCTATTACCGCCTGAATGTGGTGGCGATTGAAATGCCTTCTTTGCGCCAGCGTCGGGAAGATATTCCGCTACTAGCAGACCATTTTCTGCGGCGTTTTGCCGAACGTAACCGCAAAGTGGTGAAGGGGTTTACGCCGCAGGCGATGGATCTGCTGATCCACTACGACTGGCCGGGCAATATCCGTGAGCTGGAAAACGCTATCGAGCGGGCGGTGGTGTTGCTGACGGGAGAATACATTTCTGAACGCGAATTGCCTCTCGCTATTGCCGCGACGCCGATAAAAACGGAATACAGTGGTGAGATCCAACCGCTGGTGGACGTTGAAAAAGAGGTGATTCTGGCGGCACTGGAAAAAACGGGCGGCAACAAAACGGAAGCCGCCCGTCAATTGGGCATTACGCGCAAAACGCTGCTGGCTAAACTCAGCCGTTAGTTTTGCTCACGCTCAATGGCGCGCCAGCCAATGTCGTTACGGCTGAAGCTGCCGTCCCAGCGGATGTCGGTCATCAGGGCGTAAGCGCGTTTCTGCGCCTCAGCCACGGTGTGGCCCAGCGCGGTGGCGCACAGTACGCGGCCGCCGCTGGTCAACACGCGGTCGTCATCGGCGAGTTTGGTGCCCGCGTGGAAAACTTTACCGTCAGCCACTTCTTCCAGCGGCAGGCCGTGGATCTCGTCGCCGGTGCTGTAGCTGCCCGGATAACCGCCCGCGGCGATCACCACGCCTAATGAAGCGCGTTCGTCCCACTCGGAGGTTTTCTCATCCAGCTTGCCGTCGCAGGCGGCCAGGCAAAGATCCACCAGGTCCGACTTCATGCGTAGCATGATCGGCTGGGTTTCCGGATCGCCGAAGCGGCAGTTGAACTCGATAACTTTCGGGTTGCCCTGCTTGTCGATCATCAGACCCGCGTACAGGAAGCCGGTATAGGTATTCCCTTCTGCCGCCATGCCTTTCACGGTTGGCCAGATGATCCGTTCCATGGTGCGCTGGTGGACTTCATCGGTCACCACTGGAGCCGGAGAGTAAGCCCCCATGCCGCCGGTGTTCGGGCCGGTATCGCCGTTGCCTACGCGTTTGTGATCCTGGCTGGTGGCCATCGGCAGCACGTGCTCGCCGTCGACCATCACGATAAAGCTTGCCTCTTCGCCGTCGAGGAACTCCTCAATCACGATACGGTGGCCCGCGTCGCCAAAGGCGTTGCCTGCCAGCATGTCATGAACGGCGGCTTCGGCTTCTTCCAGCGTCATCGCCACGATAACGCCTTTACCGGCAGCCAGACCGTCAGCTTTGATGACGATCGGCGCGCCTTTCTCACGCAGATAAGCCAGGGCTGGCTCAATCTCGGTGAAATTCTGGTATTCCGCCGTCGGAATCTGGTGACGAGCGAGGAAATCTTTGGTGAAGGCTTTGGAGCCTTCCAGTTGGGCGGCCCCTTCGGTTGGGCCAAAGATCTTCAGACCCGCCGCGCGGAACGCATCGACCACGCCAATCACCAGCGGCGCTTCCGGGCCAACGATGGTCAGGTCAATCTTCTCGTGCTGGGCAAAGCTCAGCAGCGCCGGAATATCGGTGACGCCGATAGCCACGTTCTGCAACGCGGGCTCCAGCGCGGTACCGGCGTTACCCGGTGCGACAAAAACAGTATCAACCAGCGGCGACTGTGCGGCTTTCCAGGCCAGCGCGTGTTCGCGTCCGCCGTTACCAATCACTAATACTTTCATGTTTCGCTCCATTAATGGCGGAAGTGGCGCATGTCAGTGAAGATCATCGCAATACCGTGTTCGTCGGCAGCGGCAATCACTTCGTCATCACGGATAGAACCGCCAGGCTGGATCACACAGCTCACGCCAACGGCGGCAGCGGCATCAATACCGTCACGGAACGGGAAGAACGCGTCGGAGGCCATCGCGGAACCTTTCACTTCCAGACCTTCGTCAGCCGCTTTAATGCCAGCGATTTTCGCGGAGTACACGCGGCTCATCTGGCCTGCGCCTATACCGATAGTCATGTTCTCTTTCGCATACACAATGGCGTTGGATTTCACGAACTTGGCGACCTTCCAGCAGAACAGCGCATCGCGCAGCTCCTGCTCGGTCGGCTGGCGTTTAGAGACCACGCGCAGTTCAGCTTCGCTCACCATACCCAGATCCCTGTCCTGAACCAGCAGGCCGCCGTTAACACGCTTGAAGTCCAGACCCGGCACACGCTGTGCCCACTGACCGCAGGTCAGAACGCGAACGTTCTGTTTGGCGGCGGTGATTTTCAGCGCCTCTTCGGTTGCGGACGGGGCGATGATCACTTCCACGAACTGGCGGGAGATAATGGCCTGCGCGGTTTCGGCATCCAGTTCGCGGTTGAAGGCGATAATGCCGCCGAACGCGGAGGTTGGGTCGGTTTTATACGCACGGTCGTAAGCGTCGAGAATAGTGGTGCTCACCGCCACGCCGCACGGGTTAGCGTGCTTGACGATTACGCAGGCTGGCTCGTTGAACTCTTTCACACACTCCAGCGCCGCGTCGGTATCAGCGATGTTGTTGTAAGAAAGCGCTTTGCCCTGAACCTGCTGTGCGGTGGCAACGGACGCTTCTTTCACATTTTCTTCTATATAGAAGGCTGCCTGCTGGTGGCTGTTCTCGCCATAGCGCATATCCTGCTTCTTAATGAAGTTCAGATTCAGCGTACGCGGGAAGCGACCGGCGGCTTCTTTGCTTTCACCGTGGTAGGCCGGAACCATGCTGCCGAAGTAGTTAGCGATCATGCTGTCGTAGGCGGCGGTGTGTTCGAAGGCTTTAATCGCGAGATCGAAACGGGTGTCGAGGGTCAGAGAACCTTCGTTAGCATCCATCTCTTTAATAATGGCGTCGTAGTCGCTGCTCTTCACCACGATGGCCACGTCTTTATGGTTCTTAGCAGCAGAGCGCACCATGGTCGGGCCGCCGATATCAATGTTCTCTACCGCATCTTCCAGCGAGCAGCCTTCGCGTGCCACGGTCTCGGCGAACGGATACAGGTTAACGACAACCATATCGATAGGGGCGATGTGGTGCTGTTCCATAATGGCATCGTCCTGGCCGCGACGACCGAGGATGCCGCCGTGGACTTTTGGATGCAGGGTCTTTACGCGTCCATCCATCATTTCCGGGAAACCGGTGTAATCGGAAACTTCGGTCACCGGCAGGCCTTTTTCTGCTAACAGGCGGGCGGTGCCCCCCGTAGACAGCAGCTCCACACCGCGTGCGGAAAGTGCCTGGGCGAATTCGATGATACCGGCCTTGTCAGAAACACTGAGCAGAGCGCGGCGGACTGGACGACGTTGTTGCATGGTAAATCCCCTGGATTTGACGATTACAGAGAGCGTTAGCTGAATTTTTCGTGAAAAACTCAGCTAACGCCCCTTATGGGGTATTCTCATTTTGCGGCGACATTGTAACGAAAACGTTTGCGCAACGCTCGCGAATTTTTCTTTTTAAATTCTGGCCCCGCTTTTATCCCTGAAAGATCATTTGCAGAGTGAGAAGATCCAGGAGATGAACGCGCATTTTGTGGATAAGTCTGTGCGTAAATGGGTATAACCAGGGGTTTTGCTGGGGAATGCAGCAAACAGTCATTTTTCTGCAATTTTTCTATTGCGGTCAGCAGAGAACTCCCTATAATGCGCCTCCATCGACACGGCGGATGTGAATCACTTCACACAAACAGCCGGTCGGTTGAAGAGAAAAATCCTGAAATTCAGGGTTGACTCTGAAAGAGGAAAGCGTAATATACGCCACCTCGCAACGGTGAGCGAAAGCCGCGTTGCACTGCTCTTTAACAATTTATCAGACAATCTGTGTGGGCACTCGAAGATACGGATTCTTGACGTCGCAAGACGAAAAATGAATACCAAGTCTCAAGAGTGAACACGTAATTCATTACGAAGTTTAATTCTTTGAGCATCAAACTTTTAAATTGAAGAGTTTGATCATGGCTCAGATTGAACGCTGGCGGCAGGCCTAACACATGCAAGTCGAACGGTAACAGGAAGCAGCTTGCTGCTTCGCTGACGAGTGGCGGACGGGTGAGTAATGTCTGGGAAACTGCCTGATGGAGGGGGATAACTACTGGAAACGGTGGCTAATACCGCATAACGTCGCAAGACCAAAGAGGGGGACCTTCGGGCCTCTTGCCATCAGATGTGCCCAGATGGGATTAGCTAGTTGGTGAGGTAACGGCTCACCAAGGCGACGATCCCTAGCTGGTCTGAGAGGATGACCAGCCACACTGGAACTGAGACACGGTCCAGACTCCTACGGGAGGCAGCAGTGGGGAATATTGCACAATGGGCGCAAGCCTGATGCAGCCATGCCGCGTGTATGAAGAAGGCCTTCGGGTTGTAAAGTACTTTCAGCGGGGAGGAAGGTGTTGTGGTTAATAACCGCAGCAATTGACGTTACCCGCAGAAGAAGCACCGGCTAACTCCGTGCCAGCAGCCGCGGTAATACGGAGGGTGCAAGCGTTAATCGGAATTACTGGGCGTAAAGCGCACGCAGGCGGTCTGTCAAGTCGGATGTGAAATCCCCGGGCTCAACCTGGGAACTGCATTCGAAACTGGCAGGCTTGAGTCTTGTAGAGGGGGGTAGAATTCCAGGTGTAGCGGTGAAATGCGTAGAGATCTGGAGGAATACCGGTGGCGAAGGCGGCCCCCTGGACAAAGACTGACGCTCAGGTGCGAAAGCGTGGGGAGCAAACAGGATTAGATACCCTGGTAGTCCACGCCGTAAACGATGTCTACTTGGAGGTTGTGCCCTTGAGGCGTGGCTTCCGGAGCTAACGCGTTAAGTAGACCGCCTGGGGAGTACGGCCGCAAGGTTAAAACTCAAATGAATTGACGGGGGCCCGCACAAGCGGTGGAGCATGTGGTTTAATTCGATGCAACGCGAAGAACCTTACCTGGTCTTGACATCCACAGAACTTTCCAGAGATGGATTGGTGCCTTCGGGAACTGTGAGACAGGTGCTGCATGGCTGTCGTCAGCTCGTGTTGTGAAATGTTGGGTTAAGTCCCGCAACGAGCGCAACCCTTATCCTTTGTTGCCAGCGATTAGGTCGGGAACTCAAAGGAGACTGCCAGTGATAAACTGGAGGAAGGTGGGGATGACGTCAAGTCATCATGGCCCTTACGACCAGGGCTACACACGTGCTACAATGGCGCATACAAAGAGAAGCGACCTCGCGAGAGCAAGCGGACCTCATAAAGTGCGTCGTAGTCCGGATTGGAGTCTGCAACTCGACTCCATGAAGTCGGAATCGCTAGTAATCGTGGATCAGAATGCCACGGTGAATACGTTCCCGGGCCTTGTACACACCGCCCGTCACACCATGGGAGTGGGTTGCAAAAGAAGTAGGTAGCTTAACCTTCGGGAGGGCGCTTACCACTTTGTGATTCATGACTGGGGTGAAGTCGTAACAAGGTAACCGTAGGGGAAACCTGCGGTTGGATCACCTCCTTACCTTAAAGAAGCGTACTTTGAAGTGCTCACACAGATTGTCTGATGAAAAGTGAATAGCAAGGCGTCTTGCGATTGAGACTTCAGTGTCCCCTTCGTCTAGAGGCCCAGGACACCGCCCTTTCACGGCGGTAACAGGGGTTCGAATCCCCTAGGGGACGCCAGCGTTCAAACTGATGAGGTCAAACCTCCAGGGGACGCCACTTGCTGGTTTGTGAGTGAAAGTCACCTGCCTTAATATCTCAAAACTGACTTACGAGTCACGTTTGAGATATTTGCTCTTTAAAAATCTGGATCAAGCTGAAAATTGAAACACAGAACAACGAAAGTTGTTCGTGAGTCTCTCAAATTTTCGCAACACGATGATGAATCGTAAGAAACATCTTCGGGTTGTGAGGTTAAGCGACTAAGCGTACACGGTGGATGCCCTGGCAGTCAGAGGCGATGAAGGGCGTGCTAATCTGCGATAAGCGCCGGTAAGGTGATATGAACCGTTATAACCGGCGATACCCGAATGGGGAAACCCAGTGTGATTCGTCACACTATCATTAACTGAATCCATAGGTTAATGAGGCGAACCGGGGGAACTGAAACATCTAAGTACCCCGAGGAAAAGAAATCAACCGAGATTCCCCCAGTAGCGGCGAGCGAACGGGGAGGAGCCCAGAGCCTGAATCAGCATGTGTGTTAGTGGAAGCGTCTGGAAAGGTGCGCGATACAGGGTGACAGCCCCGTACACAAAAGCGCATGTGCTGTGAGCTCGATGAGTAGGGCGGGACACGTGGTATCCTGTCTGAATATGGGGGGACCATCCTCCAAGGCTAAATACTCCTGACTGACCGATAGTGAACCAGTACCGTGAGGGAAAGGCGAAAAGAACCCCGGCGAGGGGAGTGAAAAAGAACCTGAAACCGTGTACGTACAAGCAGTGGGAGCACAGGTTTACCTGTGTGACTGCGTACCTTTTGTATAATGGGTCAGCGACTTATATTCTGTAGCAAGGTTAACCGTATAGGGGAGCCGTAGGGAAACCGAGTCTTAACCGGGCGTTAAGTTGCAGGGTATAGACCCGAAACCCGGTGATCTAGCCATGGGCAGGTTGAAGGTTGGGTAACACTAACTGGAGGACCGAACCGACTAATGTTGAAAAATTAGCGGATGACCTGTGGCTGGGGGTGAAAGGCCAATCAAACCGGGAGATAGCTGGTTCTCCCCGAAAGCTATTTAGGTAGCGCCTCGTGAATTCATCTCCGGGGGTAGAGCACTGTTTCGGCTAGGGGGCCATCCCGGCTTACCAACCCGATGCAAACTGCGAATACCGGAGAATGTTATCACGGGAGACACACGGCGGGTGCTAACGTCCGTCGTGAAGAGGGAAACAACCCAGACCGCCAGCTAAGGTCCCAAAGTCATGGTTAAGTGGGAAACGATGTGGGAAGGCCCAGACAGCCAGGATGTTGGCTTAGAAGCAGCCATCATTTAAAGAAAGCGTAATAGCTCACTGGTCGAGTCGGCCTGCGCGGAAGATGTAACGGGGCTAAACCATGCACCGAAGCTGCGGCAGCGAACGTATCACCCAAGACAACTTTACGGAGTTGACGATTGACGGAGCGAAGCGACGTCAAAGCGTTCATTAAAGTCGAGTTGGCTTAGGGATACGTTCGTTGGGTAGGGGAGCGTTCTGTAAGCCTGTGAAGGTGTGTCGTGAGGCATGCTGGAGGTATCAGAAGTGCGAATGCTGACATAAGTAACGATAAAGCGGGTGAAAAGCCCGCTCGCCGGAAGACCAAGGGTTCCTGTCCAACGTTAATCGGGGCAGGGTGAGTCGACCCCTAAGGCGAGGCCGAAAGGCGTAGTCGATGGGAAACGGGTTAATATTCCCGTACTTGGTGTTACTGCGAAGGGGGGACGGAGAAGGCTATGTTGGCCGGGCGACGGTTGTCCCGGTTTAAGCGTGTAGGTGTGTGTTCCAGGTAAATCCGGTTCACTTTAACACTGAGGCGTGACGACGAGGCACTACGGTGCTGAAGCAACAAATGCCCTGCTTCCAGGAAAAGCCTCTAAGCATCAGGTAACACGAAATCGTACCCCAAACCGACACAGGTGGTCAGGTAGAGAATACCAAGGCGCTTGAGAGAACTCGGGTGAAGGAACTAGGCAAAATGGTGCCGTAACTTCGGGAGAAGGCACGCTGACACGTAGGTGAAGTGATTTACTCATGGAGCTGAAGTCAGTCGAAGATACCAGCTGGCTGCAACTGTTTATTAAAAACACAGCACTGTGCAAACACGAAAGTGGACGTATACGGTGTGACGCCTGCCCGGTGCCGGAAGGTTAATTGATGGGGTCAGCGCAAGCGAAGCTCCTGATCGAAGCCCCGGTAAACGGCGGCCGTAACTATAACGGTCCTAAGGTAGCGAAATTCCTTGTCGGGTAAGTTCCGACCTGCACGAATGGCGTAATGATGGCCAGGCTGTCTCCACCCGAGACTCAGTGAAATTGAACTCGCTGTGAAGATGCAGTGTACCCGCGGCAAGACGGAAAGACCCCGTGAACCTTTACTATAGCTTGACACTGAACATTGAGCCTTGATGTGTAGGATAGGTGGGAGGCTTTGAAGTGTGGACGCCAGTCTGCATGGAGCCGACCTTGAAATACCACCCTTTAATGTTTGATGTTCTAACGTGGACCCGTAATCCGGGTTGCGGACAGTGTCTGGTGGGTAGTTTGACTGGGGCGGTCTCCTCCTAAAGAGTAACGGAGGAGCACGAAGGTTGGCTAATCCTGGTCGGACATCAGGAGGTTAGTGCAATGGCATAAGCCAGCTTGACTGCGAGCGTGACGGCGCGAGCAGGTGCGAAAGCAGGTCATAGTGATCCGGTGGTTCTGAATGGAAGGGCCATCGCTCAACGGATAAAAGGTACTCCGGGGATAACAGGCTGATACCGCCCAAGAGTTCATATCGACGGCGGTGTTTGGCACCTCGATGTCGGCTCATCACATCCTGGGGCTGAAGTAGGTCCCAAGGGTATGGCTGTTCGCCATTTAAAGTGGTACGCGAGCTGGGTTTAGAACGTCGTGAGACAGTTCGGTCCCTATCTGCCGTGGGCGCTGGAGAACTGAGGGGGGCTGCTCCTAGTACGAGAGGACCGGAGTGGACGCATCACTGGTGTTCGGGTTGTCATGCCAATGGCACTGCCCGGTAGCTAAATGCGGAAGAGATAAGTGCTGAAAGCATCTAAGCACGAAACTTGCCCCGAGATGAGTTCTCCCTGAGACTTAGAGTCTCCTGAAGGAACGTTGAAGACGACGACGTTGATAGGCCGGGTGTGTAAGCGCAGCGATGCGTTGAGCTAACCGGTACTAATGAACCGTGAGGCTTAACCTTACAACGCCGAAGATGTTTTGGCGGTTAAGAGAAGATTTTCAGCACTGATTCCGGATTTTCGGGAACGAAAGATTTTACGCTGAGGCAAGGCGGCAAATGAAGGAAAGGAAGGAGCATACAGAAGTATGTGACTGACTTTGCGAATGCAGCCAACGCAGCATCGGTGTAAAAGATTCGTTTCTGGCAACAGAATTTGCCTGGCGGCCGTAGCGCGGTGGTCCCACCTGACCCCATGCCGAACTCAGAAGTGAAACGCCGTAGCGCCGATGGTAGTGTGGGGTCTCCCCATGCGAGAGTAGGGAACTGCCAGGCATCAAATTAAGCAAAAGGCTCAGTCGAAAGACTGGGCCTTTTGTTTTATCTGTGGTCTGTCGGTGAGCACTCTCCTGAGGAGGAGAAATCCGCCGGGAGCGGATTTGAACGTTGCGCAGCAACGGCCCGGAGGGTGGCGGGCAGGACGCCCGCCATAAACTGCCAGGCATCAAACAAGTGAAGAAGCCCGTCCGTCAGGACGGGCTTTTTTGCGTGTGCGGTAACTGTAAAAATGTAGGCCTGATAAGCGCAGCGCCATCAGGCAACCTGCACCGCCGGATGGCCGCTTCGCCTTATCCGGCCTACATGCACTTATCAGACAGCGCCGCTACTCACGGATAAATTAAATTCAATAATGGATACGGTTTCCCAAGATCGTCGACCTCCGAACGTCCCGTCACCTTGAATCCCATTTTCTTATAAAATCCAACAGCTTGTGTATTTTGCTCGTTAACATTGGTTGTCAATCCCGGCGCCAGTGTTAACGCATGTTCAACCAGCATCTTACCGATACCCTGACCGCGCACGTCCGGATCTATAAACAGAGCATCCATATGCTCACCGGTAAGCAGCATAAACCCTACCGGCTCATCCTGATCGGTCACGGCAACCCATAGTGGCGCTTCTGGCAGAAAATCGCTCACCAGTTCTTCCAGTTCGGCCCGATAAGCGTTTGACAGAAAATCGTGCGTGGCATCGACTGAGCGACGCCAGATCGCAATCAGTTTTTCCCCTTCCTCATGCCTTGAACGGCGAATGTTAATCATCATCTTCACTCCTTTTTTGCTTACTTCTATTCTAATGCAAATGCTGTCGTGAAACTTTCTCACCTTGAACTTGCAGACTCGACATTCGCCTGATTTCTGAGTATCTTCAGCTATCTGGATGTCTAAACGTTTAAACGTATGTCGTGAGGTTATCAGGTTATGCCGATTCGCGTGCTGGACGAGCTACCCGCCGTCAATTTTTTACGTGAGGAGAATGTCTTCGTCATGACGACTTCTCGCGCATCAGGTCAGGAAATTCGCCCGCTAAAGGTACTTATCCTTAACCTGATGCCGAAGAAGATTGAAACGGAAAATCAGTTTCTGCGTTTGCTATCGAACTCGCCATTGCAGGTCGATATTCAACTACTGCGGATAGATGCCCGCGAGTCGAGGAACACGCCAGCCGAGCATCTGAACAACTTTTACTGTAACTTCGACGATATCTGCGATCAGAACTTTGATGGGCTTATCGTGACCGGAGCGCCGCTGGGTCTGGTGGAGTTTAATGACGTGGCTTACTGGCCGCAGATTAGGCAGGTGCTGGAATGGGCGAAAGATCACGTTACTTCGACGCTATTTGTCTGTTGGGCCGTTCAGGCCGCACTCAATATTCTGTATGGTATCCCTAAGCAGACCCGTACAGATAAACTTTCCGGCGTCTATGAACATCACATCCTTCATCCACATGCTCTGTTAACGCGTGGTTTTGATGATTCGTTTCTGGCGCCACACTCACGCTATGCCGATTTCCCGGCGGCGCTGATACGGGATTATACGGATCTTGAAATTCTGGCCGAAACAGAAGAAGGGGATGCGTACCTGTTTGCCAGCAAAGATAAACGTATTGCGTTTGTCACCGGTCATCCTGAATATGACGCTCATACGTTAGCGGGTGAATATTTTCGTGACGTTGAGGCCGGGTTAAATCCGGAGGTTCCGTACAACTATTTCCCAAAAAACGATCCGCAAAACATACCGCGCGCAACCTGGCGCAGCCACGGTAATTTACTGTTTACTAACTGGCTCAACTATTATGTCTACCAGATTACGCCATATGATCTGCGTCACATGAATCCAACCCTGGATTAATCTTCTGCTTCTGACGATCCTAAAGCGTTTCAGCATGTTGAATCAGGCACCTTCGGGTGCCTTTTTTATTTCCGAAACGCACCTCATCATGTAATTAAATTTAATTTATATTGTTATCAATAGGTTAATGCATAATTAAATTAAAAATGGAAATTGTTTTTGATTTTGAAATTTAATTGAGTAGTCTTAGTTGTGTTGAACGAAAAGTGCACAGTGATCCTTCGTTCGCATTGGGGATGTATCTGGATCAACAACGAGGAGCTGCATGATGAATCCACAGGCAACCACAACTGATGAATTAACCTTTACCAGGCCGCAAGGCGAGCTGGAAAAGCAAGTCCTGACCGCTGAAGCAGTCGAGTTTTTGACGGAGTTAGTCACCCGTTTTACGCCAAAACGCAATAAACTCCTGGCTGCCCGTATCCAGCAACAGCAGGATATTGATAACGGTAAGTTGCCTGATTTTATTTCGGAAACCACTTCCATTAGAGAAAGTAATTGGCAGATTCGTGGTATTCCGGCGGATTTACAGGATCGCCGAGTAGAAATTACCGGGCCGGTTGAACGTAAAATGGTGATTAATGCCCTGAACGCAAATGTGAAAGTGTTTATGGCGGATTTTGAAGACTCGCTGGCGCCGGACTGGAATAAAGTTATTGATGGTCAAATCAACCTGCGTGATGCGGTGAACGGCACCATTAGCTATACCAACGAAGCCGGAAAAATCTATCAGCTCAAGCCCGATCCGGCCGTATTGATTTGTCGTGTACGTGGTCTACATCTGCCAGAAAAACATGTTACCTGGCGGGGGGAAGCCATTCCCGGCAGCCTGTTTGATTTTGCTCTGTACTTTTTCCACAACTATAAAGCGCTGCTCGCTAAAGGTAGCGGCCCGTATTTTTACCTGCCGAAAACGCAAGCCTGGCAGGAGGCAGCCTGGTGGAGCGAAGTGTTCAGCTACGCCGAAGACCGCTTTAACCTGCCGCGCGGTACGATCAAAGCGACCCTGTTGATTGAAACGCTGCCGGCTGTTTTCCAGATGGATGAGATTCTTCATGCGCTGCGTGATCATATCGTCGGTCTCAACTGTGGTCGCTGGGATTATATTTTCAGCTATATCAAAACGTTGAAAAATCACCCGGATCGCGTTTTGCCGGACAGGCAGGTGGTAACGATGGACAAACCGTTTCTGAGCGCCTACTCGCGCCTGCTGATCAAAACCTGCCACAAGCGCGGCGCGTTCGCGATGGGCGGTATGGCGGCGTTTATCCCGAGCAAAGACGTTGAACGCAACAATCAGGTCCTTGCCAAAGTGAAAGCGGATAAAGCGCTGGAAGCGAACAACGGCCACGACGGCACGTGGATTGCGCATCCTGGGTTGGCGGATACCGCAATGGCCGTCTTTAACGAGGTACTGGGCGAGCACAAAAATCAGCTGTTCATTACCCGTGATGAAGATGCGCCGATTACCGCTGAACAGTTACTGGAGCCATGTGAAGGCGAACGCACAGAAGCGGGAATGCGCGCCAATATTCGCGTGGCAGTGCAGTACATTGAAGCGTGGATCTCCGGCAATGGCTGTGTACCGATTTACGGTCTGATGGAGGATGCCGCGACGGCGGAAATCTCACGAACCTCTATCTGGCAGTGGATTCACCATGAGAAAACACTGAGCAATGGAAAACCCGTAACGAAAACGCTTTTCCGCGAAATGTTGGCGGAAGAGATGCGGGTAATCCAGGACGAACTGGGCGAGCACCGCTACAGCAGCGGGCGCTTCGACGATGCCGCACGTCTGATGGAGCAAATCACCACCTCAGATGACTTAATCGACTTCCTCACCCTGCCGGGCTATCGCTTACTGGCTTAATTCACCACATAACAATATGGAGCATCTGCACATGAAAACCCGTACTCAACAAATCGAAGAATTACAGAAAGAGTGGACACAACCGCGCTGGGAAGGCATCACCCGCCCGTACAGCGCGGAGGAGGTGGTGAAATTACGCGGCTCGGTTAACCCGGAATGCACGCTGGCGCAGCTCGGCGCCGCGAAAATGTGGCGGCTGTTGCACGGTGAAGCGAAAAAAGGCTATATCAACAGCCTTGGCGCGCTGACCGGCGGTCAGGCGTTGCAGCAGGCGAAAGCCGGTATTGAGGCGATTTATCTTTCAGGCTGGCAGGTGGCGGCAGATGCCAACCTGGCATCCAGCATGTATCCGGATCAATCGTTGTACCCGGCAAACTCTGTTCCGGCGGTAGTGGATCGGATCAACAACACTTTTCGTCGTGCAGATCAGATCCAGTGGGCATCCGGTATTGAACCCAACGATCCGCGCTATGTGGATTACTTCCTGCCGATCGTTGCTGATGCGGAAGCCGGTTTTGGCGGCGTTCTGAATGCCTTCGAACTGATGAAATCGATGATTGAAGCCGGTGCAGCGGCCGTTCACTTCGAAGATCAGCTGGCGTCGGTGAAGAAATGCGGCCATATGGGCGGCAAGGTGCTGGTCCCCACGCAGGAGGCGATTCAGAAACTGGTTGCTGCGCGTCTGGCCGCTGATGTGATGGGCGTCCCGACGCTGGTGATTGCGCGTACCGATGCGGATGCGGCAGATCTGATCACCTCCGACTGCGATCCCTATGACAGCGGTTTTATTACCGGCGAACGCACCAGCGAAGGTTTCTACCGCACCCATGCGGGCATTGAGCAGGCGATCAGCCGCGGTCTGGCGTATGCCCCGTATGCCGATCTGGTATGGTGCGAAACCTCTACGCCGGATCTCGAACTGGCGCGTCGTTTTGCCGATGCTATCCACGCGAAGTATCCGGGCAAACTGCTGGCCTATAACTGTTCACCATCCTTCAACTGGCAGAAGAATCTGGACGACAAGACCATTGCCAGCTTCCAGCAGCAGTTGTCGGACATGGGTTACAAATACCAGTTTATTACCCTGGCGGGCATCCACAGCATGTGGTTCAACATGTTCGACCTGGCGCATGCATACGCGCAGGGCGAGGGCATGAAGCACTATGTTGAGAAGGTTCAACAACCCGAGTTCGCCGCGGCGAAAGATGGCTACACCTTTGTTTCCCACCAGCAGGAAGTGGGTACTGGTTACTTCGACAAAGTCACCACCATTATTCAGGGCGGCGCGTCATCCGTTACCGCGTTAACGGGTTCCACCGAAGAAGCGCAGTTTTGATTGATGCCCGGTGGCGCTGCGCTTACCGGGCCTACAGATAGCGTAGGCCGGATAAGCGAACGCGCCATCCGGCATGACGTGGTGCCGGATGAGGGAAAAAAATGCCGCGTGGCCTGGAATTACTGATTGCTCAAACCATCCTGCAAGGCTTTGACGCGCAGTATGGTCGATTTCTGGAAGTGACTTCCGGCGCGCAGCAGCGTTTTGAACAGGCCGACTGGCACGCCGTCCAACAGGCGATGAAAAGCCGTATCCACCTCTATGATCATCATGTGGGTCTGGTGGTGGAGCAACTGCGCTGTATTACCGATGGCAAAAGTACCGACGCGGATTTCCTTTTACGCGTTAAAGAGCATTACACCCGGCTGTTGCCGGATTACCCGCGCTTCGAGATTGCGGAGAGCTTTTTCAACTCCGTTTATTGCCGGTTATTTGACCACCGCTCGTTAACACCCGAGCGGTTGTTTATTTTCAGTTCGCAACCGGAGCGCCGCTTCCGTACTATCCCGCGCCCGCTGGCCAAAGACTTCTTTCCCGATCACGGTTGGGAGCCGCTGTTGATGCGCATACTCAGTGACTTACCGCTGCGTCTGCCCTGGCAGAATAAAAGCCGGGATATCCGCTATATTATCGCGCACCTGACTGAAACACTGGGCGAGGACGCGCTACCTCGCTGCCATGTCCAGGTGGCGAACGAGTTGTTTTACCGTAATAAAGCGGCCTGGCTGGTAGGTAAATTAACCACACCTGACGGTACGCTGCCGTTTTTATTGCCGATTCATCGCACTGATGAGGGGGAACTGTTTGTCGATACCTGCCTGACCACCACGGCAGAAGCGAGCATTGTGTTTGGTTTTGCCCGCTCTTATTTTATGGTGTATGCGCCGCTGCCTGCCGCGCTGGTTGAGTGGTTGCGTGAAATCCTGCCGGGTAAAACCACTGCCGAACTGTATATGGCGATTGGCTGCCAGAAACATGCGAAAACCGAAAGCTACCGCGAATATTTATGTTATCTGGCTGAAAGCGATGAGAAATTTATTGAGGCGCCTGGCATCCGCGGCATGGTGATGCTGGTGTTTACCCTGCCAGGTTTCGACCGGGTATTTAAAATCATTAAAGACAAATTCGCCCCGCAGAAAGAGATGTCTGCCGCCCATGTGCGTGCCTGTTATCAACTGGTAAAAGAGCATGATCGCGTCGGTCGTATGGCGGATACCCAGGAGTTTGAGAATTTCGTGCTGGATAAACGGCAAATTGATCCGGCGCTGATGGCGCTGTTACGACAAGAAGCGCCAGAGAAGATTACCGATCTTGGGGAACATATCGTCATTCGCCATCTCTATATTGAACGTCGCATGGTGCCGCTCAATATCTGGCTGGAACAGGTAGAAGGCCAGCAGTTGCGCGATGCGATAGAAGAATATGGTAATGCGATTCGCCAGCTTGCCGCCGCTAATATTTTCCCCGGCGATATGTTGTTTAAAAACTTTGGCGTTACCCGTCATGGTCGCGTGGTGTTCTACGACTACGATGAAATTTGCTACATGACGGAAGTGAATTTCCGCGATATTCCGCCAGCGCGTTATCCGGAAGACGAACTGGCCAGCGAACCCTGGTATAGCGTCTCGCCAGGTGATGTTTTCCCGGAGGAGTTTCGCCACTGGCTGTGTGCCGATCCGCGTATCGGGCCATTGTTTGAAGAGATGCATGCCGACCTGTTTCGCGCCGATTACTGGCGCGCGCTACAGACGCGTATTAAAGAAGGGCATGTAGAAGATGTGTATGCCTATCGACGTAGACAGCGCTTTAGCGTGCGTTACGGCGCGATCTCAAGTACGGCGAACTCTTCGTAAACCAGTTCCATCTCCGGCGACCAATTACCCTCGCGCTCAAAAAAGGCCCGGTGTGCCGCTTGCCAGTACGCCAGGCTAAGATCGCCTTCGCCTTCCAGTGCGGCGAGATCGGCGCTCATCTCGTTAAAACGGATCAGCCTGAGCGCCAGCGTGCGTATGACGCACACGGCGTCGCCTGTGCCGTTGAGCACAATGTGATATGACCCGGGCGTGACAGGGGGTTGCTCTTTCTGATAGCTAACCAGCGAGCTACAGGTGCCACGCTTTTTACCGGCGACCACTAGCGCCGCCAGCTCGTCGGCCAGCGCCGGCGAATCACCGAAAGACCAACAGAAGGCCTGTGGGTACTTCTCCTGCCAGTATAATTTCAGGCTGCTCATTTCAGCGAGTTCCACCATAGGCCAGCGTTACCTCTTTCGCCGCTTTAATCACCATGGCGCCAAGTTCGGTGACGCGATCGTCGGTAATGCGTGAGCAGGGGCCGGAAATAGAGAGGGCCGCAAACGGTTCGCGGTGTTCGTCATAAATACACGAGGCCACGCAGCGCAGACCGAGCGCATGTTCTTCGTCGTCAAAGGAATAGCCGCGCTTGCGTGTTTGGGCGAGGTCATCTTTCAGATGCAGCGGCGACACCAGCGTCGCATGGGTATAAGCGTGCAACCCCTTGCGGTGCAGCAGACTGGTAACCTGTTCCTCACTGAGCTGTGATAAAAACGCCTTGCCCGCGCCAGAGGCGTGCATGGGCAGCTTGCCGCCAATAGGGGCGGACATGCGCATCAATTGTGTGCACTGCACCTGGTCGATAATAATAGCCTGATGGTCGCTCTGGTCGAGTACGGCAAGGTTTACCGTTTCGCCGGAGTCCTCCATCAGCTTGCGCAAAATCGGATGGACAATCGCCAGCAGATTACGGCTCTGTAAGAAGCTGCTACCGACGATAAACGCGTGTGCGCCTACGGCCCAATGGCCCAGCTCACCAACCTGGCGGACAAAACCCTGCTGCTGCATGGTGGTGAGTAGACGGTGAGTCGTGGAATTAGGCAAACCCGCCTGTTGCGCCAGTTCGGTCAGCGCGACGCTGCCGTTGGACTCGGCAATCCACTCCAGCAGCTTCAGACCGCGAGTTAATGACTGAACCTGCCCGGTTACGGGTGCAGTGGTAGCGGCAGGTTTTCTCCCGCGTTTCGCGGGAACAGGGGCAACCATGGCAGACTCCTTTTTCTGTATCGTGGAAATCATTTTCGTTTTATTCAATTATAATGCAAGAGTTCCTGAACTGATCGGATGAGTGACATCACAGGATGCCCGATAGCGCTGCGCTTATCAGGCCTACGCTTTGGGAGCCGCCAAAGTAATTTGTAGACTGATAAGGCGCTTGCGCCGCCATCCGGCAAAGCGACAGAAGTGGGTGGCAAGCTGAACATGTCTCATGTTGCCCGTTGTTCTCTTTTCCGCCAGCACGCTTTGTGCCAGTATGGCTCGTTACGTGGAGCGTTGTCGGGAGCGAGTGTGAGCAGCAAAGTTGAACAACTGCGTGCGCAGTTAAATGAACGTATTCTGGTGCTGGACGGCGGTATGGGCACTATGATCCAGAGCTATCGTCTACATGAAGAAGATTTCCGCGGGGAGCGCTTTGCCGACTGGCCCTGCGACCTGAAAGGCAACAATGACCTGCTGGTCCTCAGCAAGCCGGAGGTGATCGCCGCTATCCACAACGCCTACTTTGAGGCTGGCGCGGATATCATCGAAACCAACACCTTTAACTCGACAACCATTGCGATGGCGGATTACCGGATGGAATCCCTGTCGGCGGAAATTAACTATGCGGCGGCCAAACTGGCGCGCGCCTGCGCCGATGAATGGACGGCGCGAACACCAGAAAAACCACGCTTTGTTGCGGGCGTGCTTGGTCCAACTAACCGCACGGCCTCCATTTCGCCGGACGTCAACGACCCGGCGTTTCGTAATATCACCTTCGATCAGCTGGTGGCGGCCTACCGTGAATCCACCAAAGCGCTGGTGGAAGGTGGCGCAGATCTGATTCTGATTGAGACCGTTTTTGACACCCTGAATGCGAAAGCGGCGGTGTTTGCGGTGAAAGAAGAGTTTGAAGCGCTGGGCGTTGACCTGCCGATCATGATTTCCGGCACCATCACCGACGCCTCTGGCCGTACGCTTTCCGGCCAGACTACCGAAGCCTTTTATAACTCGCTGCGCCACGCCGAGGCGCTCACTTTTGGCCTTAACTGCGCACTGGGGCCAGATGAACTGCGCCAGTACGTCCAGGAACTGTCGCGGATTGCCGAATGCTACGTCACCGCGCACCCGAACGCCGGCCTGCCGAACGCTTTCGGCGAGTATGACCTCGACGCCGACACCATGGCGAAACAGATTCGCGAATGGGCGGAAGCGGGCTTCCTGAATATCGTTGGCGGCTGCTGCGGCACCACGCCGGAGCATATTGCGGCGATGAGCCGCGCCGTTGCCGGTTTGCTGCCGCGCCAGCTGCCGGATATCCCGGTCGCCTGCCGCCTTTCCGGCCTGGAGCCGCTGAACATTGGCGACGATAGCCTGTTTGTGAACGTCGGCGAACGTACTAACGTCACCGGCTCGGCCAAATTTAAACGGCTGATCAAAGAAGAGAAATACAGCGAAGCGCTGGATGTCGCCCGTCAGCAGGTAGAAAGCGGCGCGCAGATTATTGATATCAATATGGATGAGGGGATGCTCGACGCCGAAGCGGCGATGGTGCGTTTCCTCAGCCTGATTGCCGGTGAGCCGGACATTGCCCGTGTACCAATCATGATCGACTCCTCCAAATGGGAGGTTATCGAAAAAGGGCTGAAGTGCATTCAGGGTAAAGGCATCGTCAACTCTATTTCGATGAAAGAGGGCGTGGAAGCCTTTATTCATCATGCGAAGCTTCTGCGTCGCTACGGCGCGGCAGTGGTGGTGATGGCCTTTGATGAGCAGGGGCAGGCCGATACCCGCGCGCGTAAAATCGAAATTTGCCGCCGAGCCTACAAAATTCTCACCGAAGAGGTGGGTTTCCCGCCGGAAGACATCATCTTCGACCCGAATATCTTCGCCGTGGCGACCGGTATTGAAGAGCACAACAACTACGCGCAGGACTTTATCGGCGCTTGCGAAGACATCAAACGCGAGCTGCCGCACGCGCTGATCTCCGGCGGCGTGTCTAACGTGTCCTTCTCGTTCCGCGGCAACGACCCGGTACGTGAGGCTATCCACGCGGTATTCCTCTACTACGCCATCCGCAACGGTATGGACATGGGCATCGTCAACGCCGGACAGCTGGCTATCTACGACGACCTGCCCGCCGAGCTGCGCGATGCGGTTGAAGATGTCATTCTTAACCGTCGCGATGACGGCACTGAGCGTTTGCTGGATTTGGCGGAGAAATACCGCGGCAGCAAAACCGACGAAGCTGCCAACGCCCAGCAGGCGGAATGGCGTAGCTGGGACGTGAAAAAGCGTCTCGAATACTCGCTGGTGAAAGGCATTACCGAATTTATCGAACAGGATACCGAAGAAGCCCGTCAGCAGGCCGCCCGCCCGATTGAGGTGATTGAAGGGCCGTTGATGGACGGCATGAACGTGGTCGGCGACCTGTTCGGCGAAGGGAAAATGTTCCTGCCGCAGGTGGTGAAATCCGCTCGCGTGATGAAACAAGCGGTGGCCTACCTGGAGCCGTTTATTGAAGCCAGCAAAGAAAAAGGCTCCAGCAACGGCAAGATGGTGATCGCCACCGTGAAGGGCGATGTGCACGATATTGGTAAAAATATCGTTGGCGTGGTGCTGCAATGTAACAACTACGAAATCGTCGATCTTGGCGTGATGGTGCCAGCGGAGAAAATCCTCAGAACGGCGCGTGAAGTGAATGCCGATCTGATCGGTCTTTCCGGGCTGATTACCCCGTCGCTGGACGAAATGGTCAACGTGGCGAAAGAGATGGAGCGTCAGGGCTTTACTATCCCGCTACTGATCGGCGGCGCAACCACTTCGAAAGCGCATACGGCGGTGAAAATCGAGCAGAACTACAGCGGTCCGACGGTCTACGTGCAGAATGCTTCGCGTACCGTGGGCGTGGTGGCGGCGCTACTCTCCGACACCCAGCGTGATGACTTTGTCGCCCGTACCCGCAAAGAGTACGAAACCGTGCGTATTCAGCACGCCCGCAAAAAACCGCGCACGCCGCCGGTCACGCTGGAGGCGGCGCGCGATAACGATCTGGCATTCGATTGGGAACGCTACACCCCGCCGGTAGCCCACCGTCTGGGCGTGCAGGAGGTGGAAGCCAGCATCGAAACTCTGCGCAACTATATCGACTGGACGCCGTTCTTTATGACCTGGTCGCTGGCCGGCAAATACCCGCGCATTCTGGAAGATGAGGTGGTGGGCGTTGAGGCGCAGCGTCTGTTTAAAGACGCCAATGATATGCTGGATAAACTGAGCGCCGAGAAACTGTTGAATCCGCGTGGCGTGGTGGGCCTGTTCCCGGCGAACCGTGTGGGTGACGACATCGAAATCTATCGCGACGAAACCCGTACTCATGTTCTGACGGTCAGCCACCACCTGCGCCAGCAGACCGAGAAAGTCGGTTTTGCCAACTACTGTCTGGCGGATTTTGTCGCGCCGAAACTGAGCGGCAAAGCGGATTACATCGGTGCTTTCGCGGTGACCGGCGGTCTGGAGGAGGATGCGCTGGCGGACGCCTTCGAAGCGCAACACGACGACTATAACAAGATCATGGTGAAAGCGATTGCCGACCGTCTGGCGGAAGCGTTCGCGGAATATCTGCATGAGCGTGTACGTAAGGTTTACTGGGGATATGCGCCGAACGAGAGCCTGAGTAACGACGAATTAATCCGCGAAAACTACCAGGGGATTCGCCCGGCGCCGGGTTATCCTGCCTGCCCGGAACATACCGAAAAAGGCACTATCTGGCAGCTACTGGATGTCGAAAAACACACCGGGATGAAGCTCACCGAATCTTTCGCCATGTGGCCAGGCGCGTCGGTCTCCGGCTGGTACTTCAGCCATCCTGAGAGCAAATACTTCGCGGTAGCGCAGATCCAACGCGATCAGGTGACAGATTATGCTTTCCGTAAAGGAATGAGCGTTGAGGATGTTGAGCGGTGGCTCGCGCCGAACCTGGGTTACGATGCGGACTGATTCATAAAATCGTCACTTTTCCTTACAACATACAAGGCACTCATTGGGTGCCTTGTCTCTTTCTTACAATTAAACCCTTATACTGAAGGAAGGCTCTACGCTGAATTTGCCGGATGGCGGCGTAAACGCCTTATCCAGCATACCGTATTACGTATGGTAAGCCCGGTGGCGTGCAACGCCAGCAGGCCTTAACGCTTTGCGCCATCAGGCAATTTATCGCAAGTGAGCTTCAGGAAAACGTATAACGATAAGGAGAACCTGACGCCGTGTTAACTTTGCTCCATCTACTTTCTGCCGTTGCGCTGTTGGTATGGGGAACACATATCGTTCGTACTGGCGTAATGCGCGTGTTTGGCGCGCGTCTACGCACTGTCCTCAGCCGCAGCGTGGAAAAGAAACCGCTCGCCTTTTGTGCGGGTATCGGTGTTACCGCGCTGGTACAAAGCAGTAACGCCACCACTTTATTGGTAACGTCGTTTGTCGCCCAGGATCTTGTCGCCCTGACGCCAGCTCTGGTGATTGTGCTGGGCGCTGATGTGGGTACTGCGCTAATGGCGCGTATTCTCACCTTTGATTTGTCGTGGCTGTCGCCGCTGCTGATTTTTATTGGCGTGATTTTCTTTTTGGGACGTAAGCAGTCCCGTGCCGGGCAGCTTGGTCGCGTCGGTATCGGGCTTGGCCTGATTCTACTGGCGCTGGAGCTGATTGTGCAGGCGGTGACGCCGATCACTCAGGCTAATGGCGTGCAGGTCATTTTCGCGTCGCTGACGGGCGACATTATGCTGGATGCGCTGATTGGCGCGATGTTCGCTATTATCAGTTATTCCAGCCTGGCGGCGGTGTTGCTGACGGCGACCCTGACGGCGGCGGGGATTATATCGTTCCCGGTGGCGTTGTGCCTGGTCATCGGCGCCAATCTGGGATCGGGGCTGCTGGCGATGCTCAATAACAGCGCCGCCAATGCTGCCGCGCGTCGCGTAGCGCTCGGCAGCCTATTGTTCAAATTGATCGGCAGCCTGGTCATCCTGCCGTTTGTCCATCCGCTGGCGAATCTGATGGATGAGCTATCGCTACCGAAATCAGAGCTGGTGATCTATTTCCACGTTTTCTATAACCTGGTGCGCTGCCTGGCGATGGTGCCATTTGCCGAGCTGATGGCGCGTTTTTGTAAACGAATTATTCGTGATGAGCCTGAACTGGATACCCATCTGAAGCCGAAACATCTGGATGTCAGCGCGCTGGATACGCCAACGCTGGCGCTGGCCAATGCTGCCCGCGAGGTGTTGCGCATTGGCGATGCGATGGAACAGATGATGGAAGGGCTAAAAAAGGTCATGCACGGCGAGCCGCGTGAAGAGAAAGCGCTGCGCAAGCTGGCGGATGACGTTAACGTGCTCTACACCGCGATTAAGCTTTATCTGGCGCGAATGCCAAAAGACGAGCTGGCGGCGGAGGAGTCCCGCCGGTGGGCGGAGATTATTGAGATGGCCCTGAACCTCGAACAGGCGTCGGATATTATCGAGCGAATGGGCAGTGAGATTGCCGACAAGTCGCTGGCGGCGCGTCGGGCATTTTCAGAAGAAGGATTGAAAGAGCTGGATGCGCTTTACGATCAACTGCTCAGTAATCTGCAACTGGCGATGTCGGTCTTTTTCTCCGGCGATGTCACCAGCGCCCGTCGGTTGCGCCGCAGTAAACATCGCTTCCGTATACTTAATCGCCGATACTCACATGCGCATGTCGACCGCCTGCACCAGCAGAACGTGCAAAGCATTGAAACCAGCTCGCTCCATTTAGGGCTGCTGGGCGATATGAAGCGTCTTAACTCACTGTTCTGTTCGGTCGCCTATAGCGTACTGGAACAGCCGGATCAGGACGAGGAACGGGGCGAGTATTAAGTGAAATGCCGGATGGCGGGGCCTACGGAGAACATGCGCGTAGGCCCGTCATTCGGCATTCAATATGGCCTGGGATTAAAAGCGATGACCCGCTTCCAGCGCCACGGCCTCTTCGCCCGCTTTAAACACCCAGGTGGTATTCGGGCCGCCGAGAACCGCCTGGCCGTTGCTCACCTGAATCCAGTTACCTTCCGGCAAACCAATCACTGTCAGTTCCGGCGCGACCACCAGCAGTTCGCGAATACGCTGCTCGCGGGTCTCGCCCTTATGACCTTCCGGCAAGGCGTTAGTGAAGTGAGGATTAATTTGCAGCGGGAACAGATCCAGCGCGTCGAAACCGTTTGGATCGACGATCGGCATATCGTTGGTCGTGCGGATAGTCGGGCAGGCAAGGTTGGCGCCCGCGCTCCAGCCGATATACAGCGCGCCGCGTTTTACCCTGTCCGCCATCGGCGCCAGCAGCCCGCGTTCACGCGATTCTTTCAGTAGCTGGAAGGTATTTCCGCCGCCGACAATAATGATTTCCGCTTTCTCAATCGCCGCAAGCGGATCGGCGACACGATGAATCCCTGTGACGTTTACCCCTAATGGCGCAAGCACCTCTGCGGTTTTATCCGTGTACTCGTCCCATGTTTGCGTGACGCCGGCAAACGGAATAAACACGGCTGAGCGTCGACCGTTCAATTGATTCGCTATCAGCGGCAGAGCGTGTTCCAGCCAGGCCTTACCCGGCAGCGTCGAGTTACTTAATAAAAGCAGTTCCATTACTTCTCCACCTCATCAGGAAATGTCAAAACGTAATAATGCTACCATTATCCATTTAATGTCTTACTGATATGGCTCATGATGTTACGCGTGTCACAGGCAAAGCGCGGTCGCTAAAAGTGACGACAGGCCAGATCTGCCATCTGGTATCGCCTGAAAAATTACAGGTATAATCCGCAAAATTATTTAACACGTTTAGAGACGAAAATGGCAAAACTGACCTTACAAGAGCAACTGCTACAAGCGGGATTAGTGACCAGCAAAAAAATGGCCAAAGTCCAGCGCACGGCTAAAAAATCACGCGTTCAGGCTCGTGAGGCCAGAGAGGCGGTGGAAGAAAATAAAAAGGCGCAACTTGAGCGTGATAAACAACTCAGTGAACAGCAAAAACAAGCGGTTTTAGCGAAAGAGTTTAAAGCTCAGGTTAAGCAACTTATTGAAATGAATAGAATCAATGTATCTAAAGGCGATATTGGTTTTAACTTCACCGATAATAACGTCATCAAAAAAATAGACGTGGATAAGCTCACTCAGACGCAACTGATTAATGGGCGTCTCGCGATTGCGCGTCTGGTTATCAATAACAGCGGTGAATGTGAATATGCGATTATTCCCGCGAGCGTCGCCGATAAAATCGCACAACGAGATGCGGACAGTATTGTCGTAAACAGTGCGCTGAGTCAGGAAGAGCAGGACGAAGATGATCCGTATGCCGATTTTAAAGTTCCCGACGATTTGATGTGGTAAGTCACATTCCCGACGTTTATGTAGAAAAATTTCTCAGAGAGTAAATATGCTGACCGACACATCTACCCGGCTTAATAAATATATCAGTGAAAGCGGCATCTGTTCGCGTCGCGAGGCGGACCGTTTTATCGAACAGGGCAATGTCTTTATCAACGGCAAACGCGCCGCCATTGGCGATCAGGTAGTCGCAGGGGATATTGTTAAAGTAAATGGTCGGTTGATTGAGCCGCGAGAAGCGGATGATTTAGTGCTGATTGCGCTGAATAAACCGGTTGGCATTGTCAGTACCACTGAAGACGGCGAACGCGACAATATTGTCGATTTTGTGAACCACAGCAAACGTATCTTCCCGATTGGTCGTCTGGATAAAGACTCGCAGGGGCTGATATTTCTGACTAACCACGGCGATCTGGTCAATAAGATTCTGCGTGCCGGTAACGATCACGAAAAAGAGTATCTGGTGACGGTGGATAAACCGATTACCGACGAGTTTATTCGTGGTATGGGCGCTGGCGTGCCGATTCTGGGTACCGTCACCAAAAAATGTAAGGTGAAAAAAGAGGCGCCGTTTGTCTTTCGCATTACCCTGGTGCAGGGATTAAACCGTCAGATCCGTCGTATGTGTGAATACTTTGGTTATGAAGTGACGAAACTGGAGCGTACGCGCATTATGAACGTCAGCCTGAGCGGGATTCCGCTGGGCGAGTGGCGCGATCTGACGGACGATGAGCTGATCGATCTGTTTAAATTGATTGAGCGTTCCTCTTCCGAAGCCAAACCAAAGGCCAAAGCGAAGCCGAAGACCACGGGTATTAAGCGACCGGTCGTGGCGATCGAAAAAAGCAATGAGAAAGCGCGCCCGACATCAAGCGGTAAGCGCTTTACCTCGCCGGGACGAAAGAAGAAAGGACGTTAACGTCTGCCGCGCGTCGGCGTATTCGCCGACCAGGAGAATGACGCTTCCGTATCGGGTTTATACGCCTGCTTCTTCTTCAACTGGCGGGCTTTTTTCGCTTCAGCCTCACGCAGCGCCATCAGCTTATCGATGTACTCCTTTTTTACGCTGTTGGTCTCAGAATTGGTCAGCGGACGACCGTGTGCAATACGGGCGCGGTCCAGCAACGTTTTCAGTTCGCGCTGTTCGCGCTCGGTCATCTCTTTTTGGGTAATGCGGGGGAGTGCCATACGGGTGCCCTCAGTTAGCCGATGCATTTAGTCTACGGCAATACGCAACGGGCGGATAGCGTGTAAGCCGGGTAAGCTTGCGCCACCCGGCAATATTTTAATTTACCTTTGCCGTTTCGCCCGATTTTTCAACAATCGGTTTCCCGGACCAGTAACCAGCCAGTAGTGACCCTGAAAGGTTGTGCCACACTGAGAACAGCGCGCCAGGCAGCGCTGCGAGCGGGCCAAAGTAGATTTTACCCAATGCAGCAGCAAGACCAGAGTTCTGCATCCCGACTTCGATCGCCAGCGTTCGACAGGTTGACTCATCAAAACCGAACAGACGTCCACCCCAGTAGCCGCCAAGCAGGCCAAGGGTGTTATGCAGGATCACCGCGATGATCACCATAAAGCCGACGGAGGCGATATGTGAAGCTGAACCCGCGACCACCGCGCTGATGATTGCCAAAATGCACACCATCGAGAATGCTGGCAGATAAGGTTTTACCACTTTCACTACGCGCGGAAACAGATGGTGAATCACCAACCCCAGCGTGATTGGAATGACCACAATCTGTAGAATGCTCAGCAGCATACCCATCACGTCGACTTGAATATGGGCATCGACGTACAGGCGCGTGAGTAGTGGTGTGGCGACCACGCCGACCAGCGTGGAGACCGATGAAATGGTGACTGAGAGCGCGACGTCTCCCTTCGCCAGATAGATCATTACGTTAGAGGCGGTGCCGCTGGCTACGCTACCGACCAGTACCATCCCGGCGGACAGATCTGGCGGCATCTTAAACAGCAACGCCAGCAGCCATGCCGCGAGCGGCATTACCAGATAGTGCAGGAATATCCCTGCGGCGACAGGGGCTGGTCGGGAGAGCACGCGTTTAAAGTCGTCAACGTTAAGATGGACCCCCATACCGAACATAATCAACATCAGTAGTGTCGCGACCCACGGCCCAACAGGAGTAAAGGTGGATGGTGTGTAATACGCAGTGAGAGAGAGCAGCAGCGCCCATAACGGGAACAGCCGGGTAATGACGGCGAGCATGTTGTTTTCCTTGCAAGTATGTTGTGTTTGTTATCAACGGGTCAGGATCGAGCCAGACCATAGTTATTGTTTATCGCGTGAAGGAAGATTATTCAAACAAATTACGCTCATGATCCAGTGTGGGCACGTGGCAGGCTGGATGACGCGCCTGCGTCGCCATCCGGCAACGTATCGCCCGATGGCGCTTACGCTACCGTATTAGAAATATATAGAGGTTCTGGTGGCGTAAAGAAAAGCGCCGGCATTGAAGAGAAGGAAGCTTTAACGCAGTGATAACTTATATTGTTTCACTTTGCTTTGGATTGTGTTTTTTAAACTAAAGTAAGGCACCCAGGGCAATGCTGTGTTCCAGGGGCGAGGGGAACCATGAAAACAGACTATGCTTGCTCCGTCAGGTAATTTTCCATTACCTGTCCCATCGTATAGTTCAGGGTTAAAACCAATCATTTTTGGTGTTGCTATATTAGCTTTGTAACTAATAATTCTTCCGGGTAAGATGTTTTGCCATCTTTCAGCATCTTGACATATTCTGCCGATAAATCCTTGATCGCCATGATAGGGTGGGGTTCTTATGGCATTGATTTCCTTTTCAGGATTTTTCATAAATTCATCCCACACATTTTTTTTTGCGGGTGCAGGAATAAACATAATACCTGTTGCTGGCGCAACTGAAGCACCATGCTGAGAAAAGTCATTAAGTAATGTTATTTTTTTCATAGTTGTCAGAGGAGTAATATCTCCCACAATAACGCTATCTATATCAATATAGAGAATATCCTCATTACCAAGAACAGGATGCAGTGGATTGAAAAGTTCTAGTTTTGCCCACCATCCTGGCCAATCATACAAAAGAGGCGCTGTATTTACCCCTTTTATCTTTAGCGCATCTGTTAAACAAACAGAATCATAACCTTTGAGCTGCTTATGTAACCATTGAGCATGTTTTGTGGTGAAGTCTTTGCTTTGTCTGAGCACAGAAACAATAATCATTATATTCCCCGGTGAATATTAGGTGATTTTAGCCATGTTCCACTATATTTAATGTGCTTTATATTGCAACAAAATTAGTGTTCATATGGTTATCGAAGTTTTATTACATTCAAGATGTGAATGTAATTTATTTGTTTATAATGTTATTAATATATGTAATGTAAGTTGATAAATGTTTTAATGATTGTTTTGTCTTTTATATTTTCATGGGGATATATAAAATAAGAGTTGGGATGGGAGTGATCTTATTTCCCCTTTTTACTGCTCCCAGCTCTATATCAATTCCAAATTTGGAATTTAGCTTGCGATTAATCCATAATCCAGTTTTTTTCTGTTTTTTTGAACCATAGATATACATCTCATTTGCCAGACGCCACCAAAATAAAAAAATTACGACGGCGATTGTTATTGGCCTGCATAAGTAATCGATATAATAAAAATTCATTACTGCGAATAATCTCATGTCGCCAGTATTCCCGTAATCCATTTCCTTTTTTAGATATGGAAAATAATAAGCAATGTAAGAGTTTGATTTTTTCTTCCTCCAATGAAGAAAGCTATCTTGTTAAATAAGTGTTATTATCGTAGGGGGTTCACGTATCAATTGGTAAAAATACTATAAGATGGTTTTTTATAATACTTCATTTGCTATGCAAACTGAACATTTGATGCTAACAAATAATAAAGGGTATTATTTTAATTCAACACCGCCGGGCTTTATACCCGGCGAGAGATTCAACAATCGTATTGCCAGCTACTGACTAAGGCATAAAGGTGGCTGGGGGAGTAGCGCCAGCTATCGTTTAGTCCGAGAAATTCAGCGCAAAACTCGCTGCAAAACAGTCTATCTTTGCGCTCCCGGTTATACAGCGCGATACCGAGCGCGCCCTGCCAGTCATAGCGTTTGCCGTTATGTTTGCGGAAAAAGACTTCCACTTCCGGCAACGTGGCCTTTAACGGTAGCTTATCCCACTTATCGTCCGGTAACGGTATTATCTTTCCCCGCACGCCGCGATCGCGAAACGACGCGGAGTAGCAGAGGTATTCATTACCGCCGTGCGCCACCGCCAGTTCACAGTGAGAGTAGATACCGCGCGTGACTTTGCGCGTGAGCCAGTCGGCAAACCTGGCGATGCCGCGATGCTCCGATCGCCCCTTATAGCAGGCGAGCCAGACGGTGGTTTGACTCATGGTTGCCAGCCTGTGGAGTAGTCGTAATCCAGCACCGCTTCGATATCCTCCAGCGCCTCCACCGCCGCAATATGCCGCTGCGCGTTGGCAAACAGGCGCATATCGTGATCCATAGTGACGGTTTCAAACTGCGCGGCGATGTCGTTGGTCAGTTCAATCAAACCGTTATTTTTGGCCTGCCACATTAACCCTGCCGGAATCTGCTGTGCCTGACCCATTCTGGTGAGTGACATTTGCTGAATACGGCTGTTAGCATCGCTGTGGAAATGGTTGCCGTCGATAACGATATAATCGGCGGTAACATCATCACGGTGAGCTTTGATTGCCTGTATAACTTGTGCTTTTACACTTTCAAGTGCTGAGACAAATAACGCTTCGTCATATACCCACTCGTTTCCCTGTAATCGGTAAAATTTTCCGGGTGGCGGTGTAGTAATAAATTCAAGAGGGTTAAGGCACACCCAACAATTTTTATCTCTTAGTCGCCACTGCTCATCATCTATAGAAATTACTGAGTCAGGTAACACTACGTTTAATGAAGAAGTATCAATCCAGTCTATAACCTCAAAGGTTGCCGGATGGTAATATGCATATTGAGTCATATATTCACCATGAGATTTTTACAAAACCGCTAGAACCGCGTCCACCAGCGTATCCTGATAAGGCTATATTTAAGCTGTTAACCGACGCTCCACCACCACCTCCAGCTCCGTAGCCACTCGCATTGCTTCCGTTAGATAAAACTGCGCCAGTTCCTCCTTTCCCAAAGAAAGTAGTTTCAGCATTACCACCTGATATAGAGTCCAACTGGTTAAAACCGCTTAAAGGTATTCTTGACTGAACAATGCCTCCCGCTCCTCCTGCCCCCCCGTTGGCGACAACATCTATAAAAATTGAGTTTCCACCGTTGATCCCAGAATTCCCAGCCTGTCCTACTTGCACCACGTTTCCAGTAGGGTTGCTATTAGGTAATACACCACCAGCCCCACTAGCGCCCCCAGCCCCCACGGTTACTGGATAATTATTTCCCGCAATAACGGGGACAATAGCAATCTCTGGCTCTCCACTTTTGCCAGCATTACCACCTGAACAATAGAGAAGACCATCTGTATTACTCGTATGCCCTCCACCTCCACCACCTCCACCGCCTCCTAACATTTCCACAAAGACCTGAGTCACCCCATCAGGTACCGTAAACGTACCGTTAGCCGTAAAAAACTGATAATGGGAATGATTAGCCGGAGCCGCTGCGCTCGCCTTGTCATACGCCGCCTTTACCGCGCTCGGCGTCGCCGCCTCCGTCGTACTGGTGCTGTCGGTGGCGTTATTAAGCTTCACGATCCCTTTTTGCGTCAGCGTACCGTCCGGGGCGCCGGTGATCTGCCCCCAAGCGTGTGTATGCCTAGCCGGAGCCGCCGCACTCGCCTTATCCATCGCCGCCTTGACCGCACTGGGCGTTGCCGCTTCGGTGGTGCTGGTGCTATCGGTGGCGTTATTAAGCTTCACAATCCCTTTTTGCGCCAGCGTGCCGTCCGGGACGCCGGTAACCTGGTTCCAGACGTGAGTATGGTTCGCCGGAGCTGCCGCATTCGCCTTATCCATCGCCGCCTTTACCGCGCTCGGCGTTGCCGCTTCCGTTGTGCTGGTGCTGTCCGTCGCACTGTTAAGCTTAACAATCCCCTTTTGCGTCAGCGTACCGTCCGGAACGCCGGTAATCTGGTTCCAGGTATGCGTGTGATTACGCGCTTCCGCCATCGCCGCTTTTACCGCCTTTGGCGTAGCCGCTTTGGTTTCGTCATCGCTGTCGGTGGCGTTACTGAGCTGCGTAAAGCCTTTCTGCGTTAATGTCGCATCCGGGTGATTTGTCGAATGTTCATGCTCGTCCAGCCGGGTATCCACATAGTCGCGCGTCGCCAGCACGATGCTCGGATCGACCGTCAGCGTCACCGCCGTGGTGTTGGAGACTTCCATAATCAGGCGGATACAAACCTGCTTGCCACAGCCGCCCGGCAGCAGCGGTTTGTACGACTCAGGGAATTTGCCGATGGCGATCAGCTCGCCCTCGTCGTCGAACACGCCCACTTCACGCACATACCAGCCGCCAACGTCCTCCGGCAGCACCAGTTCGGCAATCAGCCAGTTGGGATTATTCGGCGCAACCGTCAGCGTATTCATCTCGCCGCGCCAGACTTCGTGGCGTAATTTGGTCTGGCTGGCGATCGGTTCATAATATTGCCCACCACCGTCGCCAACCGCCATCTTTTGCAGATGTAGCTGTTTTTTATCCGCAAGGGCGCTGGCGATTTTCGCCATTCCCCTGTCGGTCAGGAGGGTATAAAACTCATTATCCATAATTACTCCGGGTAAATAGATGTAATTTCAAGGCTCCATTGCCCTGTACCGAAATAGATCGGTTTAGTTTGTTGAACTTCCAGAACCTGGAAGGGTAAGACGGTCGTTATTTCTCCACCGTAAAGCGCGCTGCCAATAACAGGAATAGCGCTTTGGTTAATTATCCAGACAATTAACGCTTCCAGTTTTGAACGCACGTTCTTATATTCATGAATAAGATCGACCAGATTATTAAACAGATTTTCATCCATGCCCTGGTTGATTAGCTTAATTTCAACCTTGAAGAAATAAGCCTTACCGCCATACTCAAACCATTCGGAAATCGTGCCGGGTAAGGATAATATTTCCAGTACGCGGCGAACGGCCCAGGGGGTTCCTTTATATTTATGCAGTTCAATCGCCTGCTTAATTAACTCTCGTTTCTCCTGTTCATTGGCAGCAAATAGCCAGCCTTCGAGCCCCTGTACATGAAACTGTTCGGCCAACGAGGGCAATGCCGAGGCATCAACGATATCCACCAGATAGACCAGCAACGCCGTCAGGTCGATTTGCGCGAAACGTTCGGCGGCAATGTTCGCCAGAATTGAGAAACGTTCGTCGCTGGCCAGCGGCGGCGGCAGAAGCAGTTTATCCATCGCTGACTCCGGCAATCGTCACGTCAATAGCCGTACATTCCGCCCATTCGTGCGCCTGCAATACCTTTTTCGCGGGCATATCCAGCGCGACGTCGTAAACGCCATCCACTTGTAGCACTTTAATTATCTGGTTTGGCACAATGTCCTGGCCCAGCCGGGTCTGGCGCGAGCGCGTCCATGTATTAATCGCTTCACGCGCGGCGGCAAGCGTCGTCTCCTGATCGGCGGTGGTAAACAGCGTCAGCCGGGCGCTGATCTGATAAGCCACGCGCGGAGAACATTTAGCGCTCACCTTATCGGTTAGCGGGCGCTTTTTCTCTTTGCTCACCTCCCGTTCGATCTGGGCAAGAAGCTCCGGCCCCGGCAGACCGTTCAGGGTCAGCGGATAGAGTTCCACGCAGCCTTCCGCCAGCCCTTCATCCGGCCCCAGTACCGCCACGTCGATAATCGACTGGCTGACCGAGAGCGTATGGAAGCGATAGGCGCCATAGCTGCCCGCGTTGCTGAAACTTTCCGGCGCTAGCTGGATGCGTTTACGTAGCGCGTCGTCGTTCTCTTCGCCGCAGCCGCCACTTGAGGCCGTCAGATTGGTGACGCTGATATCGTAATTGCCCACGCGGTCTACCAGCGCGCTGATTTGCGCAGGCTGCCAGTTGTTGCCGGGTTCACCGGTCACTACACAGGTTGCAGTTACCGCAACGCTCAGGCTGCCCGCAGGCAACAGAACATCTTCGTCGGTGGCGAACATCACGCTATCCGACGCGCTGGCGCGGGTACCCTGTGGAATCACCAGGTTACTTTTAGCCGCTTGAGTAACAGAAAACTGCAGCGTGGTTTTTGCCGCCTGAGCGGGCAGACGGTGAACGCCAACCAGCTCGCCTAAATAATCCAGCATCGGCGCACGGGAATACGCGACCAGGTTTTGCTTCGCTGCCTCCTGGATGGCGATGCGGACAAGGTTTTCACGATAAGCAAACAGGTCAATGAGCAGCCGCTCAGCCTGCGCCGGGTAGAGTTTTTTACCGCTGGCTTCTTCATATTGCGCAATCATCTCGCTGGTGATTTGCGCGGGGTCGCGGTCAATAAAGTCGGGTTCGGCTATCGCCATAACACCTCCGTTGAGTTAATTACGCCGTCTGCGGCGCGCCATTGCACGCGTAACGTCAGGTGTTCGCCGTCAATCGTCGGCGTCACCTTCAGCAACCGGCAGCGAGGTTCCCACATGCGAATCGCTTCCACCGATTCGCGAACAACGTGCGGAATGGCCCGCTCGATCGGGTAATCGATGTAGCGCCACAGATTGCTGCCAAAAAGCGGCCTGTGGGGATCGCTGCCGCGCGGCGTGCGCAGAATGATGTGTATTGCCTGATGAATATCATCCAGCCCGCAGACGTATTCTTCAGGACGTTGCAAGGCAGGTTGCCAGTGCAGGGTCGAGGGTCGTGTTTTCGTGTTCATGAGGCTATTTTCGCCTTCCGGCGGGGGGAGAGATATTAAAGCGCTTTAAGGAAATAATTGATGGCGGGGTCAGAATGTGTTTTGCCCGGTGGCGCTTCTGCGCTTACCGGGCCTGTGTTGATGCACATTTTGTTAAATGGCGAAGATCGCGTTTTACGTAAAGTTAAAATGAAATTGCTGTAATTTCACCTTTGTCTACAGAAGCGTAGTACCAGAATTCATCATTGATTTCTGCGTGCTTCATTTTCTCAACTGGAATCGTTTTCTGCCGTCCATTAACCGAGAGTGTGATCGAACCCGTTAGCTGCTCCCGGCTGATAATAGCGAAATCCCCGCGGGTGTTGCTATAAGCCGTCGTTTCATTGGAAAGGCTGTGCTTCGCTCCATTAGCGATTACAGAATAATCAAAATTGACTTTCTTTTTGAAAATAGCTTGTACATGATAATACTCGCCGTAAACAGCAGGATCATGGAATAAACCAAAATGACCACCGCTATTTTGCAACTTGACGAAATAATAGTCAGGGATGATAAACTTCTGTTTACCTGCCGCTATTTCTTTAGTAATGATTTTTTGTCTTACGATTTCCTGTCCGGCCGTTTTTTTATAACCGTTAAGCATCAATGAATAGGACCAAAGGAATACGATACCACAGAGAACAGTCACGGCAGTTACGCCGACGACTCCAGCCTTAACGCCGCTTTTCAACAGGGCGTAAGCGATGAAGGAGATAGCTAAAAGGAAAAACATAAACGTACCGTTCATAACCCGATCGGGGTAGGACGGCGACGCGAACATGATTAAGGAAGTGCCAATACCTATACATACGACTAACGCAGCGCAGATAAGGGACGTTTTATCAATTTTGGCGCGAATCTGCTTATTGAATATGACCAGTAAGACCAGCAATAACAAAACAACATAAGCTATCCAGATCAGCGCCAGATGGTTATGAACGCGTTCTGTTAAGTGAATGAAAATACGTTCAAAAATCGGCCTTCCATACCAGAATTCTTTGCCGCTGGCGCGGATGAAATTGCCCGGAGAAAGTATCAATACGCATGAACCTGCGATTGCACAGAGACTATAAACTATCTTATTGCGCGAAACAGATTTGTTTTGCCATAACTCGTATGCAATGGCCAGAACAGAAATAAGCGAGACGAAAGGTGAGACGCTTTCATTGGAACAGCCTGCCATAAAGCTTAGTAATGCAACCCACGGGCTGATCGCTTTACTGTTTTTTATTGTTATGGTGTAAAAGAAGAACAGCCATGCAACAACGAACAGATTCGTCCACAAATAATTCGCAGCACCAACGATCCAGAAAGTGGTTTGACCCAAATTCGGGTTCGAAATCCAGTAAGTGAAGAATATTAGTGGGAATAATAAGTAGTCGGATTTATTCCAGCGTAATGTACCTGAGGGTGTCTTCACAATGAAATAACAAAATACCAGTGTCGAAACGGCTGCGCTGATGGAATACACGAGTTGAGAACGTGTATACAGGATGAGTGCGCTGGTGTAATCAGCTATAATCCTGCCACTCCATGTCATATAATGATGAAAATGTGATTCCGGCGAAATTCCTAAAAGGTAATAGCGGTAATCATCAGAGTGAATAGGGGTATACCATTCAATAAGAAAAATGGCCAAAAAAGCCAGTAGTATCATCGCCGTTTTCGGTAATATCTTGAGCATAGTGTTCATTATTCCATCATTGTTTTTTTGTTTTTCACGATATAGCGGGGTCTTTGCTTCACCTCCGTGTAAACGCGTCCGATATATTCACCCATGATGCCTATGCCGATAAGCTGGATGCCGCCTAAGAAGAGAATCGCGGTCATAAGCGAAGGATAACCAGGAACAGGGTTTCCCCACATCAATTTATCAATGATCATCCACATGGCATATATCAGGGAGAGGGCAGAAACGCTCACTCCTATATACATCCAGATACGCAAAGGGAAAGTAGAAAAACTTGTAATCCCCTCCAGCGCCAGGTTCCAGAGTTTCCAGCCATTAAATTTTGAGTTACCTGCGACACGTTCAGCACGGGCATATTCGACCACATCTGTTTGACCTCCAACCCATGAAAGTATACCTTTCATGAAAAGGTTACGTTCTGGTAATAGCTTGATATTTTCTACAATCTCGCGCGACATCAATCGAAAATCACCGACATTCTCTTCAATCTTTGGCGTACTGATTTTGTTATGCAGCCTGTAGAACCACTCAGCGCTTTTACGCTTCAGGTGGCCATCCGTTGAACGATCGATACGCTTAGCCAGCACCATTTCTGCACCAGCCTGCCATTTATTGATCAAATGTGGGATTACTTCGATGGGATCTTGTAAATCAACATCGATAGGGATCACCACATCTCCGGTCGCGTGATCTAATCCGGCAAAAAGTGCAGGTTCTTTACCAAAATTGCGGGTAAATGAGATCGGAACAACAAGAGGATCGGCAACAGCTAATGCGCTGATGATTGATTCAGTCGCATCGTGACTCCCATCATTAACGAAGATAATCTCAACGTTATAAGGTTTAAGTGAACTGTATTCTCTGACCGTTTTATAGAAAATAGGGATCGCGTCCTCTTCATTAAAGACGGGAACCACTAATGAAATTTTCATTTCTCATTCCTGAAAACAATGAATCTGGAATATAAAAATCCGCAAATAAGGCTAATTGCGGAAAATACAATGAGCGTAAAAATGGGAGGCATAGCACACTTGTCGCCTGTCCATCCCACGACGGCGCTCAGCACGCCCATAAAACCGACGTACAGCAAATAACGTCCGGTTGATACGCTGGCTCCAAAGGTAAACCGGGCGTTAGCGAAAAAACTAAAACTGACAGCGACAGCAAAGCCCGCTACGTTTGCCAAAGCCTGACTTGTTTGAAATCCATAGACGCAAAGGGCAAAGATAGCCCAATGCAAAGCAGTATTAAGTACGCCTATCGAAACGTACTTTATAAATAATTTTATCATTATAGCAATCAAGAAGTTGTAATTCAGCGAAGTCTACCAGACAAAACTGAGAGGATCATTCCTGAACAGCAGATTTTATGTAAACAGGGCGAAGTTAAAGTAAAAAATAACGCTAGTTTTCCAATATACATATATGCAATATTTGCAGCGCAAAGTGATTACATTTTCATCGGAAATAGCGCGCGAAAAGGGACTAATCACGTTGCGCTGAAAATAAATATCCTCCAGCAATTTGCCCGGTGGCGCTTCTGCGCTTACCGGGCCGGTGTTTATGCACCTTTTGCAGGCTGGATAAGGCGAAGCCACCATCCAGCAGCAATTTGCAGGTTAGTGAGAGTGGTGGTTAGAGTTGCCGCCGTTGTCCATCAGCGTGCCGCTGGCGTTAACGTTGCCGAGGACATTCACGTTGCCCGTAATCACCGCGCTGTTTCCGACGCCGCCGCTGCCTGCCATACCGCCAAGCCAGGTGAGTTTTTTCATCACGGTAACGTCGCCGGTAAAGGTGCTGAGCGGCGCATCGACGGTGACATTCAGCGCTTTAATGCCCGTATGGGGCGCTTCCACGTTGACATCTACCGCCTTGACGCCCACGGAGGTGGCCGCCACGTCTACGGTTTCTGATATCACCGTGACGTGCTGCGCCCTGACCTCTACTTGCGGTGAAGTAAGCTGCGTATGTTCCTTCACTTCAATGACGATTTTTTCTATGCCGCCGTTGACGGTGAGCTGGTGTAACGCACGGTCATATTCAAAGGCCGCGCCGTCGGAAAACTGCACGTAGCGCTTGTCGCGCGAGGCCAGCGGCGCGGTATCCACGCTGGAGTAGACCGCGCCCAGCACCACCCCATCCTCGCCGTTGTCGTCGAGCGAAACTTCCACCTGTTCGCCAATATCCGGCAACCAGTAATCTTTGTTGTCCTGCGTGTTGCGTTGCAGCACCGCAAGCCAGTTACTGCGCAGGTTATCGCACTCCGGTAGAGTGACTCTGACGCGCACGACCGCCTCATCAATATCGCTGATAATACCCGTCTGGCGGGTAACGCCTTTCATATTGCCTCCTTACTGGCTGGTTGCCGGTCCGCGTGAAATGTCGATTTCGGTAGTGTAGCCGCCGCTGCGCGTGAGTTTGTGCATGGATTTATCAATCAGCCACTGCCCGGAAAGTACGCCAAAATCGCTCAGTTCTATCTTGTTGCCCGCCGTCAACTGCGGGCAGCCCATCAAGCTGAGCGTGCCGGTCTGCTGGTATTCGTTGTGGCTGTCCAGCGCGGCATTGGCTTTAGCCTGCGCCGCGCCGGTATCCGGAGCGCGACTGTTGATCTTCAGGGTATCGGCGCTGGTCGCCGCACCGCGCGCCGAGGTCTTTTCCTGGCTATCATGGGTATAAATAACCAGTTCTTTTTGCTTGCTATTTTGATGCTGCACGGTGGCGTTTTTGTAGATCCGGTTGATGGTATCTTTGAACGTGTAGTGCGAAACATCCGTCCGCCTGAGCGTCTTCACCGGCGCCAGACAGCGCAGCGTCGGCAGATGCGAAAAGATCAGCTCCGTCGCCGTCACTTTCACGGTATAGCCATATTCACTCGCCAGCCGTTTGAGAAACGCTACATCGGTTTCGGCATATTGCGTGACCCGATCAATCGTCAGCGGCGCAATCTTGCCCGCCAGCGTTAAACCGTGTTTTTGCGCGATGCGACTGGCGATGGCGGAAAGCGTAGTCTCCTCAAAGCCCTGGCTGTTTTTGGTGCGTAGCGCTTTGCTGACCGAGGTGGCGATACCGTCGATATTGACCGTCGAAGGCGGCGCGCTGATATCAATTTTATCAATGACATAGATTCCGCAATCGAGCAGATCTTCGCCCTGGTAGCCCAGGCGCAGCGCCAGCGTGTCGCCTTTTCCCGGATACCATTCGTTTACCCAGCGCCCGGTGCTATCTTCCAGCGCAATGGCAATGACATCCGACTCGTTTTTAATACTGTCGCTGTAACTGATGCTGGTGACATAAGGCGCGATGTCGTAAGTGATCTCTTTATGTCCGTACCAAAGGGTAAAAATGGGCGTCAGGGTGGCGAACACCCCGCCGGATACCGTTATCTCAGCCATGGCGGTAGCTCCGGGGTCGTTTGCGTGACGCTGATAACCGGGATGATCAGCCGCACGCCTGACGGTAAAACCGGCATAATAGCGACGTGCGGATTGGCCGCGATGATGCGTTCGTAGGCCAGCGCATCGCCGTAATAGCGCCAGGCGAGATTATCCCAGCGTTCGCCGTCGGTGGTGACATGTTCAAGGTAGCGCATTACAGACTCCTCGTAATATCGGCAGCGGCAAGCTGGCTCACGTCAGGAGCGCTTGTTTGCAGCGTGCCGCGCGCCTGATTGACCAGCGTCGCGGCGCTGTCGTAAGTCGCTTCCGCGACGCTGCTGGTGATAGCGTCAAACAGCGATTCGGCGTGTTCGATAAGCGTGCCGGCATCGCCCGCGCATTCGCGGATCCCCGGCAGGCTGTCGATCAGTTCCTGCATTTTCGCCGCCAGCGCTTTCGGCAGCCCGGCCAGCGTTTGCAAATCCAGCGGCTGCTGGAACAGCGCGTCTATCGAACTCATGGTTTTTTTCAGCGAATCGACGATATCGCCGCATTTTTCTTTCAGCGCTTTGGCTTCCTTCACCAGTTCTTTCGCCTGGGCGATCGTTTTTTTGATGTCATCAATGGCGTCGGCCACCTCATCCATCATCTCTTTGGCTTCACGCATACCCTCTTCAACGACGCTCAGCAGTTCATCGAACCAGGAATCGTTAACGTCGGGAAGCTCATCCAACATCTCGTCAATGTTCGGTTCCTGGGTGGTGATGGCCGGAGGCAGCAGCGGGCTCTTCGGATCGCCGGTGTACTCCTGTAGCGACAAACTGCCGCCCTGGGCAATGACGTTACCGTAAGGATCGGTGTGTTGGTGGGTAGCGGTCAGATCGGTAATCACGAACCAGCCGCGATAATCGCCGTTGCCGAACACCAGCGCCATCGCCTGGTGCGCGGTCATCGCTTCCCGCAGACGGTTCAGCTCGGTGGTCGGCTGGCAATACTGACTATGAAAGTTGAATTTCAGGGTGATTTTGTCCAGCTTATCGCCGATAAATTGCACGCCCGGTTTCCCTTCAATACGGGCATGGCTGGTGTAATCCACGCCCATCGTACTTTCAAATTCGTCCCAGTAAGCGACGACGTCAAATTCTATTTCGCCTAATACGGCATACATTATGCGTACTCCCGGCGCCGTTGCTGCGCCATGACATCGTTAATCATTCTCTCCAGCTCGCGTTTGCTCAGCGACAGCACGTTGTTGATATCTTTGGCGGCATTCGCGCCGCTTCCCTGCACGGTAACCTGCGGGGAAAAGTGTACCTGCACGTTGCTTTGCGCGCGGGAGGGCAGCGTATAAGGTTTCCCGCCGGATTTGCCGGGAAGCGCGGCTGGCGTCGGCGGCGTGGCGGCGCTTTTCGTCTTCACAGGCTGCGGCGAGGCCATCGTTTTGGCCGAGGTTGTCACCGCTTTCGCTCCCGATGCCAGCGGCGCGCTGGCCTGTTGCGCGACCATTGTTCCGGCAATACCGGGGACGGCGGCGGCGACAGACGGCATTTCAGCGCTGATGCCCAGCGCGCTTTTCGCCCAGTCGGGGATCAGCGCTTTTATCTTCTCAATCGCCCCGCTCAGGAAAGGAAGCGCATTCAGAATGCCGTTGATCAGGCTATCGAGAATATTGCCGCCAAATTCGCTGAAACTGGCGGGGAGTTCAATGCCAAACCAGTCCAGTACGCCGGCGAAGGCGCGGTAAAACAACCCCAGCGGCGACCAGTCGAGAATCAGACGCGTGACGCCGGCAATGCCTCCGTCAAAGGCGGTTTTGATGCGCTCCCAGACTCCGGCAAAGAAACCGGAAATCGGTTCCCAGTAGCGATAAAGTAAATAGGCGGCGCCTGCGATAGCGGTGATAGTCAGGCCGACAGGGTTCATCAGCAGCGCCCGACCCAGCCAGATAAACGTCTGGCCGACCAGCCGTAGCCCTTTTATCAGGCCGTTTCCCAGCAGCATCGTCAGGCTTTTCGCACCGTTGCCAAACGATTTCAGAACCGACAGCGCGCGACTGCCGCCGCCCAGCGCCAGACCGGCTTTGACCTTCAGGAAGATATCGATCAGGCGAATAAACGGTGACGCAATGAGGTTTGCTCCCAGCCTGAGAATATTCAGCGCCCCGTTGAACAGCCAGATAACGCTAACGACTTTAGCGACCCCTTGCACCAGCGCCGGATTTTCCCGCAGCCAGGCGCTGAACTGCCGCACCAGCGGCGTGATGCTTTGCGCCAGTTCGCCAATGGCGGGCATCAGTTCCAGGCCGACGGTCAGCCACAGATCGTTAAGTGAAAGTTGTAACGCTTTGGTCTGTTCTCCGGGCGATGTCATTTTCGCGGCGAAGTCATCATCAATAACATGTTGCCCCGCCGCCTGCATTGCGGAGGCTTTTAGCTGGCGATATTCGTCCATATTCGCCAGCATCGGGGCGAGAAAATCCCGCGTTTGCGCATCGCCGAACATCGCGCCGAGGTTAAATTTCTCCACCATGGCCTGTAGCGCGTCGCCGCGCGCGGAAAGATCCTCAATCTTCATGGTTTGCCTGAAGGTGTCGAGGATCTGCGGGTTCATTTTCTCCAGTTGCATCTGCACGATGTGGGTCATCGCTTCCGTCACGCCGATCCCATTTTGCTGATGCTCCAGCAGCGATCCCTGAAGATCCACGCCCTGGCGGGCAAACCAACTGTCCGTCTCTTTCGAGAAGGCGGATTTCAGGAAATGGTCGAAATTCGCTGCCGCCGCGCCTGCGTCAGGGGCATTTTTCATGGCGATTTGCATCGTTGCGGTCAGTTCCGCAATGCCTTCTTTCCCCTGAGCGCCGGTTTTTCCGGCAAAGGCGTTAATCCACTGGGTTTGCTCTGCAACGGAGCCGCCGCCGCTTTTTGCCACGCTGTACAGCATATTTTGCGCAAAACGGAAGTCGTCAGGGGCGATGTTCAGTTTGTCGCGAGTGGCCAGAGCCGCCTGCGCCCAGCTTTGCGCGCTGTCGCGGGAGGCGGTCGCGGCTTTGGCGATATCGGGCATGTAGCGGCTAAGATCCTGCAATGCGCTGACGCCGCCTTCGATCATCGTGGCGGCGGTGCTTTGCAGATCTTTTTGATCTTGATTGAAATCAAGGCTCCAGTCGCGGATATTCAGGCTCAGGGCGTCCCGCGCGGTGTTATCCATGCCGCCCTTCGCCGCCATATCGACCATGTTGCCCTGAAATTCGTAAGGCAGCTTCCAGTCGGGAGTCTCAACGTTCAGGAGCTTGCCGAGCTGTCCGGCGAACGTTTGTGTTTTTTCCAGCAACCCGGCGCGCTGTTTATCGTTCTCTTCCCGGCGAAGGGCGGAGTTAGCGAGCTGTTGCGTAAGCCGGGTGACTTTTGTTTGCTCAAAGCTGAGCGTGTGCAGCGTGCTGGCGTTGAGTGAGCCGTAACGGGCTATTGCCTGCGTCAACGTCTCATTACGCGCCTGAAGCTGGGTAATAATGTCGTTGGCCAAAATAGTGTCTCGTATAAGTTGCCCGGTAACAGGCTGCTTGCCGGAAAAAGGACAGGGAAGGAGTGAACCGGGCTTGGGTCAGGAAACCCGCAGGCATTAAGCCTGCGAGTCGTATTCGTGTTTAATTTGCGCGCTGGCTTCGTCCAGCCAGCAGGTAAAATCGTCAACCGACAGCGCGTCAATTTCACTGGGCGGAAAGCGAAACCACCTCGCCAGCAGCGCCATTGCCTGCCACAGTTGCTGTGGGTTCTGTAGCCATGCTAAGCATGGACTGAAATCGTTTCTGCAATGCCTGATAGTCCAGCAGATCCATTTCCGCCAGATCTTCGGTTACCAGCCCGGTCATAGCCGCCATCAGCGGCTCATCCCACTCTTCCGGTTTATCGCTGGCGCGTCGCGCGGCGCGCATATCTTTTACCTTCAGGCGACGTAATTGCAGAACGTCGATACGTTCCCCGGCGGCGGAGGTAAACGGGAACTGCAGGGTATATTTTTCGTTCATGGTATAGTCCTTATTCGTCGTGTTAAATTCGGGGCCGTAGCCCCGAAGTAATTAACCGCCAATATTATTGCGGTAGGCATTTAATTGATCCGCGCCATTTACGCGGAAAATATTCGCCAGATAATCCAGTTCAAGAAGCGTTTCACCGTCAACCACCTGTTTAATATAAGTGCAGCCGAAGGCGCTGCTGAATTCCGGGTTTTCATTCTGTTTAAACGTTCCCAGCGGGTTCTTTTTAAACATTACGGTCATATGCGTCACCAGCGCTAACTGATCCGCTTTACCCTGCGAGTTATAACAATCGATGCTGGAGCGGCACTGCAATGCCACCGCCTGCCACGGATTTGCCGTTTTACGCATGACGTCGTGGTAAAACGAGTTCCATTTAATTTCACCTTCCAGTTTGTCAAAACCGGCAGGCAGTTCAATTTTACCGACCATCCCCAGCGCTTTATGCTCCTGCATAATCATGCTGATATCAGGCAGTTTAATTTCACTCGCGCGACCTAAAAGATTATTACCATCAAGATAAATATTGGCGTTGGTAATACGGTTAATTTGAATTTTTCCAGCCATTAGCGATTGCTCTCCAGAGAAACTAAATATTCAGAGGTAATTTCGGTTTCAAACGTCAGACGTTCCAGCGGCGGCGGCGGGGTGAATTTGTAGCTCAGCAACAGATGCCCGGCTGCCAGTTCAGTCTGTTCGTTACGCGCCGGGTCGTACCAGCATTCAAAGCCCAACAACGCGCCGTCGGCAATCAGCTTGCGGCCCCAGGTGTTCACCGATTCGGTTAGCGCGTCGATCAGCGCCTGATTAATCGGCATATCCATGTATTGCTGGCTAAAATAGCGAATCGATTCGTTAATCACATCACCAGTACGGCGCACGTTCTCAAAGTTACGCATATGAGTAACCGTCGGCCAGGCGGCGGTACGGTTGCCCCACAGGCGCAAACCGGAGCCATAGCTGTTGAAGATGGTGGTGATGCCGTTTTCATTCAGTTGATTCACTTCGGTTTGCGGATCGTCGATCATCGCTGACAGCGAGCGCTCTACGCCGGTAATGCCCTGAATTTCCTGATTGGAGTTGCTCCACCAGAAGCCTTTTTCCAGATCCACTTTGGCACGCAGGCCAGCGGCGCGAGAGGAGAGCGGCTCCAGGACTTCGCTGTTCGTCGCGCTGTCGTACACTTTAACGTGCGGATAGCACAGACGCGCGCGATCGGAACTGGTATTGAAGTTAATCGCCCCCTGCGGACCGCGCCCTGCCAGAACCTGCTGGAAAGTCGTGCCGATGGGCGCATCAATGTAGGTAATGGCTCCCAGCGCTTCTGCCTGAGCGATAAGCTTAACGGCGACCGAGTTTTGCGTACAAAAGACCGGCGCAATCAGGATCTTCGCGTAAAAACCAAACTGGTTCCAGGTGTCCTGTAACAGCTTCATGCCGGTACGGTCACCCGCCGTGTTTACCGCGCCAACAATATCGGCGGCAGTCACTTTGGTGGGGTCCGCGTAAGTATAATTTACATAGGCCTGAACGCCGGGTTTCAGATTGGTCCCCATGCAGGTGATTTTACCGGTCAGCATATCAATGGTGTAATCGGTGCCTTTGATATAAGCGTTTCCGGCGTTCGTGCTGCGGCCAATGTTCATCGTTTGCACGGCCCCGTGCTTGAGTTGAATCTGACCGTTGTCATCAACCTTCACGGTTTCACTGGGAATGGTACTTTTGTGTACCGCCGGATTCAGCACGTTAATCACCACGACCGTCCCTGCGCCGTGATCGTAGATCGCCTTCAGCGCCTGCGGGATGGTGAAATTTGCCAGACCTGGGCCAAACTGTGCCGCGTCGCTTTCAGAAAGGCACAGCGTTGGCTGGTTAACCGGGCCGCATGGCGCGGTGCCGATCAGACCAATAACCGCAGATTTAACCGCCTTAACCGGACGTGGGCCGGTTTCGATCTCAATGGTCTCTACACCGTGCAGGTAATTAGCTGCCATGGACAATTTCCTCTTCATTAGTTTCTACTTCTTGCGTAACCACTGGCACCAGGTGACGGCGGGCAATCATGGTGATTACCCACTCGTTATCTTCCGGCAGCGAGATTTCGCTATTGGGCCACAGTAAGACTTCCTGACCGTCGGCGAGCGTGACGCCGCTTGCCGGGCCACTGTAGATATATTTCATTGAATTTCCTCATAATTAACGATTGTCAGCAGGGGGGAGTCCTTGCTTTCCTGTTCCGCGATAAACAGGGTGCTGGCGGTCATATCCAGGGCGTAACGGCAGAAGTTTGCGGCGTCGCCGATATATTTTTCGCTTTCCAGCCAGAGCGGACGATCACAGTCGGGAAGTTCAATGCCCCCCAACGAGCGACGTAGACGATCCAGCGCGTTTATCGCGTCACTTATTTGCGGAACAATAACGGTGGCGGAAATCCGGATTAGTTGTTTTTGTACCGTGGCATCCGTATTTTCTGGTTCGGCAAAAACCGAACCGCAGTAGTGAATTAATACCGTTACCTGCTGTCCTGTTGGGATATATACTTTCGCATCGGTTGATGAAATATGTATATCCATATCAGGGTTTAATTCACGTAGTCTATTCGCCACGGTATGTATAACAGATAATGTTTCCATATACGGTTTTCCTTGATTTACCGGGAGAGATAATATTCTCTCTTCGTTATCGTTCAGACGTATTTTGATGTATCAGGCATCAGGCGTCTTTTAATCTCCTTTAGAGAAAAAAGTTAAAACAAATAAAAAATCCCCGGCGTATAAACGACGGGGATTTGTTTAATGGTTACCTCGTTGAATCAGTTCTATTTTGCTATATAGCGCATCCAGTTTTGCTTCCAGAACGGCCTGGCCGCGAAGATAATCCTCGCGGCGGACATAATGCAGCGGTAAATCGGCGCGAAATTCCAGAAATTCTCTCTCCAGCCTGGACCAGCCCGCTTCTGATTCGCGCCGGGCAGCTTCCAGTGCTTCAAAACGTTCATTCAGCCGTTTTTCAATTTGCGCCAGCAGCAATTTACCGGCAGCAAACATTAATCCAACAAACGAAAGTAAGAGGGAGATGACTTCCCAAAAATCGATACTGAGTTTCATTACTCCCTCTGATTAATGAATGCAGCTAGCCCGCCCCCATTGCAAATAACGGGGAGCATGTTGGTATAAAATCGCTTTGGGGTAGTGACGATTCTCGCGCCAGTTTGCGGCGCTGCGCCCGGCGTTAACGCGTTCTACATGTTCAAACCAGATGGACGCATCCAACCCCTTTGCGGCGGCCAGCTTTTTATCTCTGTTCACCCAGCCTTGCCCGCCGTTATAGGCGCTCAGAGTGAAAGCCATTCGCTGGCAGCTATTTTTTGCTAACACGCTTTTCCACAACTGGCGGTCATACTGTACCAGCGCGCGTATCGCCCAGGCGGGATTAAACGGCTTGTTTTCGTGGAGTTCCGGGTACAACTGGCTCACCCATTTTGCCGTCGCAGGCATAAATTGCGCCATACCCTGCGCGCCAGCCGGAGAAAGCGCGTCAGGCGCCCAGCCGGATTCCTGATGTAGTTGCCCGGCAAAATCAGCAACGGGGGCGTTAAGCCCCCAGATTTCGCGCGCGGTACGAATCACTTCGTTGCGCCATTGCAGGGAAGCGCGCGGCGGTTCGGCAGCGTCGGCAGACAAGAAAGTCATAGCGCAGACCAGGCATACGTATTGATAACGCATCGTTACAGCCCCAGCGCGACGGCAAGGCAAATTGCCGCAACGATGATCGCGCGACGAATCATCGCCGCGGCGCAGCACAGCGATTCTTCCCAGGGGCAAAAGGAGTCGGGACGTGCCCAGGGGAAAAGACTACGGTCGAGCCAGTAACCCAGCACCGCTGATAACGAAACCAGGCTGAGTTTATAGATGACGACCGGAATTTGCGCTGATGATGTCCAGCCGATAAGCGCAAACAGTACGACAGAGGCAACCAGCCAGCCGGAAAGTCGGGGAACAATAATTTTTCGCATACTCTATCTCCTGATAATTGAGAGAGAAGTATCGCTTTTCCCCATAGTGGAAGAACGAAAAGGGCTTTAATAAATAACTTTAAAAAATGTTTAGCGCATGGCGTCAAATGCCAACAAATAAACGAATAAATAAAGCTTTCGGGGCAGGGGGTAGAGGTTGCCTGCGGAGAGTCAGTATGTGTCTGTGGCAGGCTACGATGGCGGTATTGCTGCGTCATAATAATCTTTGATTAAAATTATCTTATTGATTTTTAAAGTCAGTTTAAAAATTCACGCGATTGTGAGGAAAGCAATCTTTTTGATCGAACGCAGAAAAAAATGCAAAAAATTAACTGTATATGCATACAGTATTGTGTAAAATGATGACATCAGTGAAGGCTTACTTCACCTATAAAATAAATACATATTATAAATTGAAAACGATATATATATTTTTTTAATTTATAATTAAATGCGTTGATAGTAAATATTTATATATATTTTGAATGTATTGATAGGTAGTTATTGCACCGTTTTTTACGCTTCCCTTTTTGGTGCCGTCACGGGGAGCATGGTGCTGGATATGGAGATAAAATATGATTCAGAAATCAAAAGAAATGGTTCGGCTTCCGGAGATTATTAACGATCTGGCGTTTCATGCGTCGCAGGTGCTTATTGAAAGCATGAATATTGATAGCGCGTCAGCCGAAAATGCCGGTCAGGCAATTGCTGACAGAATGATGCGCAACTGGGGCGGGCAAAGCATTTATTTTCCCAAAGGTATCTCTGGTCGGGCTTCGGAACGGGATTATCAGATTTACAGCGAGTGCGATGGGCGTAATTATGCGGAGCTGGCCAAAAAGTACAATTTGACACTGCAGTGGATCTATAAAATCGTTAAGCGGGTCCACACGGAAAAACAGCACCAGCGGCGTATGCTGTAAGCGATATCGGGTATGGCGTATAGCGCGACAAGCGCTATACGCCGGGAGCAGCGACAGGCCGGATAAGGCGCCTGCGTCGCCATCCGGCAGCGTATTGCCTGATAGCGCTCACCCGCTGCCGTGTCAGGGCGATTATTCAAATAAGTTCTGATGTAGCTTTTGCACCACTTTCTCGGCATCGTCTCCCGGCACGAGGAAGCACAGATTGTGGCTGGAGGCGCCGTAACAAATCATGCGAATGTTGAACGGTTCCAGGACGCCAAACACTTCTTTACCAACACCGCAGGCTTTTGACAGGTTGTTGCCAATCAGCGCGACCAGCGCCAGTCCTTCTTCAACTTCGACCCGACACAGCGCGGAAAGCTCCATCAATAAGGATTGGGTCAGTAACGTATCGCCCGTGGAGGTGGAGCCGGTAGTATCCAGCGTCAGCGCGACGCTCACCTCCGAAGTGGTAATCAGATCTACCGAAATATTATGCCGCGCCAGAATGCCGAACACCTCTGCCAGGAAACCTCGTGAGTGCAGCATATTCAGGCTGTGCAGCGTCAATAGCGTTTGATTGCGGCGCAGCGCCAGCGCGCGGAACAGCGGCGGGTTTTGGGTTTTATTGCACACCAGCGTACCGCCCGCTTGCGGATCTTTACTGGAGCCAACGAAGACCGGGATATCGCTACGCACGGCCGGGAGTAAGGTGGCTGGATGCAGTACTTTTGCGCCGAAGGTTGCCATCTCCGCCGCTTCTTCAAAGTCGATTTCATCAATTCGCTGCGCGACAGGCACTACGCGCGGGTCGGTGGTGTAAATACCGGGCACATCTGTCCAGATATCAACCCGCGCGGCGTGGAGCGCTTCAGCCAGCAACGCTGCCGTATAGTCGCTGCCGCCGCGGCCTAACGTCGTGGTGCGGCCTTTGCTTTCACTGCCGATAAAGCCCTGAGTAATGACCAACGTTTCGCTCAGGCGCGGGAGCAACTGCTGCGCGGCCAGTTCCGCAAGCGCTGCGACGTCCGGTTCCGCACGACCAAAGCGATCGCTGGTACGCATCACTTTGCGCACGTCGAACCAGTGGGCCTGTACGTCGCGTTCACGCAGGATCTCAACAAATAGCAGGGTAGACATCAGCTCGCCGTGGCTGACCAGTTCATCGGTCAGGGCTGCCGATGTCGCCAGCGATGCCGCCTCCGCCAGAATAGTGATGTTTTCCAGCAGGCGTTCAATCTCTTCGCGAATGACATTCGGATGACGCAGACGATCAAGGATATCGAACTGGATTTTACGGATGGCGTCGAGCGTAGCGAAACGTTCGCCGGGCTCCATCCCTTCGGCCAGCGCCACCAGCAGGTTAGTGATGCCGGCAGACGCGGAAAGCACGACTAAACGAACATTGGTGTCGGAAAGTACGATATCCGCGCTACGGTTCATGGCGTCAAAATCAGCGACGCTGGTACCGCCAAATTTGGAAACAACGATCTCTGTCATATCAACCTCGTGTCAGGAAATGAAAAACGCGACCATGGCACAAGGGCAGAACAGAAACCGGTGCAGGCGCAAATGCAAGTAACGTATTTATAAATAAAAGTTGTGGCCTGGACTGTCAACGTTGGGATTATGCGGATTTTTTATGCTGAGTTTAGGCTCAGTAACAGCGCTTATAACCCCGATACCCATTTGCCGCCTTTCTGCACCTCGAATTATTTAGGGTATATACTTTTTATCCTCATTCGACAGTGCCTGGGGCAACGGCACTAAAACAATCACACTTTTCTGTGACTGGCGTTACAATCGATCCCAGTCACAATTCTCAAATCAGAAGAGTATTGCTAATGAAAAACATCAATCCAACGCAGACTTCTGCCTGGCAGGCGCTCCAGAAACACTACGATGAAATGAAAGACGTTACGATCGCTGAGCTTTTCGCGAACGATAGCGACCGTTTCGCTAAATTTTCCGCGACGTTTGACGATCTGATGCTGGTGGATTTCTCCAAAAACCGCATCACCGAAGAGACGCTGGCAAAATTACAGGATCTGGCGAAAGAGACCGATCTGGCCGGCGCGATTAAATCCATGTTCTCCGGCGAGAAGATCAACCGCACCGAAGACCGCGCCGTGCTGCACGTGGCGCTGCGTAACCGTAGCAATACGCCGATCATTGTGGACGGCAAAGATGTGATGCCGGAAGTGAACGCCGTACTTGAGAAGATGAAAACTTTCTCGCAAGCGATTATCTCCGGTCAGTGGAAAGGCTACACCGGTAAGGCCATCACCGACGTGGTGAACATCGGTATCGGCGGTTCCGACCTCGGCCCGTTCATGGTGACCGAAGCGCTGCGTCCGTATAAAAATCATCTGACTATGCACTTCGTCTCTAACGTCGATGGTACCCACATCGCTGAAGTGCTGAAGAAAGTGAACCCTGAAACCACGCTGTTCCTGGTCGCGTCGAAAACTTTCACCACCCAGGAAACCATGACCAACGCCCACAGCGCGCGCGACTGGTTCCTGAAAACTGCAGGCGATGAAAAACACGTGGCGAAACACTTTGCTGCGCTCTCCACCAACGCCAAAGCGGTCGGCGAATTTGGTATCGACACGGCCAATATGTTCGAGTTCTGGGACTGGGTCGGTGGTCGTTACTCGCTGTGGTCTGCCATCGGGCTGTCCATTATTCTGTCCGTCGGTTTCGACAACTTTGTCGAGCTGCTTTCCGGCGCGCACGCGATGGACAAGCATTTCTCCACCACTCCGGCGGAGAAAAACCTACCCATTCTGCTGGCGTTGATTGGCATCTGGTACAACAATTTCTTCGGCGCGGAAACCGAAGCCATTCTGCCGTATGACCAGTATATGCACCGTTTCGCCGCCTACTTCCAGCAGGGTAACATGGAATCCAACGGTAAATACGTTGACCGTAACGGCAACGCCGTGGATTACCAGACAGGCCCAATTATCTGGGGCGAACCAGGCACCAACGGTCAGCACGCGTTTTATCAATTGATTCACCAGGGTACTAAAATGGTGCCGTGTGATTTTATCGCCCCGGCTATCACCCATAACCCGCTATCCGATCATCATCAGAAGCTGCTGTCTAACTTCTTCGCGCAGACCGAAGCGCTGGCGTTTGGTAAATCCCGCGAGGTGGTTGAGCAGGAATATCGCGATCAGGGTAAAGATCCGGCGCAGCTTGAACACGTTGTGCCATTCAAAGTGTTTGAAGGCAACCGCCCGACCAACTCTATCCTGCTGCGCGAAATTACGCCGTTCAGCCTGGGCGCACTGATTGCGTTGTATGAGCATAAAATCTTTACGCAGGGCGTCATCCTGAACATCTTTACTTTCGACCAGTGGGGCGTTGAGTTGGGTAAACAGTTGGCTAACCGTATTCTGCCGGAGTTGGGCGATGATAAAGCTATTTCGTCCCATGATAGCTCTACTAACGGTCTGATTAACCGTTATAAAGCCTGGCGCGCCTGATGGCACTGCGCTTATCCGGTCTACGTAATGCATAGCGTCTGTAGGCCGGGTAAGGCGTTTCGCCGCCATCCGGCAAAAAGAGAATAAGATAATAAAAAGGCCGATATTCACATCGGCTTTTTTTATAAGATAATTCCGCTTGTCCGTCTTTATCCCCACAGTTTTATATTGAGCTTAATCCTAAAATAAGCAATAACCAGAAAATCACTCTGCGTTATTTTCAGATTATACGGATGCTGATGTCTTTTAGTTTAATTTTAACTTATTGATTTTATTTGTTTGTTAATTAAATAATGTAGGCGTTACTTCTTTAAAGTTTAATTATCCTAAAACTTCGATGTTATTTCTCCCGGACATAATCCGCCTGCTTTGGTTGTGTATACTCGGTAGCGCCCGAAATTCTTTTGGGTAAATCTCCATTCATTCAATGAAGGGAAGTTATGATGAAAAAAGTACTGTATGGCATTTTTGCCATAACCGCGCTTGCGGCGACATCTGTCTCGGCAGCCCCCGTTCAGGTGGGTGAAGCGGCAGGGTCGGCAGCGACGTCGGTATCGGCGGGAAGCTCCTCCGCTACCAGCGTTAGCACCGTAAGTTCGGCGGTGGGCGTCGCGTTAGCGGCAACCGGCGGCGGCGATGGTTCCAATACCGGAACCACGACCACCACGACCACCAGTACCCAGTAGTATCGGTACGTTTAACCATAACCACACTCCGGTGTGGTTATTTTGCCCCTCTGGAGAAGCGTCGTGAAGCGACTCGCACTTATCCTGATTTGCCTGCTATTACAGGCGTGTTCGGCCACCACCAAAGGCCTGGGCGATTCACTGTGGGACAGTTTGTTCGGTACGCCAGGCGTACAGCTAACGGATGACGATATTCAAAACATGCCTTATGCCAGCCAGTACATGCAGCTTAACGGCGGTCCTCAACTGTTTGTGGTGCTCGCTTTCTCGGAAAACGGGCAGCAGAAATGGGTGACGCAGGATGGCGCGACGATCGTGACGCAGCATGGCCGTCTGGTCAAAACTCTGCTCGGCGGCGACAACCTGATCGATGTGAATAATCTGGCGACCGACCCGCTGGCGAAACCAGGACAGATTATCGATGGCGCGACCTGGACTCGCACCCTGGGCTGGACCGAACATCGCCAGGTGCGTTACGCCACCGCCCGTTCCGTTTTTACATGGCGAGGGACCGATAGAGTGAACGTCGGCAGTGAGGAAACCGCCGTGCGGGTGTTAGATGAAGAAGTGACGACCGATCAAACGCGCTGGCGTAATCGCTACTGGGTTGATAGCGAAGGCCAAATTCGCCAGACGGAACAGTATCTGGGCGCGAATTACTTTCCGGTGAAAACCACGCTGATTAAGGCGGCAAAATCATGATGAAAAGGACGATAAGCGCGCTGGCGCTGGCCTTTGTCGCGTCATCCGCCTTTGCCAGCGGCACTGTTACCGTTTTTACCCAGGGTAATAGCGAGCCTAAAACGCTGACAGACGCTGAGCGTCTGCTCGATTTAGTCGGACAGCCGCGCCTGGCAACGAGCTGGTGGCCTGCGGCGGTGATAGGCGAAGAACAGGCGACCGTGACGGCGCGTCAGCAGCAACAGGAACTTCTCGGGCGGCTGGCGGTGCTCAGCGCTGAGGAAGACGGCGATGCTGCGGCGGCGATAAACACACTGCGCCGACAGATTCAGGCGGTGAAGGTGACGGGCAGACAATTCGTGAATCTTGATCCTGACGTGGTTCGGGTGAGCGAACGAGGTAACCCGCCGCTGCAAGGTCACTACATGCTCTGGGTCGGACCGCAACCCACGCAGGTGACGCTCTTTGGCTTGATTAGCCAGCCGGGCAGCCAGCCGTTCGTCCCTGGGCGGGACGTCGCCAGTTATCTCGAGGATCAGCGCTTACTCAGCGGCGCGGATCGTAGCTATGCCTGGGTGGTTTACCCTGATGGACGCAGCCAAAAAGCGCCGGTGGCTTACTGGAATAAACGTCATATCGAGCCGATGCCCGGCAGCATTATTTTTGTCGGTTTTGCCGATTCCCTTTGGCGCGGCACGCCGGAGGCGATAAATGCCGACATTCTTCATACCCTGACGCAGCGGATACCGGAATAATGAAAAAAACACATCTGCTCAGCGTGCTGGCGCTGGGTATTAGCGCGGCCTGCCATGCCGAAACATATCCAGCCCCTGTTGGGCCTTCACAATCTGACTTTGGCGGCGTGGGCCTGCTGCAAACGCCGACAGCGCGTATGGCGCGTGAAGGGGAGATGAGCCTGAACTATCGCGATAACGATCAGTACCGCTACTACTCGGCTTCGGTTCAGCTTTTCCCGTGGCTGGAAACCACGTTGCGCTATACCGATGTCCGTACGAAAAAGTACAGCAGCGTGGAATCATTCTCCGGCGACCAGACTTACAAAGATAAAGCGTTTGATGTGAAACTGCGGTTGTGGGAAGAGAGTTACTGGATGCCGCAGGTGGCGGTTGGCGCGCGCGATATCGGCGGGACGGGGCTGTTTGATGCGGAATATATTGTAGCGAGTAAGGCCTGGGGGCCGTTTGATTTTTCATTAGGTCTCGGCTGGGGCTATCTTGGCACCAGCGGCAATGTGTCTAATCCTTTCTGTTCGTATAGTGATAAATTCTGTTCGCGTGATAACAGCTACAAAGAGGCAGGTTCCGTCGACGGTAGCGATATGTTTCACGGCCCGGCCTCGCTGTTTGGCGGCGTGGAATACCAGACCCCGTGGCAACCGCTACGCCTGAAGCTGGAGTATGAAGGCAATAACTATCAGCAGGATTTTGCGGGTAAACTGGAGCAGAAGAGCAAGTTTAACGTCGGCGCCATTTACCGCGTCACCGATTGGGCCGACGTTAACCTCAGCTACGAGCGCGGCAATACCTTTATGTTTGGCGTTACGCTGCGCACCAATTTCAACGATTTACGTCCCGCGTATCATGACAATTCACGCCCGCAATACCGACCACAGCCGCAGGATGCCATCCTGCAACATTCGGTAGTGGCTAATCAATTAACGTTATTGAAATATAATGCCGGTCTGGCGGACCCGAAAATCCAGGTCAAAGGCGATACGCTATACGTTACCGGTGAACAGGTGAAGTACCGCGACTCCCGTGAAGGGATCGTGCGCGCTAACCGGATCGTCATGAACGATCTGCCGGAGGGGATCCGCACGATCCGCGTGACGGAAAACCGCCTTAATCTGCCGCAGGTCACCACTGAAACCGATGTCGCCAGCCTGAAACGCCATCTGGAAGGCGAACCGCTGGGACATGAAACTCCGCTGGCGCAAAAACGCGTGGAGCCGATCGTGCCAGAGAGTACTGAACAGGGCTGGTATATCGACAAGTCGCGCGTTGATTTTCATCTTGATCCCGTGCTGAATCAGTCGGTAGGCGGCCCGGAAAACTTCTATATGTATCAGTTGGGCGTAATGGGAACTGCGGATCTGTGGGTCACGGATCATCTGCTCACCACGGGCAGCGTGTTTGCCAATATCGCCAACAACTACGACAAATTTAACTACACCAATCCGCCGAAGGACTCGCATCTGCCGCGGGTGCGTACGCATGTCCGTGAGTATGTGCAGAATGATGTTTATGTGAATAACCTACAGGCCAACTACTTCCAGTATTTTGGCAATGGTTTCTATGGGCAGGTCTACGGTGGTTATCTGGAGACCATGTTTGGCGGTGCCGGGGCGGAAGTCCTGTATCGCCCGGTAGACAGCAATTGGGCGTTTGGCCTGGATGCCAACTACGTGAAACAGCGTGACTGGCGTAGCGCGCAGGATATGATGAAGTTTACCGATTACAGCGTGAAGACCGGACATTTGACCGCATACTGGACGCCGTCGTTCGCCCAGGATGTGCTGGTGAAAGCCAGCGTTGGTCAGTATCTGGCGGGCGATAAAGGCGGTACGCTGGAGATCGCCAAACGCTTCGATAGCGGCGTCGTTGTCGGCGGTTACGCGACGATTACCGATGCGTCGCCGGATGAATATGGGGAAGGGGATTTTACCAAAGGCGTATATGTTTCCGTGCCGCTGGATATCTTCTCGTCCGGCCCAACCCGAAGTCGTGCGGCAATTGGCTGGACGCCGCTGACGCGTGACGGTGGTCAACAGCTTGGCCGTAAGTTTGGCCTGTATGATATGACCAGTGACAGGAGCGTAAATTTCCGTTAATACTCAGGCCGGATAAGGCGTTTACGGCGCTATCCGGCAAATTATCTTATTGAACAAAATATAAACATAAATAAAAAATATAGATGCCCGTCACATTTGTGCGTTATACAGAAACCTCGCCGCAGAGAAAGAGGGGGCTGTTATGATGCCATTATCGCGCTCACGTCTTGAGTTTATCGCCACGATTTTACAAAACGTACTAAATTTGGGGCTGCTTACCCTCGGTCTGATCCTGGTCGTTTTTCTCGGTAAAGAGACGGTTCATCTGGCGGATGCATTATTCGCGCCTGAGCAAGCCAGCAAATATGAACTGGTGGAAGGGCTGGTGATCTACTTTCTTTATTTCGAATTTATTGCGCTGATTGTGAAGTACTTTAAGTCTGGCCTTCACTTTCCGCTGCGCTATTTCGTGTACATTGGGATCACGGCGATTGTGCGTCTGATCATTGTCGATCATAAAACGCCAATGGATGTATTACTCTATTCGGCGGCGATCCTCCTGTTGGTTATCACGTTGTGGTTATGTAATTCGAACCGACTACGGCGAGAATAGGCGTCGCCACACCGTAACGGACGTATGGCGTGGCAATAAATTAGCCGCTGTCTATAACGCATAAAAAAAGCGCTCCGAAGAGCGCCAAAATACGACCATAAGTGGGGATAACATAACTTGAGGGCAGTGGCATTGCCCGTTGCCGGGCAGGTACTTCGATAAAACTTAACCTTTCACACCCCCTGCCGTCAGGCCGTTGACCAGCCAACGTTGCGCCAACAGGAACACCAGGGTGATAGGAATAGCTGAAAGGACGGCGGCGGCGGCAAAGTCGCCCCACAGGTAGTTTTGCGGGTTGAGATATTGCTGCATACCCACGGCCAGCGTATAGCTGTCCACATCGCGCAGTAACAACGAGGCGACCGGAACTTCGGTAATCGCTGCGATGAACGACAGAATAAACACCACCGCCAGAATCGGTACGGAAAGCGGCAGCAGCACCAGGCGAAACGCCTGCCACGGGGTTGCGCCATCCAGCGCGGCGGCCTCTTCCAGCGAACTGTCGATAGTTTCGAAGTAGCCTTTAATCGTCCAAACATGCAGCGCGATGCCGCCAAGATAGGCGAAGATCACGCCGCCATGCGTATTCAGCCCGATAAATGGAATGTATTGTCCCAGGCGATCAAATAACGCATACAGCGCTACCAGAGACAAAACCGCCGGAAACATTTGGAAAATCAGCATCCCTTTGAGCAGTGTTGCTTTACCTGGAAAACGCATTCGTGCGAAAGCGTAGGCGCAGGTGGTGGAGAGCGCCACGATGCCGATGGCGGTAATACCGGCGATTTTCACCGAGTTCCACAGCCACAGCAGGACCGGGAAGGGAGGCGGCGTTACCCGACCATCCGCATGTTCCACGCTGAAACCCAGCGCCAGCCGCCAGTGTTCCCAGGAGATTTTATCCGGGATCAGGCTTCCGGTGGCGAAGTTCCCTTCACGTAGCGAGATAGCGATGACCATCAGCAGCGGGAACATAATCGCTGCGATGAAAATCAGCAGCCCCAGGTGCGTGATGAGGAGACGCAGTTTCTGAGATTTGGGTTGGACCATAGCCATTGTTATTATCTCCCTTAATCAAACTTCATACGCGTGGCTTTCAGGTTCACTATTGCCAGCGCGCCTACCAGCAGGAAGATCAGCGTGGCAATGGCCGCCGCCAGACCGAAGTCCTGACCGCCGCCGCCTTCAAAGGCGATACGGTAGGTGTAGCTGACGAGTAGATCGGTATAACCGGCAGGCGTGGTGGTGCCGAGACGGTCTGGCCCGCCGTTGGTCAATAACTGAATCAGGACAAAGTTATTAAAGTTAAAGGCGAAGCTGGCGATCATCAGCGGCGTTAGCGGCTTAATCAGCAGCGGTAAGGTGATCTTAAAGAAATTCTGAAATGGACCGGCGCCGTCCATTGCGGAGGCTTCGTACAGGTCATCCGGAATCGCTTTCAGCAGTCCCATGCACAGGATCATCATGTAGGGATAGCCCAGCCAGGTATTCACGATAATCACCATTGCCCGCGCGGTGTTGGGGTCGCTGAACCAGGCAGGTTTAATGCCGAACAGCGCGCTCAGCATCATATTGATTTCACCAAAGCTTTGGTTGAATAACCCTTTGAAAATCAAAATTGAAATAAACGACGGTACGGCGTAGGGCAGAATCAGCAGGACGCGGTAGATAGCTTTACCTTTCAGCGCTTCCCACTGTACGAGGCAGGCCAATACCATCCCAACCGCCACGGTTAACACCACAGTGAGGACCGAAAAGACCACGGTCCAGACGAAGATAGCGAAAAAGGGCTTCTGGATCCCTTCGTCGGTAAAGACGCGCGTAAAGTTTTTCGCGCCGATAGTAACGGTATAACCAGGACTGAGTTTTTCATCACCCCAGCTTCCGTCGGCGTTGATCGACTGATAATAACCGCTATCGTTGTTTGGCCGGTATTTTACGCCGCTCTGGTTATTGGTCAGCAGGCCGTCATCAGCCAGTGTGTACAGCGGACGGGTACCGGAAAACTGACGCAGCGAGCTCATAATCACTTTACTTTCATCCGGCAGGACGGCGGTTATCTGGTTCAACGCCAGACGGTTCTGGGTGATTATTCGCAGATTGGCGCGTTCGCCGCCCGGCAGGGCATCAGTCTCTTTCAGCTGTAATTTTTGTTCGCCGCCGAAGGAAAATGCGTCAGACAGGTAATGTTTGCCCGTTTCTCCGTCGGTGAGGGCCAGTTGCCACTCGTCGCCGGTCGGGTAAAGACCGAAGTTATAGGTTTTTCCTGCCTGATAAGAACGGTCCATCAGCACTTGCTGGGCGCGTTCAAAGGTGAGCTGGTTGGTGCTGCTGTAGTTAGTAAAGGCGATAGCGATGGTGCACACCAGCGGGAATAGCACAAACAGCCCCATGCCGGCGAGGCCAGGGTAAACGTAGCGCCAGGCGTAGGTTTTACGATTTGCGAAAATATACAGGCCAGCAGAGCTTAAAATCAGCGTCATGATGGCGAACAGATACTCCCCTTGTACGTACATTAAAACTACAAGGTAACCCACCAGCAGGCCCAGCAGACCAATTACTGACCATTTAAGCTGGTCGCTTTGCCACCAGTGTTTCTTTTTAATGACATCCATGGGGGTTTTCCTCTACAGCGTTGAAACTTCCTGGCCGGAGATGTGCCTGATGGCGCTGCGCTTATCAGGCCTACGGTGTGTTGTAGGCCGGATAAGGCATTTATGCCGCCATCCGGCACAGGCTCACGGCATTACTTAGTGATACGGCTTTGTGCATCTTTCAGCGCGGCATCCACGGTTTGACGGCCGCTGGCGGCGTTGATCACAGCCGTACGTACCGCATACCAGAAGGCGGACATCTGCGGAATATTCGGCATGATCTCGCCTTTCTGGGCGTTATCCATGGTGGCGGCGATACGGGGGTCTTTCGCTAACTGCTCCTGGAAAGATTTCAGCGCCACGGCGCCCAGCGGTTTATCTTTGTTCACCGCTTCCAGACCCTGATCGGTCAGCAGGTAGTTTTCGAGGAACTCTTTCGCCAGCTCTTTATTCGGGCTGGCAGCGTTAATCCCCGCGCTCAGCACGCCGACGAACGGTTTCGAGGGTTTACCTTTGAAGGTCGGCAGCAGGGTGACACCGTAGTTGACTTTGCTCTTGTCGATGTTCGACCATGCCCACGGACCGTTGATGGTCATTGCCGTTTCGCCTTTATTGAAGGCCGCTTCGGCGATGGAGTAATCGGTATCGGCGCTCATATTTTTGTTCTTGATCATATCGATCAGGAAAGTCAGGCCCGCTTTCGCGCCGGCGTTGTCGACACCAACGTCTTTCACGTCATACTTGCCGTTTTCAAATTTGAACGCGTAACCGCCGTCAGCGGCGATCAAAGGCCAGGTGAAATACGGCTCTTGCAGGTTGAACATTATCGCCGACTTCCCTTTCACTTTTAGCTCTTTATCCAGCGCCGGGATCTCTTCCCAGGTTTTCGGCGGGTTCGGGACGAGGTCTTTGTTATAAATCAGGGAGAGGGCTTCAACGGCGATGGGGTAGGCGATCAGCTTGCCGTTATAACGTACCGCATCCCAGGTGAACGGATAGAGTTTGTCCTGAAACGCTTTATCCGGAGTGACCTCCGCCAGCAGACCAGACTGCGCGTAGCCGCCAAAACGGTCGTGCGCCCAGAAGATAATGTCAGGACCGTCGCCGGTGGCTGCCACCTGCGGGAATTTCTCTTCCAGCTTATCCGGGTGCTCAACGGTCACTTTAATGCCGGTGTCTTGCTCAAATTTTTTACCGACCTCGGCCAGACCGTTATAACCCTTGTCGCCGTTGATCCAGATAACCAGTTTACCTTCTTCAATTTTGGCGAGAGCCGGGGCGGAAATCATCATCGTCGTAAGTGCGGATAATGCGAGGATGCCTACGCCAGTTTTAATCTTCATATCTCCCATCCTTTTTGGTGATGTACACAGAGGTGGTTTAACGGTCTCTAGTTTCTTTATACGACAACCTCTTTCCATCCTCCCCGCCCCTACGCCCCACCCCGGCTTTATGTGATCTGTGTTGCATAAATGTGAGTAATGCGTGCTGGCGCACACAAAAACACGCCGATTTTTGCGGGCGGCATCACGAAATTCCTTTTCTGTCCGCGCCCGTGGTCTCAGGTGTTGTGTCCTCATCCTCCCGCCTCCTCCCCCATAAAAAAGCCGGGGGGTGGAGGATTTACCCCAGTCAGGGATCGCGCATAGTCAGGCCATCATGAATGTTGCTGTCAATGACAGGTTGTAACGAAGGGAGAAGGGCATGGCGAGCGTACAGCTACGAAATGTAACGAAAGCCTGGGGTGACGTGGTGGTATCGAAAGATATTAACCTCGATATCCATGACGGGGAGTTCGTGGTGTTTGTGGGACCGTCAGGCTGTGGTAAATCGACCTTGCTGCGTATGATCGCCGGGCTTGAAACCATCACCAGTGGCGACCTGTTTATCGGGGAAACCCGTATGAATGATATTCCGCCTGCCGAGCGCGGCGTGGGCATGGTATTCCAGTCTTATGCGCTCTATCCCCATCTCTCCGTTGCAGAAAACATGTCTTTCGGCCTCAAGCTGGCGGGCGCCAAAAAAGAGGTAATGAATCAACGCGTCAACCAGGTGGCGGAAGTGCTGCAACTGGCGCATCTGCTGGAACGTAAGCCAAAAGCGCTTTCCGGCGGGCAGCGTCAGCGCGTAGCGATTGGCCGCACGCTGGTGGCGGAGCCGCGTGTGTTTTTGCTGGATGAACCGCTCTCTAACCTGGATGCCGCGCTACGCGTGCAGATGCGCATTGAAATTTCTCGCCTGCATAAACGTCTGGGCCGCACGATGATTTACGTCACCCACGATCAGGTCGAGGCGATGACCCTGGCCGACAAAATCGTGGTGCTGGACGCCGGTCGCGTCGCGCAGGTCGGTAAGCCGCTGGAGCTGTACCACTATCCGGCGGACCGTTTTGTCGCGGGCTTCATCGGCTCGCCGAAGATGAACTTCCTGCCGGTGAAAGTGACCGCCACCGCGATTGAACAAGTCCAGGTCGAACTGCCGAATCGCCAGCAAATCTGGCTGCCGGTCGAAAGTCGCGGCGTGCAGGTCGGCGCCAATATGTCTTTAGGCATTCGGCCGGAACACCTGCTGCCGAGCGATATCGCCGATGTCACCCTGGAAGGCGAAGTCCAGGTGGTCGAGCAGTTAGGGCACGAAACACAAATTCATATCCAGATCCCCGCCATCCGTCAAAACCTGGTTTATCGCCAGAATGACGTGGTGTTGGTAGAAGAGGGCGCCACATTCGCTATCGGCCTGCCGCCAGAGCGCTGTCATCTGTTCCGCGAGGATGGCAGCGCATGTCGTCGTCTGCATCAAGAGCCGGGTGTTTAAGGCCTCCATAAAAAAACGAAACGCAAAACCATTCGCAGTTTTAGAAGGTGGCAGCGTTTAAAGAAAAGCAATGATCTCAGGAGATAGAATGATGATTACTCTGCGCAAACTCCCACTGGCGGTTGCTGTCGCAGCGGGCGTAATGTCCGCTCAGGCAATGGCTGTCGATTTCCACGGTTACGCCCGTTCCGGTATTGGCTGGACGGGAAGCGGCGGCGAACAACAGTGTTTCCAGGCAACGGGTGCCCAAAGTAAATACCGTCTCGGTAACGAATGTGAAACCTATGCGGAACTGAAACTGGGCCAGGAAGTGTGGAAAGAGGGCGATAAGAGCTTCTATTTCGACACCAACGTCGCCTATTCGGTTAACCAGCAGAACGACTGGGAATCGACCGATCCCGCCTTCCGCGAAGCGAACGTGCAGGGTAAAAACCTGATTGAATGGCTGCCGGGCTCTACCATCTGGGCCGGTAAGCGCTTCTATCAGCGTCATGACGTACACATGATCGACTTCTACTACTGGGATATTTCAGGTCCTGGCGCAGGTATCGAAAATATCGATCTGGGCTTCGGTAAGCTTTCACTGGCGGCGACCCGGTCTACTGAAGCGGGCGGCTCTTACACCTTCAGCAGCCAGAATATTTATGATGAAGTGAAAGATACCGCTAACGACGTCTTTGACGTACGTCTGGCTGGTCTGCAAACGAACCCGGACGGCGTACTGGAGCTAGGCGTTGATTACGGTCGCGCCAATACGACCGATGGTTATAAGCTGGCTGATGGGGCATCGAAAGACGGCTGGATGTTCACCGCCGAACACACGCAAAGCATGTTGAAAGGCTATAACAAGTTTGTCGTGCAATATGCCACCGATGCCATGACCACGCAGGGTAAAGGCCAGGCGCGCGGTTCCGACGGTTCTTCATCTTTCACTGAAGAATTGTCTGATGGAACCAAAATTAATTACGCCAATAAGGTCATCAATAATAATGGCAATATGTGGCGTATTTTGGATCATGGCGCCATCTCGCTTGGTGATAAATGGGATTTGATGTACGTCGGTATGTACCAGAATATCGATTGGGATAATAACCTGGGTACTGAGTGGTGGACCGTGGGTGTACGTCCAATGTACAAGTGGACGCCAATCATGAGCACCCTGCTGGAAGTCGGCTACGACAACGTGAAATCTCAGCAGACCGGCGATCGTAACAATCAATATAAAATCACCCTGGCGCAACAGTGGCAGGCGGGCGACAGCATCTGGTCGCGTCCGGCTATCCGTATTTTCGCCACCTACGCGAAATGGGATGAGAAATGGGGCTATATCAAAGACGGCGATAACATTTCCCGTTATGCCGCAGCGACTAACTCCGGCATTTCCACCAACAGCCGTGGCGATAGCGATGAGTGGACCTTCGGCGCCCAGATGGAAATCTGGTGGTAATACGATGGTCATCTGACGTAACGAGGGGCGCAAGCCCCTCGGAAACATCAGGTCTGATGATGCTTGTAAGCCGAATAAGGCGCCAGCCGCCATTCGGCGATATGTTTGGGTTGGCGCGCTATTGCCTGGCTACCGCTGAACCCGCCTTATTGAGGTGAGAATAATGAAAATGAAGAAAAGTCTCGTCGCCCTCTGTTTAACCGCAGGGCTGTTCGCCAGCGTGCCGGGTATCAGCCTGGCGGAAGTGAACTATGTACCGCAAAATACCAGCGCCGCGCCCGTTATTCCTGCTGCTGCGCTACAGCAATTAACCTGGACGCCTGTAGATCAGTCAAAAACGCAGTCTACCCAACTGGCGACTGGCGGCCAGCGCCTTGACGTCGCCGGCATTACCGGCCCGGTCGCCGCTTATAGCGTTCCGGCGAATATCGGCGAGCTGACATTAACTCTGACCAGCGAGGTCAATAAGCAAGCCAGCGTTTTTGCGCCAAACGTGTTGATTCTTGACCAAAATATGACGCCTTCGGCGTTCTTCCCCAGCAGTTACTTTACTTATCAGCAGCCGGGCGTCATGAGCGCAGACCGGCTGGAAGGCGTGATGCGCCTGACGCCTGCGTTGGGGCAGCAGAAACTCTATGTTCTGGTGTTTACGACCGAAAAAGATCTTCAGCAAACCACTACGCTGCTCGATCCGGCAAAAGCCTATGCCAAAGGCGTCGGTAACTCTATCCCGGATATTCCCGATCCAGTTGCTCGCCATACCACTGACGGCGTGGTGAAACTGAAGGTGAAAACCAACAGCAGCTCCAGCGTATTGGTCGGGCCGTTGTTTGGCTCGTCCGGTACCGGGCCGGTAACGGTAGGCAATACCGCCGCGCCGGTCGCTGCGCCAGCGCCAGTCGCGCCGAAGAAAAGCGAGCCGATGTTGAACGATACGGAAAGCTACTTTAATAAAGCGATTAAGGATGCCGTAGCGAAAGGCGACGTCGATAAAGCGCTGAAACTGCTTGATGAGGCCGAACGTCTGGGATCGACATCTGCCCGTTCCACCTTTATCAGCAGTGTAAAAGGCAAGGGGTAATTATTTCCCCACAGTGCTGATTTTGCAGCAACTGGTGCGTCTCCTGGCGCACCTTTTTTTATCATTTCATGCGAATTGTTATTTTTTTGTTGCGCAACAGATCACTTAATTGTGATTGCGCCCCCCGTAATGTCTTTTCTGAGATACAATGACTTTAGGTTATGAATCGGAGAGTAAGGCATGTCACACCCTGCGTTAACGCAACTGCGTGCGCTGCGCTATTTTGATGCGATTCCTGCGCTTGAACCCCATTTGCTGGACTGGCTGTTGCTGGAAGATTCTATGACTAAACGTTTTGAGCAGCAGGGAAAGCGGGTAAGCGTGACGCTGATTCGGGAAGCGTTTGTCGGCCAAAGTGAGGTCGAGGAAGCATCAGGTTTACTGCCATCCGAGTCCCGCTACTGGTTACGTGAGATACTGCTTTGCGCTGACGGCGAGCCCTGGCTTGCCGGACGTACCGTGGTACCGGAATCCACGCTGTGCGGACCTGAACAGGTCTTACAACATCTGGGTAAAACCCCGCTTGGACGTTATCTATTTACATCATCGACACTGACCCGCGATTTTATTGAAATTGGACGCGATGCAACGCTGTGGGGGCGCCGCTCTCGACTGCGGTTGAGCGGAAAACCGCTGTTGCTTACCGAGCTTTTTTTACCTGCATCGCCGCTGTACTGAGAGGAAGATAAAGATGGAGTGGAGTCTGACGCAGAGTAAGCTGCTGGCGTTTCACCGTTTGATGCGTACAGATAAGCCTATTGGCGCGTTGCTGCTGCTCTGGCCGACGCTTTGGGCGCTATGGGTGGCGACGCCGGGTATGCCTCAGCTGTGGATTTTGGCAGTTTTTGTCGCTGGCGTGTGGTTAATGCGCGCGGCGGGCTGCGTGGTAAATGATTATGCCGATCGTAAATTTGACGGACATGTAAAACGTACGGTCAACCGGCCTTTACCCAGCGGCGCCGTGACAGAGAAAGAAGCGCGCAACCTGTTTGTGGTGCTGGTGCTGCTGGCGTTTCTGTTGGTGCTGACGCTGAACGCCATGACGATTCTGCTTTCCGTGGCGGCGCTGGCGTTGGCCTGGGTTTATCCCTTTATGAAACGCTACACCCACCTGCCGCAGGTCGTGCTGGGGGCCGCTTTCGGCTGGTCAATCCCCATGGCGTTCGCCGCGGTGAGCGAATCCCTGCCGTTGAGCTGCTGGCTGATGTTCCTCGCCAATATTCTCTGGGCAGTGGCTTACGATACGCAATATGCGATGGTCGACAGAGATGATGATATCAAGATAGGCATTAAATCGACGGCGATCTTGTTTGGTCGTTATGACACATTGATTATCGGGATTCTGCAGCTTGGCGTCATGGCGTTAATGGCGCTGATCGGCTGGTTGAATGGTCTGGGATGGGGATATTACTGGGCTGTGCTGGTGGCGGGCGCGCTGTTTGTCTACCAGCAAAAACTGATTGCGAACCGTGAGCGTGAAGCCTGCTTTAAAGCCTTTATGAACAATAACTACGTTGGCCTGGTGCTATTTTTAGGGCTGGCGATGAGTTACTGGCACTTCTGATGTCATGCCGGGCGGACCCGGCCTACAAAGCCAAAATTTTCAATACGTCATATCAGTTGCCCGATAAGCTTACGCCATCGGGCATTTCAGGCACTGGCTTACTCGCCCTGCGTCGCGCTTTCAATCGTCAGACGGACATCAGAGGTAATCAGATCGGCAAGCATCTGATATATCTTCATCGTTTCTGCCGGTTCGGCATCGCCCGTATCACTGATATAACCCTCATCCCGTAGCGTCAACACGAGTGAACTGAACACCGCTTTGTCGAAAAACTCCGGCGCGTTAATACCGTGCAGGACAGACAGACGTTGCGCCACGGTACGGCTTTCTTTCTCCAGCGTACTGCGGTTGATGGACGGATTGGCGCTCAACAGCCAGAACGTAATGGCATAACGCTGTAGCGTTTCGCGCGCGCCTGCCGCCAGCAGTTGCAGCGTACGGGAATGCGTCGGGTTGATATGCAGTTCATCATCCTGCAGGGTAATTAGCCCCTGACGCTGCATTTCACTGGCCAGCGCGTCAATGACCGAGGCTAACTCCTCGCGCTCCCAGCGCAGGAACAGCTCCGCTTTTAACATCGGATAGAGCGCTTCAACATGCTGCTGCAACGCATCACGCGAAATGCGACGATGCTGGGTGATAATCGCCGCCATCAGCGAAGGCATAATCAACATATGCGCGATATTGTTACGATAGTAGGTCATCAACACCGCCTGCTCGCGCGGCAGAATGATGATATCGCCAATGGTGTCTTTCTCGACCTCAAACTTATTCATCTGCAGCGCGTGAGCGATAAGCTCGCCAGCGCTGGCGGCAGGAACGGTTGAGTCTGTGGAATAAGGGACATTGCGCATCAGATCGAGATAGCAATCAAGCTGCTCGGTGAGCTGCTCGCGGGTGAGCGAGCGCTGACGCGACGCTAACAGCGCGGTACAACACAGGTTCATCGCGTTTGCCGCGCCAGCGTTGTTAATACGCACCATCAGATCGGCGGCGATACTATTTACCGTCGGCGTCAGCCAGGCTGGGCGTATGGCCTCTATAGGGTCGATAGATTCGCGCCACTCCGGCACATGCTGGTTCAGGTACGTCATGAGCGGCATCGGTTCGCCAAAGTTAACGTAGCCCTGACCCAGATTGCGCAGCTTGCTCAAGCCTTTCAGCATCTGCGGCAGGCTCTCTTTCTCTTTTGTCGCGCCGCGCAGTTCTTTCGCATAGGTGCCCACTTCCATGACGTGCTCATAGCCGATGTAAATAGGCACTAACGTAATTGGACGGGTACCGCCGCGCAGCATCGCCTGGATAGTCATCGACAGGGTGCCGGTTTTCGGGTCTAACAAACGTCCGGTACGCGAACGTCCTCCTTCGACAAAATACTCAACCGAGTAACCGCGGCTGAACAGTTCGCCCAGGTATTCGCGAAAGACGGTGGAATAGAGTTTATTCCCCTTAAAGGTGCGACGAATAAAGAACGCGCCCAGACGACGGAAAATCGGGCCAGCGGGCCAGAAATTAAGGTTAATACCGGCGGCAATGTGCGGCGGAACCAGTCCCTGGTGATACAGCACATAAGAAAGGAGCAAGTAGTCCATATGGCTGCGGTGACAGGGTACATAGACGATTTCATGCCCGTCGTGCGCCAGTTGGCGTACGCGCTCGGCGTTATGCACGTTAATTCCCTGGTAAAGTCGGTTCCAGGTAAACCCCAAAATCCTGTCGGTCAAACGAATCATCTCGTAAGAGAAGTTCGCCGCGATCTCTTCCATCAGCGCAATGGCGTTTTGCTGCGCTTTTTCATGAGAGATTTTTTTACTGCGCGCTTCGTCTTCTACCGCGCGGGCGATCGCTTTCGAGGCCAGCAGTTTGTTAAACAGATCCTGACGGGCAGGCAGGCGTGGGCCAACCGCCGCCAGGCGCTGGCGAGCAAAGTGCATACGCGCCACGCGAGCCAGCTTCTGCGCGATGATTTTATCGGTGCCGTGTTCATCAGCCATACGACGCAATGAGACGGACGGCGAGAATCGGACAAAGCTATCGCGACCCAGCCAGGAGATGGCAAAGAATTTCTGTACGCCGTTCAGCATACGTAAAGGCGGGTTATCTTCTCCCTTTTCACGACCCGGCGCGCGGCCAAACATCACGGAAACGGGCACCATCTGCACGTCCAAAGCCGGATTACTCCGATGCAGATCGAGATAATCGTGAAAAAGTTTCACCGACTCTTCTTTTGGCGTGTAATAGGTAAAGACACGCGGTCCGCCGTGAATAAATACATAGCGTGGCAACAGCGCGCCGTCGATCTCCAGCGGCTCCAGCGGATCCGGGAGATCGTGCGCCAGACATTGCGCCCGCAGCGTCAGTAAGTCCGCTTTTGAGTTGTATGGCAAGACATACATAATGGGGCGAGAAGTATCGAGCCCCAATTCCTGGGCGGGTTCCGCCGGAATAGACTTGCTTTTTACCAGTATGCTTAATGGTAAATTCAGTAATTTGTAGTAAATTCGTGGCCAGCCGGACATAAACGATGTAAAGCCTCTGGTTAATAATGCAAATGCGGTGCAAGGATATCAGAAAGTTTAGCGAATTTCTGTTGTATCCCGTCATACTTCGCGCTGCGTTACGGCAGTCCGAATCGTGCAGGGCAACCGTATAATGTCATTGACGTTAATAATGTAAAAAGGTTCTTTTGATGGCCAATAATACCACTGGATTCACCAGAATTATCAAAGCGGCAGGATATTCCTGGAAAGGATTTCGCGCCGCATGGACTCACGAAGCGGCGTTTCGCCAGGAAAGCCTCGCGGTATTGCTGGGCGTCATCATCGCCTGCTGGCTGGATGTGGATGCGATTACCCGTGTGTTATTGATAGGTTCCGTTTTACTTATCATGATTGTTGAAATCCTCAACAGCGCTATTGAAGCGGTCGTGGACCGCATCGGTTCTGAATACCATGAGCTTTCCGGCCGTGCGAAAGATATGGGATCGGCTGCGGTGCTACTGTCTATTTTCGTTGCCCTGATGACCTGGGGCATCCTGTTATGGTCACATTTTCGATAAAGGTTCCAAATTTTATAAATCTCTTGTTTTTTGCGCCGTTTGTGGTTCCAAAATCACCTTTAACTGTATATACTCACAGCATGATTGTATATACACCCAGGGGGCGGAATGAAAGCGTTAACGGCCAGGCAACAAGAGGTGTTTGATCTCATCCGGGATCACATCAGCCAGACAGGTATGCCACCGACGCGTGCGGAAATCGCGCAGCGTTTGGGGTTCCGTTCCCCAAACGCGGCGGAAGAACACCTTAAAGCGCTGGCGCGCAAAGGGGTGCTTGAAATCGTTTCCGGCGCATCGCGAGGTATCCGTCTGTTACAGGAAGAAGAGGACGGATTACCGCTTGTCGGGCGTGTCGCGGCGGGTGAACCGCTTCTGGCGCAGCAGCATATTGAAGGCCATTACCAGGTCGATCCTTCGCTGTTCAAACCCAGCGCCGATTTCCTGCTGCGCGTGAGCGGTATGTCGATGAAAGACATCGGTATTATGGATGGGGATTTGCTGGCGGTACATAAAACGCAGGACGTCCGTAATGGCCAGGTGGTTGTCGCTCGCATTGATGATGAAGTGACAGTAAAACGCCTGAAAAAGCAGGGCAATAAAGTGGAGCTGCTGCCGGAAAACAGCGAGTTTACACCGATAGTGGTGGATCTGCGCGAACAAAGCTTTACGATTGAAGGGCTGGCGGTAGGCGTCATTCGCAACGGGGAATGGTTGTAGTCTCTTTTTAATCTCCTTGTAAGCCGCCATCCGGCAATCGTGTAGCCTGATGGCGCTGCGCTTATCAGGCCTACGGGAATGCAGTTCCTGAGATGATTAATTTGTAGGCCGGATAAGGCGTTACGTCGCCATCCGGCAATGCGCTCGTTTCGTTTAACTCCTTGTCAGGCTTTTCTCCATGCCGCTTTTTACCTCCTCTGATAAAGCTCTCTGGCGTCTTGCGTTGCCGATGATTTTTTCTAACATCACCGTCCCCTTACTGGGGCTGGTCGATACGGCGGTGATTGGTCATCTGGACAGCCCTGTTTTCCTGGGCGGCGTGGCGGTGGGCGCGACTGCCACCAGCTTTCTTTTCATGCTGCTGCTATTTCTACGTATGAGCACCACCGGCCTAACGGCGCAGGCATTTGGCGCCAAAAATCCGCAGGCGTTAGCCCGGGCGCTCATTCAACCGTTATTGCTGGCGCTGGGCGCAGGCGTGATGATTGTGCTATTTCGCACGCCGCTTATCGAGCTGGCTTTACATATTGTCGGCGGGAACGACGCTGTCCTGGTGCAGGCGAGACGCTTCCTTGAAATTCGTTGGCTAAGCGCTCCCGCGTCACTGGCGAATCTGGTGCTGCTCGGTTGGCTGTTAGGCGTTCAGTATGCGCGGGCGCCGGTTATCTTGTTGGTCGTGGGCAATATCCTCAATATCGCGCTCGACCTGTGGCTGGTGATGGGGCTTCATATGAACGTGCAGGGTGCTGCCCTGGCGACGGTCATCGCAGAATATGTCACGTTACTGATCGGCCTCATGATGGTACGTAAAGTTCTCCATCTCCGCGGTGTGTCGCTGGATATGCTAAAACAGGCCTGGCGCGGCAACGTGCGCCGCCTTTTGGCGCTCAATCGCGATATCATGCTGCGCTCATTGCTCCTTCAGCTTTGTTTTGGCGCAATCACGGTGTCAGGCGCGCGGCTGGGCAGCGATATTATCGCGGTAAATGCAGTCCTGATGACCTTACTCACCTTTACGGCCTATGCGCTGGACGGTTTTGCTTATGCGGTGGAGGCGCACTCCGGTCAGGCTTACGGCGCGCGTGACGGTAGCAAGCTACTGGACGTCTGGCGAGCGGCGTGTCGTCAGTCAGGAATTGTGGCCTTGTTGTTTTCCACAGTCTATGCCCTGGCAGGCGAACATATTGTCGCGTTACTGACCTCATTGCCGCAAATACAGCTACTGGCGGATCGGTATCTTATCTGGCAGGTGGTATTACCGCTGGTGGGCGTATGGTGCTATCTGCTCGACGGTATGTTTATTGGCGCGACGCGCGCTGCCGAAATGCGCAATAGCATGGCAGTCGCCGCGGGAGGATTCGCGCTGACGCTCTTCGCCCTGCCGGTATTAGGAAATCATGGTTTATGGCTGGCATTAACCGTGTTCCTGGCGCTTCGCGGTCTGTCGTTGAGCCTTATCTGGCGTCGTCACTGGCGCGAGGGTACATGGTTTGCCAGATCGTGACGGTTAAAAATTCTGAATATAAAACCGAAGGCCGAATTCCTGCCTACAATTATTATCACGTCCAGCAGAAATTGCAGAGCATTTGGGCGAATAACACCTGCTATTCCTAACCGAATGATGAGGACAAGATGATGAATAAAGACGAAGCCGGCGGTAACTGGAAACAGTTTAAAGGTAAAATGAAAGAACAATGGGGCAAACTGACCGATGACGATATGACCGTTATCGAAGGTAAACGCGACCAACTGGTAGGTAAAATCCAGGAGCGTTACGGTTACCAGAAAGATCAGGCGGAAAAAGAGGTTGTTGACTGGGAAACCCGTAACAACTATCGCTGGTAATATGTTTTCCCCTACCAGGAGTACATGGATGTGCTTCCCCCTGTTTGCTTATGAATGCGGGCGTGCCCCTCTCTACTGCCGCCCGTTTTCCGTTCAGGCTAACGTGGTTTTTTCTTCACCAGCACCGAGTGATCGTGACCACAGTTTCCCGGATGGCGACACGCTTCTACTTCTACGCACGCAGGGCACAGACCGTGCGCCTCAATAACGTTATGTCGTAGCGCAAAGCCCATTTTAGCCGCCAGCGTATGCATGATGTCTTCCACGCCCTCGGCACACTCTTCCTTCACCACGCCGCAACGATCGCAGATAAACATGGCCGAGCTGTGCGTCGGCTGGTCGAACAGGTGGCAAACCACATAACTATTGGTGGATTCCACTTTATGGACAAAACCCTGTTCGAGCAAAAAATCCAGCGCGCGGTAAATGGTGGGCGGTTTGGCCTGTGGTTCCGTTTCGCGCAGCAAATCGAGCAAATCGTATGCGCTGATGGCACCCTGTTGCAGACTCATCAGGCGCAGCACTTCGAGGCGCTGAGGCGTCAGGCGCACGTTGCGCTGCGCGCAGAGTTTTTCAGCTTGCGCCAGTAACTCTTGCGTTGTGGTCTTTTCCATGTAGCACCTCGAATGGCATGAAAGTCTAATCCGTTACTTTACCACGAGCTGCTTAAGACTCTGAAATTACCCCGCGACAATATATCGCCTGCTAAGCTTTTCCGCGCCAGTATTCTCATCTATACATAATGAGGGTCGATATTATAACAACAGGATTTAACATCACTATTTCACAGCAATAGTTCGCCTCTGTCCGGTAAAGCGTGGTGGAGGAATTACTTCACCTGATAATAAGATGGGCTAACTGTGAACAAAAACGTCAAACTTTCACTGATTGCTATCGCGGTCTCGCTTTTTATGGCAAAGCAGGCGAGCGCCGCCAATACCTGGACGGAAGCGCGTAATGACGCAATGGGCGGGACGGGCGTTGCGTCCGCGAATTATGGCAGCGGAGTACTATTAAATCCGGCGTTACTGGCAAAAGCCAAACCGGAAGACAATATCACTGTTGTCCTTCCTGCGGTCGGCGTCCAGATTACGGATAAAGACAATCTCCAGGATGAAATTGACGATATCAGCGATAAAGTGGATTACTACGATGAGGTCGTCGATAACCTTACGCTGGGGCAAATTCTGCTCAATCCGCGAGGCGTGCTGAATCAATTTCAGGGCGCCGCGCGCGACCTGGCCGATGAGCTGGAATATCTCAACGGAAAAACCGCCCGCGCCAATGCCGGCGCCGGGTTGGCGGTAAGTATTCCAGGGCAAACGCTTTCCGTGGCGTTTATCGCCAAAGGTTATGCGCATGGGCGCGTGAGTTCGTCCATTGATCAGAACGATATTCAGTATCTGCGCGATATCCAGCATGATGAACGTGTCGCGCTTCGTGAAGCAGGACGCGCTGCTTTGCTGGGGTCTGACGAAATTACAAAGCATTTAAACTCTACCGCGTCGGGGCGGGTAGCGATTGTATCTGACTACGGTATTGCGCTGGCGAAGCAGTTTGTGGTGGGCGAGGTGCCTGTTTCCATTGGCGTTACGCCAAAACTGCAAAAAACCTGGCTCTATAACTACACCACCTCAATTTATAACTACGACAGTAGCGACTGGAATAGCAGCCGTTATCGCAATGACGATACGGGTTTTAACATTGATGCGGGGCTTGCTGCCGATATCGGTGAAAACTGGACGCTGGGGGTGAGCGGACAAAATCTGGTATCTCGCGATATCGATACGAAAGATATTTACATCACTAATGGTATGACGGGAGAAACCACCAACTACAAAGATACATACCAAATCCGCCCCCTGGTTACCGCGGGCATCGCATGGCATAACGATTTGCTGACCGTAAGCGCCGATGGCGATCTGACGGAAACGAAAGGCTTTAAGAGCGAAGACAATTCACAGTACGTTGGCGTCGGCGCTGAAGTTCGACCGTTGTCATGGCTGGCGGTGCGCGCAGGGTATCGTGCGGATGTGAAAAATAACGATAGCAATGTGGTTACCGGCGGTCTTGGCTTTGCGCCCTTTAACCGTGTGCATCTCGATTTAATGGGACTGTACGGCGAAGATGAAACCTGGGGGGCAGGCGCGCAGCTTACAATGACATTCTGAGGTGCTTTCACCGGAGGCGCTACGCCTCCGGTTTAGCGTTATGCTATAGTAACGCCCCTTTTTTAACCGGATGCTTATTTATTCGCCATGCAGCCTGAAACCCAGTCCTCCGCTTTACCTGCTTATCGCTTCTCCATCGCGCCTATGCTCGACTGGACGGACAGACATTGCCGCTATTTCCTGCGTTTGCTGTCTCGCCAGACGCAGCTCTACACCGAAATGGTGACCACGGGCGCGATTATTCACGGTAAGGGTGACTATCTGGCTTATAGCGAAGAAGAGCATCCGGTCGCTCTACAGCTTGGTGGAAGCGATCCGGCTCAGCTTGCGCATTGTGCAAAGCTGGCGGAAGCGCGTGGCTACGATGAAATTAACCTCAACGTGGGGTGCCCTTCCGATCGCGTGCAAAACGGTATGTTTGGCGCCTGTTTGATGGGCAATGCGCAACTGGTCGCCGATTGTGTTAAAGCCATGCGTGATGTCGTCTCGATTCCGGTGACGGTAAAAACCCGCATTGGTATTGACGATCAGGACAGCTATGCGTTTCTGTGTGATTTCATCGATACGGTTTCCGGTCAGGGCGAATGCGAGATGTTTATTATCCATGCGCGCAAAGCCTGGCTTTCTGGCTTAAGCCCGAAAGAAAATCGTGAGATCCCGCCGCTGGATTACCCGCGCGTCTATCAGCTAAAGCGGGATTTTCCGCACCTGACCATGTCCATTAACGGCGGCATCAAATCGCTGGAAGAGGCGAAGGAGCACCTGCGCCATATGGATGGCGTCATGGTTGGCCGCGAAGCTTATCAGAATCCGGGTATACTGGCCGCGGTGGATCGGGAGATTTTTGGCGCCGATACCACCGATGCCGACCCGGTTGCGGTGGTTCGCGCGATGTATCCCTATATTGAGCGTGAATTGAGCCAGGGAGCGTATCTGGGGCATATCACTCGCCATATGCTGGGGTTGTTCCAGGGCATCCCCGGCGCGCGGCAGTGGCGTCGCTATCTGAGCGAAAACGCCCATAAAGCTGGCGCGGATGTTGCTGTACTGGAGCAGGCGCTAAAACTGGTGGCAGACAAGCGTTAAAAGTTCGCCAAAAATTAGTCAATCTCACCACGCCCTGTGCAGTCTTGCAGGGCGTTTTTCTTATATATCAATAATATAAATATTGGCATGATTTTTGTAAGGGCTTACCTGACCAGACCCGGTAAGCGCCGTGCCGCCGGGCAATGCCATTTTTATGGGGAGCGACTATGCTGGAACTACTTTTTGTGCTTGGCTTTTTTCTGATGTTAATGGTGACGGGCGTCTCCTTGCTGGGCATTCTGGCCGCGCTGGTTGTAGCGACTGCCGTCATGTTCCTGGGCGGAATGTTCGCCCTGATGATCAAGCTGTTACCGTGGCTACTGCTGGCGGTGGCTGTGGTGTGGGTGATCAAAGCAGTAAAAACGCCAAAAATCCCACAGTATCAGCGCAATAACCGTCGGTTTTACTAAGGTATTGAGCGGTTCGTCACAACCTGGAACTTTGCCCTCACAAGCAAATAGGAATCGATTATTAAATCTGTCATGATTGCGCAGGTAACGAATTCATCGCGCTGTACCCTACATACAGCCGAACAAAAAAAGAAAGGGCTTCCCGGGTGGAAGCCCAATTTCTTTGCAGAGCTATTACGGAATCAGCAGGCTTGAGCCCTGTGTGGCCCGGCTTTCCAGCACTTCATGCGCGCGACGGGCATCTTTTAACGCATAGCGTTGATTTTCAGCCACATCGACTTTAATCACGCCGCTGGCGATCAATGAGAACAATTCATTGCTGGCTTCGGTCAGTTCTTCACGTGTCGTAATATACCCCTGTAGTGAAGGTCGCGTGGCATACAGGGAACCTTTCTGATTCAGAATACCTAAATTCACGCCGGTGACGGGGCCGGACGCATTGCCGAAACTGACCATCAGTCCCCGACGTTGCAGGCAGTCCAGTGAGGCCTCCCAGGTATCTTTCCCCACGGAGTCATAGACCACGCGGACTTTTTTGCCGCCGGTGATCTCTTTTACCCGTTCGACAATGCTCTCCTCACGGTAATTAATTACCTGCCAGGCACCGGCGTCCAGCGCCCGCTGCGCTTTTTGCGCGCTACCGACGGTACCGATAAGCTTCGCGCCCAGCGCTTTTGCCCATTGGCAGGCGATCAGACCGACGCCGCCCGCAGCGGCATGAAACAGGAAGGGTTCGTCGGGTTTCACTTCATAGGTTTTGCGCAACAGGTAAAAAACGGTCAATCCCTTGAGAAAAGAGGCTGCCGCCTGTTCGAAAGAAATGGCGTCAGGCAAAATCGCGGCTTTATCTGCGGTGACGTTATGGACGGAACTGTAAGCGCCGAGCGTTGACTGCGCGTAGACGACGCGATCGCCGACGCGAATGTGCTCCACGCCGTTGCCGACTTTACTGACCACACCCGCAGCTTCGGTTCCCAGGCCCGCAGGCAACGACGGGGGCGGATAGAGTCCGCTACGGATATAGGTGTCGATGAAGTTGATACCAATGGCTTTGTTCTCAACCTGGATTTCGTGTTCCGCCGGTTCCGCTGGCGTAAACTCCACGGTCTGAAGCACTTCCGGACCACCATGCTTGTGAAATTCAATACGCGTTGCCATGCTTCCTCCAAAAGAAATGTGGTAATCTTTCGACCCAATCACTATCTCGGTAACTCCATTCACTATGGCAGGAAATAAACCCTTCAACAAACCACAGACTGATGCCCGCGACCGCGATCCGCAGGTTGCCGGGATAAAAGTGCCGCCGCACTCGATTGAAGCGGAACAGTCGGTGTTGGGCGGTTTAATGCTGGATAACGAGCGCTGGGACGATGTGGCCGAGCGCGTGGTGGCGGAAGATTTCTATACCCGCCCGCATCGCCATATCTTTACGGAGATGGGGCGCTTGCAGGAAAGCGGCAGTCCTATCGACCTGATTACGCTCGCGGAATCGCTGGAGCGGCAGGGCCAACTGGACAGCGTCGGCGGTTTCGCCTATCTGGCGGAGCTGTCTAAAAACACGCCAAGCGCGGCGAATATCAGTGCTTATGCGGACATTGTGCGCGAACGCGCCGTGGTCCGCGATATGATCGCGGTGGCGCATGAAATTGCGGACGCCGGTTACGATCCACAGGGGCGCAATAGCGACGAACTGCTGGATCTGGCGGAGTCGCGCGTCTTCCAGATCGCGGAAAACCGGGCCAACAAAGACGAAGGTCCGAAAAGCATCGACCAGATTCTCGACGCCACCGTGGCGCGTATTGAGCAGTTGTTCCAGCAACCGCACGATGGCGTTACAGGCGTGGATACCGGCTATCAGGATCTCAATAAAAAGACGGCAGGGTTACAGCGTTCGGATTTGATTATCGTCGCGGCGCGTCCCTCCATGGGTAAAACCACTTTTGCGATGAACCTCTGCGAAAATGCGGCGATGTTGCAAGATAAGCCGGTACTGATCTTTAGTCTGGAGATGCCCGGCGAACAGATCATGATGCGTATGCTGGCCTCGCTGTCCCGCGTCGATCAGACACGTATTCGTACCGGTCAACTTGATGATGAAGACTGGGCGCGAATCTCCGGCACGATGGGCATTCTGCTGGAGAAACGCAATATGTATATTGACGACTCCTCAGGTCTTACGCCGACAGAAGTCCGTTCGCGCGCGCGGCGTATTTTCCGCGAACATGGCGGGTTAAGTCTGATTATGATCGACTACCTGCAATTGATGCGTGTGCCGTCGCTTTCTGATAACCGTACTCTGGAAATCGCCGAAATTTCTCGCTCGTTGAAAGCGCTGGCGAAGGAACTCCAGGTGCCGGTCGTGGCGCTATCGCAGCTTAACCGCTCCCTGGAACAACGCGCGGATAAACGTCCGGTGAACTCCGACCTGCGTGAATCCGGCTCTATTGAACAGGATGCCGACTTAATTATGTTTATCTACCGTGATGAGGTTTATCACGAGAACAGCGACTTAAAAGGCATTGCTGAAATTATTATTGGTAAGCAACGTAACGGTCCTATCGGTACGGTTCGTCTGACGTTCAATGGTCAGTGGTCGCGCTTCGATAACTATGCGGGACCGCAATACGATGATGAGTAACTCTCCGTCATTCTTTTAACAAGGAATTCAAATGCAAGCGGCAACAGTCGTCATTAACCGCCGCGCTCTGCGACACAACCTGCAACGTCTGCGTGAACTGGCGCCTGCCAGTAAGCTGGTTGCGGTGGTGAAAGCGAACGCTTATGGACACGGTCTTCTGGAGACCGCGCGAACGCTCCCTGATGCTGACGCTTTTGGCGTGGCGCGTCTTGAAGAGGCTCTACGTCTGCGAGCGGGCGGGATCACGCAGCCAATCCTGCTGCTGGAGGGTTTTTTCGACGCCGCCGATTTGCCGACCATTTCCGCGCAATGTCTGCATACCGCCGTACATAATCAAGAGCAGCTTGCCGCCCTGGAGGCGGTGGAGCTGGCGGAGCCGGTAACGGTCTGGATGAAGCTGGATACCGGTATGCATCGTCTCGGCGTGCGTCCCGAAGAGGCGGAGGCGTTCTACCAGCGTCTGACGCACTGTAAAAATGTACGCCAGCCGGTGAATATCGTCAGCCATTTTGCCCGTGCGGATGAGCCGGAATGCGGCGCTACCGAACATCAGCTCGACATTTTTAATGCCTTCTGTCAGGGTAAACCCGGTCAGCGCTCTATTGCCGCGTCTGGCGGTATCCTGCTGTGGCCGCAGTCTCACTTTGACTGGGCGCGTCCGGGCATCATTTTGTATGGCGTATCGCCGCTGGAGCACAAACCCTGGGGGCCGGATTTTGGTTTTCAGCCGGTGATGTCCTTAACCTCCAGTTTGATCGCGGTGCGTGACCACAAAGCGGGCGAACCGGTGGGCTACGGCGGGACATGGGTGAGTGAGCGCGACACGCGCCTGGGCGTGGTGGCGATGGGTTATGGCGATGGCTACCCACGAGCGGCGCCTTCCGGTACGCCAGTACTGGTCAATGGTCGTGAAGTTCCGATTGTCGGGCGGGTGGCGATGGATATGATTTGCGTAGATTTGGGGCCAAACGCGCAGGATAACGCGGGCGATCCGGTGGTCTTATGGGGTGAAGGTCTGCCGGTTGAACGTATCGCTGAAATGACAAAAGTAAGTGCTTACGAACTTATCACGCGCCTGACCTCAAGGGTGGCGATGAAGTATATTGATTAAATACGCGGCGGGCCGGGTGGCGCTTGCGCTTATCCGGCTTGTATCGCGCATTGGCTGTAGGCCGGATAAGACGTTCACGCCGTCATCCGGTAATATGCGCATCCACCACAACATCCTCTCGATCTTCTCGTCCTTCCGGTTTATTGTGTTATTTCCTGCCCTCTGTAAACCTGGAGAACCATCGCGTGTTTCAAAAAGTTGACGCCTATGCCGGCGATCCGATTCTTTCACTGATGGAGCGTTTTAAAGACGACTCCCGTCACGACAAAGTGAATCTGAGCATTGGCCTGTATTACAACGAAGACGGGATTATCCCACAGCTTAAAACGGTGGCCGAAGCCGAAGCCCGGCTTAACGCGCAGCCGCATGGCGCTTCGCTGTACCTGCCGATGGAAGGACTCAATACTTATCGCCATACTATCGCGCCTTTGCTCTTTGGCGCCGATCACCCGGTTCTTCAGCAACAGCGCGTGGCCACTATCCAGACATTAGGCGGCTCCGGCGCGCTGAAAGTAGGCGCGGATTTCCTGAAGCGTTATTTCCCCGACGCAGGCGTATGGGTGAGCGACCCCACCTGGGAAAACCATATTGCGATATTTGCCGGGGCAGGATTCGAAGTGAGTACTTACCCCTGGTATGACGACGCGACTAACGGCATCCGTTTTAACGATCTGCTGGCCACGCTGAATACGTTACCTGCGCGCAGTATCGTGTTGCTGCACCCCTGTTGTCACAACCCGACCGGGGCGGATTTAACGCCTTCGCAATGGGATGCGGTGATTGAAATAGTGAAAGCGCGCGATCTGATTCCGTTTCTTGATATTGCCTATCAGGGGTTTGGCGCAGGCATGGACGATGATGCGTACGTTATTCGCGCCATTGCCAGCGCTGGGTTACCTGCGTTAGTCAGTAATTCTTTTTCGAAGATTTTCTCGCTGTACGGCGAGCGCGTCGGCGGCCTGTCCGTGGTGTGTGAAGATGCTGAAATCGCCGCGCGGGTTCTGGGACAGCTAAAAGCGACGGTGCGCCGAATTTACTCCAGTCCGCCGTGTTTCGGCGCTCAGGTGGTCGCTACGGTCCTGGGCGATGAGGCGTTAAAAGCGGGCTGGCTGGCGGAAGTCGACGCGATGCGTAACCGCATTATATCGATGCGCCAGACGCTGGTGAAGGAGCTGAAGGCGGAGATGCCTGACCGCAACTTTGATTACTTGTTACAGCAGCGCGGTATGTTCAGCTATACCGGGTTAAGCGAGGAGCAGGTCGATCGGTTGCGCGATGAGTTTGGCGTTTACCTGATTGCCAGTGGCCGCATGTGTGTCGCCGGGCTTAATGCTTCAAATGTACACCGCGTGGCGAAGGCATTTGCCGCTGTCATGTAATATTCAGGCCGGACGGCGATAACAGTGCCCTCCGGCCTGACAATAGCTGTTGTGATCATCCTCTTTTTTCGTAACAAAACCGCAGATAATCCTTCCTTTTGACCGTTACTGGCGTTATGGTCAGATAGTTTTTTGAGCAAAGACTCATCTTAATAATTATAATATTTTGAATTTTAAGGGAAAACCATGAAAAAAATAACCCTGGCGCTGAGTGCCGTCTGTTTGTTGTTTACGCTAAACCATTCCGCGAATGCGTTAGTATCTTCCCCTTCGACGCTCAATCCGGGCACTAATGTTGCAAAACTCGCGGAACAAGCGCCTGTCCATTGGGTCTCTGTCGCCCAGATTGAAAACAGCCTCACCGGACGCCCGCCGATGGCGGTCGGCTTTGATATTGACGACACCGTGTTATTTTCCAGCCCCGGATTCTGGCGCGGAAAGAAAACCTACTCCCCGGACAGCGACGATTATCTGAAAAATCCGGCCTTTTGGGAAAAAATGAACAACGGCTGGGATGAGTTCAGTATTCCAAAAGAAGTGGCCCGACAGCTCATTGATATGCATGTTCGCCGTGGCGACAGTATTTACTTTGTCACTGGTCGTAGTCAGACGAAAACGGAAACCGTGTCGAAAACGCTGGCGGATAACTTCCATATTCCGGCGGCGAATATGAATCCGGTGATTTTCGCCGGCGATAAACCGGAACAAAATACGAAAGTACAGTGGCTGCAGGAGAAGAACATGCGTATCTTCTACGGCGATTCGGATAACGATATTACCGCGGCCCGTGATTGTGGTATCCGCGGTATTCGCATCCTGCGCGCGGCTAACTCCACCTACAAACCGCTGCCGCAGGCAGGAGCGTTTGGCGAGGAAGTCATTGTCAACTCGGAGTACTAAAAATCAGGAGAGCGACAGGCTCTCCTTTTTTGCATGATTTTTGCACAAACTTGCCCCGCTGGCTTTTACCTTTTCCAGACTTGCTGCACACTATTCAGGAGACGTTTGTTTTTAGGAAGGAGCAGCCTATGTGGTATCAGCGCACCATTACACTGAGCGAGAAGCCGCGCGGGTTTCATCTGATAACAGATGAAATTACCGATAAATTGTCTGGCTTACCGCCTGTCGAAACGGGTTTGCTGCATCTGTTGTTGCTACATACCTCGGCCTCGCTGACGTTAAACGAAAACTGCGATCCCACCGTGCGCGCTGATATGGAGCGCCATTTCCTGAAAACCGTTCCCGATAATGCGGCGTATGAACATGATTACGAAGGCGCGGATGACATGCCTTCGCATATTAAGTCGTCAGTATTGGGCGTCTCGTTGCTGCTGCCTGTACGCCAGGGGCGTTTACAGTTAGGAACATGGCAAGGTATCTGGTTGGGAGAGCACCGTATTCACGGCGGTCCACGTAAAATCATCGCGACACTACAAGGGGAATGATAATGACCATTTCGGAATTACTGCAATACTGCATGGCAAAACCTGGCGCAGAGCAGAGCGTCCACAGCGACTGGAAAGCGACGCAAATTAAAGTGGAAGATGTACTTTTCGCGATGGTAAAAGAAGTTGAAGGACGCCCGGCAGCCTCTCTCAAAACCAGCCCGGAACTGGCAGAGTTGTTACGTCAGCAGCACAGCGATGTACGACCGAGTCGGCACCTTAATAAAGCGCACTGGAGCACGGTCTATCTGGACGGCTCGCTGCCGGATTCACAACTCTATTATCTGGTCGATGCCTCTTATCAACAGGCGGTAAATGCGCTGTCGGAAGATAAACGCAAGCAGTTGCCGCAGTCCTGATTATAGCGCGCCGACCAACAACGCCAGGGCGATATCAATGAGGCGGATGACCGTAGACCGGATACGGCTGCCGAGGGCGATTTGCGCATTATTGGCGCGTAGCCTGGCGAGGTCCCGCTGTCCTTCCAGCAGAATAATCATATCGTCGTCGTCCAGCCAGCCGCGAGCATGTTCCTGAAGCGCGCGGGCGATAAACGCGGCGGACTCGCGGATAGCGTCGTCGCTGTCTTCTCTTGCCTGCTTATACGTCTGGATAAACTCGGCAATCGCCGAGGACGCTACAGGGTGTTCGGCCTGGGCGGTGGTTATCAGGTAATGTATTTCGTTAATAGACGCCATTTTCATCTCCCTGAGTGCAGCGGGCGCCCCAATGCAGACACTCGCCCTGTATGGCTAATTTCCAGACCTGATTATTTTGCTGTTGGTATCTCTCAGCCTGGATGTAAGTAAGTGGTTGCTTACGTCGCATAACCCGCGCATAAAGACGCAAATAGTGATTTTTCAGCAGCGCCAGATTATCGAGACGGTGTTTATCCCCACCTTGACGGGCGACCCGCTCAGCCTGAAAAAATATCTGGCGGATATCGCGGTCATCCTTGAGCAGTGTCTCTTTTTGCCACGGTATTCGCGCCGCGTCCTGCAGGAAGCGGGTTGAGCGCGCTTGTAATAGCGTTAGTTGTTGAAAAGCCACGGCGCTAAAGCGGTCAGGCAGCGTACAGGCGGATAAAAACAGGCACAGCAGTAGTGTGATTGCGTAGGGCAACTTCATGGTGTTTTCCATAACAGACCGTTTGCGCTATCACATGTCAGAGCGAGGCGGCACGCAAATCACAAATGCTCAACACGGATACAATGAGGTGGGATGAGGAAAAATGATGCCGCTTCCCGGCGAATCGGAAAGCGGCGTGAAGGTTATTTGAGCATAGGTTTAAGGAAGCGGGCGGTATGCGACGCCTCGCACTCCGCCACGGTTTCCGGCGTACCGGCGACGAGAATTTCGCCGCCGCCGCTGCCGCCTTCCGGGCCGAGGTCGACAATCCAGTCCGCCGTTTTAATGACGTCCAGGTTGTGTTCGATCACCACGATGGTGTTGCCCTGATCGCGCAACTGATGCAGAACGTCAAGCAACTGCTGAATATCGGCAAAGTGCAGGCCGGTGGTTGGCTCGTCGAGAATATACAGCGTCTGCCCGGTGCCGCGCTTCGACAGTTCGCGCGCCAGCTTCACGCGCTGGGCCTCGCCGCCGGAAAGCGTTGTCGCCGACTGACCAAGACGGATATAGGTCAGCCCTACGTCCATCAGCGTCTGCAGCTTACGCGCCAGCGCCGGAACCGCATCAAAGAACTCACGCGCTTCTTCAATGGTCATATCCAGCACTTCGTGGATGGTCTTGCCTTTGTACTTAATCTCCAGCGTTTCCCGGTTATAGCGCTTGCCTTTGCACTGGTCGCACGGCACGTAAATATCCGGCAGAAAGTGCATTTCGACTTTAATGACGCCATCGCCCTGGCACGCTTCGCAGCGACCGCCGCGCACGTTGAAGCTGAATCGCCCTGGCGTGTAGCCGCGCGAGCGAGACTCCGGCACGCCAGCAAAAAGCTCGCGAACCGGGGTAAAGACGCCCGTATAGGTCGCCGGGTTGGAACGCGGGGTGCGCCCGATTGGGCTCTGGTCGATATCGATCACTTTATCGAAATGTTCCAGCCCCTGAATATCCCGATACGGCGCCGGTTCGGCGATAGTCGCCCCGTTTAACTGACGCTGGGCGATGGGGAACAGCGTGTCGTTAATCAGCGTCGATTTACCGGAACCCGAGACGCCGGTGATACAGGTAAACAGCCCTACCGGTAGCGTAAGGGTCACATCTTTCAGGTTGTTGCCGCGCGCGCCGGTGAGTTTGAGCACTTTTTCTGGATTTGCCGGCACGCGTTGTTTCGGCACTTCAATTTTGCGTTTACCGCTCATGTACTGGCCGGTCAGCGATTCCGGTACCGCCATAATGGCTTCCAGCGGGCCTTCCGCCACCACCTCGCCGCCGTGAACGCCCGCGCCGGGGCCAATATCAATCACATGGTCGGCGGCGCGAATGGCGTCTTCATCGTGTTCCACCACAATCACGGTATTGCCAAGATTGCGCAGATGAATCAGCGTACCCAGCAGCCGTTCGTTATCGCGCTGGTGCAGACCGATGGACGGCTCATCCAGCACATACATCACGCCGACTAACCCGGCGCCTATCTGGCTCGCCAGACGAATACGCTGGGCTTCGCCGCCGGAAAGCGTCTCTGCCGAGCGGGAGAGCGTGAGATAGTTCAGGCCGACGTTCACCAGAAACTTGAGGCGATCGCCGATCTCTTTTAGCACTTTTTCGGCGATTTTCGCTCGTTGCCCGGAAAGCTTGAGATTAGTGAAAAAATCCATCGCATGGCCAATGCTCATATCAGAAATAGCAGGCAGCGGCGTATTTTCCACAAATACATGGCGCGCTTCGCGATTCAGTCGCGTGCCTTCACAGCTGGCGCAGGGGCGATTACTGATGAACTTCGCCAGCTCTTCGCGCACCGCGCTGGATTCCGTCTCTTTATAACGGCGCTCCATATTATGCAGCACGCCTTCGAACGGATGGCGGCGCACGGAGGTATCGCCGCGATCGTTCATATATTTAAATTCAATGTTCTCTTTGCCGGAACCGTACAGCACGACTTTATGTACGTTGGCGCTGAGGCTTGCCCACGGCGCATCTACGTCGAACTTATAGTGTTCCGCCAGCGACTTGAGCATTTGAAAGTAGTAAAAATTGCGACGATCCCAACCACGAATCGCGCCGCCTGCCAGCGACAGGTCGGGATTCTGGATCACGCGGTCCGGATCGAAATATTGCTGAACGCCGAGGCCGTCACAGGTCGGGCAGGCGCCTGCCGGGTTGTTGAACGAGAACAGACGCGGTTCCAGCTCGCGCATACTGTAGCCGCAAATCGGACAGGCAAAATTGGCGGAGAACAGAAGCTCCTCCGCTTTCTCATCGTCCATATCGGCAACAACCGCCGTGCCGCCGGATAATTCCAGCGCCGTTTCGAACGACTCCGCCAGGCGTTGGGAAAGATCGTTGCGAACTTTGAAGCGATCGATCACCACCTCAATGGTATGTTTCTTTTGTAGCTCCAGCTTCGGCGGATCGGAGAGATCGCAGACTTCGCCGTCAATACGGGCGCGAATGTAACCCTGGCTTGCCAGATTTTCCAGCGTTTTGGTGTGTTCGCCTTTACGCTCTTTAATAATCGGCGCGAGCAGCATCAGACGTTTGCCTTCCGGCTGTGACAGCACGTTATCGACCATCTGGCTAACGGTTTGCGCCGCCAGCGGCACGTCATGATCCGGACAACGCGGCTCGCCCACGCGGGCAAACAGCAGGCGCAGGTAGTCGTGGATCTCGGTAATAGTACCCACCGTAGAGCGCGGGTTGTGCGATGTCGATTTCTGTTCAATTGAGATCGCGGGCGATAGCCCCTCAATATGGTCGACATCCGGTTTTTCCATGAGCGACAAAAACTGCCGCGCGTAAGCGGAGAGCGATTCAACGTAACGACGCTGCCCTTCGGCATACAGAGTGTCGAAAGCCAGTGAGGATTTGCCTGAACCCGAAAGCCCGGTCACGACAATCAGTTTGTCGCGGGGGATGACGAGGTTAATATTTTTGAGATTATGGGTGCGGGCGCCCCGAACTTCGATCTTATCCATTCACCTTTCCCGGTAGAGACTCGGATGCCTGGTTTGTTTGAAGGACAAACGGCAGAAACGGCTAATTATGACACAATTTAACCTGTTTGAATATACAGTATTGGAATGCATCTTCAGCTAAAGTATGCAACAATATGAGGTTCGCGCGAGTGACCTGGAACCTGCATCGCAGCTATTAAAATGCTACGTGGAAATGGTACACTCACGCGTTTACACTATTTATGAAACGTATTCAGGAGACTCAATTATGGCCAGCAGAGGCGTAAACAAGGTGATTCTCGTTGGTAATCTGGGCCAGGACCCGGAAGTACGCTATATGCCGAGTGGCGGCGCTGTCGCCAACTTAACGCTGGCTACTTCTGAATCCTGGCGCGATAAGCAGACCGGCGAAATGAAAGAGCAGACTGAATGGCACCGGGTGGTGATGTTCGGCAAACTGGCGGAAGTGGCCGGCGAATATCTGCGTAAAGGTTCTCAGGTGTATATCGAAGGTCAATTGCGTACCCGCAAGTGGACCGATCAGAGTGGCCAGGAACGCTATACGACTGAAATTAACGTTCCGCAGATCGGCGGCGTGATGCAGATGCTGGGTGGTCGCCAGGGCGGCGGCGCACCGGCAGGCGGTCAGCAGCAGGGGGGTTGGGGTCAGCCGCAACAACCTCAGCAGCCGCAGGGCGGCAACCAGTTCAGCGGCGGCGCGCAGTCGCGTCCACAGCAATCCGCGCCAGCGCCGTCTAACGAACCGCCAATGGATTTTGACGACGACATTCCGTTCTGATTTTTGGTAAAAAACTCAAAGCGTTATTTGCATTTTCGCTATAGTTCTCGTCTGCTGAAATGCCTGGTGTAAACCAGGCATTTTCTTACCTGGTATTATTGTCTTTGTATCCCTTTCAAAAAAGAGAAGCGCATATCTTACGGAAAAATGTCGCTTATCGCCTCTGGCCGACTCGCCTCGGCACATCATTATCCAGCCGAAGTTCATAAATGTACTGCAATAACCCGGATTGTCTTAAATATGAAAGAGAAATCTCATCTGCAAAATATATAATTTATAGCCATTTTTTGACAACAAAAAGATATTATAAAATAACGGTAGAGAATGGTCGGTATTATCAATGGTTAATTAAATGTTTGCTTTAGCTTGTGATGAGCTCAAATATGATATGTGTATCTTGCTTTATTTTTAATTGCTGAAGATAAAATTGTTACTTATAGCTGGCTTTATATAAAAAATGGTTTTATTTGTGTATTTTTTTACACAATTCTGATTTTTTACTCCCCACTTATTATATTTTCAATGATTTAAGTTATATTGAAGTCCATATGACCCTATGTTTTAATTGTGAAAATTAATTTTATCCTCTGGAGGCAAATTTATTAAATACGTATGGTTATAACGCGTATTAAAAAGAAATATGTCCTTAAAATGATTTAGAGTTTCAATGATTAGCTAACAAATCTATTTATCGGCGGGTGGTTTTAATTTGCTGATGACTATTTTTTATTTATGAGTTGAGAGCTTATGCGATACCTATTATTGGGGAGGATATAGTTAGTGCAATAATTGATGTCTACCTAATTAAAAAAATGAAGAGTGTTTTTAATTAAAGCACTCATCTTTGTTGTGGGCGCATAAAAATGGCGTCGTTGTTTTTATTTTTCTGATTACGAGATGTAAGAAAACTGAAATCTATAAAGCGTATTGGTAGCAGGAAGCCAAGGGCGGTAGCGTTCACTTTCTGAATAAGTTGAGCATCCTTTATCCTTTCTAATCCACAAAAACATTTTATTCACAATGTAATATCAGGAGACAACATGGAAGACGAAAGTAATCCGTGGCCTAGTTTTGTTGATACATTCTCTACGGTATTGTGCATTTTTATATTTCTTATGTTGGTGTTTGCACTTAATAATATGATTATTATGTATGACAACTCAATTAAAGTTTATAAAGCAAATATAGAGAATAAGACTAAATCTACTGCTCAAAATAGCGGAGCCAATGACGATTCAAATCCTAATGAAATAGTTAATAAGGAAGTGAATACTCAAGATGTGTCGGACGGAATGACTACAATGTCAGGTAAGGAGGTTGGAGTATACGATATCGCCGATGGTCAGAAAACTGATATAACGTCTACAAAAAATGAGCTTGTTATTACGTATCATGGCAGGCTGAGAAGCTTTTCAGAAGAGGACACTTATAAAATAAAGGCTTGGTTAGAAGACAAAATCAATAGTAATTTATTGATAGAAATGGTTATTCCTCAGGCAGACATCTCTTTCTCTGACTCTCTACGACTGGGATATGAACGGGGAATTATTTTGATGAAAGAGATTAAGAAAATATATCCTGATGTAGTTATTGACATGAGTGTTAACTCCGCAGCATCAAGTACAACGAGTAAAGCTATTATCACGACTATTAATAAAAAGGTGTCAGAGTGAAATATATAAATCATTACCGCTATTTGTTTGTCTGTTTTTTCCTTGCCATACTCCCTTTTTTTGCTTTATCTTTTCCCGGTATAAGAGAGTATGTTTTTGATAACTTCATGGTTTCTGCAATTTACAATGGAGTCATTATTGCCATTTATATTACAGGTTCTTTGTGTGCATTATTCACTATTCTTAAAAATATTTCAGCAAAAGACATATTAATAGCTCAGGACGCCAGTAGAAAAAATAGCATTCTTTCTAACCTCAATCAGGTTTTGTTTGCCGGGGAGTCCAAACAGTGTGATTTCAATTTACTGATGGAATTAGATGACAATGTGTCTACCGCCCGTAATCAACGATTGTCATTTATTATGAGCTGTAGCAATGTGTCGACGCTTGTTGGCCTGTTGGGGACGTTTGCGGGTCTGTCTATTACGATTGGTTCAATCGGGAACTTATTGAGCTCGCCATCAGATGTTGGCGGTGATAATGCAAGTAATACACTCAATATGATCGTGACAATGGTAGCGTCGCTTTCTGAACCATTGAAAGGGATGAATACCGCATTTGTATCTTCTATCTATGGTGTTGTTTGCGCCATACTCCTGACCTCACAAAGTGTTTTTGTTCGCAGCTCCTATTCCCTTGTTTCTACGGAAATCAAAAAATTAAAAATCATAAGCAACAGAGCCAATAATAAACAGCGAAGCCTGCGGGTTGAATCAGAGACGCTTGTAGAATTTAAAGAGTTGTTTAAAGCGTTTTTTGATAACTACCTGACAGTTGAAAACTTACGGACGCAGGATGAAGAAAAGAAACGAGAGATGCTATCAGATAGCTTTGTCACTTTGCAAAACCGACTATTGGATAACTCAGCAAAACTGGAACAAATTTCTACGCTGATTGATGGTTATCTGGTAAGCAGTAACGAAAATCTCAAAAAATTATCTGACGGTGTAATAACAATTACCTCTCGTTTATCTGAAGGTAATATCCTGCTTGCTGATAATAATGCACGACTGGAGGCAATGAGTACAATACAAAATATTATAGATAAAAAGAATGATTCAATAATGACATCAGTTGATAAATGTTATCAGGAATCTCTTTCACATGGTAAGACCATAAACGATATTGCCGCTGGCAGTGCCGATATTTCTCATACTCTCGATGGGCTGAGAAAAGAAATGGATGAGGATATGAATAATGTTCATTTAGCGCTATCCGATCTATCGGCTACTGATAAAAAGATTATTGCCAATACTAAAGAGATTAGTGCTGAAATGGTTAGCTACCGTGATACCTATATGCCATTAATGGAAAAAATAACATCTATGCATCAGGAAATAGTAAAGCAACGTTTGTTAAACAAGGAGGAAAAAAATGAAGATTAAGATGTTTTTTCTGACGACTGCTTTTATTACACAAAGCACATACGCCAGCGAGCTTCCGGTCATTCCTCTAAGAGATTTAGTTAATGCCGCATTAACGCATCAGCCCTCTGTTGCTGTTTCATATTATGAGACTGAAAAGAAAAACAGTGACTTAGATCTTTCACGGGCAGCACTTTATCCTACCCTGGATCTAACATCTGGCCTTAATAATAACAGGAAAGAGTCATCAGGTACCGAGAGGAACGTTGAAAATAAGGTGTCTTTATCATACCGAATAACGGATTTTGGAGTGAGGGGGGCTAATATCAGGAAATCTGAATATGAAAGAGATAATAGTAAAACTGACTATGAAAAAACAAAGAATATAGTGTCTCAGGAGGTTGTGACAACCTATTACAACATCAGTAAATATCGTGAAATGATTGATGGCGTAAATCTGGAGAAAGAGTTTTATAAAAAGATGCTGGAAACTTTTTCGTTGCTGGTATCTTCCGGTGTAGCTATGCAATCTGATATGCGTAAAGTACAAGTATCTATCGATGCATTAAATACCAGAAGCATTATGTATCAGTCGATGTTGGATGATGAAATGTATAAAATGCAGAATATGACTGGTCTGAATTTATCGCCAGTTCAGATTCAAAGCGATGAAAAATTCAACCTCTTCAAAAAATATATCTTTGTCGAAAGCCCTGAAAAACTTATGGACATGGTGATGAAATACAACGATGACTATAAGATGCTTGTCAATACCCGAAAAGCCGCGACCGAAGATATTAATGCCGCAAAATCATCCTATTTTCCGACTGTAGATCTTGTTTCCAGCTATGTACAGAATAACCCGAGCGGTAGTGCCAAAAAAAGTGATTATGAAGATGAATTTAAAACGGGTATCAATGTCAGTTTCAACATTTTTAATGGGTTCAGAAATTCAGCCCAGGAAAGAAAAATGGTGGCAAGTTACTCGCAGGCTAAGCTGCAAATTGACGATTTTTTGATTAAAACGCGTTATAACATTGATTCACAACTTTCAAGATACGCCGCTGCAAAAGAGACTTACTCAGTGGCGGAACGTTCACATACAAACGCGTTACAGCTTACTGAATTATATGAGCAGGAGTTTCAGTTAGGGCAAAAAAGTTTGCTTGATTTAATTTCAAGCCGTAATGAAGCATTTCAGGCATATGTAAGCATGATCGACAGCAAATATAGCCTGTATATTTTAAAGCTACAGCAACTCTCATTGATTTTTCATTTAATGGATTATTTAAAAGGAAATACTGAAAGTGAGTTAAATGTAATGAAATGAATAGAAGACAAAGCGATCATCTCATGATGATAATTATTTCTTTGACGATCTTAATTATTATCCTTACCTACTTTATAGAAATTAATTCAGTGGTTCATGGTCAGGGCGTTATCACTACTAAAGATAATGCTCAGTTAATATCTCTTTCTAAAGGAGGGACGATACAAGATATTTATGTAGCCGAGGGTGATACTGTAAAAAAAGGAGAACTCCTTGCAAAGGTCGTTAACCTTGATCTGCAAAAAGAATATCAAAGGTATAGAACTCAAAAAGGGTATCTGGATAAAGATGTTAACGAAATATCTTTCATTCTTGATAAAGAAAATGAGAGTGGGTTGATTACCCTGGATGGCACCCGTTCTTTAAGCAATAAAGAGGTAAAAGCGAATATTGAATTAGTGCATAGTCAGATAAGAGCTAAAGAGTTAAAAAAAACCTCTCTTGATTCTGAGATTAGCGGATTACAAGAGAAGCTGAGTTCGAAAGAAAAAGAACTCGCATTGCTTGCCGAAGAAATAAATATTCTTTCCCCACTGGTAAAAAAAGGAATTAGCCCATATACCAATTTTCTTAACAAGAAACAGGCGTATATAAAAGTTAAGTCTGAAATTAATGATATTGAAAGTAGCATCACTTTAAAAAAAGATGATATTGAGTTGGTTGTTAATGATATTGAGGCGCTTAATAATGAATTGCGACTATCTTTATCTAAAATAATATCTAAAAATCTTCAGGAACTTGAGGTTGTTAACTCTACATTAAAAGTAATAGAGAAGCAGATAAATGAGGAGGATATCTATTCACCGGTTGACGGTGTAATTTATAAAATCAATAAAAGTGCCACTACTCATGGTGGTGTGATTCAGGCGGCGGACTTACTTTTTGAAATAAAACCAAAAGTAAGGACTATGCTGGCCGATGTGAAAATATTACCCAAATACCGTGACCAAATATATGTAGATGAAGCCGTTAAACTGGATGTGCAGTCAATTATCCAACCAAAGATAAAATCGTATAATGCGACTATCGATAATATTAGCCCTGATTCCTATGAGGAAAATACCGGAGGAACAATTCAGCGTTATTATAAAGTAATTATTGCATTCGATGTTAATGAAGATGATTTACGGTGGTTAAAACCAGGTATGACTGTTGACGCCAGTGTAATTACCGGAAAACACAGCATTATGGAATACCTGTTATCTCCCTTGATGAAAGGCGTGGACAAAGCCTTTTCAGAACCAGTTAATACTAAACGATTAGATACACCTTGAGAGTGAATATAATATTATGGGAAATAAAAGCATACAAAAGTTTTTTGCCGATCAAAATTCTGTAATTGATTTATCTTCTTTGGGTAATGCCAAAGGCGCAAAAGTTTCTCTTTCCGGGCCAGACATGAACATTACCACGCCGCGTGGTTCAGTGATCATTGTCAATGGCGCTCTTTATTCAAGTATCAAAGGCAATAACCTCGCTGTTAAATTTAAAGATAAGACTATTACCGGCGCTAAAATTCTGGGCAGCGTAGATTTAAAAGATATTCAACTGGAGAGAATTGACAGCTCATTGGTTGATTCTGCTCAGGTAGAAAAGAAAGGTAATGGCAAACGACGAAATAAGAAGGAAGAAGAGGAATTAAAAAAGCAGCTTGACGATGCTGAAAACGCAAAGAAAGAAGCTGATAAGGCGAAGGAAGAAGCAGAGAAAGCTAAGGAGGCTGCAGAAAAAGCGCTCAATGAAGCGTTTGAAGTACAGAACTCGTCAAAGCAAATTGAAGAAATGCTGCAGAACTTTTTGGCTGACAATGTAGCAAAAGACAATCTGGCTCAGCAAAGCGATGCTTCCCAGCAAAATACACAGGCTAAAGCAACGCAGGCTTCTAAACAGAACGATGCTGAAAAAGTTCTTCCTCAACCTATTAATAAAAATACCAGTACTGGCAAAAGTAATAGCAGTAAAAATGAGGAAAATAAGCTCGATGCCGAGTCTGTTAAAGAGCCGCTTAAAGTCACATTAGCGCTTGCGGCCGAGAGTAACAGCGGTAGCAAAGATGATAGTATAACTAATTTTACCAAACCTCAGTTTGTAGGTAGCACTGCTCCCAATGCCACGGTTATTATTAAAATTAATGGTATTGCTGTCGGTCAGGCTGTAGCGGATAGTTTGGGTAACTTCACCTTTACAGCGCCTGAAACATTGACTGATGGAACATATAATCTGGAGGCAGAGGCCAAGACTGCTGATGGGAGCGGTAGCGCCAAACTTGTCATTACTATCGATTCCGTTACCGATAAACCAACATTTGAACTTTCGCCTGAAAGTAGTGTGTCCGGTCATAAGGGCTTAACGCCGACCTTGACGCCTTCAATTGTTGGTACGGCGGAAGAGAATGCTAAGGTTGACATTTATGTAGATAATAAACTGGTTGCCAGCGTTGATGTCGATAAAGATGGAAACTGGAGTTATGAATTTAAGGATAATGAATTATCTGAGGGCGAAAATAGTATAAAAGTCGTTGCTGTAGATAAAGCAGGTAATAAAAACGAAACGACGGATAGTATCATAACCGACACCATTGCTCCAGAAAAGCCGACGATTGAGCTGGATGATAGTAGTGATTCCGGCATTAAAAATGACAACATTACAAATAGCACCCTGCCAACATTTATTGGTGTGGCGGAACCCGGTTCTACAGTCTCTATTTATCTTGGACTTAAACATCTTGGTGAGGTCATTGTTGCTAAAGATGGGACATGGAGCTATACGCTTACTACGCCGCTCAAGGATGGCGAATACAATATAACAGCAACAGCTACTGATATTGCCGGGCATACCTCAGCGACGGCAAATCTGCCTTTTACTATTGATACACGTATCAGCTATTTCAGCGCTGAGATTGAAACGACGAATGATAGCGGTATTGTCGGAGATAACGTTACTAACAATACTCGCCCAACCTTTACAGGTAAAACTGAGCCAAATGCTATTATCAGTGTCATAAATAGTGAGACTGGCGAAGAGGTTATTTTTAAAGCGAATGACAAGGGCGAATGGACGTTCAATTTCACTTCCGACTCAGTGGAAGGGATTAACAATCTTACGTTCACTGTTGAAGATGTCGCTGGCAACAAAAAGGATTTTTCCTTTAGTTACGTTATTGATACTATTGCCCCTGTACCTCCGACGGTTTCTTTGGAGGATTATGTTGTTTTGCCGAATGGTATAATTTTATCAGGGAATGATTTACCGGCTTTAGTCGGTACGGCAGAGCCAAAGTCTACCATCTTATTGATGCGAGATGGTAAATTATATGACAGCATTGAGGTTGACTCAAACGGGACCTGGAATTATCAGTTTAGTAATAAATTTCTTCAGGGCGCCTATGATATTGAAATCATTTCTCAGGATGCCGCCGGCAATAAATCCTCTACTGTTAAATATTCTTTTACTATTCAAACTGAAGTTGTACCTCCAAAAGCGGAACTCGATGCCAGTGATGATTCCGGTGCAAAAGGCGACTGGATTACCAATAAACATAATGCTCTGACATTACTGGGAACAGCGGATAGGTTTGCTACCGTAAATATCCTTATTGACGGTAAAACGATAGGCGTGACGACTGCGGATGCAGACGGTAACTGGAATTTTGATATTTCCAGAAATCTGTCTGACAATGTTTATAAGATTACGGTTGAATCCATCGATCCTTTAGGAAGAACGTCATCTGTAGATTATCAGCTTACCATTGATAGCTTTACGCCGATCCCTACTGTTATGTTGCATGATAGCGCTGACTCTGGCGTTAAAGGCGATATGATTACTAAAATTAATACACCGTTGTTTACCGGGATGGCTGAAGCTAATGCTAAGGTTTCCATCTATGTTGACGGTGTGTTAAGTGGTGAGGCTATTGCTGGCGATGATGGTGTATGGAATTTTCAATTTACCACAGCGTTATCCGATGGCTCGCATGACGTAACGGTAAAGGTAGAAGATATTGCCGGTAATACTGCCTCCTCATCAGCGTATAATTTCCAAATCGTAACGCAAACGCAAAAACCAACAATAGAGTTGGTCAACGATACGGGGGTTGATAATACAGACCATATTATTAATGAAAAGAATCCTGCACTGACAGGAACCGCTGCACCCTATTCAACGGTTAAACTCTATATTGATGGTGCACTGATCGCTGAGGTCAGAACAAATAAAGATGGCAGATGGGAGTATACCCTGAAAGCCGATCAAGGTTTGGTTGATGGCGATCATAGAATAACCGCTTCAGTTGAAGATATCGCTGGCAACATTGCTCATTCGGATCCTTTCTTAATTAGCGTCGATACTGCTATTTCAATACCGATAGTTTCATTGAGCCCGGATTCAGATTCGGGAATTTCAGATGATAATTTAACGAATATCGTTAAACCTACCTTGCACCTAAAAGATATTGATCCGGACATTATCAGTGTTCAGGTATGGGATGCCATGTCTGATACGCAGATCGGTGTTGCCACGCAACAACCTGATGGTTCATGGGCCTATACCTTTACTTCAGATTTAACGGAAGGCTTGCATCAGGTTTATGTCAAGGTTGAGGACATTGCGGGTAATAAAGCGAACAGCGCGATATTCGATTTTACTATCGATACCACAGTATCAACGCCGGTGATTTCCCTGCTTTCTAAGGATGATACGGGGGTTACAGGCGATAACCTGACCAATATCAATAAGCCAGGTTTTGCTATTTCCGGTGTTGATGCCGATGCGCATCGGGTCGTCGTACAGGTGATGCACAATGGCGTGAGCGAAGAGATCGAACTTTCCCACCTCAATGGTAGTTGGTTATTTATACCAGGGAATACGTGGGCGGATGGCAGCTACACGTTAACGGTGAAAGTAGAAGATAAGGCAGGAAATACCAACTACTCAGCGCCGCTGACGGTCGTTATCGATACCCAAATCGCCATTGATGGGGTGGAACTGGTCAACGATAGCGGCGTGAAAGGCGATAATATGACCAACGACGACCGTCCCCACTTTCGTGTGACGGTACCTACGGATGTCAATGAAGTCCGTCTGAGCATTGACGGTGGTAATTCGTGGGTTCAGGCAACTCCGGGCGTGGCAGGAAGCTGGGAGTATATCTGGCCGACAGACCTGGCAGATGGTCAATACACGCTAACGGTGGAAGCGACTGATAAAGCAGGCAATACAGTGACGAAGACCATCGATTTCGCGGTGGATACCACGCTGTCAGTGCCGGTCATCGTACTGGATAGCGCGGACGACACCGGCATCCAGGGCGATAACATGACGAATAGCACCCAGCCGACATTTGCCCTGCAGCATATTGATGATGATGCCGTTCGCGTTACGGTCAGCGTGGAGCATGGCGGCGTCACCACCACATTTGACGCCACGAAAGGCACAGGCGGATGGACCTTTACGCCGCCGACATCATGGGCGGATGGTGATTATACCCTGAGTGTGTCAGTCGAAGATAAAGCGGGGAACACCAGCCATTCTGCATCGCTGACGGTGACGGTGGACACGCAAATCGCCATTAATAACATTGAACTGGTCAATGACAGCGGTATTCCCGACGATAATCTGACTAATAATGTGCGTCCGCACTTCCAGGTGACGGTACCGACGGATGTCAACGTGGTGCGCCTGAGCATTGACGGCGGCAAGACGTGGTTCAACGCTACCCAGAGCGCGACGCCAGGCGTCTGGGATTATATCTGGCCGGATGATGTGGCCGACGGAGGCTATACCCTGACGGTAGAAGCGACCGATGAGGCGGGAAATAAGGCAACACAGACGCTCGATTTCACCATCGATACCACTCTGTCTGTGCCGACCCTCTCGCTGGACAGCGCAGATGACAGCGGCATCGCGGGCGATAATATCACCAATGTTAAAACGCCGGGCTTTACCCTCAACAATATTGATACCGATGTCAGCCGGGTGATAGTGGAGGTAATGCACAATGGCATTAAACAGGAGGTGCCACTGGTTCAGACCGGCGGACAGTGGCGCTTTGCGCCGACCAGCGACTGGGCGGACGGCGACTATATCCTGACGGTGAAGGTAGAAGATAGGGCCGGAAATGTGAAGCAGTCCGCGCCGTTGACGGTGACAGTAGACACGCATATCGCCATTGACCGTATTGAACTGGTTAACGACAGCGGTATCCCCGGCGATAATCTGACCAATGAAGCGCGCCCGCACTTTCAGGTGACAGTACCGGCGGATGTTAACGGTGTAAGACTGAGTATTGATGGCGGCAAAACGTGGTTTGACGCCACGCAGAGCGCGACGTCGGGCGTCTGGGATTACACCTGGCTGACGAATGTGGCTAACGGCCCTCACACCCTGATGGTGGAAGCGTCCGACAAGGCGGGAAACAAAACGACGCAGAAACTGGACTTCACCATCGATACCATTCTGTCAGAACCGACGATTACCCTGGACAGCGCGGATGATAGCGCCGCTGGCGATAACATCACCAACGTTAAGATGCCAGGCTTTACCCTCGGTAATATCGACGCCGACGTGACCAAAGTGGTGGTGACGGTGGCGCATGATGGTAAGAACCAACAGATAGAGTTGATTAAGAACGGCGGTGTGTGGCGCTTTACGCCGGGCGCAGCCTGGACCGATGGCGACTATACGTTGACGGTAAAGGTAGAAGATAAGGCGGGTAATACAAATTATTCTGCGCCGCTGACGGTGACTATCGATACGCAAACGTCTATTGATCGCATTGAGCTTCTTAATGACACGGGTATTGTCGGGGATAACCTGACCAATGAAGCACGTCCACAGTTTCATATTACGGTACCGACGGACGTGAACTCTGTGCAACTGAGTCTTGATGGCGGCATCAACTGGGTTAACGCAACGCTGACGTCTGACGGCGTTTGGGAGTATATATGGCCGACAGATCTGGTCGAAAATACGTATACCCTGACAGTGAAAGCAACCGATGTTGCAGGCAACACGGCGACGGAAACGCTCAATTTTATCATTGATACCACATTGTCGACACCGACCATCACGCTGGATAGCGCAGATGATAGCGGCACCGCCAACGATAATAAGACTAACGTTAAAACGCCGGGTTTTATTATCGGCGGTATTGATTCTGACGTGACTCAGGTCGTCGTGCAGGTGATGCGCGATGGTCACAGCGAGGAGGTGGAGCTGACGCAGACTAACGGGCAGTGGCGTTTTGTACCCGGCAGCGCGTGGACTGATGGCGACTATACGCTGACGGTAACGGTGAAAGATGAGGCGGGTAATATTCGCCACTCAGCGCCGTTGACGGTCACCATCGATACGCAAATCACCATTGACCATATTGAACTGGTCAATGACAGCGGTATTCCCGACGATAATCTGACTAATAATGTGCGTCCGCACTTCCAGGTGACGGTACCGACGGATGTCAACGTGGTGCGCCTGAGCATTGACGGCGGTAAGACGTGGTTCAACGCTACCCAGAGCGCGACGCCGGGCGTCTGGGATTATACCTGGCTGGCTGATGTGGGAGAGGGTAAGCATACCCTGACAGTGGAGGCGACCGACAAGGCGGGAAACAAAACGACGCAGCAACTGGACTTCATCATCGATACCCTACTGTCAGAACCGACTATCGTGCTGGACAGCACGGACGACAGCGGAACAAAAGGCGATCACCTGACCAACGTAAATAAGCCGACGTTTTTACTGGGCAATATTGACGCAGACGCGCGGTATGTCACGGTTGAGGTACAGCATGGCGGCACGAAAGAGGTGCTGACGGCCACCAAAGACGCGACCGGCAACTGGAGCGTGACACCGACCGGCACATGGGCAGATGGCGACTATACGCTGACAGTGAGGGTGGAAGATGAGGCGGGGAACGAAAAACACTCAGCGTCGCTGACGGTCACTGTTGATACCCAAATCACCATTGATGTTATTGAACTGGTTAATGATAACGGTATTCCCGGCGACAATATGACTAACGACGCCCATCCGCAGTTCCGCGTGACGGTACCGGGGGACGTTAACGAAGTCAGTCTGAGCATTGACGGTGGCGTGACCTGGGTTAAGGCGACACAGAGCGCGACGCCGGGCGTCTGGAATTATACCTGGCCGGGCACCGTGCCGGATGGCGACTATACGCTGAATGTGAAAGCGACTGACAATGCGGGTAATACGGTGACGGAGACACTCCACTTCACTATTGATACTACGTTGTCGACGCCGGTGATCGTACTGGATAGCGCGGACGACAGTGGTGTCCATGGCGATAACATGACCAATCACACCCAGCCGACATTTGCCCTGCAGCATATTGATGATGATGCCGTTCGCGTTACGGTCAGCGTAGAGCATGGCGGCGTCACCACCACATTTGACGCCACGAAAGACGCAGGCGGATGGACCTTTACGCCGACAGGGGCGTGGGCGGATGGTGATTATACCCTGAGTGTGTCAGTCGAAGATAAAGCGGGGAACACCAGCCATTCTGCATCGCTGACGGTGACGGTGGACACGCAAATCGCCATTAATAACATTGAACTGGTCAATGACAGCGGTATTCCCGACGATAATCTGACTAATAACGTGCGTCCGCACTTCCAGGTGACGGTACCGACTGATGTCAACGTGGTGCGCCTGAGCATTGACGGCGGCAAGACGTGGTTCAACGCGACCCAGAGCGCGACGCCGGGTGTCTGGGATTATACCTGGCTGGCTGATGTGGGAGAGGGGAAGCATACCCTGACAGTGGAGGCGACCGACAAGGCGGGAAACAAAACGACGCAGCAACTGGACTTCATCATCGATACCCTACTGTCAGAACCGACTATCGTGCTGGACAACACGGACGACAGCGGAACAAAAGGCGATAACCTGACCAACGTAAATAAGCCGACGTTTTTACTGGGCAATATTGACGCAGACGCGCGGTATGTCACGGTTGAGGTGCAACATGGCGGCACGAAAGAAGTGCTGACGGCCACCAAAGGCGCGACCGGCATCTGGAGCGTGACACCGACCGGCACATGGGCAGATGGCGACTATACGCTGACGGTGAGGGTGGAGGATGATGCGGGGAACGTAAAATACTCAGCGCCGCTGACGGTCACGGTTGACACCCAAATCACCATCGATGTTATTGAACTGGTTAATGATAACGGTATTCCCGGCGACAACCTGACCAATGACGTTCGTCCACACTTCCGCGTCACGGTGCCAGGGGATGTCAACGAGGTACGTCTGAGTATCGACGGCGGTAATACGTGGGTTCGTGCAACACAGGGCACGGCAGGGATCTGGGATTACACCTGGCCGAAAGATGTGACCGACGGGCTACATACCCTGACGGTAGAAGCGACCGATAAGGCGGGAAATAAGACGACGCAGACGCTCGATTTTACCATTGATACCCGGCTGTCAACGCCTACCATCGCTATGGATAGCAGGGACGATACAGGTGCCATTGGCGATCATATTACGAGCGTCAAAAGACCGGGCTTTACTATTGGCAATATTGACGCCGATGCGCACTCGGTCATTTTGCGGATCACACAGGGCGGCAATAGCCAGGAAGTGACACTAACCCAGGTTGGAGGACAGTGGCGCTTTACGCCAGATGCTGACTGGGCGGACGGTAGCTATACGCTGACGGTAGAGGTAACGGATAACGCAGGAAACGTTCGTCAGTCCACGCCGCTGGTGGTGACGGTGGACACGCAAACCAGCATTACTGATATTACATTGGTCAATGATCATGGCGTGCCTGATGACAATCTAACTAATAGCACCCGTCCGCAGTTTGAGATCACGGTGCCGGCGGATGTGAATTCTGTGCAACTGAGCATTGATGGGGGCGCAAACTGGGTGAGCGCGACGCAGGGTATCGAAGGCGTCTGGGGCTATACCTGGCCAACGGATATGGGCGATGGAAAACACACCCTAACCGTCATGGTCACCGACAGAGCGGGCAATACGGCGACGCAAACGCTTGAATTTTTCATCGACACCCGGTTGTCGACGCCGACCATTGCGCTGGATAGCACGGATGATACCGGTACGCCTGGCGATGATATGACCAATCGCACCCGACCGACCTTTATTCTGCAGAATATCGATTCGGATGTTATCAACGTTACAGTCAGCGTCACGCATAATGGAACGACAACCTCGTTTACTGCGACACAGGGGGCTGGAGGATGGAGCTTTACACCGCCAGCGCCGTGGGGCGACGGTGATTATACGCTGACGGTGACAGTGGAGGATCGGGCGGGAAATACGCGTCCGTCTACGCCGCTGACGGTGACAGTGGATACGCAAATAGCCATTGATCGTATTGAATTAGTCAACGATAGCGGCGTCCCTGGCGATAATGTGACAAAACATGTGCGTCCGCAGTTCCAGATCTCGGTACCGGATGATGTGGAAAAGGTTCTTCTGAGTATTGACGGCGGCACGACCTGGGTTACTGCAATCAAGAGTTCGACGGCTGGCATTTGGGATTACACCTGGCCGACGGATATGCCAGAGGGACAGCATACCCTGACCGTGGAAGTGACTGACGGTGCGGGTAATAAGATGACGGAGACGCTCAATTTCACTATCGATATCACGTTGTTAACGCCAACCATTGAGCTAGCGCCCGATCAGGATACCGGACAGAATAAGAACGATAATCTGACCAGCGTCACTCAGCCGGTATTTGTGTTGGGGAGTATCGATAAAGATGTTCGACACGTGGAATTGAGTATTGAGCATAACGGCACGTTTAAAACGGTGGTACTCACCGAATCAGCCGACGGCTGGCGCTATCGACCGGATTCTGCTTTGGCGGACGGTAGCTACACATTCACCGTGACGGTAACAGATGTGGCAGGCAACCAGCAAACATCCGCGCCTTTAAAGGTGACGATAGACGGTACGTTGACTACGCCGGTGATTGAACTGGCAGCTGGCGAAGATAGCGGTACTGTTGGCGATCGCCTCACCAATCACGATCGGCCTGTGTTCGACATACATCAGGTTGATTCTGACGTTACGCGCGTGATGGTCAAAGTAACTTACAACGGTAAAACGCACGAGGAAGCGGCGGTATTCACCAATGGTCAATGGCGCTTTACGCCTTCTGCGAGCTGGGCTGATGGCTCATATCAGTTAGCCGTTGTGGTGGAAGATCTGGCGGGGAATGTAAAAGAGTCTGCGCCGTTTGAGGTGCGTATTGATACCACGACAACCATTAACAATATCGTATTGCTTAATGATACCGGCGTGCAGAATGATCAATTAACGAATGTTGCCAAACCGTCATTCAGAATTGACGTTCCCGGTGATGTCGTCCAGGTACGTGTAACCCTGGATGGTGGCGCTAACTGGAATGTGATACGCAAAAATGCCGACGGACAGTGGATTTTTGACAGCCCGAATACTCTGGTTGACGGCACATATACCCTTCGCGTAGAGGCCACGGATGAGGCAGGTAATATTGCGAATAAAGATTTAGTATTTAATATCGATACTAATATACAGGTTCCTACTATTGCTTTAGACGCAGGACAAGATACCGGAGCGAATACCGCCGATAATATTACTAATATTTCACGACCCACCTTTACGATTGGTAATGTTGACCCCGATGTTATCAAAGTCGTGGTGACGATTGATGGTCATGATTATAACGCGACTAAGGTTGGGGCTGGTTGGCAATTTACACCAGGCAATGCCATTCCGGATGGTTCTTATAATATTACCGTTACGGTTGAAGATAAGGCCGGAAATACCGCGACATCGAAACCATTACCTGTTGTGATAGATACGACGGCTGAAATTGAAAGCGTCACGTTGGTTACAGATAGCGGTGATAGCGATGTAGATAACATTACCAAAGTCGACAAGCCGCAGTTTAGTATTGTTACCGCTGATGATATTACCCATGTGCGCGTTAAAATCGATAACGCCGCTAATTGGATTGAACTCACAAAAGGAGGGGATGGCCGCTGGATATTTAATGTCGGTTCGGCATTACCTGATGGGCAACACACTCTCTTGGTTGATGTGACTGATATCGCCGGCAACGTTGCGCAAGAAACGCTGCAGTTTACGATTGATACGACTCTGCGAGAGCCGACAATTGTACTCGATCCCACCCATGATACTGGTGATGATACTAATGATAATCTTACCAGGATTAACAAACCGGTGTTTATTATCGGTAATGTCGATAATGATGTATCACACATTGTGGTTCATATTGATGGTCGGGATTACACCATTGAAAACACAGGGGGGAATTTAACCTTTACGCCGGATCAACCGCTGTCTGACGGTCAGCATACGATCTCTGTTACCGTAACGGATATTGCTGGTAATACCAAAACATCGGCCGAACTGCGGATTGAAATCGACACGCAGGTTCAGATTGACAGTGTTACGTTAACAACAGATAGCGGCGTCAACGATCACGATAATGTCACCAATGCTACCCGTCCCTCTTTTGAAATTGCAACGCCTGATGATGTGACATCGGTGCTGGTTTCTTTCGATGGCGTAAACTGGACGCCCATCAGTAAAAATGCGGCCGGGCAGTGGGAATTTACTGCAGGTAGCGCATTGCCTGATGGTCATTATACTCTCCATGTCCAGGCGACGGATCGGGCAGGGAATACGGCAAATTCCACGCTGGGCTTCACCGTGGATACGCAGATTGACGGCCTGAGCGTCGTGATGCTGGACGACGCCGGAAAGGATTCTACGGATGGTATTACGAATATTACCTCTCCACGTTTTGAAATTTCAGCCAGAGAACCGCTGCAGAGCGTGACGGTAATTTTAAACGGGAAATCCAGCACACTGACTCAGGGGGCAGGTAATAAATGGCTGTTTACCCCTGATACACCGTTAGTGGATGGAACTTACAAAATAGAAATAGTGGCTGAAGATATCGCAGGTAATAAAATTAGCAAAGAGGTATCATTCACAATAGACACTATTGTTTCTGATCCCAGTATTGATTTGCTGGATGCGGATGATACTGGCGAAAGCGCTGTTGATAATATTACGAGTGTCACTACACCACGTTTCGTTATTGGCAATGTACCCGCCGATATTGATACTGTTGTAATCAGAATTAACGGCGTTTCTTATCCGGTTACGGCAAATGGCAATAACCTCTGGGAATTTCAGGTTCCCGTTGCGTTAAACGATGGCGTATATGAAGCCGTTGTTGTCTTCAGAGATATTGCCGGAAATACTTCTGAAACTAAGCTGCCCTTTACCATTGATACCACGACAAGCGTCAGTGTCAGAATGGAGCCAGCGTCTGATACCGGAAATTCCAATAGCGATAACCTTACGAATAAGCAAAATCCCAAATTCGAAGGTACTGCAGAGCCCAATGCGAAACTGGTGATTACCATTGTTGACGATAAGTCAGGTCGGGAGGTTTTAAAACAAACGATTACGGTTGGCGCTGATGGCAACTGGAGTGTGACGCCGAATATACTGCCGGATGGCATGTATACCATCAACGTCGTCGCAACAGATGTCGCGGGAAATACTGCGCAAACGCAGGAAAGATTCACTATCGATACGGTTACGATCGATCCCACCATTCGCCTTTCGGATCCATCTATTGATGATCAGCATGAAGCAACCAGCCTGCGTCCTGAGTTCAAAGGGTTTGCCGAAGCGTTCTCGACGATTATGATTCAGTGGGATGGGAAAGTGGTCGGCTCGGCAAACGCCAATGCGAATGGCGAATGGAGTTGGACGCCGCCATCAGTATTAGCGCCAGGCTCCTATGTTGTGAGCATTGTTGCCAAAGATAAAGCGGGTAATGAATCGTCGCAGGTCGACTTTCCTGTCGTAATACCTGTTATTGATGTCACGCCTCCAACCATAAAGCTCAGCGAGGAGAGCGATAGTGGCGCCTTAGGAGACTTTACCACGAATAATAAAACGCCGACCCTGATTGGGAGCACGTTACCTAATACGATTGTGAGTATTTATGTGGATGGCGTGAAGGTCGGCGAGGCGACAGCGGATACAGCGGGTCGATATACTTTCCAGTTATCGGAAATGAAAGATGGCCATTATGTCGTCCAGGTGGGTATCGTCAACCCTCGCGATAATAGCGAACTGCGTTCTACCGCCGTTGATGTCACTATCGATACCGAGGTTGCTGAACTGGTATGGAATATATCTGGAATGCATGAGGGCGGATATATCAATACGGTGACGCCGGAGATTGGCGGCACCAGTGAGCCAAACAGCAAAATCACTATCTTTGTGAATGGCGTTGAAAAAGCGATTGCTTATACGACAGGCGCAGGACACTGGGGCGTAGTATTACCCGCTTTGGGTAATGACGGTAATTATGAATTAACGTTTAAAGTTGAAGACGTTGCCGGTAATATCAGAGAGTTTGGTCCGCAGAATGTAATACTGGATACAGTAATTTCGCCGTTAACCGTGGTATTACGCGAAGCTGATGACAGTGGCAAAGTTGGCGACTGGATCACCAATAAATCTCATGTCACCATCGATGGTACTGCCGAAGCCGGAAGTACTTTAACCATCAGGAATCCGCAGGGAGTGGTTATTGCTACCCTGGTGGTAGGCAATGATGGTCGATGGAGCGCAGAATTAGATCTGCGTGAAGGTAGTAATGCCTTTGTCGTGGTATCGGAAGATAAAGCGGGCAACAGTCAACAAAAAGAGATTCTGATAGAACATGATACGCAGATTGAAATCAGCGATATTTCATTAAGTCGGGATACTAATAGCGGTGATAAATATGATCTGATTACCAATAATAAGTCTCCGGTACTGGTTGCCATGACCGATCCCGGCGCGACGGTACAGGTTTATATTAATGGTGTGTTACAAGGCACAGTAGAGGCGAGTTCGTCAGGTAATATTAGCTATACCATGCCGGCAAATAGCGCCGACGGCGAGTATCAGGTGCAATTTGTTGCTACGGATACTGCTGGTAACCGGGTTGAGTCTGCGATTACAACCGTGACAATCGATTCTCAAATTGCTGTCTTTGATATTGATGAAGATTCATTACCGGCCCTCTCTAATAACCGAGCGTTGTCAGTCTCAGGTGTCGGGGAGGCTGGTTCTCAGGTCAGCATCTTTGTCGATGGTAAATTAGTCAACGTTGTTATGGTTGAGGCTGATGGCACATGGCGCGCGCCGATACTGCTGCAAGATGATGGTACGTTTAATATTCATTTCAGCATTACTGACGTTGCTGGCAACACTGAAGTGAGCAAGGATTATAGCGTGGATGTCGATTCATCAACCGACTTCCCAACGCTCAACCTTGAAGATGCAAGCAACTCTGGTTCACTTGACGATCTGATTACTAATCACAACAAGCCTGTATTAGTTGGCACCGCAGAAGCGGGAGCCACAATCCATATTTATGTGGATGAAAAGATCGTGGCAAATGTTCTTGTGCTTGAAGATGGAACCTGGTCCTATCAGTTTGATAATGCGTTAAAAGATGGTGAATATTCTATCCGTGTGGTTGCCGAAGACCCGGCAGGTAATACGGCAGAATCGCCTCGCTTACTCGTCACGATAGATACCAGTACGTTTATCGATAATCCTGCTATGGTGGCAGGTTCTGATAATGGTATTTTCAGTAATGATAGTATAACGAGTCAGACCCGGCCTACGTTTAGTATTTTTGGAGAAATGAACCAGAGTGTTCAGATTTTCATTGATGGAGTGCTAGTCGATACGATCACGGTGACCGACAGAAATCAAGTTTATCGACCTGAGTCACCGTTGGGCGATGGTTCCCATAGCATTTATTATGTTATCACCGATAAAGCAGGCAACACGGCTACCTCGAAAACGCTAAACTTTACTATCGATACCTTTAATACGACGCCTGTCGCCATTGATTCTATCGGTGGACAAACGTTAGCAGAGATGACCGGTAGTGATGGCAAAATATATATAACGGACACGACGCGTAACTTATTGTTTAGTGGCAGTGCCGAGCCCAATAGCAAAATAGAAATCATCATTAATGGCTTAAATGTGGGGGAAGTTTGGGTTAATGAAAAAGGCCACTGGCAGATGCCGGTGAACCCGCTTTATTTCACAGAAGGCCAACTGGATATCACTGTTAAATCTACGGACCGTGCTGGTAACGTAAATCAGGAAAAGTATTCCATTTGGGTTGATACGCATATCAAGGTATTTACCAGCGAGCTTGATGACAATAAATCATCATCGAAAACGGAATGGTGGAGTAATAGCGATCTCATTACCATGCGAGGCACGGGTGAAATTGGCGCTACGGTATCATTAATCGTGGCTGGCGTCACGCTGGCAACTGCTGTTGTGGCGGCAACAGGACGATGGGAATTATCAACAGACAAGCTTCCAGAAGGGACTTACGATATTAGTTTGGTCATTGAAGATAGCGCCGGAAATCGTTGGGAAGATGTGCGTGAAATATTTATTGACCGAACGCCGCCAAATGCTCCGGTCGTAACGTATTCAGATATTGTCAACGATCTAATTATTATGCAGGGGACGGCGGAAGCCAAATCTCAGCTAATAATAACCGATAGTGAGGGGAATACTTATACGTTAACCGTTCCTGATAATGGTAAATGGAGTATGGCTATCCCGTATCCATCAGAAGGGAAGTTTACCATTACGAGTGTGGATGCTATTGGTAACCGGAGTGATGATGTCCCTCTCGATATCATGAAAGAGGTTCCCGTTATTTCATTATCTCCAGACTCAGACAGTGGTACGGTGGGCGATAATATTACGCGAGATAAGCAACCTACCTTTATTATCGGGAATCTGGAAAGCGATGTTGTGGTCGTTCAGGTCGATATCAATGGGACCGTATATAATGCTGAAAAAAATGCCGATGGCGTTTGGTTCTTTACGCCAGGTACACCGTTAGCTGATGGTTCCTATACGATATCGGTAATCGCAAGCGATGCCGCGGGTAATCAGAAAAACTCGTTACCCATTACTGTCACGATCGACAGCACGCTGACGGTGCCGGAGATTGCGTTGGCAGCAGGTGAAGACAATGGCGCTTCAGACAGCGATAACGTGACGAATCACACCCAGCCTAAGTTCACGCTGCAGCATATTGATGCTGATGTGACCGGGGTGACCGTAAACGTGACGCATAATGGCGTGACAGACATCTATCAGGCGACGCAAGGCGCGGATGGCTGGACCTTCACGCCGCCAGCCGCCTGGAATGACGGTAACTACACGCTGAGCGTGACGGTGGTGGATCGCGCGGGGAATTCACAGCAATCTGCTTCGCTAGCGGTGACGGTTGACTCAACGGTGACGGTAACAGCGGATAGCCAGCATGACGATGCGAGCGATGACGCCACGGCAACAGCGGTTACTCCACCGGAGTCTGAAACAGTGAATGCCGAAAGCGCTACGCATCTTCGTACAGAGCCGTCTGCGGCGGAAGAAAGCGTGGTGAAGGTGACAGCCTATAGTATTACATTGTTAAACGCTGACTCTGGGGATGAAATAGATCGTTCAATTAGTCAGACACCTTCTTTTGAAATATCAGTACCTGAGAATATTGTTAATGTCAGTATTATGTTTGAAGGAGAAGAGTTTACTCTGCCGATAACTAACCAGAAAGCAATATTCGAAGTTCCGCTATCTTTGGAAGATGGTGAATATACTATGGACGTGAAATTCATTGATAAAGACAATGATTTCCTGATTAAGGAGAAAACATTCTCAGTCGATCACTCCTCGGCGGATATTGTGAACGCAATGAATGTAAGAGGAAAGACCGAGGATGATATTAATGATTCCCCTTCCACGAGTTCTGTAGGGCACAACAATAACGGCGCTATTGATGTTTTCGCCGTTAATGAAGTTACGCTACCTGTAGATAATCAAGAAGAACACGCATAATAACGGAGGCCCCTCACCTTTGGGTGAGGGGGTTTACTTATGGATAAAAAACTAGAACCTTATTATTTAAGTGCGGAAACGGCATTATCTATAGTGTCTAAAAAATTCAACATAAAAATTGACATCAAAGAGGATGATATAAATTTAAGATTTAAAAAGTACGACAGAAATAACACTGACGACTCTATACAAATGAAGAATTTCTTTTTGTCGTTAGGGCTTTCTCTACAGGATATATTATTTAATAATGGTGAGGATTTACTAAATGAGCCTATGCCGATTTTACTATTAACACCAGAAATGAAGTGGATGGTGTGTGTGAGTGGCGGGCAAAAAATAAAGTTGGTAAACGCGCGCGGTGAACTCTGTTATGTTGAAATTGAAGATGAATATTTAAAAGAGTTATCTGCATTTAGTATACTACCTTTAAATAAAGTTGTTGATAGTATAAGAGTAAAAAATATCATAAAAAACTCTTTATCGATGAACAAGATTTTTTATACTAAATACTTTTTTTCATCTCTTTTTATGGCAATTTTTGCGTTAACTATCCCAGTATTTAGTAATCTGTTCTATGATAAGCTTGTTCCAAGCGCTTCGGTTTCATCTTTATTTGGCGTGGCTATAATTGTTGCTGTATTTATTGTTTTTGAGTTTATCCTTCGTACTTCGAAAGATATTTATCAGTCTATCACAGCAAGGCAGGATGACGTCGATATTGATATCGCATTTCTTGAAGCGGTACTTTATAGTAAAAAGAAAAATGGCAGATCCATGTCATCAGCATTTGTGCTATGGAATGAGTTTCAGAAAATTAAACCCGTTTTATTAAACTCGATCTTTCAACGTATAGCCGATATTCCAATATTTATTATATTTCTCATTGTTATATATGTAAATTTAGGTCTGGTTGTTATTGTACCTATTACCATGTTTATCGTCTCTATTATTATTTCCCTCGTTAACCACCATTATACTAATGAGTTAATGAACAAACAAAAAGAAGGACAGAAGAACAGGAATATTTTTATCTCAGAAGTTTTCTTATCTATTAAAATGATCCATACCTTAAATAATCAAGGTTTACTTTTTGATTGGGTTAATACATCAAATGAACAGTCGTATCTTAACCTGAAGATAAGGAAATTAAATCTTATCTATCAATCTATATTGGGGAGTATGTCATCTATTACCCAAATAACTATTATGGTAATAGCCTTTTTTATGGTAATCAAGGGTGATGTTACTACTGGCGCAATTGTTTCATCTGTCATTGTCTCTGGCCGTATTTCCGGGATCATTTCGAATTTTTCTTCTACATTAATCTCTATTTTATCAGCAGAAAAAACCGGTAAGGATCTGCTTTCTTTTTTTGATGAAGATCAGGCAGAAAAAACACCGGCATTACAGTCAATATCAAAGTGCAATGGCGATATCTCTATCCGGGGCGTGAGTTATCAGTATGATGCTCAATCTCCGATGATTATTAACCGACTGTCTATAGACATACCTGCGGGGCAACGTGTCGCGGTGGTAGGCGAATGCGGAGCAGGAAAAAGCTCATTACTGGGAATGCTATCTGGCTACCTTTCGCCAACAGACGGTGCCATTTTATATGATGGATATAACTTAGGACATTTATCGCAGAACTTTTTTTCTCAGCATTTAAGCGTGGTGACGACACATGATGTTTTATTCACCGGAACCATTGAAAGTAATTTCGCGTTAAAACCGCAAAACGACAGGGGCCGGGTACTCAAGGCGCTTCAGCTGGCGAACTGTGGTTTTATCTTGCAACATCCTATGGGGCTGAAGTTTCCGGTGAATTTTATGGCTAAAAACCTGTCATCCGGACAGCAGCAGCAGTTATTATTAGCACGTAGTCTGAGTAGTGACGCCAGCGTCTTTTTATGGGATGAACCAACATCAAATCTGGATGAGAATACCGAGAAGCAAATTTTTGATAACTTAGATGAGTTTATTCATGGGAAAACGTTGATCATGGTGACGCATCGTCGATATCTGATAAAGTATTTTGACCGGGTCCTGGTAATGAAAGGTGGAAAAATAATCCGTGATTGTTCTCCGGATAAATTATTAATGTAAAATAAGCAGCGCTTGTCGCTGTTATCAGGTGGTACTGCTTAATAAAAAAGACCCGTTGCACAAACGGGTCTTTTTTGTCATTTAACGAGTCGGCAACGTCTTCAATAAGTTTAGCTCGATTCTGTTAGGGCTATTCCACTTGCCATTTTTGGATAACCACACCTGGCGGCCCTCATCAACGGCAATGCGAGGGACGTGATGGTGCGCAAGGCTACCCCTGGCGCGCGATTCCGCGTTGAGATAACCGGTGGGCGGCTTCAGCGGCAGCGATAGCGTATCAGGTCAGCACCATCGGCCATTCTGGCGGGGTCTGGCTCATCGTTTCGACCATTACGGCTTCAATGTTATGCCAGATCGCAGCGAGATCCATCATGGTAATACCGAGTAAACCGGTGGCAAACCAGCAGGCGGATACCACGCCCAGACCGCTACTGATCACCGCCAGACCAATATAATCTGATTTACGGAAACGGATATTGAGCGTGCTGGCTAAAAACATGAGCACGGCGCTCAGCAGTTGCCAGCGGAGAAGAACGACACCAGTGGTTATGGCAGCCATGAAACATTTCCTCTGAATAGACCTTTGTCCAGGACAGCACGGCGTTGTTCCCGGGAAACGTGGGACATTCTGGCTATCAACGGACATCACATCAACATCGAATGAAACATTGTTTCTATTTCATTGTTTTTGTGAACTATATCACAAAAACCAGCTTGTTCGCCAGATCGGCAATGTATTTTTTGTGCGTTTTATAACCGTATTTTTTGTGTGACTTCTACGCGTCCGTAGAGAAACTGCCGGAAAGCAAAGATGTATTATTACTACTCTTTTATTTTTTTTCGTGAAATTCAGACCTGATAAAAATATCAAGTTATTTATCAAAAGAAAGGAGTAAAGATGTATACCCCATCGTTTACTTGAGTATAAATCTGATATTATCAAAAATATTTAGTGTCCTGCCTGGTATGCGAAAGAGATTGCGCGTAGTTATTAATGGTAAATGTTGATCGGTAAAAGTCTGTTGCTAATATTGATAAATTCATGCACCGTAAACCTCCATTTGGTTCACGTCTTATTTTGCCAACAATAGTCACAAATAATGCAGGGAAATAGGCTGAAAATGAGTCAAAGCACACGACGCAAGGTGTTGAGATTTCTCGGAACGATCATTGTGGTGTTACTTCCTATATTGCTGGCGATCTGGTTTGCTCATATCCGGGCAGTCTCTGAAACCAGAAATCAGTTACATTCATTTGCGCAGTTGGTATTAGATAAAACGGAGCGGGTTATCCTGCAAGCAGATTTAGCCCGCGATGCCGCTGAACAATATCAGGGGCAAGCCTGTACGCCAGCCCATCAACAGCGAATGCTGAATATTATCCGCGGTCGTTTGTACATTAATGAGTTGATTTATGCTAAGGGCCAGCGTTTTCTATGCTCTACGGTTATGACGCCAACAAGTCCTTATTTTATTCCCCGCGCTGACTATAAACGAAAGCCTGACATCGCTATTTATTACTATCGTGATACGCCTTTTTTCAACGGTTATAAAATGACATATATGCAGCGGGGAAACTATGTCGCGGTTATCAATCCCTTATCTTATAGCGAGGTGATGTCAGACGATCCGGCGTTGGCCTGGGGAATGTATGATACGGTGACCAACACCTTTTTCTCCCTGAGTGAACAGGCGCAGGCTGATCAGCTATTACCTTTGGTACGACGGAGTGAACCTGTGTTCCAACAGGGTGAGCGTTTTTATACTCTGGTTAAATCAGCAAAACGACCGGTTGCCGCGATTGTGTCAACCTCAAAGCAACGCTTTTACCAGAACCTCTTTCATCAGCTTACGTTAACGCTACCGTTAGGGATCATCTGTAGCATTATCATCTTATTTATGTGGTCACGATCCCGGCAGGCATATTACTCACCGCGTCGATTGCTGCAACGGGCCATTACCAGGCACCAGCTTTGCCTTCATTATCAGCCGATCATTGATATCCGAAACGGGACATGTGTAGGTGCCGAAGCGCTATTGCGTTGGCCGGGCTATCACGGTCCGGTGATGAGCCCGTGCGAATTTATTCCGCTGGCGGAAAAAGAGGGGATGATTGAGCAGATCACCGATTATGTCGTCGAAGAGGTATTTAATGATTTAGGTGGTTTTCTGGCCGCGCACCCGCATCTTTATGTCTCTATCAATCTCGCTGCCGCCGATTTTCTCTCTTCCCGACTAATTGTGATGATTCATGAAAAAACGCGTCAGCATTCAGTGCTTGCGCAACAGATAAAGGTTGAAGTGACTGAGCGCGGATTTATTGATGTGCCTAAAATGACGCCGATTATTCAGGCGTTTCGCCAGGCGGGATACGAGGTGGCAATTGATGACTTTGGTACCGGCTATTCGAACTTGCATAACCTGTACTCATTAAATATCGACCTTTTAAAAATTGATAAATCTTTTGTCGACACGCTAACCACTAATAGCGCCAGCCATTTGATTGTGGAACATATTATTGAAATGGCGCAAAGTTTGCGGCTAAAAATCATTGCTGAGGGGGTTGAAACGGCTGAACAGGTTAGCTGGTTGCTAAAACGCGGCGTTCAGTATTGTCAGGGATGGCACTTTGCGAAGGCGTTACCACCGCAGGAATTCATCGCCTGGCTACAACAAACGCCCGCGCCTCTGACGATACGCGGGCAGACGCCCTACAGGCGGTGACGGTAATCGCTGGGAGTGCGATCGAACTCGCGGCGGAATACACGCGAGAAGGTTTGCTGCGATACATAGCCCAGGTCCATCGCGATATCAAAAATCGGGCGCTCGGTCGTTCGTAGCTCAACGGCCGCCAACAGGAGACGGCGCTGGCGAATATACTCGCCTAATGTTTGATGCGTTACCGTACGAAACATCCGCTGCAAATACCACTTGGAGTAGCCCGATTTTTTTGCCACCACATCAATGTTTAGCGGTTGGTCGATATGTTCATCAATCCATTCGATAAGGGTCTGAATTATCTGCTGATGCGACATATTGTTGCCTCTTAAACAGTATTCGATTCGTCGTTTTGTCTGCGGGCGAGTATAATTCCTCAAGTTAACTTGAGGTAAAGCGATTTATGGAAAAAAAATCTCCCCGTTTAAAAGCCTTACTGACGCCGGGGGAAGTTGCGAAACGTAGCGGTGTTGCTGTGTCCGCCCTGCACTTCTATGAAAGCAAAGGGCTAATTACCAGTATCCGTAATAGCGGTAACCAACGGCGATACAAGCGTGACGTGTTGCGTTATGTCGCGATTATCAAGATCGCCCAGCGTATCGGCATCCCGCTGGCAACTATCGGCGACGCGTTTGGTATCTTGCCGGAAGGACATACGTTAAGCGCGAAAGAGTGGAAGCAGCTCTCATCGCAGTGGCGCGAAGAGTTAGACCGACGTATTCATACGCTGGTGGCGTTGCGCGATGAGCTGGACGGTTGTATCGGCTGCGGCTGTTTATCGCGTAGCGACTGTCCGCTGCGAAATCCAGGCGACAGGCTTGGCGAACACGGGACGGGCGCCCGGCTGCTTGAAGATGATTAACATGCACTCGGCCATCGGGCTGAGCTCACCTAAAACTAAAGCGCCGCTAAGGGCGCTTTAGTTTGTTTCCGGTCTTTGTCTTTCGCTCTATCCCGCTGATTACAGGAGGGTTTCCCCCGACGTCAACACCCCTCATATCGAGCACGTGGTGGAGGTTCCGGTTTGTGTTGATACTGTAAGTGTAAGCGACGACGCCCTGTTCGCCAGCGAAATGCTGATTTTTTAGCCGAAATTTTTACGGCAACTGCCATAATTTTCTATAGTTAGTTGGCATACCTTACAGGAGACAGCCATGCTGACGGTGCACCATTTAAATCAGTCTCGTTCGCAGCGCATCTTGTGGGCGCTGGAAGAGCTGGCGTTGCCTTACCAGATTGTGCGTTACCAGCGTGAAAAGACCATGCTGGCGCCGCCGGCATTGAAAAAAGTGCATCCGCTGGGCAAGTCTCCGGTTATCGAAGATCACGGTATGGTTATTGCGGAATCGGGCGCCATCCTGGAATATTTGCAGGACACTTACGACAGTATCGGACGCTTTAAACCTGCGGATGCGCAGGGGAAACAACACTATCGCTTCTGGCTACATTACGCTGAAGGTTCTCTCATGCCCTTGCTATTGATGAGACTGCTCTTTACCTCTCTGGGTAAACCGCCGGTACCATTGGGCCTGCGAACGTTGGGCGGCGTTATCGGTAAGGGCGCGCAAAAAGCGTACCTCAATCCGCAACTGGAAACCCATGCGCGCTTTATTGACGGGCATCTGGCAAATCACCCCTGGTTTGCCGGAGAGCAGTTAAGTATGGCGGATATCCAGATGAGCTTCCCGCTATTTGCGCTGCTTGCCCGAGGCGGAATCGCTCATCTCGACCATATCAACGCATGGAAAGCGCGGGTAGAAATGCGTCCAGCCTGGCAGCGAGCGATTCAGCAGGGCGGTCCGTTTACCATTCCCGGCGGATAATGGCGTTTTTGTGAGCAGATTGCGCAACGTATTTGCTAACAGCGATGCGAAAAATTGTTGCTGGATTGCGCAGGGACGATAACGTTTGCGCATCGTCTGGCGATTTATTGAGCATACTAAGCAGAAAAGCATAAAAAGCGGCAAAGTTCAGTTGAAAAAGCGTTGATGATCGCTGGATAATCGTTTGCTTTTTTTTGCCACCCGTTTTGTATACGTGGAGCTAAACGTTTGCTTTTTTGCGGCGCCCCGGTTGTCGTAAATGTAGCACAAGGAGATAACGTTGCGCTGTTAGTGGATTACCTCCCACGTATACCGACGAATAATAAATTCTCAGGGGATGTTTTCTATGTCTACGCCTTCAGCGCGTACCGGCGGTTCACTCGACGCCTGGTTTAAAATTTCACAACGCGGGAGCACCGTTCGCCAGGAAGTCGTTGCTGGCTTAACCACGTTTCTCGCGATGGTTTACTCCGTCATCGTGGTGCCAGGGATGCTGGGTAAAGCCGGGTTCCCGCCTGCTGCCGTCTTTGTAGCGACCTGCCTGGTCGCAGGCGTCGGCTCTATTGTTATGGGGCTTTGGGCGAATCTGCCGCTGGCTATCGGTTGCGCTATCTCGTTGACGGCGTTTACCGCGTTTAGCTTGGTCCTGGGGCAGCATATTAGCGTCCCGGTCGCGCTTGGCGCCGTATTCCTGATGGGCGTACTGTTTACCGTTATCTCCGCCACCGGCATTCGTAGCTGGATTTTGCGTAACTTGCCGCAGGGCGTGGCCCACGGAACCGGTATCGGTATTGGCCTGTTTTTGTTGCTGATTGCCGCCAACGGCGTCGGCCTGGTCATTAAAAACCCGCTGGATGGCCTGCCGGTCGCGCTGGGCGATTTCGATACCTTCCCGGTGATTATGTCGCTTGTGGGTCTGGCTGTTATTCTCGGTCTGGAAAAGCTGAAAGTCCCCGGCGGCATTCTGTTGACCATTATTGGCATTTCTATTGTGGGTTTGCTCTTCGATCCTAACGTCCATTTTTCCGGCATTTTCGCCATGCCTTCGTTGAGCGATGAAAACGGCAACTCGCTGATCGGCAGCCTGGATATTATGGGCGCGTTAAACCCTGTCGTTCTGCCAAGCGTACTGGCGCTGGTGATGACGGCGGTGTTTGATGCGACCGGCACGATTCGTGCGGTCGCAGGGCAGGCTAATCTGCTGGACAAAGACGGACAAATTATCGATGGCGGCAAAGCGCTAACCACCGACTCACTGAGTAGCGTTTTCTCCGGCCTGGTCGGGGCGGCGCCAGCCGCGGTGTATATCGAGTCTGCGGCCGGTACGGCGGCGGGCGGTAAAACGGGCCTGACGGCGATTACCGTGGGCGTGCTGTTTTTGCTGATCCTGTTTCTTTCGCCGCTCTCTTATCTCGTTCCCGTCTATGCAACTGCCCCGGCGCTCATGTATGTCGGTCTGCTGATGCTGAGTAACGTGGCGAAAATCGATTTTGCTGATTTCGTCGATGCGATGGCGGGGCTGGTAACGGCCGTATTTATTGTACTGACCTGTAACATCGTCACCGGGATTATGATCGGCTTTGCCACGCTGGTCGTCGGGCGTCTGGTTTCCGGCGAATGGCGTAAACTGAATATCGGGACTGTCGTCATTGCGGTCGCGCTGGTCGCTTTTTATGCCGGCGGCTGGGCTATCTAGCTCTGCCTTCATTCTGAAAAACGGGCGGCGTTGGCCGCCCGTTTTCATTTTCAGGACACATCACGTTACCTTTTGCGTTAATCTGAAGAAGGTGAAACCGAGGCATGATGCCTCTCTCCATCATAAAAAACATCGCAAACAGGGAACGCATGGAAATTTTCTTCACAATACTCATCATGACCCTTGTGGTCTCGCTGTCGGGGGTATTTACGCGTGTATTACCCTTCCAGCTTCCTTTACCCCTTATGCAGATCGCCGTTGGCGCGCTGTTGGCGTGGCCGACGTTTGGTTTGCATGTGGAATTCGACCCGGAACTCTTCCTGGTGCTGTTTATTCCGCCGCTGCTGTTTGCGGATGGCTGGAAAACGCCGACCCGTGAATTTCTTGAGCATGGACGAGAGATTTTCGGGCTGGCGCTGGCGCTGGTCCTGGTAACGGTCGTTGGAATCGGCTTCCTGATTTATTGGCTGGTGCCCGGCATTCCGCTGATCCCCGCCTTTGCACTGGCCGCCGTGCTGTCGCCGACCGATGCGGTAGCGCTCTCCGGAATTGTGGGCGAGGGGCGTATCCCGAAAAAAATCATGGGCATTCTGCAGGGAGAGGCGTTAATGAACGACGCCTCCGGTCTGGTATCGCTGAAATTCGCCGTCGCGGTGGCGATGGGGACGATGGTCTTTACCGTCGGCGGCGCGACGCTGGAATTTTTTAAGGTCGCTATCGGCGGTATTCTGGCGGGTTTTGTAGTCAGTTGGCTGTATGGCCGCTCGCTGCGTTTTTTGAGCCGCTGGGGTGGCGATGAACCCGCGACTCAAATCGTCCTGCTGTTTCTGCTGCCCTTCGCGTCTTACCTGATTGCCGAACATATTGGCGTCTCAGGCATCCTGGCCGCGGTTGCCGCCGGGATGACCATCACCCGTTCTGGCGTAATGCGCCGCGCGCCGCTGGCAATGCGTTTGCGCGCGAACAGTACCTGGGCGATGCTGGAATTTGTCTTTAACGGTATGGTCTTTCTGCTGTTGGGACTGCAATTGCCAGGGATTCTGGAATCTTCGCTGGCGGCGGCGGAAGCTGACCCGAATGTCGAAACCTGGATGCTCTTTACCGATATCGTGCTGATTTATGCGGCATTGATGCTGGTTCGCTTCGGCTGGCTGTGGACCATGAAAAAGTTCAGCCTGCGCTTTTTGAAGAAGAAACCGATGGAGTTCGCCAGCTGGACGTCGCGTGAAATTCTGATTGCTTCCTTCGCTGGCGTTCGTGGGGCGATCACCCTGGCTGGTGTGCTCTCTATACCGTTACTTTTGCCGGATGGCAGCGGATTTCCGGCGCGTTATGAACTGGTATTCCTGGCGGCTGGCGTCATTCTGTTCTCGTTATTTGTCGGCGTGATCATGCTGCCGCTGCTGTTGCAACATCTGGAAGTCGCCGATCATGCGCAACAGTTGAAAGAGGAGCGTATCGCCCGCGCGGCGACGGCGGAAGTGGCGATTGTCGCCATTCAGAAAATGGAAGAGCGTCTGGCGGCGGATACCGAAGAAAACATCGATAATCAGTTGCTTACTGAAGTAAGCTCACGTGTCATTGGTAACTTGCGTCGCCGTGCCGATGGGCGAAACGATGTCGAAAGCTCCATACAGGAAGAAAACCTGGAGCGACGTTTCCGTCTGGCGGCGCTGCGTTCCGAGCGCGCCGAGTTGTATCATCTGCGCGCCACGCGAGAAATCAGCAATGAAACATTGCAAAAGCTGCTGCACGACCTGGATTTGATGGAAGCGCTACTGATAGAAAATCAGTAGTCCTTGTGGCCCGGTGGCGCCATGCTTTCCGGGCCTACAAGTAGGCCGGATAAGGTGCTTGCGCCGCCATCCGGCAAGGGTCTTAACCCATGGCTTACGGTTGTTTCAGCCAAAACCCTTCGCAACAGGTTAACCATGCCCGGGCGCTGTGCGACAGATACACGCCCTCTCGCCAAATCATGCCCAACTGCCAGCGGAGATCGCTTTCCAGCGGTAGCCAGCGCAGCGTGGCCTTATCCAGACGCTGACAAATCGGCTCCGGCAAAATGGCGATGCCGACGCCCGCTTGCACCATGGCGGCGAGAAAATCCCATTGCCCGCTGCGCACGGCAATCCGTGGTTTTACGTCATGCTGGCTAAATAAGGTCATCAACTGGCGGCTCAGGGCAAAGTCTTCGTTATAGATAAGAAGAGGATGCTCCGCCAGAGCTTCAGGCGCGATGGAGTCGCCGGTTGTCCACTGACCGGAACGGGGAACCAGCACGCACAGCGGATGGCTGAACAGCGATAACGTCGTCAGCCCGCTCGCTTCTTCCACCGGGAGCGCGGTCATCGCAACATCCAGCTCGCCATTCATTACCGCCTGCTGTACCGTCAGGCCGCCAAACTCCGAAATTTTGAGTTCAACGCCAGGGTAGCGTTGTCGAAACAAACTGATTGGCCCGGCCATCAACATGCCGACCATCGGGGGAATACCCAGCCGCAGCACGCCCTTATTGAGATGGTTAATATCGCTCAACTCGGCCTCTAACTGGCGAAACTCAGCGAGGATCGCCAGACCGCGTTCAAACACCACGCGTCCGGTATCGGTCAGCAATAACTTACGTCCGTCGCGGATCAGTAGCGTACAGTTAAGCTCATCTTCAAGATTTTTCAGCATTTTGCTAATGGTGGGCTGGGTGACAAATAACTTCTCCGCTGCGCGGGTGAAACTTTGCTGGCGCACCACCTCGACAAAATAACGCAGCGTTCTGATATCCATGATTATTCCTTCCGACTATGCCTGCAATGATTTTAATTCATTTCTGCCCGTGACGGAGGTTCTCTATACTGGCGCTCCGTATTATTTTTCAGGACATTCCCTCATGGCTGTGGCGATAAGCCGCGTTACGCCTGCCGTTGTGCAACGACTCCAGGTACCGGTTCAGGTACTGCTCTATGCAGGTTTATTCATTTTTTCCCAATATCTTGTCTCCTGGCTGCACCTGCCGTTGCCCGCGAATCTGGTCGGCATGGTGCTTATGTTGGCGCTGATCGTTTGCCGGATTATTCCGCTTAGCTGGGTACGCGCAGGCGCACGCTGGCTGCTGGCGGAGATGCTGTTATTCTTTGTTCCCGCCGTCGTGGCGGTAGTGAACTATGCCCATCTGTTACTGGTGGACGGCTGGCGCATTTTCTCGGTGATAGCGATCAGTACCTTAATGGTACTCGGCGCGACGGCGTGGGTGGTGGATAAAGTGTATCGCTATGAGATGAGCAGGCTAAACCGTGAATAACGTTCAGTTAAGCGTACTGTGCCTGGTGATTACGCTGGGAATTTATTTCGCCAATAAGCGCCTGTATCGCCGTTTTCGCAAATTGCCGTTGATGCCATTAGTGCTGACGCCGGCACTGCTGGTGTTAATGCTGGTGTTCGGTCATATCTCCTGGCAAAACTACATTGGTGAATCGCACTGGCTATTGTGGCTGCTCGGCCCGGCGACCATTGCCTTTGCGGTGCCGGTGTACGATAACCTCGCGATTATCAAACGTCACTGGATGTCGCTCACCGCGGGCGTAGTGACGGCGACGGTGGTGGCAGTCACCAGTTCCGTTTGGCTGGCGCGTCTGTTCACGTTATCGGATGAGATTCAGCGTAGTCTGGCGGTACGTTCCGTTACCACGCCGTTTGCGCTGGCGGCGGCAGAACCCCTGGGCGGGCAGCCAGATCTGGTGGCGCTGTTCGTGGTCGTCACTGGCGTGTTTGGCATGGCGGTCGGCGACGCGCTATTTTTGCGTCTCTCTATCCGGGAAGGCATGGCAAAAGGGGCAGGATTCGGCGCGGCGTCACATGGGGCGGGCACGGCGCGTTCCTATGAACTTGGTCAGCAGGAGGGCGTCGTCGCCAGTCTGGTAATGATGCTGTCCGGCGTGGTGATGGTGCTGGCAGCCCCGCTGGTGGCGAGGGTGATGTTCTGATTTTCCTCCGACCCACAGGGCCGGAGGAAACGGTAAGATTAATGCGCACGCCCTTGTTGTACGCCGAATCCCGTTTGGGAGCGGATAAACTGAGCGCGGAACTGCTCACGTTCACGGTTGCCTTCTGCCGAGTTATCGGTGGCCGAGAAGAACCAGATCCCCAGGAACGCCACGCTGATAGAGAACAGCGCCGGATACTCATACGGGAAGATCGCTTTTTCGTGGCCGAGGATCTGCACCCAAATGGTAGGGCCAAGAATCATCAGCACCACCGCTGTCAGTAAACCTAACCAGCCGCCCAGCATAGCGCCGCGCGTGGTCAGTTTTGACCAGTACATGGAAAGCAGAATGATGGGGAAGTTGCAGCTCGCGGCGATAGCAAATGCCAGGCCCACCATAAAGGCGATGTTCTGATTTTCAAACAGGACGCCGAGGATAATGGCGATCACGCCCAGCACCAGGACGGTGATTTTCGACACCTTCAGCTCTTCACGTTCGGTTGCGCCTTTGCGGAACACGTTGGCGTACAAGTCATGCGACACCGCCGATGCGCCCGCCAGCGTCAGACCTGCGACCACCGCCAGAATGGTGGCAAACGCCACTGCCGAAATAAAGCCGAGGAACAGGTTGCCGCCTACCGCGTTGGCCAGATGCACCGCCGCCATGTTATTGCCGCCAATCAGCGCGCCTGCGGCATCTTTATAGGCGGGATTCGCCCCCACCAGCATGATAGCGCCGAAGCCGATAATAAAGGTCAGAATGTAGAAATAGCCCATAAAACCGGTGGCGTAGAACACGCTCTTGCGCGCTTCGCGGGCATCGCTGACCGTAAAGAAACGCATCAGAATATGCGGCAAGCCGGCGGTGCCGAACATCAGTCCCAGACCCAACGACAATGCCGAAATCGGATCTTGCACCAATCCTCCTGGGCTCATAATCGCCGTGCCTTTCGGGTGTACCGCCATGGCTTCGGTAAACAGATTATTGAAGCTAAAGCCGACGTGTTTCATCACCATAAAGGCCATAAAACTGGCGCCAAACAGCAACAGGACGGCTTTGATAATTTGCACCCACGTTGTCGCCAGCATCCCGCCGAACAGCACGTACATCATCATCAGCACGCCGACCAGCACCACAGCGATGTGATAGTTGAGGCCGAACAGCAGTTCAATCAGTTTACCGGCGCCGACCATTTGGGCGATGAGATAAAGCGCCACCACTACCAGGGAGCCACAGGCCGAAAGAATACGGATTGGCCCCTGTTTCAGGCGATAAGAGGCAACGTCAGCAAAAGTATAACGTCCCAGATTACGCAGGCGCTCGGCAATCAAAAACAGGATGATTGGCCAGCCGACAAGGAAGCCCAGCGAATAGATCAGCCCGTCATAACCGGAGGTAAACACCAGCGCGGAAATGCCGAGAAATGACGCGGCAGACATATAGTCGCCGGCAATCGCCAGGCCGTTCTGGAACCCGGTGATATTGCCGCCAGCGGTGTAGTAGTCGCTACGGGAACGTACGCGTTTAGAGGCCCAGTAGGTAATACCGAGCGTAAACACGACGAAAATCAAAAACATGATAATCGCCTGCCAGTTGGTGGGCTGGCGTTCAACCGCGCCGCTAATGGCATCCGCCGCATGAGCGGCGAAGGGGAGTGCGGCGGCAAGCGCCGTCAGAACTCTCTTCATAATACTTTCACCTCATGCAGTACGGCGTTATTAAGACGATCGAATTCGCCGTTCGCCCGCCAGATATAAATTCCGGTCAACACAAAAGAAATCACAATCACCCCGACGCCAATGGGAATTCCTCGGGTGACGCTGGTTCCCGCATGTAGAGGCGTGCCCAGCCAGCCAGGCGCGAAGGCGATCAGTAAAATAAAGCTGATATAAACCGCCAGCATGATAACCGACAGAATCGTGGCAAACCGTTGCCGTTTTTCAACTAATTCCCTGAAACGCGCACTGTCTTCTATCCGCTGATAAATTTGGTCATTCATCACAGAGCTCTCCAGAGGTCCCCCTGCGTCTTTCGCGCTACAGGCGCGTTGGCCGCACTCGCGCGCCCCAGCCACATAGTGAACTTGAACTATGCTGCTGAGGGTGTGCTCGCTTGCCGCCTTCCTGTAACACGAAATCCTTTGGGGGAGGGTTTTTTATATTTCCCTCTCCCGGTTTGAGAGAGGGCAGGGGTAGGGTCGTAGGCCGGATAAAACGCGTTCGCGTTGCCATCCGGCATTTATGGTTATGACGGCATCGCGATGGCCTGCTTCTCTTCGAGCAGTTTCTCCACCACGCCAGGATCGGCGAGAGTCGAGGTATCGCCCAGATTGCTGGTATCGCCCGCCGCGATTTTGCGCAAAATGCGGCGCATAATTTTGCCGGAACGGGTTTTTGGCAGTGAGTCGGTCCAGTGCAGCACGTCCGGCGTCGCCAGTGGGCCAATCTCTTTACGTACCCAGTTGCGCACCTCCGCGTACAGTTCTGGCGACGGCTCCTCGCCGTGGTTGAGCGTCACATAAGCGTAAATCGCCTGGCCTTTGATAGCGTGTGGAATACCCACCACCGCCGCTTCGGCGATCTTCGGATGCGCCACCAGCGCTGACTCGATTTCCGCCGTACCCAGACGGTGGCCGGAGACGTTTAACACGTCGTCCACGCGACCGGTGATCCAGTAATAGCCGTCCTCATCGCGACGCGCGCCGTCGCCGCTGAAATACATATTCTTAAAGGTAGAGAAATAGGTCTGCTCAAAACGTTCATGATCGCCGAACAGAGTGCGCGCCTGGCCCGGCCAGGAATCGGTGATGACCAGATTGCCTTCCGTCGCGCCTTCTTGCGGATGGCCTTCGTTATCCACCAGCGCAGGCTGTACGCCAAAGAAAGGACGGGTGGCGGAACCGGCTTTCAGTTCGATAGCGCCTGGTAGCGGCGTGATCATAAAACCGCCTGTTTCAGTCTGCCACCAGGTGTCGACGACCGGACATTTTTCCTTGCCGATCTTCTTCCAGTACCATTCCCACGCTTCGGGATTGATCGGCTCGCCGACGGAACCCAGAATGCGCAGTGAAGAACGGTCGGTGCCTTCAATGGCTTTATCGCCTTCCGCCATCAGCGCGCGGATGGCCGTCGGGGCGGTATAGAGAATGTTGACCTGGTGTTTGTCGACCACCTGGCACATGCGAGCGGGCGTTGGCCAATTCGGCACGCCTTCAAACATTAAGGTGGTCGCGCCGCAGGCCAGCGGGCCATACAACAGATAGCTGTGCCCCGTCACCCAACCCACATCGGCGGTACACCAGTAAATATCGCCAGGGTGATAATCAAAGACATACTTAAAGGTGGTCGCGGCGTAGACCAGATAGCCGCCGGTGGTGTGCAGCACGCCTTTCGGCTTGCCGGTGGAGCCGGAGGTATAAAGGATAAACAGCGGATCTTCGGCATTCATCGCTTCAGGCTGGTGCTCAGGGCTGGCTTTTTCAATCAAATCGCGCCACCACAGGTCGCGGCCTTCTTGCCAGTCAATGTCGCTGCCGGTGCGCTTCAGGACGATCACATGCTCAACGCTAGTGACATTCGGGTTTTTCAGCGCGTCATCGACATTCTTTTTCAGCGGGATACTGCGTCCGGCACGTACACCTTCGTCAGCGGTGATCACCAGCCGCGAGCTGGAGTCGATAATGCGTCCGGCGACGGCTTCCGGCGAGAAGCCCCCGAAGATCACCGAATGCACCGCACCGATGCGGGCGCAGGCCAACATTGCCACCGCCGCTTCCGGCACCATCGGCATATAAATCGCTACCACATCGCCTTTTTTAATGCCCAGATCCAGCAGCGTATTCGCGAAACGGCAGACATCGCGATGCAGTTCGCGATAAGAGATATGTTTACTCTGCGACGTGTCATCGCCTTCCCAGATAATGGCGGTGCGATCGCCATTTTCCTGCAAATGGCGGTCAAGACAGTTCGCCGCCAGATTCAGCGTGCCGTCCTCGTACCATTTAATCGACACATTGCCTGGCGCAAAGGAGGTGTTTTTCACTTTTTGGTACGGCGTGATCCAATCGAGAATTTTTCCCTGTTCGCCCCAAAACGTATCGGGGTCGTTAATAGACTGTTTATATTTAGTCTCATACTGCTCTGGATTTATCAGGCAACGATCCGCAATGTTGGCGGGAATGGCGTGTTTATGTGTTTGGCTCATGCTGTTGTTCTCCTTGTAGGATGTTAATAATATGTCGCATAAACGTTAAATGTAGGGTCTTAATAAGTTTTGTTTAGTATTTGGGCGACAGATCACGCAAAAAGGGAACTGTGCAAATAAGCAGCAATCTATTTTTTGATTGTGTCCCGCAAAATTAGATAAATTTTCGGGATAACATGACGTTATATGAAATTTTTTAAAAAAGTGATCCGTGTCCGGAAATCAGAAAAGAGAGGGAGTTTTGTCCAGGTTACTAACTCTAAAGTGGTATTTTACATACACTTACAATTGATTAAAGACAACATTTTAAGTGTGGTTATTTGTTACACATAGAGGAGATCAATGTAATAACAGTATTTGTGCGGTTGCTGTTATGGAAAACGATAAAAAATCGCCATTAAAGATAATGGCGCAATCTGGATGAGACCTCTATGGCAAGGAAAACACTACGCGCACGCCGTTTCTTCAGCCTTATATTTCCTTTTTTCTTCATTACCTCTGTTTACGCTGAGCAAACGCCTGAATCCGCAAAAACCGTTACTGTTGAAGCGAAAAATGAAATGTTCGCGCCTCAACACCCCGACCAATATCAGTCATGGAAAGCGACGTCAGAACAGTCTGCCCGTGAAGATGCGCTGGCGGAAGACCCTCGTCTGGTGATCCTGTGGGCGGGCTATCCCTTCTCCCGTGATTACAACAAACCACGCGGCCACGCGTATGCGGTAACTGACGTGCGCGAAACGCTGCGTACCGGCGCGCCAAAAACGGCGGAAGACGGCCCGCTGCCGATGGCCTGCTGGAGTTGTAAAAGCCCCGATGTCGCGCGCCTTATCCAACAAGAAGGCGAAGACGGCTACTTCCATGGCAAATGGGCGCGCGGCGGCCCGGAAATTGTCAACGATTTGGGCTGTGCCGACTGTCATAACACCGCGTCGGACGATTTCGCCCAGGGGAAGCCAGCGTTAACGTTGTCGCGCCCCTATGCCGAACGGGCGATGGAGGCTATCGGCAAACCGTTTGATAAAGCGGGACGATTTGATCAGCAATCGATGGTCTGCGGTCAGTGCCACGTGGAGTACTACTTTGACGGTAAAAACAAAGCCGTTAAGTTCCCGTGGGATGAGGGCATGAAGGTCGAAAATATGGAGCAATACTACGACACTATCGCCTTCTCTGACTGGACTAACTCTCTGTCGAAAACCCCGATGCTCAAAGCGCAGCACCCGGAATATGAAACCTGGAGCGCGGGCATTCACGGTAAGAACAACGTGACCTGTATCGACTGCCACATGCCGAAAGTACAGAACGCCGAAGGCAAGCTCTACACCGACCATAAAATCGGCAACCCGTTCGACAATTTCGCGCAAACCTGCGCCAACTGCCACACCCAGGACAAAGCGTCCCTGCAAAAAGTGGTCGCCGAGCGTAAACAGGCGATTCATGACCTGAAAATCAAGGTTGAAGATCAGCTGGTACATGCGCACTTCGAAGCGAAAGCCGCATGGGATGCGGGGGCGACAGACGCGGAAATGAAACCGATTCTGAACGATATTCGCCACGCGCAGTGGCGTTGGGATCTGGCGATTGCGTCACACGGTATTCATATGCATGCCCCGGAAGAAGGTCTACGGATGTTAGGCAGTGCGATGGATAAAGCCGCGGATGCCCGTACTAAACTGGCGCGACTGCTGGCGACCAAAGGCATTACCCATGAAATTCCGCTGCCGGATATTTCGACGAAAGAGAAGGCGCAGAAAGCGATTGGTTTGAATATGCAACAAATCAACGCGGAGAAGCAGGACTTCCTGAAAACGGTCGTACCGCAGTGGGAAGATCAGGCGCGTAAAAACGGTCTGTTAAGCCAATAACCTCACATGTGACAAATTTGCCGGATGACAGCGCAAGCGCTTTATCCGGCCTACAGAAGTCTTGTAGGCCTTAAAGCTGCGCGCCATCAGGCATTATGTAATGGAGTGAATATGAGCGTATTACGTTCGTTATTAACTGCTGGGGTGCTGGCGTCAGGCCTGTTCTGGAGCCTGAGTGGAATTACTGCCACGCCAACGCCGCAGGAGTCGGATCAACGCTGGACGGTCACCCAGCAGCGTAATCCGGATGCTGCCTGTCTGGACTGTCACAAGCCGGACACCGAAGGTATGCACGGTAAACATACGGGCGCTATCAACCCGAACAATAAATTGCCGATAACCTGTACCAACTGCCACGGTCAACCGTCGCTTCACCACCGTGAAGGGGTGAAAGATGTGATGCGTTTTAACGACCCGATGTATACGGTAGAGCAGCAGAACAGCGTCTGTATGTCCTGCCACTTGCCTGAACAACTGCAAAAAGCGTTCTGGCCGCACGATGTTCATGTTACTAAAGTGACCTGCGCCAGTTGCCATTCCCTGCATCCGCAGCAAGACACGATGCAGACGCTAAGCGAGAAAGGGCGGATCAAAATATGCGTGGATTGCCACAGCGATCAGCGTACTAACCCGCACTTTAATCCGGCGTCCGTTCCGTTGCTTAAGGAGCAGCCATGAGTTGCACCCGACGTCAATTTATTACCCGCGTCGGCGCGCTGGCGGCGGTCAGTGGGATGGCAGGACGCGTTGTAGCGAACACGTTGAATATTAATGGCGTGCGTTATGGCATGGTACACGATGAGTCATTATGCATCGGCTGCACGGCCTGCATGGATGCCTGTCGGGAAGTCAACACCGTGCCGGAAGGCGTATCGCGCCTGACGATTATTCGCAGCGAGCCGCAGGGGACGTTTCCTGATGTGAAGTATCGCTTCTTCCGCCACTCGTGCCAGCATTGCGACCATGCCCCCTGCGTTGACGTCTGCCCGACGGGGGCATCATTCCGCGATGCCGCCAGCGGTATTGTCGACGTGAATCCGGACCTTTGCGTCGGCTGCCAGTACTGCATTGCCGCGTGTCCCTACCGCGTGCGCTTTATCCATCCGGTCAGTAAGACGGCGGATAAATGCGATTTCTGCCGGAAAACCAACCTGAAAGCGGGCAAACAGCCCGCCTGCGTTGAGTCATGCCCGACGAAGGCGCTGACGTTTGGTAATCTGGACGATCCCAACAGCGATATTTCCCGTTTGTTGCGGCAGAAAACCACCTATCGTTACAAGCTGGCGCTGGGCACAAAACCGAAGGTCTACCGCGTTCCCTTTAACTATGGGGAGGTGAGCCAATGACATCCGCTTCTGCATTTCATTTTGCATCACTGGTGTGGGACTGGCCCATCGCCATCTATCTGTTTCTGATTGGCATCTCCGCCGGACTGGTTACGTTGGCGATTCTGCTGCGCCGCTTCCATCCGGAGGCGGGCGGTTCGGACAGTACGCTGCTGCGCACTACGCTGGTGTTAGGGCCGGGGGCGATTATTCTTGGTCTGCTGATTCTGGTCTTTCACCTGACGCGCCCGTGGACCTTCTGGAAGCTGATGTTCCACTACAGCTTTACCTCGGTGATGTCGATGGGGGTGATGCTGTTCCAGTTGTACATGGTAGTGCTGGTGCTGTGGCTGGCGAAAATCTTTGAAAAAGAGGTGATTGCCCTGCAACAGCGTTGGCTGCCGCGGTCAGGGATCGTGCAGAAAGTGCTGACGCTGATCGCGCCGTTTCATCGCGCGCTGGAGACGTTAATGCTGGTACTGGCGGTTCTGCTCGGGGCGTACACCGGCTTTCTGCTGTCGGCGCTGAAATCCTATCCGTTCCTGAATAACCCGATCCTGCCGGCGCTGTTTCTGTTCTCCGGCATCTCCTCCGGCGCGGCGGTGGCGCTGATCGCTATGGCGTTACGCCATCGTAGCAACCCGCACAGCACCGAGGCGCGCTTTGTACATCGCATTGAAACCCCAGTGGTATGGCTGGAGATCTTCCTGCTGGCGGCCTTTTTTATCGGGCTGGCGCTGGGCGATGACGGCAAAATGCGCGCGCTGGCGGCGGCGCTGGGCGGCGGATTCTGGAGCTGGTGGTTCTGGCTTGGCGTCGTAGGGCTGGGATTGATTATCCCGCTGCTGCTGAAGCCCTGGGCAAACCGTAGCGTCACGTTTCACGGCGTGCTGGCCGTTTGCGGCGCCAGTTTGACCGGCGTGCTGCTGCTGCGCTTTTTCATTCTTTATGCGGGACAGCTAACGGTTGCATAATCTGGACATCTTCCTTCCTGAAGCCGGATTTCTGGCGCTGTTGTTGAGTCTCGGGGTCAACGTGCTGACCCCGCTGGCGACGTGGTGCGGGATGGGGCAGCACTGGCGCGGCGTCATGCGCCTGACGACCTGCGGCGCGTGGACGGCGTTCACGCTGCTGCTACTGGCGTTTGCGATTCTGGTTAGCTGTTTTCTGACCAGCGATTTTTCGGTCGTTTATGTTGCGCAGCATAGCCATAGTCAGTTGTCATGGGGACTGAAACTGGCGGCGGTATGGGGCGGTCATGAAGGTTCGCTCCTGCTGTGGGCGCTGCTTCTTTCGGGGTGGACGGCGCTATTCGCCTGGCGCTCCCGGCATGAATCTGACGCGCTTTTTCCGCTGACCCTGAGCATCTTGTCCTTCATTATGGCCTCGCTGCTGCTATTTATTGTGCTGTGGTCCGATCCGTTCCTGCGTATTTTCCCTCCCGCCATGGAAGGGCGCGACCTTAATCCCATGCTGCAACATCTGGGGCTGATCTTACATCCGCCGCTGCTCTATCTGGGTTATGGCGGCCTGATGACCGCGGCGAGCGTAGCGCTGGCTTCGCTACTGTGCGGCGGCTTTAACGCCACAACCGCCTGGGTTTGCTGGCGCTGGGCGTTACCGGGTTGGTGCGCTCTGACGCTGGGGATCATTCTCGGATCGTGGTGGGCATATTGCGAACTGGGCTGGGGCGGCTGGTGGTTCTGGGACCCGGTGGAAAATGCCTCGTTGTTGCCGTGGCTTGCCGCCAGCGCGTTGCTGCACAGTCTGTATGTCAGCCGCCAGCGCGGGAGCTTCCGCCACTGGTCGTTGCTGCTGGCGATACTGACGCTGATCCTCTCGTTGCTGGGAACGCTGATTGTGCGTTCCGGCATTCTGCTCTCCGTCCATGCTTTTGCGCTGGATAACGTGCGCGCGGTGCCGCTGTTTATCCTTTTTGCCGCGTTAAGTCTGGCATCGCTTGCTCTGTACGGCTGGCGGGCACGGGAGCCGTATCCGGCGACGCGTTTGGGCGGCGGAAAGTGCGAAACGCTCATTCTGACGACGCTGCTGCTCTTTAGCGCCGTCTTGTTGATCGTGCTGGTCGGGACGCTCTACCCCATGATTTATGGTTTGATGGGCTGGGGAAGGCTTTCGGTGGGCGCGCCCTATTTTAATCGCGTCACGCTGCCGTTTGGCCTGCTGATGCTGGTAGTTATCGTGCTGGCGACAATCAGAAGCCGCAAAGTCTCTGTGCGTTGTCAGCTTCCGGCATTGCTGGCGCATACGGGCGTATTTATCTTCGCCGCCGGGATCATGGTTTCCAGCGGCAGTCGGCATGAAATCAGCCTTAACCTCAGCCCCGGTCAGCAGGTGGTACTGGCGGGCTATACCTTTCGTTTCGAGCGTCTGGATCTGGAAGCCAAAGGCAACTACACCAGTGAAAAAGCGCGGATCACGTTGTGGCGGAATGAAAAACGCATTGGCAGCCTGCAGCCTGAAAGGCGCTTCTATGCCGCGCGTCGTCAACAGATGATGGAGCCGGGGATTCACTGGAACCTGCTACATGACTGGTACGCGGTGATGGGCGAAAAAACCGGACCGGATCGTTACGCCATGCGCTTATACGTGCAGACCGGCGTGCGCTGGATCTGGGGTGGGGGATTGTTGATGGTGTGTGGAGCGCTGCTGAGCGGATGGCGGGGGAGGAAGCATCCTGAGTTATTGCCTGATGGCGCTGCGCTTATCAGGCCTACGAGTGAAAAGCATGGTAGGCCGGATAAGGCGTTCACGCCGCCATCCGGCAAAACGATGTTACTTTTGGCTTTACTGATTTTTCTGCCTTTTGCCACCCATGCCCAGGTGGTGGACACATGGACGTTTGCCAACCCGCAGCAGCAGGAGAAAGCGCTGTCTATTGCCAGTCAGCTGCGCTGTCCGCAGTGTCAGAACCAGAACTTGCTGGAATCCAATGCGCCCGTGGCGGTCAGTATGCGCCATCAGGTTTACAGCATGGTTGCCGAAGGTAAAAGCGAAGCGGAAATCACCGCCTGGATGACCGACCGCTATGGTGATTTCGTGCGCTACAACCCGCCGCTGAATGAGCAAACGCTGCTGTTGTGGGCGCTGCCGTACCTGCTGTTATTGCTGGTGGGCGTGGTGGCCTGGCGGGTGAGAAAGCGTCAGCACGCAGGAGAGGGGGAACAATGAGCCAGTCTGAACACTCCACTGCGCCGTTACGTCCCATGCCTGTAAAGCGTCTGGCGGCTGCGGCGGTGTTGATGGTGGCTGCCTGTGTCGGCGGCTATCTGTTGACGCCGAAATGGCAGGCTGTGCGTAGCGAGCAACAGCGTCTGGCCGATCCGCTACGTGACTTTACGAACCCGCAAACGCCAGAGGCGCAGCTTTCCAGGCTGCAAGAAAAAATCCGCGCCAATCCGCAGGATAGCGAGCAATGGGCGCGGCTGGGCGAGTATTATCTCTATCGCAATGCGTATGACAATGCGCTGCTGGCATATCGTCAGGCGTTGCGTCTGCGAGGCGATAACGCGCAGCTTTTCGCCGCGCTGGCAACGGTGCTGTATTACCAGGCCGGGCAACATATGACGCCTGCGACGCGTGAAATGATTAATAAAGCGTTAGCGCTGGATGCGACAGAAGTGACCGCGCAGATGCTGCTGGCGGCGGATGCGTTTATGCAGGCGGATTATGCGCAAGCCGTGTCGCTGTGGCAAACCTTACTGGATGCCAACTCGCCGCGAGTGAACCGCGCGCAGCTGGTAGAGGCCATTAATTTGGCTAAATTGTTACAAAATCGGCAGAAATAATTTTTTCTTTTTTGTGACTTTTGTCATGTGTGCTGTTTAAAAAAACGGCGAATGAGACACAAGTAAAAATTAATTACCTCAGTGTATTATTCATTTTTGACGAAGTAAAAAACTTTCCATAACAAATAGTTATTCATCATTAACGCCATAAACTCGCGTTATTATGCATAAAAACAGCCAAAAGCCCTGTTATGAAAGGGTTGCGCAAGACGCTATGCAAATGATACTGATTATGCGCGTTAAAAAACTCTACAAACCAACGCAACACAAATCATACCCTTTCAGTATGTATTGCTCTCATGCTTTCGGCGGAGAGCAACGCTTCATCGAGGAAGTCTGTTGTTATGAAAAATTTGAAAGTCAGCCTGGCCTGGCAAATTTTGCTGGCTATGGTGCTGGGCATTCTGTTGGGCAGCTATCTGCATTATCACAGTGACAGTCGTGAATGGCTGATTGCCAACCTGCTGTCGCCTGCTGGCGATATCTTTATCCATCTGATTAAAATGATCGTCGTGCCGATCGTGATCTCGACTCTGATTGTCGGCATCGCCGGCGTTGGCGATGCAAAACAGCTAGGCCGTATCGGCGCCAAAACCATTCTCTATTTTGAACTGATCACTACGGTGGCGATTATCCTCGGCATTACGCTGGCGAATGTCTTTCAGCCAGGCTCAGGCATTGATATGTCGCAACTGGCGACCGTCGATATTTCGAAATACCAGAACACCACGGCGGAAGTACAAAGTCATGCGCATGGGCTGATGGGGACGATACTGTCGCTGGTGCCGACCAATATCATCGCATCGATGGCCAAAGGGGATATGCTGCCAATTATCTTTTTCTCGGTCCTGTTTGGGCTGGGGTTGTCGTCCCTGCCGGCAACGCACCGCGAACCGCTGGTGACGGTATTTCGTTCCATCTCTGAAACCATGTTTAAAGTCACCCATATGGTAATGCGCTATGCGCCAGTGGGCGTTTTTGCGCTGATCGCCGTCACGGTGGCGAATTTTGGTTTCGCGTCGCTGTGGCCGCTGGCGAAACTGGTGCTGCTGGTACACTTTGCTATTATCTTCTTTGCGCTTGTAGTGCTGGGCATCGTGGCGCGCCTGTGCGGGTTAAGTATCTGGATTCTGATTCGCATTCTGAAAGATGAATTGATTCTGGCGTACTCGACCGCCAGCTCCGAGAGCGTACTGCCGCGCATTATCGAGAAGATGGAAGCTTACGGCGCGCCAGCCTCTATCACCAGTTTCGTGGTACCGACCGGTTACTCATTTAACCTCGACGGCTCCACGTTATACCAGAGCATCGCCGCCATTTTTATCGCGCAGCTATACGGTATCGACCTGTCGTTGTGGCAGGAAATTGTACTGGTGCTGACGCTGATGGTGACGTCGAAAGGGATTGCCGGCGTGCCTGGCGTTTCCTTCGTGGTGTTACTGGCGACGCTGGGAAGCGTGGGCATTCCGCTGGAAGGGCTGGCGTTTATCGCTGGTGTCGACCGTATCCTCGACATGGCGCGTACTGCGCTAAATGTGGTGGGGAATGCGCTGGCGGTGCTGGTGATCGCCAAGTGGGAACACAAGTTTGACCGCAAAAAAGCGCTGGCCTACGAGCGCGACGTGCTGGGCAAATTTGATAAGACCGCCCAATAACGGATTGCCGGATGGCGCTTTGCTTATCCGGCCTACAGCGAAAGAGAATGTAGGCCGGATAAGGCGTTCACGCTGCCACCCGGCAACCTACTCCGGGTTGCCTGATGGCGCTACGCTTATCAGGCCTACAACGACTACGTTCATCAGGCAATAAACATCAGCCATTCGTTAGCGTTTCGAACTCTTCGCAACCGGTATCAAACCCTTCCAGACAGCTTAGATTCAACCAGTGCAACGCCTTCTGCTTATTCTTTTCAATAAAGCCCGGTTCACCGTTTAAAAACATCATTCCCGCCCAGTATTCTGAATAGCCGGTACGGGAAATGGCGGAACTGCGTTTGAAATACCAGGCGGCTTTTTCATCATCGGCGGCAATGCCCACGCCGTTGGCGTAAATCAGGCCAAGCAACATTTGCGCATCCACCGCGGAGTCGTTATCCAGATCTTCAGAGGCCTTTTGCAGCAGCGAGATGGCTTTTGGGTAGTCCGGGCGCCCGGCCTGGGTGTTGACCAGGATCCGCGCCAGCGTAATTTCTCCCGCTTTACTGCCCGCGTTAGCCGCCTTTTCAGCCAGCTTTTTCGCGTCGGGATAATCCAGGCTTACCGGATTAGTGATTTTGATTTGCGCCAGTAGCGCGCAGGCGTCGGCGTCGCCACTGTCGGCGGCTTTTTGCGCCCAGTATTCAGCTTTGTTCAAATCGCCATAGCTCAACCAACTGTCGGCCAGAAAATATTGTGCGCGTCTGTCACCTGCCTCTGCTGCCTGCAAATACTGGCTACCCGGCTCAGGATCTGCGGCATGGGCAAAGAATGTCATAAACAACATCAATGCAAGAAGTAGTTTCATTTTGAGTTTTATTTAGGGTACGGAAAAGACAGTATAAAGAGATCGTATGGATAAAAAAACAGCCTCCGGGCGGAGGCTGTTATAGGGAAAATGCCTGATGGCGATGCTAATGCATCTAATCAGGCCTACAGTAGACGCAGGCCGAATAAAGCATTCTGATGCCGCCATCCGGCAGATCAACCCATTGCGCTTTCGCGCAGGCGGGTTTTCAGCTTGTTGTACTCATCAATCACATACTGCTCGGCGGCTCGCTGATCGGCGATCGGCTCAACGCGTACGGCGCAGTATTTGTACTCCGGCGTTTTGGTAATCGGGCTGAGGTTTTCAGTCACCAGCTCGTTACAGGCGCCAATCCACCACTGGTAGGTCATGTAAATCGCCCCTTTGTTCGGGCGATCGCTGACCTGCGCGCGGGTGATGATTTTACCTTTGCGCGAATGAACCCACACCAGCGCTTCATCTTCAATGCCCAGACGCGCGGCGTCGGCGGTATTGATTTGCGCATAGCCCGGTTCATCGGCCAGCGCGGCCAGCGCCGCACAGTTACCGGTCATTGAGCGGCAGGAGTAGTGGCCGACTTCGCGCACCGTCGACAGTACCATCGGGTACTCTTCGGTGAGTTTATCGATAGGCGCTACCCAGTCGCAGGTGAAGAACTGCGCCAGACCGTTGGGGGTATCGAACTTCTCTTTAAAGAGGTACGAGGTTCCCTGATCGGCATCTGACGTGTCGCGGCACGGCCACTGGATATACCCCAGCTCGCCCATTTTCTCGTAAGTGGCGCCGTAGAAATCCGGGCACAGATGACGCAACTCATCCCAGATCTCCTGGGTGTTGTTGTAGTGCATCGGATAGCCCATCCGGGTGGCGATTTCACTGATAATCTGCCAGTCGGTTTTCAGGTCCCACTTCGGCTCAACGGCTTTAAAGAAGCGCTGGAAGCCACGGTCAGCCGCAGAGAAGACGCCTTCATGCTCGCCCCATGAGGTAGAGGGTAAAATCACATCCGCCGCCGACGCGGTTTTGGTCATGAAGATATCCTGCACGATGACCAGTTCTAGATCCTCAAACGCTTTACGTACTGCAGAGAGTTCCGCATCGGTTTGCAGCGGATCTTCACCCATAATGTACGCCGCGCGCACTTCGCCATGCGCCGCACGGTGCGGCAGCTCGCTGATGCGATAGCCGGTATGCGCAGGCAGACTTTCTACGCCCCAGGCTTTAGCGAACTTCTCGCGGTTTTCCGGGAACTTAACGTACTGGTAGCCCGGATAAGTATCCGGCAGCGCGCCCATATCGCACGCGCCCTGAACGTTGTTCTGGCCGCGAACCGGGTTAACGCCCGCGCTTGGCTTGCCGAGGTTGCCGGTCAGCATCGCGAGGCTGGTCAGTGAACGCACGGTTTCCACACCCTGATAGAACTGGGTGACGCCCATACCCCACAAGATCGCTGCGCTTTTCGCGCTGGCATACATCCGCGCCGCCTGACGAATTTCCTGTGCGCTCACGCCAGTGATCTCTTCGACGGACTCCGGCGTATAGCTTTCGACAATCTTACTGTATTCTTCAAAACCTTCGGTACGGCTGGCGACAAACGCTTTGTCGTACAGGTTTTCTTCAATAATGACATGCCCCATGGCGTTGAGCAGCGCGATATTCGAGCCGTTTTTCAACGCGATATGCATGTCAGCAATGCGCGCGGTTTCAATTTTGCGCGGATCGCAGACGATAATTTTCGCCCCGTTGCGTTTAGCGTTAATCACATGATTCGCCACGATAGGGTGGGAATCCGCCGGGTTATACCCGAAGACGAACACTAAATCAGTGTTATCAATTTCATTGATAGCATTACTCATTGCGCCGTTACCGACCGATTGGTGCAGACCTGCAACCGATGGGCCGTGTCAGACGCGAGCGCAGCAGTCAACGTTATTGGTACCAATAACGGCGCGTGCGAATTTTTGCATTACATAGTTGGTTTCATTTCCGGTACCGCGAGAGGAGCCGGTTGTCTGGATTGCATCCGGACCGTACTTCGCTTTGATGGCGCTCAAACGTTCAGCGACGTAATTGAGCGCTTCATCCCAGGAAACAGATTCCAGTTTGCCGCCACGCTGGCGACGGATCATTGGGGTTTTCAGGCGCGGGGTCAGGATCTGGGTATCATTAATAAAATCCCAGCCGTAGTAGCCCTTCAGACACAGGGTACCCTGGTTGGTTTTCCCCTGCGCCGCCTCAGCCCGGACGATTTTGCCGTTATCGACCACCAGATTGATTTTGCAACCTGATGCGCAATACGGGCAAACCGTGACGACTTTTTTCATCGGTTTCGCTCCAGTTAATCAAATCGCGCATACGCGCTGTCGCCCTCAGTATGCATGTTTTATGCCACTTTTTTAGTATGGGCTTTCCCTGATATTACGGGCGAATTTTGCTCAAAACCCTGACGAAAAACAGGCTATCGTCAGTTTTGACGTGTCGAAAGAAAATGCCGCATGACATTTATTATGGGGAGAAACGCGGAGCGCAGGCCAGATAAGGCGGAGCCGCTATCCGGCAATCTGCTCTGCCTGAAGTGGAAATTATCCGGATGGATAGACTCAAGGCCAGGGAACGCTTTGAGACTAACGCCAGGATAGAACAGGCCGCGGCAGGCAGTTCCATACCGCGGCCCGGCTTCAGAGGAGGCTGAAAAGGATTATCGCGGCAAAAATAGCAGCAATAACGAGATATTTCAGCGCGTAATAGAGAGTGCGGTTTTTCTTTTTCAGACGTTGCCCGGCATCGCGTGCTGCGTGAACGTATTTAAAGATGCGATTAATCGCACCGGTGCGATCGTTCTCGTCGTTTGGCGAACTGGCGGCGGACATCAACGATGCGCCGACCCAGTGGTTTACGCTCTGCGCCCAGCGCCATTTCATTGGGCGCTCAATATCGCAAAAGAGGATAATACGCGTCTGCTCAGTTTTATTTTCCGCCCAATGAACGTAGGTTTCGTCGAAGATGACGGCTTTGCCGTCGCGCCAGCTATGGCGCTGTCGATCAACTTCAATAAAACAGCGGTCGTCATTCGGTGTGCTTAATCCAAGATGGTAACGTACTGAACCGGCATAGGGGTCGCGATGTTTTCCCAGATAGGCCCCGGGAGGCAACTCGGCGAACATCGCCGCTTTAATAGAGGGGATGCTGTTGACCAGCTTTGTCGTTATCGGGCATAACGTTTCCGCCGACGGGTGGGCATCGGAATACCATTTAAGGTAAAACCGTTTCCAGCCGCGCTTGAAAAAGGTATTGAATCCGGCGTCGTTATTGGCCTGCGCGGCTTTTATGTGATGCTGAAGCTGTAGTGCCTCTTCACGAATCACCTGCCAGTTTTCCGTCAGCTTCTGCAGCTCTGGAAATGCCGTGGTATCAAAGTACGGCTGCTTTGCCGGTAACGTTGAGAAGCGAGTCATGAACATATTGATCGGCGCCATAAACGTCGAGTGGTCAAAGAGCTGACGGGAAAGTTTTTGTTTTTCCACCCCGCGTGAATGCGCATAAATGACGCTGATAATAAAAATACCGATAATGATTGCTGCGAACATAACGTCACTGTCCTTCTAAGAAAACCTCATCCCGGGATTTTCAGGCAACCCTCCCGGTGATGCCAAAGAGAAAAGTGTAGTTCGTTGACAATAAATTTACATTTCTACAACTTAAAAGGGCCATTTTTGCTAAAGAAGCGAGTCAGCCCGTTTAACCTTTATCCAGGCTTGTCGACAGTAGAATTGAGATGACTCCGCTACTTCACCCGGTGATGGCTGATTACGTTATGCCTTATCTCCCGATGACGGCTGCCAGATCACAATGCTTTCGTAAACCGAAAATGACTTTGCTTGTAACCTTCGCGAAGATAAAAACGGTGTGCATCGCGGCGTTTAATATTTGTGGAAAGCTCCGTTAGCTCGGCGCCCGCCTGACGTGCTTCTTCTTCTGCCCAGGCCAGAAGCTGACTGCCAATTTTTTGTCCCCGCATCGGCGGTAATACCACCAGCTCCTGAATTTCGCCAATCCAGTTGGCATGATGGAGATGAAACTGCATATGCAGGCTGATCATGCCGACCACCTCTCCGTTGCGCAGCGCTAAACGATAATGAACGTTGGGGTCCAGTAAATTAGCGGCGAATCCATCCCTGAAAGCCTGATAATCAAGCTCATTTTTAAGTAACTCACAGATAAGCGCGTAAACAGAATCGGTATCCTCTGTTGTCGCGTGGCGTAATTCACAGACTGGCATAACGTCCTCCCGACGCCTCATCAGGATCAACCATCTTTCGCCAGACTGTAGCAAACTACCGTCATTATTTATTCTATGACAGTTAAACGGCGGATAACGTGCAGCCAAAGATCACTCTGATGGCAAGGGGGAGGGCGAGCCTCCCGGGGAGTTAGGTGGCAGGCTGATGTTTAACCACGTTAATCATCCACGGCACACCGAAACGATCGCTGACCTTGCCGAAACCCTGCGCCCAGAAGGTCTCCTGCCAGTCCATTTCGATTTGCCCTTGTGCGGCAAGGTTATCAAACCAGCGCTTCCCTTCTGCTACATCCTGGGTATCAAGCACCAGCGTAAAGCCGGAATAATGCGCCCTTCCCGACGCGCTGGCATCACTCATCATGATATCGCTGCCGGCAATGCGCATGTTGGCGTGGGCGATAGCTGTATCGGGAAAGCGCATTCCTGACGGGCAACCCTCTTCGTTATCCGCCGCCGAGGGGGGCATTTCACCGAAGCTGAGTTTATAAAGCAGTTCTGCGCCTAACGTTTGTTGATAATACGCGATGGCGTCGGCACAGTTGCCGGCAAAAGAGAGATAGGGACTTAACGGCATGATGGTTACCTCAGGTAAGAGATGCTCGTTAAGTGTAGTTCGAAATTGGCACAATATTGTCGGTGGCAGGGCCGCTCAGGCCCGGTAAGCAAGGCGCTACCGGGCAATGACACGGTAAATCAGTTCTTTTTCACGAACTCGGATTTCAGTTTCATCGGGCCAAAACCATCGATTTTGCAGTCGATGTTATGGTCGCCTTCAACCAGACGAATGTTCTTCACTTTGGTGCCGATTTTCAGCATGGAAGAGCTACCTTTTACTTTCAGATCTTTCACGATGGTGACGCTATCGCCGTCCGCCAGCAGGTTGCCGTTGGCGTCTTTGACAATCAGCTCATCGCTCTCCTGAGCGGGTTCCGCATCGTTCCATTCGTGAGCGCATTCCGGGCAGATGAACATGCCGTTATCTTCGTAGGTATATTCGGAGTTACATTGCGGGCAGTGGGGTAATGACATGTTGGTATCCTCAAAAAGTCAGCGGGGGCAAACGCGCCCAAAAATGGCAGATCGCCGAAAAAGGCCGCAATTATACACAAAATCCTTAGCGTTGTCGGGACTATTGCCGCTTTTATAAAAGGGTCTGCGCCACGCCAGTCAGCAATGGTTTACACTCGAATAACCGCTTTTTTACTGTCACCACAGCGCATTAGGGCGTCCTTATTTACACCTTTTGACCGAATTGACATATATGTGTGAAGTTGATCACATATTTAAACCCTGTTAGGGTAAAAAGGTCATTAACTGCCCATTCAGGCGTCAACAGGTTCGGTTGTACAGTCCGTAACCGGACAGTGTAAGTAAACCTGCTACGCTTGTATGAGGGATAGCGTTCGCGCCCCTCCCTCCGCTCGACGGCGACGCTGGCGCGGTATGCCAGTGCCCGCCGTATATAGCGCTACAGGGCTTAGCCTATGAGGACAGCTATGCTGAAAAGGAAAAAAATAAAACCGATTACACTGGGCGATGTGACCATCATTGATGATGGTAAACTTCGCAAAGCGATTACCGCCGCCTCGCTGGGCAACGCGATGGAGTGGTTTGATTTTGGTGTTTATGGATTTGTTGCCTACGCGTTGGGTAAAGTCTTTTTCCCCGGCGCCGATCCCAGCGTCCAGATGATTGCCGCGCTGGCCACGTTTTCCGTTCCCTTCCTGATTCGTCCGCTCGGCGGGTTATTCTTTGGTATGCTCGGCGATAAATACGGGCGCCAGAAGATCCTGGCGATCACGATTGTGATTATGTCGATCAGTACCTTCTGTATCGGGTTAATCCCCTCTTACGCGACGATCGGTATCTGGGCGCCAATACTGTTGTTGCTGTGTAAAATGGCGCAGGGCTTCTCGGTTGGCGGGGAATATACCGGCGCGTCGATCTTTGTCGCGGAATATTCGCCGGATCGTAAACGCGGATTTATGGGAAGCTGGCTGGATTTTGGTTCTATCGCCGGATTCGTGCTGGGCGCGGGCGTGGTGGTCTTGATCTCGACGATTGTCGGCGAGGAGAATTTCCTTGAGTGGGGCTGGCGTATTCCGTTCTTTATCGCCCTGCCATTGGGGATTATTGGTCTCTACTTACGCCATGCGCTGGAGGAGACGCCAGCGTTTCAGCAGCACGTGGATAAACTGGAGCAGGGCGACCGCGAAGGGTTGCAGGATGGGCCGAAAGTCTCCTTTAAAGAGATTGCCACCAAACACTGGCGTAGCCTGTTGTCATGTATCGGTCTGGTGATTGCCACCAACGTGACCTACTACATGCTGCTCACCTACATGCCGAGCTACCTGTCGCATAACCTGCACTATTCTGAAGATCACGGCGTGTTGATTATCATCGCCATTATGATCGGGATGCTGTTTGTGCAGCCGGTGATGGGGCTGCTGAGCGACCGTTTCGGTCGACGTCCATTTGTGATTATGGGCAGCATTGCGCTGTTCGCGCTGGCGATCCCGGCCTTCATCCTGATTAACAGTAACGTTATTGGCCTGATTTTTGCAGGTTTGTTGATGCTGGCGGTGATTCTGAACTGCTTTACCGGGGTGATGGCCTCGACATTGCCGGCGATGTTTCCGACGCATATTCGTTATAGCGCGCTGGCGGCGGCTTTTAATATCTCTGTATTGATTGCCGGTCTGACGCCAACGCTGGCGGCCTGGCTGGTGGAAAGCTCGCAGGATCTGATGATGCCGGCGTATTATTTGATGGTCATCGCGGTGATAGGCTTGATTACCGGTATTTCCATGAAAGAGACGGCCAATCGTCCGTTAAAAGGCGCAACGCCAGCGGCGTCGGACATCCAGGAAGCGAAGGAAATTCTGGGCGAGCATTACGATAATATTGAGCAGAAAATCGACGACATCGATCAGGAAATTGCGGAGCTGCAGGTCAAACGTTCGCGTCTGGTACAGCAACATCCGCGTATCGATGAATAAATTTCGCGCTTAAGGTTCGCTTAATCTCTCGCGGGCATACTCTCCTCCATACCTTTGGAGGAGAGCGTCATGAAAAGCTATATTTATAAAAGTTTGACGACCCTGTGTAGTGTGCTGATTGTCAGCAGTTTTATCTATGTGTGGGTCACGACGTATTAAACGCCTGTTATGCCTTTTTCAACAGCACCCAGGCACGGGTGCCTGTTCTTTCCGTACGGTTTTGCAGGAAAAACTGTCCCTGATGTAGTTGGGTGATGCGGCTGACGATACTCAGCCCCAGGCCAATTCCGCCATAACGGCTGTCCATCCGCACGAACGCTTCGCTTAGCTTCCCGCATTTGCTTTCATCAATACCCGGCCCCTCGTCTTCGACCGCCATAATAGCGTCGGGGTCGGCGCTAATGTGGATAGTGATATGGGTTCCTTCAGGGCTATAGCGATGCGCGTTTTCCACCAGATTTCGCAACAGCATACGCAGTAACGTCGCATCACCGCGCACCACCACGTCCGCCGCGCTTTCCGGCAGCAACAGAGTTTGCTGGCGCGTTTCCAGCATGGTGTTCAGCTCATCGTAGGAGGGGAGGATCACATCTTCCAGCAGTTTTACTTCCTGATAATTCCCGGAAGAGAATGACTGGCCCACGCGCGCCAGTTGCAGAAGCTGGGAGACGCTATCCATCATCTGGTCAAGACGGGCGATAAGCGGCGCGACATCAACATTGTGGGTTTTTGACAATAATTCCAGGTGCAAACGCACCCCCGACAGCGGCGTGCGTAGCTCATGGGCCACATCGGCGGTAAAAAGGCGTTCATTGTCGAGCGTGGTGGTCAAACGCGTAACCAGTTGATTGATCGCCGAGACGACGGACTCAATCTCAAGCGTGGAGCTGTGAATGGCGATCGGCGCCAGATTATCCGCCGTCCGCGCTTCCAGCTCTTTTTGCAGTTCGGCGAGCGGACGGGTAATACGCCGTACCGCCTGGTAACAAATTAGCAGCGTCAGGCTAACCATAAATACGCCGGGGACGATCAGGCTGGCGACCGCCTCGCGAATTTCGTGCATGATATGGCGATCGTTGTTGCGATTATCCCGCAGCGCCTGCTCGAACAATTGGATTTGCTCAGTGCTTTCATGCCATAACCAGAAGGTACTGATTAACTGGAACACCAGCAGAATAAGACCAATTGTCAGCATTAAACGCTGGCGAAGGGTCATCGCTCTTCGCTGAAAACGCATCAGGCTCACTTAGCTTTCCTCAGTGGCAACCAGCATGTAGCCAAACCCGCGAACCGTGCGAATGCGCGACTTGCCGACTTTGTCGCGCAAATTATGTATATGCACTTCCAGAGTGTTGGTCGAGGGTTCGTTATCCCAGTTGTAGATATCGTTATAAAGAATTTCCCGGTGCACCGGACTGCCTGCCTTGAGCATCAACCGTGAGAGCAACGCGTACTCCTTAGGCGTCAGGGTCAGTTCCTGTCCATCCCTCCATGCCTGATGGCGGCCTATATTGAGCGTCAGATTGCCAACCGTCAGTTCACTTTCACCCTGGTTATTATGGCGGCGCAGCAGCGCGCGGATGCGGGCGTGCAGCTCCTCCAGGGCGAAGGGTTTAACCAGATAATCATCTGCGCCGACATCCAGCCCGGTAATGCGGTCATTGAGCGTATCGCGGGCGGTCAGAATGAGTACCGGCAGGGTATATTTTTTCTGTCGGATTCGCGTCAGGAAATGCAGGCCATCCTCATCGGGCAGCCCTAAATCCAGCACCATCAGACTGTAATGACCAGACTCCAGACTATGCTCGGCGGCACGCGCTGTCGAAACGCCATCACACGCATAGCCTTCGGTTTGCGCGGCGAGTATTAACCCCTGTAATAATAGCGTGTCGTCTTCAACAATCAGTATCTTCATTCGCTTAGTCTCCTGCACGGTTGCAGAATATCATCTGCGGCCTGGTAATACGTCGTTTGTACGCCGGTTAATCCCAGCATGGTTGAGAAAAGATTGTCCTGTGAATAATCCAGCGTGCTCGCCCGTTTTTGCAGGCAGGCCTGATCCACCTGATAACGCTGTTGATAATCTTTAGAAAGCCAAATGAGCATCGGGACATGTTTTTGCGTATCCGGCGCAATGGAATACGGCAAACCGTGTAAATAAACGCCATTTTCACCCAATGATTCGCCGTGATCGGAAAGATAGACCAGGCTGGTGGTGAATTTATCCTGATGAGATTTCAGCAGGTTAATGGCTTTATCTACAATATAGTCCACGTACAGCACGGTATTATCATAGGTGTTGATCAACTGCTCTTGGGAACAGTTCTGAATTTCGTTAGTGTCACAGGTTGGGGTAAATTTTTTAAACTGCGGTGGATAACGGTTGTAATAGGTTGGGCCGTGGCTGCCGATGGTATGTAATACAATAACGCCATCGCCTTTCAAATGGTCGATATAGTCTTCCAGACCGTGAAATAACACTTCATCGTAGCACTCGCCGTCGATACATTGTCCGGGCAGGTTTAGCTCGGTGACATTTTGATGCGGAACGCGATCGCATGCGCCTTTACAGCCGCCGTCATTATCATTCCACAGTACGTTAATCCCCGCGCGCTGGATAATATCCAGCAGCCCTTCCTGGTGATGCGCCAGCTCTTCGTCATAATGTTTGCGCGGCATATCAGAAAACATGCAGGGAACGGAGATCGCGGTCGCCGTACCGCAAGAGGTGGTATGCGGGAAGTAGATCACATCGTCTTTCGCCAGCCGCGGATTGGTGTCGCGCGGATAGCCGCCAAGAGAGAAATCATCGCCGCGCGAGGTTTCGCCAACGATGAGAATCGTCAGGTTTTTGCGATCGCCTTTCAGCATTAATGGATTGCGATGGGCATCCTCGCCAATGCGTACCAGCGGCAAATTCGCCAGCCGTTGATGTGAATACCATGACCAACTGGCGACAATACTGTTCGATGGGCTTAATGCTTTGATCAACTGTTTATTATTTCGAAATAACGAGGCGTAATCTTTATAGAAAAAGGCGGCGACCAGAATAACTAATAAAATAGAGATCAGGACGCTGGCCAGGCGGTAAAGCCCGCTACGTAAGCGCGGCGTCGCCGGACGGATTTTGACCCAGAAGGCAATCACGGCTGCCAGAACGCCGCTTAATCCCAGCGTCAGCACCATTTGCGGCGTCATCAGCGCAAAGGTTTCCGCGGGCGTGGTATCCATCATATTGGCGATCATGGAGCGATCGATGATGATGCCGTAAGTCAAAATAAAATACTGCGCGGCAGCGCCGACCAGAATAAAAACGCAGGCCAGCAGTCGGTTTAGCCAAATAAATGAGGCCAGCGTCAGCACACTATTGACCACGCTAAACGCGACGACCGGCATGGAAATAAACACCAGCACATTGCGCAGCGAGTTTAACGGTAGGTCTTGTAGTACCTGCTTGTAGAACGCAATGTTCAGGCAGACGGCAATATAAAAGGAAAAAAGCAGAAGCCAGGCGATTTGCCCAAGAACAGGTCTTTTAAGAAAGCGCTTTAACATGTTGATGCGTCCATCGATTCGGTGACGCTAATCGTGACAAAGTAAAATTAAGTGAACCTTAAGAACTTAATGTTGGTGGCGGCCGGATAACCTGCGCTATCCGGCCTGTTGCGATAACATTAACTACACGTGGTCAATCCTGTTTAACCGGCGCATCCAGCGGATACGGGTTTTTGTGAATGCGGTTGTAGTTCAACGCATACAGCGCGGTGATCACCATCAACGTGACGAACGACCACATCACTTCTTTGGCGCCGGAACCGATGACCGCCCAGATGCAATACACAAACGCGACGAAGGTAATCAGCAGATACAGCGGGCGCGCTTTACCAAAGTGACCGTGGCCCAACAGTAACAGCGCGGCACAGGTGTAAAGATAAGGCACCAGGGTGAAGATAACCGACACGGAGGAGACCAGACCAAACTCTTTCGCGGCGTTCGGCGACATACTGCTGAACTGGAAGATAGTCATCAGCACGCCGACGATAAGCAACCCAGCCACTGGCGTACCGGCTTTATTAACCCGTGCGAAGATTGGCGGGAAGAGACCATCGTCCGCCGCCGCTTTTGCGGTTTGACCGGCAAGCAGCGTCCAGCCGCCGAGAGAGCCCAGGCAACCTGCTGCCGCACAGAAGGAAACAATAGCCCCTGCGGTATCGCCCAGCGCCATACGCGCCGCGTCACCGAAAGGCGATGCCGACACGCGCAGCGCCGCGTTGGGGATCATCCCCATAATCGCCGTTGTGGAGAGCACATAGCAGACGGCGGCGATCAGTACCCCGCCGATGGTGGCGATAGGCACATTGCGTTTCGGGTTTTTGACCACACCGGCCGCAACGGAGGCACTTTCTACCCCGATGAATGACCACAGCGTAACGTTCAACGTGCTTTGAATCGCGCCGAAGGTATTCATGCCGCTCACGTTCCAGGCCGCCATATAGGTTTCGCCTTTAAACCAGAACCAGCCGAAGACCGCAATCCCTACGATAGGCACCAGCGCCAGTACGGTGGCGACGGCCTGTACGCGGGTAATCATTTTCGGCCCGACGATGTTCAGCAGCACAAAAATCCACAGCACCGCGACGCAGGTAAGCGTTAATACCAGTGGATCTTTCAGAATTGGGAAGAAATAGCTCAGATAGCCGACGCCGATAACGACCATCGCGATATTACCGATCCAGCATGCCAGCCAGTACAGCACGTTCGTTTGATAGCCCAAAAACGGCCCGAAGCAGCGGCGTGCGTAGGCATAGGAACCGCCGGGACTGGGATCTAAGGACGACATTTTGGCATAAACCATCGACAGCGCCAGGGCGCCGATGATAGTGACCAGCCATCCGTAGATTGCAATCCCGCCAGTGGCCGCCAGGTTAGCAGGGAGTAAGAATACCCCTGAACCCATAATATTCCCCGATACCATTAAGGTGACGGGGATTAGGCCCACTTTGTGAGCATCAGCATCCGAAGACATAATTTGGACTCCTGAAAAGGTGACTTCGTTACGATAAATTACGTCGTATCATACCCCCTCAGAATGCCGCTGAATTATGTCGGAGACGGGTTATCGCCAATGCTGCTATTATCGTGTCTTATCGTTGAGTGTAGAAAAATTAGGCAGCCGATCGTTCCCGATGTTGGCTAACATAATGCAGGGGGGTCATACCATAAAACTCTTTAAACACGGAAATAAAGTACGATGTGCTGTTATACCCACACAGCTGTGAGACTTGAGAGATATTCTTTCCGTCCATTAATAATTGGTTTACGGCATAACGCATTCGGCAGGTCGTGATTATTTGGCTATAACTGGTATTCTCGTTTTTGAGCTTTTTCTTTAACAAGCTTGGACTCAGGCACAGGCAACTGGCAACGGCGCTCAGATTCCAGTCTTTATGAATATCGCTCTGAATGATGTGGTAAACGCTGTCACTGATGCGGCTGCGCAGCATGTGCATTAACAAAGAAATAAATTTTTTGTGGTCAAGAAAGCGGGATAAAACGGTGAAAAGGAGCGCACGGGTACGTTCACTAACAATTTCATCCGGTGCTTCCATCGCGCTGTAGCGGGCGGCGACCCTGAAGATATCCGGCGTCAGACAGTTGGCGGTCAATAAGGGATCGGCGTTGCGTTGCCAGACGGGAAGGTGTGAGAGATCTTTATTCAGGAATTGTAAATAGTCTTTAATATTATTGCGACTCACTTGTATTACTAGCACGCTATTTAATGATGAAATGTCAATAACGTTATTTTCACAAGCCAGAATGGCCATATGATTCGCTTTTAAGCTGATTGGCTCCTTACCATTTACTCGTAACCATGTATCTTTTTCGGTTAATAACACTATGCAAGGTTCGTTGCTGCAAATCCTCATACCCGAACTCCTGGAATATGAACATAAAAGACCGGATCTCGCCAAACGGGAGAGATAACGGGGACTGAGTCAATTGTGTGATGAATTGAAACTGCACTAAAATAACTTTCCTGAATAATATTACAATATTTGTACGATGAATTAGGGTGTACAAAAAGTTGTACGCGAGTGGAAACTTGTCATTTTTGTATAAAAAAAGCGCGGGATGGGGCCCGCGCAAAAAGGTATGACAGTATTATTGTTTTGCAGCAATACTCAGGGAATACATGCCATCCTCAAAAAAAAGACTCTTTGTGATTAGGCTTTCACGCACATAACGTGATATACGCCATCAATAATTTCCGTGCCTTCGGTTTCATGCTCAAAGCCAGGGAAGTGATGATCCCAGGATTGCAGTGAGCGTAAGTAACCCACCTGCGGACTGTTTTCATCGCCAAAGTTTTCGCCGGAGAGCAGCATCGGGATGCCTGGCGGGTAAGGAATAACGGAGTTCGCCGCAATGCGACCCGGTAGATTTTCAATCGCCACCATTTCAATATTGTTGTTCACAATCGCGTTGTAGGCGTCGCGCGGGGTAATCTCCGCAACCGGCAGGGTGGAATAGGCGGCGTTGAGACGGGCGCCCGGGTTATTTTCACGTAGCCAGGCAAACATTTTATCGCCCAGGTCATGAATACCCATGTTCGCGTAAGTGTCAGGATAATCCTGCACCAGTTCCGGCATCACCTGCGCCAGCGGCGTATTCGCGTCGTAATGATGTTTGAAGGAGCACAGCGTGTTGATCAGCGTTCCCCATTTCCCGCGAGTTACCCCCATAGAGAACAGGAACATAATCTGAAAGTCGGTGGTGCGGGTCGGCACGATACCGTGGCGGCCAAGCCATGCTGTGACCAGCGCAGCAGGTACGCCGGATGCTTCCAGTTCGCCATCGTCGCCCATACCCGGCGCCAGGATACTGACTTTAATCGGGTCCAGCATACTCCAGTTATCCGGCAGGTCTTTAAAGCCGTGCCAGGTTTCCCCGGGGCGCATGACCCAGCAGTTCTGGTCAGTGGCTAGCAGTTTTGCCGGCGCGTCGGCGAAGTCATACGTTTTACCGGTTTGTGGATCGGTGACGACGTCCTTATTCCACGGTTTAAAGAACCAGTCGCCTTCATCGGTAAACTCTTTATAAAGACGCGCCATCGCCTGACGGAAATCAACCGCTTCGTCAATCACCTCTTGAGTCAGGGACAGGCCGCTGTTACCGTCCATCATCGATACCGCCACATCGTTGGATGCGCAGATGGCATATAACGGAGAGGTGGTGGCATGCATCATATAGGCCTGGTTGAAGCGGGAGAAATTCACCGCGCCACGGCCTTCACGGACGTGAATGTAGGAAGCTTGTGAAAGCGCATTCAGTAGTTTGTGCGTGGAGTGGGTGGCAAACACGGTCGGACCGTTATGGTCGCCTGGCTCGCCGCGCATCGCGTAGTGATCGCAATAAATCGGGTTGAAGCGCGCATAGCCGTACCATGCTTCGTCGAAGTGAATGCGATCGCTGGTTTTTGCCAGCAGATCCTGCGCCTCTTTGGCGTTATAGCATACGCCGTCATAGGTACAGTTGGTCACTACGCTGTAAGACGGTTTCTGTCCGGCTTTAGTTTTGGTCAGCGGGCTGGCGCTGATTTTTTTCTGCAAGGTTTCAGGCTGCATTTCCTGCGGGTAGATTGGCCCAATAATGCCGTAACGGTTACGGCTTGGCACCATATATACCGGTTTGGCCCCAGTGAGGATCAGCCCCTGCTCGATGGATTTATGGCAGTTACGATCCAGTACAACGACATCATTATCCGTCATACAGGCCTGCATAATAGTACGGTTAGAACCTGAGGTCCCGACAACTACGGACCAGGAGCGGTCAGCACCGAATACGCGGGCGGCGTTTTTCTCGCTTTCGCCAAACGCGCCGGTATGGTCGAGGAGTGAACCGAGCGTGGTACGCTCAATCCCCATATCGCTGCGGAACAGGTTTTCGCCATAATAATCGTGATAAAAGCGACCGGAAGGCGTTTTAGTGAAACCGACGCCGCCCTGGTGTCCCGGCGCCGCCCATGAATATTCATGAATGTCGCTGTATTTCATCAACGCGTTAAACAGCGGCGGTAACAGTTGCTGGCGATACCGGGTCATGGCGGCAACGGCGCGTCCGGCGATAAAGTCAGCGGTGTCTTCCAGAATCCAGGCGAATTCATCGACAAGCTCCAGCAGGTCGCGGTCCAGCGATGCCGTCGCTTTTTCCCTGTCGCCTAACAGGAAAACGGGCACGTTTTGCTGACGCTCGTGAAGCTTACCGATCAATTGCCTGACGCTCAGGTGCTCATCCGGTTGTTCCATTTGGTAGCTAAACATCAGACAGTCAATGGCTTCGTTCGCGGACAAGATGGCATAGCCGTCATCGAAGGATGTCGATTTAATGACGGTAACATTTTGTTGGCTCAAGGCATCTGCCAGACGCTCAACCGCGTTGCCAACCCAGGTGTCCTGATGCAGAAACTCACTTTCAACAATTAATACTTTCATCATCTTTTACCCGGTTGTGGAGGCCGTGCAATTTACGCCTTGCCGACCCGCCGTATGAATGTGACGTGGGCAAGTATTACCCCGTCAAATAGGGGGTGTAAAGTGATGGAATAATGGTCGGTTATTGATATTATTGTTTAATAAACAATGGGTTAATTATTGATATTGAGCGATTTCACCTGCCGTTTATCGACAGGTGAATTATTTTTTTGGCTGATAGTGGTATCCGGCTTTAGCCGGGCATCGTCTGGCGTCGTTGCTGACTTAGCTTGCGGTATTGTTGCGGCGACATACCGACAAATTTGCTAAAAGTACTGTAAAAACGGCTGCTGGATCGGAACCCGGCAGTCAGAGCGACATCGAGGATCGTTTTGTCAGTATCGCTCAATAAGGCACGTACGTGATTGATGCGCATCGCCGTGATGTACTGCTTCATCGTCAATTGCATAACCCGCTGGAATATTCCCATCGCGTAATTAGCATTGAGTTTGACATGCTCCGCGACGTCGTTAATGGTGAGCGCCTGATCGTAGTTATCGGCAATAAATCCCAGCATCTGGCTTACGTAAAACTGCGCATGGCGTGAGACGCTATTCTTGTGGGTGCGTGATGTTTTATTGAGCAAAATGGGTTGCCAGCCGGAAAGGCTAAAGCGTTTAAGCATCAGGCCGATTTCATCGATCGCCAACTGGCGAATTTGCTCATTCGGGCTGCTTGTTTCCTGCTGCCAGCGCAACACTTCAAAGGTGCTAAGCTGCTGGGTCGCCAGTGATTTAACCACCATCCCGTGCGTGACGTGGTTGATAAGATCGCGATCCAGCGGCCAGGAGAGAAACAGGTGCATCGGCAAACTGAAAATCGCCATCTGGCGGCAGTTGCCGGGGCGGGTAAGCTGGTGTGGCGTACAGGCCCAAAACAGGGTGATATGCCCCTGCTTTATCTGCACGACTTCATTGTTGATTAAATACTCCACATCGCCGTCAAACGGAACATTCACTTCTACTTGCCCATGCCAGTGACTGCTGGCCATTCTGTGCGGCGGCCTCAGTTCAACGTCCAGTCGTTGATATTCGGAATAGAGCGACAGCGGGCTACGGGTTTGCTTTTCATCGCCGTTGCACATGTGCGGGTCGGGCGGGAGGAGGGATATTGCTTGCGTACTCATCGTCACTCCATTTCCTGAATTATCAGAATTATGCCCCTTTAGCCGGGAGGAAACCGGGAATCCGGACACAGAATCCGTCGATATTGTAGAGCGTAGCCTGACTATCAGGCCGAATACTCTGCTTTTTACGCCATTTTGTCCCAAAAACTCAGATCTCCCGCGCGCCAGCATACGATCTGAGTTTTCGGGAATGCTCATCGGGGAAGACGGAGGTTTTCACCGGGAACGCGTGCCACCATGAAGGTGTTCACTACTGTTCTGGAGAGTCATGATGACGGCACCCAAAATTACCTTTATCGGCGCAGGTTCTACGATTTTCGTCAAAAATATCCTCGGCGATGTGTTTCACCGCGAGGCGCTAAAGTCAGCGCATGTCGCCCTGATGGATATTGACGAAACCCGGCTGGAAGAGTCGCACATTGTGGTACGGAAACTGATGGACTCAGCGGGCGCTTCTGGCCGGATTACCTGCCATACCAACCAGAAAGCGGCGCTACAGGATGCGGATTTCGTGGTGGTCGCCTTTCAGATTGGCGGCTATGAACCCTGCACCGTGACCGATTTTGAGGTTTGTAAGCGTCATGGCCTGGAACAGACGATCGCCGATACGCTGGGGCCGGGCGGCATCATGCGCGCGCTGCGGACCATCCCGCATCTGTGGCGGATTTGCGAAGACATGACGGAAGTCTGTCCGAAGGCCACCATGCTCAATTACGTCAACCCGATGGCGATGAATACCTGGGCGATGTATGCCCGTTATCCGCATATCAAACAGGTCGGCCTGTGCCATTCGGTACAGGGAACGGCGGAAGAACTGGCGCGCGACCTGAATATCGATCCCACCTCGCTGCGCTACCGCTGCGCCGGCATTAACCACATGGCGTTTTACCTCGAACTGGAGCGCAAAACGGCTGACGGGACTTATGTCAATCTCTATCCTGAATTGCTGGCGGCCTATGACGCCGGACAGGCGCCGAAGCCCAATATTCACGGCAATGAACGCTGCCAGAACATCGTGCGCTATGAGATGTTCAAAAAGTTGGGCTACTTCGTCACTGAGTCATCAGAGCATTTTGCCGAGTACACGCCGTGGTTTATTAAACCGGGACGCGAGGATCTGATTGCGCGCTACAAGGTGCCGCTGGATGAATATCCGAAACGCTGCGTAGAACAACTGGCGAACTGGCATAAAGAGCTGGAGGAGTATAAAACCGCCGAGCGTATCGACATCAAACCGTCCCGCGAGTACGCCAGCACCATTATGAACGCTCTGTGGACCGGCGAGCCGAGCGTGATTTACGGCAATGTGCGTAACGAGGGGCTGATTGATAACCTGCCGCAGGGAAGCTGCGTGGAAGTGGCTTGTCTGGTGGATGCCAACGGCATTCAACCGACGAAGGTGGGGACGATCCCTTCCCATCTGGCGGCGATGATGCAGACCAACATCAACGTGCAAACGCTGTTGACCGAAGCCATCCTCACGGAAAACCGCGATCGCGTGTATCACGCGGCGATGATGGACCCTCATACCGCAGCGGTGCTGGGTATCGAAGAAATCTATGCGTTGGTTGACGATCTGATCGCCGCGCATGGCGACTGGCTTCCGGCCTGGTTACGCCGTTAATCTCCAGCCGCGCTGGACGGCAGATCCGGCGTTTAACCTCTACTAACAGAAGGCGGGCGCTGGTAACAGCGACCCGGTACCCTATGAGCATCTCTCTGACAACAAAGCTGAGTTACGGGTTCGGTGCGTTTGGTAAGGATTTCGCCATCGGCATTGTGTATATGTACCTGATGTATTACTACACCGATGTGGTGGGACTTTCGGTCGGCCTCGTCGGCACCCTCTTTCTGGTCGCGCGAATCTGGGATGCGATAAACGATCCCATCATGGGCTGGATTGTCAACGCCACGCGTTCGCGGTGGGGGAAATTTAAGCCGTGGATATTGATCGGCACCTTAACCAATTCGCTGGTGCTTTTCCTGCTGTTCAGCGCCCATCTTTTTGAGGGAACCGCGCAGGTTGTATTTGTCTGCGTAACCTACATCCTGTGGGGCATGACGTATACCATTATGGATATCCCATTTTGGTCGCTGGTACCGACTATTACGCTTGATAAGCGAGAACGCGAACAACTGGTGCCGTTCCCGCGTTTCTTCGCCAGTCTGGCTGGCTTCGTCACTGCCGGTATAACGCTGCCGTTTGTGAGCTATGTTGGCGGGGCGGATCGTGGGTTCGGCTTTCAGATGTTTACGCTGGTACTGATTGCGTTCTTTATCGCCTCGACTATCGTGACATTACGCAACGTACATGAGGTGTACTCCTCCGACAACGGTGTAACGGCAGGCCGCCCACATCTGACGTTAAAAACGATCGTTGGATTGATATACAAAAACGATCAGCTCTCTTGCCTGTTGGGAATGGCGCTGGCGTATAACATTGCCTCCAATATTATCAATGGCTTTGCGATCTACTACTTCACCTATGTGATTGGCGATGCCGATCTTTTTCCCTATTACCTTTCTTACGCCGGCGCGGCGAATCTGCTGACGCTGATTGTCTTCCCCCGGCTGGTGAAAATGTTATCGCGGCGGATATTGTGGGCGGGCGCCTCCGTGATGCCCGTTCTGAGTTGCGCAGGGCTCTTCGCGATGGCGTTGGCGGATATCCATAATGCCGCTTTAATCGTGGCGGCGGGTATTTTCCTGAATATCGGGACCGCGCTCTTTTGGGTGCTTCAGGTGATCATGGTGGCGGATACGGTCGATTATGGGGAATTTAAGCTCAATATTCGCTGCGAGAGTATCGCTTATTCCGTACAGACGATGGTTGTGAAGGGCGGCTCGGCGTTTGCGGCGTTCTTTATCGCTCTGGTGCTGGGGCTGATTGGCTACACGCCGAACGTGGCGCAGTCTGCGCAAACCCTGCAGGGGATGCAGTTTATTATGATTGTCCTGCCGGTACTGTTTTTCATGATGACGTTGGTTCTCTACTTCCGCTACTACCGTTTGAACGGCGATATGCTGCGCAAGATTCAGATCCACCTGCTGGATAAATACCGGAAAACGCCGCCATTCGTCGAACAGCCGGATAGCCCGGCGATTTCTGTGGTAGCGACCAGCGATGTAAAAGCGTGAGCATGGTCTCTCGTGCAGGCCGGATAAGCCGGATAAGCGTAGCGCCATCCGGCAATTAACCGATAACGCGGCCCGGGAGAACGCCGGGCCTGCCAGGTTATTTCGCGCAGTTAGCGCACTGTTTGCTGACAATCTGCTGGAAGAAATCGTTGCCTTTGTCATCCACCAGGATAAAGGCCGGGAAATCTTCTACTTCAATTTTCCAGATAGCTTCCATGCCGAGTTCCGGATACTCGACGCACTCCAGATGCTTAATGCTCTGCTGTGCCAGTACCGCCGCCGGGCCGCCGATACTGCCCAAATAAAAGCCGCCATGTTTTTTACAGGCATCCGTGACCTGCTGACTACGGTTGCCTTTCGCCAGCATGATCATACTGCCGCCGTGGGATTGCAGCAGATCGACATAAGAGTCCATTCGGCCTGCGGTGGTGGGGCCTAATGAGCCAGATGGATAACCTGCCGGGGTTTTTGCCGGACCTGCGTAATAGATGGGATGGTCTTTAATATACTGCGGCAGGTCTTCGCCGGATTCAATACGCTCTTTTAGCTTCGCGTGGGCGATATCGCGACCTACGATAATGGTGCCCGTCAGCGACAGACGAGTCGAGACCGGGTACTGCGATAGCTGGGCGAGGATCTCTTTCATCGGACGGTTGAGATCGACTTTCACCGCGTCGCCTTCGCCCGCCTGACGCAGCGCTGGCGGAATATACTGGCCCGGATTGTGTTCCAGTTTTTCGATCCAGATGCCTTCGCGGTTGATTTTCGCTTTGATGTTACGGTCGGCCGAGCAGGAGACGCCCATCCCCACCGGACAGGAAGCGCCGTGACGCGGCAGGCGAATTACGCGAATATCGTGGGCGAAATATTTCCCGCCGAACTGGGCGCCGAGGCCAAGTTTTTGCGCTTCTTCCAACAGTTCCTGTTCCAGGTGGGGATCGCGGAATGCCTGGCCGTGCTCGTTACCTTCCGCCGGCAGCGCGTCGTAATAGTGGGTGCTGGCGAGCTTAACGGTTTTCAGCGTGCTTTCCGCCGAGGTGCCGCCAATGACAAAGGCGATATGGTATGGCGGACAGGCCGCGGTGCCCAGCGTGCGCATTTTCTCAACGAGGAAGTTTTTCAGCTTGCCTGGGGTGAGCAGCGCTTTGGTCTCCTGATAGAGATACGTTTTGTTTGCTGAACCGCCGCCTTTCGCCACGCAAAGGAACTTGTACTCGTCGCCATCGACGGCATAGAGATCGATTTGCGCTGGCAGGTTGCTGCCGGTATTGACCTCTTTGTACATATTCAGCGGCGCGTTCTGCGAGTAGCGCAGGTTATCTTCGATATAGGTATTAAACACGCCTTTGGAGAGCGCGGCTTCATCACCGCCGCCCGTCCAGACGCGTTGGCCTTTTTTACCCATGATAATCGCCGTGCCGGTATCCTGGCAGGTCGGCAGAATGCCTTTGGCGGCGATCTCGGAGTTTCTCAGGAATTGCAACGCCACATATTTGTCGTTTTCGCTGGCTTCGGGGTCATGGAGAATGGCGGCGACTTGCTGCTGGTGTTCAGGACGGAGCATAAAAGACGCATCATGGAAGGCCTGTTGAGCCAGCAACGTTAACGCCTGCGGCTCAACGTTGAGGATAGATTCTCCATTGAATTCACTGACGCTGACATAATCGGAGGTGAGCAGATAATACTCTGTTTTGTCCTCTCCCATCGGGAAAGGCGCCTGATAGATAAACTCTTTTTTCGACATGTGCTTCCAGCCTAATAGTAAGAAAATGTATTAAGAACCTCATGGGCCAGGCTCTAAGTCGCGCGCCGCGCATAACCGGGCGGCGCGCGCGGCCATTACAGGAATCCGTACATTGCGGCAAAGATCCAGCCAAAGACGCAGGAGACGCTCACGCCAATCAAACCCGGCAGAATGAAGCTGTGGTTAATGACGAAGCGGCCAATACGGGTTGTGCCGGAACGGTCAAACTGAATCGCCGCCAGATCGCTTGGGTAGGTCGGCAGGATATAGTAGCCATAACATGCCGGCGCAGAGGCCACGATATACGCCGGATCGACACCGATAGCCAGCGCGACGGGAACAATCGCCGCCAGCGCCGCTGCCTGGGAGTTAACAAACTTGGAGACCAGCAGCAGAACGATGGCGTAGGCCCACGGATACTCTTTGACCATTTCGCCCAGCACGCCCTGAATTTCCGACATATGCGCGCCGAACATGGTTTCCGCCATCCAGGCGATCCCGTATACCGCGACAATCGCAATCATACCGGAACGAAAAACTTCGTTTTTTGAGATAGACGCAGGATTGGTTTTGGTCAGGATGATAATGAGCGCCCCGGTCAGCAGCATAAACATCTGAATGACCAGCACCATCGACAACGGTTTGCCGCCGAAGGTTGGACGTAAGTCGGAGTCCGCGCCCAGGAGAGCGACCACGGCAATCGCCGCCAGGAAGATCCACATCGCCAGCCAGTTGCTTTTCGGCAGTTTTTTATCCAGCAGCGTCGCGGTATCGCCGTACACGTACTGACGGTTTTCCGGTACGGAAATAAATTTCTGAAACGCTTCGTCTTTATCCAGATCTTTACCGCGGAACCAACTAAAAATACCGATTGCCAGGATACCGAGCAGGGTAGACGGGATGGTGATCGACAGCAGATCGAGGAACTCCAGATGTTTTCCGTCAAATGTCACGTTGCCCAGCATCGCTACCAGAGAAACCACGGCGACGGAAACCGGACTGGCGATGATGCCCATTTGCGCGCCGATAGAACTGGCCGCCATTGGACGTTCCGGACGGATATTATTCTTGATCGCCACGTCATAGATAATCGGCAAAATGGTGTAGACCACGTGGCCTGTCCCACACAGAATCGTCAGGGTACAGGTGACGAACGGCGCCACAATAGAGACGTATTTGGGGTTGCGACGCAGCAGCTTTTCGGCAATCTGCAGCATCACATCCAGCCCGCCTGACGCCTGCAACGTCGCCGACGCGGCGACTACCGCGATAATGACCAGCATTACGTCAACGGGCGGTTTGCCTGGCTGGAGATGGAAAACAAACACCAGAATGACCAGACCGATACCGCCCAACAACCCGAGCGCGATCCCGCCCTTTCGGGCACCATAAAACAGACATATTAATATTATGAGAAGCTGTATACTAAATAACATTTTTATTTATCCTCGCGATAAACCCAGTCAATTTTGATAAATGGATCACAGCCATCTTCTGATTTTTGTGAATGAGCATCAGGAAATGGCGAATATTCAATGCGCCAGTGGCGACGATTAACGATTAAGCTTTTTACAGAGTTGCTTTAAGTAATTATTTTCTTGCGATGGTGATGTTCAGAGGGGAGTACCCTCTGGCGATGGGCAGGTGGAGTCAGCGAGAGCAGTAAATTATGATTTGTCTGTTTTAAAAACAGGCGTTTATTATTTGATTTTTGTGTCTCGCCATCAGGTAAATCACGAGATAAATCGAACAGCATGTGACTTATGTGATCATTGTCACGCCATTTTTTTAAATTATTAGTATGGCGTGTGGAGACGCGTATCTGCTCACCAATATACGTATTGTCCATAGGCGTAGCACAAGCTCCATTGCTACAAACATAATTTTATTTAAGTGTCAGGAAAATTCCGGACAAATCCCTTTTTTAATAAAAATACACACTCTCGGCATGGGATAATACTTAATTAACTTTTGTTAGCGTTTTGAAATTAAAAACAGCGCAGAGCGCTGTAATAATAGAAAATAACGTTAACAGGCCTGGGGTGAGTATATTTGATCTGACACAATTTCCCAGGTTTGTTATTAATGTGATAGCGTTTTTATTGGCATTGTTATAATAAATGTTACCAGGATATAACGCTTCGCGTCGGCTTTATGCGGTATCCTTACTGACAATATTGTTTCAGTAAAGAGTAATGTTCCGGCTGAACGCGGTAGCGGTAAACCGGCCTGCCGGTCACGCCGTAATGAATACTGGTAAACAAGATATGGCAATTTACCAGCCAGATGAGATATTTACGGCAGGAGACGCGTGAGATATTCACTTCGTTGGCCAACTCGTCGGTAGAAAATTCCTGCTCCTGATGCGCATCAATCCACTGGCATAAGGTGCGTAGCGTTTGCTGCGTCAGCCCTTTTGGTAGCCGACGAGGCTCCTGCTCGCTGGATGAATTACCGTGAATGAGCAGGTCAAGCTCAGACTGTTCGTAATACTGGCGTTTTTCCATCGCCGTTTTCTTACGTAGCCAACCGGTCAACGCTTCTTCAAAGCGCGTGGCCTGAAAAGGCTTGATCAGATAATCCACCACGCCGTAGTGAAGCGAATCTTTAATGGTGGCGGCGTCAGCGGCAGAAGAAATGACAATAACGTCGCTTTTGCAGCCTGCGCTGTGCAGGACAGGCAGCAGATCCAATCCGTTTTCCTGCTGCATATAGATATCCAGCAGGATTAGGTCAATGTGATTTTCACTGTTGAAGATAAACTCTTTCGCTTTTTCCAGCGTCGAAGCGGTTCCACAACAATGAAAACCGGAGATTTGCGCGACATAGCGGCGATTTAACTCCGCGACCATCGCATCGTCATCGACAATTAATACATTGATCATAGGCTGGTCCTTTTTCCATCCCAGGGTAACTGTACAAAAAATTGTGTGAAGATCCCAGGCTCGGACTCCACGGAAATTACGCCGCCAAGCGCTTCAACCTGCTGTTTAACCAGCGCTAAACCGACGCCGCGTTCGGCGCCTTTCGACGAGACGCCTTTTTCAAAAATCGCCTCGATGCGCTCAGGTTCGATACCCGGACCGTCATCGCTCACTTCGCAATGCAGCCAGCCATGACGGTAGTGTAACGAGACGCTGATTTCGCCGCCGGATTCCTGGCTCAACGCTTCCAGCGCGTTTTCAATCAAATTACCCAGCGCCGTAATCAGCACCGTAACCTGATCTTCATTGTTATTATCCGGTAACTGGCTGTCGCTGCTTATCACCAGGCTGTGCCCGAAATCAGAGGCGCGGGTAATCTTACTGAGCAAAAAGCCAGCGATAATCGGCGACTTTATTTTACCCAGCAGCAAACCGATCTCTTCCTGATAGTTATTGGCCGTCTTGATAATATACGCTTCAAGCTGCTTATAACTCTTCAGGTGCAATAATCCCAGAATCACATGTAATTTGTTCATGAATTCGTGGGATCGTTCACGGAGCGCATCCGCGTAGTTCACCATCCCGTCCAACCGCTGCATCAGTTGGCGAACTTCTGTTTTATCCCTGAAGGTGGATATCGCGCCGATAATTTCGCCATTGCTGCGCACCGGAACGGTATTCACCAGCAGCAGGCGGCCTTTGACGATGATCTCTTCATCGCGGCGCGGCGTACCGTCACGCAACACTTCGCTAATGTCCACCACCTGCGACCAGGCATGACTCAGGGTGGATAATCTGGCGTCATCCTGCGTTTTTCGATAATCGAGCAGCGCCTGCGCCGCATGGTTAATCAACGTGACTTCGCCGCTATCATCCACGGCGATAACGCCCTCTTTGATTGACTGCAGCATCGCCTGGCGTTGTTCAAACAGGGTTGAGATCTCATAGGGTTCGAGGCCAAACAGGATACGTTTCAGCACCTTGACCAGCGCATACGTGCCTAATAACCCCACCAGAGCGCCGAACAGAATGGACCAGATAATACTGCCGCGGCTATTGTTGATCTGCTGCGTAACGTGACTGAGTTCCAGGCCAATCGCTACCACGCCGATCTGCCGGTGGTGTTCATCATAAACCGGTGTGAAAACGCGCAGCGCTTTGGCAAGAAAGCCGCGATTAATGGCAACGTTTTCCTTTCCCTGCAGCGCGAGCAGAATGTCATCGCCTTTGAACGGTTGGCCGATTCGCTGCGTTTCTGGGTGCGAATAACGGATGCCCTGCATGTTGGTCACCACAATAAACAAAAAGCCATTATGCTGGCTCACCGCTTCGGCGAGCGTCTGAATGCCGCTTTCCGCAGGCGGTTTTTTCAGCCCCTCGCGAACTGCCGGAGAGTCCGCCAGCGAGCGAGCCACCGCCAGCGCTTTATCTGCCAGCGCGTCGCGCGTCATGCTGCTGATTTGCGAAAAATAGATCAGATGGACCACAACGAGCACCGAAAACAAAACGGCGCTGACCATCAGAATGACGGTAGTGCCGAGTTTCATGGGGCGTTTGCGTAACGCCCGGCATGGCAGGGAGTGTTTCATAGTGGACCTGAGCGGACGAATCGTAAGGTTATTATCCCTGATGAGGCGTCTAATTCAAAGGCATAGGCGATGTTGCTCCAGTGTTGAAAAGCCCGTCTTGCCTTGCAGGGCGCGCTACCTGCTCATGTCGTTAATTAATATCGCCGGATACCGTGATGGGTAATTTATTTTCATCAGAATTACATAAAATAATTTTTCATTAATTTTTATAATAACGTATGCGGTATCACATTTTATTTTTACTGACGTTCAGAATGCGTTTGATCACAATCAATCAGCGCTAATATTTAATCTATTATGATTAGTTTTCATTACATATTATTAATAATTATGGAAGCAATGTGAGAAATAAAAAATGGAAATAAAAAAATGGCTGAACACAACCATAACCCGACGTGATGCTATTGTCGCTACTGCAAAAGTAGGGGCGGCGGTGACGCTAAGCCAGGCGATTACGCTGCCTTTTGCTACCACTGCCCAGGCGCAGGATACCCCGATACCGAAGGATGCCAACGGCGAAACCGTCAGGCACAGCGCCTGTCTGGTCAACTGTGGCAGTCGATGCCCGCTTAAGGTTATCGTGAAAAATGATCGCATTGTGCGTATTGAGCCGGAAGACGCGAAAGATGACGCGGTATTCGGCGAGCATCAGATTCGTCCCTGCCTGCGCGGGCGTTCCAGTCGCTGGCGGGTCTATAGCCCGGATCGCATTAAGTATCCGATGAAAAGAGTGGGAAAACGCGGCGAAGGAAAATTTAAACGTATTTCATGGGATGAGGCCACGGCCTTTATTGCGGCGGAATTAACGCGTGTTAGCGAAAAATATGGCCGGGAAGCTATTTATTATAATTATCAATCCGGCGCGTATTATCACACGCAGGGTAGACCCGCCTGGATAAGATTACTAAATCTCACCGGCGGTTATTTAAATTATCACAACACCTATTCCACGGCGCAAATCGCCACCGCCACGCCTTATACCCACGGTGATTATGTCGGTAGCCATTTTACGCAGATCGCGCATTCCGATCTGGTGGTGCTATTTGGCCTGAATCTCTCAGAAACGCGGATGTCCGGCGGCGGCCAGGTTGAAGAGCTGCGCCGGGCGCTGGAGACCTCGAAAGCCCGGGTCATTATTATCGATCCGCGCTATACCGATTCGGTGATTACCGAACACGCCGAATGGCTACCGATTCGCCCAACCACGGACGCCGCGCTAGTCGCCGGCATAGCGCATACGCTGATTACCGAACAGCTTCTCGACGAGGCGCTGGTAAACCGCTATTGCGTCGGCTATGACCGTAGCACCTTGCCGGACACGGCTGCGCCTAACGCCAGCTATAAAGATTATGTTCTTGGCACGGGCGATGACGGTATCGCGAAAACCCCGGAATGGGCGGCGGATATCACCGGTATTCCGGCAACGCGTATTCGCCAACTGGCGCGCGAAATCGCCTCGGCGCGCGCCTGCTATATTTGCCAGGGCTGGGGGCCGCAGCGTCATGCCAACGGCGAACAAACCGTGCGTGCTATTCAGACGCTGCCAGCGTTAACAGGCCACTTCGGGCGGCCCGGCACCAACAATGGCAACTGGCCTTACGGTACGCCGTATGGCGTGCCATTGTTGCCTGTCGGTAAGAATCCGATCACAACCTCTATTCCTTGCTATCTGTGGACGGACGCCATTCAGCATCCGGAGAAAATGACCGCGACGACAATGGGTGTGAAAGGCGCGGACAGGCTAAAAACCGGAATTAAGCTGTTTTTCAACCAGGCCGGTAATACTTTGCTTAATCAGCACGGCGAAACAAACCGCACCCGTCAAATTCTCGCGGATGAATCGCTGTGTGAAACCATTATCGTGATTGAAAACCATATGACGCCCAGCGCGATGTATGCGGATCTGCTGTTGCCGGAGACCAGCTATCTTGAGGCGGAAGACCTGGTGGACAGCTCCTATGCGGCGGGATCGCATAACTACATGATTGCGATTCAGAAAACCGTTAAACCGATGTGGGAAGTGCGCAGCACGTATGACATCTGCGCGGATATCGCCGGGCATCTTGGACTGCGCGAGCAATATACCGAGGGCCGAACTCAGGCGCAGTGGGCGGAGATGCACTATCAGCAGATCCGTGAAAAACGTCCATACCTACCGGAGTGGAGCGTGGCGAAAGAGATGGGTGTGATTGACCAGCGTATCGCTACCGAGCAGCAGAGCCTTGCGTTTGCCGATTTCCGCGCCGACGCCGAGGCTAATCCACTCTCCACGCCGTCGGGCAAAATTGAAATTTACTCCCAGGCGCTGGCGGATCTGGCGCAAACGTGGACTTTGCCAGAAGGCGAGCGAATTCCCGCATTGCCGGAATTTTGTCCGGCGAAAGAGTCGCACCTTAACAAAGCATTGACGGCGAAGTATCCGTTGCAGTTAAGCGGCTTCCATACCAAAGGGCATACCCACTCGACCTACAGCAATGTGCTGATGCTGCATGAGGCGGTGCCGGATGAAGTCTGGATTAACCCGATTGACGCCAGCGCTCGCCAATTGAAGTCCGGCGATCGGGTGCATGTATTCAATGACCGCGGCGTGGTGGAGCTTCCCTGTAAAGTGACCCAGCGCATTTTACCCGGCGTGGCGGCGATGCCGCAGGGCGCGTGGACGCGGCTTGACGGCAACGGCGTTGATGTCGGCGGCTGTATCAATACGCTGACCAGCCACCACCCTTCGCCGCTGGCGAAAGGCAATCCGCAGCATACCAATCTGGTTGAAATTAAACGCGCTTAAGGAGTGATGTACGATGAAACAGTATGGCTTTTATGTTGACTCCTCGCGCTGTTCAGGCTGTAAAACCTGCCAGGTAAGCTGCAAGGATAATAAAGATCTGGATGTCGGTCCGAAACTGCGCCGCGTCTATGAATATGGCGGCGGAAGCTGGGTGAAAGAGGGGGAAAGCTGGCATCACGACACCTTTACCTACTACCTCTCTATTGCTTGTAACCATTGCGATGAGCCGGTATGTGTCTCCGGCTGTCCGACCGGGGCGATGCATAAACGCAAAGAAGATGGTCTGGTCGTGGTGGATGACAGCGTATGCGTCGGCTGTCGTTATTGTGAAATGCGCTGCCCCTACGGCGCGCCGCAGTTTGATACGCAGGCGAACGTGATGCGTAAGTGCGACGGTTGTCTTGACCGACTGGAGAACAATCTGCGCCCTATTTGTGTGGATTCTTGCCCGCAGCGAGCGCTGGATTTCGGCCCTGTCGATGAATTACGGGCAAAATATGGCACGGAGAATCAAATCGCGCCGCTACCTTCGGCGTCGTTCACCCATCCTAACCTCATTATTAAACCGCATCCGAAAGCGAGACCCACGGGCGATACGGAAGGCGCAATCATGAACATTCGGGAGGTGCGCCATGCATGAGTTACCGCTGGTCTTTTTTACGGTCTTTACCCAGAGCGCGGTCGGCGCGTTTATTCTGCTGCTGATTGGCGGCGCAATGGGGCTGGTCGCGCCGCGGCGTAAGGCTATCGGTCTGTTCTCGGTGATGTGCCTGTTTGGGCTGGGCGTCATTGTCGGCACCTTCCACGTCGGGCAACCGCTGCGTGCGCTGAATATGCTGCTGCGCGTCGGACATTCGCCGATGAGTAACGAGATTGTCCTGTCGGCGGCTTTTGCGGCGCTCGGCGGGCTGGGGGCGCTCGGTTTGTTGCTGAACCGGGCGACGCCGCTGTGTAACGCGTTGGTCTGGTTGGCGGCGATAGTCGGAGTAGTCTTCTTATACGCCGTTCCGCAGATTTACCAACTGCCGACGGTGGCGACCTGGCGTTCATCTTACACCACGGCAATGATGATATTGACGCCGTTGATTGGCGGCGGCGCGTTGGCGGCATTGTTTGGCGTGCGCCGTCTGGGGCTACTGGTCAGCGTGTTGGCGATTTTGGTGAGCTTTTGTCTGCGCCCGGGCTATATGGCGACGCTGATGAGCGCCGATAGCGCTCTGACCGCCGCGCAGCATAGCTGGTTTACCGCCCAGGCGATATTGCTGGCGGCGGGCGTGGTCGGGGTGGTGGTCTGCGCGCGCCTGAAATCGAGCGCTGCGGTGCTGGCCATGACGGCTGTGGTGGTTATCGCGGCGGAGTTGGCGGGTAGGATTGCGTTTTACAATCTGTGGACGCTGCCAATGTAGTTTTTTGCCCGGTTTATGCCATGTAAGCCTGATCAGCGTAGCGTCATCAGGCGAAATATTTCAGGAGCTATTGCTATGCTTTCCCGTGCTGTTTTGCCGCGTATCCTCGGCGCACTGTTTTACTACTCCCCTGAGAGGCCGGAGGTGAAAGCGTTGTTCGATTGTTTGCCAACGTTGCCTGAGCTTTACCCCTGGCGCGATCGTGGATCTATTGAATCACTGTGTGCGTCATGGTCGCTACCGGATGATGATGCGCTTACATGGCAATTTTCCGTATTGTTTGAAGGCCAGGGAAAGATGCCCGTCCCGCCCTGGGGATCGGTCTATCTGGAAAAAGATAATTTGCTGATGGGGGAAACCACCGCCGATTATCGAGCTTTTTTACAGTCGCAGGGCATGGTATTCACTGACCGTGAACGCGAGCCGGAAGATCAGTTTGGCCTGATGCTATTGGCCTGTAGCGATCTGCTGGCACGAGGCGACAACGTGGCGGCCAACCGGTTACTGGAGGCGCATCTGCTGCCCTGGGGATTCCGCTATCTGGAATTGCTGCAACGCAATACCGTTAGCGCCTTCTATGCCCGGCTTGCCGTCGTAGCGACCTGTTATCTGCAGGATGTTCAGCAGCAACAGGGACTACAGCCTGAGAATAAGCGGTTGTTTTTCTGAGGTATTGGTCGGGTTTTGATGGCGTGCCGTAATACTTGTGCCGCCATCGTGCCCGCTGTTGCGTCAGCGGGCACAGTTTACTATTACAGCTCCGGCGTCTTTTTGAAACCGGTCAGCATCAGCACCAGGCTCTGTTTTGAGTCCGCTGGCGTGAAGTCGTAGTGATTTCCCTGACGGTCGCCGCCGATATACCAGGATATTTCCGTTTTCCCTTCCGCCAGCGCTTTGCGCACCGCTTTATCGACATCAACCATGCGATACTCATGTGAATGGTCCAGATATAACACGGCATCGGAACGGTAGTTGATCGCCGGTTTATTGTTCCAGGACACGGTACTGACGTGCCAGTCACTGCTGGTCGGGTAAAAGAAAATTTGATCGGCGCCGTTCGCTTCCGTTTTGCCGCCAAAAAGGCGAATACGGTATTTGAATAGCGAAGCGTCCATATTGGCAGGCAGGGGCGGGATCTTAAATTTCACCAGCGTGAGCGTTTCCGGGTGCTGCGTGCGTCCGCCATTTGTCCAGTCATCCTGTACGTACAAGGTATCGACGCTGGCATGAGGCTTGTCGTCTTCGCTGCTTACCCAGGTATTTTCTTCCGCTTTACTGTAGGCGTAAGGAACCGTAGTGCCGCAATCCAGTCCCTGGTTCATACACAGATCCGTCATAAACTGCGCGCCATCTTCCGTCCAGCCATTCATAAAATCGGCATGGGCGGTATAAAGACTTCCCCAGCGCTCTTCCCGGGTTTCGCCATGCATTACCGGGTCCATCGACAATTCCACTTTGGACGTATCCAGCGAGGAGATCTGCGGGAGTACCCAGGCGATGTTCATATTCACCGTTGGGATTTTGACCGGATAGTCTGCGGAACATTTCCCGTGGTCGGCATAGATAGCGTTATTGTGGCTATGGGTTGGTTTCAGGTTGACGCCATCCCAACAGTTGGGGAAAGCGATCCCGATATTAAACTGGACGGCATCGCCCGCTTTACGCAGGCCGCATATTTCGCCTACCTTGTTGGTGTAACCTTTGCCGTTGGCACATAAAAAGGTGATTGCGGAACTGGGGCCAGTACCGTGATGATCGCCTGCCAGTAACTCCAGCCCGGCCGGGAATGGATGGAGCGGATATTGCGCTACATTTGTGGATTGATAATAGGTCTTTTGGTAGGCCGGATTTACGATTTCACCATCAGGTAATTTCATGGACGGCGCCCAGTAAGCGGAGCTGTCGGCTTTATTATCACAGGTGGTATCGGGTTGCGCGCGCAACGTCTGGTAGGTAGAGACCGCATCGGTGTGGGTGTTGCCAAAAAAGTCATGCCACATCGCCTGATTCGCTTTACCAAACATCATAATCGCGTCATCGCCCAGCGTGTGGTGATAGCCGCACACGACATGCGCCTGAGGACCGGCATGGGCCGGGAATGCGCCAGCGGCAACGAGCGTAGCCAGGCTGACGGTAATAAGGTTGAGTTTCATTTTTTTGCTGCCCGGTTGAATAGAAGTGGGAGCAGCAATAGCAGATCAAATTGCGGTGTTACATCTCATTAATTATCACTTTTTGTCATTTGCCCTGCATACAGGGGCGAATTTGCAGACGTACTATTTAAATAATTAGCCGAAACTACCCTCCTCTTGATTATGTCAATTTACAAAAAGGGTACGTTAGTGATTAAAATCGGGCTTTTTGTGATAACCCTCACTATTTCATTTTGCCTATGCTAATGGCGCTCGCCATAACCGAATAACGATTCTATCGGACATCGGCTTTATTTTTAAGAAATGCGTTACGACATCAGTCGTGACGCGATCTGCTATGGATTTTTTATGAGATTACTAAAACGCGTTATTGTGGTTGTACTCTTGGGCGTGATTTTATTTATGGTCAGGGACGATATACGCTATGTTTATCAACTGATCCTCAAATATGGTGATAAACCCTCGGCGCTGGCACTGAGTAGCTATAAAGCGGTTATTCAGCAAAAACCAGTCGCAGGAGTTAAGAGTAACCTTTCAGGTTTGACCTACTCCGCCGAAGACAGGATGCTTTTCGCCGTTATTAATAATCCCCCTGAACTGGTCTGGTTAACGACAGAAGGGCAGCTGGTAGGACGGATGCCGCTGCAGGGCATCCACGACCCGGAGTCTATTGCATGGAGTGGGGGCAACCAGTTCCAGATAGGCAGTGAGAAAGATGGCGCGGTCTATAAAACACAGGTGGATATTCAGCGCGGCACCATGCAGATAATCTCCATGGTGAAGCTTGAGGGCTATGACAAAGCAAAAAATAAAGGGCTGGAAGGTACGGCATGGGATGCGAAAAATGAGAGATTATATGCCGCAAAAGAAAGAAAACCCATTATGATCAAAGAAGTAGAGATGAGCAAAAATGGTATCACCAGAGCGTTGCCTTCTGCCATCACTGCGAGTGTGAGCGATGTCTCCGGACTTGAATACCATGCCCCAACGGATTCGCTGCTGGTGTTGTCGGACGAGTCAAAAATGATTCTTGAGGTCAGTTCCGAGTGGCGGGTGCGCGATCGATTGTTCCTGACGGCGGAGTGGTCAGGGCTCAGAGACGATATCCCCCAGCCAGAAGGGATTGCCATGGATAATGAAAATAATTTGTATATTGTGAGTGAACCAAATCTGTTTTATAAATTTTCGTGTGATATACAGAATGACTAAAATCTATTTTTACTGTCACAGTATGCTAAAACAGAACAAGGTTATTAATACCATGATTTGACGACTGTTTGATTCGTTGATTCATTGTTGGGGATATTTATGTTTTACTTACCTCAGTAACGGATTACTTTGTGGTGTAGCGTAACGGTAATTGTCCTCCTCATATTTGCGGCAGCGTAGTCTGCCGCTTTTTTTGTCTATGGAAAACCCCCAGCTAGGCTGGGGGTTCCGGAAAGCTTTCAGCTTTAAGCCAGTTATTAAAACCCCTTTTGATTTGTTAAAACATCTTGCGGTCTGGCAACTGCAAAAGTTCAACAAGAAATCAAAAGGGGGTCCCAATGGGGGACGAAAAGAGCTTAGCGCACACCCGATGGAACTGTAAATATCACATAGTTTTCGCGCCCAAATACCGAAGACAAGCGTTCTATGGAGAGAAGCGTAGGGCAGTAGGCAGCATATTAAGAAAATTGTGTGAATGGAAAAACGTACGAATTCTGGAAGCAGAATGTTGTGCAGATCATATTCACATGCTTCTGGAGATCCCGCCGAAGATGAGTGTGTCGAGTTTCATGGGATATCTGAAGGGTAAAAGTAGTCTGATGCTTTACGAGCAGTTTGGGGATCTAAAATTCAAATACAGGAACAGGGAGTTCTGGTGCAGAGGGTACTATGTCGATACGGTGGGTAAGAACACGGCGAAGATACAGGACTACATAAAGCACCAGCTTGAAGAGGATAAAATGGGTGAGCAATTATCGATCCCGTATCCGGGCAGCCCGTTTACGGGCCGTAAGTAACGAAGTTTGATGCAAATGTCAGATCGTATGCGCCTGTTAGGGCGCGGCTGGTAAGAGAGCCTTATAGGCGCATCTGAAAAACCTCCGGCTATGCCGGAGGATATTTATTTTATAAATTAACTCTCTCTGTAATAATTAACAGACAATGAATATTATTCTGTTTTTTCAGCAGGCCTCCGAAGAGACCTCGCATGGTGATGTTTAGTTATCAGGCATGATTTTCTTCATCAACACTTACCGAATGCCATGTCGCCTCGCTAAGCGAAATCATTTCATCTACGCCGGAACTCTTGTTAACCGGGTTTTTCGTCGGCGATGTGCCTGTAAATGTTCCACTGGCGGTATAGTCCGTATCGTTGACCGTGACCTTCACCTGAATATCCTGATGCGCCTCCACGACTCCCTTAAGGGTGACGGTGTTATCCAGACTGCTAACAGTCGATCCCAACGTTGGTTCGGCGGACGGTTGTGTATCCATAGTCAGCTTAATTGTTGCGTGAGCTTCTAAGCGACCCGATAAAGGTCGGTGTATTGATGTTAGTGATATTATCGCCTCCGGCGCCGATATCACTATTATCCTCCATGGAACGTACTGGCGGTGTAGAGTCTATCGTCAGCCAGCCGATAGACAGCGAAGAATTATCCATAGCGTTTGCGGAACGATCTCTGAAGATGATATCCAGAGTTGCCTTGCCTACCACTCTACCAACATTTTAGGAAAAATTACGTAATATCGACTGATATGTAAAACTCATTCAGCATCAAATGGATTAATTCAACATCAGTAGTAATATCCATTTTTTTATAGGCTGATCTCTTTTGTGTTGAAATCGTTTTTATATTTCGATCTAATAAATTTGAGCAACTTTTAACAGATAATCCTGCTGCCACGTAATAAATAACTTTTTTTTCGCTCAATGTTAGGTCGAATTTTTTAGCGAGCAACAGAATCCCATCTCTTATATTAATATGTTTTGCTTTGTTCTTATACTGCATTGTCAGATATCTCAATTAACATATTGATGACGAGAGGAAGATAAAAACGCTAAAAATTCCGATGGTGTAGTTTTGAAATGTTTTTTAAAAACGCATGTAAAATAAGAAGCACTATCATAACCACACATATAAGCCACTCGAGTAATATTATATTCACTATTGCGTGGAAGTTTTGTCGCTTTATTCATTCGCGCATTAAGGTAAACTTCGCTGAATGAGGTGTGCTCTTGTTTCAATTTCCTTTTTAATGTGGAACAACTCATATAGAGTGAGTCAGAAATATCCTTGAGCGCCCATTTTCGACTTATGTCGCTTATAATAATATTATAGATGTTTTCGGCTAATGTATTTTGCGATAGTTCTCTGAAGAGAGCAAATGCTTCAGGTTCATAGATGAACTCTGAAAGCAGAAATCTTATTAAATATTCCTTTTTATCTTGGGATAATTTCTGGCTTTTATTTGAAGAGTGTAAGAGGTTGAATACTCTTGCTACGCCTGTTTCTATTGGCGCTAACAGATGTTTTGTCGTCGGTTTTGTTAATGGGGCCGAAAAGTCTGCATGTTCATACAGAAAAAAATTATAAGCATTTTTTATTGACGCTGAATCTAATTCAATTAAATTATAATTTAACTGTTCATGAGTCTCTTCCATAGTGATATGAATGGTTTGATCTTTAGCTAAAAATATTAACATTGGCCCTGATGCCGTAATATACTCCCCGGACGATGTCGTAATTGAAATTTTACCCGTGGTGAGCTTGATGAGTACGGACTGCAGTAAATTTAATCCCTGAAGTGATAAGGATTTCCTCTGCCAGTTTTGCGCTGATTGTAAACATTCAATGCTCCCCACCTGGACAGGTGAGGGATTAAATACTTTTAGCATGATAATTTCCTTTTATTAAATGTGCGTGTAAATCAAAATTATTCTGAAAAATATTTCAAAAGAAAACTAATATATAGCTATATAATTATTTGCGAACTTAAGGTATCAGGTGGCGATCTTTTCATTTTCTATGGAAAATGCTATTTTATATTGCATTTCTACATATTATAGTATCGTTAAAAAACTATGTCGCGTATAAAAAAAAGATGGAAATTTACAAGAATTGGCTCATGTTATTATCAATTTATCTCTTTAAAATTTGAATTAAGTAATAATTGCCTTTAATCTTTTAGAGAATAGCTCTTTAATTTCATGGAGGTAGTTAGCATGAGGTATAAGATCTGATGTTAATTTGTGATAAGGTTTATCCTGGATGTAAATATTAACGCTCTCGGCCAGGAAAGGCATACAACGCGGTAAATATATACTGCGGCGGGTAGACGGTGTAGCGATATCCGGAAGTTTGAGGGGAGGGGAAGCATTCAATCGTATGGTTGGCTTTATGAAAAACGGTGTAACACGTTAGTGAGGTTCTTACTGTGCGTATCCGTTAGGTTTATGCTTTCTGATTATATAATGTTGCGTGTTTTGGCACGGCAGTATTGAATCTTTTGCTGCGTCGGCCCCGAGGAGGAATCACTCACAGCGAATGCCAGCGCACAGCCTGGTCCTGAATCTCTAAATGAGTAGAAAACCTTTCGGTTTGATACTCCGGTTCTATTCCTTCTAAATTTATCGTAATGACATCTGCGTTACGCGTGTTGTATGCTTAATATCCACAGAAGTACAAGAGGACAACACTATGCCAGCCGCAAACAGTATGGCGATGAAACGCGAAACCCTGAACCTGCGTATCAAACCCGCCGAGCGCGATCTTATCGATCGAGCGGCGAAAGCCAGAGGGAAAAACCGCACAGACTTTGTGCTGGAAGCTGCCCGCGCTGCCGCAGAGGAAGCGCTTATCGAACAACGCATCATTATGGCCGATCCAGAGGCTTATCAGGAGTTTCTCGTTCGTTTGGATCAAACACCTTCACCTAATGCCGCACTGCGTAAAACCATGCAGACCCCTGCGCCGTGGGAGCAGGAAAAATGATCTCCACCCCTGAGCCGCTTCATGCCGGACATATTCTTACTCCGTTTTGCTGCGGTGTGGATTCTATAGATAACTGGCTGGAACAGCGGGCGATGAAAAATCAGACCACTGGCGCGTCCCGTACCTTTGTGTGTTGTGGCAGCGATTCGAACGTACTGGCCTATTACTCGCTGGCGTCCAGCGCGGTCACGACGAATACCTCCCCCGGTCGCTTTCGTCGCAATATGCCTGACCCGATTCCGGTTGTGGTATTGGGGCGTCTGGCGGTGGATAAATCGCTTCATGGGCAGGGCGTCGCTCGGGCGCTGGTACGCGACGCAGGGCTGCGGGTTATTCAGGTGGCGGAGACTATCGGCATTCGTGGGATGCTGGTTCACGCCCTGTCGGATGAAGCGCGGGAATTTTATCAGCGGGTGGGGTTTGTACCGTCGCCGATGGATCCGATGATGTTGATGGTGACGTTGGGGGATTTGGTGGAGAGTGTTTAAACTCCAGAACGCATCCCTTAGCTTCTGATGGCCGGAATTCGCTGTGGATAGTCAGTGAGCCAGACCGGTTTTACCGCTTCAGCCGGACAACGACGTCATGACGGTCTGGACGGACTGCAAACGGGGGAAGGGGGCGTTGAATTCATGCGAATCGGGGAAACCAAAGGCATTCTCCACGCCCGGCCGCCCCTACGCAGTTGCACTTCCTTTCATTTGCTGTGGCCAGTTTGCGGGAAGACTTTCACCTTCAGTAATTAAGTTTGGGGTGATCTTCTTTACTCAATAAATTATTTTTGTCGTTCAGCTCCTCACGGACTTTTGCCAGTGACTTCTGAAAAGCCGGGATTGTTTGCAGTCTTGCAAACTCTACTGCTCCCACATAACGGCCAGCATCAACATCGCTTTGCCAGTGAGCACCGCATATCACTCTGCTTTGCCCGAACTCCCATCCGCGTCTGGCGAGCTCCTGCGCGCGTTCCGGTCTGGCCTCGGATAATACTAATGCCAGAAGTGTACCATAAGCAGTATGCCCGGAAGGGTAAGAGCCATTTTTTCGCAAAGTATTCTCATCTTCAGGACGGCAGGTGGAATGATTAAATAAGACAAAGGGGCGGGTACGCATATAATATTTTTTTGCCGAAGCAGTAGCGTAGTAGCCGCCCATTGTCAGAAGATTCTTTAACATATTCCAGGTTTCTGGCGTATCTTTGGGGTTAATTTTAGCACCCACTACTGGCGAGAATATTCTGGCTATATTTTCCACGCTTACATCTGCATCCTCAGCAGCTTGTTTCCATCGCGGGGAACCCTTTATCGCATAGCCCTTAAAATAAGCCTCCTTATCATAGCGGTAAGCCGGATCATCATTACCTGGCGGTGGTGGTAAGTAGAACTGACTGTTCACTGATTCTTCAGGAGAATGAAAGGGTTGCACTGTTTCTGCTGATGTATATTTAGCTACGATCAGTGGTAGAAAAAATACTAAATAACGACTTTTCATAAAGACTCACTCCGGATCAGGCAATAATAAACAGATGTAATCCTATAATGATTTATTGCAATGGTTATTCAACATACAGGTAAAAAAGCAGGACGCTGCCCTGGCATTATCGTCTGTCCATACCGGACTGACTGCAGCGGACAACAGAACAATACCGGTACTTCCGGCTAACAGCATTTTGTTTAACTTTTGTCCCCGATTATTTTTTATCTACGTGCCTGACTGACACGCATTAGGTTAAAATCTTTCCGTAATAACACAGTATGAATAATTATTTTAAAGTATGTGCTCTGTTACCCCGATAACTACCATCAGTCATGATGTGCTGAGTATTAATTTATGATTATGAACAAGAGTCGGAAACAGTATTTAAGAATAAAGAAACCGAAAAAGAAAAAATGCTAAAATTGGCGAAGGGATTATTGTTATCAGTGATGAAAAAGTTCATGGCGGAGATATTGGATTCACTTGTCGGGGTTAGCGAACCGTCAGATGGAGTGATACGCGTTATTACTGGTAATAATCTCCCTGTAGCTAAGTAAGCTTTCCTGACAGGCGTGATAAAAGTTCCGCGCGATAAAAAGGCTTGTACCTGGCATTATAAGACTCGCGTCCTGCAGAAACAGGGCAGGGAAGGGCTCGGCGGTTTTAATCAGGTATATCTGTTAAATCACATCCTTCAACTGGAGCAGCCTTTGTTTTAACCTTCCTCTCATCGGGCCGGAATGCTTCGCCTGCGTTGATGTAGCAGAAACCGGAGAAATCACGCCATCCGATTTCTTGCAAATATCAGGCGCAAAAAAACAGACTTGCGCTAACAAGTCTGTTCTTTAAGAGCCTTTCTTTTAACAACAAGTAACAGCGTTACATCGTGTTTTTACCGGCTTGCCTTTGTGTCCGTCAGCATTGCATCTTGCAAATCTGATCAACCGGCTTTGAATAGTGGTGCGGACTCGGAGTCATATTCACGATTAACGTGCTGTTTGTTATTGGTTTTGTTGGTATTTCTTACAAACAGCGCTCCCACGAAGGCCCCATAAAAAATCGCTTTATTTTTGTGATGGTTATCACGAAAAATCGTCGTTTAAGGGTAGGGCTTCGTTATGTGTCCTGGTCCATATATAACGCCAGAATGAGTTGGTTTAAATTTTCACCAAAAAGTCGCTTCTGAATCGACAAATAGAGTAATTTTTCAACCCGTCGACTTTTCACCCAGAAATCACACACCGCTCCTCACCGTACCATAGCTGTGAACGCTCCAAATCCACGAATTCCCCCTCATCGTCAATAAGCTCCTGAAGGGCGCTTAATCCTTCTTCTGTTTTTCGGGCTGCAATATGCGATTCCAGACTGTCCCACCACAACTCGGCGCAACCATCAAAATCGACGGGCAATGAATTTCTTGTCTGCTGAAGCGCTGATTGCGCGGCACTGTTCGCCAGGGGAACTGTCTGGATGTACTTACGAATACCAAGACGTTCTGAGTGTTTAACCACCAGTGAGGCATGTTGGTTACGCCAGTAATGATCAAATTCTTCTCGCGTTAAATGGGCACGCCTTTTGACGCACATGACTAGTTTTAACATGTTGCTACTCCTGTCATTTCGGGAGTTCAAAGCTTACACTCTGACAGCGGTGTCAGAGTCAAGAGGACGTTATGCAGATTGGAAAACTGGCGGCATTGACTGGCGTTAGCATACGGATGCTTCGGTACTACGAGAGCGCAGGTTTGCTTCATCCTTCGCGAACCGATACGGGCTATCGCAGTTTCTCGTCAGAAGATGTGGATATTGTCAGACGGATACTTATTCTAAATGGTGCAGGTTTCACGTTACCGGTTGTGTGTAGTTTGCTGAACTGCGTACATGCAGGAACCTCACCTTGCGAGGAACTAAAAGCTAAAGTGCGAGAACAACTGGCACAGATAGACCGTCAGTTTGACGCGCTCTCGGAAAGCCGCAATCTTCTCAATAAGTTTCTTAATGACTAGCCCCTGACAATTTACCTTCTAACACCATGTGGGAAATGGATTCTACTCCTCCGATTGAACATTGTTCAAATTCACATTTGATATTGACCCTGGCCCAAAGATGAGCGGCTGATCGACGAAGCGCTGGGCGTTGCGCCAGAGAAAATCTGGCCTTCTCGTTATAGCTAGTCAGGCCAGAGATGGGGGCTACGGATTTCCATTCCCAGAAAAGCAAAAACCCAGCCATAGGCTGGGTTTTCTGAATAAGTGGTGCCCGGACTCGGAATCGAACCAAGGACACGGGGATTTTCAATCCCCTGCTCTACCGACTGAGCTATCCGGGCAACGGGGCGCATTAAACCGTAAAGGGGCGCGGTCGTCAACGGCTTTACACGAAAAAAGTGATAAAAGCGCGCTGACTGCCTGCTTTTCAGGCAAAATGCATAAAATCAGTACCCGTCAGGTGAGCGCTCCACCCTGACGGCACTGTGCAAAACGCAGAATATCTTCCGCCAACCGCTGAGCGGTATCTACATCAGCCTGACTGCGGTTGACCAGCATTCGGCTGAGACAACCTTCCAGCACCAGCTCCATCTGCCTTGCAACCATCGCCGGATCGTCAATTTCCAGCGTGGTCAGTAGCTCATGGGTAAAATCATGTGCCGCGCGTTTTTGTTGATTAGCCAGTTGGTGAATAGGATGGGTTGGGTCGGGATAAAACGTACAGGCGGCAATGAACAAGCAACCAGGATAACGGTTATTACTGACACATTCCGAAAGCGCGCTGTAGCGTGCCAGTAGCTTTTGTTCAGCAGAAAGCGTCTCATCAAGAAGAAGCTGGCGTCGCCAGATATCTACCTGCTGACTCAGATAACGTAGCGCGTCATATAAAATGGCTTCTTTATCTGGCCAGAAACGCTGTAATGTGTCGAGTGGGCGATTTACGCGCTCCGCCACCATTTCCAGCGTAGTATCGGCTATCCCTTGCGTCTCCAGTAATTTCAGGGCTTCTCCCAGAATATCTTCACGTTGCACGGTATTCTCCTCCGTCTTTGCTTTTGCAAGTGTCGCTCACGGTTGGCGATCGTGCAAATGCGCGCTAAAGGTGGCGGCGTCCATAAAGCCGGTGACTCGCGATTGCGGCTGTTCCTGGCCTTGGGTATTAAAGAACAGAATGGTGGGCAGCCCGAGGACTTGCAGATGCTTTAACAGCGCGACATCCTGCGCATTGTTAGCGGTGACGTTAGCCTGCAAGAGCACCGTGTCGCCGAGCGCCTGCTGGACCCGCGGATCGCTGAAGGTATACTTTTCAAACTCTTTACAGGCCACGCACCAGTCGGCGTAGAAATCCAGCATAACGGGTTTGCCTTTGGCCTGCGCCAGCGCCTGATTGAGTTCATCCACGGTAGAAATAGCCGTGAAATTGAGGTGCGCTGGAGCTTGCGCGGATGGCGATCCGAACGCCCAATCCTGTAGAGGCCGCACGCTAATGAGCGCTGCCGCCAGCAGGATAATCTGTACGATACGCATCCACGCTCGTCTGGCCTGAAGGCTGGTGATAAAGGCCCAACCAAAGAAAGCGACGCCCAGCAGCGACCACAGACGTAAACCCCAAGCCTCGCCAATAATCCGCTCCAGTAAAAAGACCGGTAACGCGAGGATCACGAAACCAAAAGCGGTTTTAACATGCGCCATCCACGGGCCGCTTTTCGGTAACAGACGGTTGCCAAACACGGTGACCAGCATTAGCGGCAGACCCATACCTAATGCATACAAATACAGCGTGCCGCCGCCCAGCCACATGTTGCCGCTCTGAGCGATATAAAGCAGAATCGCGCTTAACGGCGCTGTAGTGCAGGGCGAGCAAATTAATCCGGCAATCGCCCCCATAACAAAAACACCGCCGGGCGAGCCGCCTTGCTGACGATTACTCATTAATGTCAGCCGGGTTTGCAGTGAGGAGGGGAGCTGTAGTGTGAACAGGCCAAACATCGACAACGCAAGCAGGGTGAACACGATGGCAAGGCCGATTAACACATAAGGGTGCTGCAGCGCCGCCTGAAACTGTAATCCCGCCGCGGCGACGACCAGACCCAGTGCGGTATAGGTCAGCGCCATCCCTTGTACATAGATAAAGGCCAGCAGCAGTGCGCGCCCCGTCGACAAACGTTGCCTTCCCCCCAGGACAATACCGGAAATCAGCGGATACATGGGTAAAACGCAGGGCGTAAAGGCGATGCCTATGCCGATCAGCAGCGCCCAGAGCGCGGAAAAAGGTAGCTGGGCGGCGGGTTTTGACGTCTCACTCGTCTGGGTGACAGCAGGCGTCGGCGTGGCGTCTATTGCCGCGGCGACTTCACTTAGCGGCACCGTTTTCGTTTCCGGCGGATAACAGAATCCCGCATCGGCGCACCCCTGGTACGTTACCGTTAATGTCGCGCCAGCCGCCGCCTGGTTAACCGTTACTGGAACGTTTAGCCGCTTACGGTAGATTTCGCTTTTTCCGTAGAACTCATCTTCATGCCAGACGCCTGTCGGGAGTTGGACTGCGGCGATATCCGCTTTCGTCGGCGTGATACTGATTTGTTTACGGTAAAGGTAGTAACCCTCTTTTACCTGCCAGGAGAGGGTAAGATCGTGTTGATTTTGCTGAAAATCAAAAACAAACGCCCGGTCGGCAGGGACGAACTGCGAGCGACCCGGCGCGTCGAATAATCCGGCGAAGGCGGATGTGCTGCACAGCAGCAGGATCAGCGTAAAGATGCGTTGAGCCATGAGAGGTAATCAGTATCTCCGTGAGTAACAGGTAAAACCAGAAGTTCAGGCGTTTGATACGGGTGATGAGACTTCAGGCAGTCGATAAGCGCTTGCTGATGTGAAACGGTGGTTTTTAAGATCATTTGAACTTCATACTCCTGCTCCAGTTTGCCTTCCCAGTAGTACAGCGATGTCGCGCCGGGGAGGAGGGTGGCGCAGGCAGCCAGTTTTTCCGCCAGCACTTTGGCGGCCAGATCCTGGGCGGTAGCTTCATCCGGGGCGGTACAAAGCACCACAACGGCCTCGGGGATGGAAATATCCTGACTCTTAACATCAAGCATAAACACCTCGAAAGAACAAAAAGACCCGCAAGTGAACGGTCACTATACAACGGACGAGGGCAGGATGTTAGTCAAAGGGCGGGAGAATGCGGGGCGTGATACGCCCCGCGGGTGAAACACTTACAGCATAAAGCTGCCCAGCAGGAAGCCGAAGCAGACAGCCAGAACGACGCCCAGGGTGCCTGGGATGAAGAACGGGTGGTTAAAGACGAATTTACCGATACGGGTTGTACCGGTGTCATCCATCTGTACCGCTGCAACCAGAGTCGGGTAGGTCGGCAAAATGAACAGGCCGGAAACGGCGGCGAAGGAAGCGACTGCCGTCAGCGGAGAGACGTTCAGCGCCAGCGCCATCGGCATCAGCGCTTTCGCCGTTGCCGCCTGAGAGTAGAGCAGCGCGGAAGCAAAGAAGAAGATGACGGCCAGCAGCCACGGATGACCCTGGATGACGCTACCCGCAGTGTCTTTGATCCAGTCGATGTTAGCGGATACGAAAGTATCGCCCAGCCACGCCACGCCCAGAATACAGATACAGGCGCTCATCCCTGCTTTAAAGGTACTGGAGTTGAGGATGGCGTCAGTTTCCACTTTACACAGGATGGTGGTCAGCGTTGCGACGCTCAACATGATGATCAAAATAGCGTTGGTGGTGTTCATCAGCGGTTTCTCAACCAGGCCGAGGCTCGGACTGTTAACAATCGCATAAACAACCACGCAGATAACGCCCAGCAGGAACAGCCAGACGGAATTTTTTGCCATTGGTTTGATTTCAATCTGCTTTTCACCACGCAGTTCAATCAGCCCTTCTTCCAGACGCTTGCGGTAAATCGGGTCGTCCGACAGTTTGGAGTTGAACAGCATCGTGACCAGGAAGGACATCACCAGCACCGCCAGCAGCGTAGAGGGGATAACCACGGACAGCAGGTGAATATAGCTAATGCCATGACCTTCCATAACAGAAGACATATACACCACGGCCGCAGAAATCGGCGAGGCGGTAATCGCAATCTGCGCGGATACCACGGCGGTCGAGAGCGGACGGCAAGGTTTGATTCCCTGCTCCTTCGCGACTTCAGCAATAACCGGCAGCGTTGCCAGGGAAATATTCCCGGTACCAGCAAAAATAGTCAGGAAATAGGTCACAATCGGTGCGAGGATAGTGATGTATTTCGGGTTCTTACGCAGCAGTTTTTCCGTCTGGTTTACCAAATAATCCAGACCGCCCGCGACCTGCATAGCAGAGATCGCGGCGATAACCGCCATGATGATGGAAATGACATCGAATGGAATTGTCCCTGGCTTCACGCCGATGGCGGCAAGTACCAGAACACCCAGCCCACCTGCGAATCCAATACCGATGCCCCCAAGTCTGGCGCCCAAAAAGATTGCCAGCAAAACAATGATAAGTTCGACAACTATCATATTAGCCTTCCTTGTTGTTTAACAAGTTGATATTAAATTGTTGTTATTTGGTAACTTCTTGTAAGAAAAAAGGCACGTCATCGTGACGTGCCTCTTTGGTACTACCCTGTACGATTACTGTTCGCTTTCATCAGTATAACGTTTAGCTTTATAAGCCGGGTGCATCAAGTTCTGTACGGAGAAAATATCGTCCAGCTCGGCTTCCGTTAACAGGCCGCGCTCCAGCACAACTTCACGTACGCTCTTACCGGTTTCAGCACAGATTTTACCGACGATGTCGCCGTTGTGGTGGCCGATGAACGGGTTGAGGTAAGTGACGATACCGATGGAGTTATAAACGTACCCTTCGCACACTTCTTTATTCGCGGTAATGCCGTTAACGCATTTTTCTAGCAGGTTGTAGCACGCGTTGCTCAGAATGTGGATGGATTCGAACATCGCCTGACCGATAACCGGCTCCATAACGTTCAACTGCAACTGACCGGCTTCCGCCGCCATCGTAACGGTGGTGTCGTTACCGATGACTTTAAAGCATACCTGGTTTACGACTTCCGGTACAACCGGGTTCACTTTGGCTGGCATGATGGAAGAGCCCGCCTGCAGTTCCGGCAGGTTGATCTCGTTCAGGCCGGCACGAGGACCAGAAGAGAGCAAGCGCAGGTCGTTACAGATTTTGGACATCTTCACTGCCAAACGTTTCAGCGCGCTGTGAACCATAACATATGCGCCACAGTCAGATGTCGCCTCAATCAGATCTTCAGCCGGAACACAGGCGAAACCAGTGACTTCAGCCAGTTTTTTCACCGCCAGCGGAGAGTATTCTTTCGGCGTGTTCAGACCAGTACCGATTGCCGTTGCGCCAAGGTTGACTTCCAGCAGCAGCTCAGCAGTACGCTCGATGCTTTTCACTTCTTCTTTCAGCAGGATGCTGAACGCACGGAATTCTTGACCAAGCGTCATCGGTACGGCGTCCTGCAACTGGGTACGACCCATTTTCAGGATGTCCTGGAATTCAACCGCTTTACGTTCGAAACCTTCACGCAACTGGTTGATGGCATCGATCAGTTTGACGATAGAGGCGTAAACCGCTACACGGAAGCCTGTCGGATAGGCGTCGTTAGTGGATTGACATTTATTCACGTGGTCGTTCGGGTTCAGGTACTGATATTCACCTTTCTGATGACCCATCAGTTCCAGCCCGATGTTGGCCAGCACTTCGTTGGTATTCATGTTGACGGAAGTGCCCGCGCCGCCCTGATAGACATCTACCGGGAACTGGTCCATGCACTTACCGTTGTTAAGGACTTCATCACATGCGGCAATGATGGCGTTCGCCACACTCTTAGGAATGGTTTGCAGCTCTTTGTTGGCCAGCGCCGCCGCTTTTTTTACCATAACCATGCCACGCACAAATTCAGGGATGTCGCTGATTTTGTTATTGCTAATGTAGAAGTTTTCAATCGCTCTCAGAGTGTGAACACCATAGTAGGCTTCAGCTGGAACTTCCCTGGTACCCAACAGATCTTCTTCGATACGAATGTTGTTTGACATGTGAACCTTCTTTTTCAAGCTGCCAATGATTTTTACTTTAAAACACACAGGATATATGTGATTTCGAATGTTTTCTGACCGACGATTATCCCCTCCATCGGCCTGATAAACGAGATCATATGCTGGTTCAGAATTCCTACCGTAATCTGGATCACTTAAAGTGTGGGAATTTACCCCTTATTTATTATTTTGTGAAATAGGTCACCGCTTTAGTATTACTACCTAAAATAGGTGTACAAACCACTTGAAATTTTGCTACGCACCACCATATCGAATCGATGCGAATCGCAACCCCATTCAAATGGTCGTCGCAGACGGCCATGACTTACAGGAGAGTCCTTTGCGCTGGATACCCTTTTTAGCTGTCTTTCTCTATGTTTACATTGAGATTTCTATCTTTATCCAGGTCGCCCATGTGCTTGGTGTCCTGATGACGCTAATCCTGGTGATTTTTACGTCTGTTATCGGTATGTCGCTGGTACGTAACCAGGGTTTTAAAAACTTTTTGCTGATGCAACAAAAAATGGCGGCCGGTGAGAGCCCGGCGGCAGAAATGATTAAGAGTGTATCGCTGATCATCGCTGGCTTACTGCTCCTGTTGCCGGGGTTTTTCACCGATTTTCTCGGCCTTCTCCTTTTGTTACCGCCGGTGCAAAAACATTTGACGCTGAAGTTGCTGCCGCATTTACGTTTTTCCCGGATGCCGGGCGGCGGGTTTAGCGCGGGTACTGGCGGTGGCGAAACATTTGACGGCGAGTATCAGCGTAAAGATGACGATCGCGATCGTATTGAACATAAAGACGATCGTCGGGATTAAAGGTAGAGATGCTGGCCGGATAAGTCGCGTGAGGCGTTATCCGGCCAACAGATACGTCTTACGCCATGCGTTTTCGCTTCGGTAAAAACAGCCATAATGCTGCCAGCATGATAATGGCATATAAGCTTTTCCACCCCAGCATTACCAGCAATAACAGGCACAGTAGACAACCCGTCACCGCCAGTGCATAGCAGCGCCCTTTCAATAGTCGACAGCCCGCCAGCATACAAAGCAGATAGAGCATAATAAAAATACCGTTAGCATAGACGATCAGCGCATTGAGGTTAATCTTCAGGGCGTAGACGACCAGGGAACTCACGCAACAACAGGCCAGAATAACGTTTAACGCGTGCAAGGGAAGGCGCCCGGGAGAGAGTTGAGCCAGATAGTGATCGGGCTGATATTGCATTTGCGTCCATATCAGACGCGCAAAACTCTGAGCATACACATTCAGGCTGGCAAAGCAGGTGAGATAACCAATAATGCAGGCTATCCACAACGCCTGGATACCGAAGAGATGAACAATAATAAGCGGTAGCGATGCTGTTGCCGCTATCTTGTCGCTATAGACGCCAAAATGCAGCACCACGGCGGTACAGGTCCAATAAATGGAGCCGGCCAGCATCAGGCCAATGATCAATGCGCGCGGAAAATCACGTTCAGGATTTTTAAATTCAGACGACAAATGCGTAAAAGCCTCAATTCCCACAAATCCCCAGAACATGATCGCCAGGGCGGTACACAGCCGGGAAAAGGTGATTTCGTTTGCGGCTGGGAAGGTGATATCTGCAGGTTTAATCGCGCCTTTCCACAGAATGGCGGCAATAAGCGCGATAATTAATCCAGCGATAATGGCTTGCAGGTTGGCGCTGGAGCTGGCGCCGCGCGATCCCATAAACCATAGTAAACCTAGAGTACCCAGCTCCCCAAATAAGAGCTGTTCGCTTTGCCAGCCAAACAGCGCCTGGCCGAAACCCACCGCAATATGCAAGGCTGCGGGAAAACTAACAGGAATGACTGATAAAAACAGCCAACTGATCACCCGTTGCAGACGCGGGCCAAATGCCATCCCGACAAAATGCGCTACGCCGCCAGCGTGTGGAAAGTGACGCCCCAGCACAGCAAAGACAATCGCAATAGGGAAAATCAAAATAATGAGCAGCGGCCATGCCCAAAGGCTGATGTCGCCTGCCGCCAGCGCAGCCAGCTCCGGAAGCGCAAAAACGCCAGTCCCTAATAATGATGTGGTTAACAAGATAACGCCCTGAACCAACCCAAGCTCTTTTTTTAGTTCATTCATCAGCTCATTATCCGGCGGCATTGTAACGTCAGGTGACGACAGACATTTTTAAGCGTATCACACACGCCTTTTCTTATAGCAGGATGTTCTAAACCTTGGGTAAACGTGAGATAAGTAGCGTTTTTACCGCTTTTTTCGCTCAGAAGAATTTTTTTTCATCTCCCCCCTTGAAGGGGCAAAACCCCATCCCCATCTCTCTGGTCACCAGCCGGGAAACCGTTTACGGGCCGGCGTCACCCATAACTGATAATGACTTTCTCAAAGGAGAGCTATCAATGAGTATTCGTCCGTTACATGATCGTGTGATCGTCAAACGTAAAGAAGTTGAGTCTAAATCTGCTGGCGGCATCGTACTGACCGGTTCCGCAGCGGGTAAATCAACTCGTGGCGAAATCATCGCTGTCGGTAAGGGTCGCATCCTGGACAACGGTACTGTACAGCCGCTGGACGTGAAAGTTGGCGACATCGTTATTTTTAACGATGGCTACGGTGTGAAATCTGAAAAGATCGACAATGAAGAAGTGTTGATCATGTCTGAAAGCGACATTCTGGCAATTGTTGAAGCGTAATCCGCGAACGACACTGAACATACGAATTTAAGGGAAAGAGAAAATGGCAGCTAAAGACGTAAAATTCGGTAACGACGCTCGTGTGAAAATGCTGCGCGGCGTAAACGTACTGGCAGATGCAGTGAAAGTTACCCTCGGTCCGAAAGGCCGTAACGTGGTTCTGGATAAATCTTTCGGTGCGCCGACTATCACTAAAGATGGTGTTTCCGTAGCGCGTGAAATCGAACTGGAAGACAAGTTTGAAAACATGGGCGCGCAAATGGTGAAAGAAGTTGCCTCTAAAGCGAACGATGCTGCAGGCGACGGCACCACCACCGCGACCGTACTGGCGCAGTCCATCATTACCGAAGGCTTGAAAGCCGTTGCTGCGGGCATGAACCCGATGGACCTGAAACGTGGTATCGACAAAGCGGTTGCTGCGGCGGTTGAAGAGCTGAAAGCCCTGTCCGTACCGTGCTCCGACTCTAAAGCGATTGCTCAGGTAGGTACTATCTCCGCTAACTCCGACGAAACCGTAGGTAAACTGATCGCGGAAGCGATGGATAAAGTCGGTAAAGAAGGCGTCATCACCGTTGAAGACGGTACCGGTCTGCAGGACGAACTGGACGTGGTTGAAGGTATGCAGTTTGACCGCGGCTACCTGTCTCCTTACTTCATCAACAAGCCGGAAACTGGCGCAGTAGAGCTGGAAAGCCCGTTCATCCTGCTGGCTGATAAGAAAATCTCCAACATCCGCGAAATGCTGCCGGTTCTGGAAGCCGTTGCAAAAGCAGGCAAACCGCTGCTGATCATCGCTGAAGATGTTGAAGGCGAAGCGCTGGCTACCCTGGTTGTTAACACCATGCGTGGCATCGTGAAAGTGGCTGCTGTTAAGGCACCTGGCTTCGGCGATCGTCGTAAGGCGATGCTGCAGGATATCGCTACCCTGACCGGCGGTACCGTAATCTCTGAAGAGATCGGTATGGAGCTGGAAAAAGCAACCCTGGAAGACCTGGGTCAGGCGAAACGTGTTGTGATCAACAAAGACACCACCACCATCATCGATGGCGTGGGTGAAGAAGCTGCCATCCAGGGCCGTGTTGCTCAGATCCGTCAGCAGATTGAAGAAGCGACCTCCGACTACGATCGTGAAAAACTGCAGGAGCGCGTAGCGAAACTGGCAGGCGGCGTTGCGGTTATCAAAGTTGGCGCTGCGACCGAAGTTGAAATGAAAGAGAAGAAAGCCCGCGTTGAAGATGCCCTGCACGCGACCCGTGCTGCGGTAGAAGAAGGCGTGGTTGCTGGTGGTGGCGTTGCGCTGATCCGCGTTGCTTCTAAAATTGCTGACCTGAAAGGCCAGAACGAAGACCAGAACGTGGGTATCAAAGTTGCGCTGCGCGCAATGGAAGCTCCGCTGCGTCAGATCGTGCTGAACTGCGGCGAAGAGCCGTCTGTTGTCGCTAACACCGTTAAAGGCGGCGACGGTAACTACGGTTACAACGCAGCAACTGAAGAATACGGCAACATGATCGATATGGGTATCCTGGACCCAACCAAAGTTACCCGTTCTGCGCTGCAGTACGCTGCTTCTGTGGCTGGTCTGATGATCACTACCGAGTGCATGGTGACCGACCTGCCGAAAAGCGATGCTCCTGATTTAGGCGCTGCTGGCGGCATGGGTGGTATGGGTGGTATGGGCGGCATGATGTAATTGCCCACCCCCTGCATCCTTCAGGCTGCAGATGCGTTGGCTAACCCCAGTCACTTACTTGAGTAAGTGACTGGGGATTAACAAACTGGCCGCCTTCCTGCAACCAGAATGATTTGGGTGCTTATCTCCCAGAATTGAGAAACCCCCGGGCAGAAATGACCGGGGGTTTTTCTTTTAGTCATCTTTTTAGTATAAGATTCAGATACGGACAAAACGTCCAGCTCATTGATTATGGGGAATAACATGCACGTGAAATATTTAGCAGGGATCGTTGGCGCCGCGCTGCTGATGGCGGGTTGTAGCTCCAGCAACGAACTCACCGCTGCCGGCCAAAATGTACGCTTTGTCGAAGATAAGCCGGGCGCGGAATGCCAGCTTATTGGTACGGCAACTGGTAAACAGAGTAACTGGTTTTCAGGCCAGCACGGCGAAGAGGGTGGCTCAATGCGTGGCGCAGCGAACGATCTGCGTAATCAGGCAGCCGCGATGGGTGGAAACGTGCTGTATGGCGTAAGTAGTCCGTCACAGGGCATGTTGTCCAGTTTTGTCCCGACGGCCAGCGAGATGAACGGCCAGGTTTATAAATGTCCGAACTGATATGTCTGAATCGTAACGCCCTCTGAAAGATTCAGAGGGCGATATGGTTAGCGTTTTTCCTGCGATGATGCCATGCGTAGATTATGCAACGCGCGCATGCATTGATCTTGCGTCAGACGCGCTGCTTTACCGGTTCCAAGCGTTCTGACAAAAACCTTACACGGTTTTCCTTCCAGCTTTTTAAGACGCGGGCTGAAATTCAGCAAGCGGCGTGATATTGCTTCAGCTTCTTTAGAGCCTGACTGACTACGGGTCTTAATGATGGTGCCGCAATCATGCGATTGTCCTGCCTCATCCGTATAACGATAAACGAGCGCTAAATAATGGTTATACAGATTATGTTTCCAGTCAGGCTGGTTATAGGTATCGAATTCGATATTACCGTTTTCCAGGCAGTCAGCATCGTATAATGGTAAAAAGTCCAGCATTGAAGAAATACGCAATGCGAGCTCACGCATTTCGGCATTATTAATGGCGTGAATAATAGCCATCACCAGAACTTCAACCTGCCACTCACCGACCTGTAAATCAAGATGGCTACCATTGTGCAGCTTTAACGTAAAGGTTAATACTTTTTCTGTATTATCGCTCAACGCTAAAGATTCAACACGCTGATTAACATCGGCGTTTTCCAGCTCTTCACGGAGTATTGCCGGAATATTCTCATGCATTTTAAGCACATGACTGCTTTTAGCTTTCTGGCGTTTTTCCTGCTCTTGTTCCGGAAGCGAGTGTTGTAGATAAAGCCGGTGTTCAAGGCCGATCAACAAGTCTCGCAGCGCGAGCACAGGAAAGAAAAGCAGTGTTTCTTTATTTCTCAGTGACTTCACCTTAAGCGCCAGCGCGATAAACTTATCATTGTGACGAATAACGCCGGTATTTAGTCCCTTAATCGTTAAGGCCATGTCAATTCTCCACAAATATAAAATAATTAAATGTTTTACTGCAATGTATTTGATATATAAATTGTTTATGCCGTCCTATAAAAAGGAGAACCAGTATAATTCGAAAATGCAGTACACGCTAAGCGAGTCCTAAAACGGACTTTATTGAAAAGAGAGGACCGGAAAGGTGTATTTAACGAAGGTTAGTTTATCCTCGCCAAAGGGTGAGGAGAATCGCGGGGGAGTCTCCTCGTAATATTGCGCGGTAATATTTTTCGTCGTCCCTGACGCGCCCGCGAGGATTAGCACTGCCGAAGCTGTAAATCCAGCGGTGTTTTGCTCGGTTCGCCGCCGATTTCACGCGCCAGTCTTGGCACCATATAGCCGGATACCAGCGTGAGCAGTTCGCGCATGATTTGCCGGGCTTCGTCATCGGTGACCATAAAATGCGCGGCGCCCTGCACTTTATCCAGCACATGCAGGTAATAGGGCATCACGCCGGCGTCAAATAGCGCGTTGCTCAGATTCGCCAGCGTTCGCGCGTTATCATTCACGCCACGCAGCAGGACGCTCTGGTTGAGAAGCGTGACGCCCACGTGGCGCAGTTTCTTCATCGCCAGGCCGAACGCCTCGTCCACTTCATTAGCGTGGTTGATATGGTTCACCAACAAAATTTGCAGACGTGACTGGTCAAAGCGGGCGACCAGTTCGTCAGTAATGCGTGCCGGGATGACGATAGGCAACCGACTGTGGATGCGTAGCCGCTTGACGTGCTTAATGGCTTCCAGTTGCGTGAGCAGCCAGTCCAGCTCATGATCTTTCGCCATCAGCGGATCGCCGCCGGAAAAGATGATCTCATCCAGTTCCGGGTGTGCGGCGATATACTCCAGCGCGACTGTCCAGTTGCGCTTATTGCCTTGATTCTCTGCATACGGGAAGTGACGACGGAAACAGTAGCGGCAATTTACCGCACATCCGCCTTTTACCAGCAATAGCGCCCGGTTTTGGTATTTATGCAATAATCCTGGCACCACGCTGTGTTGCTCTTCCAGCGGGTCGGTGGAGAAACCGGGGGCGACAATAAATTCATCCCGGGACGTCAGCACTTGACGTAAAAGAGGATCGTCAGGGTTGCCCTTCTCCATGCGCGCAATAAAAGCGCGCGGCACGCGGAGGGCAAACAAGCGCCTGGCGTCCTGTCCTGCCCGGAGGTTTTCATCAGCTTCAATCTGTAAAAGATGCAGCAGTTCGTCGGGATTGGTCACAACATCGGCAAGTTGCGCTAACCAATCTTCTCGCAATGGGGTATTTAGGGTTACAATATGCGCCATTTTGTGGCTTAGCTACCAGTTAACAATTTCAGAGGGCCTTATGGCGACTTACTATAGCAACGATTTTCGTTCCGGTCTTAAAATCATGTTGGATGGCGAACCTTATGCGGTTGAATCCAGTGAATTCGTGAAACCGGGTAAAGGCCAGGCGTTTGCCCGCGTTAAGCTGCGCCGTCTGCTGACCGGCACGCGCGTTGAGAAAACCTTCAAATCGACCGATTCCGCAGAAGGCGCGGATGTAGTCGATATGAACCTGACTTACCTGTACAACGACGGTGAGTTCTGGCATTTCATGAACAACGAAACCTTCGAGCAGCTGTCTGCAGATGCCAAGGCTATCGGCGACAACGCAAAATGGCTGTTGGATCAGGCGGAATGCATCGTGACCCTGTGGAACGGTCAGCCTATCTCTGTCACTCCGCCGAACTTTGTTGAACTGGAAATTGTTGATACCGACCCAGGTCTGAAGGGCGATACCGCAGGTACTGGCGGCAAACCAGCCACGCTGTCTACTGGCGCAGTGGTTAAAGTTCCGCTGTTCGTGCAGATTGGCGAAGTGATCAAAGTCGATACCCGTTCCGGCGAATACGTATCCCGCGTAAAATAATTTACGTTATCGGGAAAAATGGTGCAGCGTATGCTGCGCCATCCTATTTTTCGCGCCTCAATGATGAAACGCTTTATCGGTCTTGTCGCGCTGGTTCTTCTTACCAGCACATTATTAACGGCATGTAATACCGCCCGCGGCTTCGGCGAAGATATTCAGCATCTCGGCCACGCCATCTCCCGTGCAGCCAGCTAATCGCTTCTCGTCTTCCTAAAATTAGTCGATCGCCCATCATTTTCTGGGATGTTGTCTATTATTAAGTTGCTATACACAAACAACATTGGCTAGAAAAGGAAGACATTATGGTTAAAAAGACAATTGCAGCGATCTTTTCTGTTTTGGTACTTTCCACTGTATTAACTGCTTGTAATACCACGCGCGGCGTGGGCGAGGACATCTCGGACGGTGGTAGTGCGATCTCTGGCGCTGCAACCAGAGCTCAGCAGTAATCATCAACGGTACGGCATGGCGTCGTACCGTTAATCGATTTTCTCCGGAAGCATAAGAAAGGGAGAATACCGGTTATCCATATGAAGTTTCATACGGATATTACGTTTATAGGTGTAAACCGTTTTCCCGTGAATGCCAAGCGCATACGCAATCTCTTTATTGCTGGTGCCTTCCGTCCACATCGCGAGCACTTTTTCCTCCTGCGGAGAGAGCAATGGCGTGGCGCTTTCCGGCGCTTCCTGCAGTGGATGAGTATGTAGCGCTCCTTTAATTCGTTGTGCAAGCTCATGTAAAGGCGTGTGTTTAGATAACACCGCATGACTGGCATATTGCGGTCTGTACGGCATATTCCCTGACTGTAATAATACCAACGGCGTCATCCTGCAGGCGGCAAAAAATGCATTGATAGGCTGTTCGGGTAAGGCATCGTTGAGAAAACCATATAAATCAGCGATAACCAGGTGGGGCTTCCATTGCAGAATATGTTCTTTCGCCAGTATAAGGTTATTCATCCCGGATACCAGCAGTGAAGAACTGAGCACATCAGTGTGATTAAGCCAGGCCTCCATGCCCGTACGGGTAAAGTGGCATCGGTCTATCACTAAAATTTTCAACATAGTTTTTTGCACCCGGAAGTAGATAAAGCACTTTCTTTCCCAGAAGGCGTTCCATCATAGAGAACTCCTGTGGGCGCTAAATGCGAAAACTACGCGGCTTAAAAGGGCCAATTCCCGCCTTTAGACGGAAAAAAATAAAAAGGTTGAAATTCATTTTCTCTCAGGCAAGAATGGCTTTTCATCCGTATACGTTACAGGACGACCTGTAAACGCTATTCTCACCGGGGACGGCCCCATTAATTATCTGGAGCCTGCTATGTCCTGGATCATTCTATTAATCGCTGGTTTACTTGAAGTGGTATGGGCTGTCGGCCTGAAGTATACCCACGGTTTTTCTCGTCTGACCCCCAGTATTATCACCATTACGGCCATGGTTATCAGTATGGCGTTACTTTCCTGGGCAATGAAAACGCTGCCTGTTGGAACGGCGTACGCCATCTGGACCGGCATCGGCGCCGTTGGGGCGGCAATCACCGGTATCCTTCTGCTGGGCGAGTCTGCCTCACCGGCGCGTTTGCTCAGTCTTGGCTTGATCGTCGCGGGTATCATTGGGCTAAAACTCAGTGCGCATTAATTCGTCGCTGATATTGCTACGAACCTGATTGTTTTACCCAAATTAATTTATTGACGTCAAACCCCTCCCGGGTCGCGACGGCCAGCATTTGCTGTTTTATTTCCTCAGAAAGCGTTGGCGTGCGAGAGAGTATCCACAGATAGTCGCGATCCGGGCCGCACACCAGCGCATGACGGTATTCCCGGTCAAGCGCAATCACGTTATAGCCGCCGTAGAACGGGCCGAAAAAAGAGACCTTGAGCGCGGCGCGGTTTGGACTACCGGTAAAATACGCTTTGCCTTCTGTTTTTTGCCACATTTCCCGATCCGGGTTATAGCCTTTATTGATGACATTAATCCCGCCATCGTCACGCAGACTATAGGTGGCCGTGACTTGTTCCAGTCCACGTTCAAATCGATGATCGAGGCGTGCGATCTCATACCAGGTGCCGAGGTAACGTTTGGCATCAAAGTTATTTACCACGGTAACGCCTTTAGGCGGGGTAGGCGAACTACAGGCGACAACCAAAAATGCCGCAGTAACCGCAGCAACGACGGGCAGCAAGCGCATAGCGTTTTTCCTTCCAGTGTTTTTTCTAAGTGTAGAACCTGGCGGGAAAATGAGAGGCAGGAAAAGAAAAAATGCCCTCTTATCGGGTAGATAAGAGGGCGTCGTGGCAACTTAGAGAGTGATAACGCCAATCGCCGTCACAACGGTCAGGATTGCCGCCAGACCGTAGAAGACCCATTTGCCCGCGGGCACGTGGATTTTCAGGTCATGCATCGCGTGGTGCATACGGTGTAGGCCACACCATAGCGGCAGCACGATCATCAGGAACAGAAAAACGCGACCAATGAAGCTTTGGGCGAACGTCAGTACGCGCTCAAAACTCAGGGCATCGCCCGGAAATAGCCCCAGCGGCAGCATGATGCCAACCAGTAGCACGATCACCGGCGCGATGATCGCGCCCCACATACCGCCTGCGCCAAACAGTCCCCAGAATACGGGTTCATCAGAACGTTTTGGGTTTGGATTAATCATCCGGGACTCCTTACCAGAACAGGGCAACATACAGAATGACTACGGTGACTACCGCAGTGACCACCCAAAGCCCTTTGATGATTGGCTCTGGCCCCATTTTTTCGTCTTTTACAATGATATTGGCCGCCTTCGGCGCCAGTTCAAACCAGGTTTTGGTGTGCAGCAGCGCGGCCGCCAGGGTGATCAGGTTTAAGATCACCACCACCGGGTTTTGTAAAAAGCCGACGAATCCCATCCAGGATTCCGCGCCGTGTTTGAGCGCAAACAGACCGAAAATCAGTTCAATACTGAACCAGACTGCCGGCACCGCTGTGCCTTCGCGCAGCATATAAAAGCGATAAAACGGCAGTTTTTTCCACCAGGTGGACGTCATCGGCCGCACATAGGGTTTGCGTTTAGTCGTCATGTTGCACTCCTTAGCGTGGTTTCAGGGTGGCGATAAGAAAGTCTTTCGAGCTTTCCACTTTACCCTGCTGAATGGCCGCAGCCGGATCGACATGTTTTGGACAGACTTCGGAGCAGTAGCCCACGAAAGTACAGGTCCATACGCCGTTCGGACTGTTCAACTGCGCCATACGCTCCTTCTTACCGTGATCGCGGCTATCTTCGTTATAGCGATGCGCCAGCGTAATCGCAGCCGGTCCGATAAATTCAGGATTCAGACCGAACTGCGGGCACGCGGCGTAGCACAGACCACAGTTGATGCAACCGGAGAACTGGTGATACTTCGCCATTTGCGCCGGGGTCTGGACATTCGGCCCCTGATCTGGCGTGCGAGAGTTGCCAATAATGTACGGTTTGATCGCTTCCAGGCTTTCGATAAAGTGCGTCATATCGACAACCAGATCGCGTTCAATCGGGAAGTTCGCCAGCGCTTCCACCTTCATACCGTTGGTGTAATCGCGCAGGAAGGTTTTACACGCCAGTTTAGGGACGTTGTTGACCATCATGCCGCAGGAGCCGCAGATCGCCATACGGCAGGACCAGCGGTAGCTCAGGTCTGGCGACAGGTTATCTTTGATGTAGCCCAACGCGTCCAGTAGCGATGTTGTTTCATCATAAGGAACTTCATAGAAAGCACTGTGCGGCGCGGTATCGGTTTCCGGGTTATAGCGCACCACCTCAACTTTCAGGTTTTTCATCTCAGCCATTCGCCTTCTCCTTCTTATCGGCTGCTTCCGCTTCACCGCCGTAAACACGTTTGGCTGGCGGCAGGGTGGTGATTTTCACGTCGCTGTATTCCAGACGGGTCGTGCCATCAGCATCGCGGAAGGCGAGGGTGTGCTTGAGGAAGTTCACATCGTCGCGCTCGGTACAGCCTTCATCCAGACGCTGATGCGCGCCGCGGGACTCTTTACGCGCCAGCGCAGAGTGCGCCATACATTCCGCCACGTTCAGACCATGACCCAGTTCGATGGTATACAGCAGGTCAGTGTTGAACACGCTGGAGGTATCGGAGATACGTACGCGCTTGAAACGTTCCTGAAGCTCGGCCAGTTTATCAACGGTTTTCTGCATCAGTTCCGGGGTACGGTAAATACCGCAACCTTCTTCCATAGACAGACCCATCTCATCGCGGATCTTCGACCAGTTTTCGTTGCCTTCCTGGTTCACCAGATTTTTCAGACGCTGTTCAATATCGGCAACCTGGGCGTCGAGCGCGGCGCTATTTGCGGCGCCTGCCGTAGCAGCGCGTTCCATTGCTTGTTCGCCAGCCAGACGACCAAACACCACCAGTTCCGCCAGTGAGTTGGAACCGAGGCGGTTCGCGCCATGCAGGCCAACAGAGGAGCATTCGCCAACGGCAAACAGCCCTTTGACACGGCTTTCACAGTTCTGGTCGGTTTCAATGCCGCCCATGGTGTAGTGCGCGGTCGGACGTACTGGAATCGGTTCTTTAACCGGATCGACGCCGACATAGGCTTTCGCCAGTTCGCAAATGAACGGCAGACGTTCATGCAGTTTCTTCTCGCCGAGATGACGCAGGTCGAGGTGAACCACATCGCCGCGCGGCGTGGAGATGGTGTTGCCTTTACGCCATTCGTGCCAGAAAGCCTGGGATACTTTGTCACGTGGCCCCAGTTCCATATATTTGTTTTTCGGCTCGCCCAGCGGCGTTTCGGGGCCCATGCCGTAGTCTTGCAGGTAACGATAGCCATTTTTATTGACCAGAATACCGCCTTCGCCGCGGCAACCTTCAGTCATCAGGATACCGGAACCTGGCAGGCCGGTCGGGTGATACTGAACGAATTCCATATCACGCAGCGGAACGCCATGGCTCAGCGCCATGCCCATCCCGTCGCCGGTGACGATGCCGCCGTTGGTGTTATAGCGGTATACGCGGCCTGCGCCGCCTGTCGCCATGACCACGGCGTTGGCACGGATTTGCACCAGCGTGCCTTCCATCATGTTCATTGCCACCAGGCCGCGCGCATGGTTGTCATCAACCAGAATATCCAGCACGAAATGTTCGTCAAAGCGCTGGATTTGTGGGAACTGCAGGGAAGTCTGGAACAGGGTATGCAGCATATGGAAGCCGGTTTTATCCGCGGCGAACCAGGTACGCTCGATTTTCATACCACCGAAGCGACGCACGTTAACGCTACCGTCCGGACGGCGGCTCCACGGGCAGCCCCATTGCTCCAGCTGCGTCATCTCAGTGGGACAATGGTGGACAAAGTAATCCACGACATCCTGCTCACACAGCCAGTCTCCGCCTGCTACCGTATCGTGAAAATGGTAGTCAAAGCTGTCATGATCCTGGGCGACAGCGGCTGAACCCCCTTCGGCAGCGACGGTGTGGCTGCGCATCGGGTACACTTTTGAGATCAGTGCGATTTTAGCATTGGGATTCGCCTGTGCGGCAGCAATTGCAGCACGTAATCCCGCGCCACCGGCGCCTATAATGGCAAGATCGGCTTGAAAGGTTTGCACGACATTCCTCCAGATTATTGTAATTTCACCCTCGCGCAGCCAGATAAAGCCTCTGGGTTCTGCGAAGTATGAATGCGTTTCCACTGCTCCTTTATGGGTACAACAGTATAGTCTCAGGGATGTGAGGGAAATTTGACGTGTTCGATTTTTTTAGCGTATCAGAGGGATGAATTATCATTGATTTTGATTAATTTAATTACTAAACCATCTGAAATCACTTTTTTTACCCTCCAGAAGGCGCCCGATACGCCTGCGCAAAATTTGTTTCGCCCGCGCGTTGCGAGTAGACTTCGTGACCTTGTCTTAAACTGGAGAAAGAATCATGAGCGAAACGGCAACCTGGCAGCCGAGCGCGTCCATCCCCAATTTATTAAAACGTGCGGCGATTATGGCGGAAATCCGTCGTTTCTTTGCCGATCGTGGAGTGCTTGAGGTTGAGACGCCCTGCATGAGTCAGGCGACGGTCACAGACATTCATCTGTTCCCGTTCGAAACGCGTTTCGTCGGACCTGGCCATTCCCAGGGGATCAACCTCTATTTAATGACCAGTCCGGAATACCATATGAAACGCCTGCTGGCGGCAGGGTGCGGCCCGGTTTTCCAGCTATGCCGCAGTTTCCGTAATGAAGAGATGGGACGACATCATAATCCGGAATTCACTATGCTGGAGTGGTATCGCCCGCATTACGATATGTACCGCCTGATGAATGAAGTGGATGATTTGCTTCAGCAAGTGCTGGATTGTCAACCTGCGGAAAGTCTCTCCTATCAACAGGCGTTTCAGCGCCATCTGGAGATTGACCCGTTATCAGCAGATAAAACGCAACTGCGTGAGGCGGCGGCAAAGCTTGATTTAAGCAATATCGCCGATACGGAAGAAGACCGTGATACGTTGCTGCAACTGTTGTTCACGATGGGGGTTGAGCCGCATATAGGTAAAGAAAAGCCGACCTTTATTTATCACTTTCCGGCAAGTCAGGCATCGCTGGCACAAATCAGTACCGAGGATCATCGCGTCGCCGAGCGCTTTGAGGTGTACTACAAAGGTATTGAGCTGGCGAATGGTTTCCACGAACTGACGGACGCACGTGAGCAACAACAGCGCTTTGAACAGGACAATCGTAAGCGCGCCGCTCGCGGTCTGCCGCAGCAGCCGATTGACCAAAATCTACTGGATGCGCTGGCCGCCGGTCTACCGGATTGTTCCGGCGTGGCGCTGGGTGTTGATCGTCTGGTGATGCTGGCGCTGGGAGCAGAAAGCCTGGCGGACGTGATTGCTTTTACGGTCGATCGGGCGTAAATCTGAAATTCACTCTTTCGCGAGATAAAATGGCGCAATAAGCGCCATTTTGTAGCATATTTTTTCAATTATCCTCTGTTTGCCACAACATAAGGCTGGAACTTTGATGCCATTTAGGTATCAATCCTGTGTTGATTTTTTTATCGCTGACCTTCGTAAAAAAGAAGGCGGCGTCAATCGGTGAGCGGCGTCTGGCAAACGCGCTCGAGCGTAAGGGATGGTTGAATGACCCACACGATAAAAAAGATGAGCCTTATTGGGCTTATCCTGATGATTTTTACTTCTGTTTTTGGTTTTGCGAATAGCCCGTCGGCGTTTTATTTAATGGGGTATAGCGCAATCCCATGGTATATATTTTCTGCCTTGCTGTTTTTTATTCCATTCGCCTTAATGATGGCTGAAATGGGTTCCGCTTATCGCAAAGAAGAGGGCGGGATCTATTCGTGGATGAATAATAGCGTGGGGCCACGTTACGCGTTTATTGGCACGTTTATGTGGTTTTCATCGTATGTCATATGGATGGTAAGTACGGCGGCAAAAATTTGGGTACCGTTTTCTACTTTTGTTTTTGGCGCCGATATGACGCAGCACTGGCGTATTGCAGGGCTTGAGCCTACGCAGGTTGTCGGGCTGCTCGCCGTCGGCTGGATGATTCTGGTGACGTGTGTCGCCGCCAGAGGGATCAATAAAATTGCGCGAATTACGGCGGTCGGAGGTATTGCCGTAATGTGTCTTAATTTAGTTTTATTGTTAGTGAGTGTCGCTATTTTGTTATTAAATGGTGGGCATTTTGCACAAGAAATTAATTTTACCTCGTCACCGAATCCGGGTTATCACTCCGGCCTGGCAATGTTGTCATTTGTGGTATTTGCTATTTTTGCGTACGGCGGTATTGAGGCTGTCGGCGGACTGGTGGATAAAACCGAGAAACCGGAAAAGAATTTTGCGAAAGGTATTGTTTTCGCGGCTATTGTGATTTCAATTGGTTATTCTTTGGCGATCTTTTTATGGGGCGTCAGCACTAACTGGCAACAGATATTAAGTAATAGCGCCGTTAACTTAGGGAATATCACCTACATTCTGATGTCGAGTTTAGGCACGACATTAGGTAACGCGTTAAACCTTTCTCCGGAAGCAGCGATGACGGTGGGCGTCTGGTTTGCGCGTATCACCGGCCTTTCTATGTTTCTGGCTTATACCGGCGCGTTTTTTACGTTGAGCTATTCACCGCTGAAAGCCATTATTCAGGGGACGCCAAAAGCGTTGTGGCCCGCGCCGATGACGACACTGAACGCTAACGGTATGCCGGCGACCGCTATGTGGCTACAGTGCGTGCTGGTGAGTCTGTTTATTTTGCTGGTCTCTTTTGGCGGTGACACCGCATCGGCGTTTTATAACAAACTCACGCTGATGGCGAACGTCTCAATGACCTTGCCATACCTGTTCCTTGCGCTGGCATTTCCCTTCTTTAAAGCGCGTCAGGATCTGGAGCGGCCATTTGTTCTCTTTAAAACCAAAGCCTCTACCCTGGTCGCGACGGGTGTTGTGGTGCTGGTGGTGACGTTTGCCAACGTCTTTACCATCATCCAGCCAGTGATTGAAGCTGGGGACTGGGACAGCGCCTTGTGGATGATCGGCGGCCCGATCTTCTTCTCGCTGCTGGCGATGGCGATTTATCAGAATTACAGTAGCCGCATGAGCGCCGATCCGGAGTGGGCGGCGGAGTAATCTTTGTCCGGATAGCGTTAGCTCATCGGCTTTATGAAAAGGATATTTATAATGAGTCCGAAAATGTTTGCGTTGTGCGCTATCTGGATTTTACTGGCTATCCCACTCATCGCTGTATTTTCAGTCCTGGATAAAGAGTGGATGATTGGCGAGAGTGGGATAACCAACATTTGTGATGTGATGAGAACTGTCGAAAATGATGATTCCAGAAGTTTTGGCGCGATGATGACGCTGCCCCTGTTTTTCCCATTTTTTTACGTTACTGTGTATAAGAAAATACGTAGTTGGTTTTTGTACTGTGTCGCGTTGGTGATATTTGCTTACTGGTCCTGGCAATTCTTCCTGCGCTATCAGTTTTGTGTGTGATCTATGCTAAAAGACCTGATAAGCCTATGTCATCGAGTCTTTTAGCGTCATCCGGCGCCATTGCGTTTACAAACTCCCCGCCGGGCGGCTGGTTTTACCCGCTGACGTTAACGTTCTCCCCGTTTGTTTACCGCCGAGGCTCTCCAGACGCATCTGGAACGGCGGGAACGGCATATCAATACCGTGTTCGCGGAAGCCAGCCAGAATCAATTGGTGGATCTCATGGCGTAATGGCATACGGTGTCCCATTTCCGCGGCATAGATACGCAGTTCGAAAATCTGAATACCCTGCTGGAGATCCACCAGAAAGATTTCAGGCGGCGGGTTATCAAGCACCAAAGAACAGCGCTGCGCCGCCGTCAGCAGAATTTGCGTCACCTCTTCGCTATTGGCATCCGCTGGCGCCGGGATGGTTAACACCACGCGCGTAACGGAGTCAGACAGCGACCAGTTGATAAACTGTTCGGTGATAAAGGCTTTATTCGGCACGATAATCTCTTTACGATCCCAGTCACTGATAGTGGTGGCGCGGGTATTGATTTTGGTCACGCTGCCGGTGAGATCGCGAATGGTCACCGTATCGCCGATACGAATCGGCTTTTCAAACAAAATAATCAGGCCGGAGATAAAGTTAGCGAAAATTTCTTGCAGGCCAAAACCAAGCCCAACGCCGAGCGCGGCCACCAGCCATTGTAGCTTCGACCACTCAATGCCGATCATCGAGAAACCGACCAGCCCGCCAATCAGCATTAACAGATATTTGGTGATGGTCGTGATGGCGTAACCGGTACCAGGCGTTAAATCGAGATGCTGTAATAACGCCAGTTCCAGCAGCGCAGGCAGATTACGCACCAACTGCGTGGTGATGATAAAGACCAGAATCGCAATGAGCACCGCCCCCAGAGTAATTGGCTCCAGGCTTTCCACGCCTTGCACCGTAGAGGTGACATCCCACAGCGAAATATTCTCCAGGAAGCCGAATGCCGAGTGGATTTCCGACCACAGTACAATTACCGATAGCAGGGCGATAAGCATCAGAATTGAGCGGACCAGACGCAGCGACTGGGCGCTAATAGCGTCAAGATCGATTTCACTTTCATCGATGTCGACCGCGCCTTCCAGGCTGGAGGAGTGCGCCGGTTCTTCTTCGCCGCGCGCGCGCTGCGCCAGCATTTCCGCCCGACGATGTTTGGCGCGGTCAAAAGCCAGTCGGCGTCGTTGGATCAGCATCCAGCGGCGAATGACATGATAAATAACCAGCAACAGGAACCAGATGGCGACCGAGGTTTCCAGTCTCGCCAGTAGCGCCTGCGCTGTGGCCAGATAACCCACCGCCGCCGCCAGAATCGCGATAAGCGGCGCGCCCATCAACATATTCCACAGCAGGCTGTTGACCATGTTGTCGCCGTTGCCTTCTTTATCAAGATAGAGCGGAATGCCCGCTTTTTTCAGACTCAGCGTGACCAGCGCCAGCGCGCCGCATATCAGGATGAAGCAAAGGCGGCCCAACGAGCCGGAAAACTCCCGATCGTTAAGATTATCAAACATGATCACTGCCATAATGAGCGGCACGATCAGCCCAATGCTCATCAGGTAGTAGCGCATCGCTTTCGCTACCCGGTTTCGCGGCCAGCCGAAATGCGCCACAAACAGACCATTAGGGCGGGCAAAAGCGGCGCAAATCATGACTACCCACAACAGCGGTACTGTCGCCGTCACGCCATCGCCGATGGCGACGGCCAGCGGATACGGCCAGGCTTCCTGTAGACCATAGCCGAGCGTCGCCCACAAGACGGGCAGCGGCGAGGCGACCAGAATCGACCAGAACACCGTTCGCAGCGTCAGCGAGAAGTGATCCTGGGTGACTTTCCCGACGCGCGAGGCCGAGCGTTCAAGGAACCGGTTGAAGTGTTGACGTGAATAGAGGCTAAACCCGACCAGCGCCAGCGCGCCGAATAACGGCAGTAGCGTCTCTTTGCTGGTCAGCATCATGATGCTGGCTTTACCTAACTGATTAAACGTATCTAATGAGATAAGCCGACGTAAATCCTGAACCAAATCAACAGGCCAGGAGAGCGATAGCGGGCTAACGTCAGCGGTCCAGAACAGATAACGGTGGGTCGCTTCATTAACCTCTTTAAGCGCATCCTCCAGTTGGCTGTTGGAGACTTTCAGTTTGGTCAGCTCCAGGATCAGCGTGTCGCCGCCCTGTAACAACGAGTTGAGCAGCTCGCGCTGAGTGCGAAGCTGGGCGTCAAGAATCTGGTTTTGCTCGGCGGTCAGCGGCTGTCCATTGGCCTGACGTATTTGCCGTAGCTGCGGCTGCTTATTGAGTAACTCTTCATAGCGCATACGGTGGACGCGTAGCTGCGCCATTTCCGTATCAAGCTGCTGCGGCTTAGGCATCTCTGGCAGACGGGCGACCTGCGCGCGCAGCGCTTCGCCAAGCATGTTGGACACGCCAAGCCATTGCGACTGCTCCCGCAGCGTATTGAGCGCCTGACGCACCTGTAACGTTTGGCTGGTGGCCTGTCGCTGCTGCGAGGCGACCAGATCCATCCGCTGCGCTTGTTGATTAAGCGCCTGTGACAGCTCGCGGTTGACTTTAAATTGTTCGACGATGCCTTCCGGCAAACCGGCGCTGTTTTCCGCCAGCAGCTCAGTACTTTCCAGCGCGCGTTCCGCTTCACGTTGACGCAGGCTGTTGAGCTGATTGCGCAGCGCCTGAAGATACGCATCCAATTGCTGACTCTGTTTTTCCGCCAGCTCGGAACGCAGACGAGCCAGTTCCTGCCGGTTGTTGGCGGACAGTTGCGCCAACTCCAGTTCGTCGACTAACGCTTTTAGTTTGGCGGACTCCGCCTGCATACTGAGACTTTGCGCCTGGCTAAGCGCGGCACTTCCGCCTGCGGCGCCGAGTCGTCGCTCAATCTCATTAAGCTGGCGGCGGGCGTCGTTTTGCTGTTGGGGAAGCTGGCTGAGCGAGTCGGCGATCTCCCTGACGCGCTCCTGCTCCTGTTGCGCCTCGCGGGTTTTATCTAGTAGCTGGCTGCTAACCTGCAAGATCTCCTGATTTAACGCTTCGGTGGACATCTCTGGCGGTACGCTGCGAGGTTCATCGCGCAGATTATTCAACTGGGCGCGCAAGGTGGCGGATAGCTTAGGGAAATTATCAATAACGTGTTGATATTGTTTCGCGCGCTCAAGCGAGCCTTTTCGCTCTTCAAGCGCGTTTAACGCAGTCTGGAGCGCCTCAACGGCTTCCGGCTGAGCGGGCTTCGCCGCTTTTGCCTGCTCCAGTTCCTGCGTGATTTGTTTGGCGTCGGGGGCCGTTGCGGCGAACGCCCCCGTGCTGAGGCACCAGGCCATCAGAAAAGCGATAATCAGGCGCACGTCAGCATTCTCTCTTGATTAGGTGTCGTCTTTTTTATTGTCAACCAGCGGGCTGGCGTCGTGTTCGGCTTTAATTTCTTCTGCCGGCAGCGGAGCAGGTTCTACCTCCGGCGCGACGAATGTTTCGGTCGACGTCGCCAGCGGTTGGCCAATTTTGGTAACGGACAGGCTTGCCAGCGACGCGATCAGATTCACTTTTCCCGGCGCAAATAAGTTGATGACCGTGGAACCCAGTTTAAAGCGTCCCATCTCCTGGCCTTTCAACAGGGCGACAGACCCTTCATGTTCGCCTTCTGGCCAGGTCCAGCGCTTGATGATGCCTTCGCGCGGCGGGGTAATGGTCCCCGCCCAGACGGTTTCGATACTGCCGACAATAGTTGCGCCGACCAGAATCTGCGCCATAGGGCCGAACTCGGTATCAAACAGGCAGATAACGCGCTCGTTGCGGGCAAACAGGTTGGGGACGTTTTGCGCGGTCAGATGGTTAACGGAGAACAGATCGCCCGGTACGTAGATCATTTCACGCAGGATGCCGTTGCATGGCATATGCACGCGATGGTAGTCGCGAGGGGAGAGGTAAGTGGTCACAAACGTGCCGTTGCGGAACTTATCCGCCATCAGGTAGTTACCCGCCAGCAACGCCTCAAGGCTGTAATTATGGCCTTTGGCCTGCAAAATTTTATCTTCTTCGATACGACCCAACTGGCTTATCACGCCGTCGGCAGGCATCACCAGGATGTTAGGATCGGTATTGAGCGGACGCACGTCATCACGCAGCGGACGAACAAAGAAATCATTGAACGTACGATAGCTGGCGGTATCCGGTTTTTGCGCCTCGGTCATATCGACTTTGTAATACTTTACGAAGAGATCGATAACCAGTTTTGTCAGCCATCCTGCTCGTTTGCTTGCGCCCCAGCCCGCCAGGCGAGTGAGCCATAGTTTCGGCAGAATGTATTGTAGCGAAAGTTTAAATGAGTTTAACAAGGTAGCCTCCAGGCCATTGTTGTTCCTGAACCGGCAGTTATACCGGTATCCTGAAAAAAGGGGACGATTCTAACGACGCCTAGCGTATCTGTCAGTCGTCCGTATCAGAAAAGTTTTTACGCGTTTTTACCTGCGCCATACTTTCAAGAATTCGGTGATAATTTTCGAAACGGGTTTCCGCAATAGCGCCGTTCTCTACCGCTTCGCGAATGGCGCAGCCTGGATCGGCGTCATGCTTGCAGTCCCGGTATTTGCAATGTCCCAAATAGTCATGAAATTCGACAAAGCCCTGGGTGATTTGTTCCGGCTCCAGATGCCATAAGCCGAACTCGCGCACGCCGGGGGAATCAATGACATCGCCGCCATGCGGGAAATGATACAGACGAGCAGCGGTAGTGGTATGTTGACCCAGACCGGAGACATTCGACACATCGTTCGTCAGAATCTCGTTCTGTAAGCCGAGCAGAGCGTTTAGCAGACTGGATTTTCCGACGCCGGACTGCCCAGCAAAAATACTGATGCGACCGGTTAACGCCTCTTCCAGCGGTTTCAGACCATCCTGCGTATGGCTGGAGACCATCAGCACGCGATAGCCGATATTGCGGTAGATATCCATCTGCTCATTAACGAAGTCCATACCTTCGTCGTCCAGCAGATCAATTTTATTGAGTACGATAAGCGGCTCAACCTGTAGGGTTTCACAGCCGACCAGATAGCGATCGATGATATTCAGCGACAGCTCCGGCAAAATCGCGGAGACGATAACGATTTGGTCAATGTTGGCGGCAATAGGCTTCACGCCGTCGTAGAAGTCCGGGCGCGTCAATACCGAGGTGCGCTCATGCACCGCTTCAACGATGCCTTTTACGTTGACGCCCTCTGCGGCGGCTTTGCCCGGACGCCAGACGACGCGATCGCCCGTCACCAGCGAACGGATAGTGCGGCGGATATTGCAACGGTGAACCTCGCCGTCAGCAGACTCCACATCGGCATGCATACCAAAACGGCTAATGACGATACCTTCTGCAGGCTCGCCAAACAGGTTGTCATCGTAGTCGGCTTTCTCCGCGGACGTTTTTAAACGACGCTGGTGATTGGCGTTCACACGGCGCTGCTGGCCTTTGGAGAGTTTATTTTTGCTCAATCGTACTGGCTCCTGGTCGCCCATAGTGGGCAAAACATCTATGATACACGCAATTGTAGATGAATATAGTCACAGTGAATGTGACCTCTGAAGGGTGGAAAATAGCATGAGTGCCGATGAAAACAACCTGATTTGGATCGATCTGGAGATGACAGGTCTGGACCCCGAGCGCGATCGCATTATTGAGATAGCCACACTGGTGACGGATGCCAGCCTGAACATTCTGGCGGAAGGGCCGACGATTGCGGTACATCAATCCGATGCGCAACTGGCGTTAATGGATGACTGGAACGTGCGCACCCATACCGGTAGCGGCCTGGTAGATCGCGTTAAGGCAAGTACGATGGGCGAACGAGATGCTGAACTGGCGACGATTGAATTTCTGAAAACGTGGGTGCCTGCGGGTAAGTCGCCGATTTGCGGTAACAGCATCGGTCAGGATCGTCGTTTTCTGTTTAAATATATGCCGGAACTGGAGGCCTACTTCCACTATCGCTATCTGGATGTCAGTACGCTCAAGGAACTGGCGCGCCGCTGGAAGCCGGAGATTCTGGCCGGCTTTACCAAGCAGGGCACGCACCAGGCGATGGATGATATTCGCGAGTCGGTGGCGGAGCTGGCTTACTACCGCGAGCATTTCATTAAGCTGTGAGGCGTAACATGCCGGATGGCAACGCCAGAGCGTCTCATCCGGCAGCTCTCCCCACACTGAATTACTGCGTAAACCATTTCTCCTGCATCTGCGCATATTCCGGCGACGCTTTCACCTTGTCGAGCGCGGCATTAATTTCTTGCAATAGCGCGTCGTTGTCTTTGCGTACCGCAATGCCTAACCCTTTTCCGTAGTAGTCAGGATCGCTGGCGCGTTCATCCATGATGGCGTAATCCGGATTGTTTTTTAGCCACTTACCAATCGCGGCGACATCGCCAAACACGCCCTCAAGACGGTTGTTTTTCAGATCGGTAAAGGCGTTTAGATAGCTGTCATAGGCGACAGGCGTGATAGCTTGTTGTTTATCCTGCAAATAGCGCTGATGCGTTGTACCGTTTTCCAGACCGACTTTTTTGCCTTTCAGATCGGCAAAAGTGTGATAAGCCCCTTTACGCGTGACGACTACCGCCGATAGACCTTCGTAATAGGGTTGGCTAAAGGAGACCTGCTGCTCACGTTTGGGCGTCATATCCATACCGGCGATCACCGCATCAAACTTTTTGAAGCGTAGGCTGGGGATCAGACTATCAAAGCTCTGGTTAGTGAATGAGCACTCCGCTTGCATCTCTTTGCAGACCGCGTTGGCGACATCAATATCGAAACCAACAATTTTATTATCGGCATCGACAAACTCATAGGGCGCATAGGTGGCGGAGGTGCCAAAATGTAATGTTCTGGCGGAAACGGAAGCGGCGTGAACGGAGAGGCTGGCTAACAGCATGACAATAAGTTTTTTTTTCATCTTGATCCCTGATATCAATTGGATGTTGTGGTCACCGTGCTATTCTTTTTTTGGCGCAGGGTGCTATTCTGATTCTGTGCCTTTAGGCGTGGCGTGAAAAGTTTTTTGTTGCATAGCGCACGCTTTGCTCGTTTTTTGTCTTGTTTGGTGATTTAATCAGCATTCAAACAAAAATCGCGAAAAAATGCGTTCAGGGGCTTGCAGCTAAATGGATTTCTCGTATAATGCGCCTCCCGTAACGACGCAGAAATGCGAATTACGACAGCAACAAATTTGCGGGAATAGCTCAGTTGGTAGAGCACGACCTTGCCAAGGTCGGGGTCGCGAGTTCGAGTCTCGTTTCCCGCTCCAAAATTTGAAAGTACTTGTTAAGTACAAACCACCAATCGCAGGATTTCGAATTGCGACAAGGCGGCAACTGAACGAGTCCTCAGGAGCTTACTGAAGTAAGTGACTCAGGCGAGTGAAGGCAGCCAACGCAGTAGCGGTTCGAAAGACGAAGATTATGCGGGAATAGCTCAGTTGGTAGAGCACGACCTTGCCAAGGTCGGGGTCGCGAGTTCGAGTCTCGTTTCCCGCTCCAAAATTTGAAAGTGCTTGTTAAGCACAGACCACCAATCGCAGGATTTCGAATTGCGACAAGGCGGCAACTGAATGAGTTCTCAGGAGCTTACTGAAGTAAGTGACTCAGGCGAGTGAAGGCAGCCAACGCAGTAGCGGTTCGAAAGACGAAGATTATGCGGGAATAGCTCAGTTGGTAGAGCACGACCTTGCCAAGGTCGGGGTCGCGAGTTCGAGTCTCGTTTCCCGCTCCAATTCTTATCTACAGTAAAATTATCCACAACGAATATCGCGTTGGGGCACGTTTTGTTCCGCTTTCGTCAGATCCTTGTAAACAGACTTATCCACAGGGCGGCCCATTACTCCTGGAATGCAAAAAATTATACCTGACGCGTAGAATTTCTATAATTTACTGAAAAATATAGAAAAAATAAGATTTCAAAACGTTAGCTTTATTGACTATTCCTTTTTTCCCTCTTGAATCGCAATGTGTTTTTATTTTTATACACAGCCTGTGAATAATTCAGGCATCGCGCACCAGCCCTTTTTCAATCACCCTGACCAGACGCTGTTTTTTCGGTAGCTGCACTTCAATGATGCAGGCGTTGCGCTTTTCAATTTGTTGCGCAATCGCCCATTCGATATGCTCATCGAGAAGTGGATGCTCACCCTTGCGGCTTTCCAGCGCCGTAATGACGGCATTACTCCACGGCGCATTCCCCAGCGCGACGGCAACATTGCGCAGCCAGCGTAAATGACCAATGCGCCGAATCGCAGAACCTTCAGTGACTTTCAGAAACTGCGCTTCGCTCCAGCTAAACAACTCAAGCAAATCTGGATTATGCAGCGCCTTGCGTGGGCTAAAATCTGCTTCGTCGGTCAACTGAGAGTAACGATTCCACGGACAGATAAGCTGGCAGTCATCGCAGCCGTAAATACGGTTACCTATCAGTGGGCGAAATGCTTCCGGAATAGCGCCTTCCAGCTCAATGGTGAGATAAGAAATACAGCGCCGCGCGTCCACCGTATACGGTTCGACGATCGCCCCGGTCGGGCAAATGGTCATACAGGCGACGCATTTACCGCAACCTTCCTCGACCGGCTGGTCGACCGGCAGCGGTAAATCAATCAGCAATTCCCCCAGGAAAAAGAATGAGCCCGCCTCCCGATTAAGGATAAGTGAGTGCTTACCCGTCCAGCCAAGTCCGGCTTTTTCCGCTAATGGGCGTTCAAGAATAGGCGCAGAGTCGACAAACGGTCTAAAATTCAGCGAACCGCAGTACTGCTGGATCTGCTCGCCCAGTTTTTTAAGGCGGCTGCGTAATAGCTTGTGATAATCACGCCCCAGCGCATATCGGCTAACGTAGCCCAGCGTGGGATCCTTCAACGTACTGGCAAACGCGGCGTTGGCGGGCAGATAGTTCATGCGCACGCTGATGACACGTAGCGTACCGGGTAAGAGTTCATGAGGCCGGGCGCGCATCATACCGTGGCGCGCCATCCATGCCATCTCGCCGTGGTATTGTTTGTCCAGCCACGCCTGCAGCGCAGGTTCGGATGCGCGCAGATCGGTATCAGTAATACCGACCTGCTGAAAGCCCAGCTCCAGCCCCCACTGCTTAATATTTTGCGCTAACTGATTGAGATCGAGGGGCTTTGACATGATGGACCATAACATGAAGAAAAACCCTGTAAGTATACCACACTCCATTTGGCCCGCCGATGACATCAAACGGCTGGAACGCGATGCGGCGGATGCCTTCGGACTCACACTCTATGAATTGATGCTGCGCGCTGGCGACGCGGCATTTCGGGTAGCCCGTGACAGTTATCCTGACACCCGACACTGGCTGGTGTTGTGTGGTCATGGCAACAACGGCGGCGATGGTTACGTCGTGGCGCGACTAGCGCAAGCGGCGGGCATTAGCGTAACGTTGCTGGCGCAGGAGAGCGACAAACCGTTGCCTGAAGAAGCGGCGCAGGCGCGCGATGCCTGGCTGAATGCCGGCGGCATCATCCATGCTGCCGATATTATCTGGCCGGAAGCGACGGATCTGATTATCGACGCGCTGCTTGGCACCGGCATAGCCCAGGCACCGCGCGACCCGGTAGCCGGTCTGATTGAACAGGCGAACGCCCATCCTGCGCCGGTTGTCGCCGTCGATATCCCGTCAGGTCTGCTGGCGCAAACGGGCGCCACGCCTGGCGCGGTGATAAGCGCCGCGCATACGGTCACGTTTATCGCCCTGAAACCAGGCCTGCTGACCGGCAAAGCGCGTGACGTTACCGGCATATTGCATTATGACGCGTTGGGACTGGAAGGCTGGCTGGCGAGCCAGACGCCGCCGCTCCGGCGTTTTGACGCGACGCAGTTGGGGCAATGGCTAACGCCGCGTCGACCGACCTCGCATAAGGGCGATCATGGTCGTCTGGCGATTATTGGCGGTGACCAGGGAACAGCGGGCGCAATTCGGATGGCTGGCGAGGCGGCGCTGCGTACGGGGGCTGGGTTGGTCAGAGTACTGACTCGCGGTGAAAACATCGCGCCGTTGCTGACGGCCCGCCCGGAACTGATGGTACATGAACTCACGCCTCAGTCGCTGGAAGAGAGCCTGACCTGGGCTGACGTTGTGGTGATCGGCCCGGGGCTTGGACAGCAGGAATGGGGCAAAAAAGCCTTACAGAAAGTAGAAAACGTCCGTAAACCTATGCTGTGGGATGCGGATGCGTTGAACCTACTGGCAATCAATCCTGATAAACGTCACAATCGCGTGATTACGCCGCATCCGGGAGAGGCGGCCCGCCTGTTAGGATGTTCTGTGGCAGAAATTGAAAGTGATCGCTTACTTTCAGCACAGCGTCTGGTAAAACGGTATGGAGGCGTGGTCGTGTTAAAAGGCGCAGGAACGATTATCGCCGCTGAACACCACCCTCTGGCTATCATTGACGCTGGTAATGCGGGGATGGCGAGCGGCGGGATGGGCGATGTCCTGTCCGGCATCATCGGTGCATTGCTCGGACAGAAGTTTACCCCGTATGATGCGGCATGTGTGGGATGTGTGGCTCACGGCGCGGCGGCGGACTTACTGGCAGCGCGTTATGGCGCTCGCGGCATGTTGGCGACCGATCTTTTTACTACGCTGCGGCGTATTGTTAACCCTGATGTGATTGACGTAAACCATGATGAATCGAGTAATTCCGCTACCTGACGAACAGGCGACGCTAGACCTGGGGCAACGGGTAGCCAACGCCTGCGATGGCGCGACCGTTATTTATCTGTATGGCGATTTAGGTGCCGGTAAAACGACGTTTAGCCGGGGATTTTTACAGGCGTTAGGCCATAACGGTAATGTAAAAAGCCCCACCTATACGCTGGTAGAGCCTTATGCGATTGATAACATGATGGTATATCACTTCGACTTATACCGTCTTGCGGACCCGGAGGAGCTGGAGTTTATGGGCATTCGCGATTATTTCGCCAACGACGCCATTTGTCTGGTTGAGTGGCCGCAACAAGGTAAAGGCGTTCTCCCCGACCCGGACGTCGAAATCCATATTGATTACCAGGCGCAGGGGCGTGAGGCTCGCGTAAGCGCGGTATCCTCATCGGGTCATTCGTTACTGGCGCGTTTAGCCGATTAGCTATAAAGGTGGCGGGATGATTTATCGCATCAAAAATGCCGTAATAGCAGCCTTAATCCTGCTGTGCGCGCAGGCGGGCGCCGCCAGTCTCTCTGATATTCAGGTGTCCAACGGCGAGCAGCAGGCGCGCATTACGCTGAGTTTTATCGGCGAGCCGGAATATGCTTACTCACAGGACGGTAAACGGACTGTGGCGCTGGATATCAGGCAGACCGGCGTGATTCAGGGGCTGCCGCTTCAGTTTAGCGGTAACAATCTGGTAAAAACGATCCGTGCTGGAACGCCGAAAGATGCGCAATCTTTACGGTTGCTTGTCGATCTGACGGAAAATGGTAAAACCGAGGCGGTGAAGCGGCAAAACGGCGGCAACTATACGGTCATTTTCACCATTAATGCCGATGTTCCGCCGCCACCGCCGCCTGTCGTCGCGAAACGGGTTGAAAGCGCGCCTCGCCCGACGGAGCCGGCCCGTAATCCGTTTAAATCTTCTGATGATCGCCTGACCGGCGTAACCAGCAGCAATACCGTTACGCGGCCTGCGGCGCGCGCGTCGGCAGGCGCTGGCGATAAAGTGGTGATTGCTATTGATGCCGGACATGGAGGCCAGGACCCCGGCGCGATAGGCCCGGGCGGTACGCGCGAGAAAAATGTCACCATCGCCATCGCGCGTAAGTTACGCACATTACTGAATAACGATCCGATGTTTAAAGGCGTGCTGACGCGTGACGGCGACTATTTTATTTCGGTGATGGGGCGGTCTGATGTGGCGCGTAAGCAAAACGCCAACTTTCTTGTCTCTATTCATGCGGATGCCGCGCCAAATCGCGACGCCACCGGCGCCTCCGTCTGGGTATTGTCCAATCGTCGCGCGAACAGCGAAATGGCAAACTGGCTTGAGCAGCATGAGAAGCAATCCGAACTGTTAGGCGGCGCTGGCGATGTGCTGGCGAACAGTCAGTCAGACCCTTACCTGAGCCAGGCGGTACTGGATTTGCAATTCGGTCATTCGCAGCGGGTAGGGTATGATGTGGCGACGAACGTACTAAGCCAACTCGACGGCGTGGGGTCGCTGCATAAACGCCGCCCGGAACACGCTAGCCTGGGCGTGTTGCGTTCGCCGGATATCCCGTCCATTTTGGTGGAGACGGGCTTTATCAGTAATCACGGCGAAGAGCGATTGCTGGCGAGCGACCGCTATCAGCAGCAGATTGCTGACGCTATATACCGGGGGTTGCGTAAGTACTTTGCAGCGCATCCGATCCAGTCTGCGCCGCAGGGCGGCCCAGGCCAGACGGCCAGTACCAACCAGCCTGGCGCCATAACCGCCGCGAATTAAGGAGATTTCATGCCGATTCAGGTTCTGCCGCCGCAGCTTGCGAACCAAATCGCCGCTGGCGAAGTGGTGGAACGCCCTGCGTCGGTTGTTAAAGAGCTGGTAGAGAATAGTCTGGATGCAGGCGCCACCCGCGTTGATATCGACATCGAGCGTGGCGGCGCGAAGCTTATTCGTATTCGCGACAATGGCTGCGGCATTAAAAAAGAGGAGCTGGCGCTGGCGCTGGCCCGTCATGCCACCAGTAAAATCGCCTCGCTTGACGATCTGGAAGCGATTATCAGTCTGGGATTTCGCGGCGAAGCGCTGGCCAGTATCAGTTCGGTCTCGCGTTTGACGCTAACGTCGCGCACGGCGGAGCAGGCGGAAGCCTGGCAGGCGTATGCGGAAGGGCGCGATATGGACGTGACGGTAAAACCCGCCGCGCACCCGGTCGGCACCACCCTGGAAGTTCTGGATCTCTTTTACAATACGCCCGCCCGGCGCAAATTCATGCGTACCGAAAAAACGGAATTTAATCACATCGATGAGATCATCCGTCGTATTGCATTGGCCCGTTTTGACGTCACGCTTAACCTGTCGCACAACGGCAAATTGGTACGGCAGTATCGCGCTGTCGCAAAGGACGGGCAAAAAGAGCGCCGGTTAGGCGCCATCTGCGGCACGCCGTTTCTCGAACAGGCACTGGCGATCGAGTGGCAGCATGGCGATCTGACCCTGCGCGGCTGGGTCGCCGATCCGAATCACACCACCACGGCGTTAACGGAGATCCAGTACTGTTATGTGAATGGCCGCATGATGCGCGACCGCTTGATCAACCATGCCATTCGCCAGGCCTGTGAAGATAAACTGGGCGCGGACCAACAGCCTGCGTTTGTGCTGTATCTGGAGATTGACCCGCATCAGGTGGATGTCAATGTTCATCCCGCCAAGCACGAAGTGCGTTTTCATCAATCCCGGCTGGTGCACGACTTCATCTATCAAGGGGTGCTGAGCGTTCTGCAACAGCAGACGGAAACGGCGCTGCCGCTGGAGGAGATTGCGCCAGCGCCGCGGCATGTCCAGGAAAACCGTATCGCCGCCGGGCGCAACCATTTTGCTGTACCCGCCGAGCCAACTGCGGCGCGCGAGCCCGCGACACCGCGTTATTCCGGCGGCGCATCGGGCGGTAACGGCGGGCGTCAGTCCGCAGGTGGTTGGCCGCACGCGCAGCCAGGTTATCAGAAGCAGCAGGGCGAGGTTTATCGCACGCTTTTACAGACGCCGACGGCGAGCCCCGCGCCGGAGTCGGTTACGCCTGCGCTTGACGGACATAGCCAGAGTTTCGGTCGCGTACTGACAATAGTCGGCGGTGACTGCGCGTTGCTGGAACACGCGGGGACTATCCAGCTCTTGTCGCTACCGGTTGCGGAGCGTTGGCTGCGTCAGGCGCAGCTTACACCGGGTCAAAGTCCGGTTTGCGCGCAGCCGTTGCTGATTCCGCTGCGTTTAAAAGTGAGCGCCGATGAAAAAGCCGCGCTGCAAAAAGCCCAATCTTTGTTGGGAGAATTGGGTATTGAATTTCAGTCAGATGCGCAGCATGTGACCATTCGGGCGGTGCCTTTACCCTTACGACAACAAAATTTACAAATCTTGATTCCTGAACTGATAGGCTACCTGGCGCAACAGACCACATTTGCAACGGTCAATATTGCACAATGGATAGCGCGTAATGTGCAGAGCGAACATCCGCAGTGGTCGATGGCGCAGGCCATATCGCTGCTGGCGGATGTTGAGCGGCTATGTCCGCAGCTGGTAAAAGCGCCGCCGGGTGGCCTGTTACAACCTGTTGATTTACATTCGGCGATGAACGCCCTGAAGCATGAATGATGTAAGCAAGGCGAGCCTGCCTAAGGCGATATTTTTGATGGGGCCGACGGCCTCCGGCAAAACGGCGCTGGCGATAGAACTGCGTAAAGTTTTGCCAGTAGAGTTGATAAGCGTTGATTCCGCCCTCATTTATCGGGGAATGGATATTGGCACGGCTAAGCCGAATGCCGATGAGCTGAAAGCGGCGCCGCATCGACTGTTGGATATACGCGACCCGTCGCAGGCGTATTCGGCGGCGGATTTTCGCCGCGACGCGTTAGCGCAAATGGCGGAGATCACCGCTGCGGGGCGTATCCCGCTGTTAGTGGGCGGTACCATGCTGTATTTTAAGGCATTGCTGGAAGGGTTATCGCCGCTGCCTTCAGCAGATCCGGAAGTCAGATCCCGGATAGAGCAGCAAGCAGCGGAGCTTGGATGGGAGGCGTTGCATCAGCAACTTCAGGAGATAGATCCGGTTGCCGCCGCGCGAATTCATCCAAATGATCCGCAAAGACTTTCCCGGGCACTGGAAGTTTTTTTCATTTCGGGTAAAACTTTAACGGAGCTAACGCAAACGTCAGGAGACGCGCTACCGTACCAGGTGCATCAGTTCGCTATCGCCCCGGCGAGCCGTGAACTGCTCCATCAGCGCATTGAACTGCGTTTTCATCAGATGTTGGCTTCAGGTTTTGAAGCAGAAGTCCGGGCGCTTTTTGCCCGAGGAGATTTGCATACGGACTTGCCTTCCATCCGTTGTGTGGGATACCGCCAGATGTGGTCATACATTGAGGGCGAAATCTCATATGATGAAATGGTTTATAGAGGTGTTTGCGCCACGAGACAGTTGGCGAAGCGCCAGATGACCTGGTTGCGCGGTTGGGAAGGGGTGCGCTGGCTTGACAGTGAGAATCCCGATCGGGCGCGAAAAGAAGTATTACAGGTTGTTGGTGCTATCGCAGACTGAATGTGTACAATTGAGACGTATCGTGCGCAATTTTTCAGAATCGAAAGGTTCAAAGTACAAATAAGCATATAAGGAAAAGAGAATGGCTAAGGGGCAATCTTTACAAGATCCGTTCCTGAACGCATTGCGTCGGGAACGTGTTCCAGTTTCTATTTATTTGGTGAATGGTATTAAGCTGCAAGGTCAAATCGAGTCCTTTGATCAGTTCGTGATCCTGTTGAAGAACACGGTCAGCCAGATGGTTTATAAGCACGCGATTTCTACTGTTGTCCCGTCTCGCCCGGTTTCCCATCACAGCAACAATGCCGGTGGCGGCGCCAGCAATAACTACCATCACGGTAGCAACGCGCAGGGGTCTACTGCGCAACAGGACAGCGAAGAGACTGAATAAGTTCACGCGCTGTTTATCCATGTCGGGGGCGTCGGATAATCGCCCCCGCTGGTTATTAAGAGGGTTTACGCTTGTTTGACCGTTATGATGCCGGTGAGCAGGCGGTACTGGTACACATCTATTTTTCGCAAGACAAAGATATGGAAGACCTCCAGGAGTTTGAATCTCTGGTCTCTTCCGCCGGTGTCGAAGCAATGCAGGTGATTACCGGTAGCCGTAAAGCACCGCACCCGAAGTACTTTGTAGGTGAAGGTAAGGCAGTTGAAATTGCGGAAGCCGTGAAAGCGACTGGCGCAGCGGTCGTATTGTTTGATCATGCATTGAGTCCAGCCCAGGAGCGAAACCTGGAGCGTTTGTGCGAGTGCCGGGTTATCGATCGCACCGGTCTTATCTTAGATATTTTTGCCCAACGTGCTCGTACCCATGAAGGTAAGTTGCAGGTTGAGCTGGCGCAGCTACGCCATCTGGCTACGCGTCTGGTGCGTGGCTGGACCCACCTTGAACGTCAGAAAGGCGGGATTGGTTTGCGCGGTCCGGGTGAAACCCAGCTCGAAACCGACCGTCGTTTACTGCGTAATCGCATTGTGCAGATTCAGTCGCGCCTGGAGAAAGTTGAGAAGCAACGTGAGCAGGGGCGGCAGTCGCGCATCAAGGCCGACGTTCCGACGGTATCGCTGGTGGGCTATACCAACGCCGGAAAATCCACCCTTTTTAATCAGATCACTGAAGCGCGGGTCTATGCGGCAGATCAGCTATTTGCGACGCTGGACCCCACATTACGTCGTATTGATGTAGCGGATGTCGGTGAAACCGTTCTGGCGGATACGGTAGGCTTTATCCGCCATTTACCGCACGATCTGGTGGCTGCCTTTAAAGCTACCCTGCAGGAGACGCGTCAGGCGACGCTGCTGCTGCATGTGGTCGATGCGGCGGATGTTCGTGTGCAGGAAAACATCGAGGCGGTAAACACCGTTCTTGAAGAGATTGACGCTCACGAAATCCCCACCTTAATGGTGATGAACAAAATCGATATGCTGGACGACTTTGAACCGCGTATCGACAGAGATGAAGAGAATAAACCCATCCGCGTTTGGCTTTCAGCGCAAAGCGGCGTGGGAATACCACAGCTTTTTCAGGCTTTGACGGAGCGTCTTTCCGGCGAGGTGGCGCAGCATACGCTGCGTTTGCCGCCGCAGGAAGGGCGTCTGAGAAGCCGGTTTTATCAGCTTCAGGCAATAGAAAAAGAGTGGATGGAGGAAGACGGTAGCGTCAGTCTGCAGGTACGAATGCCGATTGTCGACTGGCGTCGCCTCTGTAAACAAGAACCGGCGTTGATCGAATACGTGATCTAGACGCGAAGTCATTCAGGTCGTATTGAGGCGGTAGCTGAGAGAATCTCAGGAGCTCACAACGAAGTGACCTGGGGTAAAAAAGCCGCCACTCAAGACGCAGCCTGAAAGATGATGTCTGTAACGGCGGTTCGTCTGAAGCATGGAGTAATTTCGCCTTATCCTCTGAGGTCGAAAGACAACGGGGATCACCGCATAACAAATATGGAGCACAAACATGGCGTGGAATCAGCCCGGTAATAACGGACAGGACCGCGACCCGTGGGGAAGCAGCAAACCTGGCAGCAACTCTGGGGGAAATGGAAACAAAGGTGGCCGCGATCAGGGACCTCCCGATCTGGATGATATCTTCCGTAAGCTGAGTAAAAAACTCGGTGGTTTTGGGGGCGGTAAAGGCACCGGTTCCGGCGGCGGTAGCTCATCGCAAGGCCCACGTCCGCAACTGGGAGGCCGTATTGTCGCCATCGCCGCGGCGGCAGTAGTCATTATCTGGGCGGCCAGCGGTTTTTATACCATTAAAGAAGCCGAGCGCGGCGTTGTGACGCGTTTTGGTAAATTCAGCCATCTGGTAGAGCCAGGTCTGAACTGGAAGCCGACATTTATTGACGACGTCACGCCGGTGAACGTCGAAGCGGTGCGCGAACTGGCGGCGTCAGGCGTGATGCTGACGTCTGATGAAAACGTCGTGCGCGTTGAAATGAACGTGCAATACCGCGTCACCGATCCGCAGAAATATCTGTTTAGCGTGACCAGCCCGGACGATAGCCTGCGTCAGGCCACCGACAGCGCGCTGCGTGGCGTCATTGGTAAATACACGATGGATCGCATCCTGACCGAAGGTCGTACCGTTATTCGTAGCGATACCCAACGCGAGCTGGAAGAGACTATCAAACCGTACAACATGGGGATTACCCTGCTGGACGTGAACTTCCAGGCTGCGCGCCCGCCGGAAGAGGTGAAAGCCGCCTTTGACGACGCGATTGCCGCACGTGAAAACGAGCAGCAGTACATTCGTGAAGCGGAAGCGTATACCAACGAAGTTCAGCCGCGCGCCAACGGTCAGGCGCAGCGTATTCTGGAAGAGGCACGCGCCTATAAAACCCAGACTATCCTGGAAGCGCAGGGTGAAGTCGCCCGGTTTGCGAAGATTTTGCCGGAATATAAAGCCGCGCCGCAGATTACACGCGAGCGTCTGTATATTGAAACGATGGAAAAAGTGCTGAGCCATACCCGTAAAGTACTGGTTAACGACAAGAGCGGTAATTTAATGGTGCTGCCGTTAGATCAGATGCTGAAAGGCGGGAATGCGCCGGCGGCAAAGAGCGACAATAGCGCCAGCAACCTGCTGCGCCTGCCGCCGTCCACAAAGTCTAACGCCAGCGGAGCAAGCAACACGTCGTCCTCAAATCAGGGCGATATTATGGACCAACGCCGCGCGAATGCGCAGCGTAACGACTACCAGCGTCAGGGGGAATAACGATGCGTAAGTCAGTTATTGCGATTATCATCATCGTGCTGGTAGTGCTCTACATGTCCGTCTTTGTGGTCAAAGAGGGCGAGCGCGGCATTACGCTGCGTTTTGGTAAAGTTCTGCGTGACGATGAGAACAAACCGCTGGTTTACGCGCCGGGTCTGCACTTTAAGATCCCGTTTATTGAATCAGTGAAAATGCTTGATGCGCGTATCCAGACGATGGATAACCAGGCCGATCGCTTTGTGACTAAAGAGAAGAAAGACCTGATTGTCGACTCCTACATCAAATGGCGTATCAGCGACTTTAGCCGTTACTATCTGGCGACCGGCGGCGGCGATATTTCGCAAGCCGAAGTGCTGTTAAAACGTAAGTTCTCGGACCGTTTGCGTTCTGAGATTGGTCGCCTGGACGTAAAAGACATCGTGACCGATTCTCGTGGTCGTCTGACTCTGGAGGTGCGCGACGCGCTGAACTCCGGTTCAGCCGGTACCGATGATGAAGTAGCGACCCCGGCGGCGGATGACGCGATTGCCGAAGCGGCGGAACGCGTCACGGCGGAAACCAAAGGTAAAGTACCGGTCATCAACCCGAACAGTATGGCGGCGTTGGGTATCGAAGTGGTCGATGTGCGTATTAAGCAGATCAACCTGCCGACCGAGGTTTCTGAGGCGATTTACAACCGTATGCGCGCCGAGCGTGAAGCGGTCGCGCGTCGTCATCGCTCACAAGGTCAGGAAGAAGCGGAAAAACTGCGTGCGGCTGCTGACTATGAGGTGACGAAAACTCTGGCGGAAGCCGAGCGTCAGGGGCGTATCATGCGTGGTGAAGGTGATGCTGAAGCCGCGAAGCTGTTTGCCGACGCGTTCAGCCAGGACCCTGATTTCTACGCGTTCATTCGTAGTCTGCGCGCTTACGAGAAGAGCTTCGAAGGTAATCAGGACGTGATGGTACTGAGCCCGGACAGCGATTTCTTCCGCTACATGAAGACACCGAGTTCGACGACACGCTAAAATAGCGTCAGCGGTTTTAGACCAGCAAAACCACCGCATCCAAAGGATGCCGGTGGTTTTCTTTTATAAGGGCGATAAATGAATTCAACAATCTGGTTGGCGCTTGCTCTGGTATTAGTCCTCGAAGGGCTGGGACCGATGCTGTATCCCGGCGCATGGAAAAAAATGGTTTCGGCACTGGCGCAACTGCCGGAAAATGTTTTACGTCGTTTTGGCGGCGGACTTGTGGTCGCGGGAGTTGTGGTCTACTACATGTTGAGGAAAACGATTGGCTGAGCAAAAAGTGGTCGGATTTGCCGCAGATTGAGTGCAAAAAGTGCTGTATATCTGAAAAAGCGATGGTAGAATCCATTTTTAAGCAAACGGTGATTTTGAAAAATGGGTAACAACGTCGTCGTACTGGGCACCCAATGGGGTGACGAAGGTAAAGGAAAGATCGTCGATCTTCTGACTGAACGGGCTAAATATGTTGTACGCTACCAGGGCGGTCACAACGCAGGCCATACTCTCGTAATCAACGGTGAAAAAACCGTTCTCCATCTTATTCCATCAGGTATTCTTCGCGAGAATGTAACCAGCATCATCGGTAACGGTGTTGTGCTGTCTCCGAGCGCGCTGATGAAAGAGATGAAAGAACTGGAAGACCGTGGCATCCCCGTTCGTGAGCGTCTGCTGCTGTCTGAAGCCTGTCCGCTGATCCTTGATTATCACGTTGCGCTGGATAACGCGCGTGAGAAAGCGCGTGGCGCGAAAGCGATCGGCACCACCGGGCGTGGAATCGGGCCTGCTTATGAAGATAAAGTGGCACGTCGCGGTCTGCGTGTTGGTGACCTTTTCGACAAAGAAACCTTCGCTGAAAAACTGAAAGAAGTGATGGAATATCACAACTTCCAGTTGGTTAACTACTACAAAGCTGAAGCGGTTGATTACCAGAAAGTTCTGGATGATACGATGGCTGTTGCCGACATCCTGACTTCTATGGTTGTTGACGTTTCGGACCTGCTCGACCAGGCGCGTCAGCGTGGCGATTTCGTCATGTTTGAAGGTGCGCAGGGTACCCTGCTGGATATCGACCACGGTACTTATCCGTACGTAACTTCTTCTAACACCACTGCAGGTGGCGTGGCGACCGGTTCCGGCCTGGGCCCGCGTTATGTTGATTACGTTCTGGGTATCCTCAAAGCTTACTCCACTCGCGTAGGTGCGGGTCCGTTCCCGACCGAACTGTTTGATGAAACCGGCGAGTTCCTCTGCAAGCAGGGTAACGAATATGGCGCTACTACCGGCCGTCGTCGTCGTACCGGCTGGCTGGACACCGTTGCCGTTCGTCGTGCGGTACAGCTGAACTCCCTGTCTGGCTTCTGCCTGACCAAACTGGACGTGCTGGATGGCCTGAAAGAGGTGAAACTCTGCGTGGCTTACCGTATGCCGGATGGTCGCGAAGTGACTACCACTCCGCTGGCAGCTGACGACTGGAAAGGTGTAGAGCCGATTTACGAAACCATGCCGGGCTGGTCTGAATCCACCTTCGGCGTGAAAGATCGTAGCGGTCTGCCGCAGGCGGCGCTGAACTACATCAAGCGTATTGAAGAACTGACCGGCGTGCCGATTGATATTATTTCTACCGGCCCCGATCGTACTGAGACGATGATTCTGCGCGACCCGTTCGACGCGTAAATCTGGTACGCCTGGCAGATATTTTGCTTGCCGGGCTAACAGTGTGATACATTGCTGTGTCGGGTAAGCCATTACGCTATCCGACACAGTGTTAAATCCTCGCTTTTTTCCTTCCCCGAACTGAAATAAATTAGCGACACAGCTTGTGGCTGGTTTATCATCAATATAAATGTATTTTTCCCGTTTTCCCTTTTCCTGAGGTTGATGTGCAGTTAACGAGTTTCACCGATTACGGCTTACGTGCGCTAATCTATATGGCGTCGTTACCAGATGGACGAATGACCAGCATTTCTGAGGTGACAGAAGTCTACGGCGTGTCCCGTAATCATATGGTCAAAATTATCAATCAGCTTAGCCGGGCGGGCTTTGTCACCGCCGTTCGGGGAAAAAATGGCGGTATCCGCCTGGGTAAACCGGCTAATACTATTTGTATTGGCGATGTGGTGCGTGAGCTGGAACCCTTATCACTGGTCAACTGTAGCAGCGAATTTTGCCACATCACCCCTGCCTGTCGTCTGAAACAGGCGCTTTCTAAGGCCGTGCAGAGTTTTCTCAAGGAGCTGGATAACTACACGCTTGCCGATTTGGTTGAAGAGAATCAACCGCTTTATAAATTATTACTGGTGGAGTGAAGTAAACTTCATTAGAGATGACAATGGAGGAACCTCAATGTCACAAGATCCTTTCCAGGAACGCGAAGCAGAAAAATACGCGAATCCTATCCCGAGCCGGGAATTTATCCTCGAACATTTAACGAAACGTGAAAAACCGGCCAGTCGCGAAGAACTGGCCGTAGAACTGAATATTGAAGGCGAAGAGCAGCTTGAAGCCTTGCGTCGCCGCCTGCGCGCGATGGAGCGCGACGGACAACTGGTCTTTACCCGCCGCCAGTGCTATGCGCTGCCGGAACGCCTCGACCTGCTGAAAGGCACCGTGATCGGTCATCGTGATGGTTACGGTTTCTTACGTGTCGAAGGCCGCAAAGACGATCTGTATCTTTCCAGCGAGCAAATGAAAACCTGTATTCATGGCGATCAGGTGCTGGCGCAGCCGCTGGGCGCCGATCGTAAAGGTCGCCGCGAAGCGCGTATCGTCCGTGTACTGGTACCGAAAACCAGTCAGATAGTCGGGCGTTATTTCACCGATGCGGGCGTCGGCTTTGTGGTGCCGGACGACAGCCGCCTAAGCTTCGACATTCTTATCCCGCCAGAAGACGTCATGGGCGCGCGGATGGGGTTCGTGGTCGTGGTTGAACTGACCCAACGTCCAACTCGCCGTACTAAAGCGGTAGGGAAAATCGTCGAAGTGCTGGGCGACAATATGGGCACCGGTATGGCGGTTGATATGGCGCTGCGTACCCATGAAATACCTTACATCTGGCCGCAGGCGGTAGAGCAGCAGGTCGCCGGGCTGAAAGAAGAGGTGCCGGAAGAGGCGAAAGTCGGTCGTGTCGATCTGCGCGATTTGCCGCTGGTCACTATTGATGGCGAAGATGCCCGTGACTTTGACGACGCGGTTTACTGTGAGAAAAAACGCGGCGGCGGCTGGCGTTTGTGGGTCGCTATTGCTGACGTGAGCTATTATGTACGGCCGCCAACGCCGCTGGATCGCGAGGCGCGCAATCGCGGCACGTCGGTTTACTTCCCGTCACAGGTTGTCCCAATGTTGCCGGAGGTGCTCTCCAACGGTCTGTGTTCGCTAAACCCGCAGGTTGACAGGCTGTGTATGGTCTGTGAAATGACCATCTCGGCGAAAGGTCGGCTGACCGGCTACAAATTCTATGAAGCGGTGATGAGCTCCCATGCGCGTCTGACCTATACCAAAGTCTGGCATATGCTGCAGGGCGATCAGGATCTGCGTGAACAATATGCGCCGCTGGTGAAGCATATTGAAGAGCTGCACAACCTCTACAAAGTGCTGGATAAAGCGCGTGAAGAGCGCGGGGGGATCTCGTTTGAGAGCGAAGAGGCGAAGTTTATCTTTAACGCCGAACGTCGCATTGAGCGTATCGAACAGACCCAGCGTAATGACGCGCATAAGCTTATCGAAGAGTGCATGATCATGGCGAATATCTCGGCGGCGCGCTTTGTCGAAAAAGCTAAAGAGCCGGCGTTATTCCGTATTCATGATAAGCCCACCACCGAAGCGATCACCTCATTCCGCTCCGTACTGGCGGAGCTGGGGTTGGAGCTGCCGGGCGGAAACAAACCGGAACCGCGCGATTATGCCGAACTGCTTGAATCGATTGCCGACCGGCCGGACGCCGAAATGCTGCAAACTATGCTGCTGCGTTCAATGAAGCAGGCGATTTACGATCCGGAAAACCGCGGGCACTTTGGCCTGGCGTTGCAGTCTTATGCGCACTTTACCTCGCCGATTCGCCGCTATCCGGATCTTTCTTTGCACCGCGCCATTAAGTACCTGCTGGCGAAAGAGCAAGGGAACAAGGGCAACACCACAGAAACGGGCGGTTATCACTACTCGATGGAAGAGATGTTGCAGCTCGGTCAGCACTGTTCGATGGCGGAACGCCGCGCTGATGAAGCGACGCGTGATGTCTCCGACTGGCTGAAATGTGACTTTATGCTGGATCAGGTAGGCAACGTCTTTAAGGGCGTGATTGCCAGCGTCACCGGTTTCGGCTTCTTTGTCCGTCTTGATGAACTGTTTATCGATGGGCTGGTACACGTTTCCTCACTGGATAACGATTACTATCGCTTCGATCAGGTAGGGCAACGTCTGATTGGCGAGTCCGGCGGGCAGACATATCGCCTGGGCGACCGGGTCGAGGTACGCGTCGAAGCGGTGAATATGGACGAACGGAAAATTGACTTTAGCCTGATCTCCAGCGAGCGCGCACCGCGTAACGTCGGCAAAACGGCGCGTGAAAAAGCGAAAAAAGGTGAAAGTAAAAACGCCGGTAAACGTCGTCAGGTAGGTAAAAAAGTTAACTTCGAGCCTGATAGCGCCTTCCGCGGCGAGAAAAAAGCGAAGCCGAAAGCAGCGAAGAAAGACGCGAGAAAAGCAAAAAAGCCATCGGCTAAAACGCAGAAAATAGCCGCAGCGACCAAAGCGAAGCGTGCGGCGAAGAAAAAAGCGGCAGAGTGAGCAATACCCTCTTCAAACAGAAGAGGGTCAATTATCTGTAGGCCGGGCAAGCGTAGCGCCCCCGGCAAAACGTAAACAACGAGTACATTAATGAGCGAAATGATTTACGGCATCCACGCAGTGCAGGCCCTGCTGGAGCGCGCCCCTGAACGTTTTCAGGAAGTCTTTATTTTAAAAGGCCGTGAAGATAAACGTCTGTTGCCGCTGATCCACGCCCTTGAGTCCCAGGGCGTGGTTATCCAGCTGGCAAACCGCCAATATCTCGACGAGAAAAGCGACGGTGCCGTGCATCAGGGTATTATCGCTCGCGTGAAACCAGGCCGGCAGTATCAGGAAAACGATCTGCCGGATCTGATCGCATTACACGATCGCCCTTTTTTGTTGATCCTCGATGGCGTCACCGATCCGCATAATCTTGGCGCCTGTCTGCGCAGCGCCGATGCTGCAGGCGTACATGCGGTAATCGTGCCGAAAGACCGCTCCGCGCAACTTAACGCGACGGCGAAGAAAGTCGCCTGCGGCGCAGCGGAAAGCGTGCCGTTGATCCGCGTCACCAACCTGGCGCGCACGATGCGCATGTTGCAGGAAGAGAATATCTGGATTGTCGGAACGGCGGGCGAGGCTGACCATACGCTGTATCAGAGCAAAATGCCTGGCCGCATGGCGCTGGTCATGGGCGCAGAAGGTGAAGGTATGCGTCGTCTGACCCGTGAGCACTGCGATGAGCTGATCAGCATTCCTATGGCCGGTAGCGTGTCGTCGCTGAATGTCTCTGTGGCGACCGGGATTTGTCTGTTTGAAGCCGTTCGCCAGCGCACCTGATGCTGATAGTATTTTTTAAGAAAAAACCATCCATAATCGGATGGTTTTTTTTTATCTTTGACTGGTAATATAAAAAACAAAACCTACCCTGTAATTTCTTTTATTTATAAAAATGAGATAGAGATAAAAATATGGCATGGACTCCACGGACGCTGGCGGATGCATTAAACAACATCGCCGAATTAGATATTGATATAGAAAATAATGAATCTTCATTAATAATAAAAATGAATGATTATGGCGATTTACCACTGGCGGTTTTATTTACCTCGCAACAAATAGTTATCGAGACTTATATCTGTCCGGTAAATACGATTAGAGATACCGCGGAATTTAATCTTTTCTTGCTGAGAAATCAGAAGGTTTTACCGCTGTCTTCGGTCGGTATTACCCAGGTAAAACAGGAGGAATATTATGTCGCTTTTGGCGCGCTGTCGTTAAATTCGTCGCTTGCCGACGTGATGCTGGAAATCACCACGCTTGTAGAAAATGCGTTGGATATCGCTGAAATAACACAAGTCTATTCACAGGAATAATACAGGCGGCTTACATGGGAATTTTAAAAAGTTTGTTCACGTTAGGTAAATCATTCGTTGCTCAGGCAGAGGAAGCCATTGATGAAGCACAGGGTGTACGTATGCTGGAGCAGCATATTCGCGACGCAAAAGCCGAGCTGGATAAAGCGGGTAAATCCAGAGTGGATTTATTGGCGCGGGTGAAGCTAAGCCATGACAAGCTGAATGATTTACGTGAGCGTAAAGCCAGCCTTGAAACACGGGCGTTGGCGGCAATGAGTAAGAATGTCGACGCCGCTTTACTCAACGAAGTGGCGGAAGAAATAGCCCGTCTGGAAAATGCCATTCTTGCCGAAGAACAGGTGCTGACTAATCTGGAAGCCTCTCGCGATGCGGTGGAGAAGGCCGTAACGGCGACAGGCCAGCGGATTGCGCAGTTTGAGCAGCAACTTGAAGTGGTTAAGGCGACAGAAGCCATGCAGCGCGCGCAGCAGGCGGTGACGACCTCGACCGTCGGAGCCGCGTCGAATGTGTCTACGGCGGCGGAGTCGCTTAAACGTTTACAAACGCGTCAGGCTGAACGCCAGGCCCGGCTGGATGCCGCCGCGCAGCTGGAAAAAGTCGCCGATGGACGCGACCTGGATGAAAAACTGGCGCAGGCCGGTATTGGCGCAACCAATAAAAGCAATGCTCAGGGTGTGTTGGCGCGTTTACAGCGTCAACAAGGCGAATAATGCTCTTTACGTGGATTGTCAAAACCTGCCAGCGTCATTTGTCCAGACTGACCTGGCCCGCTTTGCTGGGCCTGTTTATCGGGCAGTATCTGCTTTGTTATCTGGTGCTGCGCCTGTTGCGCGAAAGCGCGTTGGTGAGCCAGTTAAGCGATTTTATCTATTACTGCTCGGTGGTGGGTTCCACATTAGGTTTTGGCGATCTTAGCCCGCAGACGGCGCCAGGACGTCTGTTCACCGCGCTGTGGCAAATTCCGGTTAGCGTCGGGTTGTTCGGCGCGTTAATGGGAAAAGTGATTGCGCAGGTACAGGGAATGTTAGCGAAAGGAATAACGGGCATGGGCGATTATCGCCATTTACACCATCATATGCTGGTGATTGGCTGGCGGGGTCATCAAACCGAAAAGATGATCTCATTGCTGCTATATGACAAGCGGCGTGCCTTTGAACGGGTTCTGCTGTGCGAACTGGAAGATATTCAGCATCCGCTGCCGGGTAATAACTGGGTGGATTTTATCCGCATCAGCAACTTTAACGATCCGCAGGAACACCAGCGCATGGGGCTGGAGCAGTGCCAGAGCGTGATTATTTTCGCTCGTACCGATGAGCAGACCTTCACGGCGGCGCTCTCGCTGGCAGACTATGTACCCGCGCAGTGCCATATTGTGGTTTATCTGGAAGACGAGCGTTATGCCGGATTACTGGAAACCCACTGCCCGCGCATGGAGATAGTCCGTAACCTTTCCGCTGAACAACTTTCCCGTTCCATTCAGGACCCAGGATCATCGCAATCTGTCGCTTCCATTATGAATCCGATGCTGGGCGATACCGGATTCGCGCTGCCTGTCCCGGCTTCTGTCGCGCCTATGCGATACGGCGCGCTAATGCGTTATATGAAGCTTCATCATGACGCGACGGTGCTGGGGATCAGTCACTGCAAGAATGGTCGTGGTATGGAATTGAATCCGGTGATTTCAACTGAAGTCAGAGGCGGTATGTGGCTACATCTGGTCGGTAATAATCGCATTCTGGCTGAAGAGGTCGCATGGCAAGAGATAGAGGTTCCCCTATGATGCAATTTTTTCAGCGTTTGCTCGGTAAAACAAGCGCGCCAGCGCCGATTCGCGGACCATTAGGATTACATCTTAACGCCGGTTTCACGCTGGATACGCTGGCATTTCGGCTACTGGAGTCGTCGTTGCTGGTGGCGCTACCGGGTGAAAAATACACTGTCGCGGCAGCGAGTCGCATAGATTTAGGCGGCGGCAGTCAGATTTTTCGCTACTACACCTCTGGCGATGAGTTTCTACAAATTAACACCACTGGCGGCACGGATGTTGACGACATTGATGACATCAAACTTTTTGTATATGAGGAAAGTTTCGGTATTAACGAGGAACGTCACTGGCGTTCAGCCATTGCGCCAGCGGCAATAGGGCCGATGACGCTCAACTGGCAAGAACGGCGCTGGCAGCGCTTTTTTAACCATGAAGAGCCGGGCAATATTGAACCTGTCTACATGCTGGAAAAGGTTGAAAATCAGCAGGCAGAGAAATGGGACGTTCACAATTTTACGATGGGCTTCCAGCGCCAGGTGACGGATGACGCCTGGGAGTATCTTCTATTGAACGGGGAAGAATCATTTAATGAGCGCGGTGAGCCTGAATGGGTGTTTTCACGCGCCCTCGGCGTGGATATCCCGCTCACTTCACTGACGGTTATTGGTTAAGCACATACAGGGAAATTATGCATATACTGGACGCATTACTGGCTTTCTGCGCCTATTTTTTTATTGGCGCGGCAATGGTCATTGTATTTCTTTTTATTTACTCAAAGATAACGCCGCATAATGAATGGCAGTTGATAAAAAATAACAATACTGCGGCATCGCTGGCCTTTAGCGGTACGTTGCTGGGCTATGTCATCCCCTTATCCAGCGCGGCGATAAACTCGGTCAGTATCCCGGACTATTTTGCCTGGGGCGGCATTGCGCTGGTGATTCAACTGCTGATTTATGGTTGCGTAAGGTTATACATGCCTACGCTGAGCGAAAAAATTATTCATCACAACGTGGCGGCGGGGCTATTTATGGGAACCGCAGCGCTGGCTGGCGGTATTTTTAACGCTGCCTGTATGACATGGTAACGGAAGATCATGGCAAAAAAACGAAAATCCAGAAGCACATCCGGCGTAGGCCATTCGGCAATAAGACGAATAGCCGAACCGGTCAATCCCTTTGAGCGGCAACGAAATCGCTACACGCCAAAATGCCTGACGCTGGCGATTATGGGTGGAGCGGCCTTTTTTCTCCTGAAAGGGTGCGGTGATGGCGGCAATAGTGACAACGACGGCGATGGGACGTTTTACGCCACGGTGAACGACTGTATTGACGATGGCAATAGCGCCAGCGTTTGCGCTGACGGCTGGAATAATGCGAAAACAGAATTTTACGCTAATGTGCCTAAGCAATTGACGCAGGAGCGCTGTCAGACGCAGTTTGGCGATTGCTACTTTGATATTACCGAGCGGAGCTGGGTTCCGGTATTAAGCGGCTTTTTACTCAGCCGCGCGATTCGTCAGAACCGTGATGAACAATACATCTATAGCAGCGGCGGTTCATCTTATGTCTCCCGTCCCGTCTGGCGCACCACATCCGGCGACTATGCGTGGCGCAGCGGCACAGGGAAAAGCGATACCGCGACCAGCCCTGGTTATATCACACGGAAAGCGTCCACCGTCTCCCGCGGCGGCTATGGCCGTTCTTCCAGCGCCCGCGGGCACTGGGGAGGCTAACCATGCTACGACACAACGTACCGATACGTCGGGATCTGGATAAGATCGCCTGCGATCACGGTTTTGACTTTCATGTTATCGATAACGAAATTTACTGGGATGAAAGCCGGGCCTACCGTTTTACATTACGGCAAATTGAAGAACAGATCGAAAAACCGACCGCAGAGCTTCATCAGATGTGTCTGGAGATTGTCGAGCGGGCCGTCCGGGATGAGCAGAGCATGCAGCAGCTGGCGATCCCGCCATTGTACTGGGATGTCATCGCCGAAAGTTGGCGCAGCCGCGATCCTTCGCTTTACGGGCGGATGGATTTCGTCTGGTGCGGCAAAGATCCGGTTAAATTGCTGGAATACAATGCGGATACGCCGACGTCGCTCTATGAGTCCTCCTACTTTCAATGGCTATGGCTGGAGGATGCCCGTCGTAGCGGCGCCATCCCGCGTGATGCCGATCAATACAACGCGATACAGGAGCGGCTGATCGCCCGCTTCAGCGAGCTGTACAGTCGGGAACCGCTCTACTTTTGCTGTTGTGAAGATACCGACGAAGATCGCACGACGGTGCTGTACCTTCAGGATTGCGCGCAGCAGGCGGGGCAGGAAACGCGATTTATCTATATTGAAGAACTGGGGCTTGGCGTAGGCGGCGTGCTGACCGATCTGGACGATAACGTGATTCGCCGCGCCTTTAAGCTCTACCCGCTGGAATGGATGATGCGCGATGACAACGGCCCGCTGTTGCGAAAACGTCGTGAGCAATGGATTGAGCCATTGTGGAAAAGTATTCTGAGTAACAAAGGGCTGTTGCCGTTATTGTGGCGCTTTTTCCCTGGCCATCCGAATCTTCTGCCGGCCTGGTTTGAGGGCGAAAAATCGCTCGCAGCGCCAGGCGAAAGCAGCGTACGGAAGCCGATTTATTCACGTGAAGGCGGCAACGTCACGATTTTCGACGAGCGGCAAAATGTTATCGATCATGCCGACGGCGACTACGCTGACGAGCCGATGATTTACCAGGCGTTTCAGCCTTTGCCGCGCTTTGGCGATAGCTATACGCTGATTGGCAGTTGGATCATTGACGATGAAGCCTCCGGGATGGGGATTCGCGAGGACAATACGCTAATTACCAAAGACACTTCCCGTTTCGTCCCACATTATATTGCCGGTTAATCATACTTTTGTGATCTTGCTCCGGCGTCAATGGCGCAGTCATGACCATACTTGACTTCAGCGCCATTGAAGGAGGGAGACACCATGTCCTGGCAAACACATACCGTCTTTAATCAACCTGCTCCGCTCAATAACAGTAACTTATTCCTGTCTGATGGCGCGCTGTGTGAAGCGGTTTCCCGGGAAGGCGCGGGATGGGATAGCGATCTTCTCGCCAGCATTGGCCAACAACTGGGAACGGCAGAATCACTGGAACTGGGGCGTCTGGCGAACGCGCATCCTCCTGAGTTGCTGCGTTACGATCCCCAGGGACAGCGTTTGGATGACGTTCGCTTTCATCCCGCCTGGCACCTGTTGATGCAGGGGCTTTGCGCTAATCGGGTACATAACCTGGCCTGGGAGGAGGAGGCAAGGGCGGGAAGTTTTGTCGCCCGGGCGGCGCGTTTTGTATTACATGCTCAGGTAGAAGCGGGAACACTCTGTCCTGTCACGATGACCTTTGCCGCGACACCGTTGCTATTGCAGATGCTTCCCGCCACTTTCCATGACTGGCTGGCGCCGCTGCGCAGCGATCGCTACGATTCGCATTTGCTGCCGGGCGGGCAAAAGCGGGGTCTGCTCATCGGCATGGGAATGACGGAAAAGCAGGGCGGATCGGACGTACTCAGTAATACGACCCACGCGGAGCGGCTGGCGGATGATTCATATCGGCTGGTGGGACATAAATGGTTTTTCTCTGTGCCGCAAAGTGATGCGCACCTCGTGTTGGCGCAGGCAAAAGGAGGACTATCCTGTTTCTTTGTGCCGCGTTTCCTGCCAGACGGGCAACGGAACTCTGTTCGTCTTGAACGCCTGAAAGATAAACTCGGTAATCGATCTAATGCCAGCGCCGAAGTCGAGTTTCAGGATGCTATCGGCTGGCGGCTGGGAGAAGAGGGCGAAGGGATTCGGCATATCTTAAAGATGGGCGGTATGACGCGTCTTGACTGCGCGCTCGGGAGTCATGGCTTAATGCGGCGCGCATTTTCAGTCGCCATTTACCATGCTCATCAGCGTCAGGCTTTTGGTAAGCCGCTGATCGATCAACCGTTGATGCGACAAACCTTAAGTCGTATGGCGCTATGCCTGGAGGGGCAGACGGCGCTTTTGTTTCGGCTGGCGCGCGCCTGGGAGCAACGTCGCGAGGCGAAAGAGGCATTATGGGCGCGATTATTCACGCCAGCGGCGAAATTCGCCATCTGTAAGCTGGGAATCCCTTTTGTGGCTGAGGCGATGGAGGTTCTCGGCGGGATGGGGTATTGCGAAGAGAGCGAACTCCCGCGCCTGTACCGTGAAATGCCGGTGAACAGTATCTGGGAAGGTTCCGGCAATATCATGTGTCTGGATGTACTGCGGGTGCTGACAAAACAACACGGCGTCTATGACGTATTGAGTGAAGCTTTTGCGGAAGTCAAAGGTCAGGATCGCCATTACGACCGCGCGGTACGTCAGCTACAGCAACGTTTACGCAAACCGGACGAAGCAATGGGCAGAGAGATTACGCAGCAGCTTTTCTTGCTGGGGTGCGGAGCGGAAATGCTGCGTCATGCCTCGCCGCCGCTGGCGCAAGCGTGGTGTCAGATGATGCTGGATACACGCGGCGAAATGCCGCTGCCTGCCCAGGTGCAAAATGATTTACTGTTAAGGGCGACCGGGGGACTGCGGTAACGTTTGACCTGTAGTACATGCCATCCGGCGCGAGCCACGCGGCATCAGGCATAGAGTATCGCCTGTACGCGCCAGTTATCCGACTGTTGTTCTTCATACATTTGAATAATTCTGTACCAGGACGCACCCTGTTCATCGGCTTTCAGGGCGATAATCCGCTCTACATCCTGTGGGTTTCCTGCAACATTACTGACCGAGATCAGGCCGATTTCATTCAGACCCGTTACGCAGTCAGCACTGGCGAATTCGGCAGACTGTGCCGTCGTACTCACCAGTCCGGCAGAAAGCAGCAGTGAGGATAAGGCAAGTTCTTGTTTCATCGTCAGCTCCTTATTACATACCCCGCATTTAACAGGACGCTCCATCACGGTAAACCTGTTTGTTTATTGTGCACAGGTAAACGCATAAGGGCGCAAAGCAATGTAAAACTGACTAAAAATCAATCTACTGTTATTGACGATACAAAATGGCTTGTGAATACCACTGGCCGGTTACAACCGTTTCATCAACCATTAAGATAACGTAATAATCGGCTTTCGCAGCGACGGCTTTCGCTCTGATTTCATCTATTGCATCATCCGGGGAGCCCCGAACCAGCGCGCTTACGGTCCCCATCCGCTGTAGTCCTTGCGTTTGATCGCGACGGATTTCCTGCGGGTGATCGGCGACAGGCGGCGCAGGTTGCGGCGTACCCTGCAGCACGCTACACGCGCTTAATAACAGCGCTGCTATCAATGAAGCAAACCGACGCATAACTCTATCTCGTTTCCTGATAATCATAGTGTAATGCCTTATTGATTTCCCTTTAGGGGGAATGTTCCCGAAGTGTTACCTGTCACGCGATTTTCGAATGAAAACGTTGCGAAAGTGTAACCCAGTTCTCAAACATTATGAATTATTGCGCTATCCATAAACTTGCGTTAAGTATTTCTCCGTGGCATACCGGATAAAAAGGAGAGAATAATGATAGCGATTGAAACACGACAATTAGCCGGAGGCGTCGTACTACATGCCTTCCCGGAAGGGAAACGCGCCGTGCCGCTTCCCTGTGTGGTGTTCTATCATGGCTTCACCTCCTCCAGCCTGGTTTATAGTTATTTTGCCGTTGCCCTGGCACAGGCAGGATTCCGGGTAGTCATGCCGGATGCGCCGGAGCATGGCGCTCGCTTCGGCGGCGACTCACAGGGACGAATACACCGATTCTGGCAGATTCTGCACCAAAACATGCAGGAATTTACGACGTTACGTGCGGCGATTCAGGCGGAAAACTGGCTACTTGACGGGCGGTTGGCGGTGGGCGGCGCATCCATGGGCGGTATGACGGCGCTGGGCATTATGACGCGTCACCGAGAGGTAAAATGCGGGGCCAGTTTAATGGGGTCGGGCTATTTTACCGGGCTCGCCCGGACGCTTTTCCCGCCGTTATCCCCGCAGAACCCGGCACAGCAGGCGGAATTCGACAATATCATCGCGCCGCTACGTGAATGGGAAGTCACACACCAGTTAGAGCGACTGGCCGACAGGCCGCTTCTGTTGTGGCATGGTCAGGAGGATGACGTGGTGCCTGCTATCGAAACCTTCCGGCTCCAGCAGGCACTCGCCGCGGCGAAGCTGGATAAGCATGTGACCTGTTTATGGGCCGCAGGCGTGCGGCATCGCATTACGCCAGAAGCGTTGTCGGCGACGGTAGCGTTTTTCCGACAGCATCTTTAAACGCGGAGTATGCTTACACCCTGGGCTTCAAGCTGTTGCAAAACCTGCGGATTGGCATTTTTGCCGGTAATCAGCATAGCGATCTGATCGGCGCGGCTGAACAGCATCCCCGCGCGCTCGCCAATTTTACTGCTATCGACCAGCGCGACCAGTTTCCCGACGACGCTGAGCATTTTTTGTTCCGCCATGGCGGTTAGCATATCGGTCTTGTACAGGCCATCTGCGGTTAAGCCCTTTCCGCTGGTAAACATCCAGTGGCCAGCATAGAGACTGTTTTCACTTCCCTGCGGGCTCAGGGTAATCGACTGGCTTTTATTATACTGACCACCCATGATAATCACGCTGTCATGCTCTTGATCGATCAGATAATTCGCCAGCGGCAGATAGTTGGTAATGATCTGTACCGGCTTCCCGCACATTTCACGCCCCAGCAGGAAAGCGGTGGAGCCGCAGTTAATCACTACGCTTTCACCCGGGTTTACCAGCTGCGACGCCGCTTTCGCGATGCGTACTTTTTCATCGTGGTTTTGCGCCTGGTGCAGATTCATCGGCGTCCAGCGGGGCCGCTGTTGGGTAATGGCCTCTGCGCCGTTGCGCACTTTTTTAAGTTTCCCGCTTTCGTCGAGCTTGTTGATGTCGCGGCGCGCTGTCGCCGGGGAGATCCCCAGACGCTCAATCACGTTTTCGACGGTAACAAAGCCCAACTGTGCCAGCATATCCAGCAGTATTTGATGTCTTTGTGCTTCAGTCATGAGCTATTCCGATACAAATTGATTTGAAAAGATGATATTTGAAATAGCCTGGAAATACTAAAGTAAATGGAAAAAATGCCGGGTAATCCCGGCATGATATCGACTCACAGGAAGGATTTGAACGGTAGATCGGGTTCAATGGTAAAGCAATCGTCAAACCCACGCGGATAGTGGTATTCGAAATTGTCTTTATCCAGCGGCCAGGTAAACTTGCCGCCAACCTGCCAGATAAACGGTTTAAAACCATACTTCAGGCGATCTTTCTTCATTTCCCATAGCACGCGGATCTCTTGCGGATCGGCCTGGAAGTTCGACCAGATATCGTGATGGAACGGGATCACCACTTTGGTATTCAGCGATTCCGCCATGCGTAAAATATCCGCGCTGGTCATTTTGTCCGTAATACCGCGCGGGTTTTCACCGTAAGAACCGAGCGCGACATCAATTTGATGTTCGTTGCCGTGTTTCGCGTAGTAGTTGGAATAGTGAGAATCGCCGCTGTGATAGAGATTGCCGCCCGGCGTTTTAAACAGATAGTTAACCGCGCGTACATCCATGCCGTCCGGCAGTACGCCAGCGGCTTTCTGATCGGCGGGCAGGGTGATTAATGCGGTGCGGTCAAAGGCATCAAGCGCATGAATTTCAATATCTTTCACTTTCACGACATCGCCCGGTTTTACCACGATGCAGCGTTCTTTCGGCACGCCCCAGCCAACCCATAAATCCACGCAGGTCTGCGGGCCGATAAACGGAACATCATCGGCGCAATTCTGCATTACGGCAGCCGCGACATTGACGTCAATGTGATCGTTATGGTCGTGGGTCGCCAGGACGGCGTCAATCTGACGGATAGCGAAAGGATCGAGAACAAACGGCGTGGTGCGCAGGTTAGGCTGTAATTTTTTGACGCCAGCCATACGCTGCATCTGGTGGCCGGTTTTCATCAACGGATTACCGTGGCTCTGTTTACCGGTACCGCACCAGAAATCGACGCATACGTTAGTGCCGCCTTCAGATTTTAGCCAGATCCCGGTACAGCCCAGCCACCACATAGCGAACGTACCCGGCGCGACCTGCTCTTGTTCAATCTCTTCGTTCAGCCAGCTTCCCCACTCCGGAAACGTGCTCAGAATCCATGATTCACGCGTGATGCTTTGTACTTTACTCATCGCATTTACCTTCATGTTTGTTCAAAATGGTTCAAAACGTGATTTGTTTTGATTAATCCTGACACTATTTTCTCAAGAAGGCAATGGGCTATTTTTTGACTTTTTGGAAGGAGAGAACGCAGTCAGGAGAAGATTTAATCTTGTCTGGCGTCATGTGAATGTTTGCATCTTTATGATTTTACTTATTTTAATGAAAAAATGAGTTACCTATAAGTAAACCATGTATTAAGTGTGCTAATTATTTGCGCGCTACGTCACAGTTAATCAAATTTAATCTTGTTGTGATTACTTTTGAAAATTAAAGTGAAGGGACTTTATCCTGAGCGCCTGTGACTCAGCAACCTCGTCTACCGGAGATCGTTATGGAGATCCTCTACAACATCTTTACCATTTTCTTTAATCAGGTAATGACCAATGCCCCGCTATTACTGGGTATTGTGACCTGCCTGGGCTATATCCTGCTGCGCAAAAGCGTCAGCGTGATCATCAAAGGGACGATCAAAACCATCATTGGCTTCATGCTGCTACAGGCCGGGTCCGGCATTCTGACCAGCACCTTTAAACCGGTGGTGGCGAAAATGTCTGAGGTCTACGGCATCAACGGCGCGATTTCCGATACCTATGCTTCGATGATGGCAACGATCGAACGGATGGGTGATGCGTATAGTTGGGTAGGCTACGCGGTGTTGCTCGCGCTGGCGCTGAATATTTGTTACGTCTTGTTGCGACGCATTACCGGTATTCGCACCATCATGTTGACCGGGCACATCATGTTCCAGCAGGCGGGGCTGATTGCGGTCTCTTTCTATATCTTCGGCTATTCCATGTGGACCACCATTATCTGCACGGCGATACTGGTTTCCCTGTACTGGGGTATTACCTCCAACATGATGTACAAGCCGACTCAGGAAGTGACGGACGGCTGCGGTTTCTCCATTGGTCACCAGCAGCAGTTTGCTTCCTGGATTGCCTATAAAGTCGCGCCGTTCCTGGGCAAAAAAGAGGAAAGCGTTGAAGACCTCAAACTGCCGGGCTGGCTGAACATTTTCCATGACAACATCGTCTCCACGGCGATTGTAATGACCATCTTCTTTGGTGCCATTCTGCTCTCTTTTGGTATCGATACCGTACAGGCGATGGCGGGTAAAACCCACTGGACAATCTATATCCTGCAAACCGGTTTCTCCTTTGCGGTGGCGATCTTCATCATCACCCAAGGCGTGCGTATGTTTGTCGCCGAGCTCTCTGAGGCCTTTAACGGTATCTCCCAGCGTCTGATTCCGGGCGCAGTACTGGCGATTGACTGCGCCGCTATTTATAGCTTCGCGCCTAACGCGGTGGTCTGGGGCTTTATGTGGGGCACCATCGGCCAGCTGATTGCGGTTGGCATCCTGGTTGCCTGCGGCTCCTCGATCCTGATTATTCCTGGCTTTATCCCGATGTTCTTCTCTAACGCCACTATCGGCGTGTTCGCTAACCACTTCGGCGGCTGGCGTGCGGCGCTGAAAATTTGTCTGGTGATGGGGATGATTGAAATCTTTGGTTGCGTCTGGGCGGTGAAACTCACCGGTATGAGTGCCTGGATGGGTATGGCGGACTGGTCGATTCTGGCACCGCCGATGATGCAGGGCTTCTTCTCCCTCGGTATCGCCTTTATGGCCGTCATCATTGTAATTGCACTGGCTTATATGTTCTTCGCTGGCCGCGCACTGCGCGCAGAAGAAGATGCAGAAAAACAACTGGCAGAACAGTCTGCTTAATAAGGAGTTTTGATTATGACCGTACGTATTCTGGCTGTGTGTGGCAACGGACAGGGCAGTTCCATGATCATGAAAATGAAAGTGGACCAGTTTTTAACCCAATCAAACATTGACCACACGGTAAACAGCTGCGCGGTTGGCGAGTACAAAAGCGAGTTGAGCGGCGCGGATATCATCATCGCTTCTACCCATATTGCAGGCGAAATCAGCGTGACCGGCAACAAATATGTGGTTGGCGTGCGCAACATGCTGTCGCCTGCGGATTTTGGCCCGAAACTGCTGGAAGTGATCAAAGAACATTTCCCGCAAGACGTGAAGTAAGGATGCAACATGAAATTACGTGATTCACTGGCGGAGAATAATTCTATCCGCCTGCAGGCTGAAGCGAATACCTGGCAGGAAGCCGTCAAGATCGGCGTCGATTTACTGGTGGCTGCAGACGTGGTAGAGCCGCGCTATTACCAGGCGATTCTGGATGGCGTTGAGCAGTTTGGCCCCTATTTTGTGATTGCCCCCGGCCTGGCGATGCCGCATGGCCGCCCGGAAGAAGGGGTGAAGAAAACCGGTTTTTCGCTGGTGACCCTGAAAAAGCCGCTGGAGTTCAACCACGAAGATAACGACCCGGTCGATATTCTGATCACCATGGCGGCGGTTGATGCCAACACTCACCAGGAAGTGGGCATCATGCAGATCGTCAACCTGTTTGAAGACGAAGCTAATTTTGACCGTTTACGCGCCTGCCGTACCGCGCAGGAAGTCCTGGATCTCATTGACCGCACCAACGCGGCAGCTTAAGAAGGAATTGAAAATGTCATTACCAATGTTGCAGGTCGCGCTGGACAACCAGACTATGGATAGCGCCTATGAAACCACTCGCCTGATTGCCGAAGAAGTCGACATTATCGAAGTGGGCACCATTCTGTGCGTGGGCGAAGGCGTGCGTGCGGTTCGCGACCTGAAAGCGCTTTACCCGCACAAAATCGTGCTGGCGGACGCCAAAATTGCCGATGCCGGTAAAATCCTCTCCCGTATGTGTTTCGAAGCCAACGCGGACTGGGTGACCGTGATTTGCTGTGCGGATATCAACACCGCAAAAGGCGCGCTGGATGTGGCGAAAGAGTTCAACGGCGACGTGCAGATCGAACTGACCGGTTACTGGACCTGGGAACAGGCGCAGCAGTGGCGTGATGCGGGTATTCAGCAAGTGGTTTATCACCGCAGCCGTGACGCGCAGGCGGCAGGCGTGGCGTGGGGCGAGGCGGATATTACCGCGATTAAGCGGCTGTCCGATATGGGCTTTAAAGTGACCGTGACCGGCGGACTGGCGCTGGAAGACCTGCCGCTGTTCAAAGGCATTCCGATCCATGTCTTTATCGCGGGGCGCAGCATTCGCGATGCCGAATCGCCGGTAGAAGCCGCACGGCAGTTCAAACGCTCCATTGCCCAACTGTGGGGCTAAGGAGCGGCTATGCTGTCGAAACAAATTCCGCTCGGCATCTATGAAAAAGCGCTCCCTGCCGGGGAGTGCTGGCTGGAGCGCCTGCGGCTGGCGAAAACGCTGGGTTTTGACTTCGTTGAAATGTCGGTGGACGAGACCGACGCCCGACTGGCGCGGCTCGACTGGAGTCGCGAGCAGCGCCTGGCGCTGGTGAGCGCGGTTGCTGAAACCGGCGTGCGTGTGCCGTCCATGTGTCTGAGCGCGCATCGTCGTTTTCCGCTCGGTAGCGAAGATGACGCGATACGGGCGCAGGGGCTGGAGATTATGCGTAAAGCGATTCAGTTTGCGCAGGACGTCGGGATTCGCGTCATTCAACTGGCGGGGTACGACGTTTACTATCAGCAGGCCAACGACGAAACGCGTTGCCGCTTCCGCGATGGGTTAAAAGAGAGCGTTGATATGGCCAGCCGCGCCCAGGTGACACTGGCGATGGAGATCATGGACTACCCGCTGATGAATTCCATCAGTAAAGCGCTGGGCTATGCTCACTACCTCAATAACCCGTGGTTCCAGCTCTATCCAGATATCGGCAATCTGTCTGCCTGGGATAACGACGTACAGATGGAGCTACAGGCGGGAATCGGGCATATCGTCGCGGTACACGTCAAAGATACTAAACCCGGCGTGTTCAAAAATGTGCCGTTTGGCGAAGGCGTTGTCGATTTCGAACGCTGCTTCGAAACGCTCAAACAGAGTGGCTATTGCGGGCCCTATCTGATTGAGATGTGGAGCGAAACAGCAGAGAACCCGGCGGCAGAGGTAGCGAAAGCGCGTGACTGGGTGAAAGCGCGCATGGCCAGCGCCGGTCTGGTGGAGGCAGCCTAATGCAAAAGCTCAAGCAGCAGGTATTTGACGCTAACATGGATTTGCCCCGTTATGGGCTGGTGACCTTTACCTGGGGCAACGTCAGCGCTATCGATCGCGAACGCGGGCTGGTGGTGATTAAGCCAAGCGGTGTCGCCTATGAAACCATGAAGGTAGATGACATGGTGGTGGTGGATATGGATGGCAAAGTGGTGGAGGGACGTTATCGTCCTTCTTCCGATACCGCTACCCATCTGGCGCTGTATCAACGCTATCCGTCGCTTGGCGGCGTCGTTCATACCCACTCCACCCACGCCACGGCATGGGCGCAGGCGGGGATGGCTATTCCAGCGCTCGGCACCACGCACGCGGACTATTTCTTTGGCGATATTCCTTGTACCAGAGCGTTAAGCGAAGAAGAAGTGCAGGGCGAGTACGAGCTGAACACCGGCAAGGTGATCATCGAAACGCTGGGCGAGGTGGAACCGCTGCATACGCCAGGTATTGTCGTGTATCAACACGGGCCGTTCGCCTGGGGGAAAGATGCGCACGATGCGGTACATAACGCGGTCGTCATGGAGGAAGTGGCGCGAATGGCGTGGATTGCGCGCGGTATTAACCCGGCGCTGAATCCCATCGACGATTATCTGATGAATAAACACTTCATGCGTAAGCATGGCCCGAATGCGTATTACGGGCAGAAGTGAAGTATGAGCTCCGGAATGTGAATATTATCGGGATGTCACAGGTCTAATTCCGGAGCCATCTTTCCGCGAAAAAAGCCCCCTGCTCAGGGGGCAAATCAACTATGGCTTTTTCGTTGGTTTTCCTGATGCTAGCGATAAATATTCGCGCTGGCGTGTATATTGCCGTTGCTACCCGGTTCCCGGATAAGTATGACGTGATAATACATTGCGTTTCGCACGTCGGCCTCTTCATTCAGCGCCAGATTGGCTTCACTTTCCGTGGCGAAGTTATGGTTGATGTAGATTACGCCTAAGCTGCGCACATCATCCATATTTCTGGCCTGATGATTATTTAACTCGACGGCTGCCGTTGCCGTTATGCCAGGCAAAAGCGCAGCCAGAAATAACATTATCCGGGCTCGCATAGAGTACCTCCTCAGCAGCGCGGTCTGGTTGGCGATATCCCCCTTTAGTGAATCGCTTCTGGTTTAATTTTAACCATAACCCGCCGCAGAGATGGCGACCTTTTCTGATGCTGTTGTTCAAAAAATTATCGCATTGTCGCTTTTTACCTGATTAACAACCCATTGATGTATGCCGCCATGTTTAAGAAATCCTGTGTGGCAAAAAAGTGCGCTGACCACAGTGTCAATTTCTCTGCCGCAACAGGCCGTTTATAGTGGCATGCGATATGAAGTTAATATCTCAGCAGCAAAATGTGACGGGACAGGCGTTACGTTCGGCACGATAAATAATTGTACAATCACCTTGAGTTTGCCCGCAGGCGCCAGTATTATAACGCGTCATTTTTCAGCCGACCTTTAACACGTTCCTTGCCTCCATGGGCCGCGGCTGACCCAGACAGGAGGCTGAATAATCCGTAAGGAGCAATTCGATGCGTCATTACGAAATCGTTTTTATGGTCCATCCTGACCAGAGCGAACAGGTTCCGGGTATGATCGAGCGTTACTCTGCCGCCATCACTGGCGCAGAAGGCAAGATCCACCGTCTGGAAGACTGGGGCCGCCGTCAGCTGGCTTACCCGATCAACAAACTGCACAAAGCGCACTACGTTCTGATGAACGTTGAAGCGCCGCAGGAAGTGATCGATGAGCTGGAAACTACCTTCCGCTTCAACGATGCCGTTATCCGCAGCATGGTTATGCGTACTAAGCACGCTGTTACCGAAGCTTCTCCGATGGTTAAAGCGAAAGACGAGCGCCGTGAGCGTCGCGATGATTTCGCTAACGAAACCGCAGATGATGCTGAAGCTGGGGATTCTGAAGAGTAATTTCTGATGACCAACCGTCTGGCGTTGTCCGGCACCGTGTGCAGGGCCCCCCTTCGAAAGGTCAGTCCATCAGGAATTCCGCATTGCCAGTTCGTGCTTGAGCATCGTTCTGTGCAAGAGGAAGCCGGCTTTCACCGGCAGGCGTGGTGCCAAATGCCCGTTATTGTTAGCGGACACGAAAACCAGGCCATTACTCACAGTATAACGGTCGGCAGCCGCATAACCGTTCAGGGGTTTATTTCTTGCCACAAGGCAAAGAACGGTCTGAGCAAAATGGTTCTGCATGCCGAGCAGATTGAATTGATAGATTCTGGAGACTAGCCATATGGCACGTTATTTCCGTCGTCGCAAGTTCTGCCGTTTCACCGCGGAAGGCGTTCAAGAGATCGACTATAAAGATATCGCTACGCTGAAAAACTACATCACCGAAAGCGGTAAGATTGTCCCAAGCCGTATCACCGGTACCCGTGCAAAATACCAGCGTCAGCTGGCTCGCGCTATCAAACGCGCTCGCTACCTGTCTCTGCTGCCGTACACTGATCGCCATCAGTAATCGGTCACGGTCCATTAATACGACTTTGAGAGGATAAGGTAATGCAAGTTATTCTGCTTGATAAAGTAGCAAACCTGGGTAGCCTGGGTGATCAGGTTAACGTTAAAGCGGGCTATGCTCGTAACTTCCTGGTACCAAAGGGTAAAGCTGTTCCGGCTACCAAGAAAAACGTTGAATACTTCGAAGCACGTCGCGCTGAACTGGAAGCTAAACTGGCTGACGTTCTGGCTGCTGCAAATGCACGCGCAGAGAAAATCAACGCCCTGGAAACCGTTACTATCGCGTCTAAAGCAGGCGACGAAGGTAAACTGTTCGGTTCCATCGGTACTCGCGACATCGCTGACGCTGTGACTGCGGCTGGCGTTGACGTGGCTAAGAGCGAAGTTCGTCTGCCGAACGGCGTTCTGCGTACCACTGGCGAACACGAAGTGAACTTCCAGGTTCACAGCGAAGTATTCGCAAAAGTTATCATCAACGTGGTTGCTGAGTAATCAGGCATTCTCGTTTTTGCTAGCAACGAAACGTCGGCCCAGCGCCGACGTTTTGCTTTTTTAACCCCATCGCTTTTCGACTGGCTATCTCCCCCTCTTTTCGCGATAATCAAAAATAAAACATTATTTTAATTTCTTGGTGAAAGAATGGATACCCAACGCCAGGCCTCCCCGTTTGCCCGCAAAAACGTCGTTTATGTGTGTGCCGCATTTTGTTGCTTGCTATGGGGCAGCGCTTATCCAGCCATCAAAAGCGGTTATGACCTCTTTCAGATAGCCACCGATGATATCCCTTCTAAAATTGTTTTTGCTGGTTATCGTTTTTTGTTTGCGGGTGGGTTGCTACTACTGTTCGCGCTGCTTCAGCGTAAACCGATTGGTCGGTTTCGTCCGCGCCAGTTTGCTCAGTTGACGTTACTGGGGCTGACTCAGACGTCGCTGCAATATCTCTTTTTCTATATCGGCCTTGCGTTCACCTCCGGCGTGAAAGGCTCAATCATGAACGCGACAGGCACATTCTTCAGCGTATTGCTGGCGCACTTTATTTATCAGAACGACCGATTGAGCTACAACAAAACGCTCGGCTGTATTCTGGGCTTTGCGGGCGTCATGGTGGTGAACGTCAGCAACGGCCTGGATTTCAGCTTTAATCTGCCGGGAGAAGGCTCCGTGGTGCTGGCGGCGTTTATTCTTTCTGCGGCCACGTTGTATGGCAAACGTCTCTCGCAGACGGTCGATCCGATGGTCATGACTGGCTATCAATTGGGGATTGGCGGTCTGGTACTGGTCATTGGCGGTTACGTTTTTGGCGGTACGCTGACGATACATGGCTTCTCGTCGGTGGCGATTTTAGTCTACCTGACGCTGCTCTCGTCGGTCGCTTTTGCGCTATGGAGCATTTTACTCAAATATAATCGCGTGGGGATGATTGCGCCGTTTAACTTTCTGATCCCGGTTTCTGGCGCGGCTCTTTCGGCTATTTTTCTCGGCGAGAATATATTGGAGTGGAAATACATGATTGCGCTGGTGCTGGTGTGTTCGGGGATTTGGTGGGTGAATAAGGTGAAGCGGTAATGCTTCACCTGAACGAATAGGGTATAGACGGGGTAAGGCGCAGCCGGCGTTACTGTGCGCGAATAAAACTGCCGTCAGGCTGACGCGTAAACAGCACCTGTTGACCGTTATCGCCATCTATCGTTAAACCTGTCACCACCCCGCTGGCATTCTGGCGAATTTTAATCATTTGACCATTTTTGAGATTACTCAGCGGCTTGCCAGCGCCTTCTACCTGCGCCATTGCATAAACGTCTGTCGGGGGCAGCCCGTGGTCACGGAACAGTTGCGCCAGAGTTTTACCAGACTCTACCCGGTACGAGCGCCACTGTTGACCGATGCCGCTATCCTGCTGGAAAGGCTGCGTCTGCGGCTGGTTTTGTTCTTCCGGCTGGCCTTCCTGGATAGGTTCCGGCGCAACGGGCGCCACCTGATCCGGATCGTTTTGCGGCGCGACCAGCTGCGCCTGAAGCTGGGCCTCCGTCGGCGGCTGTGATTGCGATTGCAGATCCAATTGCGCTTCCCGCGTGACGACAGGTGAGTCGCTGGTCTCGCTGGCGGGCAGCAGGAAACCGATCACCAGCACGATAGCGGCAATGATAATGCCACGACGATGCATAGGCGGCAGCGGTTCCATGATGCGAAAATTATCCGGCGCGTGCCAGATTTTCGCCAGGGTTGGTTTTAATTCAAAGCGCCCGGGCATGGTTTACCTCCTGCTCCGCATCTCGTTCCTTAATCATAGAGTATAGATGGCTAACGCTATGATACTGGTAGTGCTATCCGCTTTCGTGACATCAATACGGATAATCTATTGTTTCTTTTTCCCTGCGATTTGTCATCCTCCCTGAGACAAAGTTTTACCAGAAGAAGCGTGGCTGTTATGCTGCCCGCTACTTTTTTGATATCCGATGAAGGAAAAATAATGGCCACCCCGACTTTTGACACTATTGAAGCGCAAGCGAGCTACGGCATTGGTTTGCAGGTAGGGCAGCAGCTCAGCGAATCCGGTCTTGAAGGGCTGTTGCCTGAAGCGCTGGTTGCAGGCATTGCTGATGCGCTGGAAGGTAAACACCCGGCGGTTCCTGTTGATGTGGTGCATCGTGCGCTGCGTGAAATTCATGAGCGTGCGGACGCGGTGCGTCGTGAGCGTTTCAAAGCGATGGCGGCCGAAGGCGTGAAATACCTGGAAGAAAACCGCGAAAAAGACGGTGTGAACAGTACTGAGTCTGGTTTACAGTTCCGCGTTCTGACGCAGGGCGAAGGCGCGATTCCGGCGCGTACCGACCGCGTACGCGTGCATTACACCGGTAAGCTTATTGATGGCACCGTATTTGACAGCTCCGTCGCGCGCGGCGAACCGGCTGAATTCCCGGTAAATGGCGTGATCGCCGGCTGGATTGAAGCGCTGACTCTGATGCCGGTAGGTTCCAAATGGGAACTGACTATCCCACAGGAGCTGGCCTATGGCGAGCGTGGGGCCGGGGCATCTATTCCGCCATTCAGCACCCTGGTGTTTGAAGTGGAACTGCTGGAAATTCTGTAAGCGCCCCGGGTTTGCCGGATGATGGCGTAAACGCCTTATCCGGCAACCCTGGCTTCAGCAGATGCCAATATTTTATTTTGCAAATGGCGTCGTTACGTGTATTTTTGTGAGCTAATTCGCATTATCAAAGTGATATAACACTCATTTTAAACATAAAATTAACATTGTATTTGAATCTTAGTATTCATCCCGCCGATTCTTACCTAATATCGATGAGTCCTGATAACAGGATCGTCGTATCATAGACCAAAGGCCGTAGAGCCCGCACAACACAGACAGGTACAGGAAGAAAAACATGGTAGATCAGGTAAAAGTCGCAGCCGACGAACAGGCTCCGGCTGAACAGTCGCTACGGCGCAATCTTACAAACCGTCATATACAGCTTATCGCTATTGGCGGCGCTATTGGTACCGGTCTGTTTATGGGATCGGGTAAAACGATCAGTCTCGCCGGACCGTCGATCATTTTTGTGTATATGATCATCGGTTTTATGCTTTTTTTCGTGATGCGCGCCATGGGGGAATTGCTGCTCTCGAATCTGGAATATAAATCGTTTAGCGATTTTGCTTCCGACCTGCTTGGCCCCTGGGCGGGATATTTCACCGGCTGGACGTACTGGTTTTGCTGGGTAGTGACCGGTATGGCTGACGTGGTGGCGATTACCGCCTACGCGCAGTTCTGGTTTCCCGGCCTTTCCGATTGGGTCGCCTCGCTGGCGGTAGTGATCCTGCTGCTAAGCCTCAACCTCGCCACCGTTAAAATGTTTGGTGAAATGGAATTTTGGTTTGCTATGGTCAAAATCGTCGCCATTGTGGCGTTGATTGTGGTCGGGCTGGTGATGATTGCGATGCACTTTAAATCGCCGACAGGCGTTGAAGCGTCTTTCGCGCATCTGTGGAATGACGGCGGCTGGTTCCCGAAAGGTATTAGCGGGTTCTTTGCCGGTTTCCAGATTGCAGTGTTCGCTTTCGTGGGCATTGAGCTGGTTGGTACTACCGCCGCAGAAACTAAAGATCCGGAAAAATCGCTGCCGCGCGCGATTAACTCAATACCGATCCGTATCATCATGTTCTACGTCTTTGCGCTGATTGTCATTATGTCGGTGACGCCGTGGAGTTCCGTGGTGCCGGATAAGAGCCCGTTTGTTGAGCTGTTTGTACTGGTGGGTCTGCCTGCCGCTGCGAGCGTGATCAACTTTGTCGTGCTGACCTCGGCGGCGTCTTCCGCCAACAGCGGCGTCTTCTCGACCAGCCGTATGCTGTTTGGCCTGGCGCAAGAAGGCGTGGCGCCAAAAGCGTTCGCTAAGCTATCGAAACGCGCGGTACCGGCGAAAGGCCTGACCTTCTCCTGTATCTGCCTGCTGGGCGGCGTGGTTATGCTGATGGTCAACCCGAGCGTGATTGGCGCATTCACCATGATCACTACGGTTTCGGCCATCCTGTTTATGTTTGTCTGGACCATCATTCTGTGTTCATACCTGGTGTACCGCAAAAAGCGTCCCCACCTGCATGAAAAATCCATCTATAAGATGCCGCTCGGTAAGCTGATGTGCTGGGTCTGCATGGCGTTCTTTGCATTCGTGCTGGTATTACTGACGCTGGAAGACGATACGCGCCAGGCGCTAATCGTGACGCCGCTGTGGTTTATCGCGTTGGGTCTGGGCTGGCTGTTGATAGGTAAGAAACGGATGGCGGGAATGCGTTAATTGTTTTGCCCGGTGGCGCTGGCGCTTACCGGGCTTACAGCGTAACGTTGATTTGGAGGCCGGATAAGGCGCCGTTTACAGCCGCCATCCGGCAAAATGCCCGGCTGGCGATTATTCCCCGGCCAGCGCGCGTGGGAACAGCACGTTATTCTCCAGGCTGATGTGCTCCATCAGATCATCAATCATCTCATTAATGCCGTTATACATCGCTTTCCAGGTGGTGCAGGCTTCTGGCGGCGGCGTTACATTTTTGGTGACGTGTTTGATGACGTCTACCAGCTCTCCCGCCTCGTCATGCTCGCTTTCCATTACGCTTATCGGGCCCGTTGCCTGGCGACCCATACCCTGTTTGATCATGGGGAACAGGATCTGTTCTTCTTTCATCATATGGCTGGAAAGCTCTTCATGCAGCGCGGTGAGATATTTTGTCAGGCCGCGTGGGACGTTTGGCTTATCCGCGTGGACGCGTTCCACTTTGGTTGCCTGCAGAATAAGCTCCGGCAGTTGTTCGCGATGTCGGTCATGATAGCGAACAACGATATGGTCAATAATGTCCGCCAGCGGAACGGCGCGCCAGTCTTTTTCGATGGGCTGTTCAGCCAACTGCGCCAGTTGCGCTTCTATGATGTCAATATCGACGTCGTGACGCGCGGCGGCGCGCGCCAGCGTCTGTTTTCCGCCGCAGCAGTAATCCATATCGTACTGGCGAAACAGCGCCGATGCGCGGGGAATAGAGAGCGCCAGTTCGCCTAAAGGTTGATCGCGATAAGCCATAGCCGTTACCTCATTTGCAATAATATAAGTTGTATTTTAAATGCATCTTTAAGGCGAAGCTATAACTCTTTCGGGGTGCGTATAATTTAAGCGAGTATGAAATTAGCGTTCCGTGACCGGAACGACGGTCGCTTTTTCCGGTTTCGCTCTCACGGCAATGACCACGCCCGCCACCAGGAGCGCAATGCCGCTTAACGTCAGGAATGGCGGGATTTCCTGGCGCAGAATGAAGGTATAGAGCAGTCCCGCCAACGTCTCAAAAACAATCAGCGGCCCTAAAATAACGGTTGGCAATTTTTGGCTGGCGATATTCCAGCACAGCGCGCCCACCCAGGAACACAGCACCGCGATGGCGATCATCAGACCGATAAACAGCGCGGGATGCGGGCCAAAGGGCAGGGTAAACAGCGGTTTCTGGATACTCAGCCACAGACAGACCGCCGCATAGCCGATTAACGAGACCGGCAGCGTAACCAGCGCCTGCGCCGTTGCCCACATCATGGGATGTTTGTCGGGATTTTCCCGCAGCCAGCGGGCGTTGCGCAGCGCATACCATGCCCAGCACGCTACGGAAATCAGCGCCAGCACAATGCCTGAACCATAGCGCCAGCCGCTAACATCGGACAATCCCTGGCTAAGTTCAGCAATATTGACGCACAGCAGGCCAAAACCGATAAGCGCCAGCGCGGGCGCTAAACGCCGCCAGGATAATCTGCCGTCTCGTTGGCTATAGAGAACGTTAGCGAAAAGCGGAATGACGACCGGCAATGTCCCGATGATCATCGTCGACACCGGCGCGCCGGTTCGCTGAATGGCGCTGGCGAGGCAGGCGTAATAGATTACATTGCCCATCAGGGTCAGCGACAGGGCGGTGGACCAGTCTTTGCGCGTTAACTGGCGTAACCGCGTGCGGCCTAACCAGGCAATCGGCAGGGCAATCAGCCCCAGCGCCAGATAGCGTCCCATTGACTGTAAGAGGGCCGGGTAATCCGGCACGATTAACGGGCCGACGAAAATCAATCCCCACATTAGCCCTGCCAGCAGGGCGTATAGCACGCCGCTAATCATCAGATTCTCCTCATAAACCGTTCCGTCATTATCAGAGAAGGTCTATGAGGATGCCACATAAATTAACTAAATTTTAACATTTACAGTACGGAGCGAAGGCTTTCTGTGAGCGTCGTCGTCGGGCGACCGATGAGTTTACGCAGCGTATGGCTGTCATCAAACAGGCCGCCTTTCGCCGCGCCAGCGTCAGAATTGGCCAACATATCCGCCAGTCCGTCAGGCAGGCCTGCGCCTTTCAGCGCGGCGGCAAAATCGACTTCGCTCAGGTTCTGGTAGACGATTTTTTTTCCGCTTTGATGAGTAAGTTCATCCGCCAACTGGCTTAATGTCCAGGCGTCATCACCCGCCAGTTCGTAGACATTCCCGGCGTGACCCTCTTCACGGATGACGCGCGCGGCGGCGGCGGCATAGTCAGCGCGCATTGCGGAGGCGATTTTCCCTTCTCCCGCCGCGCCAATAAAGACGCCATGCTTCAGCGCGGCAGGGACGCTCGCCAGGTAGTTTTCCGTATACCAGCCGTTACGTAATAGCGTGTGAGGAATACCTGACTCAGCCAGCATCTTTTCCGTTTCAATATGTTCATCGGCGAGCGCCAGCGGCGATTTATCCGCATGTAGCAGGCTGGTATAGGCGATGAATTTCACCTTCGCGGCAATGGCGGCCTGAATAACGTTGCGGTGCTGCGCGGTGCGTTGTCCCACTTCGCTGGATGATATAAGCAGCAGTTTATCAACGCCCTGTAAGGCGGTGGTCAGCGCGGCTTCGTTAGCGTAATCCGCCTGGCGAACGGCAATCCCGCGCTGACTGAGCGGGGCGGCTTTTTTCGGGTTACGGACGATCGCGACGAGGTGGCTGGCGGGCGTCGTTTTTAGCAGGTTTTCAATAACGTGTTGGCCCAGTTGGCCCGTTGCGCCAGTGATAGCAATCATGGTGAACTCCTCAGTGTTGGTCTTGTGTTTTATTACGCTACCACCTAAACTTACTTTTAGTAAGTACGTACAAAAAGGTAAGTATCAATGCGCGCTCATACTCTTTCCCGGCAGTTGCGTGAAGGCAATCTCTTTGCTGAACAGTGCCCGTCCCGTGAGGTGTTAAAACATGTCACCAGTCGCTGGGGCGTACTGATTCTGGTGGCGTTACGCGACGGTACACACCGTTTTAGCGACCTGCGCCGCAAGATGGGAGGCGTGAGTGAAAAGATGCTGGCGCAGTCGTTACAGGCGCTTGAACAGGACGGATTTCTTAACCGGGTGTCATATCCAGTTGTTCCGCCGCATGTGGAGTACAGCCTGACGCCGCTTGGCGAGCAGGTGAGTGATAAAGTCGCCGCGCTGGCGGACTGGATAGAACTGAATTTGCCGCAGGTATTGGCGCAGCGGGAACGTTTATCAGATGGCGGCTAGCGCTTTATTCGGCCTGCCAGTCAGGCCGAATAAACGCAGCGCCATACGGGACACACGTTACTTGCTTAAATCCACCTGATAAATGGCAAAACCGATATCATCGACGGCAACCTTCTTCATCGGATACTGCCCTTTCGCTTTAATGAAGGCAGCGGCTTTATCGCCTGGCGATGTTTCAAAGCGGATATCCAGCGCCGTATCGCTGTGGATTGGCGCCAGACGCCAGTTATTATCCGCCGCCGGATGGATTTCGCCCGCGCGTTTTGACTCTGCGCCAATCCATGCCGCCAGCACGGCGCGATTTTCATCCGGAGACGCAAAGGCGATATGGCTGTCGCCCGTGCCGGCAAACTTGCCGCCGTAAGCGCGATAGTTATTCGTGGCGACCAGGAACGTAGCGTTCGGGTCGACAGGCTTACCGTTAAAGGTCAGGTTTTTAATACGTTCCGCCTGCGGATTCACCATCTGGCATTCGCCATCATAGCGGGCGGGCTGTGACACATCGATTTGATAATTCACGCCGTCAATGACATCGAAATTATAGGTGCGAAAGCCATCCCAATTGATCAACGATTGCGGTTTGTTGCTGTGAATATCAATCTGATTAAATTGTCCGGCAGAACATTCCAGCCACTCTTTTACCTCCTTGCCGCTGGCTTTCACCACCACCAGCGTATTCGGATAGAGATAAAGATCGGCGGCGTTACGGAAGGTCAACTGGCCTTTTTCCACCTCGACAAAGCTGGCAGGATCGTTCTTACGCCCGCCAACTTTAAACGGCGCGGCGGCGGACAGCACCGGCAGTTTCGCCAGATCCGGATCGCCCTGAATAAAGTGTTCCACATACGCTTTTTGCGCGTTATTCACCACCTGTACGGTAGGATCGTCCTGCACCAGAGCAAGATAACTGTACATATTATCGGCGGATTTACCGATGGGCTTGCTGACAAACTCGCGGGTGGCATCGTGATCGGCTTTCAGAATACCGACCAGCTTACTGTCTTCCGCCGCCAGCGACTTTTTAGCGGCGGCGTCATAGATAGGCCGCGCTTCCGCTTTCGCCTGCGTAACCTGCCATTTGCCGCTGTCGTTATTGAGCACCAGATCGACCACTCCCAGATGGTCGCCCCACATGCCAGGCATTACCGCAGGAATGCCGTTAAGCGTACCTTTGGCGATATCCGCGCCTTTGATGTCGGCAAAATCTTTACCGGGGAAGACGGCGTGAGCGTGGCCAAACATAATCGCGTCGACGCCAGGAACTTCGCTGAGGTAATAAACCGAGTTTTCCGCCATGCTGTGGTACGGATCGGCAGAAAGACCTGAATGAGCAATGACTACCACGATATCAGCGCCTTTCTCGCGCATTTCGGGCACATATTTCCGGGCGGTTTCCGTAATGTCATTGACGGTAACTTTGCCGCTCAGGTTCGCTTTATCCCAAATCATGATTTGCGGCGGAACAAAGCCGATATAGCCGATTTTCAGAGTTTGCGGGTTGCCGTCTTTATCAATAACGCTCGTCTCTTTAATCAGATAAGGCGTAAAGAGCGGCTTTTGGGTTTTAACGTCGATAATATTGGCGTTAACATAAGGGAATTTCGCGCCAGCCAGCGCGTTATGCAGATAGTCCAGACCATAATTAAACTCATGGTTGCCGAGGTTTCCAACCGCGTAATCCAGAGTGTTGAGCGCTTTATAGACCGGGTGAACGTCACCGTCTTTGAGCCCTTTTGCCGCCATATAATCGCCCAGAGGGCTCCCCTGAATCAGGTCGCCGTTATCCACCAGCACGCTGTTTTTGACTTCATTTCGGGCGGCATGAATCAAACTTGCGGTACGTACCAATCCGAATTTTTCGGTTGCGGTATCCTTGTAATAATCGAAATCCATCATGTTGCTATGTAAATCAGTAGTTTCCATGATACGGAGATCGACGGTGGCCGCATTCACGCTGGCGGCGATCAGCGTAGCCAGAAGCGTTGCACTAAACTTAATCATCAGAGGCACCTTTTAAGAACGCAATAGAAAAGCCGGATAGTGAAAAATAGCGATGACAAACAGTGAAACCCGATATCGTTCCAACCGTCGCCAGAAGAAGGCGAAACCGCCCCATCCGGCCGATTTTTTGCGAGTGTTCACAGAAAGGTGAATCATGCCATGAAAGCTATTATCAAAACCGCTGACGGTATCACAGTTGGCGGAACCCTTAACGATCGGGTATAAGTAAAACAACGAGTTAACGCCCCCGTCATAAAGAGGTGGAGAATGTTAGAACAAGTATGCCAGCTTGCACGGAACGCGGGCGATGCCATTATGCAGGTTTATGATGGAGCCAAACCGATGGAGTACGCCCGCAAGCAGGACGATTCTCCAGTCACTGCGGCGGATATCGCCGCACATACCGTGATTCTCGAAGGGTTACGCACGCTCACGCCGGATATTCCGGTGCTTTCAGAAGAGGATCCGCCCGCCTGGGAAGTGCGCCAGCACTGGCAGCGTTACTGGCTGGTCGATCCGCTCGACGGCACCAAGGAGTTCATCAAGCGCAATGGCGAATTCACGGTCAATATCGCGCTGATTGAGCAGGGCAAGCCGGTGTTGGGCGTGGTCTATGCGCCGGTGCTGAAAGTGATGTACTACGCGGCGGAAGGTAAGGCCTGGAAAGAGGAGTGCGGGGTGCGTAAGCAGATTCAGGTCCGGGATGCCCGCCCGCCGCTGGTGGTGATTAGCCGTTCGCATACGGATGATGAACTCACCGAATATCTCCAACAGCTTGGCGAACATCAGACAACCTCTATTGGTTCCTCGCTGAAATTCTGCCTTGTGGCGGAAGGCCAGGCGCAGCTTTACCCCAGATTTGGGCCGACCAGCGTCTGGGACACTGCCGCAGGTCATGCCATTGCCGTTGCAGCCGGGGCGCACGTTCACGACTGGCAGGGAAAAACGCTGGACTATACCCCTCGTGAATCGTTCCTTAACCCCGGCTTCCGGGTGACTATTTACTGAGGAGCTTATGCAGCAGGTCGACCACCTGCTGTACCTCTTGCTGGGTTAACGCGCCATCTTTCACCCATTGAACCCGACCGTCTTTGTCAAGCACGATGACGGCGGACCCCTCTTCTTTTAATTGCCAGGCGTTACGCGCCACGCCATTGCTGTCGACAATAAATTGCGACCACGGGTAGAGCTTTTTATTACTTTCTATACTGCTACGCACGAACATACCGGAGCCTGGGATCGCATCATCGGTGTTCACAATTGTGGTCGTCTGGTATCTGTCATGCGGGAGCTTGGCTGATTTAATCGCTTCAATCAGCGTGGCGTTTTTTTCCTTCGCTGACGTTCGACCCGCAATGTGCAGCAGGACGCGCACTTTTCCCGCCAGCTGCGCGCTATTCCAGTTTTTATAACTAAACTCATCTTTATTCAACGTCAGTTCGCCACGGTCGGCAATGCCTACCGGCGGCACCCGTTGGTTAACTTCAAGGTTATGCGCACAAGCCATTATGGGGAGTAGCAGACACGACATCGCCAGAATTTTACGTAAGGTCATGGTCATTCCTTCTTTATTTTTTTGCAGGTGATCCGACCACTTTGGGCCGATAGTTAATCATATGTGCGATTGATGCTTTTTCCCGCAAAGGGGATGCCAGTTTGCGGGCGGGCGCACACTTCCTGTGAAAAATGAAGGCATATACTGAGAAAAATGAGCTGATGTTTAGATAATTCTGAATAACTGTAATCAAAAGGTAAATATACTTATGCACACTGGAAACGACGTAGATATGGTCTATAGTCATATGGCATTAAAATTTGCGCCTTAAAACTGTTGGGCCGATTGTGGCATCGCAAGGGCGTAATACTCTGCAGGAGACAACAATGAAAATTTTCCAACGCTACAACCCGCTACAGGTGGCGAAGTACGTGAAGATCCTGTTCCGTGGACGGTTATATATCAAGGATGTTGGCGCTTTTGAGTTCGATAAGGGTAAGATTCTTATCCCAAAAGTGAGAGACAAGCAGCACTTGTCTGTGATGTCTGAAGTTAACCGTCAGGTTATGCGTCTGCAAACTGAGATGGCGTAACCAAAAGTGCTATGCAGTAGGTTAAAAAAGTAAAAAAAAACGGCTCCTGAATCAGGAGCCGTTGATGTTTCTGGCAAACGGATTTCAGGCCGCGCTGTCTTCTTTACCTTGCGCATCGGGCAGTTTCGGCGCCGGTACGTTGCTTTTATTGTCGAGACGCGTCACCAGCAACTGATCGATACGGTAGTTGTCGATATCCACCACTTCAAATTTGTAGCCGGAAAACTTCACCGAATCAGTACGTTTTGGGATCTTGCGCAGCATAAACATCATAAAGCCGCCAATGGTTTCATAGTTGCCGGATTGCGGAAACTCATCGATATCCAGCACGCGCATGACGTCGTCAATCGGCGTGCCGCCGTCAACCAGCCAGGAATTTTCATCGCGCGCCACAATTTGCTCTTCCAGTCCCTGGCCGACCAGGTCACCCATTAGCGTGGTCATCACATCGTTCAGCGTAATGATACCGACGACCAGAGCGTATTCATTCATAATGACCGCGAAATCTTCGCCCGCCGTTTTGAAACTTTCCAGCGCCTCAGAAAGGGTCAGCGTATCCGGCACAATCAAGGTATTGCGAATTTGCACGCCGCTATTCAGCGCCATACTTTGGTTAGCCAGCACGCGATTCAGCAGATCTTTGGAGTCTACATAGCCGATGATGTGGTCGATATCTTCATTACACACCAAAAATTTTGAGTGCGGATGTTCGGCGACCTTTTTCTTCAGGCTTTGTTCGTCTTCGTGCAGATCAAACCAGATGATACTTTCGCGCGACGTCATAGAAGACGGTACGGTGCGAGATTCAAGTTCAAACACATTTTCAATTAGTTCGTGCTCTTGCTTGCGCAAGACGCCCGCCAGCGCGCCGGCTTCCACCACTGCGTAAATATCATCAGAAGTAATGTCGTCTTTCCGCACCATTGGAATTTTGAACAGGCGGAAGATGTTGTTTGCCATGCCGTTAAACAGCCACACCAGCGGGCGAAAAACGAACAGGCAGAAGCGCATCGGGTTGATGATACGCAAAGCCACAGCTTCTGGCGCAATCATACCGATGCGTTTCGGGGTTAAATCCGCGAACAGGATAAACAGCCCCGTCACCAGCGAGAAAGAGAGAATAAAGCTCAGCTGCTCGGAGAGTTCTGGCGACATATAGTGCGAGAAGAGGGCGGAAAAGGCGGGCGAAAATGCCGCATCGCCGACGATACCGCCAAGAATAGCGACGGCGTTCAGGCCAATTTGCACAACGGTGAAAAACATGCCGGGATTTTCCTGCATTTTCAATACGCGTTGTGCGTTGATACTGCCTTCATCAGCTAATAACTTAAGTTTAATCTTACGTGATGCGGCAAGCGAGATCTCGGAGATGGAGAAGAACGCACTTACAGCGATCAGGCAGAATATAATGAATATACTGTTTAACATATCTTATCCGGCGAAACGCCAGATCCTCGGAAGGGAAGTTTATAAATCCGTGTGGTAACGTTTAATGAAAACCGGCTCGTAGCAGTGAGCCGATAAGTTCAGGGCTAGTATAGCGTAAGCTACTGTAAAGTCGCCAGAGGGTTCATTTTCAACTCCGACAAGTTCCCCCTACGCCAGCGTCGTCACGCGTCAGGCGGCAGGCAAACGCCGATCCCGCCAATCCCGCAGTAACCATATGGATTTTTGTGCAGATACTGTTGGTGTTCATCTTCGGCGTAGTAAAACGGCGTCGCATGGGCGATTTCCGTGGTAATAGGGCGATGGTCTCCGGCGGCGGTCATTGCCGACTGAAAGCGCTCGCGACTGGCGTGAGCGGCGGCATTCTGTTCCGGCGTTAAGGGATAAATCGCAGAACGGTATTGCGTACCGTGATCGTTACCTTGTTGCATCCCCTGCGTCGGATCGTGATTTTCCCAGAAGGTCTGTAAAAGCTGCTCATAACTGATAACGGCAGGATCGTACACTATCCGTACCGCTTCGGCATGACCGGTCTGCCCGGAGCAGACTTCCCGGTAGGTTGGATTAGGCGTGTAACCGCCTGCATACCCTGCCGCGGTGCTATATACGCCGGGCAATTGCCAGAATAAACGTTCTACGCCCCAGAAACAGCCCATAGCGAAGTAGGCGATCTCCATCCCGGCAGGGACATTGGTCATAGAGTGTTCATTTACCGCATGCAGAGTGGCGATCGGCATCGGGGTGTTGCGTCCTGGTAACGCATCTGCTTGAGTAACCAGATGTTTTTTATCAAATAAACTCATGAGCTATTCTCCCGAAAGCGTTAATTGGCGTTAAGGTTGTAACGAGACGCATCTTTGCACACAATAACAACATTAATGTATCTGGATTTAACCATAAGAAATATTTGGGCAGTCGTCTGCTTTTCAATCGAAATTGTTGATTTTATGTTAAGCCGCGGAGCGGTAGTGTGATTTTTTCCAGGGGTGGGAATAGGGGATATTCAGGAGAAAATGTGCCACATATCCGTCAGTTATGTTGGGTTAGCTTACTGTGCCTGAGCAGTTCTGCGGTAGCCGCAAATGTTCGTCTGAAAGTCGAAGGGCTATCCGGAGAGCTGGAAAAAAACGTTCGCGCACAGCTCTCTACGATTCAGAGCGATGAGGTGACGCCGGATCGGCGCTTTCGCGCCCGAGTTGATGATGCGATTCGCGAAGGGCTTAAAGCGTTAGGCTATTACGAACCCACTATCAAATTCGACTTGCTTCCACCGCCTGCGAAAGGACGGCAGGTATTAATCGCCAGGGTTACGCCCGGCCAGCCGGTGTTGATTGGCGGTACAGAAGTCATTTTACGCGGCGGCGCGCGCACGGACAAAGATTATCTGGCCTTACTGAAAACGCGTCCGGCAATCGGCACGGTGCTGAACCAGGGAGACTATGACAATTTTAAAAAGTCGTTAACCAGCGTGTCGCTACGTAAAGGCTATTTCGACAGCGAATTCATTAAAAGTCAGTTGGGAATTGCTCTGGGCCGCCATCAGGCGTTTTGGGATATTGATTATGATAGCGGTGAGCGCTATCGCTTCGGACCTGTCACCTTCGAAGGTTCGCAGATTCGTGATGAATATTTACAAAATCTGTTGCCGTTTAAAGAGGGTGATGAGTACGAATCGAAAGATTTGGCGGAACTAAACCGCCGACTTTCCGCTACCGGATGGTTTAATTCTGTCGTGGTGGCGCCGGAATTTGAGAAATCGCGTAAAACAAAAATTCTGCCGTTAAAAGGCGTGGTATCGCCGCGAACCGAAAACACGATTGAAACCGGGGTGGGGTACTCCACCGACGTCGGGCCGCGCGTGAAAGCGTCGTGGAAAAAACCGTGGATGAACTCTTACGGTCATAGCCTGACCACCAGCACCAGTATTTCTGCGCCGGAACAGGTGCTGGATTTTAGTTATAAAATGCCGCTGCTGAAAAACCCGCTGGAGCAATACTATCTGGTACAGGGCGGTTTTAAACGTACCGATTTGAATGATACGGAGCAGGACTCGACCACGCTTGCCGTGTCGCGTTACTGGGACCTTTCCAGTGGTTGGCAGCGGGCGATTAATCTGCGCTGGAGTTTCGACCACTTTACCCAGGGGAACGTCACCAATACCACCATGCTGTTCTACCCGGGCGTGATGATCAGCCGAACCCGCTCGCGAGGGGGACTGATGCCAACCTGGGGCGATTCGCAGCGCTATTCAGTAGACTATTCGAATACGGCCTGGGGCTCCGACGTGGATTTCTCCGTGCTGCAGGCGCAAAACGTCTGGATTCGGACTTTGTACGATCGCCACCGTTTTGTGATGCGCGCCAATTTGGGCTGGATAGAAACCGGTGATTTCGACAAAGTTCCGCCGGATTTACGTTTCTTCGCCGGGGGCGACCGCAGTATTCGCGGCTATAAATACAAATCTATTTCGCCTAAAGATAGCGACGGCAATCTTAAAGGCGCCTCAAAACTGGCAACCGGATCGCTGGAGTACCAGTATAACGTCACCGGTAAATGGTGGGGGGCAGTGTTTGTCGATAGCGGCGAGGCGGTGAGTGATATTCGCCGTAGCGATTTCAAAACCGGGACCGGGGTCGGCGTGCGCTGGGCGTCGCCGGTTGGGCCTGTCAAACTCGATTTTGCCGTACCGGTCGGCGACAAAGACGAACACGGTTTACAGTTTTATATCGGTCTGGGGCCTGAATTATGAGTTTATGGAAGAAAATAAGCCTCGGCGTGTTGATTTTCATTGTGGTGTTACTGGCGAGCGTTGCGTTTCTGGTCGGGACGACGACGGGGCTGCATCTGGTATTCAGTGCGGCGAACCGCTGGGTGCCGGGGCTGGAGATTGGGCAGGTCACCGGCGGCTGGCGGGACTTATCGTTAAAAAATATCCGCTATGAGCAGCCGGGCGTTGCGGTGAATGCGGGCGAAATTCATCTGGCCATCGGGCTTGATTGCCTGTGGCGCAGTAGCCTGTGCGTCAATGATCTGGCGCTAAAAGATATTAATGTCGCTATCGACAGCAAAAAAATGCCGCCCTCCGAACCGGCGCAAGAAGAGGAAGAAAGCGGGCCGCTGAACCTCTCCACGCCCTGGCCCATCACGCTGTCGCGCGTGGCGTTGAATAACATCAATATCAAGATTGATGACACTACCGTTTCGGTGTTGGATTTTACCTCCGGGCTGGCATGGCAGGAGAAAAACCTGACCCTGAAACCGACGCGGCTTCAGGGACTGCTGATCGCGCTGCCGAAGGTCGCTGACGTGGCGCAGGAAGAGGTGGTTGAACCCAAAATCGAGAAACCTCAACCGGATGAAAAGCCGCTTGGCGAAACGCTAAAAGATCTGTTTGCAAAACCGGTAATGCCGGAGATGACCGATGTTCACCTGCCGCTCAATCTGAATATCGAGTCATTTCGCGGCGAGCAGCTACGCATCACCGGCGATACCGATCTGACGGTGCGCACGATGCTGCTTAAAGTCAGCAGTATCGACGGTAATATGAAGCTGGATACTCTGGATATCGACGCCAACCAGGGCACGGTGAAAGCCTCCGGTACGGCGCAGCTCGCCAATAACTGGCCGGTTGATATTACGCTCAACAGTACGCTGAATATCGATCCGCTAAAGGGTGAAAAGATAAAACTCAAGGTCGGCGGCGCGTTACGCGAACAACTGGAGGTCGGGGTGAACCTTTCCGGGCCGATGGATGTCGCGCTTCGCGCCCAGACGCGGCTGGCGGAGGCCGGTTTACCGCTCAATCTTGAAGTCGTCAGCCAACGCATTGCCTGGCCATTGACGGGTGATACCCAGTTTCAGGCTGACGATCTGAAGCTCAAACTGAGCGGTAAGATGACCGACTATACGTTGTCGATGCGAACCGCCGTGAAAGGACAAGATATTCCGCCGGCGACCATCACGCTGGATGCCAAAGGGAATGAGCGGCAGATTAATCTCGATAAACTCACCGTCGCCGCTCTGGAGGGAAAAACCGAACTGAAAGCGCTGGTGGACTGGCAGCAGGCGATTAGCTGGCGTGGCGAACTGACGCTGAATGGCATCAATACCGCTAAAGAGATTCCGGACTGGCCCGCGAAGCTTAACGGCGTCATGAAAACCAAAGGCAGCCTCTACGGCGGCACCTGGCAGATGGATGTCCCGGAGCTCAAGCTGACCGGCAATGTGAAGCAGAACAGCGTTAACGTTAACGGGACGCTAAAGGGCAACAGCTACATGCAGTGGACGATCCCGGGGCTGCACTTTGCGCTGGGCCCAAACAGCGCCGATATAAAAGGCGAGCTTGGCGTTAAGGAGCTGAATCTTGACGCCGCCATCGATGCGCCAGGGCTGGATAATGCGCTGCCAGGACTGGGCGGCATGGCAAAAGGAATCGTTAAAGTCCGCGGTACGGTAGAAGCGCCGCAGCTGTTGGCGGATATCACCGCCCGCGGCTTGCGCTGGCAGGAGCTGTCTGTCGCCCAGGCGCGCATTGAGGGCGATATTAAATCCACCGATCAGATAGCGGGCCATCTCAACGTTCGCGTAGAGCGGATTTCGCAGCCCGACGTTAATATCAATCTGGTGACGCTTGACGCCAAAGGCAGCGAGAAGCAGCATCAGCTACAGCTCCGTGTTCAGGGAGAACCGGTATCCGGTCAACTCTCCCTGACAGGCAGCTTCGATCGCGAGGCGGCGCGCTGGAAAGGGACGTTAAGCGACACCCGTTTCCAGACGCCAGTGGGGCCATGGTCGTTGACCCGCGCGATTGCGCTGGACTACCGTAATAAAGAACAGAAAATCAGTATCGGGCCGCATTGTTGGCTGAACCCGAACGCCGAGCTGTGCATCCCGCAAACCATTGATGCGGGCGCCGCAGGACGGGCGGTGGTCAATCTCAACCGCTTTGATCTGGCGATGCTGAAGCCATTTATGCCTGATACCACTCAGGCCAGTGGGATCTTTAGCGGGAAAGCGGATGTGTCGTGGGACACCACCCAGGAGGGATTGCCGCAGGGGAAGGTCACGCTTTCCGGTCGTAATGTGAAGGTCACGCAGACCGTCAATGACGCGCCGTTACCGGTCGCGTTTGAGACGCTGAACCTCAGCGCCGATCTGCACAATAATCGCGCCGAGCTGGGATGGCTGATTCGCCTGACGAACAATGGTCAATTCGATGGCCAGGTGCAGGTAACCGATCCTCAGGGGCGGCGCAATCTCGGCGGTAACGTCAACATGCGCAATCTCAATCTGGCGATGGTCAACCCTGTCTTTTCGCGCGGCGAAAAAGCGGCGGGAATGTTAAACGCCAGGCTACGTCTGGGCGGCGATGTGCAAAGCCCGCAGTTGTTTGGTCAGTTGCAGCTTAGCGCGCTGGATATTGACGGTAACTTTATGCCGTTTGAGATGCAGCCGAGCCAGCTCACCATGAACTTTAGCGGTACGCGTTCGACGCTCGCCGGTATCGTGCGAACACAACAAGGGCAAATTAACCTGAACGGCAACGCCGACTGGAGTCAGATTGACAACTGGCGCGCGCGGGTGACGGCGAAAGGCAGCCGGGTGCGGATTACCGTTCCGCCGATGGTGCGCCTGGATGTCTCGCCGGATGTGGTCTTTGACGCGACGCCTTCGCTGTTCACGTTGGATGGGCGTGTGGACGTTCCGTGGGCGCGAATTGTGGTGCACGACCTGCCGGAGAGCGCGGTCGGCGTCTCCAGCGATGTGGTTATGCTCAACAATGACCTGCAACCAGAAACGCCGCAGACAGCGTCTATTCCCATCAACAGTAATCTGACGGTCCACGTCGGCAACAACGTGCGCATCGACGCCTTCGGGCTTAAAGCGCGTTTGACCGGCGATTTGAAAGTCGCGCAGGATAAGCAGGGGCTGGGGCTAAATGGTCAAATCAATATTCCTGACGGCCGATTCCGCGCCTACGGCCAGGACCTGCTTGTCCGTAAAGGCGAGCTGCTGTTCTCCGGCCCGCCGGATCAGCCGCTGCTCAATATCGAAGCGATCCGTAACCCTGACGCCACCGAAGACGATGTTATTGCGGGCGTGCGCGTCACAGGCACAGCTGATGAACCCAAAGCGGAAATCTTCTCCGATCCGGCGATGCCGCAGGCTGAAGCGCTTTCTTATCTGCTGCGTGGGCAGGGGTTGGACAGCAATCAGAGTGATAGCGCAGCGATGACCTCCATGCTTATTGGCCTGGGGGTTGCGCAAAGTGGTCAGGTTGTGGGTAAAATCGGAGAGACATTCGGTGTAAGTAATCTGGCGCTGGACACGCAAGGGGTGGGCGATTCGTCCCAGGTTGTGGTCAGCGGCTATGTACTGCCGGGTCTACAGGTGAAGTATGGTGTAGGGATATTTGACTCTCTGGCGACGCTCACGTTACGTTATCGCCTGATGCCTAAGCTATATCTGGAAGCAGTGTCTGGCGTAGATCAGGCACTTGATTTGCTCTATCAGTTTGAGTTTTAGCAATGCGAATATTTGTCTATGGCAGTTTACGACAGAAACAAGGCAACAGTCACTGGATGACCAATGCCCAATTGCTTGGCGATTACCGTATCGATAACTACCAGTTGTATAGTCTGGGCCACTATCCAGGCGCAGTTCCGGGAAACGGAGCGGTATACGGTGAAGTTTATCGAATTGATAACGCCACGCTGGCCGAACTTGATGCTTTGCGCACCAGGGGCGGTGAATACGCACGCCAGTTAATCCAGACGCCTTACGGCAGCGCATGGATGTATGTATATCAACGTCCTGTTGATGGGTTAACTCTGATTGAAAGCGGTGACTGGTTAGACAGAAACCAGCCCTGAACTGAACACGCCACCCTCGGGTGGCGTTGTTTTTTACATTCTGGCTGATGGCGCTAGCGCCGGGCATGGTGAGCTCTTATTCTGCCGTAGATCAATAATGACGCGCCGCCCAGGATAACAATGCATCCGAGAACCATAAATCCCTGCATGTAGCTGCCGGTTGTCCGGTAAAAATAGCCGACCATAAGGCCTGCCAACGTACCGCCGCCGCCGGCGCCGATGCCATTAATAATACCGGAGGCTGGGCCAATCGCATGGGGTTTAACGTTCGACTGGATAATCGACCAGATATTGGGGGTAAAGCTGGCGGCATAATAACCCATCGCCAGGGTAATGAGCGTGATTTTAAAGCCCGGCGCATCGACAAATGGCAGGAGAAATAACATCACGCCGGGGATTAGTAGGCCCAGTGAAGCAATAAGTACACGTTTTTGTGTCTTATCACTGATCCATGAGATAGGGATTGCCAGTATAACCGCAGTCAGATAAGGCAGAGAACTGACCAATGCTTTACTGAATCCGGTATAGCCGAGAGAATTGACAACCATGGGTATCCATAACGTAATTCCCCAGAACAACATCCCTTGAGTGATGTAGGTAAAAATAAGGAGTAGGAAGGGGGTTCCGCCCAGCGATTCCAGGGTAAGTTTAGTTTTCTCTGTTGGCGCCGGCGCACGATAATAAGGCGCTTCTTCCTGTTTTTTCAGCATTGTTATATAAAGTGGAACCACAACAACAATGCCGATCACACCAGTGATAATAAAAACATTTCGCCAACCGAAGGCAGCATCCAGCGGGGACAAAATCATAAATCCCAGGCCTAATGCCAGGAACTGTCCATAATACTGGATAATGCTGTTCGCCTGCGTCCGTTCTTTGTCTGAAAACCAGTCGCTGGCGAAGCGGGACTGCTGCGGCCAATAAATGCCTTCGGTAATGCCAAGCACCAGCCGACAAATCAAAATAACGTACACTGACGAGGTAAATCCGACAAAAACGGTCGCAATCGACCAGATTAGCACCATCAGAATGACTATTTTTTTCGGATCGTATCGCTGGGTAAATACGCCGCCAAAAATATTTGAAAAGGCATAGCCAATAAGAAATATGGTTAATACAATGCTGGCCGTTGCGCCATCAATATTCAGGTCGTGTGTAATCGTAGGTAACGTAACGGAAAGATTAGAACGGTCAAGATAAGCAACAAAAAGGCCGAACATTAATGTCGCGCCGATCCGTAGCCATTTTTGCATTGAGGTCATTTTTCAACTCCGTTTGGCCGCGCGCCAAAATCAATTTGACGAAATAATATCTCACCGGATTTTATGGTCATTTGTGGTACCAGCACATGCGTCCCCGTGAGCGTTTCACCATGAATATCGGCAAATTCAACATGCCTGTTTTTTAATTTAAAGATGGCGATATCGGCAAATGCCCCAGGGGCCAGCGTACCAATTTCTGCTGCCATACCCATTAAAACTGCTGGGGTATGGGTACAGGCGTTAATGACATCGGTAAGCGCGACGCCGAGTGCTAAATATTTCGATAAAATCCATGGTAAGGCGTAAACAGGCCAGGCGAGTTTAGTGATGGTTGAGAGATCGCTACTGATGATATCCGGAAGAAAGCCATTGGCGATGGCCCGGCGTGCCGTGTTCATTGAAAAATGGCTGCGACCATTGGCGGCATCAAATATAACGCCTCTTTCCCTTGCCTGACGGACTTCGGCTAAGACCACGCCTTCATCAGTAAGAATGGTGCTACCTTTGCCGTGAAACGCATGAGCGATAATATCGCCTCGGCGTAGCAAGGAGACAAGTTCTTTCATGGGAACGACGGGATGAGTCGAGTGTATTGCCACGGGACACTTTAAATCGTTGGCAATACGAAGGGATTCAGTCAGCGGTTTTAAGCCATATTCAGCAATGTCCTCAGTCTGAACCTTGAGTTTTAATCCCTGAAGAACGTTGCGATACTGACGAAACAGCGCGTGGATCTTATTTTCATCAATATTGTCAGGATCATAATTTTCTTGTGACCAGGTTTGGCCCGGCGGCGACACGGTCAAAAACGCTTTGATTCGAACTTTGCTGGCGCAAATCACCGTTCGGTAGAAGGCATCAAAGTTTGCCGTACCGGCAGAACCTGCATCCACGACGGTGGTGACGCCATTCGGCGGCATGTACATATCAGGCCTGACGCCGCCTTCCGTCGCGTCATAAAAAACATGCGCGTGATAATCGATAAGACCGGGAGTAACGATCATGCCGTCGGCATGGATAATCCGGGTCTCCGAAGTTACAGGATATTTATCGGCATCAACGATAATATCGTTAATGATGCGTAAATTGTTAATCTCATTAATATTACGAGCGGGATCGATGATATGTCCACCGGTAATTAATATATCATTTTTCATCATAATCTCTTAAAATAGTAAATAATTATGGCAGCCCTTAAAAATATATTAAAAAGTGTGTTTTGAGCGGATGTTATGTTGGATTAAAAATACGGTTATTGGTAGGGAGAGCTTAGGATACCTTATTAAAAAGGTAATCGGGCTTATGCACTAAATAAGACTTTAGCGCTTGCTAATATTTAGGGCGTAAGTCCATGGGAGTCTGGGAGCATTCACAAAACAATTATTATCTTAAGCTTTTTAGAGAAACCGTGAGCGTATTCAACCCTTTTTAATAAAAAATCAGGTAAAGTATTATTCATTCCGTGAATGTTAAATTAATAATGATAAAAACTGTGTTCTATTCATTAGCCAATAAAAAGGCCCTCATTACTATGAGAGCCTTTATCTTGACGCTTATGTAAAAGCGAACTTATTTCTTCGCTGCGCGCTCGAAGGAGGCAACGATTTCCGCTTTAGCCGCTTCGGCGTTGTCCCAACCGTCAACTTTCACCCATTTGCCTTTTTCGAGATCTTTATAATGCTCGAAGAAATGAGTGATCTGCGCTTTCAGCAGTTCCGGCAGATCGTTCACATCTTTAATGTGATCGTACTCTTTGCTCAGTTTGGTGTGCGGTACGGCAACCAGTTTCGCATCTTCACCGGATTCGTCGGTCATTTTCAGTACGCCAACCGGACGGCAACGGATGACGGCGCCTGGCTGCAGCGGGTACGGCGTCGGGACCAGAACGTCTACCGGGTCGCCGTCCAGAGACAGGGTATGGTTGATGTAACCGTAGTTGCACGGATAGAACATCGCTGTGGACATGAAGCGGTCAACGAACAGCGCGCCGCTCTCTTTGTCAACTTCGTATTTGATCGGATCTGCGTTAGCCGGGATCTCGATAACGACGTAGATATCTTCCGGCAGTTCTTTACCCGCCGGGACGTTGAGTAAGCTCATGTCTGTTTCCTTTGAATTTATGACAAACAAGTGGCGAGTATTATAGCCAACTCACGCCGAAAGTCTTCGCTTGTTTTCGTTTCCGCCTCATCTGGCGCGTCGTTGCGGAGCATAAACGACAAAGGTTAAGAACCGGAAAAATCACGGGCCTGATAAGGCAACGCCGCCATCGGACATGTTATTGCCCAATGGCGGCTTCATGCGTTATTCCGCATGGTGGTAAAAATTACGCGTCCGGGTATTCGCGGATAAAGCGTTCCACATCGTCAACCATATGGCGGTTGCCGACGAAGAACGAGCGGCGCTGGTGCAGGCTTTCCGGAATGATATCCAGAATACGTTCTTTACCATCGCTTGCTTTGCCGCCGGCCTGTTCCGCGAGGAACGCCATCGGGTTGCATTCATACAGCAGACGCAGTTTCCCCTGCGGATGGCTGGCGGTGCTGGGGTAGAGATAGATGCCGCCTTTCAGCAGGTTGCGGTGGAAATCGGCCACCAGAGAGCCAATGTAACGTGAGGTATAAGGGCGACTTGTTGAACTATCCTCTTCCTGGCAGAATTTGATGTACTTCTTCACGCCATTCGGGAATTTAATGTAGTTACCTTCGTTAATGGAGTAGGTTTTACCCTTTTCCGGGAAACGCATACGTTCCTGGCACAGACAGAACACGCCCAACGACGGATCGTAGGTGAAAGCGTGTACGCCGCAGCCGGTGGTGTAAACCAGCATGGTGGACGAGCCATACACGACATATCCCGCAGCGACCTGTTTGTTGCCGGGTTGCAGGAAATCTTCTTCGGTGACCGGCGTGCCGACGGGCGTCACGCGGCGATAAATCGAGAAAATCGTACCGACAGAGACGTTAACGTCGATGTTAGAAGAGCCATCCAGAGGGTCCATCAGCACCACATATTTCGCGTGTTCGCAGCCTTCAAAGACGACAATTTCGTCCTCTTCTTCCGATGCGATGCCCGCTACAATATCGCGCGCTTTTAGTGCAGCTTTCAGTTTCTCGTTCGCGAACAGATCGAGTTTCTGCTGAACCTCGCCCTGTACGTTCTCAGCACCGCTGGCACCCAGGATATCGACCAGACCGGCCTTATTGATATCGCGGTGGATGATCTTGGCGCCCAATTTTATTGCCGACAGCAAAGCAGTGAGCTCACCGGTAGCCTGAGAGAACTCGTGCTGCTTTTCGACAATAAATTCACCTAACGTTTTCATAACACTTTCCCTGCAATTGATTGGAGTAAAGCGACCGTAACAATCTTAACAAACATTTCAGATGATGCGCTCAGGTGAATCGCGCCAGCAAAGTACAGATTTACCTGAAATGCGTTTCTCACTTGCCAGACATGTGCGTAAAATGGCTCGCAGATAAAAAAAGGATAGTGACGTATGCGCATTCATATTTTGGGAATTTGTGGCACTTTCATGGGGGGGCTGGCGATGCTGGCTCGCTCGCTTGGTCATGAAGTAACGGGTTCGGACGCCAATGTGTATCCGCCGATGAGTACCTTACTTGAGAAGCAAGGCATTGATCTGATCCAGGGTTATGACGCCAGCCAGCTCGATCCGCAGCCGGATCTGGTGATTATCGGCAATGCGATGACGCGCGGGAATCCGTGCGTGGAAGCGGTGCTGGAAAAAAACATTCCCTTTATGTCTGGTCCACAGTGGCTGCACGACTTTGTGTTGCGCGACCGCTGGGTACTGGCGGTCGCCGGTACCCACGGCAAAACCACGACCGCAGGCATGGCGACCTGGATACTGGAAGCGTGCGGGTACAAACCGGGCTTTGTGATTGGCGGCGTACCGGGCAACTTTGAGGTTTCCGCGCGCCTGGGAGAGAGCCCGTTCTTTGTTATCGAAGCGGATGAGTACGACTGCGCGTTCTTTGATAAACGTTCTAAATTTGTGCATTACTGCCCGCGGACGCTGATCCTCAACAACCTTGAGTTTGATCATGCCGACATCTTCGACGATCTGAAAGCGATCCAGAAGCAGTTCCACCATCTGGTGCGCATCGTGCCGGGGCAGGGGCGCATCATCTGGCCGGAAAACGACATCAACCTGAAACAGACCATGGCGCTGGGCTGCTGGAGCGAGCAGGAGCTGGTGGGCGAGCAGGGACACTGGCAGGCGAAGAAGCTGACTACGGATGCTTCCGAGTGGGAAGTGTGGCTGGACGGCGAAAAAGTCGGCGATGTGAAATGGGGCCTGGTCGGCGAACATAACATGCACAACGGTCTGATGGCGATTGCCGCCGCGCGCCACGTGGGCGTCGCGCCCGCAGAAGCGGCCAGCGCGCTGGGGTCATTTATTAACGCCCGCCGCCGTCTGGAGCTACGCGGCGAAGCGAACGGCGTGACGGTGTATGACGATTTTGCTCACCACCCGACGGCAATTCTGGCCACGCTGGCGGCGCTGCGCGGTAAAGTGGGCGGCACCGCGCGCATTATCGCAGTGCTGGAGCCGCGTTCTAACACGATGAAGATGGGGTTATGCAAGGATGACCTGGCGCCGTCGTTAGGGCGTGCGGATGAAGTGTTCCTGCTGCAGCCGCCGCATATTCCGTGGCAAGTGGCGGAAGTCGCTGAAGCCTGCGTACAGCCTGCTCACTGGAGTGGCGATGTCGATACGCTGGCGGAAATGGTGGTGAAAACCGCACAGCCTGGCGATCACATCCTGGTGATGAGCAACGGCGGTTTCGGCGGCATCCATCAGAAATTGCTGGATGGGCTGGCGAAAAAAGCTCAGAACGTAACAGCGTATTAAATGACTATGCGGTCAGCCAGCCTTGTGGCTGGCTGTTTTATATGGGGCATCTTGCCATCGAAAGCGCATTCCGCTCGCCGGGAGACGTTAAAGCAATACTGAAAAATCATTTGCCGCTCAGTATTGAAAAAGAGTAGACGCATATCCTTAAAGTAATCAGTGTAATACACTAAGAGTGTTCCGCCGGTTGCCGTATGCGGGACGAAAAGAGCCAGTTCGCAATAACAGATGAAGGTTTCGTGATTTATAAACGTCATCTTCTGCCTTTCAACGTTTGCGATGCCGCCTGGCTGCGGGCATCGTCCAGTCATAACAATGCTGATCCTGTCGCATTTATGCGGTCAGATTCAGATTGCTCAGAACCCAGCCCGCCAGCAAATTCTGTACTGAAGGTAACCACAGCGCAATTTGAATGTTGTTAACTGTATGTTCAGTTCATTTGTGCTAATATGGTTATTTACGAAATTTTCGTTCTATTAGAGTATCATGCATGTCTAAACATCAAACTCAACTTTCCTTACTGCAGGATGATATCCGCAGTCGCTATGACAGCCTTAGCAAACGTCTTAAACAAGTTGCTCAGTATATTCTGGATAACAGTAATAGCGTTGCTTTTGACACGGTAGCTTCCATCGCGCAACATGCCGATGTTCCCCCTTCGACACTGATTCGTTTTGCTAATGCGTTTGGTTTTAGCGGATTTAATGAAATGAAACAGGTATTTCGCCAGCACCTGATGGAGGAAACAGTAAGCTATACCGAGCGGGCGCGTCTGTTCAGACAGAAAAATGCGGATGAAGGGGAACCTACCCCGGAAAAGCCGGGTGAAATTCTGAAGCTATTTTCAATGGTGAATGCACAGGTATTACAACAATTACCGGTGCAGATTAAAAATGAGCAGTTGGATGCGGCGGTAAATCTGTTAGCGAAAGCCGACAATATTTATGTGATTGGATTACGTCGTTCGTTTAGCGTGGCCAGTTATTTAACCTACGCATTGCGTCATCTGGAGAGACGGGCATTTTTAATTGACGGTATTGGCGGAATGTTCTCTGAACAGCTAAGTATGGTCAGCCCCGACGATGTCGTTATTGCCATCAGCTACTCGCCTTACGCGCAGGAAGTGGTGGAATTAGTCGAGCTTGGCGCGAAACGCGGTGCGCACCATATTGCGATAACCGATAGCCAGGTCAGCCCGCTGGCAGCGTTCAGTGAAGTCTGTTTTGTGGTACGTGAAGCGCAGGTCGATGGTTTCCGTTCTCAGGTCGCGTCCATGTGTCTGGCGCAAACGTTAGCGGTTTCACTGGCGCTGGCGACGGAGTAAAAAAACAAGCCGATGATCGTATTTAGCGATCATCGGCATTGTGGTGAAACTTAATCAGAATAACGTTCGGTTTGAATTGGCTGCAGTTTTTTTCTGCGTTTTGCTAACACTACGCTCTCCATTTTCTCCAGCGAAATGCCTTTTGTTTCCGGCAGGTAACGGCAGATAAAGAAGTAACTGAAGATGCAGCAGATGGCAAATATCCACATTGGAAATGCGCCGTGGAAATGCGAAAGTAAATACGGGTTTTCATTAATCATCGGGAAGAATTGCGAAACTAAAAAGTTTGCCATCCACATAAATCCGACCGAAATACTCATTCCCTGCGACCTCATCCGGTTAGGGAATATTTCAGAAATAAGCACCCATGCGCCCACGCCCCAGGAAAGCGCGTAGAAAATCATAAAGAACAGCATACCGAATAGCGCGAAATAACCGGTTGCCTGGCTGTACAGCGCCCATGAGGTGAGCAACAAGCCGATGATGCTGCCGATAGTGCCTTTACGCATCAGCGACAAACGCCCCATCTTATCCATAATCATTGCGCCAATAATGGAACCGATAAGCTGAATCACGCCGATCCAGATTGTCTGGAACAGGGCCTCCTGGGCGCTACCGGTCACATCCTTAAGGACGATTGGCGCGTAATACATCATGACGTTAACCCCTGTTACCTGTTGCAGCATAGCGATCATGCAGCCCAGGATCAGGATGAAACGCACGTTCCCGTCGCGGTAATTGAGTTTTTGATGGGCGTTTAGTTGGTCATTTTGCAGTGAGGTTTTTATATCGGCAAGAAGATGTCTGGCATGTTCTTCGTTGGATATTTTGGTCAGTATTTTTAGCGTCTCCTCCTCGCGACCAATCATCATCATCCAGCGGGGAGATTCCGGGATTAAAAAGACTAAAATACAGAACAAAATGCAGGGAATAATACCCGCAGCAAACATATAGCGCCAGCCAAGTTCAATGAGCCAGGTATCCGCTGCAATCGATGCTATTTTGTAGTTAACGTAGAAGATCAGAATCTGACCGAAAACGATAGCGAACTGCTGCATACTTAATGCTCTGCCGCGCATGTTTTTCGGTGAGACTTCAGACATATACATCGGTGATACTGTTGCCGCCAGGCCGACTGCCAGTCCACCGATAATGCGATAAATCACAAAATGGGTGAACGTGTAGGAGAGGGAGGTGCCCACTGCGGAAATAGTGAATAACAGCGCTGAAACCATCAATGATTTCTTGCGTCCAAAACGTTTGGATAAATATCCGGCGCTAAACGAACCAATAACGCACCCCACCACAACGCAGGAAACCGCCCAGCCGGTCTCAGCAGGAGATAGATGAAAGTAGCTGGTCAGTGAACCAATCGCACCTGAAATAACAGCAGTATCGTAGCCAAATAATATTCCGCCCAGTGCGGCAATCGCGCAGATGCGTAATATGTAACCCGTATTATAACAACTATCTGATGTGGACATAGGTAGATTATCTCCAGAATAAACTTCATCTATCTGTTTGAATTTAGTGAACAAATAGACAAATTCATCTTATGTCGGTCATTGCCGTAGCGCTGCCGACGATCTTATAGCTATTGAGAACTCTCGTTTCACAACCTATGTTTTAATTTCAAAACGATCAATAATGAAACTTATGTTTTGTTATGGGTATCACATTTCGAATTTCATAATCCTGGCGTTTTTTATCGTTAAGATGCTGCGTTTTACGCAGTGCTCTCCTCTATCTTGATGAAGTTACTTGATTTTATTGATTTCGCGACAGTACCTGAACTCAATTTGTCAGGGGCCGTACTTTTTGTTCTTTCCTGGAACATCTCCATTTCGTGATCTTTTGCATGGAATTTTTCTTCTAATGAATGCAAAAATAAAATGAAAAATTTCATTGGTGTGTTGTTTCCTCAACAGGCAAGGGAGGGATTATGTCTCAGAGAAGTAAGTACAATTCGGCCTATGTGTACGTCCTGTGTTGTATTGCGGCGCTGGCTGGATTGATGTTTGGTTATTCAACGGCGGTGATTACCGGAGTGGTATTGCCTTTACAGCAGTATTACCAACTGACGCCAACCGAGACCGGATGGGCCGTTTCCAGTATCGTGATTGGTTGTATCATCGGCGCGCTGGTCGGTGGAAAAATTGCCGATAAACTGGGGCGTAAACCTGCGCTTCTGATCATTGCGATCATTTTTATCGCTTCTTCCTTAGGGGCGGCGATGAGTGAATCGTTCATGATCTTCTCCCTTTCCCGCATTGTGTGTGGTTTTGCGGTTGGGATGGCCGGAACGGCATCCACCATGTATATGTCTGAACTGGCGCCTGCTGAAATTCGCGGCAAAGCGCTGGGCATTTACAATATCTCCGTGGTATCTGGCCAGGTTATCGTGTTTATAGTCAACTATCTGATAGCAAAAGGAATGCCTGCTGATGTGCTGGTTTCCCAGGGCTGGAAGACTATGCTTTTTGCCCAAGTGGTACCCTCCATTGCGATGTTAGCGATTACGCTTTTCCTACCCGAATCACCGGCATGGTGCGCCCGTAACAACCGCAGCGAAGCTCGTTCGATAAAGGTGCTTACCCGGATCTACAGTGGATTAACGGCCACAGATGTGGCCGCTATTTTTGACAGCATGAAAGAAACCGTACGTTCACAGGACAACGTCGCCGGGGGAGAACGCACCAACCTGAAAAGCTCGCCGGTGCTCCGCTATATTCTGTTGGTTGGATGCTGTATCGCCGTTTTGCAACAGTTCACAGGCGTTAACGTAATGAACTATTATGCGCCGCTGGTGTTGCAGAACAGCAGTACCGAAGTGGTTATGTTCCAGACCATTTTTATCGCGGTATGTAATGTGGTGGGCAGTTTTATCGGCATGATCCTGTTCGACCGCTATGGCCGTATACCGATTATGAAAATTGGTACCATCGGCTCAATTGTCGGCCTGTTGATCGCGTCATACGGTTTGTACACCCACGATACAGGCTACATTACCATCTTTGGCATCCTGTTTTTTATGCTGCTGTTTGCCGTCAGCTGGAGCGTTGGCGCATGGGTACTGATTTCTGAGGTTTTCCCTGAAAAGATAAAAGGTTTTGGGATGGGGCTGGCGGTGAGTCTGATGTGGATAGCCAACTTCCTCATCTCACTGTTGTTCCCGGTCATAAATGATAACGCCTGGCTGCAGGAGACCTTCGGCGGCGCTTTCTCGATGTGGATTTTTGTCGTCTTTAATTTGGTCTGCTATGTCTTTATTTCTCGTTATGTGCCGGAAACAAAAGGGGTGCCGCTAACAGAAATTGAACGGCTGGCCGAGAACAAGCTGCGTGAAATTCAGGGGAAACGTCGCGATGTAATAGCCTGATACCTCTCCAATATTAGCGGAGAATATCCAGAGATATTCTCCGCTGGTTACACAACCTTTACTCCCTCCAGCGAGTGCGCACAGGATATACCCTGTTGAAACCTCCCCAGTGTTTACCACCTCTACGTAACTAATTGATCCATAATAATATCGGCAAATAGGGTAAGTCTTCTTCTGCATCATTATTTTATTGCGTATTCCTGGTGGGGGCCGTGCCGTAAATACGCTATATACAAAACAGGGAAATAATTTAAGAGAAGGCGGATAGCGATCTTATGAGCGTGTGTGGCGCAGAGTTGAATAAAAAAGCCAGCCGCAGAGGACGGCTGGCAAAGTACCACTCAACGAAGTGTTATCGCGGGTAGTCTGGTGAGTTAATCCACGCGTGGTTCTCTTCCCAGGTGAAACGCCATTTTCGTAGCGGGCCGGCCATCACGTTCAGATAGTAGTTATCGTAACCCGCGATGGTGGCAACCGGGTGGTAGCCCTTAGGTACTTTCACTACATCCCGGTTATAGACCGCCATACATTCATCCAGGCTGCGATCGTCGGTGTAGACGCGCTGTAAGCAGAATCCCTGAGGTGGATTGAAACGGTGATAGTACGTCTCTTCCAGATAGGTCTCCTGGCCTTCAACTGCCGTATCGTGCTTGTGCGCGGGCCAGGAGCTGGTATCGCCTTCATTAGTGTACACTTCAACGACTAGCAGGCTGTCGGCGAGCTGGCTATCAGGAAGGATGTTATGCACCAGGCGCTGATTGCGCCCTTTTCCCCGATGCTCTACCCCGACCTCTTGTGGCGAGATCAGACGTACCGGAAGCTCTCCGAATCCCGGCGCGCTGCATACGGCCAGCTCAAGGTCGGTTTCGGCTGTCACTTTCGCCTCCGTATGATGGGGGAGGTAAACCGAATAAGCCGGAATGCGTTCAAACGGACTCATGCGCTGACCAATCCGATAGAAAAAACTGTCGGCGGCCTTAACGCTGGCCAGCCCGGCAACCAGCACCAGACAGCGTTCACGCTCATCGGACGGCAGGGTTATCGACTCTCCAGCCTTCAACTGCCAGACATCAAAACCGACATACTCCCAGCCTGCATTTTGAGGGGAAATGTGTTGGATATTTCCCGACTCAGAGGTACAGGTACTCAGCAAGTTGGCCATAATCTTCTCCTTCCTGAAAGCGTATTAACCGAGAGTCGGCATACTGAACTCCGATACGATCTGCTGTCCGTTCGGCCAACGCGAGGTAACGGTTTTCATCCGGGTATAGAAGCGCACGCCATCCGGCCCATGGACGTTCAGGGCGCCAAACACCGAGCGCTTCCAGCCGCCAAAAGAGTGAAATGCCATCGGAACCGGAACTGGAATATTAATACCGACCATCCCGGCTTCAACCGACTGGGCGAATTCGCGCGCATAGTGACCGTTGGTGGTGAAAATCACGCTGCCGTTGCCGAATTCATGGGAGTTTACCGTGCTAATGGCGGTGGCATAATCCGGGACGCGCACAATTCCGAGAACCGGGCCAAAAATTTCTTCACGCCAGATGGTCATCTCAGGCGTGACGTTATCAAACAGAGTGCCGCCGACATAAAAGCCTTCAGGATATCCCGCCACGCTATAGTTGCGGCCATCCATGACCAGAGTTGCTCCCTCGCTCACCCCTTTGTCGATGTAACCCAACACTTTCTGTTGATGAGCACGTGAAACAACCGGGCCCATTTCATTTTCATCTTTGCCGCGCAGCTCTCCCGGGCCGATACGTAGCGCCGCAATCAGCGGTTTCAGGCGTTCGATCAGACGGTCCGCCGTTTCATCGCCCACCGCGACCACTACCGGCAGCGCCATACAGCGTTCGCCCGCGGAACCAAATGCTCCGCCCATAATGGCGTTGACGGTGGCGTCCAGATCTGCATCCGGCATGACGATTGCGTGATTTTTGGCGGCCCCGAAGGCCTGTACGCGTTTGCCATGGGCGCTGGCGGTGGTATAGATATGTTCCGCGACGGCGGAGGAACCGACAAAGCTGACGGCCTGTACGCGAGGGTCGCTGGTCAACAGGCTAGCCGCCTCATTGCCACAGTGAACAACGTTAAACACGCCGTCCGGCAGGCTAGCCTCCTGCAGAAGCTGCGCCATACGTAACGATGCGGACGGCACCAGTGCGGGCGGTTTCAGGACGAAGGTATTGCCGCAAGCCAGAGCAACCGGGAACATCCACATAGGCACCATTGCCGGGAAGTTAAACGGTGTGATGCCTGCCACAACCCCAAGCGGCTGCATTAATGAAAAGCTGTCAACGCCTGAGCCGACGTTAAAGGAGTACTCTCCTTTGCTGAGGTGCGGGATCCCGCAGGCAAATTCGACAACCTCTATGCCGCGCGTCAGCTCGCCAAGCGCATCTGACCAGACCTTGCCATGCTCGCTGACGATCAGCGCCGCCAGTTCGTCCCGATGCTTTTCCAGTAATACTTTGAATTCAAAAAGGATACGTGCCCGGCGTAGCGGAGTCATTTTACTCCATGCCGGAAAAGCCTCATGTGCGCTTTGAATTGCCGCCAGCATCTCCTCTCGGGTGCTCTGGGTGACCTGACGAATTACTTTACCGGTGGCCGGATTAGTCACCGGTAGCGTCTCGCCGCTGCTGCTCAGTGTCGTTTTACCATGAATAAAATTGCCGACTGTTTCCATCTCTTTTTTATCCTCTTAAACCGATGTTGACGACGTTCTGACTGAGCGGTCACAGGAAAGCCTGGTTATCTTCAGCCTAAAACGCATACCGTATTCAATGTAAATTTTAGGATTAAAAATTTCAAATTTATTTTTATGAAATTTTATTTTGAAAGTTTGACGGCTGATTTTTATACGAGGGTATGTGCAGCAAGAAATCAAAAATATAATTAACTTATTGATTTTTATCGTTTTTATTTGGTGTGTCATCAATGGTTGTCTGTTGTGACGAGGAAAGATTTGGAAAAAATTATGATCTATATAGCATTTTTGTTTCATTTGGTGTGGTATAAAAATTCAAATTTCAGGGGGGTTTCGGCACCACAGTTTCGGATATTGGAGGGTAAATCATGCGCTTGTGCTTCTGTCCTTCAGAACGAGAGAATAAGGCTCAGCCCCAGTTGGCGTATGTGAGTCAGGTCAGTGAGAGCAATGGTCCGTTTGTCCGGTTCATGCATATGCACCCACAGACCGTTGAACTGATTCTTATCACCGAAGGAGACGGGGAGTATTTCATTGGCGATCGCATCTACCCAGTTCGTAAAGGCGACCTGGTCATTTATAACAGCCAGGTGGTGCATGATGAGTATCTGGAAAGCGGGCGGCCAATTGGCACTATTTGTTGTGGGATTAACAATATTTCGTGTCCGGGTCTACGTGAGAATGCGCTAATACCGGATGATATTGTGCCGGTTATTCCACTGTATCACCATTATGCGACGGTGGAAAAACTGATGAGCTCCGTGTTTACCGTTATTAATCAGCATGCGGTAGAAGGGCCAGCAATGGCGCAGCTATTGACCCAGGTAGTACTCAAATACATTGAGGGAAATGTCTTATTGCGCACAGGTAACGATGCCATACAGCGCCATGAAAATTTACTTGATTCAATAAAATCCTATATTGATCGCAATTTCTATGAGCCAATTCGGCTGGATACGCTGGCGACGAAATTTAATGTCAGTCCTTATTATGTTTCCCATGAATTTAAACGCCGCTATGGTTATTCACCGATGGATTACCTGATAAAACGTAGGCTGGGGGAGGCGCAATCGTTACTAACCACGGATGAAGGCGGGCGCGAAAAGATCACCTCTATTGCTTATCGTGTTGGCTTTAGCAACCTTAGTCATTTTCAGAATTACTTCAAAAATAAAGTAGGGAAAACGCCCGGTCAATATCGCAAGGACTATCGTAAAGCTAATTATTTATTATTTGAATATTAATGCTTGCTAAAATTTAATCGTCATGAGAATGGTCGCAATACTGCGGCCATTTTTTATTTGTCGGTATATTTTATGCGTTTATCTATAGCGCGAAAAGTCTGGCAATATCATTAAAGAGTGATGATTTTTTTGTGATACCTGACGCATTTATCCCACTTCTTCAACCAGGATAGATAAAGTTTTTCAGGCTACAAAAAGTAATATGTTGTCCATCAAAGGTTAATTTGCATCGCGGTATGCAGTAAAAGCGTTTCATTAAGTGGGAGCCAGCAATATGTACAATGTAAAAAAGAGCATTAAGTTGGGGATTGCGCCTATCGGTTGGCGCAATGATGATATTCCTGAGATTGGTAAAGAAAATACATATAAACAAATACTTAGTGATGCCGCGCTCACCGGTTTTTCCGGGACGGAAGTTGGCGGTTGTTATCCGCAGGATCCTGCTGAGTTAAATAAAGAGTTAATGCTTCGCGGACTGGAAATACCAGGCCAGTGGTTTTCTTCCTTTATTATTCGCGATGGTATTGCATCTGCGATGAATGCTTTTGAACAGCATTGTGCTTATTTGCAGGCAATACATGCATATGTCGCCGTTGTTTCTGAACAAACTTATAGTATTCAAGGCATTATCGATAAGTGCGTTTATACAGAGAAGCCTAACTTCAGCGACAGCGAATGGCAGCTTTTATGCGAAGGACTTAATGCGCTTGGGAAGATTGCCAATGCGCACGGGCTGAAGCTCGCTTTCCATCATCATATGGGCACCGGTGTGCAGACTCTGCCAGAAGTGGATCGACTCATGGAGAATACCGATCCGCAATTTGTACATCTGCTGTTTGATACCGGGCATATATATGTTTCTGACGGCGATGTCATGCCGCTACTGAGTAAACATTTTGATCGTATTAAACACGTTCATTTTAAAGATGTGCGTAATGAAAAACTCAAAGCATGTCGCCTCGCGAAGAAATCATTCCTCAATTCTTTCCTTGATGGTGTGTTTACCGTCCCCGGCGATGGAAATATTGATTTTAAATCCGTATTAGCTTATCTGGTCGGGCATCAATATTCTGGCTGGATTGTTGTTGAGGCCGAGCAGGATCCTAAGAAATATAACCCATTGGAATATGCGCAAAAAGGTAAAAAGCATATTGATGAGTTACTGAAAAATTATCTTTAATTGAAAAGGAAACAGAAAATGACTTTAAAAGCAGGTATTGTAGGTATCGGCATGATCGGCTCCGATCACTTAAGACGTCTGGCCAACACCGTGTCGGGTGTAGAGGTTGTTGCCGTATGTGATATCGTCGCGGGTAGGGCGCAGGCGGCGCTGGATAAGTATGCGATCGAAGCCAAAGATTATAATGACTATCACGATCTGATTAATGATAAAGACGTTGAAGTGGTCATCATTACCGCATCAAATGAGGCGCACGCCGATGTAGCCGTTGCCGCGCTAAATGCTAACAAATATGTTTTCTGTGAAAAACCGCTAGCGGTGACGGCTGCGGATTGTCAGCGTGTGATTGAAGCAGAGCAGAAAAATGGTAAGCGCATGGTGCAGATTGGTTTTATGCGCCGCTACGACAAAGGTTACGTTCAGCTGAAAAATATTATCGACAGCGGCGAAATCGGTCAGCCATTAATGGTTCATGGACGTCATTACAATGCCAGCACGGTGCCAGAATACAAAACGCCACAGGCTATCTATGAAACATTGATTCATGAAATTGACGTTATGCACTGGCTGCTTAACGAAGATTATAAAACCGTTAAGGTTTACTTCCCGCGCCAGTCCAGCCTGGTGACCACTCTGCGTGATCCGCAGCTGGTTGTAATGGAAACCACCTCCGGCATCAATATTGTGGTTGAAGTATTTGTGAACTGCCAGTATGGCTACGACATTCACTGCGATGTTACCGGCGAGAAAGGAATGGCGGAGCTGCCAACCGTCGCCAGCGCCGCGGTACGGAAAGCGGCGAAGTATAGCACCGACATCCTGGTTGACTGGAAACAGCGCTTTATTGATGCCTACGACATTGAGTTCCAGGATTTCTTCGATCGTCTGAACGCAGGATTGCCGCCGGCAGGCCCAACGTCATGGGATGGTTATCTGGCTGCGGTTACCGCTGATGCCTGCGTGAAGTCTCAGGAAACAGGGAATACCGAGATTGTTGAATTACCCTCAAAACCTGATTTCTACAAATAAACCTTCCGCGTATTAAAACTCCTGCCGGATAGCGATGCTTAAGCGTCCTATCCGGCATATCACAATTTATTATCTTCTTTTATCCGGAACTTCCCTATGAAAGGCAGACTCATCTCTTCCGATCCGTATCGTCAGCAATTCCTTGTTGAGCGTGCGGTCTCTTTTTCGCATCGTCAGCGTGATTGCAGTGAATTAATCAGCGTCTTACCGCGCCACGCGTTACAGCAGATTGACGGATTCGGCGGCAGCTTTACCGAAGGTGCGGGCGTGGTATTCAACAGCATGAGCGAAAAGACGAAGGCGCAATTTCTTTCCCTTTATTTTTCTGCTCAGGAACATAATTACACTCTGGCGCGGATGCCAATTCAGAGCTGTGATTTTTCCCTGGGCAATTACGCGTATGTCGATTCCAGCGCTGACCTGCAGCAGGGACGGCTCTCCTTTTCCCGCGATGAAGCGCATTTAATACCGCTGATTTCCGGGGCGTTGCGGTTAAATCCACACATGAAGCTGATGGCTTCGCCGTGGAGTCCGCCGGCGTTTATGAAAACTAATAACGATATGAACGGTGGCGGCAAGCTGCGGCGCGAATGCTACGCCGACTGGGCCGATATCATTATCAACTACCTGCTGGAATACCGCCGCCACGGCATTAATGTGCAGGCGCTCTCCGTGCAGAATGAGCCGGTGGCGGTAAAAACCTGGGACTCCTGTCTGTATAGCGTGGAAGAGGAGACAGCCTTTGCCGTGCAGTATCTGCGTCCGCGCCTCGCCCGGCAGGGTATGGATGAGATGGAGATCTATATCTGGGATCACGATAAAGATGGCCTGGTGGACTGGGCTGAACTCGCCTTTGCTGACGAAGCTAATTATAAGGGAATTAACGGGCTGGCATTCCACTGGTATACCGGCGACCATTTTTCGCAAATACAGTATCTGGCCCAGTGCCTGCCGGATAAAAAACTCCTGTTTTCCGAAGGCTGTGTGCCAATGGAGAGCGATGCCGGTAGCCAGATTCGCCACTGGCATACCTATCTCCATGACATGATTGGTAATTTCAAATCGGGTTGTAGCGGGTTTATCGACTGGAATCTGCTGCTGAACAGTGAGGGCGGGCCGAATCATCAGGGTAATCTGTGTGAAGCGCCCATTCAATACGATGCGCAAAACGACGTGCTGCGGCGTAACCACTCCTGGTATGGTATTGGCCACTTCTGCCGCTATGTGCGTCCGGGGGCGAGGGTCATGCTTTCTTCAAGTTACGATAATCTTCTGGAAGAGGTGGGATTTGTGAATCCCGACGGCGAGCGTGTGCTGGTGGTGTATAACCGCGATGTCCAGGAAAGGCGTTGCCGGGTGCTGGATGGCGATAAAGAGATCGCGTTAACGCTGCCGCCGTCAGGCGCCAGTACGTTGCTATGGCGGCAGGAGTCGATCTGAATGATGAAGCTGGGATTTAATGAAGCGACCTGTATGCGAAACTCCACGCTGGCACAGGATGTTGTGTTGGCGGAACGTTTTGGCTATGACTACATCGAAATCCGTCTGGATATGTTGCAGGAGTGGTTGCAGAAACATACGTTAAGCGAGCTGGCAGACATTTTCGCCGTCGGCCACCTTAAGCCCTGGGGCTACAATTCGCTGGAAGACATTACGTTTTGTGATAGCGAAAGCTGGGCGGAGAAACTGCGGCAGTTGGCTTTCGCCTGCCATGCTGGCTCAGTGGTGGGGGGTGATTGTCTGGTTGTGGTGCCCACCATTCGTCAGGGGGGAAATTTTCCGCCAGGGGAAACGGTGAAAGATTCAGTGAAGCGTCTGCGCGAGATGGCGGCAGTGGCGGAAGAAAGCCGGATGCGGCTGGCCTTTGAGCCGATCGGTTCCGCAGGATGCTGTGTGCGCAGTCTTGCCATGGCGATGGAGATCGTAGATGCGGTCGATCGCAGTAATGTCGGGCTGGTCGTCGATGCCTTTAATCTTTACCTGCACGATCAATGGCGGGATCTGACCACGCTTCGCCAGATCCCTGTGGAAAAGATCTTCGTTTACCATATTGATGACGCCGATAATCTGCCGCTGGCAACGCTGGAGCATTGCCATCGTCTGTTTCCTGGCAACGGCGTGATCCCACTGCATGAGATCACGCATGAGCTAGTGCAGAAGGGCTATGAGGGGATCTGTTCGCTGGAACTGTTTAACCCTGGCTACTGGCAGATGGCGGCCAGCGAAGTCTTTGCGATAGGGGCGGAAAAGACTCGCCCCTTCTTAACAGCTTAATGTTGCCGCAGCAAGAGATGGACAACCGCCGCGCCCAGCAGCGCGCAGGCCGCGGCCAGAAGAAAGACCTGCTGATAGCCGATAAACGGCGTCAGCAGGCCCGCTATTGGTCCGGTAAATCCGTAGGCCAGATCCTGAAACGCTGACCAGACGCCGAGGGCCGTACCACGAATCTCCGGTGGCACTCTGCGCACAACCTCTACGCCCAGCGATGGGAACATCAGCGAACAGCCGCAGCCGGTAATCGCCGCGCCAATCAGCGCAGCGCCTGCTGACGGAGCGGCCCACATTACCGCCAGTCCGGTCCCCTCTACCAGTAGTGAAAAGGTTGCGACCGTGGCGCCGCCGTAACGGTCGGGAAATTTGGCGCAGAAAAAGCGGACAGCGATAAACGCAATGCCAAACAGCGTCATCGCAAAACCGGTGTTATCCCAGTGACGCTCGTTGAACCAGAGGGCGGTAAACGCGCTTAGGGTGGCAAAACCAATGCCCTGGAGCACAAGCCCTGTTCCGGGCCGCCACACCAGGCCGACTACCCGTAGCACTGGCACGCGGGGACGGGCTGTTGGGATATTCCCCGGAATGCCATAGATGACTCCGCTGGCGATGATCGGCAACAGCACGACGAGGAGCGCCGGAAGCGCCAGGCCGGCCCTGGCGTAAAGCGACAGCCCCAGCGGCGCGCCGATAGCCAGCGCACCGTAGGTCGCCATGCCGTTCCAGGAAATAACCTGACCCGCGTGGGTCGAGCCCGCCAGCCACATCCCCCAGGTTAAATTACCGGTCAAAATGAAACTTTCACCGATGCCCAGCAGCACACGACCAACAATCAGTATGGCCCATGCGAGCAGCGGAACCGGGTGAGCGATTAGACTGACCAGCATCAGCAGACCTGATGCGGCGCAGTAGAACTGACCGGTGATAACCGTCCGACGTCCGCCTGACGTGTCGGCTTTTCGACCCGCGGCGCCCCGGGTAAGCAAGGTGGCGATAAACTGGCTGCCTACCGCGATACCGATCAACAGATCGCTCAGATGCAACTGCTGCTGAACGTACAGCGGCAGCATGACTAACGGGATGCCAATAGTCAGATAGTTGAGAAACATCGCGGCGCTGATGCGAAACAGCGTGATCGATGTGGAATGTTGTGTGAGAGCTGGCATGGAATCGTCCTTGAACACGCCCCTTGTCCGATGCAGACACGGGGCGTGATGAGGCAGGCATTAACGTGCCGGGCGGTATTCGCGCCAGTAGTCGATAAGCATGCGGTATTTTTGTTTCACCGTTGCGATGAGCTGTTCATCGTTAAGCTGGCCGCCTAACCACTGGCGTGACGGTTCGCCAAAGATGGTCCGGCCGACGGCGAAACCTTTCACCCAGGGCATATCCGCTGCTGCGGCGAATCCTGACTTCAACTCGCTTTCCGGTGCGTCCAGGCCAAGTATCAATATACCGCGACATTCAGGGTCATAATGCTCAATATGCTGGCTGATTTCTCGCCAACGATCTGGGCTTAACGGCGGCAGTTTCCACCAGTCCGGCAGGATCCCCAGTTGATAAAAACGTTCCACAATCTGAGGATAGTATTGCTCATTTTGGTCTGCCGCATCGCGCGGCAAGATGACTTCCAGCAGCAGATCGTGACCAGACTGGCAGCAGGCGCGGTAAACCTCGTCAATGAGCGCCTCTTGTTCAAGACGTACCGACTCTGCATCGAGTGGATGATAGAAGACCAGACATTTCACGACGTGCTCTTGCGGCCAGCTGACAAGCTGAGAGCCAATATCGCCATGTTCCAGCTTCAGCGGATACGAACCGGGCATCTCAACCGGTCGGCCAATCCACCATCCCTGGCCGGTCACGTCGTTAAGCGCCTGCTGACCAAAGGTGGTATCGGCAAGGATGCCGCTATTATTCTGTAAACCGGCCTCAAGCGCCGCCTGACGTGCCCCTTCTAGCAGTAGCATCTTCAGGGGGGGGATCGCGGATTCACTGGCGCCGACTTCATTTGCGATATCCACCAGTTGCTTGCGATGGTCAAAGGCGAATACGCACAGCTCCGGCCAGTGCTGTTTACGGGTTGTGACCCGATGAAGGTGATTCAGCCGCGGGTCTTTGTCTGGCCGGGTGATGGATTGTTCACGCGCGAGGTAGTCGTCCAGCTCTTTTTTGGTTGGCATGGCGGGGGCACAACCGTGGCGCGATACCACTAACGCGCCGCAGGCGTTTGCATAACGGCAGGCTTGCTCCCAGCTTTCATCGTTCAGGTATCCCCGCAGCAGTCCTGACATAAAGGCATCGCCCGCGCCCAGAACGTTCAGAACGTCTACGCGAACGCCGCTATGTATCTTCACCTGCGACCAGTCATCGGCGATGTTGCCTTCAAAGACTGAGCAGCCCAGCGCGCCGCGTTTGCACACCAGTACGGCCTGGGTCAACTGACGGACGCGCCGCAGGGCGGTCAGCGTGTCGGTACTGCCGCCGGCGATATGGAATTCTTCTTCGGTCCCAACGATCAGATCGAAATGGCGCAATACCTGCTGGAGCTGTTCGGTAACCTGTGATGAGGCGATGAAACGCGTTTCACCGTCTCCTAGCGACGTCAGGCCCCACAGTACGGGGCGGTAGTCGATATCCAGTGCCCGCCGCAGCCCGTGTTTTTGCGCATACTCCAGCGCTTTAAGAACGGCGGCGCGCGTATTGGGGTGAGAAAGATGGGTACCGGTGACGGCTAATGCGCGTGAAGAAGCGATGTAATCTTCGCGGATATCCTCAGGTGTTAGCGCCATGTCCGCGCAGTTATCGCGGTAGAAGATCAGAGGAAAGGTGTCCTGATCTTTAATGCCGAGGATCACCAGCGCGGTCAGACGATCGCGATCCGACAGCAGGCACTGCGTATCCACACCAACGCGGTTTAATTCTTCACGAACGAAACGTCCCATATGCTCATCGCCGACGCGGGCCAGCATAGCGGAACGTAATCCCTGAATGGCCGTGCCGTAGGCAACATTGCCTGACGATCCCCCTAAATATTTAGCGAAAGTCGTCATATCCTCCAGCCGTGACCCGATTTGTTGACCATACAAATCAACGGCGACTCGTCCCAGACAGATAACGTCCAGCGGCTTTTGCTCACTACTGACTGCTTTATTCATTGACATATCCCCTAACAGAAGACGGTGTTATTTTTGCTCATACTAAGGTTTGGTGATTTCATTTTCAATAAAAATGGAAATAATGTTTTCATTTATTGTTTGAACAAGATCACAGAAATGGCATTTCCGGGCAACGGGCATGATCGTTTTTTGTTGTGTTTTTTGTTTTAATTGATTGATTATAAATGTGTTATTTATTTTAAAATCGCATGGAAGATAAATTTCATTTTCATGAAAAATACGCCTGAATGTCGAAATTTTTTAACCGTTTTTTGATCTCCTTCCCATAAATGAAATATAAATTCCATATAATTGTGAGAACGGAAATTTTGATCCTATGATAAGTCTCTGTGTTTTTGGGGCTGAAGCGATGCATAAGCAGGCAACGACAGCCGAACGGTTGATAAAAGCAGGTGGGGTACATGAAAACAATCAGGTTGACCATGGCGCAGGCTTTGGTGCGCTTTCTTGATAATCAGTACATCGACGTAGACGGCAGCGAAATCAAATTTGTAAAAGGGATTTTCGCCATTTTTGGCCACGGGAACGTCGTCGGATTGGGGCAAGCGCTGGAAGAGGACTGTGGCCAACTTAGCGTTCATCAAGGGCGTAACGAACAGGGAATGGCGCATATCGCGACGGGATTTGCCCGCCAGATGCGTCGCCATCAGATTTATGCCTGCACCTCCTCAGTGGGGCCAGGGGCCGCCAATATGATCACCGCAGCGGCGACCGCGACGGCTAACCGTATTCCACTGCTTTTGCTGCCGGGCGATGTGTACGCATCGCGTCAACCCGACCCGGTTTTGCAACAGGTTGAACAAGAACACGATTTGACGCTGAGCACCAATGACGCTTTCCGTGCAGTTAGCCGCTACTGGGATCGCATTACGCGTCCGGAACAGCTAATGAGCGCCTGTATCAGCGCGATGCGGGTGTTAACCGATCCGGCGGATACGGGGGCCGTGACGCTTTGCCTGCCACAGGATGTGCAGGGTGAAGCCTGGGATTATCCGGATTATTTTTTCGCTCGCCGGGTCTATCGTCTTGAGCGTCACGCGCCGACGGAGCCGATGCTGAACGAGGCGGTTGCGCTGATTCGCCGCCACCAGCGGCCGCTGATCGTTTGCGGCGGGGGCGTGAAGTACTCGCAGGCTGAAGAGGCGCTGCTGAGATTTGCCGAACGCTGTCATCTGCCGATTGCTGAAACCCAGGCTGGCAAGGGAGCGCTCAGTTCTGCACACCCGCTGAACGTCGGCGGGATTGGCGAAACCGGTTCACTGGCGGCGAATCTGCTGGCGCAGGAGGCCGATCTGATTATCGGTGTAGGGACGCGCTATACCGATTTCACCACCTCCTCAAAGTGGATCTTCCAGAATCCCGACGTGCGCTACTTAAATATCAACGTTAGCCGCTTTGATGTCTTCAAGCTGGATGGCGTACAGATGCAGGGTGACGCTCGCGTCGCCCTGACGCAGCTTAGCGAACGGCTGGCCCAGGAGCATTATGCTTCGCAATGGGGTGAGACTATTCACCGCGTCCGCTCGCAATATATGGCGGAAGTTGAGCGCGTCTATGCTGTGGAATATAGCGGAGAGGGCTTCAAACCTGAAATTGAGGATCATATGGATACTCAAAAGGTGTTTGAAGAGTTTAATGAGATTACGCGGTCGTGGCTGACCCAGACGCGCGTGTTGGGTGTGCTTAACCGGATGTTGCCGGAAAACGCGCTGGTGGTGGCGGCGGCGGGCAGCCTGCCGGGCGACCTCCAGCGTGTCTGGCAAAGCCGCGGCGAGAATGATTACCACGTCGAGTACGGCTACTCCTGTATGGGCTACGAAGTCAATGCCGCATTGGGGGCCAAACTGGCGCAGCCGGAGCGCGAGGTGTACAGCTTCGTGGGCGACGGTTCGTTCATGATGCTGCACTCTGAGTTGGTCACTTCCGTCCAGATGGGGAAAAAGATTACCGTCATTTTGCTCGATAACATGACCAACGGCTGTATCAATAATCTGCAAATGGAACACGGTATGGACAGTTACTTCACCGAGTTTCGTTTCCATCAGCAGGAGAGCGGTCGTCAGGAAGGCGGGTTTATCCCGGTCGATTTCGCTCGCATCGCTGAAGGATATGGTTGTAAAAGCTATCGCGTCACCACCATTGAACAACTGCATGAAGCGTTGGAAGATGCTCGTAAACAGACCGTGAGCACGCTGATAGACATAAAAGTGCTTCCCAAAACGATGGTGCATAAGTACCTGAGCTGGTGGCGCGTTGGTGGGGCGCAGGTATCCCGTAGCGAACGTATCCAGGCGGTAGCGCGTATGCTTGAAGAACATATCGGACAGGCCCGGCAGTACTGATTAATTTGCCGTCGTTCAGGTTGCAGAAGTGTGGTTATTGTTCTGCAACCTGAACGATACAGCGTCAACGCATTGTTTGCTTTTCAGAACGGCAAAATAAAACGATCCGTTTTTCGCAGAACTACGGATGCTTTTCTTTTGCGGTTTTAAATTTACTATTCATGAGATTAAGAGGTACGAATGAAAAAGCTTCGATGTGGTGTTATTGGCCTCGGTCGGGTAGGTAAAATGCATGTTGAGAATATGTATTTACTGCCTCAATTAGATATTATCTGCGCCGCCGATTATTTTATTGAGGAGATGAGCGATTGGCTTTATTCGGTAAATATAACTTCAGGGTATAAAAATTATCAGGAACTTTTACAGCGTGATGATATAGAGGCAGTTTTTATTTTCACCTCAACGGATATGCACGAAGAGATCGTCACGGCGGCAGCGCAGGCGGGGAAGCACATTTTTTGTGAAAAACCGCTCAGCATGAATGAGGATGAGCAGGCCTCAATGGCGGTGCTGAGAAAAGTGAAAGAGAAGGGGGTGACGCTGCAGGTTGCCTTTAATCGCCGTTTTGATCCTCAGTTTCACGAGGTCTTTGAGCTGGTGCGCAGCGGCAAGATTGGTCGGCCCCAGATGATAAAAATCACCTCCCGCGATCCGGACCTGCTACCCCATGATCTGATCAAACGTATTGGCGGTCTGATTTTTGACTTCACCATGCATGACTTTGATATGGCTCGTTTTATGATGCAGGATGAAGTCAGCGAAGTCTATGTTAAGGGCAATACGCTGATTGATCCCAGCCTGAAAAATATTGATGATGTTGATACGCTTGCGGTGATGCTGACTTTCAGAAACGGCGGCTACGCGCTCATTGATAACAGCCGTCGGGCGGTATATGGCTATGACCAACGGGTGGAGGTTTTTGGCTCAGAAGGGATGGCGTATGCGGATAACGTTAGTGAGTCGACGGTGAAAGTTTTCAACAGCCAGCACTGCATAATGAAAAATCCCCTTCCTGATTTCACGGTCCGTTATCGCGAAGCTTACCGAACGGAAATATTACACTTTATTGATTCAGTCCTGCATCATACGCCGGTTGTCTGTACCGGCGAAGACGCATTATTGGCCCAGCGTATCGCTATTGCCGCGCAGCAATCATTAAAAAGCGGGCTGCCGGTGAAAATAACAAGCGATATTTATCTTTAACTGCATCTATTAATAATGAAGAAACTCTCGCACTGAAAAGTGTGAGAGCTTTTCTATACCGAGGATAATAAAATGAAAGAAATGCAGGCAACGCTGCCCCAGACATTTTATATAAAACCAGGTAAGTTTATCTGGAGCTACCTGGGAACATTTTTATTTATGTTGGGCGGCTGTATTGAGAACAGCTGGTTATCTGCCTGGTTAAATACGCAGGGGTTTGATCAGGCGCATATCGGGCAGATTTTTGCCGGGTATGGGATTGTGGTCGCGATTACCTCCTGGCTATCCGGCGTCTGTGTGGACGTTTTTGGTCCTAAAAAGGTGATGGTTACCGGTTTTATCGTCTATCTTCTGGCTTCCGTCGCGTTTCTGAACTTTGCGCTACCCAGCCATGATTTTGGCGCAATTCTTGTTACCTATATGCTGCGTGGCGTGGGGTATCCGCTGGTCTGTTACTCCTTCCTGGTACGCCTGACCATCCAGTTGGATAATCACCAGCAAGGGATCGGCACCTCGCTATTTTGGGTGGTCTATAACCTTGGTTTTACCATCATTGGGCCGGTGGTGGCGGCGTCGTTAATTCCTGAGTTGGGGCATATCAACGTGATGTGGGCCGGGATGGGCGTTGCGCTGCTGGGGGTTCTCTTCATGCTGGTGCTGGAACGCAATGAATTCATTCTGAAACCGCGAACGACGCCGGTCTTCAAAGAGTTATCTGCGGGTATCTCCATTATGTATGAACGGCCACGGATCGGTCTGGCGGTGATTGTCAAAACTATTAACGGTCTTGGCACCTATGGTTTTGTTGTCGTATTACCTCTGTTTCTGCTGGATAAGCACTTTACGCTTGAGGAATGGGCGAGTATTTGGGGGATTACCTTTATCTCTAACCAGGTCTTCAACATTATCTTTGGCTGGATGGGCGATAAAATTGGTTTTCGCCGAACCATCCAGATTTTTGGCAGCATCCTGACCGGTGTCGCTACGCTGATTGTTTACTGGGTGCCGATGATATGGGGGCATAACTATGTCGCCTTTATGCTGGCGATGTGTTTGTGGGGAGCCGGGCTGGCTGGCTTTGTGCCAATGACGCCGCTGGTGCCGATGATGGCGCCGGATAAGAAGGGGGCGGCGAACTCGGCCGTGAACTTTGGCTCCGGCCTGGGGAATTTCGTTGGGCCAGCGCTGGTCTCCGTTCTGGCAGGGTTCGGCACCGGCGTGGTGATGTATACTATGGCGGGGCTCTATTTATTCAGCGGCATCCTGGTGCAGTTTCTTAAAGTGCCTGGCGAGAAATAGCTTCAAATATTCTTCAAAAATCCCTTATAGCCTGTGATGTTCATCACTAAATTAAACCGGTTTTTATCAAGATTGATAAAGCCGGTTTTTTCACCCTACGTTAAATTGTACTAACGGATTACGGTTATTTACCCACTCATATACGTTCAGGGAGAAAATAATGAATATCGAAAAAACACGGTTTTGTATTAACCGGAAAATTGCACCGGGTCTAAGTATAGAAGCATTCTTTCGACTGGTTAAACGTCTTGAGTTTAATAAAGTGGAATTGCGTAATGATATGCCAAGCGGCAGCGTTACTGATGACTTGAATTATAATCAGGTGCGTAACCTGGCAGAAAAGTATGGACTTGAAATTGTCACAATTAATGCGGTCTATCCCTTTAACCAACTGACCGAGGAGGTAGTAAAAAAAACGGAAGGATTATTACGAGACGCACAGGGAGTCGGCGCGCGGGCATTAGTTCTTTGTCCGCTGAATGATGGAACGATTGTGCCGCCGGAGGTTACGGTTGAGGCAATAAAACGACTGAGCGATCTCTTTGCCCGGTATGATATTCAGGGGCTGGTTGAACCTTTGGGATTCCGCGTAAGTTCGCTGCGTTCTGCCGTCTGGGCTCAGCAACTGATCCGGGAAGCAGGTTCCCCCTTTAAGGTTTTGCTGGATACCTTCCATCATCATCTGTACGAAGAGGCCGAAAAGGAGTTTGCGTCGCGCATTGATATTTCTGCTATCGGGCTGGTGCATTTGTCCGGTGTGGAAGACACCCGACCAACGGAAGCATTGGCTGATGAGCAGCGTATTATGCTGAGTGAAAAGGATGTAATGCAGAATTACCAGCAGGTGCAGCGTCTGGAAAATATGGGATATCGCGGTATTTACGCTTTTGAACCTTTTTCTTCCCAGTTGGCTTCCTGGAGTGAGGCGGAAATAGAGGAACAAATTAATCGCAGCGTGTCATTGCTGCTGCAATGATACAGCTAATTTCCAGGTGACCGTTTTCAGTTTCCGCAGCGTGGTATTTACAATGAAAATTGCTTTTGATGTCGATGTTATTAAACATTTACCCATTACCCAAATGGTACGGCAGGTTTCCGAGTGGGGGTATAAATATATTGAGCAGTCGCCGCACCCGCGTATTAATCCGTTTTATAAACACCCTAAAGCTGGTCGCGATACCATGCAGGAATATAAACGCGCCTTGCAGAACTACGGTGTGGAAATCTCGTCATTTATTGTGGTTTATCGTTGGTCCGGCCCCGATGAAGAGCGTCGGCGCGCCGCGGTAACCAACTGGAAGCGGATGATTGAGATTGCCGTTGATATGGGCGTACAGGTGATTAATACCGAGCTTTCCGGGACGCCGGATGAGCCGGAGATTTGTGAAGAGATGTGGTATCGCTCCATGGAGGAATTGCTGCCGATCGTGGAACGAGAGGGAATTCGAATCGAAATTCAGTCTCACCCCTGGGATTTCTGCGAACTGAACGATGAGACGGTCGACATGGTGCAGTCTTTGCGTAGTGATAACGTGACCTATCTGTACAGCGCACCGCATGGCTTCTTTTACGATAAAGGGCAGGGCGACGTCGCAAGGATGCTGAACTATGCCGGGGCCGATCTTTCGCATGTTCTGCTGGCCGATACGCACAACCACACGCTTCCCTGCCGCTATATCATGAACCCGCCTGGCGTGAATGCGACGATTCATCAGCACATCGGGCTGGGAGAAGGTGAGGTCGATTTTGACGCGCTATTCCAGGCACTGCGTGAAATGGATTTTGCAAACCGCACGTTTAAGGTGGGCGGTGAGGCAATTATCACCACGTCGCTGTTTGGTTATCCTGAGAAAATGAGTGTTCAGGCGGTGGAAACGCGCGAGCGGATCGAGCGGGAGCTACTCGGACGTTAAAAACGGGTGGATTTGCCTGTACCGCGCCACAGGCTGGCGCGGTCATTTGCGGCAATTACCCTTCGTTTTCCGCCAGCTCGCGCAGATACTGGAAGATCTGACGCGCTGATTTCGGCGGTTTGTTGCCTTCTTTCTCTTTCTTCGCATTGCGGATCAATGAACGAAGCTGTTGACGATCGGCGTGCGGCCACAGGGTCAGTACTTCGGCTACCGCGTCATCGCCTTCGACGATCAGACGATCGCGCAGATGCTCAAGTTTGTGAAACAGCACCACCTGCTGATTATGGCGGTTCTTCAGCTTGTCCAGCGCCTGGCGAATAGGTTCAACGTCGCGTTGGCGCAGCATTTTTCCGATAAGCTGCAACTGGCGGCGGCGTCCTTCCATTTTGATACGCTGGGCCAGTTCAATGGCGTCGCGCAGATCGGCGTCCAGCGGGATCTTATCCAGCGCGTTTTTCCCCAGATCCACCAGTTCCGCGCCCAGGCGTTTTAATTCCTCGGCATCGCGTTTAATTTCACTTTTACTGACCCAGATAATTTCATCGTCTTCGTCTTCGATGTCATCACCGGGAACGTCGTCGAGCCAGTCTTCGGGCTGCTTTGTCATGTCAGGCTCCTTAAAAAAAGAGGCTAATGTTACCAGTTAAGATGCGCACTGAAAAACGGTTCTCTGTTAGACTTCAGAGAAACTCTCTCTACATTATGGCATTTGCAATGAAAGTAATCTCACAAGTTGAAGCGCAGCGTAAGATTCTGGAAGAAGCAGTTTCGACAGCGCTGGAGTTAGCCTCAGGCAAATCGGATGGGGCGGAAGTCGCCGTCAGCAAGACCACCGGCATTAGCGTCAGCACCCGTTATGGTGAAGTAGAGAATGTCGAATTTAATAGCGACGGCGCGCTGGGTATTACGGTGTATCACCAGAACCGCAAAGGCAGCGCCTCTTCGACAGATTTAAGCCCGCAGGCGATTGCCCGTACCGTGCAGGCCGCGCTGGATATCGCGCGTTACACGTCGCCGGACCCGTGCGCAGGCGTGGCGGACAAAGAACTGCTGGCGTTTGACGCGCCGGATCTGGACTTGTTCCACCCGGCAGAGGTTACGCCAGACGAAGCCATTGAACTGGCCGCTCGTGCGGAACAGGCTTCTCTAAAGGCGGATAAACGCATCACCAATACCGAAGGCGGTAGTTTTAACAGCCATTACGGCATTAAAGTGTTCGGCAACAGCCACGGTATGTTGCAGGGATATTGCTCCACGCGCCATTCGCTCTCAAGCTGCGTCATCGCCGAAGAGAACGGCGATATGGAGCGTGATTACGCTTACACCATCGGCCGGGCAATGGCGGATCTGCAAGCGCCGGAATGGGTCGGGGCCGAGTGCGCGCGCCGTACCTTATCCCGCCTGTCGCCGCGCAAGCTCTCCACTATGAAAGCGCCGGTCATTTTCGCCAATGAAGTGGCGACAGGGCTATTTGGTCATCTGGTCGGGGCGATTGCCGGCGGCGCGGTATACCGTAAATCCACTTTTCTGCTCGACTCGCTGGGCAAACAAATTCTGCCTGAATGGTTAACCATCGAAGAACACCCGCATCTGCTAAAAGGGCTGGCGTCTTCACCGTTCGACAGCGAAGGCGTGCGTACGGAGCGCCGGGACATTGTGAAGGATGGCGTACTGACGCAATGGTTGCTGACCAACTATTCCGCCCGCAAACTGGGGCTGAAAAGTACCGGTCATGCCGGCGGCATTCATAACTGGCGTATCGCCGGGCAGGGGCTGAACTTTGAGCAGTTGCTAAAAGAGATGGGCACCGGCCTGGTGGTGACGGAACTGATGGGCCAGGGCGTCAGCGGTATTACCGGCGACTACTCCCGCGGCGCTGCGGGATTCTGGGTTGAAAATGGTGAAATCCAGTACCCGGTAAGTGAAATTACCATTGCCGGTAATTTAAAAGAGATGTGGCGTAATATTGTCACCGTAGGTGATGATATTGAAACGCGTAGTAATATACAGTGTGGTTCGGTATTGTTACCGGAGATGAAAATCGCCGGACAATAATACCCGTCATACTTCAGGCTGCAGGCGCGTTGGCTGCCTGCAACCCGAATTATTCAGGGTATTACACTTATCGTTAATAATAAAAAAGGAAGTGAGCAATGCGTAAAAGCCTGTTAGCTATTCTTGCTGTGTCATCGCTGGTATTCGGTTCGGCTGTTTTTGCTGCCGATCTTGAAGATAATATGGATATTCTCAATGATAACCTGAAAGTTGTTGAGAAAACGGATAGTGCCCCTGAACTGAAAGCGGCATTAACCAAAATGCGCGCGGCCGCGCTGGATGCTCAAAAAGCTACGCCGCCAAAGCTGGAAGATAAAGCGCCGGATAGCCCGGAAATGAAGGATTTTCGTCACGGTTTTGACATTCTGGTCGGCCAAATTGATGGCGCGCTGAAGCTGGCGAACGAAGGTAACGTTAAAGAAGCGAAAGCGGCGGCGGAAGCGCTAAAAACCACCCGCAATACATATCATAAGAAGTATCGTTAATTTTTGTGGGATGGCGGCTTCGCTTTATCCGCAGGTCGCCATCCGGCAAACTGTAATACCCATCACACTTTCTCACTTTATACGACAACGTCATTGTTTTGCCATTTCCTCTTTATGCCGCGATAGATCTCACACTTTCCCGGCGATAATTCATTAATGCCGCCTTTTCTGTGGCGCAGATCACCTATCCCACTCGCGTTTCCACTTCGAGGTGGAAAATAACTCGCTACAAACTTTTAACCCTTACCGCTAGTTTTATCTCATTGCCATTAACGGGGTGAGACGCGTGGATAACGGAGCAGTAAAACACGATGCCGGTGAGCGAATTAACGAACTGGCTGAACAGGTGTTAACGCAGGTGGATGGCCTGCTGGGGCGGCATCACATTGTCCCCAATGCGGTACAGACGCAAATGCTGACCTCGCACGTTCGCGCGATGGCGCACCGGTCAATTACCGGCGAGCCTTTACCGGAAGTCGATGCCAGCTTGTTTGATGAAATCTCAGCCGAATCAATGGCGCTCGCCCGCGAAATCGTGGCGGCGTTTGGCAACCTTCCTGACGAAGAAGCCTGGCTATTATCGGTACATTTTGAAGTCGCGAAAGACAACCTCTAAGGAGCAAAAAATGGAACAGATTACCGTCGTGATTGGCGATCGCCTGGGTAAAGGCCAGAAAGTGGCGGCAGGCGTGGAAAAAGCGGGCGGTCGCGCGGTCGTCGTGCCGGGCGTCGCGGCAGACATGAAGCTGGGCGATGTGATGAAAGCGGAAAACGCCACCTTCGGCATTTCATTTTGCGGCAGCGGCGGCGCGGGCGCTATCACCGCGCAAAACAAGCATGGCTACAAAGCCAAATATGGGATGCGGTCAGTAGATGAAGGCGTCACCGCTATCAATGAGGGCTGCAACGTGTTGGGTTTCGGCTTTATGGATAAAGAAGAGCTCGGCGAGCGCCTGGTGCAGGCGTGGCAAAAGAAATACGGCGCCTGATGATGAAAGAGCAATTCACCACCACGGTGAGAGTAAAAGGCAAGGGCGACGCCAAAGCACGCGCCTTTGCCGATGCGCTGAACCATGTTCAGTCGGCGGTGATGAGAGAGTCGCCGTATATCTTACTGCGTATTGAGCCACAGGATGTGCGGATTGTTCAGGCGCATGAGTCGGTGCGTAAAGAGGCCTTTCTGTTTTTCTTTTTGCGCCGGGAACGACGCACTTACAGCGTGGAGCTGGATGTGACCGTCAACGTGACCGCCATCAATCTCGACAGGGTGGATTTCGTCGCGAAACGCTGATTTTTATTAAAAAGGCATAGTTATGTTCCTGATAATACTAATTAAATCGCTCATTATCGGCGCGCTGGTCGGCGTAGGGGTGGGCGCTGGGGCTGCACGCATGTTTCACGCGCCAACCACGCAGGGGATGGGCGCGTTCCGTACGTTGGGCGAACTCAACTCTTGTGAAGGCGACCCGGCATCTCACTTCTCCTTTGGGCTGGGTTTCTTCTTTAACGCCTGGGCCTCGTCTGTGGCGGCCGGATCGTTCACCCAGGATGTCGATCACCGCATCATCCCTAACTGGGGCGCGGCGGCGCTAATGATCAAAAACCGTAACGTCGGCGAGACGCTGCACGACCCGAAAAAAATGGCGATCGCCTGCGCCGTCATCGGCATGATAGTCGTGACGTTCCTTAACCTGACCGCCTCATCCGTGCCAGAAGCGCTACAGGTGACGGCGGTTAAGGTGCTGGTACCGGCGGCAAACCTGCTGGTCAACATCGTCATGCCTGTGATCTTCTGGTTAGCAGCGATCGACGCCGGTAAAAAATCGGGCTTCTGGGCCACCGTTTTCGGCGGCGCGGCGCAGCTCATCATGGGGAACGCCGTACCGGGGCTGGTACTGGGTATTTTGATCGGTAAAGGCGTAGAAGAGAGCGGCTGGAACCATGTTACCAAAGTGATGATGGTCGCCATCGTTTTGCTGTTTGTGTTGAGCGGCTTCTTCCGCGGCTTCGACATGAAAATGATCGAGTCTTTCAACATGACGGTACCGAACTGGCTTGAACTGATCCACAACTCGCTCAGCGGCAAATAACGGAGGCCACAATGGAAGAGAATAAAGGTTTTTGGTATGCCGACTGGTCGTTCCCGATCTTTGTTGGCCTGCTCTCCTCCGGCGTTTTCGCCGGGACGCATATGTACTATCTGTACGGCATCGGCGCATTTAACGAAGTCGCTTTTGTGGCGATGTTGAAAGCGGGGATGGATACCGGCGTCTACGGCGCGGTCGCCGCTTTCGGCGCCAGCTTTTTATTTGCCCGCATTATCGAAGGTTCGCTGGTCGGAATTCTGGATATCGGCGGGGCAATTCAGACCGGCGTGGGCTTAGGGGTTCCGGCGTTACTGCTGGGGGCTGGCTTTGTCTTCCCGGTGGCGAACTTTATCGCTTCGCTGATAACCGGTCTGGTGATTGGTCTGGCGATTGGCTACATCATTATTCTGGCGCGTAAGTTCACCATTAATCAGAGCGACTCCACGTACGGGGCGGACGTCATGATGGGGGCCGGTAACACTTCAGGCCGTTTTCTGGGGCCGTTGATTATCCTCAGCGCCATGACGGCATCGATTCCTATTGGTCTGGGCTCTCTGGTGGGCGCGCTGCTGTTTTATATCTGGCAGAAGCCGATTACTGGCGGCGCGATTTTAGGCGCGATGATCCTCGGTTCCATCTTCCCGGTTGCGATTAGCTAACTGTTGATTTGTAGGCCGGATAAGGCGGTTGCGCCGCCATCCGGCAAAGGAGAGAACGATGTTTGATTTACTCCTGCGCCATGCGCGTCTGGTCGATGACACGTTGACTAATATTGCCCTGCAAGATGGCAAAATCGCGGCGTTGGGTGACGTTGATGGTCCGGCGTTGAAAACCATTGACCTGCGCGGTGAGTGTTTTGTCAGCGCGGGTTGGATTGATTCTCACGTTCACTGCTACCCGACATCGCCGATTTACCACGACGAACCGGACAGCGTGGGTATTGCCACTGGCGTTACCACAGTGGTGGATGCAGGCAGCACTGGCGCAGATGATATTGACGATTTTTACACCCTGACCCGTGACGCGACCACCGACGTTTATGCGCTGCTGAATGTTTCACGCGTCGGACTTATTGCCCAAAACGAGCTGGCTAACATGGCCAATATTGACGCTGATGCGGTTCGGCAGGCGGTAAAACGCCATCCGGATTTTATCGTCGGCCTCAAGGCGCGGATGAGCAGCAGCGTGGTAGGCGTTAACGGCATCACGCCGCTGGAACGCGCTAAAGCCATGCAGCAAGAAAACGGCAACCTGCCGCTGATGGTACATATTGGCAATAACCCGCCGGATCTGGACGAAATCGCGGAGCGTCTGACGGCGGGCGATATCATTACCCACTGTTACAACGGTAAGCCGAACCGTATTCTTCGGCCTGACGGCGAGCTGCGCGCCTCGGTGACACGAGCGCTGGCGCGCGGCGTGCGTCTGGATGTCGGGCATGGTACCGCCAGCCTGAGCTTTGCGGTGGCTAAACGCGCTATTAGCCTGGGGATTTTACCGCATACCATCAGTTCCGATATCTACTGCCGTAACCGCATCAACGGCCCGGTACATTCGCTGGCTAATGTGATGTCGAAATTCCTCGCCATCGGCATGTCGCTGCCGCAGGTCATTGCGTGCGTGACGGCCAATGCCGCCGATAGCCTGAATCTGAAAACCAAAGGTCGTCTTCAGCCTGGTCTGGATGCCGACCTGACCCTCTTTACGCTTAAACGCCAGCCCACCGTGTTGGTAGACGCGGAAAACGACAGCTTACAGGCTGAAGAATTGCTGACGCCGCTTGCCGCGATACGCGCAGGCAAGGGCTATATGACCGAACAAGGGAGCGCGGAACATGCCTTCGATTTTTGAGAAGTATCAATTAAAACAGGTGATTAACGCCTCCGGACGTATGACGGCGCTCGGCGTCTCTACGCCGCGCCCGGAAGTGATAGACGCGGCGATGGCCGGAATGAATCAGTATTTCGAGATGAAAGATCTGGTGAATAAAACCGGTGAGTACATTGCGAAATTGCTGGAGGTGGAAGGGGCGACGGTAGTCTCCTGCGCCAGTGCGGGCCTTGCCCAGTCGGTTGCCGCGGTACTGGTTCAGGACAGCGACTGGCTGCTGGAAAATCTGCACGTTACACCGATTGAAAATAACGAAATCGTCCTGCCAAAGGGCCACAACGTCAACTTTGGCGCGCCGGTGGGAACGATGGTGGCGCTGGGCGGCGGCAAACTGGTGGAAGCCGGTTACGCCAACGAATGTTCCGCCGCGCAGTTGGCGGCGGCCATTACGCCGCGCACGGCGGCTATTCTCTATATCAAATCTCACCACTGCGTACAGAAAAGTATGCTCAGCGTGGAGCAGGCTGCGGTGGTGGCGCGCACGCATAATCTCCCGCTGATTGTGGACGCGGCGGCGGAGGAAGATTTGCAGTGCTACTACCGCGTGGGCGCAGATCTCGTTATCTATAGCGGCGCGAAAGCGATTGAAGGGCCGACCAGCGGGCTGGTGATTGGCAAAACGCAGTATGTTGAGTGGGTAAAACGTCAGTCAGCGGGCATTGGCCGGGCGATGAAGGTCGGCAAAGAAGGAATTGTTGGCCTGACCTGCGCCATTGAATTGTACCTGCGGGCGCAAAAAGAGAGCGGCGCGGAGATGGTAGAAAAAATGGCGCCCTTTATCGACACGTTGAACACGTTTAACGGCGTCAGCGCCCGCGTAGTGTGGGACAGCGCCGGACGCGATATCGCGCGCACGGAAATTAAGTTTGATGAAGCCGTTACCGGCATCGCCACAGGCGAACTGGTCGACGCGCTGAAGCAAGGGGAATACGCGATTTACTTTCGCGGATACAAAGCCAACGAAGGGATTATTGAAGCGGATGTCCGCAGTGTCGATCGCGCGCAGTTAGCGATTGTGGCGCGTCGTATTGGCGAGGTGATTAATCAGGAGAAACAAGCATGAAACTGACCCCTAACTTTTACCGCGATCGCGTTTGCCTGAACGTACTGGCCGGTTCGAAAGATAACGCCCGGGAAATCTACGCGGCGGCGGAAGGTCATGTGCTGGTTGGCGTGCTCTCCAAAAACTATCCGGATGTGGCAAGCGCAGTCGCGGATATGCGTGAATATGCGGCGCTTATCGATAATGCGCTCTCCGTCGGACTGGGGGCAGGCGATCCTAACCAGTCGGCGATGGTGAGCGAAATCTCGCGTCAGGTACAGCCGCAGCATGTCAACCAGGTGTTTACCGGCGTAGGAACCAGCCGGGCGCTGCTGGGGCAAAATGAGACGGTGGTGAACGGTCTTGTCTCGCCGACCGGCACGCCGGGGCTGGTGAAAATTTCCACCGGCCCGCTAAGCAGCCGCGCGCCGGACGGCATCGTACCCATAGAAACGGCGATTGCGCTACTCAAAGACATGGGCGGCAGCTCTGTTAAATACTTTCCGATGGGAGGACTCACCTGTCGCGACGAGTATAAAGCGGTAGCTGAGGCCTGCGCCCGCCATGATTTCTGGCTGGAACCGACGGGCGGTATCGATCTGGAAAACTTCGCCGAGATTCTGCACATCGCCCTTGATGCAGGTGTAAGCAAAATCATTCCTCACATTTATAGTTCGATTATTGATAAGGTGAGCGGCAACACCCGTGCGGACGATGTGCGTCAGTTACTCGCTATCGTCCGGTCGCGTGTCGGCTAATCATGAGGAGAGAGACGTGCGATTCCCCAACCAACGTTTAGCGCAGCTATTTGCGATGCTGCAAAACGAGACGCTGCCGCAGGACGAGCTGGCGCAGCGGTTGTCGGTCTCCACGCGTACCGTTCGGGCGGATATCGCCGCGCTGAACATGTTGCTGACGCCGCATGGCGCGCAATTTACTCTCAGCCGCGGCAACGGGTATCAGCTCAAAATTGATGATCCGGCACGTTATCAATCCCTGCAAACGCAGCAATCTCCCGCCCTGGCGCGCGGTCCGCGCACCAGCCAGGAGCGGATACACTATTTGCTGGCGCGTTTTTTAACCTCCGCCTTCTCGCTGAAGCTGGAGGATTTAGCAGATGAATGGTTTGTCAGCCGTGCGACGTTGCAGAACGACATGGCGGACGTGCGCGAGCATTTGCTGCGTTATCATCTGACGCTGGAAACGCGTCCGCGTCATGGCATGAAATTGTTTGGCGGAGAGATGGCGATTCGCGCCTGTCTGACCGACCTTTTATGGACGCTGGCGCAGCAGGAGCCCTCTCATCCGTTAATTGTTAGTACCACGCTGAACACCGAGGTGTCTCAACGGCTGCGGTCTCTTTTGCCGGATATTTTCTCTCATTGTCAAATCCGCCTGACCGATGAGGGCGAGCTGTTTCTGCGTTTATACTGCGCGGTGGCGGTACGGCGTATTCGCGAGGGGTATCCGTTATCGGAATGCGTGGCAGAGGAGGTCGATGAAAAGGTGCGCCATGCGGCGCATGAGATTGCGGAGCTACTACAACAGCTGGCTGACAAGCCGCTGTCGGAGCCGGAAGTAAGCTGGCTGAAGGTGCATATTGCCGCCCGCCAGGTACAGGAGATTGCCCCCAGCGCCATTAATGCCGATGATGAAGAGGCGCTGGTGCACTATATCCTCAATTTTATTAATACCCAGTACAACTATAACCTGTTGAATGATAAACAGCTTCACGCGGACTTGCTGACCCACATCAAAACGATGATCACCCGCGTGCGCTACCAGATCATGATCCCCAACCCACTACTGGAAAATATTAAGCAGCACTATCCGATGGCGTGGGATATGACGTTGGCGGCGATATCGAGTTGGGGAAAATACACGCCGTATACCATTAGCGAAAACGAAATCGGTTTTCTGGTGCTGCATATTGGCGTTGGGCTGGAACGTAGTTACAACATTGGCTACCAGCGGCAGCCGCAGGTACTGCTGGTGTGCGATGCTGGTAATGCGATGGTGCGGATGATTGAAGCGGTACTGGCGCGGAAATACCCGCAGATTGAGATTGCCCTCACTCTGACACTACGCGACTATGAGGCGCGGGACAGTATTGTGGAGGATTTTGTGATTTCCACGGCGCGGATCGGCGAAAAAGATAAGCCGGTCATCATGATCGCCCCCTTTCCTACCGACTATCAATTGGAGCAGATCGGTAAGCTGGTGCTGGTGGACAGAACCCGTCCGTGGATGCTGGATAAATATTTCGATGCCTCGCATTTTCGCATCGTGGAGGGGGAAATAGATCAACAGACGCTGTTTAAAACGCTGTGCGATCAGTTGCACGAGGAAGGCTTTGTTGATGCGGCGTTTCTCGATTCGGTTATTGAACGTGAAGCTATCGTCAGTACGTTATTAGGCGACGGGATTGCCTTGCCGCACGCGCTGGGGCTGCTGGCGAAGAAAACGGTGGTTTATACGGTGCTCGCGCCGCAGGGGATTGCCTGGGGTGACGAAACGGCGCACGTTATTTTTTTACTCGCCATCAGCAAAAGTGAGTATGAAGAGGCGATGGCCATCTACGATATTTTCGTCACTTTCCTGCGCGAACGCGCCATGACGCGCCTATGCGCATGTCAGAATTTTACGCAATTTAAAACGGTCGCGATGGAGTGCGTGAGTCGTTTTTGAGAGGCGTTATCCAGAATTCGATGTAATGCGAATGTAATGCTAAACTGCATTACACATTCGATTCTACTGGAGGCATAATGGCCACGCTGAACGTCCGTCTGGATGACAAACTCAAAAATGAGGCTTATGCCGTGCTGGAAAAACTGAACATTACTCCAACGGAAGCCGTGCGATTACTGTTCCAGTACGTCGCGGAAACGGGGCGCATGCCAGTGAAAACCGTCACTCTTAGCGACAGTGAAGATGCATTGATTCAGACAGTTCGGGAGAGGCTGTCTAGTCCGCAAAAGGGAATCAAGGTTAGTCTGGATGACTTATGAACTGGAATTCGACCCGAGGGCCTTAAAAGAGTGGCATAAGCTGGGCGATACGGTGAAGGCTCAGCTTAAGAAAAAGTTGGCTGATGTGCTATTGAACCCCAGAATCGACTCTGCCCGTTTAAACGGTCTTCCTGACTGCTATAAAATTAAGCTTAAATCGTCCGGTTATCGTCTGGTGTACCAGGTTCGGGATGACGTTGTGATTGTGTTTGTTGTTGCGGTCGGCAAGCGAGAACATTCAGCCGTCTATCACGATGCAAACAAACGGCTTTAGCGATCAACGCAAATGATGCACTACCTGGTTGCTGCTACCGCGCCAGATAAGCGCCGGGTCTTTCAGATCCTGCACAAATTTGCCATCGACCAGCACGTTGATGAGATCGACTACCTGCATCTGTGCGGCGTTGAGTTCATCGAGCTTGTAGCCGGTCCACACCCAGATATCTTTCCCCGGGCACTCCGCGTGGATGCGTTGTACCAGTGCCAGGATATCCGGTACGTTTTGCGGATGCAGCGGATCGCCGCCCGACAGCGAGATCCCCTGACGGTGAATGCGCGTGTCGTTCAGATCGGCAATGATCTTATCTTCCATCTCTTTGGTAAACGGCTGGCCGGAGTTCAGCCGCCAGGTGCTTTTGTTATAGCAGCCAGGGCATTCATGCACGCACCCTGACACAAACAGGGTGCAGCGGGTGCCGGGGCCGTTAACGATGTCTACGGGGTAGTATTGGTGGTAGCGCATAGCGGGTGTCCAGAAAGCATGTAGGCCGGATAAGGTGCTTGCACCGCATCCGGCAACATTGTGATGCCTGATGACGACGCGATTGCGTCTTATCAGGCCTACGGTCTTTGCAAACGGAAATTAACCTATCTGCCCATTGCCTAAATGCTTCACGCGGCGCTTCACTTCTTCCTGCTTACCGGCGTTAAACGGACGCGCGTCCGGGCTGCCTAAATAACCGCACACGCGGCGGGTGACCGAGACGCGCGCGGCGTCGTGGTTGCCGCATTTCGGGCAGGTGAAACCTTTACTGGTACATTCGAACTCCCCGGTAAAGCCGCACTCGTAGCATTCATCGATCGGCGTGTTGGTGCCGTAATACGGTACATGCTGATAGCTGTAATCCCAGACATCTTCCAGCGCTTTCAGGTTGTGCTGAATGTTCGGGTATTCGCCGTAGCAAATGAAACCCCCGTTCGCCAGCGGCGGATACGGCGCTTCGAAATCGATTTTGTCGTACGGGTTGACCTTCTTCTCCACGTCGAGGTGGAAGCTGTTGGTGTAGTAACCTTTATCGGTTACGCCCGGCACCACGCCGAACTCGGCGGTATCCAGACGGCAGAAGCGGTCACAGAGGTTTTCACTTGGCGTGCTGTACAGGCTAAAGCCGTAGCCGGTCTCGTCTTTCCACTGATCCACGGCCTGGCGCAGACGCTCCACAATCGCGATGCCTTTAGCGCGAAGTTGCTCGCTGTCGTACAGGTGTTCGCCGCCGAACAGCGCGTTAATGGTTTCATGGATACCAATGTAGCCCAGAGAGATGGACGCACGACCATTTTTAAAGATTTCAGACACGTCGTCGTCCGCTTTCAGCCGCACGCCGCAGGCGCCTTCCATATACAGGATAGGCGCGACGCGGGCTTTCACGCCTTCAAGGCGGGCGATACGGGTCATCAGCGCCTTCCGCGCCAGCGCCAGACGTTCATCCAGCAGTTTCCAGAATGCGGTTTCGTCGCCTTTTGCTTCCAGCGCGATGCGCGGCAGGTTAAGGCTAATCACGCCCAGGTTGTTACGCCCGTCGTGGATCTGCTCGCCGTTTTCGTTCTCCCACACGCCGAGGAAGCTGCGGCAGCCCATTGGCGTTTTGAACGAACCGGTGACTTTGACCACCTGATCGTAGTTGAGGATGTCCGGATACATGCGCTTGCTCGCGCACTCCAGCGCCAGTTGTTTAATGTCGTAGTTCGGATCGCCAAACTTGTGGTTCAAACCATCGCGGATAGCGAAGACCAGTTTCGGGAACACGGCGGTTTTGCGATTTTTACCCAGACCGGCGATACGGTTACGCAAAATAGACGCCTGGATCAGACGCGACTCCCAACTGGTGCCGAGGCCAAAACCAAAGGTAACGAAAGGCGTCTGGCCGTTAGCGGTGTGCAGCGTGTTAACTTCGTATTCCAGCGACTGGAAGGCGTCGTAGCACTCTTTTTCGGTGCGAGAACGCGCATACCCTTCGGCATCCGGGATCTGCCACTCATCGGCGGTTTTGCGGTGCTTGTTGTAGCTTTCGGTGACAAACGGCGCCAGCACTTCGTCGATACGGTTAATGGTGGTGCCGCCATAAATATGGCTGGCGACCTGCGCGATAATCTGCGCGGTAACGGCAGTGGCGGTAGAGATTGATTTCGGCGGTTCGATCTCGGCGTTACCCATCTTAAAGCCCTGGGTCAACATGCCTTTCAGGTCGATCAACATACAGTTGAACATCGGGAAGAACGGCGAATAGTCGAGATCGTGATAGTGGATATCGCCGCGCTCATGCGCTTGTACTACGTCACGCGGCAACAGGTGCTGGCGGGCATAGTGTTTGGCGACAATCCCGGCCAGCAAATCGCGCTGGGTGGGAATGACTTTACTGTCTTTGTTGGCGTTTTCATTGAGCAACGCGGAGTTAGTTTGCTCTACCAGGCCGCGAATTTCCTGGTTCAGACGACCACGCTTTTCACGCTGAATGTCGCGATCGTGACGGTATTCGATGTAGGCGCGGGCAAGCTGTTTGTACGGGCCGGACATCAGTTGGTTTTCAACCGCAGTTTGGATCTCGTTAATATCCACCTGACTGCGCGCGTTCATTTGGCTGCTAACGACTTCTGCGACGGTGGCACAGTAATCTGCGTCATCGACTCCCGCTGCTTTAGCTGCACGTAGAATGGCTTCCTTAATGCGCTCTGATTTGAATGGCACTTTACAGCCATCTCGTTTCATCACATGCGGTGTCATGATCACTCCATATTTGTAAGAACAGGTTATCCACAGAGGCCGGGGAAGCCATAACAGGTTTATTCATCTCTTTTCCAACGACTTCCCGCAATCCTGACCCAGGTTATCCACAATTCACCTTGTGTCGAGTGAACAGGTGTTGTAGCAATTGTAGTCAATTAATACAACATATTGGGTCGGTGTGCATTTTAAAGTCTATATGTAGTGATTTGCATCAAGGATGTTTGCAATTTTATTGATGTAGAACAAGGTAAAAATCAGAGCGTACAGATGGCGGGCGCTGTAGCGTTTGTAAAAGATAGCAAGAAAAATCTGATTAATTATTCAACAAAAACAGTCAGTAACCTGGAGCAACGCCACAGCCCGTGTCAATAGGTTTGTGGCGTTTATCCGTATAAGGATGTCGCGTTAGCGTTGTAACCACCAGATGGCTTCAAATGGGCGGAGCGTCATCGCGGCTGGCTGGCTGGCGACCTCGCCATAATTATGCAGTAGCGCCTGCCACTGTCCTTTGATATGCGGCGGATGCCACTCCTGGCACTGGTTACTCAGATTGGCGACAACCAGCAGGATTTGCCCCTGCCACTGGCGGCGATAACACCATACTGATGGGCTATCCGGGAGGAGATCCTGATAATCGCCCCAGATCAGTACAGGCTGGGTTTTACGTAGCGCAATCAGCTTTTGATAGGTGTAAAACACCGAGTTTTCATCGCGTAATGCCGCCTCGACGTTAACCTCCGTATAGTTATCGCACAGGCTTATCCACGGCTCGCCTTGGGTGAAACCGGCGTTTTTACCGTTGTCCCATTGCATCGGCGTGCGGCTGTTGTCGCGGGATTTACTGGCCAGAATAGCCAGCAGTTCGTCGGGGTCGCGCCCGGCGGCGCGTAGCGCGGCAAACATGTTATGGCTTTCCACGTCGCGATAATCGGTGATGCGGGTAAAGTGTGGGTTGGTCATGCCGATTTCTTCGCCCTGATAGATATAAGGCGTCCCTTGCATACCGTGCAGCGCCATCGCCAACATTTTCGCGGCTGGAACCCGGTATTCACCCTCGTCGCCAAAGCGGGAAACGATGCGCGGCTGATCGTGATTACACCAGAATAACGCGTTCCAGGCGACGTTATGCATCCCCTGTTGCCAGTGGCGGAACAACGCTTTCAGCGCCACATAATCAGGTTTTGCCAGCGTCCACTTTTCGCCATTGGGGTAATCCACCTTCAGATGATGAAAATTGAAGGTCATCGAGAGTTCGTCGCCGCTAAGCGCGGCATATTGCTGGCAGTTTTCCAGCGTGGTAGAGGACATTTCGCCTACCGTCATCAGATTACGCGGCGTAAAAACGTCACGGTTCATTTCGCGTAAAAACGTATGCGCGCGCGGCCCGTCGGTATAAAAGCGGCGTCCATCGCCCGTCGGATCGTCAGGAAAATTCTGATCTTTGGCGATCAGGTTCACCACGTCCAGACGCAGGCCATCCACGCCGCGATCGGCCCAGAATTCGCAGACCTTTTTCAGCTCGGCGCGTACGGCGGGGTTTTCCCAGTTCAGGTCGGCCTGTTCAGGCGCGAAAAGGTGTAAATAATATTGTTCGCTCTGGCTATGCCAGCGCCAGGCGCTGCCGCCAAATTTGGATTGCCAGTTATTCGGGCAGACATCCGGCGTGCCATCGCGCCAGATATAAAACTGACGGTATGGACTCTCTTTGTTCAGCGCTTCGCGAAACCAGGCGTGCTGGGTAGAAGTATGGTTAAACACCATATCCAGGATGATACGAATACCGCGTGCTTTCGCCTGCGCGACCAGCTCGTCAAAATCATCCAGCGTGCCGTAGGTCGGGTCGATAGCCGTATAATTTGCGACGTCATAACCGTTATCCACCTGCGGCGAGATATAAAACGGCGTGAGCCAGATGGCGTCCACGCCGAGTCGCTGTAGATAGTCAAGGCGCTGCGTGACGCCGCGTAAATCGCCGGTGCCGCTGCCGGTCGTGTCCTGAAAACTTTTTGGGTAGATCTGATAAATAACGCCGTTTTGCCACCAGAGGGGAATAGTCATTGTTGTTTCCTGCAAGTGCGTTGGGACGCAACTGCGCCCCGAAGAAGTATTAGACAATTTGTAATGTGCCCTGACGATGCTTACGCTGATAGATAAAGGTGGTCAGAATCACCGGGATCACGATCGCGATAACCATCGCCATGCCGTACACCTGCCAGTAGCGCGGCGGTATAGACAGGATGCCCGGCAGGCCGCCCACGCCGATACCGTTGGCGATGACGCCGTTCAGACCGCAGAGCAGTCCCGCCAGACCAGATCCGATCATCGCGCACAGCATCGGAAAACGATACTTCAGGTTGATACCGTACATCGCCGGTTCAGTTACCCCAAGGTAAGCGGAAATGGCGGCAGGAACGGAGATCTCGCGTTCATTGTGTTTACGGCTGGAGATGATGATGCCCACCACGGCGGAGGCCTGCGCGATATTCGACAGCGCAATCAGCGGCCAGACTGGCGTACCGCCCATGCTCTGGATCATCTGCATATCGATAGCGAGCGTTGTCTGGTGGACACCGGTAATGACCAGCGGGGCATACAGGAAGCCGAACAGCGCCGCGCCTATCGGGGCGAAACTGCCGGTCATCAGATAACGTACCGCAAAGGCCACGCCGTCGCCGATCATACGACCAAAGGGGCCGATAAAGGTGTGGGCGAGAAAGACGGCCAGTATTAACGAACACACCGGGACGACGACCAGGTAGAGATAATCCGGCACGATGCGTTTCAACCGCGTTTCAATAAATCCAAGCGCCAGCCCTGCCAGTAGCGCCGGGATAACCTGCGCCTGGTAGCCCACTTTCTCAATGCTAAATAAGCCGAAGTTCCAGACGTCCGGCGTTTGCTGGCCCAGCAGATACGCATTCATCAACTGCGGCGACACCAGCGTCACGCCGAGCACGATACCAAGAATCGGCGTGCCGCCCATTTTTTCACCGCCGACCAGCAGATTCCCACCGGCAGATAGAAAAAGATCGCTTCGCCGATCAACCATAAAAAATCATAAAGCGTTTTTAGCGCCGGATGCATCTGCGCCAGCGTTTGGCCGTTGCTCATCGGCACATCGCCGATCACGTTACGAAAGCCTAAGATCAAACCGCCGCTGATCAACGCCGGTAGTAGCGGAAAGAAGATCTCCGCAAAGTGGGAAATTAACTGCTCATGCCATTTCATGTTCTGGCGAGCGGCTTTTTTGGCCTGCTCTTTATCAGCATACGCTTTGCCGGTGGTCTCCAGCAGCGCGTTATAGTAATCGCCAACGTCGGTGCCAATCACCACCTGAAACTGACCAGCGTTGGTGAAACAACCTTTAACCATCGGTAATTGTTCGATCTCTTTTGGCCTGGCGTTCGCGGGCTGGTGGAGCACAAAGCGCAGGCGAGTAATGCAGTGGCTCACCGTGGCGATGTTGTCGCGCCCGCCGACCAGGTCAATCAGCCGGTCGATATCGGCTTGTTTTACTTTGCTCATCGTAAAGCCTCATGGCAGAGGAGATATGTTATGGGTTGGCGCAAGAGTAGCTCTTCAACGTTGGTTTAAAAATGGGAACGTTCCCGAAACGCAGCGACGATCACAAATTACTCGTGGTATTCCGTTTAATTAGTCACTCAGGCGAGGGTAGAAGGAATGACGATCCGGCGCGGATCGCAGCGGCCATTGATCTGTTCGATCAGCTGCGAAGCCGCCTGTCGTCCGGCTTCAGCATAGCCAGGATCGACAGTGACGATCTCCGGGTGCAGGAATTTTATCAGCGGCGTGTTCCCGACGCTTGCCAGTTGCAGCGTCTCAATACGTTGCTCCTGTAAATACTTACTGGCGCCCAACGCCAGCGTATCGGTGGCGCAGACTAACGCGGTGGTATCCGGCATGATGACGCTTGCCGTATGCTCATAGCCCTGCTTCATGGCAAGACCGGGCAGGGCGGCGACGGGGTGAAGTTTATGTTTTTTGCAAAACGCCAGGTATGCGTCATGCCGACGTTTGCCGGTGGTAATATCGCTATGGGGAACGCCCAGAAAGCTAATGTTGCGGTGTCCCTGCTCATACAGCCGCTGCATAAGGATATGAATCGCGCCCTCGTCGTCGTAACAGACGGAGGCAAAACCTTGCGCATCTCTTGCCAGCAGCACCAGCGAGGCTTTCCAGGGGGCGATCAACTCTTCTGTGATGCCGGTAAAGCCAAACAGCACCACGCCATCAATGTTACGTCGTCTGAGCATGCCCAGATGTTCCATTACCAGCGTCGGCGAGAACTGACTTTCCATCATAATAGGGTCGTAGCCCTGTTCGTAAAACGCAGGCAGCATGGTCTGAACCGCGAGGTTTTCAGACAACGAATCAAGGCGAGTGACGATAATAGCGACCACTTTATCGCTTTGTCCCCGCATCGCGCGGGCGGAGCGGGACGGGGAGAAACCGTGTTGATTCATCACCGCTTCGACACGCTCGCGGGTACGTTCGCTTACGCCGCTTTCATTGTTAAGCACGCGGGAAACGGTTGATTTCCCTACGCCGCTCAGGCGGGCGATGTCTTTGATAGTGAGCCGGTTTTGCATCCTGTTTTCCCGTGGCGTGACGCTGATGGTGATAAAAAGAGTAACTTTACTCAAGCGAAGGGCAATGGGCAAAGTCTGGTTTATCGTTGGTTTAATTACGTAACGGTATGATACCGCCATAATTGCCACAAAACTTATGGATTTATGCGTATAATCCGCGGCGCAAATTATTTACTTACCGGAGGCGACATGGACCCTGAACCCACCCCTCTCCCGCGATGGAGAATTTTCCTTTTCCGGTAAGCCTGCCTCTGCTGTCTTACCGGTGTGTAAGACAGTGACACAATAACGTCCCTGTTTTTATTTAAACATTGCTCATCGGGCAAGGCTTTGCCGTGCCTGAAGAATTTTCTGCGCCTGACTTCGGCGCGGAGGGATTACCTATGCTAAAAATCATTACCCGCCAGCTTTTTGCCCGGCTTAATCGTCATTTGCCTTATCGTCTGGTTCACCGCGATCCGCTGCCCGGCGCGCAGACCGCGGTAAATGCGACTATCCCGCCTTCGCTGAGCGAGCGCTGTCTGAAAGTCGCGGCAATGGAGCAGGAGACTCTCTGGCGCGTTTTTGATACGCACCCGGAGGGATTAAACGCTGCCGAGGTGACGCGCGCGCGTGAAAAGCATGGCGAAAACCGCCTTCCGGCACAGAAACCCTCGCCGTGGTGGGTGCATCTGTGGGTATGTTATCGCAATCCTTTCAACATCTTACTCACGATTCTTGGCGGCATTTCTTATGCCACGGAGGATCTGTTTGCCGCAGGCGTTATCGCCCTGATGGTCGGTATCTCAACGCTGCTGAATTTTGTGCAGGAAGCGCGCTCGACAAAAGCGGCGGACGCGCTAAAAGCGATGGTGAGCAATACCGCTACCGTACTGCGGGTTATTAATGAAAATGGCGAAAATGCCTGGCTGGAATTACCCATCGATCAACTGGTGCCCGGCGATATTATTAAGCTGGCGGCGGGGGATATGATCCCGGCGGATTTACGGATTATCCAGGCGCGCGATCTGTTTGTCGCCCAGGCGTCGCTGACCGGCGAATCTCTGCCAGTCGAGAAAGTCGCCGCGACGCGTGAGCCCCGGCAAAATAACCCGCTTGAGTGCGACACGCTGTGCTTTATGGGGACGAACGTCGTGAGCGGAACGGCGCAGGCCGTGGTGATGGCGACCGGCGCCGGCACCTGGTTTGGTCAATTGGCGGGGCGCGTGTCGGAACAAGATAACGAGCAGAACGCTTTCCAGAAAGGAATTAGCCGCGTCAGTATGTTGCTGATCCGCTTTATGCTGGTCATGGCGCCGGTAGTACTGATTATTAATGGTTACACGAAAGGTGACTGGTGGGAAGCGGCGCTATTTGCGCTCTCGGTCGCGGTAGGGCTCACCCCGGAAATGTTGCCGATGATCGTCACCTCCACCCTCGCGCGCGGGGCGGTGAAGCTCTCGAAACAGAAAGTTATCGTGAAGCACCTTGATGCGATTCAGAACTTCGGCGCGATGGATATTCTGTGCACTGATAAAACCGGCACTCTGACGCAGGATAAAATTGTGCTGGAGAATCACACGGATATTTCTGGTAAGCCCAGCGAGCATGTACTGCATTGCGCCTGGCTGAACAGCCATTATCAGACCGGTCTAAAAAATTTACTGGATACGGCGGTCCTGGAGGGAGTAGACGAAACCGCCGCGCGTCAGCTCTCCGGACGCTGGCAGAAAATCGATGAGATCCCGTTTGATTTTGAGCGTCGCCGGATGTCGGTAGTGGTCGCCGAAGATTCGAACGTGCATCAACTGGTCTGCAAAGGCGCGTTACAGGAGATCCTGAACGTGTGTACTCAGGTGCGCCACAACGGCGATATTGTGCCGCTGGACGACAATATGCTGCGCCGGGTGAAACGCGTTACCGACACGCTGAACCGTCAGGGGCTACGCGTGGTCGCCGTCGCGACCAAATACCTGCCTGCGCGTGAGGGCGATTACCAACGTATCGATGAGTCTGACCTCATTCTGGAAGGGTATATCGCTTTTCTCGATCCGCCGAAAGAGACCACCGCGCCGGCGCTGAAAGCGCTGAAGGCGAGCGGAATTACGGTGAAAATTCTCACCGGCGACAGCGAGCTGGTAGCGGCGAAAGTTTGCCATGAGGTTGGGCTGGATGCGGGCGATGTCATTATTGGCAGTGATATTGAAGGGTTAAGCGACGACGCGCTGGCGGCGCTGGCCGCCCGTACGACGTTGTTTGCGCGTCTGACGCCGATGCATAAAGAGCGCATCGTCACTTTACTCAAACGCGAGGGGCATGTGGTCGGTTTTATGGGCGACGGGATTAACGATGCTCCGGCGTTGCGGGCGGCGGATATTGGTATCTCGGTAGATGGCGCGGTGGACATCGCCCGTGAAGCGGCCGATATTATCCTGCTGGAAAAGAGCCTGATGGTGCTGGAAGAAGGCGTCATTGAAGGTCGTCGTACTTTTTCTAATATGTTGAAATATATCAAGATGACGGCCAGCTCAAATTTCGGTAACGTGTTTAGCGTACTGGTGGCGAGCGCCTTTTTGCCGTTCCTGCCAATGCTGCCGCTGCACTTGCTGATTCAAAACCTACTGTACGATGTATCCCAGGTGGCGATTCCGTTTGATAATGTCGATGAAGAACAAATTCAAAAGCCGCAGCGCTGGAATCCGGCGGATTTGGGGCGCTTTATGGTCTTTTTCGGTCCGATCAGCTCGATTTTCGACATTTTGACCTTTTGTCTGATGTGGTGGGTATTTCATGCGAATACGCCAGAAACGCAAACTTTGTTCCAGTCCGGCTGGTTTGTGGTGGGATTACTGTCGCAAACGCTGATTGTGCATATGATCCGTACCCGCCGTCTGCCGTTTATTCAAAGTCGCGCCGCTTGGCCGCTGATGGCGATGACATTGTTGGTGATGGTGGTGGGAGTCTCGTTGCCGTTTTCGCCGCTGGCGTCTTACCTGCAGTTGCAGGCGCTGCCGTTAAGCTATTTCCCGTGGCTGATTGCCATTCTGGTGGGATATATGACGTTAACCCAGTTGGTGAAAGGGTTTTACAGCAGACGTTATGGCTGGCAGTAAACACTTTCGTCGGGGATTCGCCAGCGTGCTTAATCCCCGATATCGCTAACCAGGCCAGATGCCCGTAAAGCTCGACAAGTTTAACGCGATCGGCTTTATCTTTAAATTTCAGGGCTTATTCAAGCAACTGTAGAATGCTATATGCAGGCATAAAAAAGAGGAATGTCCAGCTAAGTTTGTAAAATACATTCTCTGCCCCCGAGCCAGAACGAGAGGAGGAGATGTCCCACCGCCGGATATGTTTTGCGGATATGCGACGAAAGCGGCGAATATAGCTAATGCAATAAACTAAGTAAGGAGGAATCGCTAAGGCGGCAGTGGGTTTAGGAAACATAAGGGTAAGCAATATGGCTGCGACAATGAAGCATAAAAAGACTATCTTCGCGGTAGATTCTATCTGTTTTAATTCCTGGCGTATGCTTTCAGCATGTTTCTCCTGCCAGCGACGGAGCGTGCTGTTGCTAAATCCATATTCTTCGCACAACGCCTTATTCGGTACGCCGTTTTTCGACTGTTGCAGAAAATCGGCGATTTGTTCCTCGGTAAAACGCGATCTTACCATTGCCGCCTCTCCATGGCTGTTGGTGCCCCGAACCGGGCAAACTTGCGCCGCCCGGCGGGGATGACGTCCGGCGCTTAGCGACGAACAGCGATCGCTTCAATCTCAATTTTCACGTCTTTCGGCAGACGGGCAACTTCCACGCAGGAACGCGCCGGGAAGGTGGCGTTGTGCTCGGTGAAGAAGGCTTCGTAGGTGGCGTTGACGGTCGCGAAATCGTTCAGGTCTTTCACGAATACGGTCGTTTTCACAATGTCGCCTACTTTCAGGCCAGCGGCTTCCACGATAGCTTTAACGTTTTCCAGCGACTGACGTGCCTGAGCGGATACGTCTTCCGCTACGGCACCGGTTTTCGGATCGACCGGGATCTGACCGGAAGTGATTACCATGCTACCCAGGTCAACGCCCTGTACGTATGGGCCGATTGCTGCTGGTGCATTTTCCGTCGCAATAGTTTTGCTCATGATTTCTCCTGAATTACAGCGGTAATAGAATGTCCCCGCTCATTATAGGGAGCCGGGATCTCATAACCAACCCAAATTAGTTGGCCAGCACCACATAATGCGAAAACTCTTTTTCACAGTATTTGCATTTGAGGGCGATATCATTGGCGCGTTTTTTCACTGCAAAGCTGGAGGATACTGGTTCCGCGTGGCTGATGCAGTTGCTGTTCGGGCAAACCAGCACATTATTAATACGCTCTGGCAGGCTGGGGCGTGATTTCCCGACTACGTCGTAGTTGTCGATGCGGTTAACGGTGGCCTGCGGCGCGTACAGAGCAAGTTGGTTAACCTGCTCTTCGGTGAGAAAGGTGTTTTCTATTTTGATTAAGTCTTTACGCCCCATCTCGCCAGACGGGAGATTCAGACCGATAGTGATTCGCTGATCGGTCTCGGTCAATTTAAACAGACTCAGCAGTTTAAAGCCTACCTGCGCAGGGATATGGTCAATCACGGTGCCGCATTTAATGGCTTCAACCTGCAGTTTGTTATCGTGTGTCATCGTTTTTCTCCCTTACAGACTCAGTTCGCTATTCAGTACTAACGCCAGTAACGCCTGGCGAGCGAAAATACCGTTGCCCGCCTGTTGGAAGTACCAGGCGTGTGGCGTTTTATCCACATCCGTGGTGATTTCATCAATCCGCGGCAGCGGGTGCAGCACTTTCATATTTTCACGCGCGCCGTTCAGGTCGCTGGCGCGCAGAACAAACTGCGCCTTCACATTGGCGTACTCCGACGGGTCGAGACGCTCTTTCTGTACGCGAGTCATATAGAGGATGTCGACGTCGGCCATGACCTCTTCAATAGAACCATGCAGGCTCCAGGCCATCCCTTTTTCATCCAGCATATCCAGAATGTACTGCGGCATCGCCAGCGCGTCCGGCGCGATAAAATAAAAACGGTTGCCGCTAAATTTCGCCAGCGCCTGGGTTAGCGAATGCACGGTGCGGCCATATTTCAGATCGCCGACCATCGCGATATGCAAGTTATCCAGACGGCCCTGCGTTTCCTGGATGGTGAACAGATCCAACAGGGTCTGTGTCGGATGCTGGTTCGAACCGTCGCCCGCATTGAGCACCGGCACCTGACCGGAAAACTCCGTCGCCAGACGTGCCGCGCCTTCTTGCGGATGGCGCATCACAATCGCGTCCACGTAAGTGCTAATCACTGAGATCGTGTCGGCTAACGTTTCTCCTTTTTTCCCCAGCGACGTGTTGGCGCTGTCGGAGAAGCCCACTACGCTGGCGCCCAGGCGATGCATTGAAGTTTCAAACGACAGGCGGGTACGCGTGGAGGCTTCGAAAAAGCAGCTGGCGATCACTTTATGTTTCAAAAGCTCCGGCTGCGGGTTGGCTTTTAATTTCGCCGCCGTCGCCAGTACCAGATTAAGATCGTCGCGGCTGAGGTCGTTTATGGAAATGATATGTTTTTGATATAGCGGGTTAGCCATGTTTATCTCCTGACGCCTGGGCAAAAAAAAACCCCTCAATTGAGGGGCTTGGTATTGGTTTTCAACGGAAAGAAAAACGGCAGGCCTGCGTCTTTTTTCAGACGCGGTAAGACAGAATGTCGTACACACTGAACCATGCTTCCTCCCGGCAAATTGTCCGCGATTATACTCAGCTCTGTTTTGGGATCAAGCGATTAATGCATGATTTACTCATCGCAAACGGTTCTTATGAATTTAAATTCATTTTAAGCAAATAATTAATTTGTTTGTGTACCAGCGCCGTGCGCTGAACGACCCGTGGTGCGACCCAGACAATACTGCTACCGGCAACGACGCCGAGAATTTCCGGCAATGCGTGGTAATCCAGAATTCTCGCGACGGCGCGACCATAACCTGCCGCCGTATGGATAAGGATAAATTCGCTATTATGTTCAACGCTAACGACCATTTCGGCTATTGAACGTCCGGCATCCGGCGAAGGTCGCCGCTGGGGATTTACGGAATAAATCTTTTGTCCCTTCGTATTTCTGATTTTTATTGCGCCCAGCAGCTTGAGCAGGCGCGAAACCGTAGACTGGCTGATACCTTCAAATCCCTCATTTTGTAAATCGCGGCGAATCTCCTCCTGGGACAGGTAACTTTTTTCACTAATCAGGCGCTGACAAACCGCCAGTTGCTGTTGTTCTTTGGCGGAGTAATCATCGTATTCCTTCATAAATGCACCTTATCTTTATTATTGATATCAACGGACTGGCGAAATTCATCACATTTGTCACATCGATTGCGGATCAATCGGGCGGTTTTGCAGGAAAATGAGAAGCCGATCAAAAAAGGTGACGGCGTGCCTGATGGCGCTGTGCTTATCAGTCCTGTCAGATAAGACGCGTCGCCATCTGGCTCGTTACATCATCGCTCCGATGCTCAGTACCGCCATATTCAGCAATGTCAGGATCAGCAACAGCGGGGCGACCCATTTCAGATAGCGGACATAGGGAACCCGCGCGATCGCCAGACCGCCCATGACCACGGCGGAGGTGGGCGTAACCAGGTTCACAATCCCGGAGGCCGACTGGTAGGCGGTTACGACCAAATCCCGCTGTACGTGGGCAAAATCCGCTAACGGCGCCATAATGGGCATTGTCAATACGGCAAGACCGGAAGAGGAGGGCACCAGGAAGGAGAGCAATACTTCCAGCCAGTAGGTTACGTTTATGAAAATAGTGGTAGAGAGGCCGGAAACCAGACTTTCCGCGCTGTGCAAAATGGTGTGGGTAATCATACCGTTATCCATGACCACCACAATGCCGCGCGCGATACCAATAATTAGCGCCACGCCGAGTAAATCCCGCGCGCCGTCAATAAAGGTACTGGTGAACGCTTCCTCACCCATCCGCGTTATCACGCCAACGATAATCGCCGCCGCCAGAAAGACGCCGGAGATTTCCGCCATCCACCAGCCGAGAACCGCCACGCCGTAAATCATCACCGCGAAAGAGGCGGCGAAGATCATCAGCACCCATTTCCGGGTAGCCGTAAACTCCAGCAGAGTATTGGCTCGATTGCCGAGGAAATGGGCGCGGTTTTCCTCCATTTTATCTGCCACGATAGAAAGCTCAGGATGGGCGCGGACTTTGCGCGCATAGCGCATTACCCAAAACACGCACAGTACGTAGCCGACAATTAACAGCAGTACTCGCATCAGCATTCCCTGAGTAAAAGGGATGCCGGCGGCGTTGGCGGCAATGACCGTGGCGAAAGGGTTAATGGTCGAACCGAGCGTGCCTATCCCCGCGCCGAGCAGTACGGTTGCCGCGGCCACTAACGGATCGAAGCGGGCCGCCATCATAACCGGCACCAGCAGCGTGTAGAAGGGCAACGACTCCTCCGCCATGCCATAGATAGTGCCGCCTGCGGCGAACAGCGCCATCAGAATGGGGATCATCCACTCATCTTTGCCGTTGAGTTTGATAGTTACCCGTTCAATACCGGCATCAATCGCCCCCGTTTTATTCACCACCCCCAGAAAGCCGCCGATAATCAAGACAAACAGCGCGACGTCAATGGCGCCGGCGGTGTAGGTTTCGTGGTTATAGAGGCCGTCAATCGGCGCCAGTAAAACAGCGGTAATCCCTTGCGGATGCGCGTCCACGGGGGCATACGTTCCCGCCACCGGCACCTCTTTTCCCAGCGTGGCGTTCATCGCCATTTGGTATTTTCCCGCCGGCACAATCCAGGTCATCACTGCGACCAGGGCAATAAGAATAAACAGGATGGTATAAGCGGTGGGAAATTTAAATTTACCCATGATGTTCTCTCCTGATATCACGGATATGCGCCGCGAGGGCGCATATCCTGTGGGATTAGTCGCCGAGCGTCGCCACCATGACTGCTTTGATGGTGTGCATCCGGTTTTCCGCTTCATCGAAGACTATCGAGCCTGCGGACTCGAACACCTCTTCCGTGACCTCCAGTCCTTTCAGGCCGTAAGCCATTTCGATTTCGCGTCCCACTTTGGTGTGCTCGTTATGGAAGGCGGGCAGGCAGTGCATAAACTTCACATCAGGATTACCGGTAGCGTTTACCACCTGCTGGTTGACCTGATATGGCGTCATCAGACTGACGCGCTCCGCCCAGGCTTCTTTGGGTTCTCCCATCGAGACCCAGACGTCGGTATAGAGGAAATCCACACCGTGAACGCCGTCTTCAACGCTCTCCGTTAAGGTGATACGAGCGCCGGTAACGCTGGCGATTTCTCGGCACTGCGCGACCAGCGCGGCATCAGGCCAGAAGGACTTTGGCGCTATCAGACGGATATCCATGCCCATCTTCGCCGCGCCCACCATCAGCGAATTGCCCATGTTGTTGCGCGCGTCGCCCAGGTAGGCGAAGCTCAGTTCCGGCAGCGTTTTGCCCGGCGCATGTTCCAGCATGGTCATCAGATCGGCCAGGATCTGTGTGGGGTGAAATTCATCGGTCAGGCCGTTCCAGACGGGAACGCCCGCGTATTCCCCCAGCTCTTCCACAATGTGTTGACCAAATCCGCGATATTCGATGCCGTCATACATCCGCCCCAGGACGCGAGCAGTATCTTTCATGGACTCTTTATGGCCGATCTGCGAGCCGCTTGGGCCGAGATAAGTCACCTGCGCGCCCTGGTCGAACGCGGCGACTTCAAACGCGCATCGGGTGCGAGTAGAGGTTTTTTCAAAAATCAGCGCGATGTTTTTGCCGATCAGTGTTTGCTTTTCGCATCCGGCTTTTTTTGCGGCTTTCAGCTCAATAGCCAGATCGATGAGGTGTTGGATTTCCGCCGGGGTGTAGTCAAGCAGCTTCAAAAAGTTACGATTTTTCAGTGAAATAACCATTACAATATCCTTGTTAAAATGAATTGCCTGATGGCGCTGCGCTTATCCGGCCCACGGTTATGCGCGCTCTGTAGGCCGAATAAGGCGGAAGCCGCCATCCGGTAAAAAGCCTTATGCGTCAACGTCGGCGGTTTCACACCGAATCAAAGTACCTTTCTCGCCCGCGAGAATGGCTTGCCCATCCGCCAGCGAGCCGATTCCGGCAATGCCGCGGCAATGGCTGACAAACTCAGCGCAGGCGGTCACTTTCGGGCCCATCGAACCGGCGTCGAACTGCATTTCACGAAGCAGCTCCGGCGTAACCTGCGCCAGCGGGCGTTGGGTGGGCTTGCCCCAGTCGAGATACACCGCGTCGGCATCGGTCAGAATGAGCAGCGCGTCGGCGTGAATTTGGCTGGCAAGCAGGGCGGCGGACAGATCTTTGTCGATCACCGCCTCGATACCGTGGTAGCCATCGGCTTTTTCCACGACCGGCACGCCGCCGCCGCCGTTACAGATAACCAGGTGATCGCGGCTAATCAGCGCGCGGATGGCATCGTTTTCCACAATGCGTTTCGGCTGCGGGGAGGGCACAACGCGGCGGAAGGCGTTACCGTCGGCTTTGAATACCCAGCCCTTTTCTGCCTGTAACGCACGGGCCTGCGCTTCGTCGTAAATCGGTCCGATATATTTGGTTGGATTGAGGAATGCCGGGTCGTTGGCATCGACTTCGACCTGGGTGAGCAGGACGCTGATTTCACGCTCCGGCAGATGATTCTTCAGCGCCTGTTGCAGCATGTAGCCAATCATGCCCTGGCTTTCCGCACCGAGAATATCGAGCGGGTAGGGTGTAACGTTAGCGTAGGCGCTATTTTGTAGCGCCAGCAGTCCTACCTGTGGGCCGTTGCCGTGCACTAACACCACGCGCCATTGCCGCGTAAGCTGGGCGATGGTTCTGGCCGCCAGTTCGATATTTTTACGCTGAATATCAGCCTCCAGCGGTTCGCCGCGTTTGAGCAGCGCATTGCCGCCCAGCGCGACGACCAGTGTGCGTTTGTTTTCCATAACGTCTCCTTTAAATACCATCGCGTTCCAGTGGACAGCTCATGCAGCGTGCGCCCCCGCGCCCGCGACCCAGTTCATCGCCGGGAATGGGAAGGACGGTAATGCCGGCTTTGTCGTATTTTTCGTTGGTCCAGATGTTGCGCTCATAGCCCACCACCACGCCTGGACGCAGGGTGAGCACGTTATTGGCGTCATTCCACTGTTCGCGCTCAGCTTCAAATGCGTCGCCGCCAGTGGTGATTAAGCGCACCTGATCGATGCCAAGCGCTGTTTCAAGAGCATGAACCAGCGTGCTCTCCTGGGTTCGTTTCAGACCGCCGCGTCCGTCTGGCGTCAGCGTCCAGCACTGAACGTCCGGGCGAACGACTTCCGGATAGACGGAGAAGGTGTCGATATCAATGTGGGTCATGACGGTGTCAAGGTGCATACAGGAGCGATGTTTTGGCAGTTCAACGGCAATGACGCGTTCCGCCTGACGATGTTTAAACAATGCCTGCGCCAGGAACTCGACGCCCTGCGGCGTAGTACGTTCAGACATACCGATCAACACCGCGCCGCGGCCAATCACCAGCACATCGCCGCCCTCTAAAGTGGCGTGGTCGTAATTAATGTCCTCGTCGCCGAAATATTTAATGAAATCACCGCCTGCGAATTGAGGATGCCAGCGATAAATGGCACGTAAATTATTCGTTTCACGTTGGCGTGCAGGTTTCGCCATGGGGTTAATTGAGACGCCGTTATATATCCAGCAGGACGTGTCACGGGTAAATAGGTGATTCGGTAATGGCTTCATAATAAAGTCATTAATATCGTGAGTATCGACCACCATATTTTTTATGGAGGCGGGAATTTCGCCGTAAGTTAAACCGCCGCTTAAATGGCGAGCCAGTTCACGGTGCGGCATATCCGCCAGCCAGGCGCGAATATCTGCGGCAAAGGTGGGCCCAAGGCGATAATCGGAAATTTGCGTATCCAGTAGCCAGGCTTTAGCGTCAGCCACATCCAGCGTTTGGGTGAGCAGGTCGGTTAACAGCAACACTTCTATCCCTTGCTGGCGCAGCGTGTTGGCAAAAATGTCATGCTCTTCGCCAGCGCGCTCTACGGATAATACATCGTCAAAAAGTAATTCCTGACAATTTGAAGGGGTAAGTCTTTTTAGGCTGAGATTGGGCCGATGCAACATTACGCTGCGTAATTGACCGATTTCAGAACCGACAAAATGCTTTTCCATCATTATACCTTTTACATAATTACAAGAATAAAGAAGGAGTGGCTGCAAATATTTAGCGTGCTTGCAGTCGCGGCGTTTCAGTTAAATTCGGGAGCAATGATTGAATTTTATTTGGGTTGTTAATGTGATGAGATTCACATCAATCAAGGAGTGCTATTTTTCTTACTTAATATATGAACCGGGTCAGAGAAATTCAAAAAACAATAAGGCATTAAATGAATTACTACGCAGCTATATGGTTTGTTATTTTTCTATTGTTAATTATTTGTTTGCTGTATTGAATGATATTTAAATCTTAACTCATTGAAAATAAAGTGATTATTTTTAATGGTTGCATAACTATGCGTGAGGGGGATTTTATTATCGGGGATATTTAAATAATTTAAAAATAACTATGGATAGAGAAGTCATTTATGCAGGGAGAGCGAATTGTGATCGCTAAAACGTTTTTATGTTAACGCCTTTAATATCAAAGCATTGTTAGTGATGGCAATTTGGCGCCGCTGGGGTTTATGCATAGGCACTGCATAAAGTTGGGCGAACTATTAACAATATAGAAACACCGCTGGCGATAAACATGCGCTGGCGCAAAATCGATGAGAGTAAGGGTAGTATGGCAGCCATTTTTCTCGTATAAAGAGAAAAATAAAACGCTGTTTTAACTAAGGGGATGCGATGATTATTGGCAATATTGAACATCTGGAGGTCTGGCTGCCGACGGCGTTACGGCAGGCGATTGAGCACGTCAATGCGCATGTCACGACAACGACCGCGCCAGGTAAGTATGACATTGACGGCGACAGGCTGTTTTATATGATTTCTGAAAATATGACGGAGCCGGGCGAATCGCGCAGCGCAGAGTATCACGCTCGTTATCTTGATATTCAGATTGTGCTACAAGGTCAGGAAGGGATGGCATTCAGTACCCGGCCTGCGGGAACGCCGCACACGGACTGGCTGGCGGATAAAGACATTGCATTTTTACCGACGAGCGTCGACGAGAAAACCGTCGTCCTGAACGAAGGCGACTTTGTGGTGTTTTATCCCGGCGAAGTGCATAAGCCCCTGTGCGCGGTGGGAGAACCGGCGCGGGTACGTAAAGCGGTTGTGAAAATGCTGATGGCGTAATATTTTGTGCCGGATGGCGGCGCCTGCACGTTGCGATCTTGTAGGCCAACCGCCATCCGGCATCATCACGACATTATTTAGACAGCGTCGCTACCATTACTGCTTTGATGGTATGCATTCGGTTTTCCGCTTCATCAAAGACAATGCTGGCCGCAGACTCAAAAACCTCGTCGGTCACTTCCATCCCGCCATGTAAACCGTACTCTTCGGCCATTTTTTTGCCGAGCGTGGTTTCGTCATCATGGAACGCAGGCAGACAATGCAGGAACTTAACCTGCGGATTGCCGGTTAAGGCCATCATCTGGCTGTTGACCTGATAATCACGCAGCAGGGCAATACGCTCCGCCCATTTCTCTTTGGGTTCGCCCATAGAGACCCAAACATCGGTATAGATAAAATCCGCGCCTTTTACGCCCGAGGCGATATCTTCGGTCAGGGTTATGGCGCCGCCGTTCTTTTTCGCCATGGCGCTGCACTCCGCCACTAACGCGGCTTGCGGCCAGCAGGCTTTTGGCGCGACCAGACGGAGATCCAATCCTGTTAACGCGGCGGCTTCCAGCATGGAGTTACCCATGTTATTACGCGCGTCGCCGGCATAGACCAACGTCATCTCGTTAAAGGCTTTACCCGGCAGATGTTCCTGCATGGTAAGCAGATCCGCCAGTAATTGCGTTGGGTGATACTCATCGGTTAAACCGTTCCATACCGGCACACCGGAATATTCAGCCAGCGTTTCGACGATCTCCTGGCCATATCCTCGATACTGAATACCGTCAAACATCCGGCCCAGGACGCGGGCAGTATCTTTGATGGACTCTTTATGGCCGATCTGGCTCCCGCTGGAACCCAGGTACGTCACGCGCGCCCCCTGATCGTATGCGGCAACTTCGAAAGAGCATCGTGTCCGGGTCGAGTCTTTTTCGAAGATGAGCGCAATATTCTTACCCACCAGCTTTTGTTCTTCTTTACCGTTTTTCTTATCGGCTTTCAGTTTGGCGGCAAGCTGCAACAGAGCAGTGAGCTCGCTGGCGGTGAAATCAAGTAACTTTAAAAAAGGTTTTTGGTAAAACGTAGACATACTTCCCTCACATGGCTTAGGCCTCTCATTGAATTAAAATTCACTTTATATGGATGATTATTCATTTGCAACTCTGTTTGATAAAACTTTTCTCGATAAGGTGGAGGCAACGTCGGCGGTATGTGACAATAAGAGTATCGGCAGGACATCTATGAGGAACGAGCTATGGCAAACCCGGAATTACTGGAAGAGCAGCGTGAAGAAACGCGCTTAATTATTGAAGAGTTACTTGAGGACGGCAGCGATCCGGATGCGCTGTACACTATCGAGCATCACCTTTCCGCTGACGATTTCGAAACGTTGGAAAAAGCCGCGGTAGAAGCCTTTAAACTCGGCTATGAAGTGACGGAGCCGGAAGAGCTGGAAGTGGAAGAGGGCGATACGGTTATTTGTTGCGACATCCTCAGCGAGTGCGCGTTGAACGCCGAACTCATCGACGCTCAGGTTGAGCAACTGATGAACCTGGCGGAAAAATATGATGTTGAATACGACGGCTGGGGAACCTATTTCGAAGACCCTAATGGCGAAGAGGGTGATGACGACGATTATGTCGATGAAGATGACGACGGCGTGCGTCACTAAAGCTGCATAGTATGACGGTACGGCAGCGTCTGCTGTCGTATTTTTTTAACAGGTTACGTATGAATTACCCGCAAATACTCTCTCCGGTGCTTAATTTCCTGCATTGCCCGACGCCGCAGGCGTGGATTGTCCAGGCCCGCGATCCGCAAAATCTTCCTCTTCTGCTTACCGATCACCTGATCTGCGAACTGAAGGCTGCGCAAACCGCGTTGCTGTTGGTGCGTAAATATGTCGCCGATAAATCGGGCGCCGACGCGCTGCTCTCCTGGCTGCAACCTTACGAGGCGTTCGCGTTTCGTCAGGGGCCGGAGCCGGATTTTGTTGCCCTGCATAAACAGATTAGCAAAAGCGCCATGCCGCAAACTGATGACCCCTGGGGACGTCAGCTTATCGACCGTATGGTGTTATTGATTAAAGAGGAGTTGCACCATTTTTGGCAGGTACGCGAGGTCATGCAGGCCAGAAACATTCCTTATGTGAAAATCACCGCCAGCCGCTACGCGAAAGGAATGTTGAAAGCGGTACGCACGCACGAACCGCTCACCTTAATTGATAAGCTGATTTGCGGGGCGTATATCGAAGCCCGCTCCTGCGAACGTTTTGCCGCTCTGGCGCCCTGGCTGGATGAGGATTTACAGACGTTTTATCTCTCGCTTCTGCGCTCCGAAGCACGGCATTATCAGGATTACCTGGCGCTGGCGCAGCAGATTTCCGCCGAGGACATTTCTGCGCGCGTGCGCTATTTTGGCGAGGTAGAAGCTGACCTTATCTTGTCGCCAGACCGCGAGTTTCGTTTTCATAGCGGCGTGCCAGCCGCCGGATAAAGGGTAAAATTAAAGATTAGCGTTTTTATCTTTTACGCTGTCGCCACCTGCGTGGTCATCCGCCCGACATCAAACTGCTGGCGAGCAGAAAAAGTCATTTTCATGATATTCTGTCCTGAGTAAAGCCTGCCCTGCGGCAGGCAAAAAGAACTCACTCAGTGTTATATTCCCGAAAGGTGACCGTGAACAATGCCATTTTTGCATCATCACTACGGGTTCTTGTGTTGAAATACTTACTGTTTCACGCCTTTTGACGCTTCAGAGCAGGTCTTGCCAACAAAGGTTTGTTTAATTTTGTTGATGGAGGTTGTTTTATTACCTCCTGCATCGACATCCGATTTCATGGTCATCGCAAATTCTGTATCGCTTATTTTCGTCGTTTCTACAATAGAGTGCGATTTGACATCAGGATTATTACAGACAGTCTCATTGATCAGTTTGGTATCCGTACTTTCTACAAATGTTGTCGTGCAACCGCCTGCACTGGTAGAAAAACCCTTCACCATTTTTTTAGAATCTTCAGACATTTTAGGGGTATAACACATAAGCGTCGCTATGCCCGAATTTTTTTCATCCATTAATACTTCTTTTGTATCTGGATTGATGGTGCGCATTTCTATATTTTCCATTTTCCATTCGCCGGGCTGTATATCTAATGCATATACATTAGAGATACTAATAAACATAGCGGGGAAAACAATTGCTGATAATAGGCGTTTCATTTATAACTTCCTTGAATAATAAGTGATTCCCGGATAACAGGATGTTTCCGGGATTATTTATATCAGCAAAAATAATACCTGGCGAGGATAAATAAACGCCTGGTTTTCAGAGATCCTTTAACATCCTCACTTCGCAATCGACATGTCCGGTGCAGCCGAGCGGTTCGCTAATATGTTCAAATCCTAAACGTTCGTATAGCGCAATCGCCTCGCGTAAAAAAGCCGTTGTTTCCAGATAGCAGCGTTTAAAACCCTGTTCACGGGCATGATCCAGCGCCATCAGCGCCAGCTTTTTCGCCAGCCCCTGGCCACGAATCACCGGTAAAAAATACATTTTTTGCAGTTCACAAATGTCTGGTTCGCTACAGGATAACGGCGCCACGCCGCCGCCGCCCACCACACAACCGTTTTGCTCTACCACCCAGTAGGCCGCGCCCGGTTGGCTATAAACCTGATACAGTTCATCCAGATTGGGGTCGGCAACGGTATAACCTTTATCGGCGGTAAGTCCGTATTCCGCTGAAACCTGACGGATGACACGGGCAATAGCGGCATTGTCGGCGGTAGTGATTCGGCGCACCGTGAGCGTTGGCGAGGCGACATTATTCATAATATGGCTCAATTTTTAAAATTTATTTATAGATTACTTTAATACCACCGTCTTGAGTTACGCGCAAGGAGATCCTGAATCAGACAAAATAAAAGGCGGAAAAATTAAACAAAAATAGTATCGTAGTCAAATCAGTAACAGTTTACTGGTTTTTATTATTAATTCTAATAGATTGTAATTCAGGGATATGATTCATGAATAACGTTATCAGTAGTAAAGATAACCATAATCACACGTTGGTGTTTACAGGCAAGGGCGGAAAGTATTTTGTTATTTGCCTTGTGAATTTCTTGTTGACGTGTATCACGTTGGGAATCTATGCGCCGTGGGCGATGGTGAAATGTCGACGTTATATTTATACTAACATGACGCTAAACAATCAGCCTTTTGCTTACAAAGCCACGGGCGGCGCATTATTTATTAGTGTGTTGTTAGTTTTTATTATTTATATTGTTAGCCTCTCTCTTATTGAACACGGTCATCCCGGTCTCGGTTTTACGCTATTCGGCTTATTAATTGCGATTATTCCTTTTATGGCGGTGAAAGGATTACAGTATCAGGCGATGATGACTTCGCTTAATGGCGTACATTTTGGATTCCAGTGTTCCATGCGGCGCGCCTGGTGGTACATGTTCGCTCTTCCTGTACTCCTGATGGTGGCGCTTTATATTGTTCTTTATATTATCTCACTGGTAACCATCGCCGTCGGCGGTTTAGTGTTCAGTATCGTTTTTCTCGGTTTGCTGGCTATTATTGGGATAGGGGTCATTAACGGTATTACCTACAGCAAATGGATGACCTTGTTTGGTAATGGCGCAAACTTTGGCATTCATCGTTTCTCGATTCAGGTTAATGTTAAAACGTGCATCAGAGGGTGCGTGTTGGCAATGTTGACCCTTTTCCCTTTTGCTGTCGTGATTGGTTATCTAATCGCGCCGGTGTTCACCGACATGATTCTTTTGAGTATGATGGGGAATGCGCAGGCAGGAGGGGCGCTTATTCTGCAATATTATGGCCAGATAATGGCATGTTATTTCCTCTATTTTCTCGCGATTATTGTGGTAACCAGTTACTTATATGTGGCGTTACGCAACCTGTTTTTAAACAATTTGTCACTGGCGAACGATTCGATTCGTTTTCATTCCTCTGTCACTGCACACGGTATGCTGTGGCGGTTACTGGTGGTGTTTGTGATTTCCGGCGTGACCTTAGGGCTGGCTTATCCGTGGTTGAAAATTTGGCTGGTGAGCTGGCTGGCGCAGAATACACAGGTCCAGGGCGATCTGGATTCGCTTGAGTTAACCAATGATGAGAAGCCGCTGGAAAACAGCCCGCTAATGTGGATTTCTCGTGGCATTATGCCTTACTTCCCGTTTATCTGATGTAAAAAGGCCGACGTTTACGTCGGCCCATAATTCATGTTGTCGGATGGCGGCGTGAATGCCTTATCCGGCCTACCGATCGCGCCATGTCAATAAGCGAACGTGTAGGCCTGGTAAGCGAAGCGCCATCAGGCTTTCAGATTACAGCGCGCTAATAACCGCCTGCTGCTCAATCAGTTTCGCTTTGGCTTCTGCGTAACCGTCCAGCTTCTCACGCTCTTTGGCAATCACCGCTTCCGGCGCACGGGCGACGAAACCTTCGTTGGACAGTTTGCCTTCGATACGGGCAATCTCGCCTTCGATTTTCGCCACTTCTTTCGCCAGACGCGCCAGCTCATCGTCTTTGTTGATGAGGCCTGCCATCGGGATCAGCAGTTCGGCGCCGTCGATGATTTTGGTCACGGAAACCGGACCTTTGTCATCGGCTGGCAGCACGGTGATGCTTTCCAGACGCGCCAGGGTTTGCAGGAAGCTACGGTTGTCGTTAACACGACGAACGGCTTCTTCACTACAGCCGCGCAGCAGCAGTTCCAGCGGTTTGCCCGGGGCGATGTTCATTTCCGCACGAATGTTACGTACCGCGACGATCGCCTGCTTCAGCCACTCGGTATCGGCCAGCGCGGCTTCATCCACCTGTGCGGCGTTATATTCCGGGAACGGCTGCAGCATAATGGTATCGGCGGTAATGCCACAGATAACCTTCACGCGCTGCCAGATGGTTTCGGTGATGAACGGAATGATCGGATGCGCCAGGCGCAGCAGACCTTCCAGTACGGTGACCAGCGTATGGCGGGTGCCACGCAGTTCAGACTCGGAACCCCCGGTCATTACCGGCTTGGTCAGCTCCAGATACCAGTCGCAGAACTGGTTCCAGGTGAACTCGTACAGGATGCCCGCGGCGATATCGAAGCGGAAGCTGTCCAGCGCGTCGCGGTACGCTTTAACGGTCTGGTTGAATTCCGCCAGGATCCAACGGTCAGCCAGCGACAGCGTCATTTCGCCGCCGTTGAAGCCGCAATCCTGCTCTTCGGTGTTCATCAGCACAAAGCGGCTGGCGTTCCACAGCTTGTTACAGAAGTTACGGTAACCTTCCAGACGCTTCATATCCCAGTTGATGTCGCGGCCGGTCGAGGCCAGCGCCGCCAGGGTAAAGCGCAGGGCGTCGGTGCCGTGCGGCTCAATGCCGTTCGGGAACTGCTTCTCGGTACGCTTGCGAATTTTCTCCGCCATCTGCGGCTGCATCATGTTGCCGGTGCGTTTTTCCAGCAGTTCCGGCAGGGAGATGCCGTCCACCATATCCAGCGGGTCGATAACGTTACCCTTGGATTTGGACATCTTCTGGCCTTCGTCGTCGCGAATCAGACCGGTCATGTAGACGGTATGGAACGGCACCTGCGGCTTGCCGTTTTCATCTTTGATGAAGTGCATGGTCATCATGATCATGCGGGCAATCCAGAAGAAGATGATATCGAAGCCGGACACCATCACGCTGGTGGGGTGGAACTGACGCAGGGCGTCGGTGTTTTCCGGCCAGCCGAGGGTGGAGAAAGTCCACAGCGCGGAGGAGAACCAGGTATCGAGAACGTCTTCGTCCTGACGAAGCGCAACGTCGGCGCCGAGGTTATTTTCCTGACGCACTTCGTCTTCGGTACGGCCAACGTAGACGTTGCCGTCGTTGTCATACCATGCCGGGATACGGTGACCCCACCACAGCTGACGAGAGATACACCAGTCCTGAATATCGCGCATCCAGGAGAAGTACATGTTTTCGTACTGCTTCGGCACGAACTGAATGTCGCCGTTCTCAACCGCTTCCACCGCCGGTTTCGCCAGCACGTCAGCACGGACGTACCACTGGTCGGTCAGCATCGGTTCGATAACCACGCCGCCACGGTCGCCGTAAGGGACAGTCAGATCGTGCGGTTTAATTTCTTCCAGCAGGCCCAGCGCGTCAACGGCAGCAACGACTGCTTTACGGGCAGCAAAGCGTTCCAGCTTCTGGAACTCAGCCGGAATCTCGCTGGAATAAACGTCAGACTCTTCACCTTTGGTATCGAACACTTCCGCGCTTTCGCGGATGTCGCCGTCAAAGGTCAGGATGTTGATCATCGGCAGGGCATGACGTTTCCCGACCTCATAGTCGTTAAAGTCGTGCGCCGGGGTGATCTTCACGCAGCCGGTGCCTTTTTCCATATCGGCGTGTTCGTCGCCAACAATCGGAATGCGGCGGTTAACCAGCGGCAGAATAACGAATTTACCGATAAGACTCTGGTAGCGCGGATCTTCCGGGTTCACGGCCACGCCGGTATCGCCGAGAATAGTTTCCGGGCGGGTGGTGGCGACAACCAGATAATCTTTACCGTCTGCGGTTTTCGCGCCGTCGGCCAGCGGATAGCGGATGTGCCACATCGAGCCTTTGGACTCGCGGTTTTCCACTTCCAGGTCAGAGATGGCGGTGCGCAGTTTCGGGTCCCAGTTCACCAGGCGTTTGCCACGGTAAATCAGGTCTTCTTTGTACAGGCGAACAAAGACTTCTTTCACGGCATTGGAAAGGCCTTCGTCCATGGTGAAGCGCTCGCGCTCCCAGTCAACGGAGTTGCCGAGACGGCGCATTTGGCGGGTAATGGTGCCGCCGGATTCCGCTTTCCACTGCCAGATTTTGTCGATAAACGCATCGCGGCCGTAGTCGTGACGGGTTTTACCTTCTTCAGCGGCAATCTTGCGCTCAACCACCATCTGGGTGGCGATCCCGGCGTGGTCGGTGCCGACCTGCCACAGGGTGTTTTTACCCTGCATACGCTGGTAACGGATCATGGTATCCATGATGGTTTGCTGGAAAGCATGTCCCATATGCAAACTGCCGGTGACGTTCGGCGGCGGGATCATGATGCAGAAGGACTCTTTGCTTTCGTCGCCGTTAGGCTTGAAATAGCCCTGCTTTTCCCAGTGCTCGTAAAGCGGCTGTTCGATATCTTGGGGGTTATATGTCTTTTCCATTATTTCCAGGTTGCCGTATTCAGGTTAAAACCAGCCACGCGGTAGGCTTTGTAGCGTTCGCGCGCCAGTTGTTTCAAAGTTTCTTCGTAAGGGACGAAGTCTACCACTTCTGTGAAAGCGGTGGCAAAATCTGCAAAGCTTGTACGCAGGCTGATTAAAATATCGCGCGGGCTGCTGTTGCGTTTTTGCGGCCAGGCGATTTCAACCGGCGCGCCGCCGCGTGGGCCTTCGCCTGCCAGATTGTGCGGGACAAAACTTTCCGCCGGTCTTGCCCACAGCGCTTCATCCAGCCGAATGGCCTGCTTCTCATCTTCGCAGGCGATCAGCACGCGCTTGCCCGCGCGCCAACGTTCTGCGGCAATTTCACACACCAGTTGTTCAACGGCGCTTAAACCGTTGACGGTGGTGTCATTATCCAGAAGATAGAACGTCGCATTTTTCATATATGGGGCTTCTTGTGGTGGATTTAAATGCGTTGTCATGATGCCTCCCGTAGGCCGGATAAGCGCAGCGCCATCCGGCAAAACGCCTGATGGCGGCGCTAATGCGCCTTATCAGGCCTACGGGGTAATCTCAAACTTACTCTTCGCCGTTAAAGCCCGCACGATTGAGCAGGAACTGCGACAGCAGCGCTACCGGACGACCCGTCGCGCCTTTCGCTTTGCCGGAACGCCAGGCGGTACCGGCGATATCCAGGTGCGCCCAGTTGTACTTACGGGTAAAGCGCGACAGGAAGCAGCCCGCGGTGATAGCGCCGCCAGGACGACCACCAATGTTCGCCATATCCGCAAAGTTGGACTCCAGTTGTTCCTGGAACTCATCGCCCAGCGGCAGACGCCACGCGCGGTCGCCCGCTTGCTCGGACGCGCCGATCAGTTCATGCGCCAGCGGGTTATGGTTCGACATCAGACCGGTAATGTGATGGCCCAGCGCAATCACGCAGGCGCCGGTTAGCGTCGCGACGTCAATGACCGCTTCCGGTTCGAAGCGCTCAACGTAGGTCAGCACGTCGCACAAAACCAGACGGCCTTCGGCATCGGTATTCAGCACTTCAACCGTCTGACCGGACATGGTGGTCAGCACGTCGCCCGGACGATACGCGCGTCCGCCCGGCATGTTTTCACAGCCCGCCAGTACGCCGATAACGTTAATCGGAAGCTGAAGCTCGGCGACCATACGCATCACGCCGTAAACCGCCGCCGCGCCGCACATGTCGTACTTCATCTCGTCCATCCCTTCAGATGGCTTGATGGAGATGCCGCCGGAGTCGAAGGTCAGGCCCTTACCCACCAGCACGATCGGGCGCGCGTCTTCGGACGGATTGCCCTTGTACTCAATCACCGACATCAGCGATTCATTCTGCGAACCGTGGCCGACCGCCAGATAAGCGTTCATACCCAGTTCGCGCATTTGCTGTTCGCCGATCACGCGGGTAATGACATTTTTGCTGTAGCTGTCGGCCAACTGGCGCGCCTGTGACGCCAGGTAGGCGGCGTTACAGATATTGGGCGGCATGTTGCCGAGATCTTTCGCAGCCTTAATCCCGGCGGCGATGGCCAGACCGTGCTGAATGGCGCGTTCGCCGCTGGTGAGCTCACGGCGGGTCGGCACATTAAAGACCATCTTACGTAGCGGGCGGCGCGGCTCGCTCTTGTTGGTCTTGAGTTGATCAAAGCTATAAAGCGTCTCTTTGGCCGTTTCGACGGCCTGACGCACTTTCCAGTAGTTGTTGCGGCCTTTGACGTGCAGTTCGGTCAGGAAACAGACGGCTTCCATCGAACCGGTATCATTCAGAGTATTTATCGTTTTCTGAATAACCTGCTTATACTGACGTTCATCAAGCTCGCGCTCTTTGCCGCAACCAATGAGGAGGATTCGCTCGGAAAGAACGTTAGGAACATGGTGCAGCAACAGAGTCTGCCCCGGTTTTCCTTCCAGTTCGCCGCGACGCAGCAATGCGCTGATGTATCCGTCGCTAATTTTGTCGAGCTGTTCTGCAATCGGAGAAAGGCGACGCGGTTCAAAGACGCCCACGACAATGCAGGCACTCCGCTGTTTCTCCGGGCTACCGCTTTTTACACTGAACTCCATGCACTATGCTCCTGAATCTTAAAGACAACAGTGGTGGCTACAGCTATACTCGTCGTCTTTCAAGTTGCAGATGCGTTGGCTGCGCCTGCTCACCCCTGTCGCTTACCTGATGTAAGCTCCGGGGCTTCACAGTCTTGCCGCCTGCCTGCAACTCGAAATCCATTAGAGTATAGAAATTGAAAGCTTTCGTAACTCATATCCGCTGTTGCGGTGACTTCGTGTTAATCTTAACGTTATTACGGCATTGGCACGTCAGAACAAGTTCTGAGAGGTGAATCCGCTGAGTATAATGATCTTAGCGATGATTTCGACGACTCAAGAGAATAAATGACGTTTAAGCCATGAAACAAGCTAAATTCCAGCAAAAAAATGGGTTTTTACGGGCGTATTTAAAGTGATAATCATAAGATATCTGGTGCGGGAGACGCTCAAAAGCCAGCTGGCGATACTCTTCATCTTACTTTTGATCTTCTTTTGTCAAAAGTTAGTGAGGATTCTCGGCGCGGCGGTTGACGGCGATATTCCCGCAAATCTGGTGCTCTCGCTTCTGGGGCTGGGCGTACCGGAAATGGCGCAGCTCATCCTGCCTTTAAGCCTGTTCCTGGGGCTGCTGATGACGCTGGGCAAACTGTATACCGAAAGTGAAATTACGGTCATGCACGCCTGTGGGTTGAGCAAAGCCGTGCTGGTAAAGGCCGCCATGGTACTGGCGTTATTTACCGGTATCCTTGCGGCGGTTAACGTGATGTGGGCCGGCCCCTGGTCGTCAAAACACCAGGATGAAGTACTGGCGGAGGCGAAAGCGAACCCCGGTATGGCGGCGTTGGCGCAGGGACAATTCCAGCAGGCGACCAACGGCAACTCGGTGCTGTTCATCGAAAGCGTTGACGGCAGCGACTTCCACGATGTTTTCCTGGCGCAAATTCGCCCTAAGGGCAATGCTCGTCCTTCTGTAGTCGTGGCCGATTCCGGACACCTTACTCAGTTGCGCGATGGTTCCCAGGTTGTCACCTTAAACAAAGGGACGCGTTTTGAAGGGACGGCGTTGCTACGCGATTTTCGCATCACCGACTTCCAGAACTATCAGGCAATTATTGGCCATCAGGCCGTGGCGCTGGACCCGAACGATACTGACCAGATGGACATGCGCACGCTGTGGAATACCGACAACGATCGCGCTCGCGCCGAGCTGCACTGGCGTATCACGTTAGTCTTTACCGTATTTATGATGGCGCTGATGGTCGTGCCGCTCAGCGTGGTGAATCCACGTCAGGGGCGTGTCTTGTCTATGTTGCCCGCCATGCTGCTTTATCTGCTGTTCTTCCTGATCCAGACCTCCATTAAATCGAATGGCGGTAAAGGCAAACTGGACCCGGTTATCTGGATGTGGGCGGTCAACCTGATCTATCTGGCGTTGGCGATTGGTTTAAACCTGTGGGATACGGTGCCGGTCCGCCGCCTGCGTGCCCGTTTTCTGCGTAAAGGAGCGGTATAATGCAGCCATTTGGTGTACTTGACCGCTATATCGGTAAAACCATTTTTACCACCATCATGATGACGTTGTTCATGCTGGTGTCGCTCTCCGGGATCATCAAGTTTGTCGATCAGCTGAAAAAAGCGGGGCAGGGTAACTACGACGCGCTGGGCGCGGGTATGTACACCCTGCTCAGCGTACCTAAGGATATCCAGATCTTCTTTCCTATGGCGGCGCTGCTTGGCGCGCTGCTGGGACTGGGGATGCTGGCGCAGCGTAGCGAACTGGTGGTGATGCAGGCATCGGGTTTCACCCGTATGCAGGTGGCGCTGTCGGTGATGAAAACGGCTATCCCCCTGGTGCTGTTAACCATGGCGATCGGCGAATGGGTCGCCCCGCAGGGCGAGCAGATGGCGCGTAACTATCGTGCGCAGGCGATGTATGGCGGTTCGCTGCTTTCCACCCAGCAAGGTCTGTGGGCGAAAGACGGGAATAACTTTGTCTATATTGAACGGGTGAAGGGCGACGAGGAGCTGGCCGGCATTAGTATTTACGCTTTCAACGATCAGCGTCGTTTGCAGTCAGTGCGTTACGCCGCTTCGGCAAAATTCGACCCGGAGCATAAGGTCTGGCGTTTGTCGCAGGTGGATGAGTCCGATCTGCAAAACCCGAAACAGATCACCGGTTCGCAGACGGTGAGCGGCACCTGGAAAACGAATCTGACGCCGGATAAGTTAGGCGTGGTGGCGCTGGACCCGGATGCGCTTTCCATCAGCGGTCTGCATAACTACGTTAAATATCTGAAGTCGAGCGGACAGGACGCCGGACGTTATCAGCTCAATATGTGGAGTAAAATCTTCCAGCCGCTCTCCGTGGCGGTGATGATGCTGATGGCGCTGTCGTTTATCTTTGGACCGCTGCGTAGTGTGCCGATGGGCGTGCGCGTGGTGACGGGGATTAGCTTCGGCTTCGTCTTTTACGTTCTCGACCAGATTTTTGGCCCGCTGACGCTGGTATACGGCATTCCGCCGATTGTCGGCGCGCTGCTGCCGAGCGCGTCTTTCTTCCTGATTAGCCTCTGGCTAATGCTGCGTAAGTCGTAATCACAGTAATCGTAGGCCTGATGGCGCTGCGCTTATCAGGCCTACCATGACCCGTAGGCCTGATAAGTCCTTTCCGCCGCCATCCGGCAGACCGCCTGGTATTCCTCGAATGATGTAGTGCGTAACCTGACGCGTGGCGCTTTTGGCTACGCGTTAAGCTCAGGCAAGCTGCGGGAAAAAGTAGAACAAAAAATTTATAACGTGCTGCCGTGATAAATCTGATAACCCAAATCAATCGTATTATGGTTGAGATCGTTATTTTTAATTTTGTTGAGCAACATCTGCGCGGCTCTGCGCCCGATCTCAAAACGAGGGGTAATTACGCTGGCGAGGCTCGGTATCATTTGCCTGCCCATCTCCAGACCGTGGAAGCCGGCGATGGAGATCTGCTCCGGTACGGCCAGTTGACGCTCGCGGCACCACAGTAGAGCGCCCATTGCGATATCGTCATTTGTACAAAAGACGCCATCCACGTCCGGGTGCGCAGTAAGCGCATCACGCATTAGCTGTATCCCCAGATGGATAGAGGAGATAGCGCGTGGATTGATGCGCAACGGCGCCAGCCCCCGGCGCGTCATCGCATCGCAGTAGCCGTGATAACGCTGCTCATCTCGGATATCGTCTTTTGAACCCAGATAGAGGATTTTTCGCCGCTGGCGTTTATCCAGCATGGTGCTGACCATATCAAAGGCGGCCTGACGGTTATCAAACCCCACCTCCATATCTAAGCGATCGCCCTGGATGTCCATGAGTTCTACAATCGGAAGGGTAGCTGAGCGCAGGAATTTGACGGTTCTGAGGGTATGATATTTTTCTGAAAGAATAATGCCGTCGATATTGTAAGACAGTAAATTGATAACGGACTCTTCTTCCGAATCGCGATTGTAATTGTAATTCGCAATGAGAGTTTGGTAGTTATGACCCGACGTTACGGATTCAATCCCGGCAAGAATGTCGGCAAACAACTGGTTCTGGAAAGAGGGGATCAGCACGCCCAGAGTGTAACTTTGCGCGTTTAACAGCATAGCTGGCGCGCGATTTGGTATGTAGTTAATTTCCTCCATGATCTGCGCAATACGCTCGCCGGTTTCCCTGGCGACTTTTTTCGGCGAGCGGATGTAACGGCTCACCGTCATTTTTGTCACGCCAGCAAGCGTAGCGATATCCTGCAAAGAAATTCTGTGATTCCTCATGTTTTCTCCAGTACCGGAGGCGGGAACGTCGCCCCCATGGTTAATTGGGCTGCGGATGATGAATTAATGCAGAACCGCATTCAGCGCCAGTACGCCCAGCAACCCCATGACAGAAATCAATGTTTCCATAACGGTCCAGGTGCGTAGGGTTTCCCCGACGCTAAGATTAAAATACCCTTTAAACAGCCAAAAACCGGGATCGTTAACATGTGATGCAATAACGCTTCCCGCGCCTGTCGCCAGTACCATTAACGCCGGATCGGCGTGGGTTACGTTAATAATCGGCAATACGACGCCCGCTGTGGTTATCGCAGCCACGGTCGCGGAACCTAGCGCAATACGCAGCACGGCGGCTACCGTCCAGCACATTAATAACGGAGATAGCGAGGTGCCGGTCATTAATTGCGAGATATATTGACCCACGCCGCTATCCACCAGCACTTGCTTAAACGCGCCGCCGCCCGCGATGATAAAAACAATCATCGCAATAGCGCCAATGGACTCGCCGACGATATCCATCACCTGCTCAACCGTACGTCCGTTGCGTCGGCCCAGCGTAAAAATGGCGATGATAATGGCAATAAACAACGCCACTGCTGGATTACCGATAAATTCGAAGAAAACCCGCACGGCATTCGTTTTTGGCAGCGTGATTTCACATACCGCTGCGATGGCCATCAGAATGACCGGGATCACGGCGGCAAAAATACTGTTCCAGAATGACGGCATCTCCTCTTCACTGAATAGGTGAGGATTAAATAATCCTTCAGGCGGCGCTTTCTCAAAGCGCGCCAGCAATTTTGAAAACAGAGGGCCGGCAACAATCACGGTCGGTATGGTAATGATTAACCCATACAGCAGGGTCGTACCGAGATTTGCCTCAAAAATTGTCGCAATAGCAGTAGGGCCGGGATGCGGCGGCAGGAAGCAGTGCGTAACGGATAAGGCGGCGACCATTGGAACCCCGACATACAGCAAGGGCAGTCCCGATGAGGCCACAATCGTAAAAACGAGCGGCAACAGCAGTACGAATCCGACTTCAAAAAACATTGCCAGGCCGACGATAAGCCCGGTGATCACCAGCGCCCATTGCACGCGTTTTTTGCCGAACGTATTAATGAGCGTCGTCGCAATGCGCTGCGCGGCGCCGGTATCGGAAATTAATCTTCCCAGCATCGCGCCAAAACCGAGGATCATGGCGAGTCCGCCCAGAGTACCGCCAATTCCGTTTTGTATGGAGTGCAGGACGTCTTGCGCGCCCATCCCTTCGGCAAATCCCACCACGGCGGCAACCAGAACAAGGGCGATAAAGCCGTTAACTTTAAAGCCAATCATTAAAACCAACAGCAGCGCAACGCCTGCCGCAATAATTATTAATGGCATATTCGTCTCTCTTATTAGCGCCAAAATAGCAGCGCTTACGCGCTGCGTCGTATTTCCCTGGTCAGACGGCAACCAGCATACCGCCATCGACAAACAGCAGATGTCCGTTAACAAAGTCGGAGGCTTTTGACGAGAGAAACACCGCTGCGCCAATAAGCTCCTGGGGATCGCCCCAGCGTGCGGCAGGCGTACGTTTGCATAGCCAGGAGGTGAAGGCTTCATCTTCAACCAGCGCTTTGGTCATCTCCGTTTTGAAGTACCCCGGCGCAATACCGTTGACCTGGATATTATGACGCGCCAGCTCCACGCACATGCCGCGAGTCAGCATCTTCACGGCACCCTTCGACGCGGCGTATGGCGTAATCGTGTCGCGGCCCAGCTCGCTTTGCATCGAACAGATGTTGATCACTTTTCCTGCCTGCCGCGCCACCATACGGCGCGTAACGGCCTGAGAGACGAGAAAAACCGCGGTCTGATTTACGGCGATGACGTCATTCCACTCCTGTTCGGGAAACTCAGTAAACGGATGACGGCGCTGGATACCGGCGTTATTTATCAGGACGTCAATGACGCCGATATCTTTTTCGATATGTTCAACCGCAGCTTCAATATCCTGTTTATGGGTGACATTAAAAGGAGCGGCAATAGCCTTTATCCCTTCCTGCTGAAGTTTCGTCACGGCTGTTTCGGCGCGCTCCGGGGTGATATCGTTAACAATAATGCGCGCGCCATAGCGACCAAGACCGGTCGCCAGCAAATAACCAATTCCCTGAGCGGCTCCGGTGATAAGGATATTTTTACCTGCCAGTGAAAAAAGATCGTTCATGATAGTGTCCCTTATTTTACTTTCTCAGAAAACGAGCTGAACTTTTGCCGCCTGTGTTTTGTCTCCGGCAAAGATCAGCGCCGCTTCCAGGTCGGTAAATGGATATTCCGCGCTCAGTAACGGCAGCGGATTGATAACGCGGTTGGCAAGCCAGGAAACCGCAGTATTAAATTCGGTAGTAAAGCGGAAAGAGCCTTTCAGGGAGATCTCTTTGCTTATTACCATCATCATCGGGAAGTTGGGAACTGCGCCGCCCATGCCAACCTGCACCATCACGCCTTTGGCCCGTGTGACTTCCAGACACGTTGAGATAGAGGAAGGATGCCCAGAGACTTCAAAACTGATATCGAAATACCCTTTTTCTGCTTTCCAGTCATCGAGAGAATCATGCTGTGGGTTCACCAGCGTATCCGCGCCCATCTGCCGGGCCAGCGAGAGAGAACGGGTACTGATATCGGCACATACCACTTCCGCCGCGCCCAGCGTTTTTACCGCGCTAACAATCAGGCAGCCGATAGGGCCAACGCCGGAGATAAAGATGCGTTTGCCCTGCAGATCGCCCGCCTCATGAGCTGCATGAATGGCAACCGCCAGCGGCTCGGCAAAGGCCATGGCTTTTTCGTCCGCCTGTTCCGGCCAGGGAATGCACTGAGCGGTATCGACAGCTTTAAATCGGGTAAAACCGCCATCGACATGCGGAAAATACATGGCGCTGCCAAAGAAACGCATTTCAGTACAGTGGTTTTCTTCATGCTGCAGACAGTATTTGCAATGACCGCAAGGCTCCGATGGATTAATTGCTACCGGTTGTCCTTCACGTAATAAATCTGAGTCGCTATGAACGATTTTGCCAATCACTTCATGACCTAAAATCATTGGCGCTTTTACTGTAAAATTGCCGACTTTGCCTTCCTGATAATAATGTAAGTCAGACCCACAAATGCCGCCACGGGTAATTTGTACGAGAGTTCCTTTATTATTCCATTCAATATTTTGTTCCGTAACGGCAACAGCACGCTTACCCGCAACAACGCAGGATTGAGTTTTTACTTCCATAAATTCCTCACTGGTCAGGTAGTTACCCTGAACGCATTTAAGCGGTTTTATTTGTCACTATTTGTGACTTATGTCACGCTGGAAAATTGTTACACTACAATGTTACGCATAACGTGATGTGCCTTAGAGTTCTTCTCTATGGAAATTAAAAAACGTGAAATTGTCGAACGTAGAGGCGTAATATTGTGTTGTGGAATATGACTCAGAGGTATTTAAATGGCCGGGGAAAGCTATATTTTAATGGGTGTTTCAGGTAGTGGTAAGTCTTTAATAGGCAGCAAAATTGCAACATTATTTTCTGCGAAGTTTATTGACGGCGATGATCTCCATCCGGCGAAAAACATTGATAAAATGTCTCAGGGAATACCGTTAACTGATGAAGACCGCTTACCCTGGCTGGAACGATTAAATGACGCTTCATACAGTCTTTATAAAAAAAATGAGACGGGATTTATTGTTTGCTCGTCATTAAAAAAACAGTACCGCGATATTTTACGTAAGAGTAGCCCTAACGTACATTTCCTGTGGCTGGATGGCGATTACGCTACTATTCTGCAGCGAATGCAGCGTCGTGCCGGGCATTTTATGCCGCCAGACCTGCTGCAAAGTCAGTTTGATGCGCTGGAGCGACCCTGTGCCGATGAACATGATATTGCGCGTATCGATGTTAATCATGACATCGAGCACGTGACGGAGCAGTGCCGACTGGCTGTACAGGCTTTTCGTCAGGCACTCAGCGCTTCCTGATCATTGTCAAAGCGCTGAGTCAGGCGGTCAGAAGTCAGCTTTTAGCACTACACGATAGCGGGCTTTGCCGTCGCGAACGTGCTGGATAGCCTCGTTGATTTGTGACATTGCGAACAGTTCCGTGGTGGGCGCGACTTTACTGCGTCCGGCGAATTTCATCAGTTTGCGAAGTTCATATGGCGTTCCGGTTGCCGAGCCTGAGATACTGCGATCGCCGGCAATTAATGTAAACGCCGGTACGGGCAGCGGCTTCAATACCGCCCCAACGGTATGGAAGTTGCCGCCATAGGTCAGCGCTTCGAAGTAGGGTTGCCAGTCGAGATCGACGTTAACCGTGTTAATAATGAGATCGAACTGACCCGCCAGTGCTTTTAACGCTTCCGGATCGCGGCTGTTCACCACGTTATTGGCCCCCATCGCCAGCACTTCCTGCTCCTTCGATGGATTTGAGCTGAACGCGGTGACTTCGCAGCCCATCGCGTGTAACAGCTTTATGGCGATATGCCCCAGCCCGCCAATACCGATGACGCCAACGCGGCTGGTAGCAGTAATATGGTGCATCAATAGCGGTTTAAAGACCGTAATGCCGCCACATAACAGCGGGCCTGCGGACGCCATATCTATATTCTCCGGAAGAGGAATTACCCACTGCCAGCCTGCGCGAAGCTTCTCGGCAAAACCGCCACGATTGAGGATAGTGGGCACTGCGCCTTCCTGGCAGTTAATTTGATTGCCGCTGATACAGGCATCGCAGTGTCCGCAGCTGCGCGCCGTCCAGCCGATTCCAACGCGCTGGCCGACTTTTAGCCCCTTATCCTGTGCCGCGCTGCCGAGTGCGGCCACCCGACCGATGACCTCATGTCCGGCAACCAGAGGGTATTGAGAGAACCCCCATTCATTGTCGATCATTGACAGATCGGAATGGCAGATCCCGCAGTAGTCGACCCGTACCTCGACATCTTCCGGTTGGAGTTCTCCCGCGTCATATTCATAGAGTTCGAGCTCGCCGCCCGCCTCTTTGGCGGCATAGCTTTTTATTATCGTCATTGTGTTTCCCTTAATGTGGTGTTGAACTGAAAAGTGTAGAGCATGGAGGCAAGGGACGCCCGGCGTTAATCTGCTGGAGAAGGCGGGAAGTAGCCTGATTATTCTATTTAATACTCAACGCTGCTGAAATTTTCAGCACTTAGCGATACAGGTGTATGCTCGTGCTTGCATGGTGGCGTATGACAGGTATAATCCACAACGTTTTCCGCATACCTCTTCAGTGCCGAAGTGGCGAAATCGGTAGACGCAGTTGATTCAAAATCAACCGTAGAAATACGTGCCGGTTCGAGTCCGGCCTTCGGCACCAAGTGATGCAATAATTAGCTGCCTAATGGTGGCTTTTTTTGTGTCCATTTCCGTCCAAATTCGTCCATATCCATCTGTAATTCAAAGATAATTTATTTTTCTGTAATAGAAATATTTATTTTGTGGTCTTTCCGTGTTGGTCGTTTTTCATCCATTAACATCCACGCGATCTGGGGGCAAAAAGGGGCAAACCCGGTTCGATAGAGGAGTGCCCCCCAAATGGCGCTTACAGATCTCGCAATCCGGCATGCCAGGCTGCCTGGCAAGGCATACAGGCTCTTTGACTGCCACGGTTTTTACATTCAGGTGAACCCCAGCGGATCCAAGCTGTGGTATCTGAAATTTCGCTTTGGAAACAAAAAGAACCGTATGGCATTAGGCCCTTATCCGCTCATTTCTCTTGCACTGGCAAGGGAGAAGCAAGCGGATATAAGAAGGCTTATTTTAGAAGGTATTAATCCGGCGGAAAAACGCAGAGAGGACAAGCGGGGTGGCGAGCCTCTTTAATACGTTCGAGTCCGTAGTGCGCAAATGCGTCTCCAGCAACGTGAACTGGTCGACGGAACATTCGACAGCGTTATTTTCTGAGCTTACAGGTTTTCCAATATTGCACTGAACGCTATCCAGTCGGGTTCACGGGCTTCTGGAGCGAGCTGCGCAGCCGATAATCCTCTACTGCTTCAGTTATAACGCTATTATGTGACATGCAGCATGATATGGTCGTTTTCTGAACTCCGTATAACCTGAGTATTTGTATTGAAGCGTGAACAAAACATTGCAGCCAGCCTTTCAACGTGGACAATAGTTATTCATACGGTGATTTTATATTCGATAAATCAATGGGTTTCATTGAAACATAGGACTGGTAATGGATGACAATGCTTTAGGGTTTGCCTCATACTGGCGCAATTCGCTGGCAGATGCTGAGTCAGGAAAGGGCAGTTTTGAACGCAAAGACGCCAAAAATTTCACCCACTGGCATGGGATAGCGGCGGGACGTCTTGACGAAACGATCGTTGGTAAATTTTTTGAGGGAGAAAAAGACGACGTCGAAACAGTCGATGTCATCTTGCGGCCAAAGGTTTATTTCCGGTTACTGCAGCGTGGAAAGGACCATTCCGCTGGTGCGCCTGATATTGTTACCCCGATAGTGACGCCAGCCCTATTGAGCCGTGAAGGTTTTTTATATCCGACGCCAGCGACCTCCATTCCCAGAGACCTGCTTGAACCTTTGCCAAAAGGGGCATTTTCAATTGGTGAGATTGAGCAGTACGACAAATACAAAACGACACATACGTCATTCTCTATCAACTTTGATGACCGCGTTGATAAGACCGCCGAAACAGATGAAGAACGAGAAGCACGATATGCAGCCTGGCAGCAGGATTGGCGTCAATATCTGGATGATTCAGAAAGGCTGCTGAAGAACGTTGTCGGCGACTGGATTAAAAATCCTGAGCAATATGAACTCGCTGAGCACGGTTATATTGTTAAAACGGCGCAATCTGGCGGCGCCAGTTTCCATATCCTTTCACTTTATGATCACCTGCTTGTTTGCAAAAAGGATGTGCCGCTCTTCAATCGTTTCGCCTCGCGAGAGGTTCATGCTGCAGAGTCATTACTTCCTCCGGAAGCAAAATTCAGCGACAGGATTGGACACTCCGGGGATAAGTTTCCGCTGGCAAAGGCTCAGCGCGATGCCTTAAGCCATTTTCTGGATGCGAGGCATGGCGATATCCTTGCCGTTAATGGTCCCCCGGGAACCGGAAAAACCACGCTGGTGCTTTCTATCATCGCCACGCAGTGGGCCCGAGCGGCTCTCGAAAAAGCGGAACCTCCGGTTATTATCGCGACTTCAACGAATAACCAAGCTGTAACGAACATTATCGAGGCGTTCGGGAAAGATTTTTCCCAAGGCACTGGTGCAATGGCCGGACGATGGTTGCCGGAGCTGAAAAGCTTCGGCGCTTATTTTCCCTCAAGCACTCGTAAAGCCGAGGCCGCCAAAAAATATCAAACTGAAGATTTCTTCAACCAGGTTGAGTCAAAAGAGTATGTAGAGGATGCACTGCTGTTTTATCTGGAGAAAGCTAAGGCAGCCTTTCCTGAAAAAGAGTGTTCATCCCCTGAAAAGGTTATTGAACTCCTGCATGGTCAGTTGGCAGCAAAATCCGAGCAACTGGTAAGACTGAACGCAACATGGCAAACGTTAAGCCAGGTTCGGGCAACGCGAGAGCTTATTGATAACGACATTGAGCAATATCTCGATAATTTAAATAAATTACTCTCCGGGCAAGAACAAAAAGTTACTCAACTAAAAAGTGCTAAAGCGGAATGGAAAAAATATCGGGCCAGTGAATCACTGATCTATCCATTATTTTCATGGCTACCAGTGGTTCGCAGTAAGCGGCAGTACCAAATACAACTGTTTCTCGAAGATAAATTAGGTGCGCTGATTGCGGGAAATCAATGGTCGGATCCTGAAACCATCGAACGTAATATCGATAGGTTGCTTAATTCCGCCGAGCGCGAGCAAACAACCTACCGGCAGCAGATTGACTCCGCGCATGAAATCGTTCTTAAAGAACAGCAGGCGGCTCAGGAATGGCAGAGGCTGGCACTTGATTTAGGGCATGAGGGCGACGAGGAACTGAGCTTCTCACAGGCAGATGAGCTGGCTGATACGCAGATTCGCTTCCCTGCATTCTTACTGACGACCCACTACTGGGAAGGTCGTTGGTTGATGGATATGGCCGGCATTGATGATCTGCAGAAAGAAAAGGGCAAGAAAGGTGCTAAAGGGGTAACAGCTCGCTGGCAACGCCGAATGAAACTTACCCCATGCGTGGTCATGACCTGCTATATGCTGCCCGGCAATATGCAGATAAGTGAACATAAAGGGCAGCGTAAATTCGAGAAAAGCTATTTATATGACTTCGCCGATTTACTCATTGTCGATGAAGCTGGGCAGGTGCTTCCTGAAGTGGCTGCTGCCTCGTTTGCCTTAGCTAAAAAGGCATTAGTGATTGGTGATACGGAACAGATCCCGCCAATATGGAGTATTACTCCTGCTATTGATATAGGTAACATGCTGGCGGAAAAAATTCTGTCAGGCAGTACGCAAGAGGAGATTACTGAGAAATATACGGCAATCGCAGAGCTTGGTAAAAGCGCCGCATCTGGCAGCGTCATGAAAATAGCGCAGTGTGCCTCACGCTATCAATATGATCCCGAACTGGCTCGTGGAATGTACTTATATGAACACCGCCGGTGCTTCGATAATATTATTGGATACTGCAATACGCTCTGCTATCACGGTAAGTTGTTGCCTAAAAGAGGGTGTGAAGAGAGCAATTTAATGCCAGCAATGGGTTATCTCCATATTGATGGTAAAGGAGAGCTGGCAAGTAGCGGAAGTCGATATAATTTGCTGGAGGCTGAAACGATAGCGGCCTGGCTGACAGATAACCAGCAAAGTATTGAAGCGCATTATGGTAAATCGCTTCATGAAGTTGTCGGTATCGTGACGCCTTTTAGTGCGCAGGTACCGACCATCAAACAGGCGCTGGATAAACAAGGCATCAGCGCAGGCACCAATGAAACGTCGCTCACGGTGGGCACAGTCCATTCTCTTCAGGGCGCTGAAAGAGCGATTGTTATATTCTCGCCAGTCTATTCAAAGCATGAAGACGGCGCGTTTATTGATAGCGATAACAGCATGCTGAATGTTGCTGTCTCCCGAGCTAAGGACAGTTTCCTGGTCTTCGGCGATATGGACCTGTTTGAGATTCAGCCAGCCTCATCTCCGCGGGGATTACTGGCAAAATATCTCTTTGAGTCAGAGAAGAATGCGCTCACTTTTGATTATAAAGAGCGTAAGGATTTAAAAACTGCCGAGACCAAAATCTACACACTCCATGGTGTGGAGCAGCATGATAATTTCCTGAATCAGACGTTTGAAAATACCGATAAACACATCACGATAGTTTCTCCATGGCTAACCTGGCAAAAACTGGAGCAAACCGGTTTTCTTGATTCCATGATTACGGCGTGTTCACGTGGTATTAACGTCACGGTAGTCACTGACAGAAGCTACAACACTGAACATAATGATTTTGAGAAGCGAAAAGAGAAGCAGCAGAACCTTAAAGCGGCGCTGGAGAAACTGAACGCCCTTGGTATTGCGACAAAACTGGTCAATCGTGTTCATAGCAAAATTGTTATTGGTGATGATGGTTTGCTGTGCGTGGGATCGTTCAACTGGTTTAGCGCGACACGTGAAGCGCGATATGAACGATACGATACATCGATGGTTTATTGCGGTGATAACCTGAAGGGTGAGATTGAGGCTATTTATAATAGTCTTGATAGGCGTCAGGTTTAGGGCAGGAGTGTGATTAGCCATCTTATCAGTGTTTCCCCAGGGTAAGATGGCTGTGAGGCATTTTCAGAAGGAATCATTGTGGCGACTAAAATGTGGATGATCCGCGGTGATGGCGGAAAATTGTACGATGACTTCAGAGACAAGCAGGTTGTTGCTATCGGCTGGTCGCAGCTCGCTCCCTATGTGAAACCGGGATGCTCAAGAGAGCAGTTGTTTACCCGGTATCAGGAGCTTGAGCCACAGACTAAGTCAGGCACAGTTCGTTCCGGTGCTTCGCAGGTCTGGCGCTTTGTGAACGAGATGCAGAAAGGTGACTGGGCTATCACTTATTCACCTTCTAATCGGACTTATTTGATAGGGAAAATCGCCTCAGATTTTGAGTTTCATGCCGAGTGGCTTGAAGATGGCATGGGCATCGCCCGTAAAGTGAAGTGGAACGCGGAAGAGATTAAGCGTGATAGTCTGAGTGATGCAACCAGAAACACCCTTGGCTCAACGCTGACGGTTTTTCAGGTGCCTGATTTTGCCGTGAATGAATTAGTGCAGGGCAAAAAGCCTGTCTCAGATGTCGTGCCGGAAGTACCTGTTTCAGGTGAAGAGGATGAGGTTGTTTCTAATCCTCTGCGTGACATGGAAATGATTGCCTTTGAAGGCATCAAAGATCGTATCAACCGTCTCGACTGGGATGAGATGCAAAATCTGGTCGCAGGCGTGTTACGCAGCATGGGATATAAAACCCAGGTATCGCCTGCGGGTGCTGACCGCGAAAAAGACATCATTGCTTCGCCTGACGGTTTTGGCTTCGAAAATCCGCGCATCATTGTTGAGGTGAAGCACCGACGGGAACAGATGAGCAGCCAGCAAATCCGTAGCTTTATCGGTGGCCGTCATAAAGACGATCGCGGGTTGTATGTCAGCACAGGCGGATTCAGCAAGGATGCGCGCTATGAGGCCGATCGCTCTACAATCCCGTTGACGCTATGGACGCTGGACGATTTAGTACGTGCGTTAGTGGAAAACTATGAGCAGGTGGATATTGAAACTAAGCTGTTGGTTCCACTTAAGAAAACGTACTTGCCTGCATGAAGGGAAACCAGGGGTTACAGTAATCGTAGTGATATTTAGACTAATATGAATTTTAACTAAAATAACGACGATATTGATTTTATCGAGGAGTTTGACCCACTCCTCGATATATTTAGTTTACTCCCAACGCCTTATAAACCGCATCTACAGGTTCAGAGTAAAAACTGACCTGGAATTTGGTAAACAACTCGGCTGGCACAGTCGGAATATCTACCGCGGAAGACATCGGCAAAAGGACCTTTTTCGCGCCACTATCGAAAGCAAGTTGTAAGCTAGCCGCCAGATCCTGAACCGGGTTGATCACACCACCGAGCGTCATGCTACCTAACACGACCATTTGTTCCTGAACGGGTTTCGCCAGTAAAACGGAACACAGCGCGATCAGCGCGGCAAGACTGGTCGCGGTACTTGGTCCAGTATTGTGCAATTCGACTACGTGCAGGTGGTACTCATGTTCAGAAAATTTCGCTGTTGCGCTAACGCGGCTGAGGTTGCCTTTGAAATAGTCAAATCCAACCCGGATGGCTTCCTTAGCCGAGGTGCTTGATCCCAGACCAGAAACGCTATGCTTACCATTGCCTGCGGTCATCTGAGTTTCGAAGCGATACAGACCCGTCATGCCACTTTCCGCTTGCGTAACCAAATGCACTACACCAGGTTTGGGCATGCCAGCAGGAATTAATTCGCTGCCACCCTGTTCCGGCACGCTGACGAAGAATTCTTCCAGCGTCTCGTTATCAATGTAGCTGAAATTTACATCGAAGAACTCCAGACCGCCCAGCTTTTTAAGCTGTTCTTTGACGCGACGGCGAGCTTCCATGGCGTAGGTCAGGCAAACACGGACATCTTCTTTGCTGTAAGAACCATTGGGGTGAAGAAGTTTCAGTAGACCAGAAACCGTGCGCCTTACCGCGATAACGTCGCGCTGGTTGAGGTTATTACCCAGCTTATAGAACTTATCAATCGCGTCGGAGAAGCTGCGCTTACGCATTTCCCGCATGTATTCGGCGAGATAATCTGTGATAAGGCCGTAGCGATTGGTAAAGAATTCCGGGCGCATTTTCGGAATTTCCCAGCCGGGGATATAGGCATGGAAGCGGTCGAAAAACGCCGTATCGATCATCGCGGCAGGGAAGGGGGCTAACAGATGGCTGGTTTTGACTAGCGTCTCAACGCTTTGGTTAATGTTGCCGACGAACACCATCGATGCTTTGCCTTCAATCGAATCTCTTCCGCGGGAAAACGAGCCAGACGCCATGTAATCCTTCATGATTTGCACGCCGTCTTTGTCTTTGAAAGTGATCCCCGCCACTTCATCAAACGCGACGACATCCCACATGCCAACCAGGCCAATCTGGCGGCTGGCCATGTTGTAAAACAGGTTGGCTACCGTGGTTTGCCCGCCGGAAACTAACAGTGAGTTTGGCGAACATTCTTTATAGACGTGGCTTTTACCGGTGCCGCGTGGACCCAGTTCGCAGACGTTATAGTTGTTTTCCACGAAAGGGATCATGCGGGTGATCAGGTGCCACTTGGTTCGCTGCTCAATGTTAGCGGGTTCCATACCCACGGAACGTAGCAGGACATCAATCCACTGGTCGCGGTTGAAGTGCGTACGTGCGGTAAATACCTCTTCCATGTCCATATTGGGCATCTGGATAGGTTTAAGCGTCATCAGAGAGAAGGGCGACGTTTTTTGTCCTTCCTCAAAGAAGTAGTTCACGGTGATCATGCACCAGATGCCGCCGGTCAACAGCTTCTCGTTGTCCTTGACCATCTGCGGCGGAACCAGTGCATCTTTAATGCCGAGGTTGGAGAGCTGGGCTTCGTAAACGTCTTTCTTCTGATTGAGCTTTACCGATACTTTATCAATGATCTTGTAGGATCCTCGCTCACGAATGAGCGATTTCACCTTCTCTGCTTCATCAGGGCGGACGTAGTTATCAGCCAGAATACGCTTAACGTTCTGCAACCCTTGCTCGACGATCTGGTCATCGTCGGAAGCGCAGTACATACCGAGCAGATACTCCAGCACATAGACCGGGACATTTGCCCCTTCTTTGAGCTGTTTAGTCAGGTCCTTACGTACTACCCGACCACGAAAATGCTGATTCAGCAAGGCGTCCAGATCGTAACCTTCTGCGACGAGTTCCCCTTCGGATACAGCTGGAACGGGTAAGTCATGATGGGTTTGCATAGCGCCTCACTTAAAAGAAATCATCCTGAAATGCCAGATCGATAATCACAGGGTACTTCTGGTAACCCGTTTCCGTTTGTGCATCTTCCAGTATCAGCCAGTATTCATTACGGCGATTGAAATTCGCGCCAATCAGCTTCAGCGTCACGTCACGCACGCGTTTTTCCATTGTGTTGTTATCGCTGTCAAAGCAGATTCGCTCTTTACCGGATACCACATTATTGGCGTTATCGACGATGAAGATGTTCAGAGTACGTGGTTCGTATAACTCACCTACCGGATGGGTTTGCAGCAGGCTGACTTTATCAATGTTATTGACGAGTTTGATCAGCGGATGATGCTTGACGATGTCTACCGGACGACGCTGAGGTTGCTTCTCGGCAGCCGTTTTCTGCAGTGCTTTCACCTGCAATACGGGAACGCAGACTTCCTGTAGCATGGCGCCACCATGGACAAACCGCGCGCCGCCCGAGAAATGGAAACGCTGGATCCCTTTCGGGATCAGGAACTCGCTGTTATCGCTGACGCCTGCGGTATCCGCCACTTTTCCTTTCCAGCAAAAATCATCGGCAGGAAGCTGATGACCGATAATAAAGCGTTTGTGGTTTTTAATCGTATTGTCTGGCTTGATCTGCAGCGTGGTTTTATCCTGGCCGGAAAGGGGCTGCTGCTGGAACAGGAAACCGTGGTCCGCCGTGACGATAATCCGTGTACCGTGGAGACGGTTTATTACACGAGTCACTAAATCCTTCAGTTCAACCACCGCGTTACGGCACGCTTCGAAGGTCTTCTCCTCCGTCGATGCGCTGTCACCCATGGCATCAATGGTGTTATGCCAGATATAAACGACTTCGTAATCGCGAATAAGATCTCGTCCTTGCTGATTTTTCCATTTCAGCAGATCGTCCGATTTTACTGCCATCCCTTTATATTTCTTCAGAATGGTATCGCGGTTAGGCGTACCTGAGGTGGATAACCCGTCCGCATAAACGATGTCACCACTACCCGGTTGGTAGCATATCTCGTCATGGGGCAGCAATGCCGCCATTCCCAGCTGGGTATAGCTGGGTAACACGCCCAACTGGGAACGCAGTTCGGCAGTAAAGCGTTTCTCGGTATTGATCTGGTTGCCCAGCTCTTCTGCCACTTCATAACGCAGCGCGTCGGAGATAATCACGAATACGCGCTTGATTTGTGGATTGTTAAACTGCGGCTTAACCACCTCATTGTAGAAGTTCTGCTGCCGTGGTACGCCCGCAATACGCCACTCCTGCATACGGTTTTCGGTTTCCAGAACCTTATTCCAGCTCCGGCTTAATTCTGCCAGGTACCAGTTGGAATACAGCGCTTCGATATAGTCATCCAGGCTTTTCAGGATCATTGCGCCTTTGCTGTGAACCAACAGCGCGTATTCGTTAAACAGGCGGTAGGCCTGGTCAAAGCGGAACAGCTCCTCGCAGTACGCTTTCCAGAACGTTGCGCTGTCCTGATAGTGGAAACCATCAATATGACGATTACGCAGATTCAGCAACCGTTCGGCCTGACGCAGTGCATCGTAAATAGCGCAGTATTCCTGACGCGTCTGGCACCAGTATTTGCTCTGACGTTCAGACAGAAGCTTCTTAAAGGCTTCACGGTCTAGCGTGGTGCTCTCTTCCAGAAGCTGCGTCACCAGCGCATGAATGATGGTCTGTTCAATGCTCAGCGTGGTTTCGCACTCGTGCAGATCATACGGCGAGCTGAGACGGTACTGGTCTTCTGGTCGCAGCGCATCCTGCATCTGCTGTGCGCAATAATCATAGGCTTCTTTGTAGCGACGGTCGGCGCGCCAGGTGACCATAAAGGCCAGCGCGGAGGCTCTGCCTGACGGCGTGGCCAGCACGTTTTTTTCCAGCCATTCGCGTTTCTGCGGATCAGCCTGCGCGGAAAGATCGGTACAGAACAGCTTGAGGATCAGGTTTTCCAGGGTCGGATGCTCGGCCTGATAGCCCATTTCCTGATTCAGAATGTCCCACAGAACGCCTTCCAGGTCGTGGCGTTTCAGCATCGCCAGCGTGTTTTCCAGGTCGCTGTCGTCATCTTTCTGCTGATTAACGTATTGGGTAATCAGGCTGAACAGAATCTCTTCCGTTTTTGCTGTTTTTACGCCAGCGATGACCGCAACCATCTTCTTATCAAGAGAAGCTTCGTTTTCTTGCTCAGTGACCAGGCCTTTCAAGGCAGAAAGACGTTTAGTGCTGAAAAATGCCTTCCGGCGTTGAATGTGCTCGCGTAGGCCAAGCTGTGGAATACCTAATGTATTCAGCGTAATGGCGGCGAAATCGGCGTGGAACTCCGTACTATAAAGACGAATATCCAATAGCCAGTCGAACTCTTTTGGGGGGGCATCGTGGGGGAACCACAGCAAAAACTGCTGTTCCGGCTCGTCGATTTCAATGCGCTTTTTAACCGCCAGCTGCGACTGGTCGGTCATATCAAGCAGCGTGACGTTTTCGAGTTCGAGGTTATCCAGCTCTTCGAGGAAACGCTTATCGGGATCGTGCCAGAAAACGATGCGATGTTCGGCGAATTTTGCTTTAAGGCCGGCAATAAATTCCTGATTTTGCAAGGTCACAATCCCATTTCATTCCAGATAAAAGTTAAATCGTCAGGTACGGGTAACGTGCGGAACAGATCTTTTTGACGTTGTTCACGAGCCCGCTGACCCAAAAGCTGGGTTAGCAAGGGGTCAATTGCCTGTTCGAAAAACATTTTACCATGAAAGCACTGTGTTAATTGCGTCGTTGGGGAGCGTGCGGCGATGTTAGTTTTTTGCGTTTGTATCTGGGCTAACAAGACATCGGGATCCAGATGCTGGCTCCACTGCCGTAAGCATTGTTCAACTTCAGCATCATTCTGTGCTGTATTAAGATCATGAAACGCAGTATTAAAACCGGCAGCGCGCAGCCGTTCCCAAAGAGGATGGATAACATTCCAAAGTGCGGCATGGTTCCGCCATTGAGGTAAAACATCATGAACGGCCTGGATAAATGCCTGTATGCCGCCATTGATCGCCTGCTGATGTTTTGGCTGAAACACCAGCCAAAGTTCTTCCGGCGCGATCAGATAACTTTCAATACAAAAACGCGGAAGAACCAGTAGATTAGCTAGATTTCGACGCTTTTCAGCGATCTGCACGTCAGTCCATGCGTCACGATCAACCACGCCCAGCCAGTTGGCTTCAAGGGCTAACGCCTCAAGCACATTTTTCTTAGAACCTGCTGGTGCAAGGATCCAATCTTGTTCCCATGCCGGAAATTTTCTGCTGAGGAAATTCTGGAAAGCCGTGACATCATCTGTACCTTCAACCAGCAGTACCCGTCTGCCGGTTGTGGCCACTTTTTGTTCTTTAATGTCCCGAATAATTTGCTTAACGCTGGCCATTTTCCGCATCCTTGCCATCGGTTAAATCAATCCGCAATCCCATGTTGTCATAACGTTGCCAGATATCCGTTGCGTGTGAAGTCATCACAAGCTGACCATTTTTCCTGGCAACGATGTTCTCAATGGATGCCAGCAACGGCGATATCAGGGACGGATGCAGATGCAGATCCGGCTCATCAATGAGTACAACACCGCCGGGCTGTAGCCAGCGTTGTACCGTAAACAGCATAATCAGCACCTGATGTTCGCCGGAGCTAAGCGCATCTAACGAATGATCATTCCCTGAATCCAGTAGGACACGTTGCCGCTGTCCTGGATGAATTTCAGCTTCGATACGTTTACCGCTGAAGAACTGGTTTAGCGTGGCGATCATTTCAGGATATTCACCGGGCATGGTTGCCTTCATATTGAAGAGCGACGATTCAAGCTGACCTTTCCAGTTATCGTTCACTTCATAGGTTGCCAGCCAGGCTTGAGTTGAATCATCCGGGGACAGGCTGCCGATATCTTTTTGCGGGCGAACCCAGCGGCGCGCTTCGGCATCCAGGTAAACCAGATTAGGCATATCAACACTTGGTCCCTTCAGTACAAGCCGTTGATACTGGCTACTCCAGTGACTCCACCAGTTCTTATAGGGAAGAAAAAAGTGTTCCGATGACGTAAAAACGGTCGTCTCTGGCGTTGTTCCCTTTGTTCTGCTTACCGTTTCCCCGAGCCAGTAGACCTGTGGGTATTTCTCTTTTAGTTGTACTAAAAATGCCTCTGAGCCAAGAAATAGCCCTATTTGGTCCTCCGATTTTGGCGAAAAGGAATCGAGAATCATCGCGCAGCTGGCATCCCAGCGATAGAACCAGGTATAAGATTCATCTTTGATATTCAGGCGCGTACCCGTGCCCAGCCAATGCCCAAAGGCGCGCCATAATAAGGAAATGGCTCGTAACAGCGTCGATTTACCGCAGCCGTTTGGCCCGGTAATCAGGACATTGGATTCTATCTCGCCTGACCAGTCGTTTTCAAAACGAATTTCACCGTCGGGCAGCGGTCCGACGGATTGCGTATAAATCGCCGCTATTTTCATTAAATAATCTCCGGTGCATTGCCGGTAATGGCTTTCACATCCGCCAGCAGATCGCCAAACTTACCGTAGTTAACCTTAACGCCGTCGTCGAGATCAATACTGATTCTCATATCAGCATAGTGGCGCAGGCGATCGTCGAAGCTGCGCAGTTCGTTGAATTTTTTGCTCAGGCTATCACGCTCACGTTTCAGGCGGGTGGCTTCGCCGCCTGAGGCTCCATCGACCTGTTCGTTCAGGCGATCGATATTGGCCTGATAGCGCGCCAGCAGCGGCACTACATATTCGGTACGCATTCTCGCCAGCGTCGCATCGTTGTAGCGATGCAGATAGACCAGGCACTCAAACGCTTTCTCTTTACCGGAGCTGAACAGCCAGTATATCGGACGCTTTTTATACATCTTCATATGATCTTTCCAGAACTGAGTGGAAAGATAGCGGCGGATGGTATCCAGCGCAGATTCGCCTTTTTTTGGTTTTATCGCGTATAAACAGAGGCTTTCGGCGATAAATTCGAGATTTTCCTGCAAGTGTTCTTCGCCCCAAACGGTGCGAACAAACTCTTTGACGCGAGAGGTAACGTCATCGTCAAACCACTCGTCATCCATCAGCGGCAGGATACCGTCATTGTCAGCCGGGAAGGTTTTGTACGCGTCTTCAGCGACCAGTTCGGCAAAGCCTTTATTGCCTTCATGGGCATAGACCAGTCCTTCGCGATCGAGGGAGTAGCGGCCCATCATGCAGCCGATGATGTAGCTTAAGATATCTATAGTGATATCAGTGTAATACTTATTGGTTAGATCGGTATGATCTTGAATATTTTTATATCGATAGTTTGGATTACATAGTAGAGTTATTTCACTTTGCAATACAGCTTTAATTATAGTTTTGTCAAGTTGTAATTTATCTATAAAAATATTATTTATAGTATTTTCTATTAGGAGAAGTGTTTCGACTAACTTGATATTTGTATTGATTTTTTGTTTGTAGATATTCCGTAGCAATTGAGTTGAATTGTGTTCAAGCAATGGTGAACAAACATAATCCCATGATTGCTCTTGAGAGTCCCAGTCATTTTTAGCTATTTCAATAGCATTGGTGACTAATTCGATAATTTCATCTTCAATTTCTGGATATGGTACTGAGGCTAATTCACCACTAGTAAAGCTAAGTGTGGGGGCTAGTATTGATAAATAATGGTTTACAACCGGAGTGCACATTAATCCCGCAGCGTAAAGCAACTCATTTTTGTTATTTGAAAAGCCGCAACGGCCTGTATCATCAAAAACAAACCCTTTTGGACGATATCTCACGCAAAAATTACCTTGGCTTATTTTTGACCATGTTATGCCTTCTCTAAAGTAATACTCATCATTTCTTACGGCAGAGCGAGTTTTGCCATTCTCAAATTTAAAATTTCGTATTTCGTAACCATTATTTTCCCAATTTACAACTATTTCGTTATTACCATACCACTTTCGATATTCACCTCCACTACTACAAGGAAACCATTTGATATTATGAATGTCGATTTTTGTATTTGATTCTTTATTTGTGATAAGGGTTTTTTTTATTGAAACCTCGTACCAATATCTTTGAAATTTAATATTGTCACCGGTGGACATGCCTGCTTTTAATGCTATTTTTTCTCCAAGTTTTTTATGGTGGCGAAAAGATAATAGACTCGGTAAGTCTATCCAATATGCTATTGGCATTCCTGGTATGTTTTTAAAATCATGCTGTGTAAATTTATCAAATATATTTTTCCTTAGAAGTAGATCGCTTTTCTTTACTTCTTCCCTACCATCTATAAGTCTAAAAAATACAGGTTGGTAACGTTCGGAGTGTTGGTTTTTAATCACCCAGGCAGTTGTCTGTACAACCTCTCCAGAAATTTGCCCAAAAGCCCGAGCTCCCAAATGTGCCATCGTAATAAATGTTTTATTGTCCAATAACCAGTTACGTAGTGCTTCATAACTTGACAAAAACATCCATGATTGCATATTGACTTGAGCATTAAACCCATTTTCTTTAAGCAAAGAAAATGCATTCTGCATAAACATTGCAAACAAATCAGCTTTACTATCCGGGAAGTTATTTTTGGCAAACTCTTTCAGCTCACTATTCATTCCCTTGCCACCCATATACGGCGGATTCGCCACTACCGCATCATACCGCTGCGCCAGGATCCACGCCTGCTGAATATACGGAATAAACGCTTTCGCCGCTGCCTTCTGCTGGAAATCGCCTTCCTGCTCCATGCGATATAGCGCTTCGAGAAACGCCTTCAGTTCCGCCTCTTCTTCCTGTGGCACCTGGATCAGCGAGCCCAGCGTTTTGGCGTTCACAAAGCGCTTCAGCGTGCGCATCAGCAGCTGATATTCTGCGCTGTCGGTATGGGCTAATGCTGTATTTTCGGCAAACATATCCCCCATGCTACCAGTCTGGTTCTGCTGGTGGAAGTTCAGCTGCTGCCACAGCTTAGCAATATCCAGATGCAGGCTCTCCTGCAGGGAGACAATATTCAGACGCACGTCGCGGGTGAATATCCGGCGGTCATCCTGACGGGCCATCATTAATAAGGCAAAGCCGGAAAGCTGGGCAGCACGGTCGTCAATGTCGAGACCAAAAATATTATTTTCCAGAATTAGCTGTGGAATATCGCGGGCGCGATAGCCGCGCTCTTCATAGATATTTTTCAGCACATTATAGACTTCAATCAGAATATGCCCGGAGCCGCAGGCCGGGTCGAGTACTTTGATGCTTTCCGGTTCAATACTGGCAGGTGTAATGGCGGCCAGCTGCGCCTGCACTTCTGGCGTCTGTTCGGCTGGCTCAATGTAGTAGTCCATTTTGCCTTTCAGCGGCGAATCCGGGTAGGTCTGCAACCACTGGCGGCCGACGGAGTTCTGTACCAGATACTGCACAATCCAGTTTGGGGTAAACAGCTGGGTGGCGGCAGGAATATCTTCGCTCTTCACCACCTTACCGATAACCGCATCTTTTTTCTCAGAGATATAGAACTGATACAGCCAGCCGATAACCTCAACTTCTTGCCAGTCTTCTTCCGGAATACCGTCCACCAGACCGCGTAGAATGGAGTCGGTGCGGGTCAGGTTATCCGGCAGCAGTAGTTCAGCTTCATCGTCCACAGCTTCAAACAGGAACGGCATCGCGCGGTGCAGGGCGTGGCACTGGGCCAGCAGCAGTTCACGGTAGATGGCTTCGTCCTGGTTGCCGGAAAGCTTCATCTCGACCAGCTGCGCCTTTTTCTCTGGTAGTAATGCTTCCGCGACTTCCGGTACGTGGTCCAGCACTTCAAAGCCTGTCGGGTTATCCGGGTGCGAGAGCATGTGGAAGCCGTGGTCAAGATAACCGTGGATTTCCATATAACGAATGGCGCACAGGCGGTTGAACCAGGTGTAGGCACAGTGCTCAACCAGCACGTCAAAGCCCTGCTCGCGGGCGCGTTTTACCAGACGATCGCGGCGGGTGAGGGTGGATTTGGGGTAGTCGAACTGACCATAGCGCATGGTTTCGCCGACGAGCTCGGCATCCGCAATTTGCAGATTGCCTTTTTTATCAGCGGAAATCCCCAGCGTGGTTAGCTTTTGGATCACCGCATCGCGGAACTGGTTACGGGCCTGTGGAGCGTATTTTTTGATGTTATTGGTATTCATAGAAAATCCTGCAAAGGGCAGCAGAGCGCTGCCCTGAAATGGGGGTTACTGAAGACGAATCCGGTCACCTGCCTCAATAGCTGCCAGCAGCGAAGTACGAAGCGTATCCAGCGCTTTTTCCACCTGTTCGGCGGTTTCCAGCACTTCGCCACCGGTGGCTTTGCGCATCTCGCTGGCGACATTCACCAGATGCGTTTTTTTCGGTACCGGTTGGATAACGGGTTTCTCTACCACAACATAAGTCTGTTGTGACTCGGCCGCGCGTTTAGCTTCATTCGCTGCTCGTAACTGGGCTTCCTGCTTTTTACGCAGCTCGTCGATCCACTGGTTAATCTTCTTCTCGGCATCCGTTTGCAGTGCCATTGTTTCTTGCTGTTCCGCCAGAATTTCCGGAATTGACTGGCTGACCTCGGCACGTTTTCTGGCTTTTTGCATCGGCAGCAGAACGCTGTTTTGCAGCTCTGACGTGGCATGCGCTTCCTGCAAGCGTTGACGGCTTTCCTCAATGCGGGCGTCAATGCGTTCAAGGGCGTGCTGGCGGTGCTGTTCCACTAACTGATGATTGACGTTCTGGACCTGTTCAATCAGTGGTGTGATGCGATTGAGATGCTTATAAGGTTCCGGCATCTGCCAGATGTTTTCCAGCTCGCCCAGTGCTTTTACCGCCACGGCGTCTTTTTCCAGCGCGCTGCGGTTGGATTTAAAGCTGCCGTTCAGCGCCGCGCCTAGTTTTTGCCAGGTAGCAAACTGCTTGCGGTAGAAATCGACCAAATTTTCACGATCTTCACTGAAATCCAGAAGCTCATTGACCTGGCTGGTGACCTTCTCAATCAGGGCAAAATCTTCTTTTTCACTCAGAATGGAATTCAGCAGGCGCAGGCCTGACTCAATCTCATCTTTACCTGGATTGTTTCCACCTTCCGCTTTCGCTTTGAAGACATTCAGCTCTTGCTTCCAGTCATTGAAGACCTGGCGGATATGTTCAACCAGGGCCGGTTCTTCACGTTCGCTAAACGGCTGTTGGGCAATTTCCGCCATAGTTTGTGCGGCCTTACGAATTTGCGATTCGTCGTGACGGCGAATTTTGTGCAGACGCAGCTCGCTGTGGCGACGGCTGTTATTAAACAGCTCCCACACCTGCTTACGCTCGATATTGTTATTCTGCTGGCTGAAGCTGAATTTGCCTTTGCGCGCCAGACGGGCAACCAGCAGCTTCACTTCTTCTTCCGGCCATCCATAAGGACGGCGGGCAAAGTGGTTCAGAATATCGCGTAAATAAACCGGCTTATTGAACTCGATATTCATGCTGACCCAGGTTTCTACTTCGCGCATCGCGTCGGGGTTGGATTCCTCCAGTTCGCCCAGATCCAGCTCCGCATCATTCTCCACCGTGAGTAGTGCATGGATTTCACGTGCGATATCACCGTTGAACGGGCGCAGCATTTTCAGCTTGGCAAACGTGTTTTCAATCACATAGCGGCAAGCTTCATCCACGATGCTGGATGGCGTCGAAGATTTCTTCGGTAAGCGCTCGCCAATCGCCCAGACGTCAGCTTCGGCAATAAGCGACTCCAGCTGAACGCGGAGCATTTTCTCGCGAACGCTGTTCTCACGGGCTTTTTCTGAAAGCAGACTGGCTTGTTCCGGTCGCTGACCTGCGTTGTCCCTGAGGAATTTTTCCGTTTGGACGACCAAATCAATATCGGTCCAGGTCCGGGCATCGGCAGGTAAACGAATTAAAATGCAGCCGTCTCCCTCAGAGGTGTATGGGCGGCATGCCGCGTCGTTGTCATAGAAATCATAGGTCGGATCTTTTGGCGTGAGGATCTTTACCACCAGATCGTTAAGCATTGCGCCGTCTAACGGGTGCCCGTTCAGGAAGCGGCTGATATCAAAGTCCTGCTTATTTGCCGGATAGCGATACTTCCGGTTTTTCAGAATGTCATCAAAGATGATCGAGGCCAGTTTCTTGTTGATCGCGGAGAAGTCGACTTCGACGTTACGGATCTCGTTCTCGATCTCTTTTTCTTCGTTGGTCAGAAACACGTATTTGTCTTCAACACGTGCAATCAACATTTCTCGTTCCAGCTTATTCAGGCTTTTTTCAACGCGACGGCGTAGTTCGACTTTATCGGTATCGATTTTGTCTATCGAAAGGGTAACCAGGTTATCTAATGTACTTTTCAGCACATCGACGTAGCGGATCAGGAACAGTGTTTTCAGTAAGTTGCCATCGAACTCATCAAGAATGCCATTCTGGCAGGCCTGAGTGATGGTGCGGCTGACGGCCGGCTCCAGGAAGCTTTCAATCGCGGCATAAAAACGCCAGAAGGGAACCAGAGAATCCAGACCCTGCGGGGAGATCTGCTGTGCCGCAGTCTGGAAGGCTTCTAACTGTGAGCGTTCACCCATGGCTAACTGTTTACCGGCGGCACCTTTGGTCCGGATAGACTCAAAAACCTTCTGCAGAATCTGGTAGTGCCACGGGACAAACGGGTAGTTATCAATAAATTCTTCTTCGCTGGTGTAGGGGCGCAAAGAAGCGGTGGTTGTGGGATCAAAAGCAAGCTGGTTACGTAGAATGTCGCCTTTTTCCTGCCAGACTTTCGCCAGCGCGGGTTTTGCGGCATCGGTTTTCACCAGCAAACGTTTTTGGATAACTTCGGAGGTGTTGGAGCTTGAAAGCTGCAAACGGGTAGAGAAACGGCCTTGAATTTTAGAGAAATCTTGTCCGTCACGGCTGCTCATCCCACCAATGGCCGCATTAATATCCGCCTGGGAAGTAACAATAACCCATGCGCGTCCACCACAGATAACACCCAGATTTTCAGTGATAGTCTGCAGCTTCAACATCATCTGCGTATTTTTACCGATGAACTGGCCGACTTCATCCACCATGAAGAGGATATTTTTGCCGTTTTCATCCAGCCACTCTTTGACCCACTGGCAAAAATTATTGATATCTAATGGGAAATTCTTATCCAGCTGTTCCACCCATTGACGCGAAGCGTCAACGCTTTGACCGGTGGCCTGGCTTAGGGCTTCTGCCATTTCATCGCTGATGAAATAGTAGGAATCGCGCTCTTTTTCCCAGCTTGAGTCAGTGATAGTGGCGAATGCGGTCTTAAACGCGTCGTATTGGCCGCGTTTAGCCAGCTCACGCTCCAGATGGGCGATGTGCGGAAAATCAGCACAGTAGCCAACCCGTTCGTTAAATACCTTCAGGAAGACTTTAAGGATGGCGTCTTCTTTGTCATCGACGTTAGCACGAGAATCAATATTGAACAGAATCACTTCCGTCGGATGATGGACCGCTTTGTTGATATCAGCGAGGAACAGAGCATCTTTGATTTTGTCTTCAAAGAAGGAGTAAGCATGACGTTCTGTACCGTTATGGCTGACTTTGCGGTTAGACAACAGATACGACAGAATCTTGATAAAGTGTGATTTACCTGAGCCAAAGAACCCTGACACCCATACGCCAATTTTGTTTTCCATGCGTATGCGATCCGGACCGGTTGCCGGAACATAAGATTCAAAGAAGTGGCGAAGATGCCCTTCCAGTTCCCGGGTGATGACGTATTCATCAAGCTCAATCCAGGCACTGGCATCGTCCGTCTGTTCGGCTTTCACAACGCCATTAATATTTCGGTCCAGACGTTTCTCAAAGATCTGTTCAATATTCATTGCTGTGCTCTTTAACGAGGATTCAATGTCGCCGCAGGCCCGCTTTCGGGTACCAGCCTGAAGGCGCGATAATAATTTCGGGAATCAATGCCCGCCAATGGGGAGAGATCGTGTCCGCTATAGGTTCCCGGATAAAACATCAGCAGGGGGGTAAAACCCATCACGTCCTGCAAGGCGCTCATCAGCTCATGGCCACGAACCAGCGGCCAGGCGTTACCCATTCCTGTCAGAATGACAAACTCTTGATTCTGAAGATCGACTTTTTTTGCTATGTAATCCGCGATCTTTTTCTGATTCAATAAGCCAACGAGTTGTTTTTTCAGCGCTTCGGTACCGACTTTCACTTCCTGCTGACAGACGCGGTCAAATAACCCACGTTCAGTGAGCATGTCGACGATGATCTGAAAGATGTTGAGGTGCGCGAACTTGTGGTCCTTTTCCAGATTACGCAACAGATACTTCAGGTGTTCACGCACCTGCAGCTCATTCTGAGCAGGATAATCAAAAATCCAGAACCCAATCTCATTACCGGAGCCGTTGTTTTTGAGAAAGCGCTCTTCGCTAATGCGGCTCTGAACCTGTGACAGGCGGTATTCAAGCACGGGATCGATCACCGTTGTCCCTCCAGAATAGAAACTAATTCTTGTTGTCCAAGGCGCTGCAAGGTCGCCTGAGTTTCTGGTAAAAGAAAGACCGACTGGAGATTACGCCGACGAGGTGTATCCAGATAACCAGCTTCAGCCAGTGCTTTGATCAAGTTGTTACCCATTTTTTTGATGGATGAATCTGAGTAACTGGTGAGTACGGGCTGCTGACGAAGATGGTTAGCCACAAACTCATCCCAGCTATCCATAGGGAGCTTTTCTTTAAATTGTCTGCACAGGTCGTTCACCACTTCAGCCAGGAAGTCTTTAACAACCGGTGAATGGAGGATCAGAGCGACGAACAGCAATTGCTGACGCTCGCGCTCGCTCCCTTCAGCAATAAGCGACCACGCCACTTTATCAAGCGTATTCAGGCGTAGTTTTATCGTTGTAGCATAGCGCTTCGCCGTATTGGCAGAGGAAGCCTGGAGAATGTTATGACCCACGATCTGCTCTTGCCAGGTTTGTTCATTGGGAGCGGTAAGCATGAGCTCAGCGATGATTCGACTTTCCCTGCTCATCAGCGGCCCGCCTAGCAGGTCTCCAATCCATGCCTTGTCGTTTTTCATCGTCATATCTACCCTCTGAAGACTGCTATGCAGCTCGCAAAAAAACAAACGATGATTGTAATGGGGGAAGGGGCGGGATGCCATGAGAAAAGGCAATTTGTGAGATGAAAGCCATTACGGAGACCGGTATTTATCCATCCCTTTGAAAAAATGATTTTTACAGTTTGTTCATTGAGTTACTGATTTGACAGATTATTCGGAACGGTAAGTCATATAAATCTTTTGTACTTCGGGGTCATCCAGGCTTTCATAAGAGATGTTCTTTTTATCTAAACCATCCAGCCCCTTGATCCCGCCAATAATAGCCAGCCAGGCACTCCGGTCTGTGATGCTCACAACGAATGGTTCCAGGTAACGATCAAGGTGCTTTTTGGATGGTTCTCCGATTTCGTCGCTGAGTGCCTTCAAATAGTAGGTAATCGGCCACGGTTCTCGCACTATGGTCTGTAGCGCGCTGGTGGAGTCACACCTGTAGTCAAGTGACGCGTAGAGCGCCAGATGAACCATTACGAGCGCAAGCAGAATTTATAAGGGCGGTGCCTTAAAGAGCACAGGGAGATTGTAAGTAGCCCGATATTGCTGGCTTTTGCTTAGCTTGCTGACGGGATTCGTCGTATGAAACATGAAAATTACCTCATGTTTTATATAAGGATTCGACACTATATCAAAACCGGTAACTCTCAATCTTTCAAAGCTATGTGTCAGATCAGGTCGTGATAAGACACATAAATTTAAAGATCTATATATCTGGCCAGATAGACTTTTTTATAACAGCTTTATAAATTAAACAAATCTGCCATAGAGACAGATTTGTTTAATTTATAATTAGAGGTTTGCAACGTTATGATATACTTTTTGCACATCATCATCATCTTCAAGGGCATCAACAAGTCCTTCAAAGATTTCTAAATCTTCTGGTGAAAGTTCAACTTCTGATTGAGCAATCATTTCTAATTCTGTTGTTGAAAATTCAGAAATTCCAGCTGCTTTTAGCGCTGCGATTCCTTTATGCAGGTCTGTAGCTTCAGTATAAATAACGATGTTTCCTTCTTCTTCGGTTACATCACGAACATCAACTTCAGCATCAAGCAAAATTTCAAAAATATGGTCAGGGTCTGTTCCTTTAAATACAATCACTCCAGTATTGTCAAACATATAGCTGACAGCACCTGCCGCTCCGATATTCCCGCCTTTTTTATTAAAAATTGTGCGGATATTAGCAATCGTACGGTTAACATTAGACGTCAACGTTTCAGCGATAACCATTGAACCATTGGGTCCAAAGCCTTCATAACGCCCTTGCACGAACGTTTCATCTCCGCCACCTTTGGCTTTATCAATAGCTTTATCAATAACATGTTTTGGAACCTGTGCTTGTTTCGCACGTTCAATAACGAATTTTAAAGCTGAGTTTGATTCCGGGTCTGGTTCACCTTGTTTAGCAGCAGCATAGATTTCTACACCAAATTTTGCATATACTTTAGACGTTGCACCGTCTTTAGCTGTTTTCTTAGCAACAATATTTGCCCATTTACGTCCCACTGGAAACATCTCCTCAAAAAATTATTTACATTAATGGCAGGTTAATAACCTGCATGTTTTTCTGCCGTATTATATCATAATATATAAATTCTCGTCTATGAGAAATAAAAACATCCAGCTTTTACGGGGGGTTACTTTGATTTTAACAATGGCTAATATGGTGGGTAAGCCATTTTTTAATTTTCTTCTGGTTCTTTTTTTATTTTTAATAATTGAATTGCAGCAATAACGTCTTATTGATGGTGGTGTCGCTCATCAGGTGAGGTGGAACGCTTGCACGTCTTGCGACATATTGTGGCAGAAACTTAATGGCGAAATTAAGAGCCTATCCCATTAGGGCTATTTTACTTGCCATTTTGGACCTGGGCAGTGCTCAAAATCCTCACGTACTACGTGTACGCTCCGGTTTTTGTGCGCTGTCCGTGTCCAAACTGGCTGCGCCAATAACGCCTGGTGGGATAGTCTCTAAGGCGATATATTCCCGCCTTGAGCCGTGTTAATTTGTTGGATACTTTTAAATGGAGGTATACCTCTTGTAGGCTATACCTCCTGCTTCACGTTATCGCGCGATTAACGCAAATACGCCCCAGCCAAAGTATTCTCGCGTCCAGGTGACGTGACGTTTGGGGGCTACCGTCAGTTCTGTTCGAACCTCTTGCGCAAACTCATCGTCAGGGTTTTCCTCCAGCCAGCGGCGCATGGTCATCCACTTCGCGGCTTCATATCTGTCCCAGCCTTGCGGGTCCGCCAGCACCATTTCCACTACGTCATAGCCGAGTTGGTCAAAAAAGGCGACCAGCTCGGGCAGGGGACGGAAATCGGCGACGGATGAGACGCCACAGGCGTGGGCGATCTCTTCCGTTGCGGGGATCCGACGCCAGTACGGTTCACCGATGAGAATGATCCCGCCAGGTTTGAGGCTTTTGGCCAGCAGATCTATTGTCCCCGCGACACCGCCCGCAATCCAGGTAGCGCCTACGCAGGCCGCCACGTCATATTTTTCCTCATCAATATAACCGGCCGCGTCGTTATGAATAAAATGTACATATTCACTGACGCCGAGCTCTTCTGCACGTTGTTTTGCCTGTGTGGTGAAGAGCGGGCTTATGTCAATGCCAGTACCTGTAACACCGTAATCGCGAGCCCAGGTGCAGAGCATCTCACCCGAACCGCTACCGAGATCGAGAATCCGCATGCCTGGTTTCATGCGTAACGCATGGCCCAGCGTGGCGTACTTTTCCGCTGTAAACGGATTATGGATACGGTGTTCGCTTTCGCTAATGGTAAAAATACGTGGGATATCCATTGGGTTATTCCTTTTACTGAGGGCAATACCCTCAGAAGTGGATACTTTTTCAACCAGCAGCGCAAACAGCTTGCCTGCAAAAGTCTCGCCGACCGGCCAGGTGTGACTGTCCGGGCGCTGCAACACAGTGAAGCCAGCATCACCAAGCAGGCTGATATATTCATCATCGCGCCAGGCCTTCATTTGACTGCCGAAACGGGTGGTACAGCCGTTTTCCGCTATCGCCCAGAACTGCGTTGAGCTGGTTTGGGCCTCTTCATCCCAGGCATTTTCCGTTAACAGCAGATGAGGCTCGGCAAGAAACAGGCCGTGCGGACAACGCTGCCAGCCTGGCTGCGCCATGCCCTGGCGTTTAACTTCATCGAAGGTATGCACTTCAACAAGCAGTTTGCCATCGGGTTTCAACCACTGAGCGCAATGACTGATGAGGCTTTGCGCATCAGCAGCGCTAAAGACATTCAGTTCCCCAAACGTCATCATAATGAAATCAAAAGGTTCCGTGGGGTGGTATGTACGAATATCCTGCTGAATGTAGTCAATATTCAGGTTTGCGGCTTGCGCCTGCTGGCGAGCCCATGTGATGGATGCCGGAGAGAAATCTACGCCTGTGCAGTGAAACCCACGCTCCGCTAACAGGCGGGTATAAAAACCGGGGCCACAGCCGAGATCCAGAATGCGGGCGCCAGCGGGTAACTGACGGGTAATCCATGTTACCTGTTGCTCAATCACGGTTAGCCGGCGGCTGGCCCAGTCGTGGTCCTGCGACAGATGATTTTCCAGCATGCGTTGGCTGAAGGCTGGCTCGTCCCAGGGGATTTTGCCTTCATCGGGTAATAGCCGAATGCGATGCGTTGCAAAAATAACGGCGCTGATATCCATCATCATCTCCTTAGCGATTGTCAGGCTGGGCGCGAACGTTGTTCAGCCCGGTTGTATTAATGCGGTAGGGCTGACCGTTAACGGATTTGATCAGCTTTTTGGTTTTGAGTTTTTTGAATACAGCGAGCGTGCAATCGGCGAGCAACAGCCCTTCGCGGCTATAGCACTCAACGGCGGTGACGCGGCCTGACGCATCGCGGATGTGCGTAATGCGTCCGCCTTTGGCGAGAACGTGTAAGGTACGTTGTTCCTGACGGGATAAATTCATACTGAAGAACCTGTTTAATCATCATAGGCTAAACGTGCAAACACACTGCGGTGTCCGCATTCGATTTCGGCGCATTGATAATCAGTCCGGCCTGAAAAGGTCGGGTAACTGATTATCAGATGATGACATTCTCCAGCATCAAAGCCTCGGGTTGAGTTGAAAGGTATTTACGTCGTGAATGATAACACCTGATTTCTGTAAGTGAATAACCGGGAGTGAAAAGTGTGATCTCAAAGGGAGGCTCATGACGTTTAGCGTATCAGATGAATAGCTCCCGCAATTACCATAATGAATATTGATTAAACTCATATACCCGATAATGACCGCTTTGATAGTCTCGGCGTATCTTTTTAGCCATTGACAGGGTTGTTGCGTTGGAAATCTTTTTTTAACCAACTGAAAAATATCACTTAAATATTTTTCATACATAAACATTTATGGTCCGCTGAGTTCGGATCCGGTTTTGTATGGGTTAAAAAAGGTACGTTATGAAAGTCATATGGACTGTCACTCCTGTGGGGTATCAGCGCATAGCGAAACGTTGCCCTTCATGCAGCGTAAAACGGGACTTCACGCCTTCTGGGGCATTTCGGGTTAATTCGCAAAAGAAGGTACTCGATGTCTGGAGTATCTATAAATGCACACACTGCGATTACACCTGGAATATCTCCCTGTTCTCACGCCTACCAGTCAGCAAAATTAACCGCGATCTTTATTGCCGGCTGATGGCGAATGATGCTGCCACGGTGCAATATTTTGCTTATGACAACGCGATCCTGAAGCGAAACAATGCTGAATTATCGGGGCAGCCTGATTTTCACATTCAGGAACGGTGGCTGGTCAGTATCGCCTCCCACAAGCAGGTCAGTGTTAGCGTCAGGATTTCCCGTTCTTTTCAGGTCAGCCTGCTGTCGATTTTGAAGAAGCAACTCCTGCTAAGCGCAGCCGAAATCAAGAGACGGATTGAAACAGGGCAAATAAGTGGCGTCACGATGAAAATGCTTAAATCGCGAAAACTGAAGAATGCGAAATATGATTTGCAGCTCTCAGTTGAAACACTGTATGACCGGCGAAGGATTGTTCTGACCTGTCGATAAAAATAATAAGCTCACCTTACGTTTAAGTGTGCTGGTATGGCAACGACGCAACGGAATGAAAGAAGGATTAAGGGACAGGTGAGCTTTAGTTGAATAACGCTTGTCTGTGGCATTCAGTGAAGGCTGAATGCCATGGATAATCCAGATTTTCGCACCAGTGATGATATTGTATGGATTCTTTGCGCAAGCCAGCAGAATGACAAAGGGCGATGGGTTACAATTATCTGTAGAGTAAACAAAAGGAATATAATGTGGCGCTATACAATATCTCTGAGAAAATACTGACTACCCTTGAAAAAACATCTTTCACCATCGAAAGGCTGCAGGAACGCTATGATCTTCAGGAGGCTATCAAGAAGAATATTGATATTGTCGCGCCGGGCTGCCTTGTCATATCCGAAGAATTCTCTGATTGGGAGGATAGTCGGCGGAGGATTGATTTATTAGCGATTGACAAGCAGGCCAATTTGGTTGTCATTGAACTGAAACGTGATGAAATCGGCGCGCATATGGAACTGCAGGCGCTAAGGTATGCGGCAATGATTTCAACGATGAGTTTTGCGAAAGCATGCGAATATTATCAGGCATATCTTTGGAAGCATGGGATCGATGAGAATGCAAAAGAGAAGTTACTGGATTTTGTGGAGTTAGAAGAAAACGAACTCGCTGATTTTGGTAAAGATATTCGCATCGTTCTGGCATCAGCGGATTTCAGTAAAGAATTAACGACAACCGCAATATGGCTAAGAGATAAAGGTGTCGATATTCGCTGTGTTCGCTTAACGCCTTACAACTTTAAGGGTGAAGTGCTGATTAATGCTGAACAAATAATACCAGTCCCTGAACTGGAAGAATATCAGGTCAGATTCAGAGAGAAACGCACGGAACAAATTATTAGCAGTCAAAAGTCGGAGAGGGATTATTCCTTATATAAATATAAAGGAAAAACCTTCAATAAACGGAAGCTTGCACTTGAACTTTTCACTGACTGGATTAATAAACATAATCCTGCGAATATAGATGATCTCAAGAATAAATTGAGTGAAGACTTACAGAAAAGAACAGTAGCACTGGTTGAGCAGATCCCTGAAAAAAGGAAAAACAGATATCATATGCAGGAAGATGCGTTGATTGAGTTGCCGTCCGGTGAGCGTATTGCTATATCGAATCAATGGGGGTTAGGGACTATAGAACTGCTTATTGATTTTGTTCGTCAGGATAATTTTGTAGTTGAAAAAGTAGGTTGACAGGAAGTAATAATAAAATAGATCCCATTCATTAATGGGATCTCACGTTTCATCCGATACGAAGACCATGGTCTCTTTGTCAGTAGCGTCATAATTACGCAAGCCTCTTTACTTTGCTTATCATTTATATTTAATGTAAATATTCACGCAACACCATTAAAAAATAAGAAAAAATGGCTCACTGTTGAACTGATATTAATACCTGAACCACTGAATTAGAGTAATGTGGCGCTATTCATAGCGTAATTTTTTCTGTTGCGGTTACAGGGGGAGGAATGCACACCTTTAGACCATACTCACTAAGGCATAGCGATCTGTTATATGAAGATATTCCGTTAGAAATACGCGAGCAAATAATCTTATTGATTATCAATACGCTAGGAAACTGCTCCTCTTTTTATGATATGACATTATACTGCTATCATAATAGTCATTCTGACGAAGTTTATCGAAGAATATGTAAAACGTTGCGCAAAGAGTATGGCTTATTCACCTTATATGCGCATTCAACGTCATATCTGGATGAAATGAGTAATCTGTTATTAAAAACAGATGATAAAAGAAAGCATATTGATACCATTGAGCTTGCTTTTAACTATATAGATACCTACCTTCGGACCTATGAAGTTACGCTTGGGTTAGAACCGGATAAGGCGATTAGTGAATTAAATAATATATTTCATGAGCATAGTTTAAAATATCGATATGAAAATGGTAGGATTGTAAGGTTGCGCAGAATAAAACGGCTTAAAAACATATGTTATTATTTGTACTCCCCTGGAGAGTATGGCTTTGTCGAATATGATCTTATGGAAGCGTATAATCGCCTGATGCTTAATGATTTTGCCTGTGTCGTAAAGGAATGTCATGCAGTCTTCAGAAGCGTTCTTCTCAGAATTCATGAGAGAAAAGGTATCGTATATCATGAACAAGATAGTTTAAATACCTTAATGACTAATCTGATGGCGAGAGGCGTTATATCTGCTGAATATGCACATAAATTTCATTTTTTAAGTAACGTGCTGGAGTCAGAAATATTTCTGCCGATGGCGCCAGAAAAATCGCATCATCACTACGCAATGATGCTCCGTATCTCTGAAGAGTTGGCCTGTAGTATCTATTATCTTACTGAGCGGAGTATATTTTTTCTTACCCAGCGGGCTGAAGAAGACAGTGTCGCGCCATAATAATGATCGCGCTGTCGCTCAGTCAGACTGGATCATCGTTATTTAAATTTGTTCAGACGTCGGAATTTTTTGTTCTGCCGTCTGTTTTTTTAGTGATGAGCTGTTCAGTGCAATAATAAGGGGTACAGTACGATGACTGATTTTTAAACTGCATATCATCTGTGTCGCATTTACTCATGGGTATTGGGTCAGGGAGAGAGAAGAATGAGCACTATTTTAAAGCCTTTTTTATTGGCGGTAACCCTGATGTTAATCTTAATAAGGCCTGGCTTTGCAACGGAGGATGGAGCGATAACCATGGTTAAAACCTACAGCGCTTATGACTATTTGCAGACCCGAGCGCGGTTGATGCACGCTGTCGCCGATCACGGTCTGGTGTTATTTGGGGAATTTGACCATGCCAGAGCGGCACAGAATGTTAACCTGAAAATGCCGCCGACAACGGTTCTGGTCTTTGGCAATCCTAAAGGCGGAACGCCTCTCATGCTGGCGCATCCCGAACTGGCGCTGGATTTACCGTTTCGGGTGCTCATTAGCCAGCAAGCCGATGGGCGAACGTTAGTCAGTTATCATCCCGCTGAAACGCTGCAACGTTATGGTCTTGATGCCGCAGACATACAGGCTTTGAAAAAACTGGAACAGCTCGTTGAAAAAAGTCTCCACTAAAGCTGAAAATCGGGCGATGTGTTTGCACAAGTGATGTCGCGAATAAATGCGGTCACATCGTCCATTACCTGATGCGATAAGGCGGCATCGAAGGTGGCGCTATCAGCATCACAGAACCCGTGCCGCGCATCGTACATTTTACACTGCACCCGGGGGCGCTTTTCCAGCGCCTGCCGCATGGCGAGGGGATCAAACGCTGGCTCATAACGCGCGACAATAACCAGTGTCGGACAGAGAGGCGCAAGATGAAGGTACTGGCGTATACGGGAACCGTAATAGCAAACGACGCCATCGCATAACCCACTGGCTGCACTTAGCCATGCGAGCGTTGCGCCGACGCTATATCCTACGACGATTAGCGTCTCGTACTGCGTTCTGAGATCGTGGAGTAATGTGGTAACGACGGCGGGATCAAAGCCGACATTTGCTGAAAAGTGACGGTAAGCCTCCTCCTGCTGTTCATAGCGAAAGGGGGTATGGTGAGGAAACAGCGCGGGAATATAGATGTCGAATCCGCGCGTCATCCATTCATGGCCTGCGCGTTGGATATGAGCGTTAATACCATAAATTTCATGCAGAATAATCGCTGCCCGGCGATGGCGGCTCGACAAACTGGAGGCGTTGCTTCCCCCGGATACGCCTGGGGCGAAAAACACGGTGTCTTTTATCATAACGCGTTCTTGATACAAAGAGAGCGGCTGGATTTTCGCCGATCACGCTATGTCAGAGGCATTATTCCTGTCAATGTACAGACACATTTTATGGCCTGATTTTTGGTTGATAAATTTTATATTGGTAAACCAATATGCTGTTCATATTCAGGCATCAGGGCTAAAGGTGGAACATCAGTCGTGTATTGTCTATTGCCTTTCCTTTCATCTGGCCTCACTAGCGAAACGGCGCGCATTATTATTTTGTTGGTTGACCAGTTTCGCGTTTTTGGTGTGCTACGCGTGCTATCCCTCTTTACAAATGCTATAGTCTGATACCGGGAAATCGCATCGGACGGGCACGACCAATATGAAATCAAACACTTCTCAGCAAAGACCTTACCAGGAAGTGGGCGCAATGATACGGGATCTGATTGTTCAGACGCCGTACCGCCCCGGGGAGCGCTTGCCGCCGGAAAGAGAGATCGCTGAGAGGCTCAATGTGACGCGTACCGTCGTGCGTGAAGCGCTGATCATGCTGGAAATTAAAGGTCTGGTTGAAGTCCGCCGCGGCGCCGGGATCTACGTGCTCGACAGCGCGGATAATAACGAGATGGAAGGCGCTGACGTCAATCACTGTAATGACGCCGGGCCTTTTGAACTGTTGCAGGCGCGTCAGTTGCTGGAAAGCAATATCGCTGAATTTGCCGCTCTGCAGGCCACCCGCGAAGACATCATTAAAATGCGCCAGGCGTTACAACTGGAAGAGCGAGAGCTCGCCTCCAGCGCGCCGGGCGGCTCAGAAAGCGGCGATATGCAGTTTCATCTGGCCATTGCCGAAGCGACCCATAACAGTATGTTGGTAGAGCTCTTCCGTCAGTCCTGGCAATGGCGTGAAAATAATCCGATGTGGCTCCAGCTTCATAGCCATCTGGGCGATACGCTTTACCGTAAGGAGTGGCTGGTCGATCATAAGCAGATCCTCGCGGCGTTAATTAAGAAAGACGCCCGCGCAGCGAAGCTGGCGATGTGGCAGCACCTGGAAAACGTGAAGCAGCGTCTGCTGGAGTTTTCCAATGTTGATGACATCTACTTTGATGGCTATCTGTTTGAGTCATGGCCGCTGGACAACGTTGATGCCTGATTATACCTGGAATAGCGTGGGCAGACCCAGTCCACGTTTTACTTCCTGTAGCGTCTTTTGAGTGACCTCATGGGCCCGCTCGCTACCTTTTTTCAGTAATTCCATTAGCATTCCCTTATCTGCAATAAAGGTTGCCCGTCGTTCGCGTATGGGCGCGATCAGTTCTTGCAGGCAGGTCTCCAGCTCATTTTTACAGACACGGTCGCCTAATCCGCCTTGTTGATAATGTGCTTTCATCGCCGCGACTTTGGCTTTATCCGGATGAAACGCATCCAGCCACGTAAAGACGACGTTACCTTCTATTTTTCCCGGATCGCTAATTTTTAAATGATTGGGATCGGTGTACATCGCGCTGACCGCACGGTGGATGGTCTCTTCGCTGGCGGAAAGAAGCAGGGTATTGCCGAGCGATTTCGACATCTTGGCGCTGCCGTCAATGCCGGGCAGACGACCCGTATCGCTCAGGAGCGCCTGACAGGGTCGCAATACCGGCGAGGAGAAAAGACTATTCATCTTATGAACGATCTCATTCGTTTGCTCAATCATGGGCAATTGGTCGTCGCCAACCGGTACCATTTCGGCCTTAAAGGCGGTGATATCTGCCGCCTGGCTAATGGGATACGCCATGAACCCGACCGGCAGGGAACGGGTAAAGCCTTTTTGGGCAATCTCATTTTTTACCGTAGGATTACGCTCCACTCGGGCGACGGTAACAATATTCATATACAGCACCGTTAATTCGGCGAGGGCGGGTAACGCGGATTGCAGGCAGATCGTCGTCAGCGTGGGATCGATGCCGACGGCCAGATAGTCAGCTAACACTTGCGGAATATTATCGCGGATTTTTTGCGGATTACTGCCGTTATCGGTGAGTCCCTGCAGGTCGGCAATCAGGACATACTGTTGGTGATCCTGCTGTAGCGCGACGCGCTGGCGCAGTGAACCGACATAATGGCCGAGGTGCAGCGAGCCGGTGGGGCGATCGCCAGTCAGAATGATAGGAAGGGTGTTCATTAAGGACTCCTTTATGCTTACTGTAAAGCCGAAAGACGTCCCGAAACGCAGTAGCCGCCTTTCGGCGGCTACTTAAAGAGGGATAGTGATCCGTGCCGCCTTCAGGAAGGCAGCCACCAGCGGAGATGACGTTGCGTAGCGTTGGATCGTTTCGTGTTCATGTGATCTAACGTATCACGACTAAACGTAAGGGTAAAGCGGCTGGCGTATCGTCCGGGCATAAAGTCATATCGCCTGAACAGATAACATCTCACTGACTTTGAAACGCGATTTTATAATTTGCTGCCCAAAAATACGTGGCGCTGAAAGGCGCATTTTTGATGCAAATCATTTATTACTGTGATAACACTGCGCGCGATAAAAACATTAAATATATTCACATAGTAAATATGTTCTATTGGAATGGTTGTTTTCGATATGACAAAAGTCTAAAAAACCCATTGATGTGAAAAGGAATAAGAATTGTCTATATTCCGATTCGGTGGAATTAAGTAATTTCTCGGATAAAAATAAGAAATGATATTGATATTTCTTTTTTGATATGGTTCTTATAGCGGCTATGGTTATTCAGGAAACGATGCTTGAATGCCTGGCGTAATAGATTTCAGGTCAGTAGCGCTATTGTAAAATGGATTGTTGATGGCAGAAGGTATTTAGCAAGAATCCAGTTATAGCAGATTGTCGGTATTTAATCTGGTATACAGAGACACCAACGAAATGGCTGGAAAATGGAACGTTCTTTCATTGTTGGCGTTCCGTCCTTGTCAGCCTGCTTTGCCGCATGATAATCACGGAGGGGGGATGGACGCCATCTATTTAAAACTGGACGGTATTGAAGGCGAAAGCCGGATCAAAGGTTTTGAAAACCAAATAAAACTTATTGCTTACAACCACAACCCGACAAAACGGGAGTCCGGCGAAGCGAGAGGGACATATATTGGAGGGTTGACGCTGACAAAGCCAGTCGATCTTGCTACACCAGGCCTCTATGAGCACTATTGTAACGGGAAAACGGTGAAAGAAGGCGTGCTGACATTATGCCGTCGTGATAAGGGCGCAATGCTGCCATTTATTATTTATACGCTCACCAATGTGCGAATTTCACGCATGAGCAATCATGGAGACGCCGAAGGCAGCGCCACGGAGACCGTGGATTTGGTTTATAGCCATATTCGCTGGGATATTCCCGCATTAGCGTCGAAAAGCAAAACACGGCGGCCTCTTCACCGACAGGCGCTGTGGCGATGAGGACAAAACAAGCTTGCGGACTCGCAGTGGGCGATGCTGTATAGCGAAATGGCATTTAGCGGCTTGCGAAGGCTGATGAGCGCTCATGTAACCAATCGATTGCCTGAAAAGGCGATAACGCGTGGCCCTTACACCCGTTATGATTTTTACGCATAGCCGCTAATAAAACGGCATTTTTTATATACACATCAAGTTGATAGTGTGTTTCTGACCTTGACGTAAATAAGCGGGAAAAGCGATGAAACACACCATTGGGATACTGGGGGGGATGGGACCTGCGGCAACGGCGGATATGTTGGAAAAATTTGTTGAATTGCGACATGCCAGTTGTGATCAACAACACATCCCGCTCATTGTCAGCTCTATCCCTGATATTCCCGATCGTACAGCATGTCTGTTATCCGGCGGGCCTTCGCCATACCGTTATCTGGAGCGTTATCTGCATATGCTGGAAGACGCCGGGGCGGAGTGTATCGTTATCCCATGCAACACTGCGCATTATTGGTTTGATGATTTACAGAACGTCGCGAAAGCGCGAATGATCAGCATCCTGGACGCTACCCTGGGGGATATTCCGCCATCGGCGCGGCACGTTGGGCTGCTGGCGACCAATGCGACGCTGGCGACCGGGTTATATCAAAAGAAAGCGCTGGCGCGGGGGCTGACGTTAATTCAGCCAGAAGACGCGGGGCAGGCGTTGGTAATGCAGGCTATTTATACGCTTAAACGTGGCGATAAAACTGCGGCGCAAGCGCTGCTGCTGCCGCAAATCGATAGCCTTATTGCCCGTGGCGCTCAGGCAATTATCATGGGGTGTACCGAAATTCCGCTTATTGTGGCCGGACATGAACGCGCGATAGCGTGCCCGATGATTGATTCCACAGCGTCGCTGGTGCGCGCGGCGATTCGTTGGTATGAGTCCTGGCCAGACACCCGCGCCTCTTTGACCGGGGAGCAACGCCTTACCGCCTGAGGTGTTTACAGCGCGGCCTGAAGCCCACGCAGGTCGCGCCAAAATGTTTCGGCTACCTGACTCATGCGGGTATTCATGCGATAAGCATAAGCCTGGATCGGGATAACCAGTTCGTCGGCATCAAGCACTATCAGGCGCCCGTCGGTAATCTCCTGACGGATAGCATACTCGGGCAACCAGGCGATTCCGCAGCCGTCCATCGCAACCTGTTTTAACAATTCACTCATCGAAGAGACGAAAAATGTACTGAAACTCAGTTCAGCATGGCGAGTCAGGGTACGATTTATCAATCGGCCCATATAGGAGTTCTGACTGTAATTAAGCAGGGGAAAGTGCGGCTGCTCAAGCGTATAGCGCGGCTCGCCCCGGCCATTGTTGGCGCAAACCGGAAACAGTCTCGACTCAAACAGGCGGATATTATCAAACGGCGCTTGTTGCAGGTTTTCATCGTGATAAGAAAAGATAAAATCGCTTTGCCCCTCACGTAACATATCCACCGCCTGGTCGACATCTATCGCCTCAACGGCGTAGGTAAACTGCGTAGGCATCTGCTTAACGATGGTCGGCAACAGGCCGAGGGAGAGCGAGTGGGCGGCGGCAATCTTGATTTTACGCAGCGTATAATCGCTGCCGCCGCGCAGTTCGGTCAGATTACTTTCCAGCTGCTGTAACAGGTGGCGAACCTGGGAGTGAAAGATTTTACCCTGTTCGGAAAGCTGTAGCGGCGAGACCTGTCGGTTAAACAGTTCAACGCCCACGGCATGTTCCAGGGCGCGAATCCGCCGGCTAAAAGCGGGTTGCGATACGTTGCGGATAATGGCGGCCTGAGAGAAATTGCGGCACTTTTCCAGCGTCAGAAAATCATATAGCCATTTTGTCTCAATATTGTGCAAACCTGCTCCAGTTACATCCATTTACCGTTATCCTGTCAGCCGCCCGAAGGGGCATTCTACGTCCATTCGGGCGGCTGACAACCGCTTATCCCATCCTCTTTCAGAATGCCGTGATGGGGCAGCCTGAAACTAGCGGGAATTACGCCGGTTCAAAGGTACCTTTTACGCAGGCTTTCCCCTCATTGACCATGCGTTTGCCGCGCGCATACACCTGCTCAATGCGTAAATCTGCGCTAAAGACGAGCAGATCCGCATCGTTACCGGGACGGATTTCGCCTTTGCCGTCCAGACTGAGGAAGGCGGCTACGCTGGTCGTCAGCGGACGCAGAGCATTGGCCAGGCTGAATCCGTAGTGGTTAACCAGCGTCTGCAACGTCTCCAGCAAACTTTCGAAGCCCGCGACGCCGATACCCGTCAGATTTCCGGCAGCGTCAAATAGCGGCTGGCTGCCGTTACCGTCTGAACTGAGCGTCACCCGGGAAAGCGGGACGCCGGCTTTTACCGCTCTGGCAATGCCCTCCGCCGGCGCGACGGGATCCGGAATACTGGTGGTAATGTCGATCACGCCGCCTTTAAGCGCAAACGCCAGCGCCTGCTCGAAAAGAGATTCGCTACGGTTGACGTGGGTAGGCAGCAGTTTACCGATCGGCACGTCGCTGTTTTCCAGGATGTCATACAGCGGCTGTAACCCTTTTTTGCTGCTGCCCATATGAAAAACGCTGACACCAGGTTTGCCCCCCAGCAGGCCGCCAACGCGTGATTCGGCGGCCATGCTGGCGAGTTGATTCCCGCTGGGCGCGGCGGAACGGTGGTCGGAGACTGCGCATTTCACGCCAATGACGCGGTCGATCAGCGCGACGTCTTTTTCTACCGAGCCAGTAATGGTCGGCGACGGAACGTGATAAGCGCCCGTGAGCATCCAGGCGGTGATCCCCTCCTCATTTAGCGCTCGCGTTTTGGCTAACAGCGACGCGGGATGACGGCTGACGGAGTCGGTGCCAAGCAGGCCGACGACCGTTGTTATCCCGGCTTCCGTCAGGCGGCTCAGAGAGACTTCCGGCGTCCGCGTCGTCGGCCCCGCTTCGCCGCCGCCGCCGATCAGATGAACGTGTTGGTCGATAAAGCCCGGGCACAGCATACGGCCGCTAAGATTAATCACCGTACAGTCCGGTACGATATCGCCGGGGATGCCAGCGCCGACGGCAATAATTTTGCCATTCGCGAGTAGAACATCGCAGATGCCCCGGTCTTCTGGCGCAAACAGGTGCGCACCCTGTAATAAGGTAAACTCCGCGGCGGATAAATCAGGCATGATAACTCCTTATTAAACAATAAGCTGCATGACCCAGATCGACAGCAGCGCATTGATGGCGCAGACTGCGATAATATGCGGGTAATATTTGGCGTTGACTTCGGCAGTACCGAGACAGCGGCCGACATTCTGTACCGGGTTTCCCATCAGGTAAATGGCTGGCAGTAGTACGGTAACATCGTGGCCGCTTAGCGCGCCGGCGGTAGCCAGACTGGCCGCCACGCCAACGGCGCCGCCCATACTCATCAGCGAAGCCAGAAGCACCGTAGCCGCTTCGCCGGGAAGCCCCCACAACGCCATCACGGGCTGGCAGATATGGCCTACCCAGTCGAGCAGACCGGTAATTTTCAGCGCCTGAATAATGACAAATGCCATGACCACATTGGGTAACAGGTTGGTCGTGGCGATGGTAAAACCGCGGCGTGCGCCATCGATAAACATATCCATGACATTCTTACGTACCTGAGTCGTCATGATTGGGCTCCTTGCGCAGGGTGACGGCGTTCTTCGATGTTAATCCAGATGCGCAAAAGGTTTGCGCCGATAAATTTGAATAGCAGAATGACCACCAGCGGAATGATGACTGACGTTCCCAGAAAGGCGAATACCGCAACGCCGGAGGAGAAATAGTTGGTGATAATAGCGCTGCCGCTGGTCTGCCAGGCGGCAAAAATCACTTTATCGCGTTCAGTGATTTCGCCTTCCTGCGCCAGTTCTTTGGTCATACCCGCCGCGGCGTCGGTATTTTGCAGGTTGGCGATCAGCGCCAGTGAGCAAATGCCAGGAATGCCAAGCAACGGTTTCAGGATGGGCGTCATCAGTTGCTGCGCCGCCCGCAGACCGCCCAGTCCATCCGTAATCGCGATGATACCCAGAGAAAGGATAACCGACGGTGCCAGCTCCAGCGCAAAAAGGAAGCCATCTTTCGCGCCCGTTCCGCCCGCGCCACGAAAGGTCTGCGTACCGGTCACATGACCGAATGACCCGTTGAGTACGGTAAAATCAAAAACGCGCCACCAGCCTTCGCTTCCGGAAAATACGCCGGAAAAGAAAATAATGGTGAGAAAAAACGCCAGGTATCCCTTTATCCCGACCTTTTCTGTATCAAGCGGCATGGCCGCCCCGTCCACTTGTTGCGCCATAGCGATCCCCGAATTTTTTTGATGATGTGTTGGTTGTAGCCACAGGCCAAAAAGCCCGAAACAGAAAGACCTTATCAGCCATAAGGGTAAGGACAAAATGCAAGTATGTATCGTGCTATGCGTTTCTTGCATAGCAGCGCGAAAAATCACCATCCTCGCTACTGCCGGAGGCGCGGGGAACCGTGGACGGTATAACGCGAGGTAAAAAAGCAAAGAAACAGGTGTTGACGCAGGCCGGAGCTGGGAGCAGGAAAAAAGGAGAAATAAATTTGACGTTAGTCAATTTCACGCCACTTAATTATCGTTGTTAAAAAATAGGATTTTTTAACCTAAATTTTACTTTTTTACTGTAATTTTTCACGCCTTAAGAGGAATTGTCACGGTCAGGTCAGTAGCCGCTGATAGGTCAGCTTGCGCCCTAAGAATCCTACGGGCAGGTAATAAAAAACGAATAATCGAATTAATTTCATGATGTGATTTATTTATAATTGTGATGATTTGAGAGGGAGCGATAATCATCATAATGGAATATATAGCCAAAATAATTCGAGTTGCTTAAAGGCGGCAAGGGAGTGAGTCCCCAGGAGCATAGATAACGATGTGACTGGGGTGAGCAACGGCCCGTCAGGGCGAGGCCCATGGATGGGCCGGGTAATCCGTAGCCAACACATAAGCCACTTGAAGTAGGAAGGGTATATAAAATAATAGGCAGATTAATAACACTAAAAACCATAGAATAAGTATAGTTTTTAGTGGCATCTTTACCTTGAAATAACGTGTTGAGGATGTGCTATTAAAAACAGATCCTCATTGCGCCGCGAATAGCATTAAAGATACAACCCGGTGCGGAGAGCGTGGGTTTACTCTACCGCTTATTCACGTATCACAAACCGTTTTTGTTTTATCTGCTGCACAGCGCTGATCAGCGCGGCAAAAAAGAGCGCCGCGGCGCCGCAAAGCGTGGCGTTGATAATTGCCGACGCGCCATTGCCTGACAGACTGGCGGCGAGCGGACCGAGAATTTGCCCAATACCATACGTTAGCGTCACCAGGCCTAACAAATTAATATTACCCGGCGCGCTGAGTTGTCGGGCAAGCGGCATCACCAGCGAGGTTGTGCCCATAAACGTGGCGCCAAAACCAATACTGCTCAGTATTAACAGCAACAACGAGTCGCTGGCGAGAGACAGCAGCACGCAGGCGCTCTGGATCAACAGGTTCGCGGTCAGGCATGGCAGGACGCCCCAATGTTTTGCCGCCCACAGCCAGCCGAAGCAGCCGGGAATGATCGCCAGGCCGACCAACGACCAAAGGTGCGCCGTGAGTAGCGGAGAGCCCGCGCTTTTCGCCATCAGCGGCAAATAGGTAGCGACAATGATGTAGCCGAATCCGGCGAAACCGTACAACAGCGCCAGTTGCCACCAGGGCATAGGCTGATTTTCGATTCTTGCTAAGGGCGCAGGCGGCAGCGCATGAGCGCGGGGGGGAATCAATATTGCCACGATTAATAGCAATATACCGGCGAGCGCCCCGGCCCCCAGCCATAGCGAATGGGCCGAAAGCGCATAATGTAAACCGCCAATGACATATTCGTTGCCCAGTGCAATCCCGGCCCCGACGCCGGAAAAGAGCGCGGCGATCACAAACGGATGGCGGGTATGATGCAACACAATCATTGATCCAAAAATCATCATTCCCGCGCTCGCGACGCCTGCCAGGAAGCGCACCAACATGACGACCGCGGGTTGGGTAAATATCGCCATGGCCAGAATAAGAATACCGGTGGCGACCGCCGAAGCCAGCAGCATGGGGCGTAGACGAGAGGGGAGATGAAAAAGGCCAAAGGAAAACAGTAAGCTTCCCGCCAGGTACCCTGCATAATTGGCGCTGGCAATCCAGGAGAGTTGGTTAAACGTTAGCTGCTTTTCCGCCAGCATTACCGGCAGCATGGGCGTATACAGAAAGCGGCCAACTCCCATCCCCAGCGTCAATACCATCATACCGAAAAGCGCCGTAAAAATGGGATGGCGAGGTGAAGCGCTCTGAGCATGAACCATGGTTTTTCTCTTTGCTAAAGTAAGGCAAGAATGCCTGATTGTTGTTGCAAATGATAATAAAAAGTAAAATTAATGTTTCAAATTTGCAAGAAAAGAAAGTGAAGCGCAGGCGAATAACGGATTGAGAAGAGGGGCATCGGTGGGAAATGGCATTAAATTAATGCCTCCCACGTGCGGGGTTTGGCAGTTAATCTGAACGAGAATTGCGCCTTCCCCTTCTTAGATACTGAGCAGTGCCGGTATTTGCGACAGTAAATATAACACCAGACCGATAGCGCCGCCGACCAGCGTGCCGTTCACGCGGATAAACTGCAAATCTTTACCGATATTAAGCTCAATCTGCTGCGACATATCGCGCGCATCCCAGCCTTTTACGGTATCGCTGATGTGGCGCGTCAGGAAGGCGGCGAATTCCGGCGCGACGCGGTGCGCGGCCTGTTCCAGATGACCGTTAAGCGAAGCGCGTAATGCGTCGTCGGCGATCAGCGTCTCGCCAAACCATTGTCCGGCATGAGCGATGCGCTGCTTCACCTTTGAGTCTTCGGCGTTGATATCTGTTTTTAACCACTGGCGTAGATCCGCCCAGATTTCGCCGAGATAACGGTTAAACGCCTCATCTTCCTTCAGGTAACTTTTAATGTTTTCTGCCCGGGCAGCCATTTCCGGATCATGTTTAAGTTTATCGATCAGCTTATACGTCGCGCGATCGAAGGCATGACGAATCTGATGCGCGCGGTCGTGACTGATATCATCCAGCAGAGAATTCACCGCGTCGGAGACCAGTTCAGCGCTGTGTTCTCCCAGCCATTCGGTCGGCAGAATCTTCGCTTTTAACGGATGTTCGGTCTCCAGCCAGCGTATGATCTGTCTGGCGATAAATGTTCGGGAGCTGTCACGCTGTAACAGGGCGATAAGCTGGGCGATCAGCGTATCGAGTAACACCTGGTGACGATCGTTTTTGGTCATGCTTTCCAGCATCAGGGCGCTGGTGCCGGAAAGATCCACTTTATCAATCGCCTTATGTACCGCTCGCTTGAGCAGCCGCTGAATACGGGCGTCATCGGTTAGTTCCAGAAAGCCGCTCATAATTTGCAGCAGATGCTGCCCGACCCGGCTGGCGTTGTCCGGCTGGCTGAACCAGTTTCCGATAAGCAGCGCGGGTTCATGGCGGCGGATTAGCGCGATCAGCGACTGCGTATCAAGGAACTTCTCCTGCACAAATTGCCCAAGATTTTCGCCGATTCGGTCTTTATTACGGGGAATAATCGCCGTATGTCGTGAAATAAACGGAATGGGAATGCGGCGAAACAGCGCCACCACGGCAAACCAGTCCGCCAGCGCGCCAACCATCGCCGCTTCGGCAATAGCTTTTGCGCCCAGCACCCAAAAACTGGGCGGCAGGAAAAGCGTGGTCACAAACGTCGCGGCGGCTATCAGCAACAGTGAGAGCGCCAGGCGTTTGGCGCGTTTGAGTTCGGCGATTTTATTCATAGGGTTAAGGATAGAGCCAGACGGCAGGAACGTGCAAAAAACATCAGATTATCCTGTGCCGGATAAGCCTCTATCCGGCAGAGTGTTTACTTCTCAGCGGCCAGTTCTGCCGCCTCATGCTGGCGCACGCGCTGTAATAGTGTCGCCAGAGTGAAGACCACAATCACCCCGGCCACCGCTGCCAGCAGGTGAAACGGCAGTCTCCCGCCGTGAAACCACAGCCAGCGGCCAACTTCGACCGACACCGCCATCACCGTCAGAATCACCATGTTCAGCGAGGCCGAAACCGTCCCTTTTGGCAAGTTGTTGGAAAAAAGCGTGAAGCGAAACAGCGTCGGGAAAATCATGCCAATGCCGAACGCGTACAGGCTGGTGCCCAGCACAGACCAAAGCCAGACGTGCGGCAGAAGAAGATTACCGAGGAGTAATGTCGCCAGCCCGCTTAACTGGATTGGTACGGCGCGCCAGATAAAACGCGGTCGGGTCGGATCTTTCACCAGGCGCACAACGATCATATTGGCCACGATCACCGCGCCGAATACGGGCACCTGCGCCCAGGCGAATTGCGAAGTACTCATCCCGCCAGCATCGATCAGGATCACCGGCGACACCGCCACCCAGCTCATCATCGGGATGTAGCTCAACGACAGCGTCGCCGCCCCGGTGAGAAAAATCGGGTTGCGAAACACATTACGAAAATCGCGCAGTACGCTCACCGCGCTGAACGGCACCGCGCCGCGTTGCACCGTTTCCGGCATCGCCAGCAGCAGGCCGCACAACGCCAACAGTCCCATCACCGCAATAATACCGAACAGCACCTTCCAGTGAACGAAGTGCATCAGCGCGGCGCCGGAGAGCGGGCCGATAACCGGAGCGACCAGCACAATGGAGGTAATAATCGCCATCAGCTTAATGGCTTTGGTTTGACCGAAGGCCTCCTGTACCGTGACGTAGCCGACCGTTGCGATAAAGCAAATGCTGGTGCCCTGCACAAAACGGGCAACCAGAAACTGCGTCATTGAGGTCGTCAACAGCGTTGCCGCGCAGGCGAGAGTAAAAATTAATGCCCCTGCAATCAGCACTGGCCGGCGGCCAATCCTGTCGGATAGCGGCCCCAGAAGCCATTGCAACGCCATTCCGCCCGCCAGATAGAGACTGACCGAGGCCGGCGCAAGACTGACGTCAGCATTAAAATCGCGCACGACGTTAATGATGCCAGGCTGAATCAGATCCGTCGTCAGATAGGCGGCAAAATCGTACAAAATCAGCGCCATCGGGAAAAATAACGTTGTGGCGCGTTGGGAGAAAAACTGAATAATCCGTTGCATAAAAAATGCGCTCCATGTCGGAGAACCCCATGATGGGATAGCGAAACTCAATACCGTCATCGTGACGTCAGGCAGGCGATAGAAACAGCGGCTGCGGATGTACTGAATTTCATGTAATCAAAAACGCTGCCGGTGAAAACACAGACAGGAAGAGACGCGTTCTGAATCTCGTCAGAACGTGTGGCGATTACAGATAACAATCAGCACATCACACCTCGGGAAATTTACGTTGCACGGAAAATATACACATTAAGTGTAATTAAATTTTGATGTTAATCAAAAGAGTTTGTCTGGTTAATAAAGATAAAGGCAGGGTGCGCAGGCTGGTATTTTGCGTGCTCAGTTCCGAAAATGCATGTGCATTACAGATAACAGGATTTATCTTCCGTCGCGCCTCGCAATGCTGAAAAGGTACGGATGAGAAAGGAATTTTCAGGAGGTAGAGTCGCAGCATCCTGGTTTGGGGGGACGGAGCGCCATGAAAAAATCGACGACCTCAACACCGCATGATGCGGTGTTTAAAACCTTTTTGCGCCACCCGGAAACCGCCCGCGATTTTATGGAGATTCATCTGCCGGTGTCGTTACGCCAGCTTTGCGACCTGCTGGGACTGGTTGAACGAATTGCTTCGCTGTTAGTTACTGGTTGCGCTAATGACAGGCAGCTTAAAGCGCTGTTTAATTATCTTATGATTCAGCACGGACATACGCCTCGTTTCACCACGTTTATTCGTGATGTGGTAGGGCATGTCCCGCACACTAAGGAGAGACTGATGACGCTGATAGAGAGGATCCGCGCAGCGGATCGCAGAAAAGGGGAACGGCAAGGAAGACAGGTTGGTCTGGAGGAAGGGCTGGAAAAAGGGCTGGAAAAAGGTCAGCGCGTTGCCGCATTGCGTATCGCCAAACAGATGCTGGCGGACGGACTTGACCGCGAGACTGTCCAGCGGTTCACCGGCCTTACGGCTGAAGAGCTTCAGGATGTTAGCCACTAACGCGGTTCCAGTCTGAATGTTGCAGGCCCGGTGCCCGCCGGGCAACGCTCTCTATAATTATCGCTGATAACCTCACGAATATACCGAACTTTACCGATAGCGCCAGCCATCTCTACTACCCTTATTGTTCTGAGCGGCATTTACGGCTGCCTTAATGACGATAACAAGGAGACATGTGATATGGCTTACCAGACAGTGAATCCTGCCAATAATCAGCTCATTAAAGAGTACCCCCCGCACACGGACGCGGATATTGAAGCCGCGCTGCAAAAAGCTGACGCGCTCTATCACTCCGATTGGTCCAAAGGAGAGATTGACCAACGTCTGCCGGTACTGCATAAGCTGGCTGACTTGATCGACAGCCGTGTTGAAGAACTGGCAAAAATCGCCAGCCAGGAGATGGGCAAGCTCATCGAGCAGAGCCGTGGCGAAGTCAAACTGTGTGCGCAGATCGCTCGCTATTATGCGGATAAAGCGAAGCAGTTTCTTGCCCCGGTGCCTTATAAAACCGAGTTTGGCGACGCGTGGGTAGAACATCATCCGATTGGCGTCATCATGGCTGTTGAGCCGTGGAACTTCCCGTACTATCAGTTGATGCGTGTGCTGGCGCCGAACCTGGCCGCAGGTAACCCGGTGCTGGCGAAACATGCCAGCATCGTACCGCACTGCGCCGAGACGTTTGCCCATCTGGTGCGTGAAGCCGGCGCGCCGGAAGGCGCATGGACCAACCTGTTTATTTCCTCCGATCAGGTGGCGAACATCATCGCCGACCCGCGCGTGCAGGGCGCGGCGCTCACCGGATCTGAAAAAGCGGGGAGCGCCGTGGCGGCACAGGCGGCGAAGCACATTAAAAAATCGACGCTGGAACTGGGCGGGAACGATGTGTTCGTCGTGCTGGACGATGCCGATCTTGAGAAAGCGGTGAAAATTGGCGTGCAGGCACGGCTCACTAATGCGGGGCAGGTATGTACGGCGGCGAAGCGCTTTATCCTGCATGAGAAAATCGCCGATCAATTCCTCAGCCAGTTCACCGAGGCGTTCAGGAAGGTGAAGGTGGGGGATCAGATGGACGCTTCTACCGAACTGGGGCCGCTGTCGTCGAAAGATGCGCTGGAAACATTGACCAGACAGGTCGAGGAAGCGGTGAAAAATGGCGCGACGCTGCACGTTGGTGGCAAGCCGCTGGAAAGCAAAGGCAACTTCTTTGAGCCGACCATTCTGACCCATATTACGCGTGACAACCCGGCGTACTTTGAAGAGTTCTTCGGCCCGGTGGCGCAGATGTATGTGGTGAAAGACGATGACGAGGCGGTAAAACTCGCCAACGATTCCCACTACGGCCTGGGCGGTGCGGTGTTTAGTCAGAATATCGAACGCGCTAAACGCATGGCCTCCCGGATTGAAACCGGGATGGTTTATATCAACTGGCTGACCGACACCGCAGCGGAGCTGCCGTTCGGCGGCGTTAAGCGTTCGGGCTTCGGACGCGAGCTATCGGATCTGGGGATTAAGGAGTTTGTGAACCAGAAGCTGGTAGTGGTGCGCCGCTAATCCCTGTTGCCCCTCTGAAATCGGGAGGGGCCTGGCTTTTTGCAGCGAAGGACGCGGATCTTAAATCAGAACGAAATAAGCGAACAAAACCCCCTCAATTGCCCTCCTTATTTATCCACGTTGCACTAACCGTGCTTTTTATCCCGGTATTGTTTGTACAGACATTCATGATGCCCGCATTTTCTGTTCTATGCGGAGGCCGGTATGGAATTTTACGAGAACCGCCCCAGACAACCATTCATTGGCTTTGTGCAGCTCAGACGGGCGCTAAAAAGGTGGTGGCTGCGTAAGCGGGCCTGTCAGGCGCTGCGACGAATGAGTGACGAGCAGTTAAGGGATATCGGGTTGGAAAGGAAGGATGTGGAATAGTGAATCTATTCAAGGGCAATAGTAATTAAAGGATTTTATGATATATTACTATGCCCTTATGTTATGCGTGCTCACTATTTTATATCATTTATATTAATATCATTAATCTTTTTCTCAATGTATTTTTCTGGTTTTATTTTGGTTTTTTGCTCAATCGCATGATATTTTTCCTTATCAATGGTTATAGTCATTTTTTCTTTTTTGTTAAATATGCCAGGGATGATAATCGCTGCTGCAATTATCAATAATATTATTATTGCTGCATGAATTTTGTGTTTGGGAAATGCTTTTAATAGAGTACACAGGATTGTTATACCCTTATGTATAAGATAAGGAAAAGATAGAAATAAAACAAATGGGCAAGCAAAATTTATGACATGTTTCCCATAGTAATTATTATTTATTGTTAGCGAATCAATACAGAATGCCATCACACAAAATAGAAATATTCCGAAGCATAAGAAGGATATAATGAAAGAACCTTGCATAATTCTTTTATGCAACTCTTGCAAAATACTATTTGTGATCTTTTCCAGTTTAGTGTTATGACAAATAACTACCAACATCGCAAAAAAAATCTCAGATAAAGCAAGCGAAAATAACGTATTGAAGGCCATGTAGCTCATCAGCGTTTCGAAAAATATACTTTGCTGAAGATAGTATGGTAATAGAGCGTTGACCTCCATAAAAAAAGTACATAGAAATCCAAGGGCGACATAAGCAATTAAACCTTCATTTCTCCAAAGCGTAATGTTTTCTTTTACTTTTAGCCGCATGATTTTCCTTCACTCATTGATATGAATTATAATTAAAGCTGGCAAGGGTTCTTTGCCAGCTTATTTTATGCGTTTACTTAGAACCTGCCATCACGTCGATAAACGCCTGCACCTGCTTTTGCTTACGCGCCGATAGCTTGCTCACCTGGCGCAGCGACTGCATCAACTCGCTTTCTTCTGGTTGCGGCTGCTGTGCCGTCAGCACAATACAGCCGTTCATCACCCTCACATCCACCTCGGTACCGGTGGCGAAACCGGCGGCTTCCAGCCACTGGCCCTTCATGGTGAGGGCGGGAATGCGGGTATAATCCGGATAACGACTCGCATAACTCACGGTAAGGTGACGGTTATTTGTTGGGGAGACTTCTGGATCGCACGGATCTGCAATAGAATGGACGGTAGTCATGATGGCTATTCCCTAAAATAGTGATTGTGATGAGCGATATGGCCGTGTTCCCGCACGGCCATATCGCGCTAAATACCTGTACATAACATCAGTAAATAAAAGAAAAGTCCAGCTGAAAATAGACTGTAATGGGAATGTTCAGGAATAAACTGGATATATTTTTGATGGTTATGATTGCGGGGAAATAATAAAAAGCGCACCGGGAAGGTGCGCTTGAAAATAAAGGTCAGGCTTTTTTACGCGAGGTTTTTTTACCGCCGCTGGCGGCGCGTTCGGCCTTAATTTTTTCCAGCAGGGCGGCGGCGCTGTTTTCACCGCTGATAAGTTCAGGGTTTTCCGCACGCCACTGGGCGGTCAGCTCGCCGCGGAAGGCCTTCGCCAGGATCGACTGGGTGAGGCTGTTGACGCGGGTCAGGGCGTTGTTGACCTGCTTTTCAATGGTGTCGGCGTAGGCGAAGAGTTGTTCGACGCGGCGGACGATTTCGTGTTGTTCTTGGAGTGGTGGTAGTATCAATGGGAGTGATTTTATCCTTGCCAAAGCCAACTTCCCTTGAGCTCCTGATTTTATTTCTGAATTGATAATATCCTGAAGATAACTACTTCTCAGCCATAAAGAAAGAAATCTATTGAAAATATTTTCGTTTAAATTACATATCTTGGCAGCATTTTCAGTTAAATTTGCATTATTATAAACATCTGGAATTATACCAGCATCACCAATACATGCACCAACAATAGTTATATAAAGATCTCCAGATGAGACTGTATATCTAGAAATACTTTTTTGTATATATTCTTCTAAGTATAGTTGTCCTTCAGGAAGAACAGTTCCATTTTTTAGCTGCCCTGCTCTAATATATGGAAACCCTGTATTCTCAGCTATTAATGATTCACCTTTAGGTAATCTCTTGCCACCTTTGACATCAGCAAATTGACCAATCTCACTGATTTTCCATAAAGATGGAATAGAAATATTCAATTCTGTTAACTTGAATTTATTTTTTTTATGAAGTTCTTTTGTCAGTTGCCCGTTTACTGCTGCAACTATCACTGATTGGCGAAAACGTTTCAGGATTTGTGGGATTTGCTCAAGACGTGCTTTGGTGCTGTCTACCTGCGCCAGCAGCGTATCGAGTTTTTCGGCGATGACTTTTTGTTCGGCAAGAGGTGGGACAGGAACACCATAGTTCTCAAGAAATTCTTTAGTAACACGTTTATGTCCGACTGAACCGGACATATTAAGTGCTCCATTAGTTAAAAAATCTTTAGTTTTAACTAAAGCAAACAACCAATGGGGATTAATTAACCCATTAATAGACCGAAGAACATAATATTCAGTGCTACCGGCACCATAGCCGTTAGGGAATTCTTTGATTACAACAGCTTTTCCATTTTCGAAGCATGGCGTGATTTTGGCAAAAATAACATCATCGTTCTGAAATTGAGTAAATCCTTTTTTTACTTCACTCCACTTTTTGGTTTCAAAGTTACATTTACCTAAATAGGTTGTTGGAACACCGGCCATCGGCATAAATCCAACATCTAAATCATCATCAAGTTTAAGTTTGGGATTGAGGTTGCACATTTCATTGATTGTGCTTGTAGCCCACCCCTCCGGCAATTTCCCCCCACTCATGCCTTCACCTCGCCAAACGCTTCATTCAGCAACTGACGCTGAGCATCCGCTTCATCGCCCGCGCCCAGCTCGCGCATCAGCGCATCCAGTTCGCCCAGCGCCTGTACCAGCTCGCCCATCGCTTCTGCCGCCAGCACGTCCGGCTCCGGCAGACTGTCGGCGTCGATGCTGTCTTTATCCTTCAGCCAGGAGATATCCAGCGAATCGGATTTTGCGCTGCGGATCCACTCGCGGCTGAACTTGCGCCAGCGGCTGGTGGCCTGGTGCTGGTCAGTGTTCTTGTTCTCTTCGCTGTCGGCGACTTCGCTCTCTTCGGCGTTAAAGCTCCACTCCCCTTCTTCACGCGGACTTAAGCCGTGTGGATCTTCGCCGTAGACAGTTTCAAACGGCTGCAGATGCTGCTCGGTAAACGGCGTGCGCTTGCCGAAGCTCGGCATATTGGTCCGCAGGTCATACACCCACACGTCATCGGTGCAGTTTTTATCCTGATGCGGATTGGTGACCGTGCCTTTGGTAAAGAACAGCACGTTGGTTTTGACGCCCTGGGCGTAAAAGATACCGGTCGGCAGACGCAGGATGGTGTGCAGATGGCATTTGTCCATCAGGTCGCGACGAATATCGGTGCCCTTACCGCCTTCAAACAGCACGTTATCCGGCACCACCACCGCCGCGCGGCCGCCGGGGTGCAGGGTTTCAATAATATGCTGCATAAAGCACAGCTGTTTGTTGCTGGTCGGGTGCACGAAGGTACGGGTAATGTTGGTGCCCGCGGCGCTGCCAAACGGCGGGTTGGTGGCGACGATATGTGCCTTCGGCAGGTTTTCACCGTCGCTGCCCAGCGTGTTGCCCAGACGGATAGCGCCGCCGTGGTCGAGGTTGCCTTCAATATCGTGCAGCAGACAGTTCATCAGCGCCAGACGGCGGGTGCCGGGCACCAGTTCGAGGCCGATAAACGCGCGGTGGATCTGGAAATCCTGAGTGTCGCCATCAAGGTCATCCAGATCGTTAGTCTGTGATTTCACGTAACGGTCAGCTTCAATCAAAAAGCCCGCCGTACCCGCCGCCGGGTCCTGCACCACTTCACGCGGCTGCGGTTTCAGCAGATGGATAATGGTTTTGATCAGCGGGCGTGGGGTGAAGTACTGGCCCGCGCCAGATTTGGTTTCGTTGGCGTTCTTCTGCAGCAGCCCTTCGTACATATCGCCGAAGTCGTCGCGGGATTTCCCGTGGTTGCCATTGTACCAGTCCAGCGCATCCATATAGCTGACCAGCTCAGTCAGCTGTTTGGGTTGCTCAATGGTGGTGCTGACATTATGGAATACCGCCTGCACCAGCTTTTTCTCATCTGAGCCTAACTGAACCAGCAGGTTGCGGTAGAACTGCATCTGATCCTGGCCAATACGCGATTTCAGGTCATCCCAGCGGTAGCCTTCCGGCAGGTAGTCCGCTTCCTGGCCGGTCTCTTTGCACATTTTCAAAAACAGCAGCGAGGCGAGTTCATTGACGTAGTTTTGATAGGAGACGCCGCCGTCACGCAGGTTGTCGCACAGTTTCCACAGCTTGGCGACCAGATCGTTATTGTTCATTGAAGATCCTATTTGACATGGCGACCACCATTGTGGGTCGCAAAAGTGATTGAGCGTTTCAGATGCCTGATGGCGCTTCGCTTATCAGGCCTACAGGGTTAGGTGTAGGCCGGATAAGGCATCGCCGCCATCCGGCGAAAACGGGGATGATACCCTCTTAAGCCAGTTCGTCCCAGATGTAATCGCTGAACTTATCCAGCACGCTGTCGAGGTTGTCATCAAAGGTGCGCTGTAACATTGGCTTACCGCCTCGACGGTGGAAATTGCCGGTTTTGAAGACGTCGTCGTCGAGCACCACTTTCTCTTTCAGCGCCTGCGCTAAACGGTCGAGCCAGTTTATCTGCTCGTCGCTCCAGTCGTTCTCGGCCTTGATACGCGCCAGCGCGTGATCGACACGCTCGTCAAACGGTTTGAGCGCATCGCCCACCGCCGCGCGGCGGATATGGCCGATCAGGCGGGCGGCAATATCTTCGTTGCGCGTCGCTTTCCACGCGCTGCGCAGGGACGACTCTTCAAAATGCTGGCGGTCAAACCACTCCTGCAATTCCACCAGCCCTTTACGGGTGAGGTCACGCGGGCGATTGATCACCGCCTGCAACGCGGGCTGGGCGTTCGGGGCGTGCTGCACCAGCGCATCGAACGCTTCGAGGAAATCCTGCGGTGTGTCGTAGTCGCCGTACAGCGATTTGACGCTTACCACCTCATCGTCAATATCGAGGAAAATGGGGGCCTCACGCAGGGCGTTGATATCGGTTGTCAGCCTTTCGAGACGGGCGATAAAGCCGGGAAGCTTATTGAAAATCTCGGCGCTCCAGTGCGGCCCTTTTTCCCGCAGGCGCGAAGCCAGACCACCAAAGTTAACGCCCGCGGCATCCAGGCACAGTTCGTCCAGACGGCGGACCTGCTTATCTACCGCTTCGCTGCGATCGCGGTTATAGATGGCAAGACCGATAATCCGCTGCAGCTTAGCGACCAGCTGTTCATGGCTGTGTTCGGCAAAACTGCGGCCATCCGCTTCGATGGTTTTGTAGGTTTCTGAGTCGGTAATTTCGTTGACCAGCGTTTGCAGCTCCACCTGCGGACGCACAACCACCGGGCGCATGGTATCGACGCTTTCCAGCGAGCTGTAGATATCCACGCAGTCGAAAATCTTAAAGCTGGTTTTCCCTACTGACGGACACAGACGCGTGGCGCGGCCCTTCATCTGCTCGTAGAGAATGCGGCTTTTGACTTTGCGCAGGAACACAATATTACAGATAGACGGGATATCCACGCCGGTGGTCAGCAGGTCGACGGTGACTACGATATTGGGCAGCCGCTCTTTGTTAAAGCGGACGATCATGCTTTGCACTTTCTTCGCGTCTTTATCGGCATCACCGGTGATCTTGATGATCGCGTCGTGCTCAAGCTGCGGATACTTTTTCTTAAACGCGCTACGCAGCTCGTCAACCACCATATCGGCATGGGCGTTGGTGACGCAGAACACCAGCGTTTTTTGCTGCCCGGTGGGATCCAGGTATTTGGTGAGCTCGCCGCATACCGCGCGGTTAAACGCCGGGATCACCAGGCCACGGTTAAAATCGGCGACCTCAAAATCCTGATCGTCGGCCAGCGTGTCGTTGATCAGCTCGCCCTGTGGGTTCAGGCGTTCCACCTGTTCACCCTCGGAAAGATAGACCCCGTCCTGTGCGTTGCGGGTGACGATCTGAATAGGGGGATCCTGATCGATCAGGTAACCGTCGATTACCGCCGTACGGTAGGTGTAGCGGTAAACCGGCTCGCCGAAAATATCCACCGTGTGCAGCGCTGGCGTGGCGGTCAGGGCGATTTTTACCGCGTCGAAATGATCGAGAATGCGACGGTAGGCGGAAACGTAATCCAGCTGGCTACGGAACTGCAGCTCGCCTTCGGTCTGCTCTTTATCGAGAATGTAGCCACGGTGCGCTTCATCGACCACGATACAGTCGTAGCGGCCAACCGGCATCGGTTCATCGGATTGCAGCGTGCGCTTGACCAGTGACTGCACCGTGGCGACGTGAATTTTGGTGCTGTCTTCCGGGAATTTGTCGGTTAACCCTTTGATATCAAAAATGCTGTTAAAGGTGTCGCCGTTAATGCGCGTGTCTTCAAACGCCCCCAGCGCCTGTTCGCCGAGCGAGCGACGGTCAACCAGGAACAGCACGCGTTTGAAACGCTGCGACTGGATCAGGCGGAACATTAAAGCAATGGCGGTACGGGTTTTACCGGTACCGGTCGCCATTGCCAGCAGGATGTGTTGCTGACCGTTTACGATAGCCTGTTCCACCGCGCGGACGGCATCTTCCTGGTAATAGCGCAGGCCGAGTTCGCTCATTCCGGGATTTTCGGCAAACCACTGATTTTGTTTCTGCGGATCGCTGCCCAGCATATCCAGCAGCTCTTCCGGGCGATGCCATTCCGGCAGCGCTTTCGACATGTTGGTGGTGTGGCGGACGTCGCGATACCAGATACCGCTCTTGGTCTTCATCGCCGCGCGGTATTCGCGCCCGTTGGTGGAGTAGCAGAAGGGGATTTTAAAGCGCTGTTTACCGCTGGTGTCCTGCCAGCTGATTTCATACTCCGGCACGGCGTCATGCACTTCGTCGGGAGCGTAGTGCTCCAGCAGCGTGTCGCGTAAAAATCCGTTATCGAAGTATTTACTGTAGCGGTAAGACTCGTTGAGCTTGCTGGAGACATCGGTATTTTTGCGTTTCGCTTCAACGACGGCGATGGGCTTCAGGCCAATGAACAATACGTAATCGGCAAAGCCTGTTTTTCCCGTTTCATCTGTACCTGTTGGCCATTCGGCAATCGCTTTATTGACGCCGGGTTCCGGGCGAGCGCCTTTGGCAAAGCGTAACGTTTTGCTATCTGCCTGCCAGCCCGCTTTACGCAACTGGGCGTCGATCAGGAAGCGACTCTCTTCTTCATTGAGTTCCAACGTGCGTTTGACAGCCTGGTCGGTGATTTCTTTATGATAGGCCTTACGTTCCTGTTCGGTTTGCTTCGCCAGTTCGGCATCTTTTGCTGCAAGCTGTGCCTCCAGCGCGGCCAGACGCGCTTTGGTCTGGGCTTCGGTTTCCTGCTGTTTGCCCTCAAGGATGGCAATGTAGCCGTTGAGCGCAACCAGTCTTTGCTGCTGAGCTTCCAGTTCGGCCTGGCTTTGTACTTTCTCTTGCGCCTGACGTTCCAGCTGTTGTTTCAGCGTCAGCACTTCCTGGTGATAAAGATTCTCGCCGTGTTCTGGCAGAACAAACATCGGCACCGGGAAATCGTAATCTTTGGTCACCAGCCGGTAGTACCAGACGCTGAGGCGGAACCCGAGCCGCAGGCACATCTGGGCATCGTCCAGATCGTTATGAAATTCGTGGACGGCCAGGTTACCGATACGGCGCAGCTTATGGAAAACAGAAAGGATGCTGTCATCAATAAACGCAATCTTGCCCAGTTCGCGCAGCAGGTCATGCTGGTTTTCGCAGGCCGGTATATCCAGCAACTGGCCGAGATGTTTCGCGGTGGCTTCGCCAAACATGCGCATTTTTATCAGAGTGGTATTAGGATCGTCCGGATAGTTGTTTTCCGCCGCGCAGGCGATGGCGTAAATGAAGTCGTTGACGCCTTTGAGAAAGTCGAAGTTAGATTTGTTCATTTTTATCTATCCGGTTCCTGAGCGGGAAGACGTTATTACCCTGTGCCGTAAAGGGAAAATAACAGACCCATGGTAGACTTCATATTGTGTGTGATCAACGAACAATCAGAGAGTAACTGCTTCTTTCCTAATGTTTTCCTGAAGAGTATCGTTCTCCGGCGGGGTATCTAATCTATATCAATAGCAGGGATGGATTTATGGCTGTTCCAACATATGACAAATTTATTGAACCAGTGTTGCGTTTTCTGGCCACTCGACCCGAGGGCGCTTTGGTCAGAGAAGTGCGTGAAGCTGCAGCCGAAATGCTTGGGTTAGATGAGCAGCAGCGTGCAGAGGTGATTACCAGTGGACAACTGACGTACCAGAACCGCACCGGTTGGGCGCACGATCGTCTCAAACGCGCCGGGTTATCGCAGAGCCTATCCCGGGGAAAATGGTGTTTAACACCAGCGGGAATGAGCTGGGTTGCCTCGCATCCGCAGCCGATGACCGAGCTGGAAGTGAGTCATTTTGCTTGTGATTTTAACGGCGTAAAGCTCAGTAAGCTGGCAGATGCGGTGGCGTTAGATCCACAGCCAGAATCGATTGAGGATGATGAGCTTGCCAGAAGCAGCCCGGACGATCGCCTGGAGCAAGCGCTCAATGAGATTCGTGAATCTGTTGCCGAAGAATTGCTGGAGAACCTGCTTCAGGTTTCGCCGGCGCGTTTTGAAGTGATTGTGTTAGATGTGTTGCACCGCCTGGGATATGGCGGCCATCGCGGTGATTTGCAGCGCGTAGGGGGAACCGGCGATGGCGGCATTGACGGTATTATCTCTCTCGATAAGCTCGGGCTGGAAAAAGTCTACGTTCAGGCCAAACGCTGGAAAGGCACCGTCGGGAGCGCTGAAGTCAGGGGCTTTTATGGCGCATTGCCTGAGCAAAAAGTGAAACGTGGCGTCTTTATTACCACCTCAGGTTTTACGGCGCATGCCAGAGACTATGCTAACAAAGTTGAAGGTCTGGTGCTGGTGGATGGCGACAGGCTGGTGCATCTGATGATTGATAATGATATTGGCGTATCCTCACGTTTACTCAAGTTGCCAAAGCTCGATATGGATTACTTTGAGTAGTGGTAACGCTGGAACCTGATTGCGGGTAATTGAGATGGACCACGTTGTGGGCACCTGTGTTTCCTCTCGCCCAGAAATCACGTGACTTTCTATGGCTGCGTATCAGCCTAAACCCATGCCGGATAGCGGCTGCGCCTTCTGCGGCCTACTCTTCTGGTCAATTTCCTTTTATCTCGAATACACAAATTGTGAAGCTATTTCCAACAATCCAGGTATAATCGTAAGATAATTGTATATACATTTTTGTATGTACAATTAGGGAAAACACATGCCGATGGAGTTTGAATGGGATGCGAACAAGGCTAAAAGCAACCTGAGGAAGCACGGTGTCCGTTTTGAGGATGCGGTACTGGTGTTTGACGATCCCCGACACCTGTCACGTCAGGAGCGTTATGAGAATGGAGAATATCGTTGGCAGACCCTCGGCCTTGTTCATGGCATTGTGGTCATTCTGGTTGCTCATAGCGTTCGGTTCGAAAGTGGTTTTGAAGTTATCCGTATCATCAGCGCCCGCAAGGCAGACAGAAAAGAGAGGAATCGTTATGAGCATGGTTAAACATAAACGCGGCAACGCATCCGCGCTGAGTGCTCAGCATGAGGCTGAACTGAAGGCGCTGGCGAAAAAATCAGATGATGAGATTGATTACAGCGACATTCCCGCTTCGGAGGATGGGCAGTGGTCTGAAGCAGTGCGTGGTAAGTTTTTTCGCCCGTTAAAAACTCAGGCCTCGGTGCGTATTGACGCCGATGTGATGGAGTGGCTGAAACGGCCAGGAAAAGGCTACCAGACGCGGCTCAATGCCATTCTGCGCGAGGCGATGCTGCGCGAGCAAAATAAGAAATAGCCCGAAGATGCCGGATGGCGGCTGCGCCTTATCCGGCCTACAAATTCCCGCCAGGCCAGATAAGCGCTTAATGGTTACTTCCTTAACCCCACAAATGCCGCTCTGATCTCGTCTTCCGGCAACTGGATCCCGATAAATACCAGCGTGCTGTGCGGCGTTTCGTCGCCCCACGGTCTGTCCCAGTCGGCGCTGTAGAGGCGCTGCACGCCCTGGAACAGCAGGCGGTTGGGTTCGCCGTCGATCCACAGCATCCCTTTGTAACGCAGCAGTTTATCCGCTGATTCCAGCAGCAGGTTTTCCATCACCCGCGACACCTCGCTGATATCCACCGGGTAATCCAGTTCCACCACAATTGACGATACATCGTTCTGTTTATCGGCAATAAAGTGGAAACGCGGTTGGCTTGCCAGCACGTTCTCTTCCAGCATAAAGCCGCTGGTATTAAACAACTGACTCAGGTCAATATCGCCGTGTACCACGGTGTAAACCGGGGCGCGGGCGTTGATACGCGCCAGCCGCTCGCGCAGTTTCTCGCTGTCGCCTGCCACGTCGGTTTTGGTCAACAGAATGCGGTCGGCGTAGCCTATCTGCGACTGGGCTATGGTGAACTGATTCATCTGCTCGTTAGCGTGCACCGCGTCGACCAGCGCAATCACGCCGTCTAACAGGTAGCGTTCGCATAATACGTCATGGGAGAAAAAGGTCTGAATAATCGGGCCGGGGTCAGCCATGCCGGTGCATTCAATCACCAGGCGGTCGAAAGCAATATCGCCGCGGTCGCGGCTGTCGAGCAGGTCTAATAGCGCATCTTCCAGCTCGTTGGAGCGGGTACAGCAGATGCAGCCGTTAGTCAGGGTTTTGATCTGTGTGGCGCGATCGCCAATCAGTTGATCGTCAACGGAGACTTCGCCAAATTCGTTTTCGATAACGGCGATTTTAAAACCATGTTGTTCGTTGAGGATATGGCGTAGTAGGGTGGTTTTGCCGGCACCAAGAAAACCGGTAAGTAGGGTAACTGCAATCGGGGTCATAGTCTCTCCATTAACAACAGCGCATACCGCCTTTGCCATCGCCGCCGTAACGTGCTTGCTGACGTTCGCGGAAGAACTCTTCATAGGTCATGTACGGCTTGTCGGGATGGTTGGTTTTCATGTGCTCGACATAGTTGTCGTAGTCCGGAATACCAATCAACATTTTTGCCGCCTGGCCGAGATATTTTTTTGCCTGACCTAAAGTATCAAACATTCTGCCGTCCTGTTAATGAATAAAGCCGGATGGCGGCTTGCGCCTTATCCGGCCTACACTAGCCGGGGTCGCTGTGCGCTACCCGGCATCAGTTTTAGTGGTGTGAAGAGATCTTCACGCCGCCTTCCGGCACAGGCACATACGGGGTTTCTTTGTCGGTACGTTTATCGCTGTTGCGTACCTTCATCCAGGTGGTGAAACCGTAGAAGATAATACTGTACACCACCACCAGGAACAGAATACTCAAACCAGCGTTAGTGTAGTTGTTCACCACGATATGGTTCATGTTGGCAATCTGCTGCTCGGTCAGGTTGGCGCCGTTGGCAATCTTCTCTTTATACAGGTTTGCCATGTAGAAGAAACCTTCCATCTGTGGGTTGGCGCTGAACAGTTTCAGGCCCAGCGCCCAGGTGGTGCAGATCAGCAGCCATACCGCCGGAATTACCGTCACCCAGATGTATTTGGTGCGCTGCATTTTGATCAGTACCACGGTGCTCAACACCAGCGCCACGGCGGCCAGCATCTGGTTAGAGATACCGAACAACGGCCACAGGCTCTTCACGCCGCCCAGCGGGTCGACCACGCCCTGATACAGCAGATAGCCCCACAAACCGACGCAGCCTGCGGTACCGATGATACCCGCGACCAGAGAATCGGTTTTTTTCAGGAACGGGACGAAGTTACCCAGCAAATCCTGCAACATAAAGCGGCCGGAACGGGTACCCGCATCCAGCGCGGTCAGGATAAACAGCGCTTCGAACAGAATACCGAAGTGATACCAGAAGCCCATATCCGCCATCGGCAGGACTTTGTGGAACACATGCGCGATACCTACTGCCAGCGTTGGCGCGCCGCCTGCGCGGTTCAATACTGACGGTTCACCGATATCTTTCGCAGTTTGCAGGATTTGTTCCGGGGAAATCACAAAGCCCCAGGAGCTGACGGTCGCCGCTGCATGTGCGGTAACGTCTTTCAACTGCGCCATAATCAGCGGCGCGTTCTCGCCGCCCATCTCGTGCAGGTTTGGCATGGTAATGCCCAGACCTGCCGGCGGGGTGTTCATCGCGAAGTAGAGACCCGGTTCAATGATCGAGGCCGCCACCAGCGCCATCACCGCAACAAAGGACTCCATCAGCATCGCGCCGTAGCCGATAAAACGCGCATCGGTCTCACAGGCCAGCAGTTTCGGCGTGGTGCCGGAGGAGATGAGCGCGTGGAAGCCAGAGACGGCGCCACAGGCGATGGTGATGAACAGGAACGGGAACAGAGCGCCTTTCCACAGCGGGCCGGTACCGTCGACATACTGCGTCAATGCCGGCATTTTTAGTTCCGGGTTGAGGATCACAATCCCCAGCGCCAGACCGACGATCACGCCGATTTTCAGGAAGGTAGCGAGATAGTCGCGCGGGGCAAGGATCAGCCATACCGGCAGCAGCGCGGAAACAAAGGCGTAGCCGATCAGCGCGAAGGTAATGGTGGTGTCTTTAAAGGTCAGCGCCGGGCCCCAGTAAGGGTCGTGGGCAATCACGCCGCCGAAGTAAATAGACGCCACCAGCAGCACGATACCAATAACGGAGACTTCGCCTACGCGTCCCGGACGCAGGAAGCGCATGTAGATGCCCATAAACAGCGCAATCGGCACCGTGGAGCAGACGGTGAAGACGCCCCACGGGCTTTCGGCCAGCGCTTTAACCACGATTAATGCCAGCACCGCGAGGATGATGATCATGATTAAGAAGCAGCCGAACAGCGCGATGGTGCCTGGAACGGTACCCATCTCTTCTTTGATCATCTCGCCAAGAGAGGCGCCGTTACGGCGGGAAGAGATGAACAGCACCATAAAGTCCTGCACTGCGCCCGCGAGCACCACGCCCGCCAGTAACCACAGTGTCCCCGGCAGATAGCCCATCTGCGCGGCCAATACCGGCCCGACCAGCGGACCTGCGCCAGCGATGGCGGCGAAGTGGTGACCAAACAGCACGTAGCGGTTAGTCGGCACGTAGTTCAGGCCGTCGTTATTGATAACCGCCGGCGTCGCGCGCGTCGGGTCGAGTTTCATGACCTTCTGGGCGATGTACAGGCTGTAGTAGCGGTAAGCCACCAGATAGACGGAAACGGAAGCGACCACGATCCACAGGGCGCTCACGTGTTCACCCCGACGTAGGGCAACGACCGAGAGGCAGAAAGCACCGATGATTCCGAGAATCACCCAGGGTATGTGCTTGAATATCTTTTTCGTATCCATAGTAAAACCTGGTTGTAAGTTTAATTATCAGCCGAAGCTGGGTGGACATTGAGTTCGTGTTTGAGGAGGTAGATTGACTGCTATGCTGAGAGGATCTTGCCAGATCATCGCGCGCGTAAAGTTAGGTAAATCAGTGAGTGGTTGTATGGCGGTTTAAGCGGTCGGACGTACCGGTAAGCGGTTTCGCGGAGGAGGGCGTGGGCTATTTTATGTGATTGAGATCACGATATAAAATGGGACGATCCTTGTTGCGCGGGGCGTCATAACGACTTCACTGAGCTAATCGTGATATTAATGGCGCGCATCCCATAAAGTTTTCCCTTTCCAGGCCGAAAATTCTGTATCTGTCTAGCGGAAAGAGAAAACATGTTAAAGCGAATTAAAATTGTTACCAGCTTACTGCTGGTATTGGCGCTATTTGGCCTTTTACAACTGACATCCGGCGGGCTGTTCTTCAACTCGCTGAAGAATGACAAAGAAAACTTCACCGTATTGCAAACTATTCGTCAGCAGCAGTCTGCCCTGAATGCAACCTGGGTGGAGCTGTTGCAAACGCGTAATACCCTGAATCGCGCGGGTATCCGCTGGATGATGGACCAGAGCAATATTGGCAGCGGCGCAACTGTCGCTGAACTGATGCAGGGGGCGACCAATACGCTGAAGCTGACCGAAAAAAACTGGGAGCAGTATGAGGCGTTACCGCGCGATCCACGTCAGAGTGAAGCGGCTTTCCTTGAGATCAAACGAACCTATGATATCTACCACGGCGCGTTGGCGGAGCTTATTCAGCTTCTTGGCGCGGGTAAGATTAACGAGTTTTTTGATCAACCGACTCAAAGCTATCAGGACGCTTTTGAGAAGCAGTACATGGCCTATATGCAGCAAAACGATCGTCTGTACGATATTGCTGTTGAGGATAACAACAGTTCCTACAACCAGGCGATGTGGGTACTGGTCAGTGTGCTGATTGCCGTTCTGGTGGTCATTATCGCCGTCTGGTTCGGCATCAAACTGTCGCTTATCGCCCCGATGAATCGTCTGATTGAAAGCATTCGTCATATCGCCAGCGGCGATCTGGTGAAGCGTATCGACGTGGAAGGCTCCAACGAAATGGGGCAGTTGGCTGAAAACCTGCGTCATATGCAAAGTGAACTGATGCGTACCGTGGGCGATGTACGTAACGGCGCGAATGCGATCTATAGCGGCGCCAGCGAGATTGCGATGGGCAACAACGATCTCTCTTCCCGTACTGAGCAGCAGGCAGCGTCTCTGGAAGAGACCGCCGCCAGTATGGAACAACTGACCGCCACCGTGAAACAGAACGCCGAAAACGCCCGTCAGGCCAGTCACCTGGCGCTGAGTGCGTCAGAGACAGCGCAAAAAGGCGGCAAAGTGGTGGATAACGTCGTACAAACAATGCGCGATATCGCCTCCAGTTCGCAGAAAATCGCCGATATTATCAGCGTAATCGACGGTATTGCTTTCCAGACCAATATTCTGGCGCTGAATGCGGCGGTAGAAGCGGCGCGCGCAGGCGAGCAGGGACGCGGGTTCGCAGTGGTGGCCGGTGAAGTCCGTAATCTGGCCCAGCGTAGCGCGCAGGCGGCACGGGAGATCAAGAGTCTGATTGAGGATTCCGTGAGCCGTGTTGATGTAGGTTCGACGCTGGTCGAAAGCGCCGGTGAAACCATGGATGAGATCGTCAATGCAGTGACCCGCGTGACCGATATCATGGGCGAGATTGCCTCGGCGTCTGACGAGCAAAGCCGTGGTATCGACCAGGTGGGCCTGGCGGTAGCGGAGATGGATCGCGTAACGCAGCAGAACGCCTCGCTGGTGGAAGAGTCCGCCGCCGCGGCTGCGGCGCTGGAAGAGCAAGCCAGCCGTCTGACCCAGGCCGTCGCGGTGTTCCGTATTCACCAGCAACAGCAGCGTGCGCGTGAAGTGGCTGCGGTAAAAACCCCGGCAGCCGTGTCGTCACCAAAGGCCGCAGTGGCCGACGGCAGCGATAATTGGGAAACATTTTAAGGGCGTAGTGGTGAACAGTCGGCCTACAGACGACCGTAGGCCGGATGAGATGTTCACACTTTTGCCTGATGGCGTAGCGCTTACCAGGCCTGGCAGTCCGCGCAGGCCGATTTTAAACCAGCATCAGGCGCATGGTGCAGCGTGATTCATACGCCAGGCCGTGCGCCGCTTCCTCCTCTCTTTTCTGATATCGCGCGCTAATCCAACGTTGAGTGAAGGTGTGCGGTGATCCACAAAAAATGAATAAAGCGAGAGAACGCACGGCAGGAGAGCCTTGTTTCGCGGCATCATAATTGCTGATGTGATAATCGTGAGAGGATACGATGCGCAAAGATGCCCTGCTTGCTTTCCTGATGAACCAAACGGATTTTTTTGATCCGGAAAATGTCAGTGAGGTGTTTACCGCGCGCTATCTGGCGCAGCGTTTTAATATGCAGCGCAATACCGCCAGCCATTATCTGAACCAACTGGTGGCGCAGGGCGTGCTCTGCAAAATCAATACCCGTCCCGTCTATTTCCTGCATAAGCAGGCATTTAGCCAACAGTTTTTTACCCTTTCGCGTAATGAATACGCCAGCGTCGCGGAGCTGTTAGCGCACGGGGAACAGGAGTGCGCGCCGGACGATCACTTTTCCCTGTTGATTGGCCATAACGAAAGCCTGAAGCGCCCGATTGAGCAACTGAAAACCGCGCTGTTTTATCCCGACGGCGGACTGCCGCTACTGATGACCGGCGAAAGCGGCACCGGGAAAAGTTATCTGGCGCAGCTCATGCACGAATATGCCATCGCCCAGGCGCTTCTGTCGCCGGATGCGCCATTTATCAGTTTTAATTGCGCCCAGTATGCGAGCAATCCCGAACTGCTGGCGGCGAATCTTTTTGGCTATGTGAAGGGCGCGTTTACCGGCGCGCAGAGCGACAGACCGGGCGCGTTCGAGGCGGCTGACGGCGGCATGTTATTTCTGGATGAAGTCCACCGGCTGAGCGCCGAAGGGCAGGAGAAGCTCTTTACCTGGCTCGATCGTGGTGAAATTTATCGGGTAGGCGACACCGCGCAGGGGCATCCGGTTTCGGTACGTCTGGTATTTGCGACGACCGAAGAGATACACAGTACCTTTCTGACGACATTTTTGCGACGCATCCCGATTCAGGTCAACCTGCCGGATCTCCAGCACCGTAGCCGCCAGGAAAAAGAGGCGCTGATCTTACTGTTTTTCTGGACGGAGGCGAAAAAACTTTCGGCCACGCTTATCCTCAAACCGCGTTTGTTGCAGATCCTCAATCAGTATGTTTATCGCGGCAACGTCGGCGAGCTGAAAAATGTGGTGAAGTATGCGGTGGCGACGGCATGGGCGAAAAAGCCTGGGCAGGAAACCGTTACCGTGTCGCTGCACGATCTGCCGGATGCCATGCTGTCGGCATTGCCGTCACTGAATGAACCGCTGGCGGACGACACGCCGGTGAGCATCTCGCCCGACACGAACCTTACCTGGCTGCTGCGCGCCCGCGACGAGATGCAGGGCATGATCCATGATACGCAGTGTCATGTGCTGGCGCTGTACGAGCTGGTACGTAGCGGGAAAGAGGGGTGGGAGACGGTACAAAAAAGAATGGGCGATGAAATTGAGACCCTCTTCGATCGCCTGATTTTTACCGGCGACGATAATGTGCACTCACAGCGGTTGCTGTTAATTACAAGCCAGGTGCGGGAAGAGTTTTATCGTCTGGAGAAGCGCTTCAATATGCAGCTTAACGGCAACTGTATTTACGCGCTTAGCCACTATTTAATCCATCGTACCGCACTGGCGCCTTCTCGTCTCAACAGCGAGCAGATCCGCCAACTGGACGCCTTCCTCGCCCAGAAATATCCGCTGCTGTACAGCTTCTGTTTACAAATTCTGGAGACGCTGGGCCAGAAGCTGGATCTGGAGCCGAGACGCATTGATATGCTGCTGCTGGCGCTTTGGCTGCATAAACAGGGGGCTAACAACCAAAAACAGGTGACGCATGCGGTGATTCTGGCGCACGGCTATGCCACCGCCAGCAGTATCGCCAACGTCGCCAACCGGTTACTGAAAAATACGATTTTTGAATCGTTCGATATGCCGCTGGACGTCACGCCGGAGGCGATAGCGCAGCAGGTGATGCGCTATCTGGAAGAGCATCCGCTCGCCTCCGGCCTGATGATTCTGGTGGATATGGGATCGCTCAAGGCCATTCATCGTCATTTTGATCGCGCGCTTTCCACGCCGGTGACGATTATCAACAACGTCTCGACCAGCATGGCCCTGTATGTAGGGGAGCGTATTTTACAGGGGCATTTTATTGAAGAGATCGCTCGCGATATCGCCCGGGATGTGCCGGTCGAGTATCAGCTCTACTGGCCGAAAAGCAACAAACCGCGCGCCATACTGACCACCTGCGCGACCGGTATCGGTGTGGCGACGAATCTTTGCGCATTACTGAGCGCCAGTATTCCGCAGGCGCTGGAGATTGACGTCGTCGCCTGCGATTATGCGATGCTGGCGAGCAATAAAACCCAGGAGCCGGTATTTATGCGCTACGACGTACTGGCGATAGTCGGCACGCTGGACCCGCACATCGCCAGCGTGCCGTGGATTTCGCTCGACTCGCTGATCTCCGGCGAGGGGAATCACTATCTGATGCGGCTGTTTGGTTCGCTGACCACGCCGGAGCAGGTGGCGGAGATCAACAACCTGCTGCTGAAAAACTTCTCGCTCCGACGAGTGATCGAATCCGTCACCATCCTCGACACCAGCAAAGTCATCAACCACGTTGAGCAGTTTCTGCTGCGCTATGAGCATCTGGCGGGCGTTACCGTCTCGAATGAAAGAAAGGTGGCGCTCTATGTGCATATTAGTTGCCTGATTGAGCGTCTGATCCGCCATGCGGGCATTACTGCCTGGAGTGGGCAACAGTGTCCGGAACAGGAACTGAATCGGCTACGGGAAGCGTTTAGTGTCATTGAGAGTAACTACAGTGTCAAAATCCCCACCGCCGAGCTTGGCTATATTCATAATATCCTGACCTTCGAAACAGAACTTATCGAGCAAGATCAACAGTTTTAACTATTTCCCTCTGTTAACCCGCATCTTTTTTCGGCGCGCCACTTTTTCTGGCACGCCGCTTGCTCTCTTTTATCACAGTGGAATGTGTTTTAGAGGTCAGGATGAAGAGACATTATATTTTCGCCAGCCACGGCACGCTGGCCAGCGGAGTTTTAAACTCCGTGGAGCTGATTTTAGGCAAACGGTCAAATGTCTGGACGCTGTGCGCTTACGTTGAAGAGAGCGTGGATTTAAGCCAGCAGGTAGATACGCTAATTGCCCGGATCCCGCCGGAAGATGAAATTATTGCGCTGACCGATATTTTTGCCGGCAGCGTGAATAACGAATTTGTCCGTTATTTATCACGGGAAAATTTTCATCTGCTGGCAGGGATTAACCTGCCGCTGGTTATCGATCTCTTTATGTCGGAAAACGATGGCAATACCACGCATACCATAATGACGGCGTTAGCGGATTCAAAAGAAAATATTCAGTACTGCAATCAAACTATCACCAGCGCCATGCAAAGCGATAAAGATTTTTAAGGGGAGGAAGCGTCATGATTGTTTTTTTACGGGTGGATCATCGTTTATTACATGGACAGGTCGCCTTTTCCTGGACGCAGTACGTTGGCGCAGACTGTATTTTAATTGCCAACGACAGCGTACCTAATGATGACCTGCGTAAAACCACCATTAAGATGGCGAAGCCGCCCGCGGTGAAGCTGGTTATTAAAAATATTGCCGATTCAATTGAAGCGATAAAAAGCGGCGTTACCGATAAATATAAACTTTTTATTGTTGTTGAATCCGTGGCGGATGCGTACCGGCTGGCGCGCGAATTACCCGACATTAAAAGTATTAATTTAGGCGGCACGAAGGTACGTGAAGGGAGCCAGAATATTGCTAAAGCCATCAATCTGTTAGCGGATGAAATGACTCAACTTCGGGAGCTGGCGGCTGGCGGAGTAGAGATAGAAATTCGGCTGGTGCCTAACGATCGTAAACAACTTTTTGCCTGAGCGGATACCCTCCTGAGGACATATTATGGTAGAGGCGCTTTTACTTGGACTGGTGGCGTTTATCGCCCAGTCTGAATATGCATTAGGGACGTCGCTGATTTCCAGACCTATCGTGACCGGACTTTTAACCGGACTGGTGCTGGGCGACATGGAAACCGGAATTGTGATGGGCGCGACGCTGGAGTTGGCGTTTATCGGTTCCTTTTCGGTGGGCGCGTCGCTGCCCCCGGATGTGGTCACTGGCGGTATTTTAGGTGTGGCCTTTGCGATTAATTCCGGCGCTGGGGCGGAAACCGCGCTGTTATTAGGTTTGCCTATCGCGACACTGGCGTTAATTGTGAAAAATATCTATAACGGAATGTTTATTCCGTTGCTCTGTCATAAAGCCGATGCTTACGCTGAGGTGGGGGATACCCGGGGCATTGAGCGTATGCATTTAATCTCCGGCATTGGGCTGTCGCTGATGCTGGGGATTATCGTCACGGTCTCTTATTTAGCGGGCGTGAATATGGTTAAAGGTTTTCTGGATGCCATTCCAGAATTTATTAAACATGGATTAAGCGTTGCCACCGGTATTATTCCCGCGCTGGGTTTTGCCATGCTGGCGCGCTTATTAATTAATAAAAAGGTCGCCCCCTATTTTTTCCTCGGTTTTGTTTTAATGGCGTATTTAAAAATTCCGGTGACGGGTATTGCGATTCTCGGCGCGATCGTCGCCGTCGTGATGGTCAATATGCCGAAATTTGCGGCCTCGCAACCGGCACCTGCGCAAGGAGCGTCTCATGACGATGAAGATGATTTCTGATAAAGACCGCCAGCAGGCGGAAACCACTGGTCTGGTCACCGCGCGTGATTTACGCCGCGTCTTCTGGCGGTCATTCCAGATGGAGTTTTCCTGGAACTATGAACGACAAATGAACCTGGCGTTCGTCTATACGCTCATTCCGGTATTAAAGAAACTGTATAGCCGAAAAGAAGATCTTGCCGAAGCGCTAAAACGCCATCTGGCTTTCTTTAATACCACGCCGCACATTGTGACGTTGATCCTCGGTATTACCGTGGCGATGGAGGAGAAAAATAGCCAGCAGAAAGAGATGGACGCCAGTTCTATCGATAACGTCAAAGCGTCGTTAATGGGGCCGCTGGCGGGTATTGGCGACTCTTTTTTCTGGGGAACATTGCGTCTTATCGCCACTGGCATCGGTACCAGTCTGGCGCTGAAAGGCAATATTCTGGGGCCGATTTTATTTCTGCTGGTGTTTAACGTACCGCATATTCTGGCCCGCTGGTTCTTTACCCGCTGGGGCTATGTGCTGGGAACCGGCGTACTGCAACGCATTCAGCAAAGCGGAATGATGGAAAGCCTAACCTATGGCGCCTCGATTATCGGTCTGATGGTGGTTGGCGCGATGACGGCCTCCATGATTGATATCACCATTCCCATTACGTTTGGTACGGGAGAAGCGAAAACCCATGTTCAGGACATTATTAACGACATCATGCCTTGTCTGCTGCCGTTAATTAGCTTCGCCATTGTGTACTGGCTGTTAGGGAAAAAAGTGAAACCGTTAACCATCATTGGCGGTATTGCGCTGGTGGGAATTTTCGGTTCCTGGATAGGGTTATTTTAAGAGGGATACACAATGTCACCAACCATGCTGACCTATATTAACGAAGAGTCTGACGTCCTGGCGAATATTATTCGCCGCCATCGCCAGTCTCTGGAAGAAGTATCGCGGTTCGCCAGCCAAAAAACGTTACGACGAATCCTGATATTAGCCACCGGATCGTCATTGAATGCCGCCTTTTGCGCCCGTTATTTCTTTGAGCGCTGCGGTATCTCTATCGATATTAAAGAGCCGTACACCTTTAGCCAGTATGAGAATAGCGATCCGCAAGCCGATATGGTTATTGCTATTTCCCAGAGCGGGAAAAGCGCTTCTACCCTGGAGGCGATGCGTAAAGTTCAGGCGCAGGGACGTCCGGTATTCGCTCTGACCGCCGATCCGCAAAGCCCTCTTGGCAAGGCCAGTGATTATCCACTGGATATTCTGACCGGGATTGAGTCCGTCGGCTTTGTTACCCGTGGATTTAGCGCGACGGTATTGAATCTGTTGCTTATCGCGTTGTTAATTGCCCGTCAGCAGCAGCGACTGACGGAATCGCAGGTCGAGGAGTATGTGGCGCAGCTTCAACGTATCGCGGCAACCCTGCCGTTGGTTATCGTGCGTACGGAAGCGTTTATTCACCAGCACCAGGCCGTTTTACGAAACGGGACGCGTTTTGTGGCGACAGGCTACGGCGCGCTGGTTGGGGTGGCAAAAGAGTTGGAAACTAAATTTACCGAGACGGTGCGTGTTCCCTCAAGCGGGTTTGAGCTGGAAGCCTATATGCACGGCCCGTATCTGGAAGCCAATGCGGAACACGTGATGTTCTTCTTTGAGGACCGGCCCGACGCGCGCTCCAGGGCGCTACGGGAGTATATGACGCCTGCGGTCGCCAAAACCTTTACTCTCACGCTGGCGAAGGCGGCGCAGGATGACCAGACGCTTGCGCTGGATGTAGCGGTTGATCACCATTTCTCGCCATTACTGTTGATTGTGCCGGTACAACTCATGGCGTTTCATATCGCCTCACTGAAAGGCATCGACCTTTCGGTACGCATTTTTGACGATTTCGATCGCGTTTTAAAAAGTAAAATCTGAACAATCAGGAGAAAAATATGTTGGGTTTTAATCAGGACGAGTACCTGACGAGTGCTCGTGAGATCATCGCTGCGCGCCAGAAGGCAGAACAGGTTGCTGACGAGATTTATCAGGCCGGGTTCAGTTCTTTATTTTTCGCCTCTGTTGGCGGTTCACTGGCGCCAATGATGGCAATTAATGAATTTGCCAAAGAATTAACAACGTTGCCGGTTTATGTTGAGCAGGCGGCAGAATTAATTCATAAAGGAAATAAGCGGCTGAATAAAGACTCTGTGGTTATTACGCTGTCTAAATCCGGCGATACCAAAGAATCGGTGGCGATCGCCGAGTGGTGTAAAGCGCAGGGAATACGCGTAGTCGCTATTACCAAAAATGCGGACTCTCCGCTGGCGCAGGCGGCGACATGGCATATTCCGATGCGTCACAAAAATGGCGTGGAATATGAATATATGCTGCTGTACTGGCTGTTTTTCCGCGTGCTGTCGCGCAATAACGAATTCGCCAGTTACGATCGCTTCGCCAGCCAACTGGAAATTCTGCCGGCGAATCTGCTGAAAGCGAAACAAAAATTTGATCCGCAGGCGGACGCTATCGCCAGCCGTTATCATAACAGCGATTATATGATGTGGGTCGGCGGCGCGGAGATGTGGGGCGAGGTCTATCTGTTCTCCATGTGTATCCTGGAAGAGATGCAGTGGAAGCGCACGCGCCCCGTCAGCTCTGCGGAATTTTTCCACGGCGCTCTGGAGCTGCTGGAAAAAGACGTTCCGCTCATTCTGGTGAAAGGGGAAGGGAAATGCCGCGCGCTGGATGAACGCGTTGAGCGTTTTGCCAGTAAAATTACCGATAACCTGGTGGTGATTGATCCGAAAGCGTATGCGCTGGACGGTATTGATGATGAGTTCCGCTGGATCATGGCGCCGTGTGTTGTTTCGACATTGTTAGTTGACCGACTGGCGGCGCACTTTGAGAAATATACCGGCCACAGTCTGGATATTCGTCGTTACTACCGTCAGTTCGATTATTAACAGAAAGGGGCGTGTAGCATATACAGTGCCTGATGGCGCTTCGCTTATCAGGCCTGTGCGCCAGTTTATGGATAAAGATGATGTGTAGGCCGGGTAAGGCGCAGCCGCCACCCGGCATATATGACATTCTCTTTTAACTTTCAACATTCACCACTTTGATCTCCACCATGCCAATCCCCAATTTGCGCGGCGAATGGCCCAAAATATTACCTTCGTTGGTGGAGACGGGAGCGGGCGGCGCAATGACTAAGGTATTCGCGTCCGTCGGGTTGTTGAAATGCAGCGTGATAGTGGACACATCGTGACCCAGCACCAGCGTCTGTTCTTCGTTGCCTACGCGTACCGGAATCGGTCGATTCGCGTTGTCGCCGAAGGCTTTGGCGGTGATCACCAGATCAAACTTTTTCGGCAGCGGCGCTTTATATTCGATTTTAACCTCATCGCCCAACTGCGCATTTGACCAGCGCCCCCAGGACTCCGGCCGGGAAATGCCGCTAAACTGCTTCACCTCCTCCGGGGCGCCCGCCACGTTAAAGATAAAGCTATCGGCTTTATAACGAATATCGTTATCGACAATCTTTAAGGTATCGACGTTGCCTTTGTAGCGCTCCATATCGATCATCGTGTCTTTAAACGCCGTCTTACCCTGCCACTGCGCTTTATCAACATGCTGTACGGTTTGCTGCCCGCCAAGCTGCCCCTGCGAGACGCACCAGTCGGTAGAGAGCGCCAGCGCCGGCGCCCATAGCTGCGCCATTTTGTAGCAGCGATCGATCCAAACGAAATTATCGCGCGGGGCGAAGTCGGCCAACTGGAACCGTAGCGGAGCGGAGTATTCACTTTCCGGTAACGGCTCGACGCGCTTATCCGATACGCGCAGTAGTAACGGCAGGCGGAAGTGGCTCCCGGAAAACGCGATCATGTTTTTGTCCCGATCGACGGTAAAATCTTTTATCTCTTTCGGGAAATTCCACAGGCGAATGATATCCGGCTTCATCGCCAGCACTTTCTCTTTTACATTCAGGAACACTTCCGACAGCGACTGCCCGGAAAGGCTGCTACGTCCCAGACCGATAAAATTATCGCCGCCGAGAATATCCAGCACCGTTGCGCCGTTGTCCATCGTGTTGCGTTTGACCGCCAGAGTCTCCTGCTGTGGTTTATCGCCGCGCAGAATGAAAAACAGATTGTTGCGATCTTGCTTATTCAGGTATTTCCAGGCCGTATTGTTCATCGCCAGATGGTCGGAAGAGACGACGATAACGGTATCTTTAAACCACGGCGACGCTTTGATTTTGTTGATAAACTCGGCGATGTTTTCCTGGCTGCAACTTACGGCGCTAAAGGACTGGTTGGGCTTGCCGTCGTAATCGTAGCGTTTGCGGTTGCAGGTGCGTGAGATAAACCCGTCCGGGTGGTGAGTATCTACGGTCAGCGTAAACAGCGAAAAACGCTGGCCTGAGCGGGAAAGCGCTTCAAATTTCTTCCATGCCTCATCAAGCACCGTATCGTCGTAGAAGCCCCAGTCGTTACGATAAGACGGGTCCGCCACCACCGTTTTTAGCTCTTCAGCGCCGTACAGATGATCAAATCCGTGTGATTTCAGGAACACGTCTTTCCCGGCAAAACGCAGGTTAGCGCCCTGCACGAAATAGTTCTGGTAGCCGGAGTTTTTCAGAATATCGCCGAGGCAGATATTCTGCGGGAAGAAGCTAGAAACCGACGCGGACGCATTGCCCTCAAACGGCGCAAACAGCGGAATACCGCACTGGGAAGCCACCATCCCGGCGATGGTGTAATCCGTTCCCGGCAGTTGCATGGTATGGCTGAAATCCAGCCCCTCATTTTTCAGCGCGCCCAACTCTGGCGTGAGATTGGGGAACGCGTCATTATCAAAATAGGTCCGTTCCAGGCTCTCGCCGTAGATATAGACCAGATTGAGCTTCGGATTAGGAATGGTTTTTGCTGGTTCTTTATAATAAACGGCAAAATCCGGATCGCCATCGCGCATTTGTGATTTTACCAGTTCGGTAATCTGGCGAAACGCCGGGCTGGCGTCGACCGAACCTAACGCCAGCAGTAACGCCAGCAGGCTGTAACCGACATGATGAGGATGGTGACGGCGGCGGCGTAGTACCCATCCCAGCGCGCCGAATACCGCCACTAACGCCAGGGCAATGCCGATTCCCGGCAGAATATATTTGCCGACTCCCGCTCCCGTCAGACTATTCGTGAGCGTATAAAGCACTGCGTCGTTGATCCCGTCGCCGGTAAAATAGTCGCTGGCATACAGGGTAATATTCAGAATGACAAAAAGTCCCAGCACCGTGAGAGTGGCGGCAAACCACCAGGTGTTACGGCCCGCCTTCCAGGCATATATCAGCACAGAGGCGAGAAACAGAGCGACAGAGAGCAACTCGGACAACTGACGATCCTCAATAAACCAGGCTTATCGCTGGCAGGAAAAAATTTCTAACAATGTAATAGCGATGTCACATTGCTGCAATTCTAATAACTTTACACGGCGCTGTTATTTAGAATGAGTTTAGAAAGTTGGTTTTTTGATCGGCATCACTTCCTGCCATAGCGGTTAATAACAGGAAAAGACGAAGAGAAAAATCGGGTTAATGCCGTGTTGGCGGGTAAAGGGCCAAAACACGGCGTTTATCAGGGCGTCCCGGCGTGGCGCACGGTCAGAAAAACGCAGTCAGGAGAGGAAATTCAGCCCTTGCTGCAACACCAGATCGCAAGCTTTGGTTTTCACCTTTTCCGCCAGCGGCGTACTGCCGATATTATTGAGGTTCAACTGCTGGCCGTCCTTCGTCTTGAGCAACCCTTGCAGGCCGTTCAGGTAGTTAGTGTCCTGCTCCTGCTGTGTGGTATCCAACCCCAACTTGTTCAGAATCTGATTTTTAACGTTTTCCACGTTGGTAGCGGACGCCAGTTTCTGTTTGGCGCAGTACTGCAAAATACCGGCGGCATTATTCATATTATCGGCGCTGAGCGACTGGGCACCTCTGCTGAGCAGACCGGTTAGCGCAGAAAGCGACATCCCGCCCTGCTGTGCGTTCGCGCCCTGAGCGCTTAACTGACTGGCGGCAATACCGCTGGTGGAAATCAGTACGCTGGCGATCGCCGCGCAGCACAGAACATGTTTCGCTGTATTCATGGTAATCACCTGTGTTATGCCAGTCAGGCGTCGTATCGCCCTGGCGCACGTTGCAATTTAATACTCTTTACCCGTCACCCGGCTGCGGTAACTGTCCCAGGTAAAATTAACCCATAAACTGTTGCCGAGACGCATACGGTCCATGACGCGTTCGCCAAGCATTTTCGTCATCTCTTCCATATTGCTGTTCGTCAACATGCCGGTGGGACGTTTTGACGAGGAACGACGATCGACAATTTGATTGATGATCACTTTTTCATAGCGGGATTCGGTCTGCACGCCGATCTCGTCGATCACCAGCAGATCAACGTTACTCAGATCGTTAAGCAACTGCTCTTCGCTGGTTTCCCGATTGCTGAACGTGTCTTTCATCGCTGACATAATATCCGCTACGGTGATAATCAGTACCGACTTTCCGCGCAGCAGCAGCTCGTTACAAATAGCCGCGGCGAGATGGTTTTTACCGGTTCCCGGCTTGCCGGAAAAGACAAAGCTGGCGATATTGCCGTCAAACTCATCAACGTACTGTCGGGCTTTGCTTAACGCGTTCATTTGTCCGTCGCACTCAACCCGATAGTTATCAAACGAACAGTTCTGATGCAGCGGTCGAATGCCGGAACGGTTAAAGGTGCGCTGCATTTTCATCGCCCGGTTTTCCCGCGCCAGCGCTGCCGCCCGGATCTCGCCTTGCTCTTTCTGCCACGCCAGCAATTCTTCGCCCGTTTTAAACGCCGGCGTAATATGCGCAGGCATCATTTTTTGTAGACGCTGCATCAGGTCGCCAACATTTTTCATCGTTACCCCCTAAAACCTGGTGGAATATGATTGTCAGGTTCGCTGACGCTATTGATGTCGCGCTGCGGCATTCCGCCATTGCTGGAACGGCTGATTTGCACGCTGCGCGCCAGCTTTTGCTGCCACTGGATATGGTGAAAAACCTTACCTTCCGCCTGCCAGTAGGCGATAAACGCCGCCAGCTCTTCTGCGGTGACCGGCTCCCGAAGCGCCACGCCCCAAAGGGCAGCCTGACGCTGAAAATCCGCATCCGGTTGCCAGGCGGGATACATGGCGAATTTTCCGCAGGGAATCGCAACGGGGGCGGCTTCGGGTTCTTCGTAAAATTGTGCGTCTAACGCCACATCGCTTCCCGGACGTGATAACTTTTCTTCAAGCGCCAGCAGTTCAGCCATGCGTGCAGGCGTCACGGCATAAAAGGCAGGCGCATTATTAGCGAATACCGCCACTGCGCCGCCCGTTGACTTCGCCAGCACAGCATGATGATCGTGTAAAAGGACGTCAATACCGATGACGTCCGACGTTAAAATTCTGGAAGACATAATGTTTCTCAATATGGAACAACAACCGAGAAGGGCGACTGTTTTTATAGTACCACACAGACCTGTAAGAACAGCAGGAGGCGTTCCACCAATCACACGCGGGGGCGTTTGCGGTACAGCCATAATCCCGGTACAGAGAGGCCAATTGAGAGCGCGCCAACAATGGAAGAGGCTTTCAGAAAATTGGTCAGCAGCGTAATCATCATCGGTTCGCTATAGCCCAGATGGCTAATTTTTACTGCGGAAATCATCGCGGTATAGGCGGAAATCCCCGGAAACATCGGGATCACGGCCGCGACGGTAAACACTTTAGGGTGAGCGAGATACCAGCGTGACCACTGAATACCAATACTGCCGACCAGCAGCGAAGCCATAAACGTTGACCATTCGATATTAAAACCAGCGCTCATCATCAGCATACGCGAGCCATGACCCAGCGCCCCCAGTAGCGCGCACCACGGAAGCGCCCGGTGGGGAACGTTAAAGACCATCGCAAACCCGACGGCGGGGATCGCAGACAAGATCATGTCCTGCATTAGCGCCAGTAAAAAGTCGATTATACCCATCCTCGTAGCCCCCATACTGTCATTGACATCACTACGCCCACACAGGTGGCCAGTGTCAACAGGCTGGCGATAGCCCAGCGCGCCAGCCCGGTATTAATATGTCCTTTAAACATATCTGCGACGGAATTAATCAGCGGAAAGCCCGGCACCAGTAGCAGTACGCTCGCCGCCATGGCGATAGTGGGCGTCTGGCTAAAGGCGGGAAGGGTGAGCATCAGCCCGGAAATCGTGGTAGCGACAAAGGCGGTAATGCAAAAATTGATCTGCGGATGTAAATGCCGCTGCGCCAGCATCTGGCGGATATACATGGCTATCATACTGGCGAAAAAGGTGATAACCGCGCCATCCCAGCCGCCATTATTCAGCTTACAAAAGCAGGAGCAGGAAAGACCGACCATAAACGCCACCAGCCAGCGCGGATAACGCAGCGGGCGGAGCTGGCTAAAGCGTTTTTCCACGCCTTTGTAATCCAGCAGACGATGTTCCGCGAGGATAACGATATGCTGAACCTCCGTGACGACGTGCATATTAATGCCGCGATCCTGGTTTTTACGTGTCGATGTCAGACATTGTCCGTCTTTAATGGTCGTCAGGACAATGGCGTTAGAGGAGATCGCGCTTTCGACGCTATCCATACCGAGCGCCAAACCGAGTCGGGTGGAAAGCTCATCAACCAGTGCGCTTTCCGCCCCGTGCTGCAATAAAAACAGCCCGCATTGAATACATAACCGTGTTACTGCTCGTTGAATTGATTGCTCTTCTTGCATGACTCGTCCTGTCCGAAAAGACATTCTATGCGCCGCCACTATGACAGAGGCTTCCTTTTTAACACGAAGCACAGGCATGATGGCGTTGGTTAAGATCAATTTCTTGTTGATAAAAACGTCAACCGCCAGACGCAACGCATAAGCTTCCTGAGACGTGCGCTTCGTCACAGGCAGGATATCCTTATGGGCGACGGTTCTCGTATGTCCGTTTCCAGAATAGAGGCATTATGCCAGCCTGGCCGCTCATTTTTGAATCAATGATGTGGTGAATTTTATCAACGATATGCATTAATGGTTTAACAACAATGGCGTGAGTAGCGGGCGTAAAATTAGGCATGACTTAGTATAATTCGCAGATATTACATGAGTTTTATGGATGGTAGACAGTATTGTTGGGCTTTTGTTTTAGGACTCAGCAATATGAATGAAGGGCGAACTCATATTTTAAATTTATTAATATGATGCGTTTTCGTTAGAATTACTAATGTGCAAATTTAGTTAATTTAATTGTCTTGCTTCTGGTTTTATGAGTAACTATGCGATAGTGATTTCATGTTTTTGTGCTATGTGGATTGTAGCGCAATCAATGTTATATTTTTAAAAATAAAACAAGGATAATTAATCCACTCGGCTTATATTTCTTTGCGCTCATTGTTAATAGTGTTTTTATTAATGGGGCAATGAAAAGTGGCGGCGTGGGTGCGGAGGAATTATGCTGCCAGGATGCTGCAAAAATGGACTTATTATCAGTAAAACCCCTCTTATACAGGAAGGCCTTAAAGGGGCTATAACAGGTAATTTCCCCGATTATAAACTGGCGTATTGTCGTACGATAGAAGAGCTAACGCTGCTACAGCTACGCCGAAGTAATTTAGTTATTGCTGATTTAGCAGTTAACAATGCCTCTCCCCGCGCTATCTGCGAATATTTTTATAGCTTACTCTCGCAATATCGCGACATACATTGGGTATTTCTGGTTCCTAAATCCTGCTATCCACATGCGGTTGATCTCCTGATGGGCCCCGTCAGCACCTTGCTTTCAGACGAAGAGCCAATCGAGAATCTTATTAGCGTTATCCATGCGGGAAACGCTCGCTCAGAAAGAATAAGCAAAACATTATTATCGCCTCAGGTACCGTCTGAAATTCAGCAGTCCCACGACAGGCCGATTGTCCTTACGCTGTCTGAACGAAAAGTATTACGCCTTTTAGGAAAAGGGTGGGGCATTAACCAAATTGCGGCGTTACTTAAAAAAAGTAATAAAACAATTAGCGCCCAAAAAAATAGCGCCATGCGACGCTTATCAATACACAGTAATGCAGAGATGTATGCATGGATAAACAGTTCTCAGGGAGCCAGAGAATTGAACCTACCTTCGGTATATGGAGAAACCATGGAATGGAAAACAGAATCAGCAAGAGAAATGTTGCGCTCGTAGAAAAATGCGTGATGAGCACCATTGGTATTAAAGGGCTATTTGATGCAATGCCGGATTGCCGACATACGCTTCATATTTTTTCAAAACCATCCGCGTTTTATAAGGCTGCGCTAACGACGCCGTTTTCTGCCGTTATTTTTTCTCTTTCTGCGTTAAGAACTGAACGCCGGACAGGATTATCCAGCCTGACGGAACTGGCGATAAATTATCCCCATATGCGGCGTCTGGTGATTGCCGATGATGATGCTGAAGCTCGCTTAATCAGCGCGCTATCCCCGCTGCCGCTGGATGGGGTCATCAGCAAAGCGTCGCCGTTGGATGTTTTACAGGATGCCTTATTTACATCGCTTAATAGCGCCCGACGGACAACGGAGCGTACAGACAATCTTTGGGAGCTTCACCAGAATTGTATGCTTAGTCCAACCGAGCGGGAGATTCTGCGTTTTATGTCGAACGGCTACTCAATGCCGCAAATTGCTGTCCAGTTAGAACGTAACATTAAGACTATCCGAGCGCATAAGTTTAATGTGATGTCCAAGCTGGGCGTGAGTTCTGATGCCGGGTTACTCGATGCGGCGGATATTCTGTTATATCTGCGCGCCGGCGATGCTACCGCGCTCCAGCATCGGGTATAGCCCGCGCCGGATGCGCCGTGCTTGTTCGGGGAATCAGGGTGCCAGGCACGTTATTGGCACACGTCTACCCAGGTCGCCGATGTCAGTTCAGCCATTCTTTCCGGCGTGATGCGTACCGCGCTGTGCGTGGCGCCTGCGGCAGGCAATACTTCGTTATACCCCTTCAGAGAGATGTCGCAATAAACGGGCAGCGGGTGCTCCAGCCCGAAAGGACATACGCCGCCGACAGGATGTCCGGTTGCATTGACCACTTCATCGCTGCTCAACATACGGGCTTTTGCGCCGAAAGTGGTTTTAAGCTTCTTATTATCCAGGCGGGCATCGCCTTTCGCGACCACCAGGATAATGGTGTCTTTTACTTTAAGCGAGAGCGTCTTAGCTATCTGCCCTGGCTCTACGTTGTGCGCTTTGGCTGCCAGTTCGACAGTCGCTGTACTTTGATTTAATTCGATAATTTCAATATCGGGAGCATGATCGGCCAGAAATTGCCGTACAGATTGCAGACTCATTCTTCTCTCCTGAGACCTTACCAATAGCCACGGTAGACCCAAAAATGGCAAAACGTAATTTGGCATACGGAGAGCGCCGCTGTAAATATAATAATGTGACAGGCCAGCAGCAGTAAGCCGTGACGATAACTGAAGGCAACGTAAAGCGGTTTACTTTAGCGTGCAGTCGCCGCACTGCTGTACGTCAGGTAAGCGGTAACGTTGGCAGCAGGTTCTGCGTACCAGAAGACCGTCGCGCATTACGACGGTCCGCCACAGCGGGTTATCCTGACCGTCGGATAGCTGCTTTTCAAAAAAACAGCGCTGGCGTAGCGTTGCCAGCAGGGCTTCGCCAAGCAGCGGTTTCATCTCAGTCAGATACCAGTTGATTAAATAACCGGTATTGCTCCAGATAAGTTTCGCGTTGATGTCGCCAGTCGCCTCCAGCGCCTGAATGACCGGCTGTAGTGCGGAGACTATTAGCGTTTCCATTCGTTCTTCCGGGGAACGCTCCGTTGCCAGGTTATCCTGATGCACATCAAGCCAGAAACACGCGGCGCGCCCGGTTTCATGAAATTCAACGTGAATATGTTCTGCCGAGACATTGATAGCGCGCGCTTGCGTCAGTAATGCCAGCATCAGCGGCGGCGTCATCAGCCCGATATACCATTGCGCCCATAGGGAGAGTAACGGCTTATTTTCACGTGGCAGGCCTGGCGTGTGCCGATAGATGTGATCGGAATAGGCGGCCAGCAATGAACGAAACGTCGCGGGGCGCGTCCACTGGGCAAGAGTCATCGCCGCTGGCGGCGGCGTTTCATCCAGCCGGATGAAGTCCAACAGGTGCTTACGGGTAGAGGCGATCGTCTCGCGTACTGCGTCCGCCAGCGAGGCGTCTTCCGGCTGGGGAGCAGCTCGCCAGATAATATCGTCAGCAATCGGTGCGGAACGGTAGGCCATAGCGCAGTTTAATGATGTTAATCTAAATGATAATGATTGCTAATCCTATCGATAGCGATAAACGATGGCAAGCGGTTTATGGTTAACGCTGTTGGCGTAGCACGATTACGCCAACAGGATTCATAGGGCGCGCATGTCGTCGCTGACCAGAATGTGGTTACGTCCAAGATGCTTGGCTTCGTAGAGCGCTTTATCCGCTTTTTCGATAGCGTCTCCGATATTGCGATCCGTCAGGGGCGCAATGCCGATACTGACAGTGACATTGGTGGCGACGCTTTCGTTAAACATATGCGGGATTTTAAGATCGTATACTTCCTGTCGGATACGTTCTGCGGTAGCGCGGGCTTGCTGTGGTTCGGCGGTGGTCAGCAACACCAGAAATTCTTCCCCGCCAAAACGGCAGACGACATCGCGCGATCGCACGGCGTCCCGAATTGCCGCTGAGACGCGAATTAACGCCTGATCGCCCATCATATGACCGTAGTGATCGTTATACGCTTTGAAATGATCGATATCCAATAGCAGGACGTAGTGTTCATGGCTGCCCGGCGCCTGTAACGTATCCAGCCGATTTTGCAGGCCACGGCGGTTATATAAGCCGGTTAATGGATCAAGCATACTCAGGCCATTGAGGGTTTCCCGCTCGGCCAGCAGCTTAAACATGAGCTGTTGGGCAAAATTATCGTAGCGTTTCTGGATAACATGTTGAATAGCGATTCCCACCATTGGCAGGGTCAGCAAATAGAGAATTCGCAAACCTTGTTCATTACCGTTCAGCCACAGGCAGACCGCGACTGGCGGTAGCGAATAGAGCGTAAACGCGACGATATTCGCGGCAAAGGCTATCGAGCCGATAAACAGAACGCTAAGCAGGGAAATCAGTAAAAAAGAGAAATCATAATGGCCTAACGCCGGATACTTTAGCGCAATATGCGCCGCCCATATTCCCCCAAAGAGTAGGGAGATAAAGGGGAGATTAATTCTTTTTTGTCCATATTTCCCATGCCATATCAACAGTAATACGCTCAGGACCACTATCCCGATCATTGGCGTGCAAAATACATTGATCTGATAAAGGGGGAAAACGAGAGTAAATAGCGCCGACACGGCGTTGAGAAACAAGAAAAGACGTAAAGAAAACTGATACTTCTTAATACGAAGCGACCGCCAGGATGGGGTTGTCATGGGTAATTGTCGTTATTTATCGGTGATATACACGGAATCGGGCGCCAACATGAAAATAACGTATGAGAAAAGGTCGCCTAAAGCGAGGTGTTGTTGTTTTTACGTTAACAGTCGGACAATTTATCACCTTACTGAATACGTGTCATCAACCGTTAAGTAAAACTCATCTCTTTAGCTTTCTCCCTGGCTGACAAATGAGAAAATATATCATATGATATTGGTTATCATTATCAATTCCAGAGGTGAAACCATGTTGCAGCGGACGTTAGGCAGCGGATGGGGCGTATTATTGCCTGGAGTGATTATCGTTGGACTGGCGTTTATCGGCCTGTCAGCTGATGCGCTGAAGCTGTTGATTGTATCAGGATTGCTACTGTCTGCGCTGATGTTGTATCACAAACAATTACGGCATTTTGTACTGCTGCCATCGTGTATAGCGCTTATTGGCGGCATGATGTTGGCAATGATGAACTGGAATCAGGGATGAAAATGAAGAGACAAAGGAAGGATAAGATAATTGGTGCGAGGGGGGGGACTTGAACCCCCACGTCCGTAAGGACACTAACACCTGAAGCTAGCGCGTCTACCAATTCCGCCACCTTCGCACAGTTATCTTACTTTTTGATATCGCCTCGTTGGTGCGAGGGGGGGGACTTGAACCCCCACGTCCGTAAGAACACTAACACCTGAAGCTAGCGCGTCTACCAATTCCGCCACCTTCGCCCAGTGCGAGCAATATCAACGTGGTTTTGGTGCGAGGGGGGGGACTTGAACCCCCACGTCCGTAAGGACACTAACACCTGAAGCTAGCGCGTCTACCAATTCCGCCACCTTCGCATACCATCGATTCTTGAAAAGAATCACTACCACGGAGGCGCATTCTAGTGGTTTTCAGCTATTCGTCAATAGTTAATTGCATGGGATAGATTGATTGCTGCAAAAATGGACGCGAGACGTAGGTTGGATAAGACGCTTTGCGTCGCCATCCGGCACATGCAACCAGATGGCGCTGCGCTTATCAGGCCAACTATTTCTTCGCCTGACGGGTCATCACGGTACGATAAACCTTAAAGCGCCCGGTTTGCGCGATGACTTCATGGAAGCCAAAAGTCTCATCCAGAATCTTAGGATAGGGCAGAAAGGCGTTCGCCACGATGCGTAACTCTCCGCCGCTGTTCAGATGGCGCACTGCGCCGCGAATGAGCGTTTGCGCCGCATCGAGGCTGGTTTGCATTCCGTCGTGGAACGGCGGGTTGGAGATGATCATGTCAAAACGTCCTTTGACTTCCGAAAAGACGTTGCTGGCGAATACCTCGCCTTCAAGACCATTAGCGGCAAGCGTGGCGCGGCTGGCTTCCACCGCCGGAGCGCTGACATCACACAGCGTCAGGCGCACTTTCGGCGAATGGCTGGCCAGCGCGGCGGAAAGCACGCCAGCGCCGCAGCCGACATCCAGCACTTTACCTTTGGTGTGCGGCGTCAGCGTAGACAGCAGCAGTTGGCTACCAACATCCAGTCCGTCGCGGCTGAATACGCCCGGCAACGTTTTGATGGTCAGCCCGTCGATGTTGTACTCGGCCCACCAGGATTCAAGACTAAACTGCGGCTGCTTTTCCAGACGGCCATGGTAAAGGCCGCAACGTCGCGCGCTATCTACTTTGTTCAGCGGCGCATAGTCCGCCAGCATCGGTTCGGCGCTACGCACGCCGCTGCGGTTTTCTCCCACGACGAAAACATCGACGCCCGACGGCATCAGCGACAAAATATTCATCAACTGGAACTGCGCTTCGGGTTTATTTTTCGGCCAGTAGTAGATCAGCGTATCGCAGTCAGCGACATCGCTGGCTTGCGCGACCAGGCTAAAACGGACGTTATCGCCCATCTGGCGGCTTAATACCTGCCAGTGGTGAAACTGTTGCGTATGCGCGCGGCTGGCGGCGCATTCAAAGCGCGCGGGCAGGTCATCCTGCAAATCTCCGGCAAAAAGAATACGGCTTTGTTCGAAATCATCACTGTGGCGCAGCAAGACTTCACTTGCCGGGGTAAAAGCAGACATGGAATGCTCCTTAATTCAGACTGGCGGCGATTATAGTAGTTTGATGGCGCAGATTCGACAGATTTGCTATATTTGCGCCCCTGATTACAGGAGCGTTTCGCTATGACATCCCGACGAGACTGGCAGTTACAGCAACTGGGTATTACGCAGTGGGCGCTGCGACGTCCTGGCGCGCTACAGGGCGAGATTGCGATTTCCCTTCCCGCGCACGTTCGTCTGATCGTGGTTGCAGAGGAATTACCTGCGCTGAACGAGCCGCTAATGCGCGATATCTTACGCGCGTTGACCGTGAGTCCCGATCAGGTTTTACCGCTGACGCCTGAGCGCGTCGCCATGCTGCCGCAGGGCAGCCGTTGTAATAGCTGGCGGTTAGGAACTGACGCGCCGCTCCAACTCGAAGGCGCTCAGGTCACGACGCCGGCGTTTAATGAACTCCGGGCAAACCCGGCGGCACGCGCCGCACTATGGCAACAAATCTGCGAACATGAACACGATTTCTATCCTCAGCACGACCGATCTCCCCGCAGCCTGGCAGATTGAGCAACGCGCTCATGCGTTTCCGTGGAGCGAAAAAACGTTTTTCGGCAACCAGGGCGAACGGTATCTCAACCTTAAGCTGACCGCTGATGACAGAATGGCCGCGTTTGCCATTACACAGGTGGTGCTGGACGAAGCGACGCTGTTCAATATCGCCGTCGATCCGGATTTTCAGCGTCGGGGGCTGGGGCGTATGCTGCTTGAGCATCTGATTGATGAACTGGAAACGCGCGGTGTTGTAACGCTATGGCTGGAGGTACGCGCCTCTAACGCTGCCGCCATCGCGCTGTATGAAAGTCTGGGGTTTAACGAGGCGACGATTCGCCGCAATTACTATCCCACGGCACAAGGGCATGAGGACGCCATCATCATGGCGTTACCGATAAGCATGTAATAAAAGAGGCAAGGTGTAATGATGAAGTGGGACTGGATTTTCTTTGATGCCGATGAAACGCTGTTTACGTTTGATTCTTTCACCGGCTTACAGCGGATGTTCCTTGACTATAGCGTCACCTTTACCGCTGAGGATTTCCAGGATTACCAGGCCGTGAATAAGCCGCTATGGGTGGATTATCAGAACGGCGCGATTACCTCATTACAATTGCAGCACGCGCGCTTTCAAAGTTGGGCTGAACGGCTAAACGTTGCGCCGGGGCTGCTGAATGACGCTTTTATTAGTGCGATGGCGGAGATCTGTTCTCCTTTGCCGGGCGCCGTTTCGCTACTTAATGCGATTCGCGGGCAGGCTAAAATCGGTATTATTACTAATGGTTTTACCGCGCTACAACAAACTCGTCTGGAGCGCACCGGGCTGCGCGAGTATTTCGATCTGCTGGTGATTTCCGAGCAGGTTGGCGTCGCGAAGCCCGATCCGAAAATCTTTAACTACGCCCTGGAGCAGGCAGGGAATCCTGACCGCTCGCGCGTATTAATGGTTGGCGATACCGCGGAATCCGATATTCTTGGCGGCATTAACGCCGGACTGTCGACCTGCTGGCTTAACGCGCATCATCGCGAGCAGCCCGCGGGTATCCATCCAACCTGGACTGTGGCGTCATTAAGCGAACTGGAGCAGCTCCTGTGTAAACACTGATTGCCTCCCCCAGGTTGATGGGTAAAATAGCCGCATTTTTCGTATTCAACATGCGTGGTCAAACGCCGCGCTTACTCAAGAAGATTTGACTATGACGTTGTCTCCTTATTTGCAAGAGGTGGCCAAACGCCGCACTTTTGCCATTATTTCTCACCCGGACGCCGGTAAAACCACCATTACCGAAAAAGTGTTGCTGTTCGGACAGGCGATTCAGACCGCCGGTACGGTAAAAGGCCGTGGCTCCAGCCAACATGCAAAATCTGACTGGATGGAGATGGAAAAACAGCGTGGTATCTCTATCACTACCTCGGTGATGCAGTTCCCGTATCACGACTGTCTGGTGAATCTGCTGGACACCCCGGGGCACGAAGACTTCTCCGAAGATACCTACCGTACCCTGACGGCGGTGGACTGTTGCCTGATGGTGATCGACGCCGCAAAAGGCGTTGAAGACAGGACCCGTAAGCTGATGGAAGTTACCCGTCTGCGTGATACGCCGATCCTGACCTTTATGAACAAACTCGACCGTGACATCCGCGACCCGATGGAGCTGCTGGATGAAGTCGAGAACGAGCTGAAAATCGGCTGCGCGCCGATCACCTGGCCGATTGGCTGCGGCAAGCTGTTTAAGGGCGTTTATCACCTTTATAAAGATGAAACTTATCTGTATCAGACCGGTAAGGGCCACACCATTCAGGAAGTGCGCATCGTTAAAGGGCTGAATAACCCGGATCTGGACGCCGCCGTCGGTGAAGACCTGGCGCAACAGCTGCGCGACGAGCTGGAACTGGTGCAGGGCGCGTCTAACGAGTTTGATGAAGAGCTATTCCTGGCAGGGGAAATTACCCCGGTATTTTTCGGTACCGCGCTGGGTAACTTTGGCGTTGACCATATGCTGGATGGTTTAGTGGCGTGGGCGCCCGCGCCGATGCCGCGTCAAACCGATACCCGCACAGTGGAAGCCTCGGAAGAGAAATTCACCGGTTTTGTCTTTAAAATTCAGGCCAATATGGACCCGAAACACCGCGACCGCGTGGCGTTTATGCGCGTGGTTTCCGGTAAGTATGAGAAGGGCATGAAGCTACGCCAGGTCCGTACCGGCAAAGATGTGGTGATTTCCGACGCGTTAACTTTTATGGCGGGCGACCGTTCGCACGTTGAAGAAGCGTACCCGGGCGATATTTTGGGTCTGCATAACCACGGCACCATTCAGATCGGCGATACCTTCACTCAGGGCGAGATGATGAAGTTTACCGGTATCCCGAACTTTGCGCCGGAACTGTTCCGTCGTATTCGCCTGAAAGATCCGCTCAAGCAGAAGCAGCTACTGAAAGGGCTGGTGCAGCTTTCTGAAGAGGGGGCGGTGCAGGTATTCCGTCCCATCTCCAACAACGATCTGATTGTTGGCGCCGTGGGCGTTTTGCAGTTTGACGTTGTTGTCGCGCGCCTGAAAAGCGAATACAACGTTGAGGCGATTTATGAATCCGTCAACGTGGCGACGGCGCGCTGGGTGGAAAGCGCCGATGCGAAGAAATTCGAAGAGTTTAAGCGTAAGAATGAAACGCAGCTGGCGCTGGATGGCGGCGACAACCTTACCTATATCGCCCCCACGATGGTTAACCTGAACCTGACCCAGGAACGTTACCCTGACGTTCAGTTCCGTAAAACGCGCGAACACTGATCCCTTTCCGGGCGCGGCATCCGCCGCGCCTTCGTACTTTCCCTGCCTTTTTAACCGCTTACGGAATGTTCTTAAATCCCGCGTTTTTTCTCCGATCTGCCTGTTTTTTATACGCACCGACAAGCGATTTTAAAATTGTGATCTATATTTAACAAAGTGATGACATAAATGTCGGCTTTAATGCCTGTTCAATGCGTGAATATGAGAGCTTAAAGCTGAGATTTGTTTCAGTCACGATATTAATAACTGAAACGGAAGGGTGGCAGGCGACGCGTCGTTACAAATTCACGAATGTGATGCCAGTCATTGACTTCAGAAACCGGTGAGTTTCACCGCATTCAGCAATGCAACCTCGTGTTGCCTGAGCTCAAATTACGAGCAAACTATACAGGACAAAATCGATGACTATGACAAGACTGAAGATTTCTAAAACTCTGCTGGCCGTAATGTTGACCTCTGCTGTTGCGACAGGTTCTGCCTTTGCAGAAAACGCAACAACGGACAAGGCGCAAAGCGGAACCGAAACCGCAGGGCAAAAAGTCGATAGCTCTATGAATAAAGTCGGTAACTTCATGGATGACAGCGCCATCACTGCGAAAGTAAAAGCTGCGCTGGTAGACCATGACAATATTAAAAGCACCGATATTTCTGTCGAAACCAATCAGAAAGTTGTCACCCTGAGCGGCTTTGTAGAAAGCCAGGCGCAGGCTGAAGCCGCCGTGAAAGTGGCGAAAGGCGTAGAAGGCGTGACCTCCGTTAGCGACAAACTTCACGTTCGCGACAATAAAGAAGGTTCCGTGAAAGGTTATGCCGGCGATACGGCCACGACCAGTGAAGTCAAAGCCAAGTTGCTGGCGGACGATCTCGTCCCTTCCCGTAAAGTGAAAGTGGAAACGACCGATGGCGTCGTACAGCTCTCCGGTACCGTTGAAACTCAGGAACAAAGCGACCGCGCTGAAAGCATCGCGAAAGCCGTTGATGGCGTAAAAAGTGTTAAAAACGATCTGAAAGTTCAGTAATTCGTCGTAATTCGTCCTCCCGACGTTTGTCGGGAGGCGTAATGTGCACCACACTAAAAATATCGCGAATGAGTAGCCTGAGCGCTCATATTTAGCGGTCGACATTAACTATGGTAAAGGAGAGGCTTATGTTTCGTTGGGGCATTATATTTCTGGTTATCGCGTTAATTGCCGCCGCATTGGGTTTTGGTGGACTGGCTGGTACGGCTGCCGGCGCGGCGAAAATCGTCTTCGTCGTCGGGATCGTGCTCTTCCTGGTCAGCCTGTTCATGGGCCGTAAACGACCCTAGCAGGCATCTGTAAAGATATATTGCTATCAAGCCAGTCCAGCGGACTGGCTTTTACGGTTTTAGCCGTTAACGTTTTGCGTTACCTTGTCAGCCTGGAAAAAAATGAAAAACAGGAAGGCAGAGGTGGGCCAGCGAATACCGGTTACGCTCGGCAATATTGCGCCGTTATCATTAACACCGTTCCGGCCAGGCCGTATGGCGCTGGTCTGTGAGGGCGGGGGGCAGCGGGGCATCTTTACCGCAGGCGTGCTGGATGAGTTTATGCATGCGCAGTTTAATCCTTTCCATCTCTACTTCGGCACATCAGCCGGTGCGCAAAATCTCTCGGCGTATCTCTGCAACCAGCCCGGCTACGGGCGCAAAGTCATTATGCGCTATACCACCAGGCGCGAATTTTTTGATCCGCTGCGATTTGTACGCGGAGGAAACCTTATTGACCTCGACTGGCTGGTGGAATCCACCGCCGCCCGGATGCCGCTGCAGATGGATACCGCAGCGCGCCTGTTCGACAGCGGAAAATCCTTTTATATGTGCGCCTGCCGGGGGGATGATTACACGCCGGGCTATTTCTCGCCGACAAAACAAAACTGGCTTGATATCATTCGCGCCTCCAGCGCCATACCGGGTTTCTACCGTACCGGCGTTACGTTAGAGGGCATCAACTATCTGGACGGTGGCATTAGCGACGCCATTCCGGTTCAGGAGGCGGCAAAGCGGGGGGCGAAAACCATTGTGGTGATCCGCACCGTACCCTCGCAAATGTATTACACGCCGCAGTGGTTTAAGCGTATGGAGCGCTGGCTGGGAGAGAGCAGTCTACAGCCGTTGGTCAACCTGGTGCAGCATCATGAAACGTCCTACAGCGCGATCCAACAATTTATTGAAAAGCCGCCGGGTAAGCTGCGGATCATTGAAATTTATCCGCCGAAACCGCTGCACAGCATGGCGCTGGGCAGCCGTATCCCGGCGCTGCGTGAGGATTACAAAACCGGGCGATTATGCGGGCGTTATTTCCTTGCCACCGTTGGTAAATTGCTCGCCGCAACGCCGCCTCTCTTGCGCCATACGTCGCGGATTGCCGTGCCGGAAACGGTGGTCGTGCCTCCGGCGCCGGTGGCCAATGATACGCATGTGGCGGAGGTCATTAGCGCGCCGCAGGCAAACGACACCACATTTACCGACGAGGATCTGGCGTGAGCTGGCGCTTTATCGATACACACTGCCATTTTGATTTCCCGCCCTTTACGGGCGATGAGCGCGCCAGTATTCAGCGTGCCTGTGAGGCGGGCGTTGAAAAAATCATCGTGCCGGCGACCGAGGCGGCGCACTTTCCCCGCGTGCTGGCGCTGGCGGCGCGTTTCCCGTCGCTTTATGCTGCGCTGGGATTGCACCCCATTGTGATTGAGCGTCATGCCGATGACGATTCTGATAAGCTGCAACAAGCGCTGGCGCAGCAACAGAACGTCGTGGCGGTAGGCGAGATCGGGCTCGATCTTTATCGCGACGACCCGCAGTTCGCCAGGCAAGAGCGATTTTTAGACGCGCAACTGCAACTGGCAAAACGCTACGATCTGCCGGTGATCCTGCACTCGCGGCGCACGCATGACAAACTGGCGATGCACTTAAAGCGCCAGGATCTGCCGCGAACCGGTGTGGTGCATGGTTTTGCCGGCAGTCTGCAGCAGGCCGAACGCTTTGTGCGACTGGGCTATAAAATCGGCGTCGGCGGCACCATCACCTACCCGCGCGCCAGTAAAACCCGTGATGTTATGGCGCGCTTGCCGCTGGACGCGCTGTTGCTGGAGACCGATGCGCCGGATATGCCGCTAAAGGGGTTTCAGGGGCAGCCGAACCGCCCGGAGCAGGCGGCGCGCGTATTTGATGCGCTCTGCGAATTACGTCCGGAGCCCGCAGAGGTGATAGCCGATACGCTGTATCGCAATACCATTACCTTGTTTCGGCTCTGATGGCATCGCAGCCGCCGTCCGGCAGGCGACGCTTACAAATATAGCGCCGGCAAAATCAGCTTCGCCACCCCACGCGCGCGCAATCCGTCAGCCAGCCGTTCCACCTCTTGCGGCGTCGCGCCTGGCCAGGCTTTCGCTTCGCCATAGACACCGTGCGCATGAAAGGCATTCAAACGCACCGGAACCTCGCCCAGCGAAGTAATAAACGCCGCCAGTGAATCGATATGCGCCGCATAGTCCACCTGACCCGGGATAACCAGCAACCGCAGCTCCGCCAGTTTTCCCCGCGCAGCAAGAAAGCGGATACTGTGCTTAATATGCGTGTTATCACGTCCGGTCAGACGGTGATGACACTCGCTCTTCCAGGCTTTCAGATCGAGCATTACGCCGTCGCAAACCGGCAGTAGTTTTTGCCAGCCGGTCTCGCTTAACTGACCATTACTGTCCACCAGACAGGTCAGCCGTTGTAACTGCGGATCGGCTTTGATCGCCGTAAATAGCGCCACAATAAACGGTAATTGCGTGGTCGCCTCTCCGCCGCTGACGGTAATACCTTCAATAAACAGCGATGCTTTACGAATATGACGCAGCACATCGTCAACGCTCATGGTCTGCGCCATTGGCGTTGCCTGCTGTGGGCACATTTTCAGGCAGGTATCGCACTGCTCGCAGACGTCCGACCGCCATACCACTTTCCCGCCATCAATGCTGAGGGCGTGGTGCGGACACTGCGATACGCATTCCCCGCAGTCGTTACAGCGTCCCATCGTCCACGGGTTATGGCAATTCTTGCAGCGCAAATTGCAGCCCTGTAAGAATAATGCCAGGCGGCTGCCTGGCCCATCGACGCAGGAAAACGCAATGATCTTACTGACTAAAGCGCATCTGTTGTTCATGGCTGACTACGCGTGGCTGTCGTTCCAGGATGCGGGTATTACGTGCGGCTTCTTCTCCCAGCCAGGTGGTATTCGTGCGCGAGCCTTCGGCGCGAAATTTCGCCAGATCCGACAGGCGCACCATATAACCGGTGACGCGCACCAGATCGTTGCCGCTGACATTGGCAGTAAATTCCCGCATCCCGGCTTTGAACGCGCCAAGACAAAGCTGAACCAGCGCCTGCGGATTACGCTTGATGGTTTCGTCCAGCGTCAGAATGTCGCTGATCCCGGCATGGTAAAAGGCATGGTGCGGCGCGACGGTTTGCAAATGGGTGATAGGGTCCGGTTCATCGCCATACGGCAGACGCGCGCCCGGCGTAGTGCCAATATCGGAACTGATGCCAGACTGGGCATGGAGCAGCGCCCGTTGCTTCCAGCCATACTTCACTGGCGTATTTTCGACGAAATCCGCCAGTTGGGCGCTGATACGGTAGCCCAGCTCGTTCGCCGTATCATTCTTGCCGTAACGGGCGGTCAGGCCCGCGTTTTCGCACAGCAGATTCACGGCTTCCGCCAGCCCGTACATACCGAACATCGGCGCAAAACGTTCGGGCTCGATCAAACCTTCCTGTACAAGAAAGCTATTCTCAAAGAAATGTGATTTTTCATAGAGGAATTCACATCGTGAATTAATGATGGCGATCTGCTGTCGGCAGTAGTGCGGTAGCGTACGTGAAAAGAAGTCATCGACAGACGTACTGCGTTCTGCCACGGCTTTCAGGTTGAGACGTACCAGCGTACTGCCGCCGCCGCCAAGCGGTAGCGAGTTATAACAACTGACGATGCCATAATGGCCTTTTGTGAAAATTTTATCATTTACAGGGCCATTGGAAATGTGTGGCTTACTGCATTCACAAATGTTTTTGGCGACCTCCAGCAGCAGATCGTCCGGCGTAATTTCCGCATCGTAGATAAACGTCAGGTTAGGCGCCACCTGCTTTAGCTCGGCATCGGCGCGCAAAATCGCTCGTGTGACAGGCGTATCGGCAGGGCCAATATTGGCATGCATAAAGGCGTCTGGCAGCGTTCTGTCGAGATAACGCCAGAAACGTTTTATTCGAATATCGATCGCATCTTGTGTTAGAATTCTAACATACGGTTGCAGCAACGCATCAAGCTGGCCGAGATAAACCGGCATGGACGTCACGGAAGGAACGTGATGATACAGAATGGTGAGTAGGGATAACGCATCATCCAGATCTTTCGCGCCTTCCAGTTCCAGCCACTGTGAACCGTTAGCCAGAAATCGGGCGTAATCGGGCAACACGTAGCGCGGTTTGAAGGGGGCGTGCCCCTCAAACATATCGCAAATGACGCCTTCATCCAGCGCCTGGCGGGCATCTTCCGGCAGGGTGGGATAAGGCAGGGCGTTTTCAGCTTCCAGCGCCAGAAAATGGCGTTTTTGTTCAGGCGTGAGCACCGGGCTGGTCACAATTTGCTGGCAACGCTGCTGGAGCGCAGTTTCGCATGAGGCAGGCATCTTCGTTTCCTCTTTATGCCGGGACGATGCGCTATTGTAGAAAATGGCGGCAAACCGACTTTGATCCTGATGCGCTTATCGCTCGAAGAACAGACGGTGACGGCGGGATAATTTGATTCAGATCTCATTACAGTAATGCAAATTTGTACGTAGTTTTCATTAACTGTGATGTATATCGAAGTGTAATCGCGAGTGAATGTTAGAATATTAACAGACTCGCAAGGTGAAATTTTATACGGCAATGCCGTTGGAGAATGTCATGACTGATTTAAAAGCAAGCAGCCTGCGTGCGCTCAAACTGATGGATCTGACCACTCTGAACGATGACGACACCAATGAAAAAGTGATCGCGTTGTGTCATCAGGCAAAAACTCCGGTCGGGAATACGGCGGCGATTTGTATTTACCCGCGTTTTATCCCGATTGCGCGTAAAACTCTGAAAGAACAAGGTACGCCGGACATCCGCATTGCAACGGTGACTAACTTCCCGCATGGCAATGATGACATCGATATTGCGCTGGCGGAAACCCGTGCGGCGATCGCCTACGGCGCTGACGAAGTGGACGTGGTATTCCCGTACCGCGCGTTGATCGCCGGTAACGAGCAGGTGGGTTTTGACCTGGTAAAAGCCTGTAAAGACGCTTGTGCCGCAGCGAACGTATTGCTGAAAGTGATTATCGAAACCGGCGAGCTGAAAGAAGAGGCGCTGATTCGTAAAGCCTCTGAAATCTCCATTAAAGCCGGTGCGGATTTCATCAAAACCTCTACCGGTAAAGTGCCGGTAAACGCTACGCCGGAAAGCGCGCGCATCATGATGGAAGTGATCCGCGACATGGGCGTTTCCAAAACCGTTGGCTTCAAACCGGCGGGCGGCGTACGTACGGCGGAAGACGCGCAGAAATTCCTCGCGATTGCAGACGAACTGTTTGGCGCTGACTGGGCAGATTCTCGTCACTACCGCTTTGGCGCATCCAGCCTGCTGGCAAGCCTGCTGAAAGCGCTGGGTCACGGCGACGGTAAGAGCGCCAGCAGCTACTAAGCTCTGATTTGCCGGATGGCGCTGCGCTTATCCGGCCTACAAATCCAGGCCTGTAGGCCGGATAAGGCGTTAGCCGCCATCCGGCGATGTAAGCCTTCTACTCTTTTCCCTCAGGAGGGTACCGTGTTTCTCGCACAAGAAATTATTCGTAAAAAGCGTGATGGTCATGCGTTGAGTGACGAAGAAATTCGTTTCTTTATTAATGGTATTCGTGACAATACTATCTCTGAAGGGCAGATTGCCGCCCTGGCGATGACCATCTTCTTCCACGATATGACCATGCCGGAGCGTGTTTCGCTGACCATGGCGATGCGGGATTCCGGTACTGTCCTTGACTGGAAAAGCCTGAATCTCAATGGCCCGATTGTCGATAAGCATTCGACCGGCGGCGTAGGGGACGTGACGTCTCTGATGTTGGGGCCAATGGTAGCGGCCTGCGGCGGTTATGTGCCGATGATCTCCGGTCGCGGCCTCGGACATACCGGCGGTACGCTCGACAAACTGGAAGCGATCCCGGGCTTCGATATCTTCCCGGACGACAACCGTTTCCGCGAAATTATTCAAGACGTGGGTGTGGCGATTATTGGGCAAACCAGCTCGCTTGCACCGGCGGACAAACGTTTTTACGCCACCCGCGATATTACCGCGACGGTGGACTCTATTCCGCTGATCACCGGCTCCATCCTCGCCAAGAAACTGGCCGAAGGGCTTGATGCGCTGGTAATGGACGTAAAAGTCGGCAGCGGCGCGTTTATGCCAACCTATGAACTTTCTGAAGCCCTTGCTGAAGCGATTGTCGGCGTGGCAAATGGCGCGGGAGTTCGCACTACGGCGTTGTTAACCGATATGAACCAGGTGCTGGCTTCAAGCGCCGGTAACGCGGTGGAAGTGCGTGAAGCCGTGCAGTTCCTGACCGGTGAATACCGCAATCCGCGCTTGTTTGACGTCACTATGGCGCTATGCGTGGAGATGCTGATCTCCGGCCAGCTGGCGAAAGACGACGCCGAAGCGCGTGCCAAACTGCAGGCGGTGCTGGATAACGGTAAAGCGGCAGAAGTCTTTGGTCGTATGGTGGCCGCGCAGAAAGGGCCAAGCGATTTCGTTGAGAACTACGATAAATACTTGCCGACCGCCATGTTGAGCAAAGCGGTATATGCTGATACCGAAGGGTTTATCAGCGCAATGGATACGCGTGCGCTGGGGATGGCGGTCGTCTCGATGGGCGGCGGCCGTCGTCAGGCGTCTGACACCATTGATTACAGCGTTGGCTTTACCGACATGGCCCGTCTGGGCGACAGCATCGACGGGCAGCGCCCGCTGGCGGTGATTCATGCCAAAGACGAAGCCAGTTGGCAGGAAGCGGCGAAGGCCGTCAAAGCGGCAATTATCCTTGACGATAAAGCGCCAGCAAGCACACCTTCGGTCTATCGTCGAATTACTGAATAGTTGTATACTGATCTGATCAATTATTTTTGAAGCACTAAGTACGGAGAAGATATGAAACGTGCATTTATTATGGTGCTGGACTCATTCGGCATCGGCGCTACTGAAGACGCGGATCGTTTTGGCGACGTAGGTTCCGACACTCTGGGCCACATCGCAGAAGCTTGCGCCAAAGGCGAAGCTGACAATGGCCGTAAAGGCCCGTTGAATCTGCCTAACCTGACTCGTCTGGGGCTGGTGAAAGCGCATGAAGGCTCTACCGGTAAAATTGCCGCCGGCATGGACGGCAACGCGGACGTTATTGGCGCATACGCATGGGCGCACGAACTGTCCTCCGGCAAAGATACGCCGTCCGGCCACTGGGAAATCGCCGGCGTGCCGGTGCTGTTCGACTGGGGCTATTTCAGCGATCACGAAAACAGCTTCCCGCAGGAACTGCTGGATAAGCTGGTGAAACGCGCTAACCTGCCGGGCTACCTCGGTAACTGCCACTCTTCCGGTACGGTCATTCTGGACCAGCTCGGCGAAGAGCACATGAAAACCGGCAAGCCGATTTTCTACACCTCCGCTGACTCCGTGTTCCAGATTGCCTGCCACGAAGAGACCTTTGGCCTGGATAAACTCTACGAGCTGTGCGAAATCGCCCGTGAAGAGCTGACCGAAGGCGGCTACAACATTGGCCGCGTGATCGCGCGTCCGTTTATCGGCGACAAGGCCGGTAACTTCCAGCGTACCGGTAACCGTCACGACCTGGCCGTAGAACCGCCAGCGCCGACTGTGCTGCAGAAACTGGTCGATGAAAAACAGGGCCACGTGGTGTCCGTCGGTAAGATTGCCGACATCTACGCCAACTGCGGCATCACTAAGAAAGTGAAAGCGACCGGTCTGGACGCGCTGTTCGACGCGACCCTCAAAGAGATGAAAGAAGCGGGCGATAAAACCATCGTCTTCACTAACTTCGTCGACTTCGACTCTTCCTGGGGCCACCGTCGCGACATCGCGGGCTACGCCGCAGGCCTGGAGCTGTTTGACCGCCGTCTGCCGGAGCTGATGGAGCTGGTGGGGGAAGATGACATTCTGATCCTGACCGCTGACCACGGCTGTGACCCGAGCTGGACCGGTACTGACCATACCCGTGAGCACATTCCGGTGCTGATCTACGGTCCGAAAGTCAAACCGGGCTCTTTAGGTCACCGTGAAACCTTCGCGGATATCGGCCAGACGCTGGCGACCTACTTTGGTACATCGCCGATGGACTACGGTAAAAACATGCTGTGATACCTGTTGTCTTTCGCGCTGTAGATGCGTTGACTTCATTCGCTCACCCCGGTCACATAGTTAATCTATGCTCCCGGGGATTCACGAATTCGTCGCCTTCCTACAACGCGAAATACTTAGGGTATTTCACTGTTTTGACACACGTTTTGTAGGCCTGATAAGGCGTAGCCGCCATCAGGCAATAACAACAAATTTAAAGGGAACTGAAGATGGCAACTCCACATATTAATGCAGAAATGGGTGATTTCGCTGACGTCGTATTGATGCCGGGCGACCCGCTGCGCGCGAAGCACATTGCTGAGACTTTCCTCGAAAATGTTCGCGAAGTGAACAACGTTCGCGGCATGTTAGGTTTCACCGGGACTTACAAAGGCCGTAAGATCTCCGTGATGGGCCACGGTATGGGTATCCCGTCCTGCTCCATCTACACCAAAGAGCTGATCACCGATTTCGGCGTGAAGAAAATCATTCGCGTCGGCTCCTGCGGCGCTGTGCGCATGGACGTCAAACTGCGCGACGTGGTGATCGGTATGGGTGCCTGCACCGACTCCAAAGTGAACCGTATCCGTTTTAAAGATCATGACTTCGCGGCTATCGCTGACTTCGACATGGTGCGTAACGCAGTTGATGCGGCAAAAGCGCTGGGCGTTGACGCGCGCGTAGGCAACCTGTTCTCCGCTGACCTGTTCTACTCTCCGGACGGCGAAATGTTCGACGTGATGGAAAAATACGGCGTACTGGGCGTAGAGATGGAAGCGGCGGGTATCTACGGCGTTGCGGCTGAATTTGGCGCGAAAGCGCTGACCATCTGCACCGTATCTGACCATATCCGTACCCACGAGCAGACCACTGCCGCTGAACGTCAGACGACCTTCAACGACATGATCAAAATCGCACTGGAATCCGTACTGCTGGGCGATAAAGAGTAAGATTGTGAAGGGGGCCAGAGCAGGCCCCCTTCATCGTTTATTTCGTCAGCACTTCCCACTGTAAATTGCTTTCTAGCATGACCGTATCGGTAGCATGCGTAAATTGATTATCGTTCAAGACAGGTGTTAATGTCAGCGTGACGTTCATCATTTTCCCACTGACCTGCTGGTTATTATCCATCGCGATGATACCGTTGTTATTATGTAGCAACAGACTATCCAGGGCACTGTCATTGGGAGCAAAGCTCACTCTATCAAGGGTGCTGGCAATAGGATAACTTTTACCATCTACTATCATCTGACTAACACGTACGGCGAGACCACCGTTATTTCCAAAATAAAATCGTCCCTTTTCCCCCGCTGAGGCCTGCACAAAAAGAGCAATATTCTGGCTTTCTGGGCAACTCACACTAACGTGAACCTCCTGTGAAGACATTTGATTCCAGCCTTGCTGAGAATTGACGATATCATCTTGCTTAAGCCAGCCAAAGCTGACGTTTGGCGAAGAAAACGTTATTTGGCAGTCATCGTCGGCCCGGGCTGATGGGGGGAGTAGTGCGGTGAAGATACAACATATAGCAATCCCCAACCATTTGCTGTTGGATTTCATTGACAGACTCCCTTTGCCGTTTCATAAAATGCCTCTTTATCCTGGGTTTTCTGCAGCGTGTAGTGGATGCGACACAGACGATTCATATCATCATCAGCGGCATATAACGCAGGATTATCCCCAACATCGGTGATAAATACGCGTCCGCTGTCGACAGCGCTGACCAAATAGTTATTTTTTTCATCTACAATGCTGGTGCCTTTAGGTAGCCATGAGCCATCCGGACGCTTTACTGCCAGCATCACACGGCGTGTATTCAGCACGTTGAAATCCAGTACCCGAAAAGCGCTGTGCGCGACGGTAATATTCTTAATACCGTTTGCCAGTTCCATACTCTTTGGTAGCGTATTCGCATTAACCTCTACGCGGGATTTCCGCCATTCAGTTAGCCCCGGAATGACGGCTTGCCCCCAGTGGTCAGTCCAGATTCGCCCCTGTGGCGTGGCGATTTCAATGCCGCTTTCTGGTTCACTCAGGCGTGCGATAGCAAAGGTATTTTTGATTGTATAAGGCGAGAACGTTATGCCATGTTCGTGTGCAGCGATGCCTCCGCTGAAGGTTGCGTTATAGTTGCGGTAATTATCGCCATCAGTGCCGCCGCCCACGCTGAGTTGAGTGTAATGAAGATTGCTATTGAGATTACCGTTGAAGCTATTTTGCTGGTTTTTTGCATCACGATCCGCAGAAATATAGTAATGGGTATCTTTACTCAGCGAACCATTATTTTGTAGCCCGTAGGTTGTTTTATCACCTTGATTACGCATATAAGCGCCGACGCGCTGCTCACCTAGTGGAATGCTGATGTTGATGTAAAACATATCATCATCATTACTGTCGTTATGATTCTCATCATCCTGATTAACAGCGTGCTGCCAGTTAGCGGTAATTGAGGCATATTTAAACGTTTTGCCCCAGGAAGCCATTATACTGCGAGAGTCGTTGTCATTATCCGTAGCCTGATAAGTGTAATAACCCAGAGAGAAGGTACCTAACAGATTATGGTTCCAGGCAATATTAGCACTGGAGCTACTTTGATATTCGTAAGCATCTTTATTGAGCGCATCCGTTAACTCACGATATCCGTCGCTGTAGCGGGCGGTACTGACGTCAAGTCTAATTTCCCCGGGCAGCGCCATGCTGGCGCGTAGTTCACTTTTCGCACCCTGCAGAGATTCGCCAAAGGACGCTTTACTGCCCAGCATTGAGCCGGAAAACGTCCATTTATTGGTTGGAAGCCATTGCAGCATCCCTCCTGCCGCTTGATAGTCTTGTGCCAGTACGCCAGACGCCTGCGCCAGCCAGTTTTCACTCAGTTTCCAACCATCGCTGATGTTATAGATCCAGGGGAGCGAATAGTCGCTGGTGGTATCACGTATGCGCCCTATGGACATTGTTAAGCCTGCGGGCGTGAGTTCGCGTAAATTAAAGGATACTGCCGGCACCGTGAAGGTTGTCGTTGAGCCATCGGTTTCAACGACGCTGACGTTAAGGTCGGTATTGCTGCGTATGATGGGGACATTTTCAAGGGTAAATGCCCCAGCGTTCACTGGTGCGGTATAAATAATCTGTCCGGACTGACGAACTTCAACGCGAGCCTGGTGGGTTCGGGCAATACCGTTAATGGTTACGCCTTGTGTATCCTGTGCCAGCCCTTGTTCAGGGATAAGCTGTACGCCGTTGATCGGCGCGCCACTGAATAGACTGGAGTTGACGTTGATCTGCCCAACTTGCGCACGCATTTTTTGTGCCTGAAATACGTGCTCCGCATAGGTATATAGACTATCGGTACGGTATTCTCCATCATTATTCGTCAGCATGTAGCGGCTGCGCAGCGTCCATTCCGCGAAGTTTAAGCCAGCTTCAAGGTTTGCCTGGGCATAGTTTCGGCTATCGCTACCGGATGACTCGCTGCGACTGGCGTACAGGTTATAGTTAAATAACCCGGCGGTGCCGCCTTTAATCACGTTGTTTAGCGATAGTAAGTTATTATCCAGAGCCTGTGCCGGAACAAAAAGCTCCAGCGATTCACTGTTTGGCAGTGGGGTAATAATCGCTGAGGGATAATCTTCTTGTAGGCTATGGCAGGTTTCTTTGGCGCTGATATTAAGCGAAACGAGCCCGCTGGCGCTGAGGAAATCGTCATCCACGCAAAGCTGGCCTTCTGTGTCGAAACGCGCGACCAACGACCCTCTATTTACGCCATTGATCTTTACCATGACGGTGTGGCTGCCTGGTAGAAAGCGCGGCGCGCGGGAAAAATATTGTGCGACGTTGGGGCTAATGCCTCTGGAGGTGAGAATACCCATGTCAAAATTCAGCTCCTCCGCCAGAGCTGAAAACGTCGTGGTTGCCAGTGAGCAATAAAGCGCAGTTTTGATGTATAGCGGCAGTTTTAAATACTTCACGTGCTAGCTCTCATTACGGCACCAGCGGTGAGGTAAAGCTGGGGACTTCAATGCCGTAACGGCTGGCAGGATAAAAACGTACGGATGTATCAGCAGCAAAGGGCGTTTTTATACTGACGTTCAATGTTTCGCCGGGCAGAATATAGGTTTTTTTAATCGTGCCTTCGCCCCCGGAAGGTAAGAAGGTAATATTTTGGGCTAAACGTACAACGTAGGGAGACGGATTTTTGACGTTGATTGTTTGTCCGTTTCTGGACCAGGTTAATAATTTCCAGGCATCAGTAACGACCGGTAGATTTTTAGGACGAATTAATACCGGCAAATCCTGGCGTAGATTAAAACCTATTTTCATTCCTTTATCGGTAGATTTCGGAGGAATACCTTCAAACGTGACGCGCTTATAGTGCTCGACGGTGAGCGGTTCCGTACTTTCCATAATAAAGCGTAGTTGCTGCTGCTGGCCTGCTTCAACGCGAACAACTGGTTGAGTGACATCCAGTTTCACACCATTGTCGTCAGGTAAATCAACGACGGTGGTATATAACAAAGCCGGATTGCTGTCGGTGTTTTTAACATTCATTACGCCGCTGTGTGTGGATTCTTCAATCACCAGTAGCGTAGTTTCCGGTACCATGCCGGCAGCGTTAGCCTGTGAAAAGAGTGTTGAAAAAACAAAGGGGACGCTGAGTAATAATAATGGAAGTTTAGTCACTGCTGGCATCAGAATTAGTCCTTTAATTTTAATCTGTCTCCCCATAATAAGGGAGACAGATCAATAACCTTTTTACACGGTCTGGATCAGAGATATTTAAGCGTGATGGTTGCCTGACCATCCAGATCAGTATCATCAGTAATGGCCAGCGTTGCAGTATTCTGAATAGCCAGTGAGGTTTTCAGCGGGAAAATGGCGAGGGTATACGGAACCGGTTCGGTGGTGCCTTTTGTAGCAACGGTAAACATTTCCATATTGCCGTTTTTGATAATCCCGGTGGAAGACTTCTGCCAGACTGGGCTATCAACGGTTCCTGAGATAGCGTCAGATTTTACACCATCAGCGGTAACGTTCGCGGTATCGGTATAAATAGAGAACGCGCCGATTTTTACACCTTCGGTTGTTTTGCCAACGCCGTAGGACATTGTGGTATCAGATACTATACTATTAGTCATATCGCCATTGGCTATGGAGATAACGGATGCGCCTGGGTGGGTGTCCGCACGGTCATCGGTAATAGTCCATGCTGCTTTGGTTGCAGACGGACAAGAGATACTCAGAGAGACATCTTTAGTACCCAGTTGGTTTACATCGGTTGCGGAAAGTGTGGCGAGGCGGATAGTACCGTAATCAACCACGCCGCCGCCGCTGAGTTCTGGGGTACAACCACCAACAACCAGTTGACCGGTGACTTTTAATACGGCAGTAGTGTCAGCATTCACGCTGGTTGTAGCAAAGGAAGCTGCAATTGCAGTAATAAGCAAAATTTTTTTCATTATAGTTCCATTAAAGAGGTGTTGAATATTCCATGTGAATGCTGGAGTTACAGATATACGAGTGTAAAGGTCGCCTGACCATCAAGCGTGGTGTTATCGGTAATAGCCAGTGTGTCCGTTCCCTGTATAGCGGCAGCTACGCGTATAGGAAATGTTGCGGTGGTAAAAGCAACGGGGCCATTTCCATCGCCGACACTATATGTAGTGCGGGTTGGAAATGTATTTGTAAGCGCAACGTATTCGTTTGATGCTAAAGCCCAGACACCAGGATTCGAATCATTTGACGCTACCATCTTCGTCTTAACTCCATCGGCGGTCGAATTATTCGCGTCTATGGAGAGGCCGTATGCACCAATCTTGATACCATCTGCTGTTGTACCCAGGCCTAGCTGATAGTTTGGTATTCTATTGTTCTGACCGCCAAATGTTGCGTTATCGATAGTCAGCGTTGTCGCCGAATCGCCATGATTGTCGGTAGCGACCCAGCCAACTTTTGCCGGTGCAAGGCACTGAATCGTGAGTGTTATATCTTTGTATCCCAGTTGATTCGTCTGAGTTGGCAGCAGATCGCTAACGGCCTTAGTACCGAAATCTACAACGCCACCATCACTTAACTCTGGTATACATGCGCCGTTGGTTAAAACGCCAGTCAGTTTTAATACAGCAGTGGATTCAACCGCTTGCGCTGAAGTTGATAATCCTATTATGACAGAGGTCGCTATTAATAATTTTTTCATCAGTAATCCCTAACGATTAAGTATATTTCCAAATGACATGTAATGCGCGGGTCGGGATTCTATGAAGATAATGATATGTTGTAAATTTAATAAAATTAAATCTTGGTTAAGAAAAACTTTAATCATCATTGGTGATGATAAATGGTTTATAATTCGCTGGGTTTATGAAGTGCGGGGAAATAATATTAATTTTAAAGAATATAGTAGTTAGTGAGTGTGTTTTAACTATTTGTGCTATTCACTCATTTTTCAGAATATGTTGTTATGTTTAAATAATATCAGAGACACATTCGTCTCTCTGATATTATTCATTTAGCGCACAGCTTCTGCAATCCACGCCGACAGTTCCCGCAGTTCTTTTTCCTGCTCCGGGAAATCAACCAGTAGCGCCTCGCACGTTTCCTGTAGTTTATCCGCGCGGTACAAACACCCTTGCAGCCGCTCGGCCAGCGCTTCCAGCGGTGCCGGGTTCAGGCTATCGGTAAATGCCTGTGCGCGGGTAATCACACCTTTCTCGACGTCAAAATGCAGCTCGACGCCGCCCCAGGTGAAACGCTCGTCCAGCAGATGGCTGAACGCTGGTGCCTGGCCGAAATTCCACTCCCAACTGCTCTGGCGCGCAAAGGTTTCGGCAAAATTCGGCAGATCCGGCGTTTTATCCGGTGAAATCACTTCCGCGTCGACGCGTTCGCCGTAATGGGCGAAAAAGGCTTCCGTGACCGCCTGGCAGACCTGTTCATGGGTGATACCCGGTAATAGCTCGGTAAGATTGGCCACGCGGGAGCGAACGGAGGTGATTCCTTTCGCCGCAAGTTTCTTTTTATCGGGATTCAGATAGTTTGCCAGACGGCTGAGGTCTGCATTCAGCAGCAGCGTACCGTGATGGAAGCCGCGATCTTTGGTTTCGCGATAGGCTGAACCGGAGACTTTGCGATCGCCGTCCGGCGTTTTTACGACCAGATCGTTGCGTCCCGAAGCATCGGCCATGACCCCCAGCGAATTCAGCGCCGCGAGCACAATATGGGTGGAGATGGTTTTATCGTATTCCGGTTTACCAGCCATAAAGGTAAAGCAGGTATTACCGAGGTCATGGAATACCGCGCCGCCGCCGCTGCTACGGCGGGCCAGACGGACATTATCTTCTTCCATACGCCGCGTATTACACTCTTTCCACGGGTTTTGCGCGCGTCCAATGACCACCGTATCCGCGTTGCGCCACAGGAACAGCACGCGCTGGGTGGCGGGCATCTGGCGGAAAATGCACTCCTCGACCGCCAGGTTAAACCAGGGATCGTAAGAGTCAGAAATAAGCAGGCGTAATGTTGTCATAGTGGTTTTCCTTACCTTTATTAAGCCGTCATTTTACTCTTTTTCCTCACGCTCTTCCTCTTCCGGAACAGGCTTGCTGGCCGTTAGCAGGAAGGGCGACTGCTGCCAGCGGGTGCGTTTACCTTGTAGCAAGGTGCGCGTCAGCACCACGCCTATCGCCAGCGAGAGTAGCAGCATCAGGCGTAGAATGTTGGTGGTGTTATCGACCTGCTTTGCTTCGGTGGCCAGCGTGTGGGTATCCAGCGTTAGACGCAGGTAGCCCAATGGGCCGTTTTTCCCCTGGATAGGCTCGACAATTTGTTGGTTAAAATAGCTGCCCGCTTTTTTGCCATCCAGCGCCAGCCTGTCGCGCACATTGACGCTTTCGCCAGCGCGAGTAATAAGATCGCCCTGTTCATCATAGACGCCGGCATCCAGAATACGGCTCTCTTGCGTGAGCTGACGCAGCACGGCGTTGATGCGATTTTCATCCGGTGTTTCGCTGCGCATCAGCGGGGCGATGTTGAGCGTCACCTGGCGCGCCAGCGTGCGGGCCAGCTCTTCCAGCTGCGGGTTGCGCTGTCGCTGGTGGTTTTGACTAAACCAGGACGCGCCCTGCATAAGCGCGACGAGCAGTGTGAGACAGAACAATACAATGACTGCACGATGCAGCCGAAATTTCAGTTTTGCGCGAGCCATATTCCACCTGCTGAAAATTTGAGGCTTAATGTTGCCAGAAGCGATGGTTACAAGGTAGCCTCATGCGTTATTTTCCGCGGGGCGGTTACCGGCCTGAACGATTTACAGGAGCTTTAATGCCTAACATTACCTGGTGCGATCTGCCTGAAGATGTCTCTTTATGGCCTGGTTTGCCTCTTTCTTTAAGCGGCGACGAGGTGATGCCTCTGGATTACCATGCAGGCCGCAGCGGTTGGCTGCTGTATGGGCGCGGGCTGGATAAGCAGCGTTTAACTCAATATCAGACCAAACTGGGCGCCGCAATGGTGATTGTCGCCGCCTGGTGCGTGGAGGATTATCAGGTCATTCGTCTGGCGGGGTCGCTGACGCCGCGTGCGACGCGGCTGGCGCATGAGGCGCAGCTGGATGTCGCGCCGCTGGGTAAAATTCCGCATCTGCGCACGCCGGGGCTGCTGGTGATGGATATGGATTCCACGGCGATCCAAATTGAGTGTATCGATGAAATCGCGAAGCTGGCCGGTACCGGTGAGAAGGTGGCTGAAGTGACGGAGCGCGCGATGCGCGGCGAGCTTGATTTTACCGCCAGCCTGCGCAGCCGCGTGGCGACGCTGAAAGGCGCGGATGCCGATATTTTGCGACAGGTGCGCGGGAATCTGCCGCTAATGCCAGGATTAACGCAGTTGGTGCTAAAACTGGAAGCGCTCGGCTGGAAAATCGCTATCGCCTCCGGCGGCTTCACTTTCTTCGCCGACTATCTGCGTGACCAGCTACGTCTGACGGCGGCAGTCGCCAATGAACTGGAGATCATGGACGGTAAATTTACCGGCCACGTTATCGGCGATATTGTGGATGCTGAGTATAAAGCCAATACCTTGCTTCGTCTGGCGCAAGAGCATGACATCCCGCTGGCGCAGACGGTGGCGATTGGCGACGGCGCTAACGATCTGCCAATGATCAAAGCGGCAGGGTTAGGTATTGCCTTCCATGCCAAGCCAAAAGTAAACGAAAAGACGGAGATTACGATCCGCCACGCTGACCTGATGGGCGTGTTTTGCATTCTCTCCGGCAGCATGAACCAGAAATGATTAACCTGCCCAATGGCAAGGCGACCGTAGGCCGGATAAGCGCCAGCGCCATCCGGCAACAGCGTTAACGAAAGAGGTAAAACGTGGCAAAAGCTCCCAAACGCGCCTTTGTTTGTAATGAATGTGGTGCCGATTACCCACGCTGGCAGGGGCAATGCAGCGCCTGCCATGCCTGGAACACCATTACCGAGGTGCGCCTTGCCGCGTCGCCGACGGTGGCGCGTAACGAACGTCTGAGCGGATACGCCGGCAGTGCGGGCGTATCAAAAGTGCAGAAACTGTCTGACATCAGTCTTGAGGAACTGCCGCGCTTTTCTACCGGTTTTAAAGAGTTTGACCGCGTGCTGGGCGGCGGGGTGGTACCCGGCAGCGCCATTTTGATTGGCGGTAACCCCGGCGCGGGCAAATCAACGTTGCTGCTGCAAACGCTGTGCAAGCTCGCCGAGCAGATGAAAACGCTGTACGTCACCGGCGAAGAGTCGCTACAGCAGGTGGCGATGCGTGCGCACCGTCTCGGCCTGCCGACCGCTAATCTGAATATGCTCTCCGAAACCAGCATCGAGCAGATCTGCCTGATAGCGGAAGAAGAACAGCCGAAACTGATGGTGATCGACTCTATACAGGTGATGCATATGGCGGATATCCAGTCGTCGCCAGGCAGCGTCGCCCAGGTCCGCGAAACGGCAGCCTACCTGACGCGCTTCGCCAAAACGCGCGGCGTGGCGATCGTGATGGTCGGCCACGTCACCAAAGACGGGTCGCTGGCGGGGCCGAAAGTGCTGGAACACTGTATCGATTGCTCAGTATTGCTCGACGGCGACGCTGATTCTCGTTTCCGCACGCTGCGCAGCCACAAAAACCGCTTTGGCGCAGTCAATGAGCTGGGCGTCTTCGCCATGACCGAACAGGGGTTGCGCGAAGTGAGCAATCCGTCCGCCATCTTTTTAAGCCGTGGCGATGAGGTCACTTCCGGCAGTTCAGTGATGGTCGTCTGGGAAGGCACGCGACCGTTGCTGGTGGAGATTCAGGCGCTGGTCGATCACTCGATGATGGCGAACCCCAGACGCGTGGCGGTCGGTCTGGAACAAAACCGTCTGGCAATCCTGCTGGCGGTGCTGCACCGACACGGCGGTCTGCAAATGTCGGATCAGGACGTCTTCGTTAACGTGGTCGGCGGCGTGAAAGTCACCGAAACCAGCGCGGATCTGGCTTTACTGCTGGCGATGGTCTCCAGCCTGCGTGACAGGCCGTTGCCGCAGGATCTGGTGGTGTTTGGCGAAGTGGGGCTGGCAGGCGAGATTCGTCCGGTGCCGAGCGGGCAGGAGCGTATTTCCGAGGCGGCGAAACACGGCTTTCGTCGGGCGATTGTGCCTGCCGCCAACGTACCGAAAAAGCCGCCGGAAGGAATGCTGGTGTTCGGTGTTAAAAAGCTCGCAGATGCGTTAAGCGTGTTTGACGACTTATAATTCTCTGTATGTAGTGATGTTGTATAATTTGCCGGATGGCGATGCAATGCGTCTTATCCGGCCTACGGATTGATACGGATTGATGTTGTAGGCCTGATAAGCGAAGCGCCATCAGGCAGTGTTATGCGATTTTTCCAGCAGGAGGCTCTTGTGTCATCGTTCGACTATCTCAAAACCGCGATTAAGCAGCAAGGTTGCACTCTGCAACAGGTGGCTGACGCCAGCGGTATGACCAAGGGATATCTGAGTCAGTTACTTAACGCCAAAATCAAAAGCCCCAGCGCGCAAAAACTGGAGGCGCTACACCGTTTTCTCGGGCTGGAGTTTCCCCGCCGACAGAAAAACATTGGCGTGGTGTTCGGTAAATTTTATCCATTGCATACCGGACACATCTACTTGATCCAGCGCGCCTGTAGCCAGGTGGATGAGTTGCACATCATTATGGGATATGACGATACGCGCGACCGCGGGCTGTTTGAGGATAGCGCCATGTCGCAGCAGCCCACCGTGTCGGATCGCCTGCGCTGGTTATTGCAAACCTTCAAATACCAAAAAAATATTCGCATCCACGCCTTTAATGAAGAGGGGATGGAGCCTTATCCGCATGGCTGGGACGTCTGGAGCAACGGCATTAAAGCGTTTATGGCAGAGAAGGGAATACAGCCGAGCTGGATCTACACTTCCGAAGAGGCTGATGCGCCGCAGTATCTTGAGCATTTAGGGATTGAGACGGTGCTGGTCGATCCTGAACGCACGTTTATGAATATCAGTGGGGCGCAAATCCGCGAAAATCCGTTTCGTTACTGGGAATATATTCCTACCGAAGTGAAGCCGTTTTTCGTGCGTACCGTCGCGATTCTGGGCGGGGAATCAAGCGGCAAGTCTACGCTGGTCAATAAGCTCGCCAATATTTTTAATACCACCAGCGCCTGGGAATATGGCCGCGACTATGTCTTTTCGCATCTGGGCGGCGATGAGATGGCGTTACAGTATTCCGACTACGATAAAATTGCGCTGGGCCATGCGCAATATATTGATTTCGCAGTGAAATATGCGAATAAAGTGGCGTTTATCGATACCGATTTCGTCACCACCCAGGCATTTTGCAAAAAATACGAAGGACGCGAGCATCCCTTTGTCCAGGCGCTGATCGACGAGTATCGCTTCGACCTGGTGATTTTGCTGGAGAATAATACGCCGTGGGTAGCTGACGGACTGCGAAGCCTGGGCAGTTCAGTGGATCGCAAAGCGTTCCAGAACCTGCTGGTCGAGATGCTGAAAGAGAACAACATTGAGTTCGTTCACGTTAAAGAGGCTGATTACGATGGTCGCTTTTTGCGCTGTGTGGAACTGGTGAAAGAGATGATGGGCGAGCAGGGATAAGAACCAATGCCTGATGCGACGCTTACCGCGTCTTATCAGGCCTACAGTTTCACAACGTACTGGAATCGCTGGGTTTGTAGGCCGGGTAAGCGCAAGCGCCACCCGGCATTCAGACATTTATTTGGCAATACGCTTGTACTTGATACGCTTCGGCTCCAGCGCCTCGGCGCCCAGCGTGCGTTTCTTGTACTCTTCGTATTCGGTAAAGTTGCCTTCGAAGAATTCCACCTTACCTTCATCCTGATAATCCAGAATGTGGGTGGCGATACGGTCAAGGAACCAACGGTCGTGCGAGATAACCATCGCGCAGCCAGGGAACTCCAGCAGGGCGTTTTCCAGCGCGCGCAGGGTTTCGATATCCAGGTCGTTCGTCGGTTCGTCGAGCAGCAGGACGTTGCCGCCCACCTGCAGCAGCTTCGCCAGATGCAAACGACCGCGCTCACCGCCGGACAGTTCGCCAACGCGTTTGCCCTGATCGACGCCTTTGAAGTTGAAGCGGCCTACATAGGCGCGGCTTGGCATTTCAGTGTTGCCGATCTTCATGATATCCAGCCCGCCGGACACTTCTTCCCAGACGGTTTTGCTGTTGTCCATCGCGTCGCGGAACTGATCGACCGAGGCCAGCTTGACGGTTTCACCCAGCGTAATGGTGCCGCTATCGGGCTGCTCCTGACCGGACATCATGCGGAACAGGGTCGATTTACCCGCGCCGTTTGGCCCGATGATCCCGACGATAGCGCCTTTCGGCACCGAGAAGCTCAGGTCGTCGATCAGTACGCGGTCGCCGTAGGATTTACGCAGGTTGCTGACTTCAATGACTTTGTCGCCCAGACGCGGTCCTGGTGGAATAAACAGTTCGTTGGTTTCGTTACGTTTCTGATACTCAACGCTGTTCAGTTCTTCAAAGCGAGCCAGACGCGCCTTACCTTTCGACTGACGGCCTTTCGCGCCCTGACGCACCCACTCCAGCTCTTTCTCAATGGATTTACGGCGCGCCGCTTCGGCAGACGCTTCCTGCGCCAGACGCTGATCTTTCTGCTCCAGCCAGGAGGAGTAGTTGCCTTCCCACGGAATACCTTCGCCGCGGTCAAGTTCCAGAATCCAGCCGGCGACGTTATCGAGGAAGTAACGGTCGTGGGTAATCGCCACGACGGTACCTTCGAAGTCGTGCAGGAAACGTTCCAGCCACGCAACAGATTCGGCATCCAGGTGGTTGGTGGGTTCGTCGAGCAGCAGCATGTCCGGCTTTTCCAGCAACAGACGGCACAGCGCCACGCGACGGCGCTCGCCGCCGGACAGTTTTTCGACTTTGGCATCCCAGTCCGGCAGACGCAGAGCGTCAGCAGCGCGCTCAAGCTGCACGTTCAGATTATGACCGTCGTGCGCCTGGATAATCTCTTCAAGTCGGCCCTGCTCTGCGGCCAGCTTGTCGAAGTCGGCATCCGGATCGGCATACAGCGCGTACACTTCATCCAGACGTTTGAGGGCGTTAACCACTTCCGAAACGGCCTCTTCAATCGACTCGCGTACCGTGTGTTCCGGGTTTAGCTGAGGTTCCTGCGGCAGGTAGCCAATCTTAATGCCGGGCTGCGGGCGCGCTTCGCCCTCGATATCTTTATCGAGCCCCGCCATGATGCGCAGCAGGGTAGACTTACCGGCGCCGTTAAGGCCCAGCACGCCGATTTTGGCGCCAGGGAAGAAGCTCAGCGAGATGTTTTTCAGAATATGACGTTTCGGCGGAACCACTTTGCCGACACGATGCATGGTATAAACGAATTGAGCCACGTTGGACTTCGCCTCTATGTTTATCGTGATGGTGAATAGATGTCAAAGGCGAAGTGTAGCCTTTTTCCCTGCCTAAGCCCAGCCAGCAGATCGCACTCGCAATAAAAGTAAAAAAGTGTCCGTAACGTGGCGCAAATGGCTATGACTGGTTAGCATAAATTCATTACGCGGCATGATGCTGCATTGGATAACAATTGAGGAAGTGCTTGTGGATAGAGCCAAACCATTTGTCTGGCGTCTCGTCGCCGCCAGCGTATGCCTGCTGACCTTTTGTCACCTCGCGCGGGCCGACTCACTGGAAGAGCAGCGTAACCGCTATGCGCAGATTAAGCAGGCCTGGGACAACCGCCAGATGGATGTGGTAGAGCAGATGATGCCGGGTCTGAAAGATTATCCGCTCTACCCGTATCTGGAATACCGTAAGATCACCGACGATTTGATGAACCAACCGGCGATTGCTGTCACGCAGTTTGTGCGCGCCAATCCTACGCTTCCGCCTGCGCGTACGCTGCAATCACGCTTCGTCAATGAGCTGGCGCGTCGTGAAGACTGGCGCGGCTTGCTGGCGTTTAGCCCGGAGAAACCCGGCACCACGGAAGCGCAATGTAACTATTACTACGCGAAATGGAGTACCGGGCAAACGGAAGCGGCCTGGCAGGGCGCGAAAGACCTTTGGCTGACCGGCAAAAGTCAGCCGAATGCCTGCGATAAACTGTTCAGCGTCTGGCGGGCCTCCGGCAAGCAAGACCCGCTGGCGTATCTGGAACGTATTCGGCTGGCGATGAAAGCCGGAAATACGGGGCTGGTTACGGTGCTGGCCGGACAGATGCCGGCGGAATATCAAACGATCGCCTCAGCGATCATTACCCTCGCTAATGACCCTAATAACGTGTTGATCTTTGCACGCACCACCGGCGCCACCGATTTTACCCGCCAGATGGCGGAAGTCGCGTTTGCCAGCGTCGCCCGCCAGGACGCGGAAAATGCGCGTCTGATGATCCCCTCGCTGGTACAGGCGCAGAAACTTAATGAGGAACAAACGCAGGCGCTGCGCGATATCGTTGCCTGGCGACTGATGGGCAACGATGTGACCGATGCGCAGGCGAAATGGCGCGATGACGCGATTATGCGCTCGCAATCGACGTCGCTTATCGAGCGGCGCGTGCGTATGGCGCTGGGGATGGGCGATCGTCGCGGTCTCAATACCTGGCTTGCCCGCCTGCCAATGGAGGCGAAAGAGAAAGACGAGTGGCGTTACTGGCAGGCGGATTTATTGCTGGAGCGCGGTCGTGACGCCGAAGCGAAAGAGATCCTTCATGCTTTAATGCAGAAGCGCGGTTTTTATCCGATGGTTGCGGCGCAGCGTTTAGGCGAAGAGTACACGCTTAAAATCGATAAAGCGCCCGCCAACGTAAACAGCGCGTTGACGCAGGGGCCGGAGATGGCGCGTGTACGGGAGCTGATGTACTGGAACCTGGATAACACGGCGCGCAGCGAATGGGCGAATCTGGTAAAAAGCCGTAGTAAATCTGAACAGGCGCAGTTGGCGCGCTATGCGTTTAACCAGCACTGGTGGGATCTGAGCGTACAGGCGACGATCGCCGGAAAACTGTGGGATCATCTGGAGGAGCGTTTCCCGCTGGCGTATAACGATCTTTTTACCCGCTATACCCGCGGAAAAGATATCTCACAAAGCTATGCCATGGCGATTGCCCGCCAGGAGAGCGCCTGGAACCCGAAAGTAAAATCGCCGGTAGGGGCCAGCGGCTTAATGCAGATTATGCCGGGAACGGCCACCCATACGGTGAAAATGTTTTCGATTCCGGACTACCGCGGCCCCGGCCAACTGCTGGAGCCGGAGACCAACATCAACATTGGCACCAGCTATTTGCAGTATGTCTATCAGCAGTTTGGTAATAACCGTATTTTCGCCTCGGCGGCGTATAACGCCGGGCCGGGGCGCGTGCGCACCTGGCTTGGCAATAGCGCCGGGCGTATCGATGCCGTAGCGTTTGTCGAAAGCATTCCCTTTTCGGAAACGCGCGGCTACGTGAAAAACGTTCTGGCCTATGACGCTTACTATCGCCACTTTATGGGGCAGAAAGAGGCCTTAATGAGCGACTCTGAGTGGCAGCGACGGTATTAATGCAGACGGGTTATGTTATCATTTGTACTCGTGTAACAGTACAAACGGCGGTATAACATGACCCAGCATTCCCCTTATTCATCGGCTATCGCCGAACAACGTAATCAGGAGTGGCTTCGTTTTGTGGAGTTACTCCGTCAGGCATATGCAGAGGATCTGCATCTGCCTTTATTACAACTGATGCTTACGCCGGACGAGCGTGAAGCGCTGGGAACGCGCGTGCGCATTATTGAGGAGTTGTTGCGTGGCGAAATGAGCCAGCGCGAGTTGAAAACCGAGCTGGGGGCGGGCATCGCCACCATCACGCGCGGGTCAAACAGCCTGAAATCCGCGCCGGTTGAACTGCGTCATTGGCTTGAGAACGTACTGCTGAAAAACGCCTGATTTGCTCGTAGGCCGGATAAGGCGAAGCGGCCATCCGGCAACATCGCCGCGAAATGCCTGATGGCGCTGTGCTTATCAGGCTTACAATATAGCGCAAATAATTATCGATACACCGCGTTATGAAACGGGCTGAGCGCCAGGATCACCGCCTGGTAGTAAACGCTGGAGCGCGTTAATTTTCCGGCGGTAAATACGCCAATGGCGCCCTCTTTACGACCAATCTCATCAATACCTGTGTACTGCGACATTACCGGGCCAAGCGCTTCTCCCTGGCGGACTCTGTCGAGAATGACGGCGGGCAGCGGTAGCGTGGCCGATCGCGCTTCACCGCGCTGAACGCCGTTATCAATCACCACCCAACTGAAGGTGGCGTCATCGTCAATTCCGGCTTCAATGGCTACCCAGAAATCAGCTTGTGGATGCAGGCGTCGCGCATTATCCACGCGATTTCGTGCGCCAGCACGCGTTTCCTCGCTTCCGAAGGGCTGCTCCGGTACGCCGCTCTCGACGGCGACGGGCGTAATATGGCACGATCCTTCGCCGAAAATCTCTTCAAATGCCTGTAGAATTGCCTGAATTTTGGCAGGATTGGTGGTCGCAGAGATAACCTGGTGCATAATTAAGCTCAGTTTTAAAAATTTATCGCAGTATAACGGAAAAAAAACATGTTACAGGTATACCTTGTTCGCCACGGTGAAACGCAGTGGAACGCCGAGCGACGTATTCAGGGCCAATCGGACAGTCCCCTGACAGCAAAAGGCGAGCAGCAGGCCATGCAGGTAGGAGAACGCGCCCGTAGCCTCGGCATCACCCATATCATCAGCAGCGATTTAGGCCGCACAAAACGCACGGCGGAGATTATCGCCCAGGCGTGCGGGTGTGATATCACCTTTGACTCCCGCCTGCGCGAGCTGGATATGGGCGTGCTGGAAAAGCGCCAGATCGATTCGCTGACGGAAGAAGAAGAGGGCTGGCGTCGTCAGCTGGTCAACGGCACGCAGGATGGCCGCATTCCCGGCGGGGAATCGATGCAGGAGTTGAGCGATCGCGTTCATGCCGCGCTGGCGTCCTGTCTGGAGCTACCGCAGGGCAGCCGACCTTTATTGGTCAGTCACGGTATCGCGTTGGGCTGTCTGGTCAGTACTATACTGGGACTACCCGCCTGGGCGGAACGCCGGTTACGTTTGCGCAACTGCTCTATTTCCCGCATCGATTACCAGGAAAGTCAGTGGCTGGCGTCTGGCTGGGTGGTAGAAACCGCAGGGGACGTTTCGCATCTGGACGCCCCTGCATTGGATGAGCTACAGCGTTAACGGCGAATCGGGATCAGAAATTCGCAGCGCAGGTTGATAGGGCGATCGCCGGTTTTGGTATCTTCTGACGGGTAGTATCGCTCTATATCCTGTCCTTTACGACGGGTCAGATTCAGCATTGGCATACAGGTGCCGTAAACGGTCAGGATAAAATCCTGCACGCCGGTTCCTAACCCTTCATAGGTGAACATGACGTATTCACCACCCTGCAACAGCACGGGATGCGCCGACTGAACATAGCCATCGGCCTGCTCTTGCGGCAGTGCGGTGGTATAGAATACTTCCTGCTCATCGTCTTTCTCCATGCTGGGGCGCGTTTCATTAAGCCCATAAAGCACTGGCGGAATAGTTGGCGAATGACCGAGGAAATCATGCCAGAATTGCACGCGCATTTCGTGGCGGAAGTCGGAAATCTGTTCCAGCGAGCAGGAATAGCTCTGCGTGACGCCAAGGAGCGGCGTATCTTCCAGCGTAACGAACTGATGTTCCGGCACGGTAAACTCGCCCAGCCGTAATGGCGGGCGAATGCCAAAGGCGCTCCATTCCGAGGAGCGGCGATACAGCGCTGGCGTCTGGGAAAACTGTTTCTTAAAGGCGCGCGTAAAGGTTTGCTGAGAATCGAAGCGGTACTGAAGAGCAATATCCAGAATTGGACGCGCGGTCAAACGCAGCGCCACTGCTGATTTCGATAAACGACGGGCGCGGATGTAAGCGCCAATGGCGTGGCCCGTCACGTCCTTAAACATTCTCTGCAGGTGCCACTTGGAATAGCCTGCTTTTGCCGCCACATTGTCAAGTGACAGCGGCTGATCCAGATGACCTTCCAGCCAGATTAACAGGTCGCGAATTATGCCAGCCTGATCCATAAAATATCCCCATCCTTTCAACAACGAGCACCCGATATCAGGTAAGAGGATAATAGCATTTTTTGTTCTTTTAGCATTCAGTGTTTTTTTTGAGCTTAAATGCTTTTTTTAGGCAACGTGACAGGTAATTATTCTAATCCTGTGATCTATAACCATTTTATTTTAGAATGTCTAATAATTACGCAACGTAACTTTTATGAATGGTAACAATATGAAATACAAGAGCTTAGTACTTTTCTCAATTTTGTTGCTGCTGGGGCAGAGCGCCCGCGCGGAACAAATTGGTTCAGTCGATACGGTATTTAAAATGTTCGGTCCTGACCATAAAATCGTGGTGGAAGCTTTTGACGATCCTGATGTCAAAAACGTGACGTGCTATGTTAGCCGGGCGAAAACGGGCGGCATAAAAGGCGGATTGGGGCTGGCGGAAGATACGTCTGACGCCGCTATCTCTTGCCAGCAGGTCGGGCCTATTGAACTGAGCGACAAAATTAAGAACGGCAAGGCGCAGGGAGAGGTGGTGTTCAAAAAACGCACCTCATTGATATTTAAGTCATTGCAGGTCGTGCGTTTCTATGATGAGAAACGCAACACGCTGGCGTATCTGGCCTACTCCGACAAAGTAGTCGACGGGTCGCCGAAGAACGCCATCAGCGCGGTGCCGGTCATGCCGTGGCGACAATAACAGGGAAAGAGTATGCAGCAACCGCAGGTCTGGTTAGTCGAGGATGAACAGGGAATCGCCGATACGCTCATCTACACCCTGCAACTGGAAGGGTTTACCGTTGAGCTATTCGCTCGCGGGCTGCCCGCGCTGGAAAAAGCGCGTCAGCAACGGCCGGATGCGGTGATTCTCGATGTGGGACTACCGGATATCAGCGGCTTTGAGCTGTGTCGGCAGTTGCTGGAACGCCATCCTGCGCTGCCGATTCTTTTCCTGACTGCCCGTAGCGATGAAGTGGATCGATTGCTTGGTCTGGAGATTGGCGCAGATGATTATGTCGCCAAGCCGTTCTCGCCGCGCGAAGTGAGCGCCCGCGTGCGCACGCTGCTGCGCCGGGTGAAAAAGTTTGCTGCGCCGTCGCCGGTGGTGCGTACCGGACATTTTGAACTCAATGAACCGGCGGCGCAGATCGCCTGGTTTGGTACGCCGCTCTCGCTGACGCGTTATGAGTTTCTGCTCCTTAAAACCCTGCTGCTGTCGCCGGAGCGCGTGTACTCGCGCCAGCAATTGATGGATATTGTCTGGTCTGATGCCCAGGAGACCTTCGATCGGACGGTCGATACACACATCAAAACCCTGCGCGCTAAACTACGCGCGATCAATCCGGAGCTCTCGCCAATTAACACGCATCGTGGAATGGGATACAGCCTGAGGAGCGTCTGATGCGCATCGGAATGCGTTTGCTGCTGGGCTACTTTCTTATTGTCGCCGTCGCCGCCGTGTTTGTGCTGTCTATCTTCGTTCAGGAGATAAAGCCGGGCGTCCGCCGCGCGACGGAAGGGACGCTGATTGACACCGCAACGCTGCTGGCGGCGCTGGCCCGCGACGATCTCCTTTCCGGCAACCCGACTGACGGCCAGTTGGCGAAGGCATTCGCCCAACTGCAACATCGCCCGTTTCGCGCCAATATCAGCGGGATCGTCAAAGTGCGCAATGAATACCATATCTACATGACGGATGCGCAGGGGAAGGTGTTGTTTGATTCGGAAAACAAAGCGGTGGGGCAGGATTATTCTCGCTGGAATGACGTCTGGCTTACGCTGCGCGGACAGTATGGCGCCCGCAGCACGGCAAAAGATGCTGCCGATCCCAATAGCACCGTGATGTACGTAGCCGCGCCGATAATCAGCGATGGACGGATTATCGGCGTCCTGACTGTCGGCAAACCGAATGCGGCAATGGCGCCGGTGATTAAGCGCAGCGAACGGCGCATTCTGTGGGCCAGCGCCGTTTTACTGGGAATTGCGCTGGCGATTGGCGCGGGGATGGTCTGGTGGATTAACCGCTCCATCGCCCGGTTGACGCGCTATGCGGATTCCGTCACCGAAAACCGCCCGCTTGCGTTACCTGCATTAGGCAGCAGCGAGCTGCGTAAACTGGCGCAGGCGCTGGAGAGTATGCGCATTAAGCTGGAAGGCAAGAATGAGATTGAGCAGTATGTGTATGCGTTGACTCATGAGCTGAAAAGTCCGCTGGCGGCGATACGCGGCGCGGCGGAGATTCTGCGTGAAGGACCGCCCGCGGATGTGGTTACCCGCTTTACAGAGAATATACTGGCGCAAAATACGCGAATGCAGGCGCTGGTAGAAACCCTGCTGCGCCAGGCGCGGCTGGAAAACCGACAGGATATCCCTCTCGCGCCGGTTGCTGTTGATGAGCTATTTACGCAGCTTAGCGAGGCGCGCAGTATTCAGTTGGCGGCAAAAAAGATCACGCTTACTCTACGGCCTTCCTCGCTGGTTGTCGTCGCCGACGCGGAGCTTCTGGCGCAGGCGTTGGGCAATGTGTTGGACAATGCCATCGACTTTACGCCTGAAAATGGCGTTATCACATTAAGCGCTCAGCCGATGGGGGAGAAAGCGATCCTGCAGGTGACGGATTCCGGCTGTGGTATTCCTGATTTTGCGCTGCCGCGCATTTTCGACCGATTCTATTCGTTGCCCCGTGAAAACGGGCGTAAAAGCAGCGGGCTTGGGCTGGCGTTTGTCAGCGAGGCGGCGCGGCTCCTCAACGGTGAGGTGACGTTGTGCAATCGTCCCGAAGGCGGCGTGCTGGCCTCGTTGACACTTCACCGTCACTTCACATAACTTCAAATTCTCCCCACATCGCGTTCTTACACTGCTGGCATTGCAAAGGAGAACGCTATGTTGAAATCCCCCCTGTTGTGGAAAATGATTACGTTAGGCGGCGCCATGATCCTGCTGTTAATTCCCCTGATGATGGTACGGCACACCATCGTGGAGCGTGCTGATTATCGAAGCCATGTAGAAGCCGCTATTCGTCAGAGTACCAGCGGCCCACAAAAGGTTGTCGGCCCGCTGGTGGCGATTCCGGTGACAGAGCTCTATACCGTGCTGGAAGAGGAGAAAGAGGTCCAGTATAAGCGCAGCTATCTCTATTTTTGGCTGCCGGAGTCGCTATTGGTTGAAGGCAATCAAAACGTTGAAGCGCGAAAAATAGGTATTTATCAGGGGCAGGTGTGGCATACCGATATGGCGATAAAGGCGGAGTTTGATGTGGCCCGTCTGCATGAGCTGAACAGACCGAACATTACCCTTGGAAAGCCCTTTATCGTCGTGGGCGTCGGCGATGCGCGCGGTATCAGCGCAGTAAAAGCGCCGCAGGTGAATGGTGAAACGCTCACTGTAGAGCCGGGGACCGGCTTACCGGAAAGTAGAGAGGGCATTCATATCCCGCTGCCGGACAGTCAGTGGGCGACGCGCAACCTGACGTTGGATATGTCGCTAAATTTAAGCGGAACCGGCAGCTTTTCACTGGTTCCCGTCGGGCGTAGCAGTGAAATGACCCTGGCCAGTAACTGGCCGCACCCAAATTTTGTGGGGGATTTTCTTCCCGGTAAACGCGAAATCAGCGGTTCAGGATTTCAGGCCCAGTGGCAAACCAGCCGGTTTGCCACGAATCTCGGCGAACAGTTTGCTGATGCGCAAAAGGTGGATTGGGACAACTTACCGGCGTTTAGCGTCGCTGTATCGACGCCAGCCGATCAGTATCAACTGACGGACAGAGCGACGAAATATGCCATTTTGTTGATTACGCTAACGTTTATGGCGTTCTTTGTCTTCGAAACCCTGACGGGGCAGCGGTTACACCCGATGCAGTATCTGCTGGTGGGGTTATCGCTGGTGATGTTCTACCTGCTGTTGCTGGCACTGTCGGAACATATCGGTTTCACGCCAGCCTGGATCGCCGCAAGCCTGGTGGGCGCGTTGATGAATAGCGTTTATTTGCAGGCGGTGCTGAAAGGATGGCGCAATAGCGTGCTGTTTACGTTAGCGTTATTGGCGCTGGATGGCGTGATGTGGGGATTGCTGCGTTCGGAAGATAGCTCGTTGCTTCTGGGTACCGGCGTTCTGCTACTGGCGCTTGGCGGCGTGATGTTCCTGACGCGCCATCTGGACTGGTATTCGCTCTCTTGTCAGCAACGTAAGTCATTACCGCCAGTAAAAGATGACGAATTACGTTTGTGGAAATAAATCTAACGGGCGCGCGCGTTAACGTTTTCCCGCGCAGCGCCAGAAACTGTGATGCCGTTAGTTATAGGTCAGGTTTAATGTTGCCGTGGCATTCGCTTGCCCGGCCGTTACCGTGGCGGCGGTTTTATAGTAGCGCGCGCTAATTTTCAGGGTGGTCGACATATTCATGGTTCCGCCGTTAACCGTCTGGCTGCCATCGGCATTGGTGGTAATCGTGTGAGTAAAGAGATCAATTTTTTGATTGATTGGCAAACTGCCGGTAAAGAAACCGGCGTCCGGCGCCTGAATACCCAACTGTACGCCAACGCCGGTTGCGCTGGTTGGCGCGCTCGCATTGCTCAACTGGATGACTGAATTATCAGGGTTATTTCCGCTGGCCGGTTGGGCGCTTAACGATGCGGAAATAGCGGTGCCTTGTTCGCAGGTCAATAGGATATCCTGCTCGCCTGTGCCCGCGGTTTGACTGTTAGCGAAACTGCCTAAATTGACGCTGCCTAAATCCACGGTGATGGCAGGTGTTTCTACCCGACATCCCATCGCTTTCATAATCAATTGCGTATTCCCCAAATACAGATGGGTCAGGATATCGCCGCCGGAGTCTTCCGTTGCGCTATCGCGAAAAGATACGCGCGCCAGTGGGCTTTGGAATGTCGCGGTACCGGAGGTGATCGGACCGCCTAAGGCGACCAGTTCAACATTGTAGGCGGGAGCCATCGCATGGTGTGTTTTATTGCCATCGCCATTATGGTAGGTATTATCGATTGGCATGACATTATCGTAAGGGCCAGCATTCGTTTGGGTTTTAATCGCAACGCCCACGCCGGAAATCCCGGTGCTAAATACCGGCGTGTTGTTCCCGTCATTCGCATTGATTGTCGCTGATGTATTTGACTGCGCGCTACCGGGTTCATATAAAAAACCGACCTTATAATCGCGACTACAGCCATCCATTGTGACTTCGGAGGTGGAAACCCAGCCCGATTGCCACAACACCTCGCCTGCGGTATAGGCGTGGCTATCCACCACAAGCTGCGACGGCGGGGTGATAGTGATCGCGCCTTCATTACCGGAACGTTTACAGGAGGCGTAACTATGACCGGAATACGCGAACAGCAGAATAAGCGCCAGATATAACCTTCTCATGAAAAATTCCTGCTTTTATACCAGGTGAAATAGAAAGATGTTATTGCCATGCAATAGTGATCGTCACAACGGACGTGAAATCCCCTGCCGTGACTTTTCCGTGCGGGGTATACATCCTTGCGGCGACAGGCAAATTGGCTTCATGGGTATTACTGTTGATATCCACCGTGTAAGTGACGTTGTTGGCCAGATTGACCAGACTTTTACCGTCCAGGTTAAAAAGCTGTAATCCTAAATCCTGCGCCGGATTGGCCGCGCTGTTTGCATAAATCGCAGAAGCATAATTTGGATCGGGATAAGGTACGCCGTTAAATGAAATCGCGGCTTTTGTGGTCGTTGCCGGGCAATTCGTCATTTTTATGGTGAAAGGAATGGTGGCGGTATTGCCACCGGCCACGGCGATATCCGCCCGGGCATATTGTCCAAGAGAGAGCGTGTCGGGGACCGTCACGGTACACGGATCGGCATAAATTAATCCCGTAACGTTAATGCCTACGGCATCTGCGGTATTGTATGCCGCGCTGATCGAGGGCGACCATAATGCCAGACCCGTGAACGTTAACAGGGCGGCTAATGCAGCAAATCTGTTCATATTCATCTTTTATCCCACCAGAATCACTGGCATTGCTCGTGTAAGATTTCTACGCCAGAAGCGGAGGGGGAGCTCGGTATACGATAAGAGACCTGACACTGGTCTGCTGCTGTTGGTCCCCACTTCACTAATAACCGCCCTTGTTTTTCCAGTCCGGTTAACCAGGCCTGCCCCGCATCACCAACAAAACTGCTGTGATTGTCTGGTTTTGTTAAAGACGAGACGGTCGCGCCAAAAGGAACAGGAAGATTGTTTATGCGGGTTAATACCATCAATGCCTTGTAACCAATATTGGTTTTATATTCAGCCCTGACCACCGCGCCACGGGTAGGCACCAGCGTTTTACTGGTATCAATGAGCTCAATATTTTTTCTAATGCCCGTCGTATCTAAAGAGACTTCATTACGATGGTAAGGCGAAGCATAAGGTACGACGGCATAACCCCGAAAATCGGTGTCCACGCCCGTTTCGTTATTCACGGGGACACCCGCTGCGCCAGGGGCTTTAACCAATATGATGGTGTCGTCCATTGGCTGGGATAGTGTCAGGCCATTTCGATGTAACAGTACGCCGACCTGAACGCCATAATTCAGGCGACGCATATGATTATCGTAGCTATATCCGCCGTTAATATCCGCATACGTCCCGTTATAGGTTGCGCTCACATTACCGCTGGTGGCTTTCTCTTGAGAGGAATAACCTTCCTGAACGCTCCATGAGAGATTTTTCTGTGCCAGCGCTGTTCCGTTTAAACCGACAGTATGCGTGGTATCGCCGTCTTTCGCGGAGTTCATATTGTAGGTGGCATACGTTGACGGCATAAAGGCATCTAACGGAATACTAATATTGATTGAAATTTGCTGGTCATTACTGTCTTCCGTATCGTCGTCTTCATCCTGAGAATTATCGGCGTTCAGCGTATAAGAATAGTTAATGCCATAGCTTACGTTATGCCATGTGTTGTTATAGCCAATACCTAATGATGTGGTATGAGTGTCATTCCAGTAATCTTCATTATATAAAGTGAGTGAAATGGAACCGTAGATAATGTCTTGCGATAACGACAGGTCGGTGCGATTGCGGACATGATCATAGTGACTATTATCGCTATAGGTATCCAGCACATCCTCAAGAGCGTAGTAATCTTTGGTCGAATAACGGTAGCCGGCGACAGTGAAATTGGTGCCTGTTGACTGAATATCTTTGCTGTAACGAATACGCCAGGATTGTCCGGTAAGCGTATCGCTAACCACATCGCCTGCTTTAATTTTTGACCATGAGTTGGTGACGTCTAAAGACAATGCGCCCAGATCGCCAAGGTTTAAGCCTGTCCCGATGAGCGCCGCATGATAAACATCATTGCTCAGCGTACTCTCTATTCCGCCATAGGCGGTTATGCCGCCTGCTAATCCGTATAAGGCCGTCAGTTCAGCGAAGTTCTGTTGCGCGGAATGCGTATCTGATGAACGCGTGCGGCCTACCGTCAGGTCGTATTTCAGGTGGCCTTCACGCTGTAATACCGGAACGCTGGCGTAGGGCACAATGAAATGCTGTTCAGAACCATCGGATTCTTTGATGGTGACGTACAGGTCGCCCGAACCGCCGGTTGGATAAAGATCGTTGATGGCGAATGGACCCGCCGGAACGTTAGTTTTGTAGATGGTATAACCGTTTTGTTCAACGGTTACCTGCGCGCTGCTTTTGGCCACCCCGCGAATGACCGGGGCGAACCCTTTCATACTGTCCGGCAACATATCGTCATCAGAAGAGATCTGTACGCCCTTAAATGAAATACTGTCAAAGACGTCCGCGGGCGTGTTATTTTCCCCGGCGATCAGCTGTCCTTTTAAAAATTCGATATCGCGAGAAACATAGGTGTAGGCAGAATCCCAGCTATTTTGCCCATCGCTATCATGATTCCAGGTTGAGTAGTTACGAAAACGCCATGCGCCAATGTTAATACCAGGGCGCAGGTTAGCGTATTCGCTATTTTCCGTCCGGTTTTCATCAATATCGTGATCCTGCGATCCGGTAAAACTGTAGTTCAGCAAAAAAGCATTAATGCCTTCATCCCATTCGCTGGTAGGGACGAATTCTCGCGGGTCGGCGATCAACGCGATTTGAGGGATCGCTAAATCCAGCCGGTTACCGATGACATTAAACTTTGCTACAGCGCCAGCCAGCAGACTAAGATCGGTACACCCGTTTGGGTCATTTTTAAGCTCGGGGAAGTTTTCTGTTTTTACGCCCCACTGCTTGAGTTGTTCAACGCTAAGACACGGCTGTAGGGAGAGCTTATTATCTGCTGATTTTTTATTTTTAAAGGCAATATTTTTTGTTTCAACACTGGTGTTATTAATATAAATATCAACATTATAGGTGCCTTCTGCCTGCCCCCCCTTTTCGAAAACCGATAGATCGACATTCTCCACGCCCGGTTCATCATTTTCCAACGATAATGGATTAAAATGATCATGCGCTAACGCTGGTTTTATGGAACAGCATATAAAGAGAAACGATAACGCTAATTGAGAACGGGGCTCTACTCTGGAGAATTGCACAGTAAAAGTCCTGAAAGGGTAAAAGTAAAATGAAGTCGTTAATGGCTAGAATGAACCGGAATGCGGCTCTAAACTCATCCCATAATCGCTGATTAATCGCCACGTTACCGTGCCATGAGGGGCGGCAGTAGAACCCAATTTAAATGACGCTGATGATTTTGGCGGAACGAAGGTCGCTGATTTCACTTCATGGCTGTTAAGCGTCACACTGGCAAAGTTCATATAATAGGGAGTGGGGTTATTTACGGTAATAACATCACCTGCCGTCTGCCATTTTAATTGTTGGCTCTGGCTATCAGGCGTTGATTTTGTTAATGCTGGCGGTCGATATATAAGCTTTATTTGGGTATTAATGGAGATTTCCACGCGGTTCGCGGAGGCATTATCATCAATAGAAGGAATACCCTTAATATTGAGCCAGTACATAGACTCCCGATCTGCAGGTAGGGGGGCGCCAGAGCGAATAACCCGAATACTGTTCTTTTGCCCGGCATCAAGGCGAAAAAGAGGCGGGGTGATAATAAACGCCTGCTTATTTGTGACCTGGGGATCGGCAACCGATAACCATGACTGAACAAGATTCGCTTTGCTGTCTTTATTCTCTACATTGATTGACGACTCATCATTATTGCCGTCGAAAACCAGTCGGGTTCCGCCAACAACAATGCTGGCATGGGCAACATGGCTTGTCAGTAATACGGCCAACACGGATTTCTTTATGTGTTTCATTTTTTACTCTGTAAAGATGTTTTACGCTATGGACTGGCATCCTGCCTGTCCACATCAGGATGAGAATGCCTTACTGATACGAAACGGTATACGTAACCTGAGTGCTAACATCTCCACCGGTTACGGTTGCGGAACCATCGTTTGCCATGGCGGCGTAATAGGTAAAGTCTGCTGTCGAGCCGTCGGTTGGCAGGTTTACTGCGGCATCATCCGTGTTATCTGTCACATCGCTATGTGAAGCGTTCTGAATAGAAATACCGACACCCGCGGCGCCCGTTTCCGATCCTTCGTCCGCGTTTTTGAAGTACGTTGGGTTAGAATCATCTGTTGCGCCGTGGAAGCGGAACATGGCTTGGGTTGGTACGCCAGTCCCTGCTTCCGGGCAGCTAACCAGGCTTACGGTAAACGGCACGTAATCGGTTGTGGCGCCTTTTTCCGCGATGCGTTCTTTGCTGTAATTACCCAAATCAATGGTGGTATCCGTGGAGCCATTCACCTGAACCGTACACGCCTGATCGTAAATTTTGCCATTGAACGTAATCGTGTTCTGGGCAAATACCGGTGTGGATGCTACGGCAGTTAACATTGCCAGGATGATTATTTTCTTATTAAACATATTAATTGTTGCCTGATTCTATTCGCTGAAAAATAAAGATAGCCATATAAAATAAAATATTATATTTTACTCTGTATGCGCTTCTTTCTGTTCTGTAGATAAGCAGGCGGCTATTCTACGTATATCAACTATGAACTCAATAAAAATTCTGATGCAATATTGAACGGCAGTCCAGTTTCGGACCCGGTAACAAAGTTTAATAAAATACCACTAAAGAAGTATGGTTGATGACTGGATTTATAGAGCAAGATCTCTTTTTTGATAATAGTTATTATTTCCTGGAGGATTTATTTAACTCTATATTGCTTTATTTTTAATAATATACGACGCTTGTCCGTTTAAAATGAAACCGGCAGGTTTCGAAGCTCTAACAGTCTTCCATGCAGTATTTTTATATAGTCCCCCGCTTTTAGTTCTGAAAGTACCTGCATGATACGGCTGCGTGAAAGCCCGGTTCTCTGCTGTATGAAGTTCTGTGCATTGATCTCAAATCGTGAGCTTTCAGGATACGACCACAGTTCAAGTAACAGCGCTTTTATCTGGCTATAGGCGTCCTGCCCGATAAGATTTCTGTCACGGTTAGTCATGAAAGCAATGCGGTACATCAGGATGTTCGAAATGTCACGCCAGAGATGCTTTTCATCAGCTATTTCCACAAAATCTTTTACTGGGACAGGATAATATTCACAGGTGGTTTCGGCGATAAAAAAGACGTCTGAATTCTCTTCTAACTGGTATAAGTCAGCATAGGCATCTACAAGGCCTAAAATCATTGGTGAGACACCGCAGCCCATTACAATGCTGTCGATACGCCGACATACTTTAATAGCGCCTTTAGTGATTAACAGGATGTGGGATTGATTATCAATCTTGATATCCAGTGTTTTACCGGCTGTAATAGTGACAGGGGAGATGTTTTGAATAACGTGCCGATGAATATTTAAAATGGCTTGCAGGTTTTTTTCTTTCCCTGTGGGACGATACACATTCCCGCCGTTTAACTGCTTCATATCTTCCCCATTATTATGGCTGATAAAGTGGTTGACTATTAAAAGGTAAACATAAATTTAATATTCACTTAAAATTATAATTAAGTAAATTAAAATAGCCAACAAGAATATTTAAGTCAATGTATTCACCTTATCAATGCATGAGCGACAACGCTGTTTGTAAGGTTAACCATAGTAAATGTGATGATTTTATTTGCAATCATTTTATGACAGCTATCATAGGTACCGTGCTTAACGAGCGCGTAGAGCGTACAGGATAGCGAAGCGATGAACATCGCTATTGGAGGATACGAATGAGAGAAAAGTACAAAATGCAGGCGGGCGGCGTTTTACTGAGCGAAATCGCCGCCTGCCGGAACTCCTCCCGGCGGGAGCCATAAGCGGTTAGCGGTACTGGACGATCAGGCTTTGAATCTCCGGATGATCTTTTAACGACACGTGCCGTACCGTGGCGATTCCATTCATCAACGAAATAGCGTTTCCAGACGGTGTGGCGACTGTCTGCAAATGGGGGATATTATTCCGCAAACATGATACCTCGATATTGCGATCGTGAGGCGCAAGATTACAACCATATTCGACAATCTGGCCTTTGAAATGAATAACGCCTGCGGAGACCGGCGCGGTAGCAGCCAGCGCGGCTGATGAAGCTGACATCGCTGCACAAAACAGGTAGCAGCATAATGGTGATTTTTTCATCCTTTGAAACCTCACGTCCTGTGAGCATCCCCTTATTTTTTGGGGACTAACAAATCCCGTGTATTACTCTTTAATGTAAATACACAAACTACCTTAACTTTCGCAAGCTGAGATAAACAGCGCTATACGACAATTTTTATGTAAAAGAGTACGTCATAACGGCAGGTCAGGAGGGAAAGCGAGGCCGCTTAGCGGAAGGGGGACATAAGAAACAGCCAGTAAGAATAACTTACCGGCTGTTTTTACAGTTTGGCGCCTGGGCCGAATTAATCCTGCAGGTCGCCGCAGAAGCGATAACCTTCGCCGTGAATGGTGGCGATGATTTCCGGCGTATCCGGCGTGGATTCGAAATGCTTACGAATACGACGAATGGTAACGTCAACAGTACGGTCATGCGGCTTCAGCTCGCGGCCGGTCATTTTCTTCAACAGCTCTGCGCGCGACTGAATTTTGCCAGGGTTTTCGCAGAAGTGCAGCATCGCGCGGAACTCGCTGCGCGGTAGTTTATACTGCTCGCCGTCCGGGCCGATCAGTGAACGACTGTTGATATCTAGTTCCCAACCGTTGAACTTGTAGCTTTCAACGCTACGACGCTCTTCGCTGACGGTACCCAGGTTCATGGTACGGGACAGCAGGTTGCGGGCACGGATGGTCAATTCGCGTGGGTTAAACGGTTTGGTGATGTAATCATCCGCGCCGATTTCGAGGCCGAGAATTTTGTCGACTTCGTTATCGCGGCCCGTCAGGAACATCAGCGCAACGTTAGCCTGTTCACGCAGTTCACGCGCTAACAGGAGACCGTTTTTCCCTGGCAGATTGATATCCATGATCACCAGGTTGATGTCATATTCAGAGAGGATCTGATGCATTTCCGCGCCATCTGTCGCTTCGAATACATCATAGCCTTCCGCTTCGAAAATACTTTTCAACGTGTTGCGTGTTACCAACTCGTCTTCAACGATAAGAATGTGCGGGGTCTGCATGTTTGCTACCTAAATTGCCAACTAAATCGAAACAGGAAGTACAAAAGTCCCTGACCTGCCTGATGCATGTCGCAAATTAACATGATCGGCGTAACATGACTAAAGTACGTAATTGCGTTCTTGATGCACTTTCCATCAACGTCAACAACATCATTAGCTTGGTCGTGGGTACTTTCCCTCTGGACCCGACAGTGTCAAAAACGGCTGTCATCCTAACCATTTTAACAGCAACATAACAGGCTAAGACGTACCGGACACCTAATAAAACTACGCTTCGTTGACATATATCAAGTTCAATTGTAGCACGTTAACAGTTTGATGAAATCATCGTAGCTAAATGCTAGCTTTCATCACAAATTTGCAATATTCCAACTAGTTACGTAAGCCAACTAATAAATGTGATGAATCCAAAGAACAGGATCTATTTTAAATTAAATTATCCTAAATAAACAGTAGGATAACGATGTTCTGTTAACATAAACAGCAATAGTACAGATACGCAATAGTGTAGCGTCTTTTACGAAATCAAAAATGCTTTTTCAGTGATATCAGTTAAAATTTTGTAAATTTGCGAAGCGTAATATGCTTACAAACGCCAGCTAATTTCCTGTAAATTAGTCAAAAAGAGTAATGAAATGCGTGTAACAATTGTTCTTGTCGCTCCCGCCAGAGCGGAAAATATTGGCGCAGCCGCCCGGGCTATGAAGACCATGGGATTTACTGACCTGCGTATTGTCGACAGCCAGGCGCACCTGGAGCCCGCCACCCGTTGGGTCGCACATGGATCTGGAGATATTATTGATAATATTGAGGTTTTCCACACCCTTGCCGACGCACTCCACGATGTGGATTTTACCGTAGCGACGACAGCCCGCAGCCGGGCAAAATTTCATTACTACGCTTCGCACGCTGAACTGGTTCCCTTATTACAGGAAAAATCACGCTGGATGCGTCATGCCGCGCTGGTTTTTGGCCGTGAGGATTCCGGTCTGACCAATGACGAGCTGGCGCTGGCGGATGTATTGACCGGCGTGCCGATGGCGGCGGATTACCCTTCGCTCAATCTGGGTCAGGCGGTCATGGTGTATTGCTATCAATTAGCAGGTTTAATGCAACAGACCACAGAATCCGTTGATATTGCTGATGAATCGCAGTTACAGGCGTTACGCGCGCGCCTTTTACGCCTGCTAACGACTCTGGAGGCGGCCGATGACCACAAATTAACCGACTGGCTACAACAGCGAATCGGCCTGCTGGGACAGCGAGATACGGTAATGTTGCACCGTTTGGTCCATGATATTGAAAAAAAACTAACAAAATAACGTGCTGTAATTTTTAAAATAATA